>NZ_SODT01000013.1:0-664461 GCF_004366005.1 Kribbella sp. VKM Ac-2566 | reverse complement strand
GAACGGCGTGAGCCTCGGCACCACCGGAGCATTGACCGGGAGGACCGACACCGCCGCCCGGTTCGACGGCCTCAACGACTACGCGCAGGCGGCCGAGACAACCGGCCTGCCGGTCGGCGCCTCGGCCCGGTCCGTGGAGCTGTGGTTCACGACGACGAGCTCGTCGAAGCAGATGTTGTTCGACTACGGCACGCGGGCGACGAACCAGAAGTTCTCTCTGAGCATCGACGCCGGTGGCGCGTCGATGACGGCCTGGGCCGGCGGTGCGGGCTCGGACAAGACGTTCACGCCGGCGTTCGCCGTCAACGACGGGCTGTGGCACCACCTTGTGACGACCTATGACGGCACCTCGATCCGGATCTACGTCGACGGCGTCGCACTCGCACCGCAGGCTGCGGTCCGTGCGACGGTGATGGACCCGTACGGCTTCTCCATCGGCGCGGCCTTGAACACCTTGGACCCCAACTCGACGGCGTACTTCGACGGCATGATCGACGAGGTCGCCATCTACACCGCCGTTCTGAGCCAGGCGACCGTCACCAACCACCACCAATTCGGCAAGCACTGACCGGAACCGTTCGGTTCGCTCGCAGGCCCACGGCAACCGGTCAGGAATCGAGAAGCACCGGTGTTCGGACCCGATTAGCGTGAGAGTCACTGAACGTCAGGGGCAAACGCCCCCCGAAATTGGAGACGAAATGACTGGCACGCAAGGCGTCAACACGATCCTGCACCCCGTGACCGACCTCGAGAACGCCAAGCCGGTGTACGCCGCTCTGCTCGGCGTCGAGCCGATGGCCGACTCGCCGTACTACGTCGGGTTCGAGGCCGAAGGCCAGCAGATCGGGCTGGTCCCGAACAGCGACATGACCTCGCCGATCGCCTACTGGCACGTGACCGACATCGAGGCCAAGATCAAGGAGATCACCGAGGCCGGCGGCGCCCTCAAGGACGCCCCGAAGGACGTCGGCGCGGGGCGGCTCGTCGCCACCCTCACCGATCCCGACGGCAACGTTCTCGGCATTCTCCAGGACCCGTCCTGATCATGTGCCACGTCCCGGAGGAGTACCGCGCGGCGCTGTTCGGCGTACGCCGCCGGCCGGAGGAGGCCGCCGGCTTCGAGGAAAATCCCGTGTGCGTGGACGAGCAGCTGGGGCATGATCTGGTCCATGGGCGACCCGATCCGGCACGTGCTGTTCGACGCTGACGGCGTACTGCAGGATCTTCCTGGCGGTTGGTACGCGGCCATGGAGCCGTATCTCGGCGACCGGGCCCGGGACTTCCTCCACGAGACCTGGTCCGACGAGCTGCCGATGCTCGCCGGGCGTGGTGACTACCTGCCGGTGCTCGCGGCGTCGCTGGAGAAGTACGGCGTGAGCACACCGGCGGCCGAGTTGTACGACGCGGTGTGGAAGAACATCGTGCTGATCGAGGAGTCACTCGACATCGTGCGGACCCTGAAGCGGAACGGGTACGGCGTACACCTCGGCACCAACCAGGAGTGCTACCGCGGCGCGCACATGCGAGAGGTCCTCGGGTACGACGACCTGTTCGACGTCAGCTGCTACTCGTACGACCTCGGCGTCGCGAAACCCGACCCGTCCTTCTTCACCCGCGCCGCGGAACGCATCGGCGCCGACGCGGACTCGATCCTGTTCATCGACGACACCGCCAAGAACATCATCGGCGCCCGCACCGCCGGCCTCCACGCCGAACAATGGGACTTCACCCAAGGCCACGCCGCCCTCCACACCGTCTTCACACGCCACGGCATCTCTGCTGCTTAGGTCACTCGACGACGATCTCGACCGGGATGTTGCCGTCGGTGGCGCGGGAGTAGGGGCAGATGTTGTGGGCTGCTTCGATCAGTTTGCGGCCGGGTTCGCCCTGGAGGTGGTCGGGGAGTTCGATCCGCAGTACGGCGGCCAGAGTGAACCTCTGACCGACCGGGACGAGGCTGATCTCCGCGGTCACCGCGACGTCTTTGGCGTCGAGGTTCTGGGTCTGGCCGATGCGGTCCAGGACGGTCGAGAAGCAGGCGGCCCAGCCTGCGGCGAGCAACTGTTCGGGGTTGAGACCGTCGCCGGTGCCGCCGAGCTCCTTCGGCAGGGCGAGTTGGACGTCGAGCAGCCCGTCGGCGGTGACGGCGCGGGCGTCGCGCCCGGACGAGGTCGCGACGGCTGTGTAGGTGGGGTTCATCGTGGTGGGATTCATGCGAACAACGATCCGGGGCGACGGGGGAGCGGCTCAATTACCTCTTTGTTAATGGAGGCGCGGCGTGTGTCCGCCGTACGCTGATTTTGTGACCGTGCTGGAAGAGCCGCAGACCGTGGGGGAGATGCTTCGCTTCTGGCGGATGCACCGGAAGCTGAGTCAGCTCGAGTTGGCGCTCGATGCGGAGGTGTCGACCAAGCATCTGAGTTTCGTGGAGACGGGCCGCGCGCAGCCGAGCCGGCAACTGCTGGTGCATCTCTCGAACCATCTCGATCTGCCGCTGGCCGAACAGAACCGATTGCTGCTGGCGGGTGGATTCGCGCCGCGGTACCTCGACGAGCCGTACCACTCCAACGCGATGCTCCCGCTGCGCGAACCACTGCGCCAACTCCTCGACGCCCACCTGCCGAACCCGGCCCTCATCGTCGACGGCCTCTGGAACCTGATCGACGCGAACGACGCCGCGTCACTGCTCTGGGACGGCGTCGACCCCGAGCTCCTGAAGCCGCCGATGAACATGCTGCGCCTGGCCCTCCACCCCGGCGGCCTGCCCAGCATCTCGTCCATGACCGCGGCGTGCAGCGTCCCGCTCATCCACCAGCTCAAACGCAAGAGCCGCGACACCGCCGACAAACCGCTCGCGGACCTCCTCGAAGAACTCGAGCCCTACCTCCCCGACAAGCCGGTCACCGGCCCGTCCCAACAGCCCATGGTCACCCTCGACCTCCAAACCCGCCTTGGCCCCGTCCGCCTCTTCACCCTGATAGCCACCATCGGCGCCCCCTTGGAAGTAACAGCCGCCAACCTGGCCATAGAAACCTTCCTCCCCACAGACCCCACCAGCGCCAACCGCCTCCAGTCCCTGATGGCGGAGGGTCTCCAGCAATAGATTTCGCTTGCAGCCAGGTGCGGCTCGTCGTTGACTGCCTGTCATGTCCGAGGACGAGCATGCTGCGAAGAACCGTGTGGTGTGGGACGAACGGTACAGCGGGTGGTTCGGAGGACGCGCCGCTGAGCAATGGGCGGCTGAACCACACTGGGGGATCTGGGCGACGCCCGAGTCCGAACTGAACGTGCTGCCAGACCTGGCTGACAAGGACGTCATCGACCTGGGATGCGGTACGGCGTACATCGGCGCGTGGGTGCTGCGAGCCGGGGGTCGGCCCGTCGGCATCGACAACTCGGCTGAGCAGCTCGCGACCGCTGCCGCGCTGCAGCAGGAGTTCGGGCTGGTGTTCCCCCTCATCCACGGCAATGCCGAGGACGTTCCGTTGCCGGACGCCACTTTCGACGTCGCGATCAGCGAGTACGGCGCGAGCAGTTGGTGCGACCCCGCGGTGTGGATCCCGGAGGCCGCCCGACTGCTCCGCGCCGGCGGTCAACTCATCTTCCTACGCAACTCCACGCTCCTGGAACTCTGCACTGCCCCGGGCGCCGGCACCGCGACCGACCGCCTCAGCCGTCCGTACGCCGACGTCGCACGCATCGCCCGTACCGACGGAGGCACGCATTTCCAGCTCCCGACCGGACAGATGATCAAGGTCCTCCGCGACTCCGGGTTCGTGGTCGATGAACTGACCGAAGTAGTCGTACCGGCCGATGCTCGGTCCGACTACGAGTACGTCACGCCGGAGTGGGCCTCCGTCTGGCCCAGCGTGGAGGTGTGGAAGGCGACGCGTAGCTAGTCGCGGTGTCGCTGGAGGAGTTGGCGGGACGACTCGAAACCGAGGCGCTCGTACACCGGGACTGCCTTGCGGCCTGAGTGGACCGTCACACGCAGAGCACCGGCTCCCAGCGCATGCTCCGAAGCAGCCTTCACAAGCGCCGATCCGATTCCGCGGCCCCGGGCGTCAGGGATGACGAAGACGCTCTGGATGTCCGCGGACATCCGGCTCATCGCCCCAGGTCTCGGAACGCGTGGAACGAGCGCAACCCACGCCATGCCGACGAGGTCCGGCTGATCGAGCCGCGCGACGTACGCCACGTGCGAGTCGTCACGGGCTGCCCACCACTGCCCGAACTCCACTGCGAACTCGTCGACCGCTCGCTCCTCCTGCTCGTCCTCACTGCTGTTCAACCACAACAACCGCGCGAGCCCCGCAACATCATCTGCATCAGCCTGACTGATCCGCACGACCTGAAGTCTTTCACGGAACGGGATCCCAGTGCGGGCGGTCCGTTTCGAGCAGCCGGAGCCAGATCTCGCTGATCGTCGGGTACGCCGGGACGGCGTGCCAAAGACGATCCAGCGGCACCTCACCGGTGATGGCGATGGTCGCCGCGTGCAGCAGTTCGGCGACATCGGGGCCGACCGCAGTGAACCCGATCAGGATGTTGCGGTCGGCATCGACAATCATCCGCGCCTGACCTCGGTAGTCGTCGGCGTGCAGGGCCGCTCCGGCGACTGCTCCGAGGTCGTAGTCGACAATCCGAATGTGCACACCGGCGGCCGCCGCAGCTTCGGCGGACAGACCGACGGCGGCGACCTCGGGATCGGTGAAGATCACCTGTGTCGCGGCACGTTCGTCGGCTGTGACCGCGTGCCGTCCCCACGGATTCAGGTCGGGCTCCTCGCCACGAGCTCGTACGGCGATCGCGTCGCCCAGCGCGCGTCCTTGGTACTTGCCGTGATGGGTGAGGAGAACACGCTTGTTCACGTCGCCCGCGGCGTACAACCAACCCTCGCCGACACGATCACCGGCGTCGTCGACAACAGCGAGCGTTCCATCGACATGCAGCCAGTCACCCGGCGTGAGACCGACGTGATCCAAGCCGAGGTCCTTCGTGTTGGGCGTGCGCCCGGTCGCGACGAGAACCTCGTCAGCGTCGACCGTCGCGCCGTCGGAGAGCGCCAGATGTACGCCGTCTGCAGTCCGACGAGCCTCAGCGACCTCGACGTCCAGGTGAAGCGACACACCCGCAGTACGGAGAGCGGCCGCCACATGTTCACTGGCGAACGGCTCCACCCCGGGCAGCAGCCGGCTCTGAGAAATGAGCGTCACCTGCGAGCCGAGCGCACTGAAGGCGGTGGCCATCTCGGAGCCGACGACCCCGCCACCGATGATGGCCAACCTCGCCGGGACGTTCTGTACGGCGGCCGCCTCGCGACTCGTCCACGGTGCCACGTCCGCCAGCCCGCGGATGGGTGGAATGTGAGCGCTGCTGCCGGTGGCGATCACGACCGCGTGGCGTGCCTTCACGGTGGTCGTCGTACCGTCCGTCTGAGTGACGGTGACAGTACGCGTCCCAGTGATGCGTCCGTGGCCGCGGACCAGGTTGATGCCGGCGTGGTTCAGCCACTCGACCTGGCCGGAGTCGCTCCAGTTGGAGGCGAATCGGTCGCGCCGGGCGAGCACCGCGGCTGGGTCCAGATTGCCGCTGACGGTTTGGCCGGCAGCCGGCAGTGCGCGAGCGGCGCGAAGGGCCGCGGCGTCGCGGAGCAGGGCCTTGGTCGGCATGCAGGCCCAGTACGAGCACTCGCCGCCGACGAGCTCGTGTTCGACGATCGCCGCCGTCAGGCCGCCCTGCACTACTCGGTCGGCGACGTTCTCTCCGACCGGTCCGCCACCGATGATCACGACGTCGAAGAACTTCTCCGTCATGTCAGCTCACCTTCGCAGCGACGCGCTGCAGACGGATCGCGGAGATCAGGAAGAAGATGCCGCCCAGGATCGCGTACCCGGCAACGCTGGTGAGCGACGCCTTCGCGCCACCGGCCATCACGATAAAGCTGCCGCCGGCGAGCACCGAGATACCGCCGCTGAGAATCATCGCCCACTGACCACCGAGCCGGTAGCGCAGGATCGCGACGACCAACTGGACGATGCCGGCGGTGATCGCCCACGCACCCCACACCCGCAGCACGCTCGGGATCCCGGACCCGGCCGCGACGGCCAGCCCGATCGCGGTGAGCAGGCTCAACGCCATGTTGACGTAGAGAGGCGCCTTCGGTCGCGTCGTACCCGAGGTCCGGAAGTCGATCACCGCCGCCGCGACGTCGAACAGTGGGTAGATCACCAAGAGAGCGGTTGCTCCCGGGTTGATCTTCTTGGCGATCGCCATCATCAGGACCGCCCAGACGATGGCGAAGCCGAAGCGAACGTAGTACAGCGTGCGCAGCGCCTTCGTGCTGTCGGCGGCGCCGGCCGTCGGGCCGGCAGTGGCTGCATAGGAACTGGACACCAGTTGCCTCTCATCTCATGTAGATAGAACGATCGGTAAACCTGGAGCCTGCAGCAAGCTGTCTCCCGTTGTCAAGACCGATCGTTCTATCTGCTAATCTCGGAGTACCCCGAAGAGATCCGGAAGGGAAGCGGTATGTCGGAAGCACGGTCGCGACTGCTCAGCACGGCCACTGGGCTCTTCTACGCCGAAGGCATTCGCGCCGTGGGAGTCGACCGCGTCATCGCCGAGGCGCAGGTCACGCGCGCCACGCTGTACCGGCATTTCGCGAGCAAGGACGACCTGATCGTCGCCTATCTGACGCAGGCCGACGAGGCGATCCGGGCGCAGCTGAACACAGCGCGGGCCCAGGACGCGAGCCCGGCCGACATCATCCGCGCTGTCAGCCGATCGATCGCCGACGACATCCAGCGGCCCGGCTTCCGAGGTTGCGCGTTCCTCAACGCCGCCGCCGAGTACCCGGACCCGGCCTTCGCGGTGCACCAGGCGGTCCTCAAGCACCGGCAATGGTTCCTGTGGACGATGGCCGAACTCTTCACCGGCCTCGGCAAGATCGACCCCGAACCCGCGGCCCGCCATTTCGTCATGCTCCGAGACGGCGCGATGGCCGCCGGCTGCCTGTCCGACCCCAAGCCTGTCTGCGAAACCTTCCTCCGCGGAGTAGAAGGCCTCCTCACCTACCGCAGCCGCGAGGAACAAGGCCAAAAGGCTCTCGGGTAACGTCGTCCAATGCTGCCCGTCGACAGTCCCGTACACAGCCAGTGGTCGTGGGACGCGCTGCACGGCTGGTGTCACGCCGAAGGGGGAGTGGCGGTCACCTTCGGCAGCGACGCGCACGAGGCGGCCGTACTCGGTCGGGGATTTCCTGAGGCGGTCGCGATGGGCGAGGCCTGCGGGTTCCGTCCGGGGCCGACGCCGCGGGGCGCGTGGGTGCGGAACGACTGTTAATGTCGGCCGGGATGGATGGGGATCTTCGACTCGCGTTCGGTGCCGTCGAGGCGGCGGCTGAGGTTGCTGTTGGGTATTTCGGGGCTGGGGTTGCGGCGACGTTGAAGGCTGACGGTACGCCGGTGACAGAGGCTGATCGGGCCGTCGAACGGCTGCTTCGGGAGACGTTGTCGGCGGCCCGGCCCGGTGATGCGTTTCTGGGGGAGGAACTGGGGGAGTTGGGGGAGTCCGACCGGGTCTGGATTCTCGATCCGATCGACGGCACCAGGTTCTTCAGCGAGCGTGACCCGAACTGGCGGATCCAGATCGCGCTGGAGGTTCGAGGGATCACCGAGCTCGCGGTGGTCGCATCTCCCGCGTTGGGTCGCTGCTGGTGGGCGACGCGAGGAGGCGGTGCCTTCGAGTCGTCCTGGCCGCGTGCCGAGACCCGTCGTCTCGGGGTAAGTACGGCGGCGTCGCCGGAAAACGCCGTACTGGTTGCTTTGGACAACGACCCCGGCGCTCGCCTTCCGTCGGCTCGCCCACCGTGGAGCCCGCTGCCGCTGATCGAACTCGTCCACGGCGAGATCGACGCTTTCCTCGTCGAGCGCTACTACAAATGGGACCACGCACCGTGGATCCTGATCGTCGAAGAGGCCGGCGGCCGTTTCACGAACCCGACTGGCGGCAACTCGGGCGATCAAGGCGGCGGCCTGTACTCGAACGCCGCCCTCCACGACAACCTGCTCGCCACTCTGCACTACCCACTGCGCCCCTGACCGGGCACATCCATCTGCCTGCCTCGCCCTCCGGCTGTCACGAGACGAACCGTACCGGACGAAAGTCTGCCAGCAGCTCGTCTCGCGTCCCGCTGACGATCTCGGACGCGAGCAGCCGGCCGAGCACTGGTCCGAGCGTGATGCCACTGTGCGAAACGGCCTCGTAGTAACCCGGCACAGACGGCACCGCGCCCACCGACGGGAAACCGTCGATCGGGATCGGCCGTTCGACGACCCGTGTCTCTGCGATCCGGGAGCTACTCAGCACGGGTACGACGTACTGCGCCTGTTCATGCAGCCGCCGGGCGAGCTCGGCATGACCTTCGCCGGTGTCGATCAGTGCATCGATCTCGCGGCTGTGGAGCACTACCGAGTCGTCACCATCGGGACGGATCTCGATGTGGGGCGCGTGCATGGCCCGTTGAACTGGGACCTGAGCACAGCCGAGCCGCGTGACGACGCCGGGTTCGTGGCGCATCGGCAGGTGCCGTGAGACGAGGCCGGCGATGTGTGAGGCACTGGGACCTGCCGCATTCACAACGACGTCGACGTCGAGGCGGGTCCCGTCGGACAGTGCGACGGTCTGGATGTCCCCGCCGGCATCGATCTCGCGGACAGCAGTGCCGAAGCGATGCTCGGCGCCAGAGGCAACGGCCTGGCGGATCAGGCAGCCGACGAGCTGACGGCCATGCACCCAGGCTTCGTCCGGGTAGTACGCGACTGGAACCTCGTCAGGTATCGCGAGAGCAGGCTCGAGGTGGCGGCGTACCTCGGCTCCTGTCTGCACCTCGACCCGGTAGTCCCACGCAGCCAAGAGATCCGCCGTCTTCAGCAGCTGTGCCGGGTCGTCGGCCCAACGCAGGTGGCCGCTGGGATGCCACCATGACCCCGGCCCAATGGCGCCGGAGAGTTCACGGTACGCCGCAATCCCCGCGACGTTCAGGTCGAAGTAGGACTTGCGCGCTGTCTTGTTGCTGGCGTTGACCCACGAGAACGACCAGTTGGTGACACCTTCGCCCGGCTGGCCGGCGTCGACGAAGATCACCTCGACGCCGAGCCGTGACAAGTTCCAACCCGCACATGCTCCGAGGACGCCTGCTCCAATCACAACAGCCTTCATCGCCGACGCTCCAGCTCGGCCGCATCGTCTTTGTTTACAAGGGTTTTCGCCCACTGTTCAGCCTGGCCGCCGACGAGGGTGTCGGTGAGCCGGCCCATCGCGACGAGGAGGCCGATGGATCCGGCCGTGATGAGTACCGCGAGCAACATGTCATTCATCGTCGAGCGGATCGAGACACGGAGACAGTGGCAAGAATGCCGTTCTCCGATAGATTCTGGTCATGCATCGAATCGCTGTTCTCGCGGTCGACGGGATCCACAGCTTCGACCTGTCGATGCCGCTGCAGGTGTTCAGTACGGCGCATTCGCTGGAGAAGGCGCCGGGGGAGCTCTTCGGTCCGCGGCTGTACGACGTGCGGGTCTGTGGTAACGGTCGCGACCTGCTTGTCACCGGCGTCGGCGGAGTAGAGATGTTCCGGCTCACGCCGCCGTACCCGTTGGCCGCCGCGATCGACGCCGACACCATCGTGGTCATCGGCGTACCCGCAGGCCGCGAACCGCTGACCGAAGCACTCGAGCTGCTCCGCGAGGCGCACCGGCGCGGCATCAGGATCGCCTCGATCAGCGCCGGTGGCGCCGCGGTGATGGCGGCGTCCGGCTTGATGGACGGCCGGCGGTTGGCGACGCACTGGTCGCGGGCACACGTGCTGGCCGAGCGTTACCCGCAGGTGGTGGTCGACACCGACGCGCTCTACATCGACCACGGCGACGTCATGACCTCTGCCGGCGCGGCCAGTGGCATCGACATGTGCCTGCACATGATCCGTCAGGACTTCGGATCCGCGGTCGCCGCCGATGTCGCCAGGCACATGGTCGTGCCACCACAACGCGACGGCGGCCAGGCGCCGTACATCGCACACCCCGATCCCGGAGACGACCACGGATCACTGGAGCCGACGATGCGGTGGCTACGAGAACGGCTGGGGGAGGCGGTGACCTTGGCGGACATTGCGTCGTACGCCGGAACGAGCCCGCGCACGCTCAACCGGAGATTCCGCGAACAGACCGGAACGACGCCACTGCAATGGTTGCTGCGGCAACGAGTTCATCATGCGCAGGAATTGCTGGAAACCACCGACCTGTCCGTCGAGGAAATCTCCAGACACTGCGGTTTCGGTACGTCGATCGCGATGCGCCAGCACTTCGCCAAACACATCAGAACCTCACCGATGGCCTACCGCCGCACTTTCCGCGCCCGCACCGACTGACTTCGAGTGACTTCGCCGAGAACGGGACGAAGCCCCGCCGCGGTGTGCGGCGGGGCTTGGTCCCTGGACGACCTAGCGAGTGGTCGGCGCCGGCTCGCGGCGGCCGGTGTCGATCGCAAGGTCACCGACGTAGTTGGTGCGCAGGGCGAAACGGTCCCGGCTGTTGGTCTTGACCCACTCCGCGGCCCTCGCGGCGGCTGTGTCGGCCTGCGCCCGGGTTTCCCAGGTGCTGATGGAGACGAAGGCGTTCTTCTCGACCTGGGCAACCCCGTAGGACACGAAGCCCTGGCTCTCCTTGAACAAGGGAACCATCCCGGACTGTGCCTGGCCGACGACCTCGTCGAAGGTGCCGGTCTTGATGTCGTACAGAGCGACGCGCGTGCAGCGCATGGTGTGCCTTCCTGTGGTGGAGCGGCTCGCGTAAACCGTGAACCAGTTCCACCATTGAAGCTACGCCAGTAATCTAATACTGGCAATGCAGTTCCTAGATCTGCGCATCTAGTATGATCTGTGTCATGGCCTGGGGCTTTCTGACGAACCACGCGCAAGCACTGCTGTGCATCGCGCACGATCCGGGCGTGCGGCTGCGGGAGATCGCGATCGCGCTCGGCATCACGGAGCGCGCCGCCTTCGGCATCGTCACCGATCTGGTGGACGCGGGCTACGTGGTCAAAGACAAGAACGGCCGCCGCAACCGCTACGAAGTCCAGGTCGACAAACCGCTGCCCGAGGCCCTGCTCAACCAGCGAACGGTCGGCCAACTCGTGGACCTCCTCGCACACACCGAACTCGAGACACACGACGGCACCTGAGCGCGCACCGAGCCGAGCCCGCCCAGGTGCCGGTGCGAGACCGTGGCTCAGCTGACGCTTGGCCTCGAGTACGACGCGTTCGTCAGGTCGTCTTGAGCACCTGTTCGACGATCATGCTGAACGCGTCGCGGGCTGGGCCGTCGTCGTCTTTCAGCCCTGCCAATGCGCACGTGGAAGGCGGCAGGTCACGGAGCGGAACAGCGACCACGTCAGGGTGCTGGAAATGCTGCGCGAACGGTACGACGGTGGGATGGACGAGTTGACCACGCGCCAGGAGGTAGAGGAGCTCGGCGTTGTCGTCGACGGGTGCGTCGACGAACCGGATGAGTCGGCCCGATGGTGTTCTGGCCGGACAGGTCGCCTCGGCCAGCTCGGTGGGGACGCCGTGGGGTCGCCGGACGTCGTGACCTACGAGGTCCTCCGTGGTCACGTCGGTGCGGCCGGCGAGCGGGTGGGTTCTGCCGACCATGACAACGCGCTTGTCGGTACTCAACACCGGACCGACGGCGATGTCGGGTTGGTCGAGGGGCAGCCGCGTCATGACCAGGTCGATCTCGCGTCGGCGCAGAGGACCGAGCCGGTCATCGAACGGCGTGGTGGTCAGCTGCACCTTGGCGCCTGCGTAGACCGCCTCGTACCGTTCGATCGCTCGGCTCAAGACATCCACTCCGGAAGCGAAGTTGAGCAGGCCCACACGCACCACACCAGGCCCTCGACCTCTCGCTTGGGCCCTACGTAGTACCCGGTCCAGACCCGCGACTGCTGGATCCAGCTCGGCGTACAACTCGCGTCCGGCCACGGTGAGACTGACGACGCGACTGGTGCGGTGGAAGAGCAAGTGACCGCCGAGCTTCCGCTCGAGGACCCGCAGGGTCTGGGAGACGCGCGAGGTCGTCAGACCGAGCCGTTCGGCGGCGCGGCCGAAATGCAGCTCCTCAGCGAGCACCAGAAACAGGCGCACTTCTCGCAGCTCGACCTCCGGAATCATGTACCGACGCTACATGCTGCGTGGAACAGATCGTCGTTGATGCGGTGGCCTTGCCCTGCGAGGCTCGGAGCCATGAAGTCCGGGAACCTCGTCACGGTAGGCGTGCTCACACCTCACGCCGCTGAGGGTCAGCGCGCCGAGTGGCGGTGCATGGCTGCGACGCACGTTCGCATCCATGTCTCGAGGACGCAGAACCCCGCGTCGCCCGGATCTGAACCGCCGACCTCTGTAGCCGACCTGCTCGCGGGGACCACGCCGGCCGCGCTCGATGAGGCGGTATCGACGTTGCCATTTGCCGCACTGGATGCACTGGCCCTGGCATCGACGAGCTTGGGCTACGCCGTGGGACACCGCGAAGAATCGGCACTGGTGCAGCGGCTCTCCGAGCGGTGGGGCTTGCCCGCGTGCGCCACCGGGATGTCGGCGGTGTCGGCATTGAGGGCACGCGACATCCAGCGGGTCAGTCTCATTCACCCTCCGTGGTTCGGGTCCTCGCTCAACGATCTCGGCGCCGGATACTTCCGCAGCCAGGGCTTCGAGGTCGTCGAGGCCCTGATAGCGGAGCTTCCGAACGACCCGGACCGGATCGAACCGGCCTCGATCGTCGACTGGATCTCTGACCATCTCAGCCCACGTGCCGAAGCTGTGGTCATCGGCGGGAACGGCTTCCGGGCGGCCCGGGCGATCCACGCGCTGGAGAGCAGGATCGGATGTCTCGTCCTGGAGGCGAACCAGGTCCTGCTGAGATCCGTCCTTGACAGCGCGGGAGCAGCAATCACCATCGATGGATTCGGGAGGCTGCTCACCAACCTTCCTGACCCAGCACACCCCAGGAATGAGAGGTAGCCATGCGCAACGTCATCCTGTACATGTCCATGTCGCTGGACGGGATCGTGGCCGGCGACCGCGAGCACCCCGGCGCCGCGGTCGAGGACCCCGAGGTGAAGGAGTGGAAGCTAGAGCGCATCAGGAAGGCCGGCGCTCACCTGATGGGTCGCGTCACGTACCAGCAGATGTCGTCGTTCTGGCCGCAGTCCGACGACCCGTACGCCGCGCCGATGAACGACATCCCCAAGGTCGTGTTCTCCAAAACACTCAACGACGCCGAGGCCACGTGGCCGACCACCCGCGTCGCGCGCGGAGAC
Organism: Kribbella sp. VKM Ac-2566; assembly: GCF_004366005.1. NCBI lineage: Bacteria > Bacillati > Actinomycetota > Actinomycetes > Propionibacteriales > Kribbellaceae > Kribbella > Kribbella sp. VKM Ac-2566. The sequence goes on along the minus strand of NZ_SODT01000013.1, from coordinate 651,087 downwards.
CTCGCAACCGAGATCGCCGGCATCAAGGCCGAACCGGGCCCTGACGTCATCGTCTGGGGCGGAGCCGGCCTCGCCGGGGCGCTGGCCGCGGCAGACCTGATCGACGAGTACCGCCTCCTGGTCCAGCCGATGGTCATTGGGCAAGGGCAGGCCCTCTTCGACCAACTGCCGGAGTCGCGACACCTGGACCTGATCGAGGCCACGCCGTTCCCCAGCGGCATCGTCGTACAGATCTACCGCCCGCAACGCACCTGACAACTTTCTCGGCCACAACTTTCTCGGCCACAACTTTCTCGGCCACAGCGACGTCCCAAGTCAGCCGGGGTGAATTCCGCTGACAAAGGAGCGTTGGGTGCCGAAGACTGATTACGACGAGTTCGCTGAGGCGTACTCCGCGGACAACGAGACCAATCTGCTCAACGGCCACTACGAACGGCCGGCGATGGTGAGCCTCGCTGGTGACGTGGACGGCCGTCGCATCCTCGACGTCGGCTGCGGCTCCGGTCCGTTGTCCGCGGCGCTCCGTGACAAGGGCGCGATCGTGTCCGGCTTCGACCTGAGCACGGCGATGATCGAACTGGCCCGCCGAAGGCTGGGGGAGGACGCCGACCTGACCGTCGCCGACCTGGCCAAGCCGCTGCCGTACGACGATGCCGCCTTCGATGACGTCGTTGCCTCCCTCGTCCTGCACTATCTGGAGGACTGGACGGAGCCGCTCGCAGAGCTGCGCCGGGTGCTGAAGCCGGGCGGACGCCTGATCCTGTCGCTGAACCACCCGTTCGTCTACACGGCTTTGAATCCCGACGGCGAGTACTTCGATGTCGCCGAGTTCACCTTCGACGCCGAGCATGCCGGCCGTACGGTCGTGTACTCGATCTGGCACCGGCCGCTTCAGGCGATGTCCGACGCCTTCACGGCGGCAGGTTTCCGGATCTCGGTCATCAGCGAGCCGCCGATCTCCCCGGACACGCCGCCCGAACTGCGTCCGCAGAACATGAAGCACCCGGCACGGTTCATCAGCTTCATCTTCTTCGTCCTCGAGGCGTGCTGAAGCCACTCTTCGTCGACGGACCACCCGGTAGTGCCTCGCCGCGGGTGCGCGCCTCGTTGCCTAAATGGTTGCGAGCCGGACGGCGCTCAGGAGGCTCGGCAGGCTCTCCGGGTGGGCCATTTTCACGTCCGCGAGATCGCTGGGCCGGAACCAGCGAAGATCGTCGTGTTCCTCGGGTGCGGCGTTGGCAGGTTCTCCGTCCCAGCGCGTGACGAGGAACGCGTGTACGTCGAGGGTCGGGTCGTTGACCGTCATCGGGACGGGTGCGGGGTCGTGGATGTGGACACCGAGTTCTTCGAGGCATTCCCGGCGTACGGCCTGATGAGGCAACTCGCCCGGCTCGACATGTCCGCCGGCGGAGAAGCTCCAGGAGTCGGGATACCACCGCCGCGATGGATGGCGATGCACAAGGAGCACGAGACCGTCGCGCACAAGGACAGCAACTGAGATCCGAATCCGGGCGACCATGCAGGCACACTAGCCACCGCGTCCGACACCGCACGCTGAACTGGGAGTTGATGAGCCGCGAGCAGCAGGGGAGCGATCAAACTCAGGGTGCCTACTCGACCCGTCGCCTGCGGTCTGCGCTCCGGCTTACTGTCCGGCCAGCTTGGCCACGACCGGCGCGAGTGTTTCGGCGAAGTCGCCGCCGATGACGAAATAGGAGAAGCCGATCTCCTCGCGTCGTCGTTGGATTTCTTCGGCGGCTGCCGCGGGGTCACTCGGCAGTATGAGGAGAGAGTCGGCTGCGCGAAGCGCCGCGGTGTCGAGGGTGGGCGGTGCCATGAACGCTGCGACACCGTCGCCGACAGCGGAGACGTGCTGGACGAGTTCGATGTCCCGGCCGTCCGCAAACTCGGTGACCCGCCTCGTGGTTTCGGCCCGATCATCTTCCGGCGAGAGTACGAACGTGACAGCGTCAGCAACTTCGAGCGCCAGCGCCTGCGACTTCGGTCCGCTCACCGCCATGACCACCGGCGTGTGCAGATCGGGCCCGTCGAACGTACGCAGGGTGGCCACGGTCTCGCGCATCCTGGCGCGACGGTCAGCGGGGGAGACGGCAGGCAATCCCAGCTCGACTTCGATCCCGGGCCGGCCGGCGCCAATGCCCATTTCGAAGCGGCCTTCCGTCAGCACTGAGAGTGAGTGGGCCTCCCATGCTGTGCTCCATGGTTCGCGCAGCGCCGCGGCATAGACCCACGAGCCGATCCGCAGGTCAGTGAGCGCCGCCGCGGTTGCCAGCGTTGGGCCAAGTGTTGGTTGCCAGGTAGGAACATCGGGCATCAGCAACGTTGAGTAGCCGCTCTCGGCGATGCGGCGCACGCGGTCTCGCCACGTCGGCAGGTCAGAACGGATCGGCGCAACGACCCCGAACCGGAATGGTCTGGTCACTCGCCTGGCCTGGTCGTTCATCGTGTTTCTCCTCGAGTCCGGGACCTTGTCCGGTCCGCTTGCCTTATCCACGACCCAGCCACCCAGAATCCGACAACCCCGCCCAAAGAACTTCGAATCACCGTCGCCGACGGCCCGGTGTTGGTCCTGCGGTGATGTTAGAACCACACGCCGACAGCCGACTGCAACTTGCGCGCCTTAACTGGTACCGCCGGTTGGAGCCCAGTGCGCGGTCAGCTACTGGAGCCGGCCGGGGACCGGAGACTCAGTCGCTCAGCTGTTGGTCTTCAGGCGGTGTTGGGTGTGAAGCTTCGTGAGCCAGGCGGCGAAGGCGCCGAGGTCTTCGACGTTCGTTTGGGGGATGTGGAGCTTGGTGCCGCGGGTGGAGATGATGGTCAGGTACGGGGCGGCGAGGCCGCTGGTGGGTGTGACGAGGGTGGTGCCCCCGAACTCGGACCACGGGATCTGCCGCCACCAAGCGAAGCGGATGCCAGCGGCGTTCACGGTCACTCTCGGATGGCCGAGAAGGAACAGGACGGCGAGCGCGATACAGACAGCGAGGAGTACGGCGAGGAGCGCCACCCGGATCGTGAACCAGGTGCCGCGGGTGTCGAGGTCCCGGACGACAGAGACGATCGGGATGCCGGCCAGGATCAGCACGACGACCAGTCCGCCAAAGGCCAGCGCGCGCCGGACCGCGAAGACCACTCGGCCGGAACGGTGCAACTCCGCGTCCCAGGCGCCGATGTCCTGATTCCCCATCACCATGTGTCGATCCCTCCGCCGCGGAAGTCTACTTGGCCCGTGTCAGGCTGCTCCTGCCAGCCGCCAACAACGCCTCGAACACCTGTTCGCCCGGCCGCAGCAGCCGCGATGAACCATCCCGCAACAGCTGAGCCGAGCCCGACACACACCAGCTCGAAACCCACCTCCAGAACGTCTCTGCAAACTTGGCTGAGAGGCCCGGTCATATCGTCCAGATGCGAGTTCCAGCACCGGATGAAACTGCGCTCCCATAGCGCCGATAACGGACATTATGTCAACTACTAGTCTGCGTGTTGCATCAGATACGACTGCGTGCCACTACCCCGGCGACCTCGAAAAAGTGAGAGCCCGGTGTCTATACCTTGCTCGCGACCACCATGTAGTTCTCGGCCTCGAGATCGAACGTGCTCACGTCCGTCCGGAGTCCGAGCCGGTGCAGGTCGACTTCGAGTTCCTCGTACCGGTAGGGCCAGCAGGACAGCAGTTCTGAGCGGACACGAACCAAACCAGTCGCATCAACTTGCGCGATCGCAATCTCGATGTGGTGCTCCTCCTCCCAATGCGGCGCAATCTCCCAGCGGTAGACCACGACGGCATCGCGACCGTTCCGGCGCACGAGGCGGTCACTGATGTCCAGCCGGGAACCTCTGGCCCTCACGAGTTCCCAAGTGCGGGATGTGAGCACCAGGCGCCCGCCAACGCGCAGAAGCCGTGACATCGACTCCAGAGCAGCACCCCTGCCTGTAGCGCCCGCGGCATGGTGAAGCGAGTTGCCAACGCAGAACACCATGTCGAACGTGCCGTCCTCGAAATGGTCGGGCAACTCTTCCCAGTTCGCCCGCACGGCCCGGACGGATGCCCCGAACTCCTCAGACAACTCTGCCGTCCGACGAACCATCGCTTCGCTGGCGTCAGTTGCGACAACCTGTATGCCACGACCGGCGAGGCCAACCGCCAACTGTCCGGTTCCGCACGAACAGTCGAGGACGTGAGCGTTCGACGGCAGGAGACCGAGGACCTCATCGAACGACGCAGCGAACTCGGCTGGAGGCAACTTTGCATCCGAGATGAGCCATTCGTACACCTCGGCAAGCACGTCATAATCCGTCACAACCACTACCTCCGTCACACGGCAGACTCCCGGCGGGACGTCAGTCCATCAGCGGAGCAAGCCGGGCACCAATGGTTTTCGCAAGGACAACCCGTCCGCGCATGCCCGCGGATAGCGCGAGCTGATCCACTCGGTCATTCGCTGTGTTCGGCGCTTCGGAACTGTCAATACGTCCGAACTTGGTACGCAGCGTGTCCAGTAGTGCCCGTCTACGGCGTCAGATGGGGCCGGAGCTTGAAGATCAGGATGCCGAGGTGCTTGTTCATCCACTCCTGCTTGTGCGGGTAGCGACGTCGGGCATCCTCGGACAGTTGAGGCTCAAGCGCGGTCTCGATCCACAGCCCTGCCGCACTGAACACGTTGATCAGGTCAGAGATGGTGTACGGACGTTTGGTGAGGGTGATCTGGTCGTTCCAGCCGCTGACGTACGAGAACGTGGCCGTGGAGAAATACTCTTCCCCCAATGACGTCCCGTTCTGTTCGGCCCGTTCAACGGCGTACCGGATCGGTTGCGTCCTGGTCAGCAGGATGAATCCGTCGTCGGCCAGCATCGCGCGCGCTGCCTGCAGGGTGCGGACCGGATCCTTCGCGTAGCCGAAAGACTGCAGGAACAAGATCCGTCGAACCTCCGACCGGCGAGCCCAGGCACAGACTCCAGCTCAGACAGATCGCCTCGGATGAACTCCCAGCCAGGCGGTGGGTCGCTGAGGAAGTTGCCACTGACATCGACACCTACGGAGGCGGTCGCACCGTCTCGAACCAGCTCATTAAGTTTGCCGCCGTTACCGCAACCGAGATCGAGCACCGACCGTCCGATGACGTCACCCAGAAGGTCTCGCTGCGCGGGCCACTCGACAAGCCGATCCAGCGAGTCCTCCCTGGTTCTGGCCCGCTCGTAGTCCGGAGCGAGTTCTAGCCATGCCTGGCTCGGATCCCCAGGTCTGTCCGTGTGAGAACTCGTCGCCGCCGGTGAGTCGTCTGACATCGCCACGGGACAGACCTTAGTCGTCCCCAACTCATCGCTCCCCCGTGACGCTCCCCCGGCGTACTGGAGTCTCTTGAGGGGATCGCGGAGTCGTGCGGGTCTACAGCGCTCGGCGTAGAGCGGGAGTGATGGAGTCCAGCAGCCGCAGCTCGCCGGCGAGGAACTCCAGCGAGCCGGCAGCTCCTGCCGCGTCGATCGGCCAGTGCTGCACTTGCTCGACCACCTTCAATTTCGCCTGCTGCAGCGCGGGGATGATCGTCGGCCGGTCGGTGAGTCCATAGGCGTCGACGAACACCCGCAACCGGTGGGGCAGGTCGGGCAGCGGATCGAAGCCGGTCTCGGCGAGCTGACGGTCCGACTCCAGAGGCAGGAACGCCCAGGCGGCGGACGCGAGATCGAGCAGCGCGTCGATCGGCCCGGCCGCATCCCAGTCGATGAAGGCGACCGGCACACCACCTCGATAGACGGTGTTCCACGGACCCAGATCGCCGTGCGACACAATCTCGCCGGGATTGGGCGCGTGCGGATGGAAGCGGTAGCCGGTGTGCTCCGGCTGGAAGCTGCGGGACGCCTCGTGCAGGTCGCGCAGCAGATGCGCGACGGCGGCCAGTGCATCGTCGCTCCGGGCGTACGCCGGCAGCGGGTTGCCGCGCCCCGGCTCCCACTCCGGATCCGCGAGTACGTCGCCTTCGAGGAACGTCAGCACTTCCTGGTCCCCTTCGATGCCGACGACCCGGGGGGCTCCGTGGAAGCCAACGGACTCGAGGTGCTTCAGGTACTCGTGCACAGCCGGGGTCCACGGGCCGACCGGGCGGAGCAGGTCGGAACCGCGGTGCTCGAGACCGCTCGTCGTGCGGCCGCCCGCGAGCTCATCCATCGAGAAGCGCATGGTCACGCGCCCAACCGTAGTACGACGAATCGTGGCGCCGGGAGCATGCAGCTCCGGTAATTCCGGTGCGCCGTTGGGCTGTGCGGCCTAGATTGCGGGCGTGGATCTCTCGCATCTCGGTGTGCCGGTCGGGCCGATGGTTCGCGTTCACGGCGGGTTCGCCAACCGGATGTACCGGCTCGACACCGACCAGGGGTCGTTCGCGGTGAAAGAGCTCAATCTCGTCGACCGTCGTTGGACCTATCACGTCGAGGACGTGTTCAGGTTCGAGCGGGCCGCCTTCGCCGCCGGGATCCCGATGCCGGAGCCGATCTCGGCCGGCGTCACCACGATCGTCCACCGGTGGGTCGACGGACAGAAGTTGCCCGAGGCACCGGTGTCGGAGGCCTACGCGTTCGAGATCGGCGAGATCCTCGCGCGCATCCACGCTCTCGACGTCGAATGGCCCCACGCGTCGATCGAGGAGCCCACGTCACGGGACTGGCCCGAGCTCGCCGAGCGGGCGGTGGCGACCGGACAGCCGTGGGCCGACGAACTGGCCTCCCAGGTCGAGACGTTCCTCGCGATTGCCCACTTCGTGGAGACCTGCGAACGGCCAGGTCCCGTCGTGCTGACCCACAAGGACATCCAGCCGTGGAACCTGCTCGCTCGAAACGGTCGACCGGTGGTGCTCGACTGGGAACTCTCGGGGATGCTCGACCTGTCCAGCGAGCTCGGCTCGACCGCGCTGAGCCTCGCGAAGGGTCCTGGCTTCGACCACATCGAGCCCGCCGTCTTCCGTGCGGTTCTTGACGGGTACGTCGCAGGTGGCGGAACGTTGCCGCCGCCGGGTCCGAGCTGGTTCGTGTTCCTGATCGGCGGCTGGCTGGGACACACGAGATGGAACATTCTCCGATGCCTCGCCGGTACCGAGGCGAGCACCGGCCCTGACCTCGCGCTGTCGCAGGAGTCGGCGGGCAACGGCGTACGCGGCCTCCCCGACATGTTCGCCCGGCTCCCGGATCTCGAGACGCTGCTCGTGTGATCCGCCCGACTCCCCCGCCTGTCGGTGTTCGAAAATGCAGATGCCCAGTGGCGGATCGTTGGGTGAGACTTGGGTGATGGTGACAACGCCTCGCTCGCTCATCGACTCGGTGGTGCGGTCGGTTTGTGGCCGTGAGGTCGAGCGGCTTGTTCCACTGGCCGGTGGCGGGATGAACGAGACGTACCGCGTTGAGCTTGCCGGTGATGACGCGGTGGTCGTGCGGATTGCGCGTCAGGAGGTGCCGTGGTTCGTCGACGAGGCGTACCTCATGACGGAGGCGCGGGCCGTGGGCGTGCCGACGGCCGAGGTGCTCGGTCTTGAGCACCTGGATCACGACGGCCGGCTGCTGTCCTTCTCGGTCCAGCAGTTCCTGCCGGGTCGTTCGCTCGACGAGCTCGTCGGTGAACTGTCTGCCGCTGAGCTCGAGCGGTTGGTTCTGGACGCCGGTGAGATTTTGGCGCGCGTGCACAGCGTTGGCCTGGAGGACCGAGGCGTCCGGCACGTACTGCGATTGCCCGAAGAGCATGAGATCACCCGGGTCGCAGGCATCGTCAGGGAGGCCTTCGGCTCGGCGGAGGCTGCGGTCGTCGAGCGCGGTGCCGAGTTCCTGCGCCGACAGGTGACGACCCGTGCTGCTCCCCCGGTGTCGCTCGTTCATGGCGACTTCTGCCCGAAGAACCTCCTGATCCACGACGGGGCGGTCGTCGGCATCATCGATTGGGAGTTCGCCGGCCGTACGGCGCCGGCGTACGACTTCGCCCAATGGGAGGTGGATGCCGGGGACGTACTGCAGGACCGATTGGACCTGATACGGCGCGGGTACGCGCGGATCGCCGATCCCGAGTCGGCCGAGGCGGGGTGGACACCGCCCTTCGCCATCGACTGGGCACTCGAAAAGCTCGGCTGGAAGAATCCTGCCTCACCGGCACAGGCCCGACGCTGCTTGGACGTGATTGCCCGCTACACCACCCCTTGGACGCAAGGCGGGTAGCGGGCCAGTCATGGGTGCGGGTCAGCCGGTGCCGTCCTGCACCGGATAGTGGATGACGACCGCACCGCCGGTGGCGTAGTTGGCGACATCGGCGGCCACCCGCTGGCCCTGCGGCGACGACCGCGCCGCGGCCATGGCGGCGGCGTCAGCGAAGTCGCCTTCGAAGATCGCGAAATACGGCGTTTCTCCGTTGGTCGCCGCCACGTCGAAGCTGTAGCGCCACGCAAGCAGGCCGGGCATCTTCATGACCAGTGGAAGGTGGGTGGTCACGTAGTACTCGCGGAAGTGATCAGGGTCGGCGGGCTCGGAATACAGGACGACCAACTTATGCATGACGACCTCCGCCACTCGCGGTCAGTAGGTAGGTGGCCGGGATGCTCATGGCCTGCTCCCCCAGGCCTGGGTACATCTCCTGAACCGGAAACTCCTGCAGAGAACGAACGGTCAGACCAGCGGTCAGAACTGCGGTGACGATGCTGCTGATGCTCCAGACGAAACTTCGGTGCGGAACATCTGGCGTACCCAGCGTCCGGGTGATTTCCGGGGCTTTCAGCGGATCTGCGTAGCCGTCACGGTCGGCGCCGAAATAGTCGCCGTTGACGGACAATGCGTTGGCTCCGCGTACCGTCAGGATCTCCCACAACGGATGGTGTTCGCTGATCACCAGGACACCGCCGGGATTGAGTCGACCGGCGACCGATCGCGTCCATTCGGTGAGCGTGGGAACCCAGCACAGGCCGCCCCACGAAATGTAGATGACGTCGAATCCGGTGATCTCCGAATCCACCGTCATCATGTCCTGCAGGACGAACGTGACCTCCAGCCCGAGCGCCTCGGCCTTCGCTCGGCCGGTGGCCAGGTGTGACGGTGCGATATCCACGGCGGTGACGTCTGCGCCGAGCTGTGCGAACGTCAACGCCTCGTCGCCAACTGAACATGCCAGCTGCAGTACCCGGCGACCGCGCACATCGCCGACAGCGGCCAGTTCGTCGTCCGTCAGCGCACTGCCACCGCCCAAGAAGAACTCGACCGGCTCACCGTGACGATGTGGTGCCAGCCGTTCCCAGTACTCGCTGTTCTGCCTGACAACCTCGGAAACTGGCGGCTCAGACACAACGGTGACCGTCTGACAAAGGCAAGAATGTTCGGCAGGCTTCGAGGTTGTGGAGTTGGATGTCGGTTCTGCGGTGCGGTTCCCAGTCTTGTCTGGTCAGGCGCCAGCGGTTGATGAGGGCTGGTTCGCCTTGCCTGGTGTCCCAGTCCGAACCGTTGGGCTCGTAGCCGAGAGCCTTCGAGATCGCGTTCGAGCTGTGGTTGTCCACGAAGGCGTCGCTGCTCGCTTCCTTCGCTCCGAGTCCGTCGAATCCGAGGTGCAGGATTGCTGACCGCATCTCGCGTCCGAGCCCGCGGCCGCGGTGATCGGCAGACAGCCAGGAGAACGTCGTGAAGGTCCCGAAGGTAGAAAACTTCACCCCGCACAGGTCCTGCATGCCGACGGGCCGGCCGTCGACGACAACCACGAAGTACAGCCGCCAGGCGTCGGGCTCGACCCTCCCCCGGCCTCGCCAGATCGAACGCAGCCACTGGGCCACCCGTTGGTCGGGATCGGGCTCGTAGAGCGACATCGGGTCGTCGTACGGCAGCGGGTCGGCGTGCGTCTTGCCAGCGCGTACGTCGTCCGCGAGTTGGTCCAGCAGCTCGTCCGTGGCGCCGCGTAGCTCCAGCGTCGGCGTGCTCACCCGTACGTCGAGGGGAGGGTAAGACTTCATGGCGCAGTGACTCGGTTCATCAACACGATCCGATCCAAGCGCATCCCAGAGCCATCACGCACGTGCTTTTGCGGTGTATAGGCTGCCGCAAAGGCCTCCGATGATCCCGGGGACAAGTGGTACCGGATTCCGTTGTTTCTGCACATCGTTGCTTCCCGCCCCTGAATGGGATCAGCGGTGGGGGCCGCTGTGTACGTGGACGTGCAGGTGCTTGGAATCTTGGTATTCCCCTAGATTGGTCAGGACCGCGGCTGCGCCGGTGGTTCGCTCGGTGTCGGCGGCGATCGATTGCACGACCTCGAGCAAGCGCCGTACGACGTGCTCGTCAGCCGCACTCACGGTGGTCAACGACGCAATGTGCCGTTTCGGCACGATGACGATGTGGTTCGTCCAGAACGGCCGCGTGTGATGGAACGCCAGCACCAACTCGTCCTCGTGCACCACGTCGAGGCTGCCCGGGTCAGGAATCGCGACATCGCAGTAGAAGTCGTCGCCACGGTACTGCTGGACTGATCGCACCACCCGAGGATAGCCACTCCCCCTTGTGAAGGCGATCACAAACCACGGTATGGTGATGCGATGACGCGCGACGGTGCACGGCGGCGTACGGCGCGCATCCGCGAGTGGCTGGACCGGACGAGCGAGACGGGGAACCCGGCAACCGCCAACGATCTGGCCGGGCCGTTCCGCTTCCTCTTCTGGCTCGCGCGGTCGCAGTCCCGACGGATCGCGTGGGGCGGAGTGCTCGGCAGTCTCTGGATGGTTGGCCTCGCGGTGCCTCCCTGGGTGCTGTCCCGTGCAGTTGACGAAGGACTCGTGGCCGGCGATACCCGCGCCCTCATCAGGTGGGCATTGGTCCTGCTGGTCGTCACCGTCCTGAATGCGTTGCTGGGTATCGCTCGGCACCGGACGATGACCAAGGTCCGCATGGACGCATCGTTCCGCGCAGTCCGCGCCGCAGTCGGACACACCTCCCGCCTGGGGGCCTCGTTGCCGGGGCGGGTCAGCACCGGAGAGGTCGTCACAGTCGGCATTGCCGATGTGTACACAGTCGCGATGGCGCTGACCGTCGCCGGTCCTGGCGTCGGCGCGGTCGTCGCGTACGCCGTGGTTGCCGTCGTACTGTTCACCACTTCCCCACTGCTGGCCGCAGTCGTGCTCGCCGGCGTTCCGCTGCTTGCGGTCGCAGTAGGACCGTTCTTGCAGCGCATCGAACGGACCGGTGGCGAGTACCGCGTGCACCAGGGACGGTTGACGACCCGCCTGGTCGATGTGTTGGCCGGCCTTCGCGTGCTCAACGGCCTTGGCGGGAAGGCTTTCGTCGCGGAGCGGTACGAGCAACAGTCCCAGGGGCTGGTGGGACACGGCTACCGCGTCGCCGGGCCTGCGAGCTGGGTCGGCGCGTTGTCGACCGGTTTGCCGGCGCTGTTCCTCGCCGCGGTCGTGTGGTTGTCGGCGCGGATGGCCGCCACCGGATCCATCACGATCGGTGAGGTTGTCGCCGTCTACGGGTACGTCGCCGTACTCGTCGTTCCCGTGTCCGCGTTCATCGAGGGTGGTGGCGACATCGCCCGCGCCCGGGTGGCCGGGCAACGCATCATCGACCTGCTCAACCTTCCCGCCATCCGCGACAACCAGCCAAAGGGCGAGGTCCTCCCAACCGGCTGCGGCCCGTTGGCCGACCCTGCCTCGGGAGTGATCGTTCGTCCCGGCTCGTTGACGGCCTTGGTCGCTGCCCGGCCGGCGGAGACGAGGTCGGTGATCGAGCGGCTGGGCCGGCTGAGCACCGACGACGCGAGGGCGACGTGGGCGGGTGTGCCGATCGACGACGTCGCCCGTGCAGAGCTCCGGCGCCGGTTGGTTGTCGCCGACAACGATGCCGAGATCTTCGCAGGCACGGTTCGCGAGGTGATCGCGGGCCGTCTCGAGCCGGACGACAGCCGGATCCGCGCGGCTCTTCGAGTTGCAGTGGCCGAGGACGTCGTCGAAGCGCTGCCCGGCGGCCTCGACGCGACGATCGCCGCCGGCGGGAGTGATCTGTCCGGCGGGCAACGGCAGCGGATCCGGCTCGCCCGGGCTGTCTATGCCGCACCTGACGTCCTGCTCGCCGTCGAACCGACGTCCGCGGTCGACGCGAACACCGAGGCGGCCATGATCGACCGGATCCGCGAGGCGCGGCGGGACACGACAACGGTGATCACGACGTCGTCGCCGCTCGTGCTGGACCGCGCCGACGAGGTCGTCGTACTGGTCGACGGCAAGACGTCATCGGTCGGGACACACGCGGAACTTCTGCGCACTGATTCGTACTATCGCGAGCTCGTCTCCCGCGGGCAGGACGACCGATGAGCAGTCAGTTGCCGGTCGCGGGGCCGGCCGAAGTCCGGGCCGCGGCGCGACGTGACCTCCGCGCGGAACGGCGTACCGTGGTCGGCCTCGTCGTGGTCAACGGGCTCGCCTCCGCGGCAGGTTTGATCGGTCCGTGGTTGCTCGGCCGCATCATCGACACGATCCAGTCGGGTTCCGGGGACGTGCTCACCACGGTCGACCGTCTTGCCTTCGGCGCTCTGGTGTTCACGGTCGTGCGGACGGTGCTGGCGTGGTGGGCGCTCAAGATCGGTTACCGGTTCGGCGAACGTACGGCGGCGCGGGTTCGGGAACGGTTCTTGCGGCGGACACTGGCGTTGCCTCCACGCGTGGCGGACCATCTTCCGGCCGGCGATCTGATCTCTCGTGGCAGCACTGATGCCTCGGTGGTGGCATTCAGTTTGCGGTCTGCCGTGCCTGAGGTTCTTGTGGCGCTCGTCCACGCTCTGTTCCTCATCGTGGCGGTGCTCGTCCTGGACCTGCGGCTCGGGCTGTGCGGACTGGTGTCCCTGCTCGGCGTCGGAGCGGCAGTGCGCTGGTACGTACGACGCGCGCGGCCCGCTTACCTGGCGGTTGCGGCGACTGGTGCGGATATGGCCGATGTCGTCGCAAGCACCGCCAAAGGCGCCCGTACGGTCGAACTTCTCGGATTGGAACGCCGCCGGGCGGAGGCCACGGAGGCCGCCGTCACCCGAGCCCGCTCCGCGCGTCTGAGCGCACTGTGGCTGCGGACGGTCCTGTTTCCGTGGGCTGAGGTGTCGCTGGCGCTCCCCGTAGTCGGTGTCCTGCTGATCGGCGGCGCGCTGTACGCGAATGATCTGGTCAGTCTCGGAGTCGTGGTGACGGCCACGGTGTACCTTCGCCAGCTCGTCGGCCCGCTCGACACGCTGATGCTCTGGATCGAGCAACTACAAGGTGCCGGTGCCTCGTACGCACGGGTCGAGGGCCTGGCGGATGTCCGTACGACGGAGTCCGAGCCGCCCGCGGTCCAAAACGCTGACGGCGACCGGATCCGGGTGGACAACGCCCACTACAGCTACACGGGCGCTCGCGACGTACTTCAGGGAATCGACCTCGTGGTGCAGCCCGGGGAGCGACTGGCCATCGTCGGCACGTCCGGAGCTGGAAAATCGACCCTCGCGCGTCTGCTCGCCGGTCTCGACCGCCCGCACACCGGGTCGGTGACGATTGGCGGTACGCCGGTTGCGGATCTGCCACCCGATCAGCTTCGTGAACACGTCGTACTGATCACCCAAGATCATCACGTCTTCCACGACACCGTGCGCGACAACCTGCTGATCGCCAAACCGGACGCGACGGACGACGAGCTGCGCGCGGCGCTCGCCGCGGTCGGAGTCACGTGGTGGGAGGACCTGCCCCACGGGCTGGACACCGAGGTAGGCGACGACACCGAACTGGACGACGCCGGCGCCCAGCAACTGTCGCTGGCACGGGTCGTCCTCGCCGATCCGCACACCCTGATCCTGGACGAAGCGACCGCCCTCCTCGACCCGAAGACGGCACGGCGAACCGAGCAATCGCTGGCCGGCGTCCTCCACGGCCGCACCGTGATCGCGATCGCCCACCGCCTGCAGACAGCCCACGACGCCGACAGAATCGCGGTCATGGAAGCCGGCGAACTCGTCGAACTCGGCACCCACGACGAACTCGTCACCGCAGGCCACGTCTACGGCCGCCTCTGGCAAACCTGGCACGGAGAAACCCAGAACCCATAGTCCTGTGGGCCTGGTGGGCTGTAGAAACGTGACGTGCTGAACAAGCGTGTGCTGCAGCGGCGTGTGGCCGGGTTGTTGGAGCAGCATCGGGTTCCGGGGATCGCGGTGGGGATCTGTGACCGGAATTCGATGCTGTGGTCGGCCGGGTTCGGGCGTACGCGGGCCGGTGGTGGTGAGCCGGTTACTCCGGAGACGATGTTCGGCGTCCAGTCGTGCTCGAAGATGTACACCGCGACGGCGGTCCTCCTCGCAGTTCAAGACGGTCTGGTCGGCCTTGACGTTCCGATCGTCGAGTATCTGCCGGAGATTCGTCTCAACAGTTCCTTCGAAGCTCGCCCTGAGCGCCTGATCACGCTACGGCATCTCCTCGATCACACCGCCGGATTCACGCATGAGGCGCCGGTCGGTTCGAACTATCTGGTCGGCCGTGAGTCGTTCGAGGCGCATTGCCGCAGCATCTGTGACACGTGGTTGCGGTTTCCCGTCGGTCACCACTTCCAGTATTCGAATCTCGGGATCGATCTGGCCGGATACATCCTGCAGCGGCGCAGCGGACTGCCGTTCGACCGCTTCGTACGCCGGACAGTGTTCGAGCCACTGGGATTGACGCGTACGACGTTCAACGCGGCGGAGATCCAGCGAGAACAGGACCGGGCGATCGGGCATGCCACGGGCTACACGCGGATTCCGGTCCGGGTCCCGATGGTTGCCGCGGGCGGGCTGTACACGAGTGTCAACGACGCGTGCCGTTTCCTGCAGTTCCAGTTGGCCGGCAGTGCGGTCCTTGCCGAGATGCACGAATCGGCTGGCCGCGAGCGGGCGTACGGGCTCGGTCTCGCTATCACTCGCGCGAACGGGATCCCTGTGCGCGGGCACGGTGGTGGCGGATTCGGGTTCCTGTCGGACATGTACTGGGCGCCGGAGGCGGGGATCGGCGTCGTCGTACTGACCAACTCGACTGCGCACCCGTTCCAATGGGAACTCGCTGCCGAAATCTTCGGCGAGGTTGTCCCGCACAGGCCTCCGCAAGAGCTTGCCGCTCCCCCGGAGGTGTCGAACGGATCGTTGGCAGGTCTGGCGGGAAACTACAGCGGGAGCGGTACCGATCAGGTGACGTTCGCGGTGGAAGGAGACCGGGGCGTCCTGATCCAGGCCGATACCCGGCATCCGGTTCGATTCGTCGGTCCGCTCGAGTTCATGATCGGGCATGACAAGCGGTTCCGGTTCCGCGATCTCGACGACGCGGGACGCCCGGCGTACCTCGAGTCGGTCGACGACGGGCACGTTCGCTATCGCAACGACGTACCGGAAGCGGCACCGACCAAGCCGGACCGGCCGACCAAGCCGGACGGGCCGTGGAACCGGGACTACGCGGTCCGGGCGAACGGCGTCCGCCAAGGGACCGCCCGGCTGCGTAAGGAGCACGGCGTACACCTCTTCGACCATTGGCACGGTGGAACCGTCCGCGTGCGCCGGCACCGTCCCGATCTGTACATTTCCGCAACGGGCGAAGCTCTCGACCTGACCCGCACGCCCCCGACGTACGCAAACGTCCGCCTCCACCAGCTGTGACAGGCTGAGGAAATCTTGGCGGGGTGTGTAGGAATGGCGGGGTTGGGTTCGTTGGGTGGGTGTAGGCGGGGTTCGGCAGAGTGGACTGGAGAGTGTGATGCAGTATCTGATTTCTGTGATTGACAATCGGACCGGGTCGTCGACTCCGGAGGAGGACGCGGCGATCGACGCGTTCAACGAGCAGCTGGTGGCGGGCGGGCACTGGGTGTTCGCGGGTGGGCTCAGTGCCCCCAGCGACGCGACGGTGATCGACGCCCGGGGTGACGGCGAGCCGATCTTCACCGACGGTCCGTACCTGGAGTCGAAGGAGCACGTGGCCGGCTTCTGGGTGTTCGAGGCACCGGACCTCGACGTGGCGCTGAAACTCGCCGCCGCGGCGTCGAAGGCGTGCAACCGCCGGCTCGAGGTGCGGCCGTTCCTGTGAGCGACGTCCAGGAAGCGATCACCCGGGTCCACCACGAGGAATGGGCGCGGGTGGTCGCCTCGCTGACCAGGCGGTTCGGTGACCTCGACATCGCCGAGGAGGGGGCCGCCGAGGCGTTCGCGACGGCGGTCGAGCGCTGGCCCGCGGACGGCGTACCACCCAACCCCGGCGCCTGGCTGACCACCGCCGCCAACCGCAAGGCGATCGACCGGATCCGGCGCGAGAGCAAACGTGACGACAAGCAGAAGGAGGCTCAGATGTCGTACGACGAACCGCCCGAGCCTCTCGGCGTGATCGACGACGAGCGGCTCCGGCTGATCTTCACCTGTTGCCACCCTGCGCTGGCGATGGAGACCCGGGTCGCGCTGACGCTGCGGATGGTCGGCGGCCTGACCGTGCCGGAGATCGCCCGTGGGTTCCTGGTCCAGGAGACCGCGATGGGTCAGCGGATCACCCGCGCGAAGGCGAAGATCAAAGCCGCCAAGATCCCGTACCGGGTCCCGTCCGCGGAAGACCTTCCGGGACGCGTGTCCGGCGTACTCTCGGTGCTGTTTCTCGTCTTCAACGAGGGCTACCTGGCGACCGGCCCCGACACGGATCCCATCCGTCACGAGCTGACCGCCGAGGCGATTCGGCTCACCCGCTTGATCCGGGCGCTGCTGCCCGAGGACGGCGAGGTCGCCGGTCTGCTCGCACTGATGCTCCTCACCGAGGCCCGCCGTACCGCACGAGTGTCGGCGAGCGGCGAACTGATCTCATTGCGCGACCAGGACCGTGGCGCCTGGGACCGGGCATTGGTTGCCGAGGGCCATCGTCTCGTCCGCGAGCGTCTCGCGACGCGGCTGCCTCCGGGCCGCTACCAGATCCTCGCTGCGATCAACGCCGTACACACGTCGGCGCGCGACGCGGCGGACACCGACTGGTCGCAGGTCGTGGCGCTGTACGACCAGCTCGTCCGGGTCGATCGCTCACCGATCGTGGCGCTCAACCGCGCGATCGCGGTCGCCGAGGTCGACGGTCCGGAGGTTGCGCTGGCGACGATCGATCGGCTGGGCGACAAGCTGTCCGGGTACCACGCGTATCACGCCGCGCGCGCTGACCTGCTGCGACGGGTGGGCCGCAGCCAGGAGTCGCGGGCCGCGTACGACGCAGCGATCGAGCTGGCCGAGAACACTGCTGAGGTGGCGTACCTGAGCCGCCGACGCGATCAGTTGGCCGGCTGACGACCGTAGCGCGCGAGGTAGTGCCAGACGTACTTGATGGACTGCGCCGGATGCGCGCCGGCCGCTTTACCGAGCAGGTCGGGGGTGAGTTCGGGGCCGAGCTTGCGGGCGAGGTCGACGATCTCGGGGCCGCGGTACGCCGGGTCGAAGGTAGCCGGCGCCGCGCGAAAGCCCGGGTGGTACTCGATCGCGCAACCGAGCTCGCGGGCGGCGTCCTCGACGGGTGTGCCGATGAACGACGGATCCAGGACCACCGCTTCGACGTCGGTTCTGATGCGGACCGGTCCGTGGACCTGTGCTTCGACGTAATCGTCCAGGTCGTCGAAGCGCGCCGCGTCGGCCAGCTGACACAGCTGGGGCAGGACGCTGCGGTCGCCGAAATCAGCCGGATCGCGCGCGGAGTCCGGGAAGCAGAACGTCGCCCGCTCGATCGTGCCGGGCTTCAGACGGAGGTACGACGACCCGAAGCGGATCGCTCCGCCGTACACGTCACGCCGCCGGTTCCACACCCCGTAGACAGGGCGATCCAGCTCCGGTCGGTCGTCGTACCGCCCGGAGAACAACCGGCTCTCCCACCCCCACCGGTCTCCCCCGCGGAACGCCGTCAGTCCGCCGTTGGAGATGCCCGTTGCGAACTGCGAGCGGTAAACCCCGTCCGCGGCCAGCGACTCGATCACCGTCCGCGCACCGTGCGGCCAGTTGGGATGGAACTGCACGGTGATCATCACAACGGGCCTGTCTCACGGCCGTCGGCGTCGACGGTGATGAACCGAAGCTGCTCGTCGTGACGTCCGCCGGCCAGCCAATGCGCGAAGGCGATACGCGCGGTCGGCGGCATGTCGAGCGTCGTCGGGTCCATCGTCAGATCGAACCACCGCAGATCGCCCTCGGTGCATGCCGTCGGCAACGGCGCCGTAGGGCGGAGGTTTGCGGTGAAGTAGTACGTCGTACGCACCTCGTCGCCGGTGTCGCGTACGGCGACATATCGCAGCGCGAGGTCGGTCAGTTGATCGGCCGTGACCCCGATCTCCTCTTCGAGTTCCCGGAGGGCGGCCGCTGTCGGGTCGGTCAGCTCGTGCGGCTCGAGGTGACCGCCGATCCCGACCCAGGAGTCCGCGATCGCGCGGGATCCGCGACGGTAGAGGAGCAGGACGCGCCCCTCGCGCACGAGGAAGACCGACGTCAGGTGCCGGGCCGAGCGGAGTGGCACGTCAGACGTTGACGTTGAAGCCGAGGTCCAGGTCGGAGGCGGCCTGGCCGCCGCGGATGCCCCAGTTCGAGGTGGGGTGGTCCCGGACGAGGATCGTCACGTGGTCCGCGGGGATGCCGAACGGCTTCAGGTTGCCGACGATCTCGGTGTAGAGCTTGCGCTTGGCGTCGATCGAGCGGCCGGCGAAACAGTCGACGGTGACGAGCGTGAAGAACTCGGGCTCGGTCAGCCGGGGCGAGCACGCGAACCGGTGCGGCGCGTGGACGACCAGGCGCACGTCCTTGTCCTGGGGCGGGATCTGGAACGCCGTCACGAGCGCACCATGCACCGCCTCGA
Source organism: Kribbella sp. VKM Ac-2566 (assembly GCF_004366005.1). NCBI lineage: Bacteria > Bacillati > Actinomycetota > Actinomycetes > Propionibacteriales > Kribbellaceae > Kribbella > Kribbella sp. VKM Ac-2566. Next base: position 632,242 of record NZ_SODT01000013.1, on the reverse strand, counting down.
TCAGACCTGCCTCATCGGCCTCGGAGTACTCACGACGAACCTCGATCTGCGCACTGGGCATCAACAAATCCTTCCACGATCGACAACAACACCCCCGACCCCACCACGAAGCGGGCACTCCGGCGACCGAATATCCGACTCTTGCGACGCGGTGGTGGCCGCGGACCGGCACTGGGAACAGGCGCTGGGGACAGGAGACAGGCAATACCAGGTGCCGACCCACCATTACCTGTCCCAGGATCCCGGATGGGCGGCGATGCGGTTGGCGGCGGCGCGGGTTTGTCGGTGAGGGCGGGGAGACTCGGTGGTATGAGTGCGAGGATTCCGCGTGGGGCGGCGGTTGTGGTTGAGGCGGGCAGAGTTCTGGTTGTGAAGCGGTATCTGCGGCAGGGGGCGTCGGCCGAGTGTGTGATGTGCGAGTACGGCGACGTGCCGGGGCCTCGGTGCGCGGGGCATCGGTACGCCGTTCTGCCCGGCGGGCATGTGGAGGTGGGTGAGTCGGCGGCGGGTGCTGCGCTTCGGGAGCTCGAGGAGGAGACGACACTCACCGGCACCGTGGAACGGTTGCTGTGGACCGGCACGCACAACGGGCGGCCGGCGTACTACTTCCTGGTCAGCGACGTGAACGGCGTACCAGAACTGTCAGGTGATGAAGCGGTCGAGCATTCTGCGACGAATCATTTCGAACTGCGATGGGCCGACGCGGCGGACCTGGAAGAATTCGGGATTTACCCGGCTGAACTACAGCAGCGATTGACGCGTCTACTTCAGGTGGGCGACGACGCGGGTTAGGCCGAGCAGGTTTCCTTGGTCGGCTTCTAATAGGTGTTCGTCGGGTTCGTATCCGCGGCCTACCTGTGCGCACGTCTGCAACCAGAGGAGCCAGTCGGCCCAGCCGTTCGGTACGAAATCGGCGGTCTCGACGGTGACCAGGCCGGTGCGTTCCCAGAGGAGCCGCCACCAGTCGGGCGGCAGCCAGGTGCAGAGGTCCGGACCCCAGCGATCCGCGACGTACGGGGGCGGGGTGAAGTCGGGAGCGGTCCGGATGCCTGGGGCGATGATGCCGAGCATCCCGTTCGGGCGGACGAAGTCGGAGAGGTACGGGAGGTAGTCGACGCCGGTGCCGAAGTAGTTGTACGCGCCGATGCTGACGACCGCGTCGAAGAACCCGTGCGCGAACGGGAGTTTGCGGGCGTCGGACCGGATCGGATGCACCCGGCCCGCCACGCCGGCGTCCTGAACACGCTGCCAGTTCTCGCTGGGGTCGACCCAAAGGTCCGTCGCCCACACCTCGACATTGCATTCGCGGGCCAGGAAGATCGACGTCAGCGCCGTACCGCAGCCGAGGTCGAGGACTCGCATGCCAGGCTGCAGCGGCATCGCCTGCAGCAGACTTTCGGCGCTCCACAGCGGATGCGGGCCCATCAGATTGTCGACGACCCATTGCTGGTCGTAGGTGTTCGATCGTGGATAACGGTCAAGGGTGAGCGCTTCGCGCAGGAGTTCGCTGGACATGGCGTGACGATGGCAGCGTGCTCCGTGAGCTCACAACCCAATTTCGGCGACGGCCTCGGCGATCATTCGATGTCCTTGCTGCTCGAAGGATTCGTCGCCGACCTGGTGCGCCCACACCGCCGTACTGATCGCCTCCCGGAGCCGGGCGCGCTGCCAGGCCGCCGGTTCGCGCGGGTCCGAACCGTAGCCGGTGATGAACGCCGGCTCCAGGCTCGGCTCGGAGCGGAACTGCTGCGCGGCCAGTCGGACGAGGTCGGTGTACGCCGGGCGCAGAGCCGCCCGCCCGAAGTCGATGATGCGAACCGTGCCGTTGTCGATGAGCCAGTTGCGAGGCTGCCAGTCGCCGTGTGTCGGCACGAGCGTCGCGGGCGGTGTCGGCCAGCCCTTGATCGTTGCCCGGAGAAGGTCGGCGAGGTCCGGTGCGATCCGGTGCGGTTTGTCGAGTCCTGCGAGCGTGCGCTCGTTCTCGCGCGACTCATAGCTGTCGTCCGGTACGGCGGATTGCCGGTGAAATGCCGCGAGCAGTTCGCCCGCCTGGTGATAAGTGTTCGAAGCCCATTCGTACGGCGTGCCTTCGACGAGCTGACCGGGCAGGAAACGGGTCACGAGGAGCTTGGCGTCCTCGTCCGCGTTGATCAGCTCGGCCGCTCTGCCCCGCGTGGTCCACGGCTGCAACCAGTTGCGGTGGGCACGGATCTCGCGGGCGAGGTGATGGTCGGTGTGGTCACCGGCCTTCGCGATGTAGCGCTCGGCGTGGTGCTCGAGCTCCAGGACGAGCGTGCCGATGAGGCCCCAGCTGTGGTCGCGCACGATCGCCGCCGACGGTAGCCACATGTCGAGGAGCTGTTGCTGTCGGTCGGTGAGTCCCACGCGCACGAGAGTAGCGCAAGAAATATCCGGGAAAAGGTGGACGAATTACTTGGAAAGATTTATCCTGGCCGAATGCAGAATTCACAGGAGAATGCGTCCCTACTGATTAACCTATCACCGCAAATTGCGGAAAGCAAGTCCGGCGAATTCTGGACGCTCGGAGACGTGGCGGTCCGGCGGATCGGATTCGGCGCGAAGCGGCTCGCGGGTGGCGACGGCGGCGGCGCCGACGTCCAGGACCGGGCGATCGCACTGCTGCGGCGAGTCGTGGAGCTCGGGGTGAATCACGTCGACACCGCGGCGTTCTACCCGAGTCACGGGCAGGCCGGCGAGACACGGTTCGAGAGCCTGGGATGGGCGAACGAGGTGATCCGTCGCGCGCTCGCGCCGTACCCGAAAGAATTCGTGCTCGCGACGAAGATCGGGCCGACCGAACACGGGCTGGCGCGGCCGGAGCAGTTGCGGGAACTCGTGGAGAGCGATCTCCGGGTTCTCGGGGTGGATTCGCTGGACCTCGTTTACCTGCGGCAGATGGGGCTGGAGTCGATTGCGGAGCACTTCGGCGTACTGGCCGAGCTGCAGGAGAAGGGCATGATCCGGCACCTGGGTATCTCGAACGTGCGCGTCTCGCACCTCCACGAGGCACGGAAGATCGCGCCGGTGGTTGCGGTCCAGAACCGGTACAGCGTGGGATTCGGGCGAGTGAACGACGAGATCCTGCAGTTGTGCGGTGAACTGGGGATCGCGTTCATCCCGTTCTTCACGCTCACCGCGGAGTCGCGGGAGGCCGGCGGGGTGCCTGATTCTGGGCCGGTTCAGGAGATTGCGGATCGCCACGGGGCGACGGTTGCGCAGGTGCGGTTGGCGTGGACGCTGAGCCGTGGCGATCACGTGCTCGCGATCCCGGGCACCTCGAGCCCGCAACACCTGGAGGAGAACCTCCGAGCCGCCGACCTCACCCTCTCCCCCGAGGACCTCGCCGTACTCGACTCGCTCGTCGACTGATTCCAGCCTCGGCCGGCGCGGTCGTGAAGGCCGTGCCGGCCCGGCGTCAGTCGTAGTACCGACGGACGCTTGAACCGATCCGGGTCACGTCGGTGCCGTAGATGTGCAGCGAGATCGCGGTCTCGTCGAAGGTGTTGTGGACCCGGTGGATGTCGCCGGGCGGCGCGAACGCGCTCACCTCGCCGACGTGGTTGTCGCTCTCACCGATCAGCCGCAGGTCGGCGTCGAACAACTCTTCGTGCTCGACGCCCTGGAGTACGCCGACCACGCACCACGTCACATGGTCGTGGATCCGCGTCAGCTGCCCGGGCCGCCACACCACGGCGATGATCGAGAACGAACCGTCCGGCTCGACGTGCAGTGTGTGACTCTGGTAGCTGTCGGGCGATCCGAGGCGCTGCTCGGCGGTCAGTACGTCGGGGCTCGGAAAGTTGCTGCGCAGCCCGGCGCCGACGTGTTGAGCGGTCTGGTTCCAGTCGGAGTGCCGGCCGATGGCGTCCCGGACGCTGCTGATCAGGGCGGTGAGTTCGCTGGTTTCGGCTGCTGTAGTGGTCATGTCTTGAGAGTGCGCCGGGTCAACCCATAACGTCTAATGCCAAGTTTTGTCCTCATTGATAGATAGAGTTGATACATGCTCGATGTCACGAGGTTGCGGGTGATCGACGCGGTAGCACGCCACGGCTCGGTGACTGCTGCCGCGCGCGAGCTGCACTACTCCCAGCCGTCCGTGACGCACCACCTCGGGCGCCTGGAAGCCGAGACCGGCGCGCAACTGCTGCAACGGGTCGGCCGCGGGATCCGGTTGACCGAGGCCGGGCGGCTGCTCGCGGCCCGGGCGGCGGAGATCATCGGCCGGATCGACGCCGTGGACGCCGAGCTGGCGGCGCACATCGGCCTGAGCGCGGGCCGGATCCGGCTGGCGGGCTTCTCGTCGGCGATCGGCGCGCTCGTTCCGGCGGCCATGACTGCGCTGGCCGAGAAGCATCCCGGGCTCGAGGTCAGCCTCGTCGACACCCATCCGCCAGAGGCGTTCGAGCTGCTCCGCACGGGGAAGGTCGACGTCGCGATCGTGTTCCGGTACGACGAGACCGAGCCCGAGCCACACGGCGTACGACTGCATCACCTGGTCGACGATCCGCTGTATGTGCTGTCAGACGGACCGGCCACGGTGGCCGACCTGCGCGACGCGACCTGGATCGCCGGATGCGATCGTTGCCGAAGCCACCTGATCGCGCTGTGTGCCGCGGAGGGCTACGAGCCCAGGATCGGTTACACGTCGGACGATATGGTCGTCATGCAAGCGCTGGTGGCGGCCGGACTCGGTGTGACGACGATGCCGGGCCTCGCGCTGCGCACCCACCACGTCGCCGGCATCACCGCCAGCGAGCTGCCGGGCTCACGACGTCACGTGTACGCCGCGACGTACGGCGAACCGCCCGATCCACCGCCCGTCGCCGCACTCGTCAACGCCCTGCAGCAGTCAGCCGCGCACTGACATACGATCGCGCAGTCCGAACGAGAGGATCAGTGCAATGCGGCACACCGGCCCCGACCTCCGCGTGATCCTTCCGTCCTTGGAGACGTGGCGCGGATGCTGAAGAGCGTGCTGTTCGACCTCGACGGCACGCTGGTCGACCAGCAGTCGGCGGCCGCCGCGGCAGTGGTCGGGTGGGCTGCCGAGTACGGCGTGACCGGACCGGAGGTGGCCGCACGGTGGGCCGTCGTGTCGGAGAAGCACTACCGGCGCTACCAGCGCAGGGAGCTGACTTTCGCCGAGCAGCGGCGACGCCGAGTGCGGGAGTTCCTCGAGGTCGAGGCGAGCGATGCCGAGGCGGACAGCATGTTCGAGGGCTATGTACGGCGGTACGAGGACGGCTGGACCGTCTTCGACGACGCGGTGCCGGGACTGCGGGCCGTGCGCGACGCGGGGCTCGGCGTCGTGGTGCTGACGAACGGGAACGGCGATCACCAGCGGTTCAAGCTCGACCGGCTGGGCCTGACGGGCGAGATCGACGAACTGATCACCGGCGACACCTTGCCGATGGGCAAGCCCGATCCGCGGGCGTTCGTCCACGCGCTGGATCGCCTCGAATCCACCGCCGACGACGTCGTGATGGTCGGCGACTCGCTGGAGAACGACATCCGCGGCGCACGAGCAGTCGGGATCCAGGCCGTGCTGGTTGACCGGAACGATGCGCACAGGGGCGCCGACGTACCGCGGGTGCGGGTGCTGACTCAGGTCCTGGACGTCGTCAGAAGGTGAGTTCGTCGGTCTTCTGGACGGCGGCGGTTCGGCCCGGGGCGCGGTGGTACTGCCAGTAGAGGTTGGTGTGGGCGATCACCTTGTCGGGGGTGGGGGCGCCGTACTCGCTCAGGTCCTCGGTGGTGTGGGCGTCGGCGACCAGCGTCACGTCGTACCCGCGGACCATCGCGCCGTGGATCGTCGAGCGGATGCACTCGTCGGTCTGCGCGCCGCTGACGATCAGGTGGCCGATGCCGGCGCGGGCGAGGACGTCCTCGAGGTCGGTGGCCTCGAAGCTGTCGGCGTACGTCTTGTGGACGAGCGGCTCCGAGCCGTCGCGGGACAGCTCGGGCACCAGTTGCCACTGGTCGCTGTCCTTGACGAGTTCCTCGCTGGAGTGCTGGACCCAGACGACCGGGACTCCCCCGGCCCGGGCCTTGCCGACGAGCGTGCTGATGTTGGCGACGACGCGATCGCGCTCGTACGCCTCCCCGACAACACCGTTCTGGACGTCGACCACGAGCACGGCCGTGTGCGGCCGGTCGGACAGCGTGCACATCCCGGCACCTCCCTCTCAAACGTGTACGGCGAACGCTAGACCCGTCCGCCGACAGTTTTCGTCATGCCTTCGTCCAGCTCCGCAATCGCAGCCGGACGGTCGGTACGTCGCCGTCGTCGAGGTCCTCGGCCCGCCGTACGGACGCCTTCACCGGCAGGATGTACCGCCCGTCCTTCGGGAACATCGACGTGTCCCAGACGCTCGCGCCGATCTCCGCGGTCACCGGGATCATCCCCCACCCGTACGTGACGAAGTTCGACTCCGCCTCGAAGTACGCACTCTCCTCGTCCGGGACCGTAATGAAGTACCAGGGCGCCGGCCCCCGCCAATACCAGATCTCCCCCGAGAACTCGACCTCGTTCATCCCGCCCCCAGCCACTCGTCCAGCACTCCCATGAACTCGTCGAGGTGTCCGTACCACACCGAATGCCCCGCACCCGGCACCGACCGGACCCAGAATCCCATCTCCTCCAGCTCCCTGGCCCGCTCCGGCGACACGTAACGGCTCGGGTCGGCCCGCACTACCAGCGACGGCACCGCAGGCCGCTCGACCGCGTGCCCGACGTACGAGCGCTCGAGCGCAACTGCGGTGTCGACGTCGAACCGAACCGCCGCCTCCGCCTCGACTCGACAATCTTCAGCAGACCAATCTGGCCGGGTACCCAGCCGCTCCACAGTGCGTGCGGCGCGTGAGGCCGTGAAGCGCTCGCGAAGCTCCGCAGCCGACATCCGCGGGTCCGTGGACGGGCCAGCGAGGGGTACGTCGACATACACCGCGCGACCGGGCCGCAGCCGAGGCAGCGCGTGGGACAGCACGATTGCCCCGAGCGAGTGACCGATGGCGAGCGCAGGTGGCGTATCGACAACAGAGACGACAGCGTCGACGAAGAGATCCATCGTCGCCGCAGGATCCCGCGGCGCATCGCCGTGACCGGGCAGATCGACCGCGACCGCCCGGTACCCGCGGGCTGCAAGGGCGGGGCCGACCTCGTGGTACTGCGAGGCCGCGCCGAGCATGCCGTGGACGAGGAGTGCCACGCGGTCGCCGGATCCCCAGGCGCGCATCAATCGGGGGTGCTTGCGGTGAGGAGGCGGTGGGCTACGAGTTGGCAGGCGGATTGGAGTTCGGGGCCGCCGATGATTCGGAAGGGGGCGCGGATCTCGGAGAGTTTGCCGGCGTACCAGTCGGGTTCGTCGGTGCTGGCGAGGAGGCGGGTGCGGTTCTCGTCGATGGGCTCCAGGCGGCCCATGCTGCGCGGGATCCAGCAGGCGGCGTCGGCGAGCGGCGCCTCGATCTCGACCTCGATCGGATACCGCCAGCCCATCGCGAGGTGTTCCTCGACGGCGGCCAGCGGGTCGAGATCGGCGGGTGCGACGAACGACCCTGGCTGCGCCTCGACCTTGGTGATCTTGTCGACGCGGAGCACGCGCCGGGCGTCCTTGGCGTGCGACCAGCACAGCAGGTACCAGCGGCCACGGCGTACGACGACCGCCCACGGGTCGACGTCCATCGGCCACTCGTCCTCGTGGCGGCGGTAGTGGATCGTCACGCGCCGCGAGTCCGCGCTGTGCGAGACGAGGGCGGCGGTGATCTCGGGATCAGGGGTCCGGGCCCCGGGATCGGGTCCGCGCGCGGAGACCCGGCGGATCGCGTCGGTCGACCGGGCAACGGCCTCGGGCAGCACCCGGACGATCTTCCCGAGCGCGTCCTCGACCGGATCCGCGGCGCCGCGCGGTCCTTCGAGGACCGCCATCACCAGGCCGAGCGCCTCGGTCGGGCTGAACATCAACGGCGGCAGCCGCAGGCCCCGCCCGACCCGGTAGCCGCCGTAGGGTCCGCGGACCGACTCGATCGGGATGTCGGCCTCGCGCAGGATCGCGACGTACCGGCGGGCCGCACGCTCGGAGACCCCGAGCTTGTCTCCCAACTGCTCCGCGGTGATGCCGGGACTGTTCTGGATCAGCTCCAGGACCATCAGGGTCCGCGCCGTCGGGCTCACGTCGTACGCCATCAGTCACCATTCCGGAAGAAGGCCGTCCGGAACTGAGGGTAACCCGATTTAACTGCTCAGACGATGAGCGGTTTGTCTGCGACGATCGGGGTCATGCGGGCGGATCGGTTGGTGGCGGTGCTGTTGCTGATGCAGGCCCGGGGCCGGGTGACCGCGGCCGACGTCGCGGCGGAGCTGGAGATCTCGGTGGCGACCGCGCGCCGGGACCTGGAGGCGCTGTCGACGGCCGGCATCCCGGTCTATCCACAGCCGGGGCGCAACGGCGGCTGGCAGCTGGTCGGCGGTGCCCGGACCGATCTGAGCGGGCTGACGGCGACCGAGGCGCAGGCGTTGTTCCTGCTCGTCGGACCTGCGGCGTCCATCGCTCCCGACGCGAAAGCCGCCCTCCGCAAGCTTGTGCGGGCGCTGCCGGATACCTTCCGCGAGCACGCCCAGGCGGCGGCCGAGGCGGTGGTGATCGACCCCGCCCGCTGGGGCGAGCACGTGAAGGAACGGCCAGAGCTGGTACGTCGCCTGCAGGACGCCGTCGTACGCCGGGAACGTGTCCGACTGCTCTACTCGGGACGCGGCCGGGCCACGTCGGAGCGGGTGGTGGATCCGCTCGGTCTCGTGGACAAGGACGACGTCTGGTACCTGATCGCGTGGACCGAGAAGGGCCAGCGGACGTTCCGCATCGATCGGGTGGCCGGCGCCGACGCGACCGGCGAAACCTTCGAGCGGCCGGACGGGTTCGAGCTGTCGACGGCGTGGGCCGAGATCGTCGAGCGGATGGAGGAACGCCGATCGGGGCTGACGGCAACTGTCCTGATGGACGAGCGGTTCGTGTGGGTGATGCAGGACCGGCTCGGCCGCAACTGTGAGGTCGACGGGACCGACGGAGACCGGGTCCGGCTCAAGGTCACCGCGCCCACTCCGTTGATGATCGCGCAGCACCTCGCCGGTTGGGGCGGGTCGATCGAGGTCGTGGATCCGCCGTCGGTGCAGGCGGAGCTGGCGCGACTTGGCCGGGAATTGACGCGGCGCTATGCCGCGGTGGACCACCTGGATGAGTAAGGTGCCGTGGGTCAACGTGTCCCGCGACCGCCCCTCGATCAGCCTCAGGAACCATCCGTGACCACATCCCCTCCCCAGCCGCCGCAGAACCCGTACTCAGGTGAGCCGGCCGGCTACGGTCCGCCACCGCAGCAGTTCCCGCAGTACAGCGACCAGCCCGGCAAGCCTCAGCAGCCGGGTCAGCAGCCAGGTCAGCCCGGTCAGCAGCAGTACGCGGACCAGCAGTACGGCGGCCAGCACTACCAGCAGCCGGGCCAGACGTACCCGCAGGACGGCGGCCAGCAGTACCCGCCGCAGGGCCAGTACCCGGGCCCGCAGTACCAGGGCCAGCAGCAGTACCAGCAGGGCCAGTCGTACCCCCAGCAGGGCCAGGCGCCGCAGGGCCAGATGGCGTGCCGCTTCTGCGGCGGCTACCCGGCGGTCGAGGCCACCGTGCGCGGCCACCAGGGCCTGATCATCATCATGCGGTTCCTGAAGCTGCAGGGTCCGTTCTGCCGGACCTGCGGGATCGCGTCGGTGCGCGACATGACCGCGAAGAGCCTCTGGCAGGGCTGGTGGGGCATCGGGTCGTCGATCATCAACCCGATCACGATGCTGATGAACATCGGCCCCATGCAGAAGTTCAAGGGCCTTCCGGAGCCGACGCCGGGCCAGGGCCGGCCGATGGACCCGGGCAAACCGCTGTTCCAGCGCCCGGCGATCCTCGGTCTGCTGCTGCCGGTCGCGCTGATCGCGGCGATCGTGTTCGCGAACCTGAACTCGACCGAGTCGAAGGCCAAGATCGGCGCCTGTGTCGTCAACCAGGGCACGTCGGTCAAACCGGACGTGAAGGTCGTCGACTGCACCTCCTCGGAGGCCGAGTACAAGATCGTCGACAAGATCGACGACTCGACCGATGACAGCCAGTGCGGCGAGAGCGCGGAGGCGTCGTACGTCTACCAAAAGGGTTCGACGAAGTACACGCTCTGCCTGACCCCGGTGAAGTAGCGAGTGCGGGGGTCCCGGCAACGGGACCCCCAAGCCTCAGCTGTAGTACCCGTCCACCGGCACGCGCGCCTCGTCGTACAGCGCCGGCCCTTCCAGCGGTACGGCGGGGAAGCCGCCCGTCGACTTGAGTCCGTCGAGCTGCTCACCGGACAGCGCGAACACGACCTTGCCGAGGCCGGACCTCGCGAGCGCTCCCGAGCACATCCCGCACGGCTGGCAGCTCGTGTACATGGTCGTGCCGGCTGCGACCTCGGGCGACAGTTGCTGAGCCGCCCACACCGCGAGCTTCAGCTCCGGGTGGAAGCTGATGTTCCCTTCGGTGATCGTCGTGTTCCGCTCCTCGGCCAGCACGCTGCCGTCGGGGCCGACCAGCAGCGAGCCGAACGGCGGGTTCCCGTTCTTCCGTGCCTCCGCTGCGAGTTCGATCGCACGGCGCAGGAATCCTTCTGCCTCAGGTGTCACGTCGTCTCCAGTCCACTTCGTCGCGCGGCGATCGTCGCCAGCGCCTGCCAAGCCACCTCGGGCCGTTCGGTCTCGTCGGGGTCGCCGACGAACGGATCGAGTACGACGCTGTGCGCACCGAGCTCCCGCAGTACGGCGAGATCCTCCATCACCTGCTCGATCGTGCCCTCCCCCGCCACCCGATCATCGTCGCCGAGCGGCTCGTCCGTGAGCCGGAGCAGGATCCGCGGCGCGAATCCCGGCGCCGGCCGGTCCTCGGACGCCGCGACCGTCCGCAGGCGGTCCAGCCCGGACCGCAGCTCCGCCATCGTTTGCCGCAGCGGATGCCACGCGTCGCCGTACCGGACGGTCCGCCGCAAGCCCGCCGTACTCGAACCGCCGACCCAGATCGGGATCGCCCCTTCTCCGTAGTCGGCGGTATCGGCCCACGCGCGCCGCAGCTCGGCGAGCACCTCGTCCGTACGCCGACCTCGGTGCGCATGCTCCGCGCCGAGGGCCTCGAACTCCTGCCGCGCCCAGCCGACCCCGACACCGAGCACGAACCGCCCGCCGCTCAACGCGTTGAGGTTCGCCGCCATCCTTGCCACCAGCAACGGATGCCGGTACGGCGCGATCAGCACCGTCGTGCCGAGCCGGACCCGCTCGGTCATCCCGGCCAGCCAACTCAGTGTGGTGAACGGCTCGTAGAACGGCGCGGGGTACTGCTCCGCGACGTCCGGCGTGATCACCACATGGTCGGACACCATCAGCAGGTCGTACCCGAGTCCCTCGACGACGCGCGCCCAGTCCCTCAGCCGCGCCGGATTCGTCCCCGGGCCGAAGTTCGGCACGTTCACTCCAAGTTCCACGCCCTCAGGCTATCCAGGCGACGACCTGGTTCTGAAGACATTCTTCCCGGCGTACGCCGCATCAAGCCGCGAAATCACCGGTAGATTGTGCATATGACCGAGAGTCTCGATCCGACCGACTGGGCGATCCTCAACGAACTGCAGGAGGATGCCCGGCTGTCGCTGACGCAGCTTGGCAAGCGGGTCAACCTCAGCGCCTCGGCCACCACCGAGCGAGTACGCCGGCTGGAGTCGATCGGCGTGATCACCGGCTACCGCGCGGAGATCGACCTGACGAAGGTCGGCTACCCGGTGCTGGCCGTCGTACGGCTGAAGTACCCCGGTAACAAGCACGAGCCCCTGCACCGCCTGCTGGCCGAGCGGCGCGAGATCCTTGAATGCCTGCGAACCACCGGCGACGACTGCTACACGCTGAAGGTCGCGGCCGCGTCGATGCCGCACCTGGAGGAACTCGTCAACGAGCTCACCGACTTCGGCAGCACGACCACCAACCTCGTCTACTCACAGACCCAGCGCTACCGCGGCCCGCAGAAACCGGTGGCCGATCAGGGCTGAGGGTGAAACCGTTGGCCGGGTGCTGACCGTGCTGGGTGTCGACGTCTCGCCTGACCTGCTGGAGCGATGGGTTGATTGGCTAGCGCCGGACGAGCAGCCGTTCTTCGTGACGAAAAGCCAGGCGACTGCCTGGAAGTTGGCGACGGATGATCGGGAGCCGAGCCGCGAAGACCGGGACACGTACCGCACGTACGCGATCGACCGGAAGGCTGCTCGGACTGCGTGGCTGAGCGAGGCGGCGTACGGCGAATTGCCGAAGGCGACGCGGGCGAAGCTGGTCCGGGCGCAGGTGGACTACGACCGTGCGGCAGTTCCGACGGTGAGGAGATGGGCGCGGATCGTCGGCCCGGAGGTTCGGCAGCAGGCGGACGGGCATCGGTTCGTCTGGTGGAAGTCGCTGCTCCGGGAGCCGGCGCGCGTGCTGCCCGACGTCGTCAGCGAGGATCTCGGGCCGAGCCGGCACACAGAGGTCCGGACCTGGCCCGCCGAGTTGCCGCGCGTGCGCGAGTTGGCAGGCACATTCGCGGACGGCAGCGGGCCGAACTGCTTCGGCACCGTGATGGCGGCCTGCGGCACCGAAGGTGCTGAGACAGTCTGGATGCTGCGCGAGCCGTTCGAGGAATGGCTCGCGCAGCACACCGAGCGCGGCGGTAAGGACGACGTACCGGGCACGGTGTTCGTCTGGCGTGACACTGCGCGGCTGGTTCAGCATGCGGCGCTGACCATCGGGGACGGGTGGATGTTGCACAAGCCGTCGCAGTCGTGGATGTCGCCGCGGAAGGTGCGGACGCTCGCCGAGGTGAAGCGCGCCACGCGGACCGCCGGCTGGCGGCTCGAGCGTCATAGGCTGGTCGGGTGAGGTTGCTCGTCACCGGAGCCGCTGGTCTGCTCGGCCGTGAACTCCTGCGCACGGCCGACCACGAGGTTGTGCCTGCGCATCACTCGCAGATCGTGCCGGGTGGCGTGCAATTCGACGTACGGCGCCGTGACGTGGTGCGCGAGGTGATCCGCAGTGTCCGGCCGGACGGGATCATCCACACCGCCTACAAGCAGGACGACTGGGCCGCGACCGCCGATGGCGCGGTCAACGTCGCGCTGGAGGCGGACGGCGCGCGTCTCGTGTTCGTGTCCACCGATGCCGTCTTCGGTCCCCGGGAAGCGGCGTACACCGAGCACGAGTTGCCTTGCCCGATCACGCCGTACGGCGCGGCCAAGGCGGCAGCCGAGACGGCGATCTTGGCGATCAGGCCGGGCGCGGTCATCGCGCGGACGTCGATTATCGTCGGATCGGACGGTCGCTCCGGGGAGGAACAGCGCGTACGACGGTTGGCGGCCGGTGAACCTGGTGTCTTCTACACCGGCAACATTCGCTGCCCGGTGCACGTCTCCGACCTCGCGTCGGCGCTGCTCGAGTTGCTCGTCTCCGATGTCATCGGCGTCACCCACCTGGCCGGCCCTGAGGCGATCAGCCGATTCGAACTCGGGCGGCTGATCGCCCTTCGCGACGGTCTCGACCCGCAGGCGCTGCCGTCCGCGCCAGGTACACCGTCGAACATTCGGCTCGACAGCCGCGGTACCCAGGATGTGTTGCAGACCCGGCTTCGGCCGGCGAGCGAGTTCCTGCTCAGTCGGCGTTGACCGTGGTGGTGACCGGGGTGCCGAGTTCGACGGTGCGGCTGACCGTGCAGAGGCGGTCGTGGGACATCTTCACGGCGCGCGGCAGCGCCTCGCGTGCCTTGTCGCCGTCCTCGCCTTCGGGGAAGCGCACGGTGAACTCGACCGCGAGGTTCTCCATCCGGTTGCCTTCCTCGGCGTCCCGGATCTTGTCGCCATGGACGACCGCGCTGAACTCGGTCGGCTCGGCCCGGCGGCTCACCACGACATCGACGTCGATCGCCGAGCAGGTCCCGATCGCCGCGAGCAGCAGCTCGACCGGCGTGAAGTCGGTGTCCTCGCCGCCCGAGCCGATCCGGATGGTCCCGCCGCGGGCGTTCCGCACCTCGTAGCTGCTGTTCGTCAGGCGCTCGAAGGTCACCTGCCGCAGTGTGTCTGCCATGTCCCGTCACATTCTGTTGCTTGTGGCAACGTCATAAGGGTCAGAGATTCTCGAGGGCCTCAGCGACGGGTGTGTCCCCGCCGATGAGCTCGAGCGTCCGGCCGATCGAGGCCGGAGCGTCACAGAGGCCGGCCAGCACCAGCGCGACGTCGTCGCGGGTGACCCGGCCGCGACCGGTCTTGTCGGCGAGATTCACCGTGCCGGTCCCGGGATCGTCGGTCAGGCTGCCGGGCCGCAGCACCGTCCAGTCCAGGTCCCTGGCCCGCAGATCCTCCTCGGCGGCCCACTTGGCCCGGAGGTAGACCGTGAACGTCTCGTCGTCGGTCAGCGACGGGGCGAGGTCCGCGCCCATCGAGCCGACCTGGATGTGCCGCCGTACGCCGGCCTGCTCGGCAGCGTCCGCGAACAGGGCGGCCGCACCGCGGTCGACGGTGTCCTTGCGCGCGTTCCCGCTGCCCGGCCCGGCGCCCGCCGCGAAGATCGCAACGTCCGCGCCCGCGAGCACCTTGGCGACCGCGCCGACGTCGGCCTGCTCGAGATCCAGTACGGCGGCCTCACCGCCGGCTGCCGCGATGTCGGCCTCGTGGTCCGGGTTCCGCACCACCCCGACCACCTGGTGCCCGTCAGCGCTCAGCAACCGCGTCAGCCGCAACGCGATCTGCCCGTGTCCACCCGCAATCACGACTCGCATACCTGCAGACTATCTCTGTGCCCAACGCAGCAGCCATTGACGGGACGAGGATCGCCTACCAGGTTCGGGGCGTCGGGCAACCACTTCTTCTGCTCGCCGGGCAGTCCAACAACCACACCTGGTGGAATCCGGTCCGGGCGGACTTCGAAGCGCAGTACCGGACGATCACCCTGGACTGGCGAGGAACCGGCGAGAGCGACAAGCCGGACGAGGTCTACAGCACGGTCGGGTTCGCGGACGACGTGGTCGCCGTGCTCGATGACCTCGGGTTGGACAGCGCGCACGTCTACGGGACATCCATGGGCGGGCGGGTCGCGCAGTGGCTCGCGATCAACCATCCCCAGCGTGTCGACGCACTCGTCCTGGGCTGTACCTCGCCCGGCGCGGCACACGGGTACGAGCGCAGCCAGGAGATCCGCAAGGCGCTGGCCGATCCGGAGCGAACCGATCGCGTGCTGCTCGAGCTCATGTACACCCCGGCCTGGCTCGCACACGATCCAGGTCCCTACTACGTGCTCGGTGACCCGACGATGCCGCCGTACGCCAAGCGCAGGCATCTGGTTGCCAGCAACAGGCACGACGCGTGGGACGGCCTACCGTCCATCACCGCGCCGACCCTGATCCTGCACGGCACCGACGACATCTTCAGTCCGGCCGCGAACGCGCAACTGCTCGCCGACCGGATCCCGGGGGCTCGGGCCGAACTCATCACGGGTGCCCGGCACGCCTATTTCCACGAGTTCCGGTCGGTTGCGAGTCCGGCGGTCCTAGCCTTCCTGACCGCCGCGCAGGACGGGTCGTAGCGCGTCCAGGACGGTCGGGTCCTCGATTGTCGACGGGACCGGTTCGTCGCGGCCGTCGGCGATTCCGCGCATCGTTCGGCGCAGGATCTTGCCCGACCGGGTCTTCGGCAGCGCATCGACCACCGACACGTCCCGGAACGCGGCGACCGGCCCGATCTCCCGGCGTACGGCGGCCACCAGCTCGTCCCGCAGTACGTCGTCCGAGACCGTCGCGCCTGCCTTGAGTACGACGAGTGCCCGTGGCAACTGCCCCTTCAGCGCGTCGTGCACACCGATCACCGCACACTCCGCGACCGCCGGGTTGGCCGCGACGACCGCCTCGATCGAGCCCGTCGACAAGCGGTGGCCGGCCACGTTGATGACGTCGTCGGTGCGGCCCATCACGAAGATGTAGCCGTCGTCGTCGATGAACCCGCCGTCCCCGGTCAGGTAGTAGCCGTCGTACTCCTTGAGGTAGCTGTCGATGTAGCGCTGGTCGTCGCCCCACAGCGTCGGCAGGGCGCCCGGCGGCAGCGGCAGCTTGATCGCGATCGCGCCCTCCTCGTGTGCGAGCAACTCCTTGCCGTACGGGTCGAGGATCTGCACGTTCCAGCCCGGCATCGGCACGGTCGCCGAGCCCGGCTTGGTCGGCAGCGGCTCGAGTCCGCGCGGGTTGGCCGCGATCGGCCAGCCGGTCTCGGTCTGCCACCAGTGGTCGACGACCGGTACGCCGAGATGCTCGTGCGCCCAGTGATACGTCTCCGGGTCTAGCCGCTCCCCCGCCAGGAACAACGTCCGGAACCTGTCCAGCGGGTACTTCGCCAGCTCGGCCGCCTCGGGATCGACCTTCTTGATCGCGCGGATCGCGGTCGGCGCCGTGAACAACGCCTTCACGCCGTGCTCGGAGATCACCCGCCAGAACGCGCCCGCGTCCGGCGTCCCGACCGGTTTGCCTTCGTACAGGACCGTGGTCGCTCCGACCAGGAGTGGCGCGTAGACGATGTACGAGTGGCCGACGACCCAGCCGACGTCGGACGCGGTCCACCACACGTCACCCGGCCCGATGTCGTACACGTTGCGCATCGTCCAGGCGAGTGCGACCGCGTGACCGCCGTTGTCACGGACGACGCCCTTCGGACGTCCCGTCGTACCCGACGTGTAGAGGATGTAGAGCGGGTCGGTCGCTCCGACCTGCGCCGGGCCTGCCGGCTGGGTCTTCGCGGTCAGCGTGGCCCAGTCGAGATCGCGTTCGCCCAGTTCAGCGGGGGCTTGTTCGCGCTGGAAGACGACGGTGTGCTCGGGCTGGTGCGACGAGATCTTCAGCGCCTCGTCGATGATCGGCTTGTACTCGACGATCCGGGTCGGCTCGATGCCGCACGAAGCTGCGACGATCACGCGCGGCCCGGCGTCCTCGATCCGGGCGGCGAGCTCACGCGGCGCGAAGCCGCCGAACACCACCGAGTGGATCGCCCCGAGTCGCGCGCAGGCCAGCATCGCGACGACCGCCTCCGGGATCATCGGCATGTAGACGATCACCCGGTCGCCCTTGCCGACACCCAGCGACGCGAGCGCGCCCGCGAACATCGCCACCTCGTCCCGCAGTTGCGCGTAGGTGTAGGTGCGGCCGGTTCCCGTCACGGGTGAGTCGTAGATCAGGGCGGTTCGCTGCCCGTTGCCGGCTTCGACATGCCGGTCGAGCGCGTTGTACGACGTGTTCAGCGTCCCGTCCGGGAACCAGTGGTAGATCGGGGCATGTGTCGCGTCGAGCGCCCGGGTCGGTGCCTTCGTCCAGGTGATCGCCTCGGCCGCCTCGAGCCAGAACCCGTGCGGGTCGTCAAGACTGCGCCGGTAAGTCTCCTCGTACGCGCCCATCCCATGGCCTCCCGTCCGTCGGCTGTTCACCATCGTGGCAGGGTTGAGGCATGACGGTAAGCCTCGACGACGTGAAGCAGGCCGCGGAGCGCATTGCCGGGCGGGTACGACGTACGCCGGTGATCGAGGTGGCGCCGGGACTCACGTTCAAGCTGGAACTGCTCCAGCACACCGGTTCGTTCAAGCCGCGCGGCGCGTTCAATCGGCTACTCACCGCGAAGGACAGCGGCGCCCTGACCGGTCAGGGCATTGTCGCCGCGTCCGGCGGCAACCACGGGCTGGCGGCGGCCTACGCCGCCCGCGAACTCGGCGTACCGGCCCGGATCTTCGTCCCCGAGACGACACCGGCCGCGAAGCTCGGCAAGCTGCGGACCCTCGACGCGGACATCGTGCAGGTCGGATCGGAGTACGCCGAGGCGTACCAGGCGGCGCTCGCGGCGCGGGACGAGACGGATGCGCTGCTGGTGCACGCCTACGACCAGCCCGAGGTCGTCGCCGGGCAAGGCACGGTCGGCCTCGAACTGCTCGACCAGGCCGGCCTGTTCGACACGGTCCTCGTCGCGGTCGGTGGCGGCGGACTGATCGCCGGCATCGCAACCGCCATCGGCGACAACGCGCAGGTGATCAGCGTGGAACCGGCGCTCGCCCCGACCCTGCAACGGGCGCTCGAAGCCGGCGAGCCGACCGACGGAGCCGTCGGCGGAGTGGCCGCGGACTCGCTCGGTGCGCGCCGCATCGGTTCACTGGCCTTCGAGGCTGCCCAGACGTACGGCGTCCGGCCGGTGCTCGTCGACGACGAGGCGATCGTTGCTGCCCGCAAGGAGCTGTGGCGGCAGTACCACCTGGCAACCGAGCACGGTGGTGCAACGGCGTACGCCGCGCTGCTGTCGGGGGCCTACCGCCCGGCTGCCGGTGAGCGCGTGGTCGTTGTGGTCTGCGGAGCGAACACCGACCCTGCCACGCTCATTTGACGCGTTGCTGCTTGTCGTCGGCCAGGACCCAGGCCGCGAGCACACCGGCGATGCCACCGAACAGGTGACCCTGCCAGGAGATCCCGTCCTGCGGCAGCAGCCCGCCGAGCAGCGCGCTGCCCCAGACCATCACGACGATGATGCCGAGCAGCACCTGCCCGAGCCGGCGGTTGAACAGGCCGCGGAGGATCAGGTACGACGCATACCCGAAGACCAGTCCGCTGGCGCCGATCGTGATCGTGTTCGGCGGTGAGATCAGCCAGGTCCCGAACCCGCCGATCACCGTCACGATCGCGGTCACCGCGAACAGCCGGGCCGCGCCGCTGACCGCGATCAGCGCGCCGAGCGTGACCAGCGGCAGCGTGTTCGAGATCAGGTGACCGAACCCGAGATGCAGGAACGGCGCGGTCAGGATCCCGACCAGGCCGCGGGGCTCGCGGGAGATGATCCCGTACTGGTCGAGCGCGCCTTGCGTCGCGGTGTCGACGACCTCGCTGAGCCACATCAGCCCCACCAGAGCAACGAGCAGCTTCAGCCCACTCCCGATCCGGGCGGTGTCCACAGCCCGCCCGCTCCGCTTCGCCGGAGTCTGATAGCTCATACCTCAACGATGCCGCATCGGCTCAAATCTCAACCCGTGACAGGCGCGGCGACAGCGGACAGTGATCCCTGAGATACTACGAGTGGCATTCGTCGAGGTGAGGGGGAACGATGCCGGTAGCTGTCTATGTCCTCGGGCTGAGCATCTTCGCGCAGGGCACGTCCGAACTGATGCTCGCCGGACTGCTTCCGGAACTCGCCACCGATCTGCATGTCTCGATCCCCCAGGCAGGGCTGCTGATCTCCGCGTTCGCCATCGGCATGCTCGTCGGAGCCCCGGTCCTCGCGGTCGTCACGCTCACCTGGTCCCGCCGTACGGCGTTGCTCGTCTTCCTCACGATCTTCGCGCTCACCCACATCGCGGGCGCCCTGACCTCGAGCTACGCCGTACTGCTCGCCACCCGGATCGTCGGAGCCTTCGTGTACGCCGGGTTCTGGTCGGTGGCCGCGGTGACCGTAGTCGCGCTCGTACCGGCGAACGCCCGCGCACGGGCGATGAGCATTGTCACCGGCGGCCTCACGATCGCGACCATCGTCGGTCTCCCGCTCGGAACCCTCCTGGGCCAGCACCTCGGCTGGCAGTCGGCGTTCTGGACCGTGGCCGGCCTGTGCGTCCTCGCAATGGCCGGCGTGCTCGCGACCCTGCCGGCCGGTCGGCCTGACCTCGCGAGCGCACCCCGGCTCGCCGACGAGCTTCGGGTGCTCCGCAACGCACGGCTCTGGCTCGCGTTCGGTACGACGGCGTTGGCGACTGCCACGATCCTCGTCGTCTTCAGCTACCTCGCTCCGCTGCTGATCCAGACGACAGGGCTTCCGCCCGGCGCCGTTCCCGGCGTACTCGCTCTCTACGGTCTCGGCTCGTTCATCGGGATCACTCTCGGCGGCCGGTTCGCCGACGCACTCCCGTTCCACACGTTGTTCATCAGCATCACCGGGCTGCTCGTCCTGTCCGGCGTACTGGCAGTCACCGCGTCCGTCCCAGCTGTCGCGATCGCTGTGATCGCGCTGCTCGGCGGCTTCGGGTTCGCGGCGAACCCGGCGCTCAACGCCCGCGTGTTCAGCCTGGCCGGTGACGCGCCGACGCTCGCGACCGCGACGAACTTCTCCGCGTTCAACGTCGGCATCACGGCCGGTCCGTGGCTCGGCGGTCTCGCGATCGACGCCGGCGCGGGTTACCCCGCGCTCGGCTGGATCGCGGTGGTCATCGGGCTCGTGGCCCTGGGCACTGTCCTGGTCGCGGCATTCCTGCCCGTCAGTTCACCGGACCTTGCGGGTCGAGGTGCGACGGGTCGAAGTCGGCGTGCCGGTTGAACACGTACTTGTTCAGCAACCAGGTGATGATCCACAGCCCGACCCCCACGAGCATCAACCAGCCGGCGATCTTGTAGTCCGCCGACGCCCGTCCGGACAACGGGCTCGCCAGGTACACGCACAGGACGACGCCCAGCACCGGCAACGCGGTCGGCGCGCGGAAGTGTTTGTGCTCGACCCGGTCCCGCCGCAGGATCAGCACCGCGACGTTCACGATCGCGAACACGCACAGCAGCAGGAACGCCGTCGTACCACCGAGCGCCGCGAGATCGGCGTACCCGATCAGGACGAACGCGAGCAGCGTGGTGAACAGGATCGCGATGTACGGCGTACGGCGCCGGCGGAGCACCCGGCCGAGCGGACCGGGCAGGACCTGCTCGTGCGACATGCCGTACAGCAGCCGGCTGGCCATCAGCATGTTGATCAGCGCCGAGTTCGCCACCGCGAACATCGTGATCCACGCGAACAGTTCGAGCGGGAACCCGGGTGCTCCGGCCTGGACGACCTTGAGCAGCGGCGTCGCGCCCTTGTTCAGCTCGTCCGGCGAGACCAGCGCGACCGCGGAGATCGCGACCAGCACGTAGATGACGCCGGTGATGCACAGCCCGATCAGCATGATCTTCGGGAAGATCCGCACCGGGTCCTTGGTCTCCTCCGCCATGTTCACCGAGTCCTCGAACCCGACCATCGCGAAGAACGCCAGCGCGGTCGCGGCCGTCACCGCGCTGAACGGCGACTCGCCCTCGGGGACCTTGAAGTCGGTCAGCCGGGAGGTGTCGCCGTCGCCGCCGATCAGCGCCCAGGCGCCGATCCCGATCACGATCAGCAGACCGCTCAGCTCGACACAGGTGAGCACGACGTTCGCCTTGACACTCTCGCCGACCCCGCGCAGGTTCACCAGCGCGATCAGCGTCATGAAGCCGAGCGCGGTGATCATCAGCAGCGCGCCGCGGTCGGCGTCGATGTGTGCGGCGGAGAAGAAGTTGGCCGCGAACGCCTTCGACGCGCTCGACGCCGAGGTCAGGCCGGAGCACATCACCGCGAACGTGAGCAGGAACGTGAGGAAATGGATCCCGAACGCCTTGTGCGTGTAGACCGCCGCGCCACCGGCCTTCGGGTACTTCGTGACGAGCTCGAGATAGCTGGTCGCCGTCAGCAGCGCGACCACGAACGCGCACAGGAACGGCAGCCAGACCGCGCCGCCGACCTCACCGGCGACCTTGCCGGTCAGCGCGTACACACCGGTCCCGAGGATGTCCCCGACGACGAACAGCAGGAGCAGTCCGGGGCCCATGACCCGCTTCAGCTCAGGACGCTCACCAGATTGCACTACTGCGGCGGAATCACTCATGAAGGCTCCCCGGAGTCGATCTGACAGCATGTGGCCCGTGATGCACCTTCGACTCATCGTCCCATCGGACCGCAGCGAGCGCGTCCTGAACACGCTCGTCGCCGACCCACGAGTCACCAGCATCGTCCGGCTTCCCGGCGCCGCCCGCCGCCCCGAAGGCGACGTCGTCGAGTGCGACGTGACCCGCGAAGCCACCTCCGACATCCTCACCTGGCTCAAGGCACAGGGCCTGTACGACGAGGGCTCCGTGGCGCTGGCCTCCGTGGACGCGGCGCCGTCGCGGAACGCCCAGGCCGCGGAGAAGGCGGCGCCGGGCGCGCCTGACGACGCGGTCATCTGGGACGCCGTCGTGGACCAGGCGTACAACGAGGCCGGCGGGTCCTGGGTGTACTACGCGTTCCTCACGCTGGCGACCATGATCGCCTCGGTCGCCGTGATCACCGACTCCGCGATCCTCGTCGTCGGCGCCATGGTGGTCGGTCCGGAGTTCGGCGTCGTCGCTGCTCTGGCCGTCGGCATCTTCCTGCGCAAGGGCGGTCTGACCCAGCGGTCGTTGTCGCTGCTGGTGAAGGGTTTCGTGCTCGCGATCGCACTGACAGCACTCACGGCGTTGCTGGCCCGCGCGGTCGGCTGGGTCGACGTCAGTGACGTCACGGCGGCGCGGCCGCTCACCGGCTTCATCTGGCGACCTGACAGGTGGTCCGCGGTGGTCGCCGTACTCGCTGGGTGCGCCGGCGTGTTGTCGCAGACCGCCGGCCGTGGCAACGCGCTGGTCGGTGTGTTCATCTCCGTCACGACGGTCCCCGCCGCGGGCGACCTCGCGCTGTCGGTCGCCCTGTGGGCACCGCACCAGATCGGCGGGTCCGCGGCCCAGCTCGGCATCAACCTCGCCGGAATGACCGCCGCCGGCGTCGTCACCTTGATGCTGCAGCGACTGATCTGGCGCAGCTACCTGAAGGTGAAGCGAAGGACGGGCGCGCGCGTTGAGGCTTGACCAGACGTCCCCTGTCCGATCCGCGCGCGCCCGGCACCGTCAGACATACCCCACCTGAGGGGTCCCCGCACCTGCGAGTGTGCTGACGTATCCCGGACATGGCGCGAAGTAGCCAAACCGGTCGAGTCCGTCCACGGGACGAGATAGCCTGATCGGATGCTGGAGTCGGTGGGGGTGGAGCCGTCCGATGAGGAGGCGTACCGGGCGTTGCTGTCGGCCCCGGGCTGCGGCGTCCGCGAGCTCGCCGACCGGCTCGGCCGCGACGAGCAGGAGGTCGTCGCGACGATCGGCCGGCTCGAGAAGCTCGGCCTGCTGACCAGCACCTCCGACGACCCGGTCCGCCTGCTCCCGACCCGTCCGGACGTCGCGGTCGACGCGTTGGTCGCCGTACGCCGGGCCGAGCTCGATCGGGTGCGCGCCGAGGCCCGGGTGCTGCTGTCCGAGCTGAGCACGCAGGAGCAGTACCGGCCGGAGAACCTGGTCGAGGTGATCGTCGGCCAGGAGGCGATCGCCGCCCGGTTCGCGCAGCTGCTCAACGGGACCGATCACCAGCTGCTCGTCCTCGACCGGCCGCCGTACGCCGCGCGGGCCTCCGAATCGGACAGCACCGTACGCGGGCTGCTCGGCGACGGGGTCGTCGTCCACGGCATCTACTCCCCCGACTCGCTCGACATCCCGGGCGGCGTCGACGAGGCGTACAGCGCGGCCGATGCCGGCGAGACGTCGCGGGTGCATCCGCAGGTGCCGATGAAGCTGGCCGTGTTCGACCGGAAGATCGCGCTCCTGCCGCTGTCGGTGGACCAGTTGGTCGACAGCGCACTCGTCGTACATCCCTGCGCGTTGCTGGACGCGTTGATCGAGATGTTCTGGCTGCTGTGGGACCAGGCCGTACCCGTCGTCCCGGCCGCCAAGGCCGACCCGACCGACGCGCGGCTGATGACGTTGCTGGCGGCCGGGTTCAAGGACGACGCGATCGCGCGGCAGCTCGCGCTGAGCAGCCGGACCGTCGGCCGCCGGGTGGCCGAGCTGATGGAGACGCTGGGTGCGCGGACCCGGTTCCAGGCCGGCATCCAGGCCCAGCGCCGCCACCTACTCGAGGACTAGCCAGGATTTCAGCAGGTGCCGAGCATCTGTGTGAGGGCAGTCTTCTCGGCGGACTGTAGCGACAGCTTGTAGGTGTACTTCACCCAGATCCACTCGCGGGCGTAGATGCAGTGCACCGAGGTGTTCGGCGGCTTCCACTCCGACGGGTCCTTGTCACCCTTCGAGCGGTTGCTCGACGCGGTCACCGCGATCAGCTGCGAGATGGTCAGGTTGTTCGCGAATTCCTGACGTTTGGCCTGGGTCCACGCGCTCGCGCCGGACTTCCATGCCTCGGACAACGGCACGATGTGGTCGATGTCGACGTCCGAGGAGTCGTTCACCCAGGTCGAGTCGTACACGCTGTACCAGCGGCCGGCGGTCGGCTGGCAGCTGCTGTCCACGGTCACTCCGGAGCCGTCGCGCTTCAGCACCTGTTCGCGGGTGTCGCACGTGCCGGACTGGATGATCCAGTGCGGGAACTTGTCCCGGCTGTAGCCGTCGCTGGAACCCTCCGTCTTCACGGTCAGGCTCGCCAGCTGGGTCGCGGCGGTGCTCGCCGACGGCGGGGTCGGCGGGTACGCCGGCGCCGGTCCGGCGCTCAGCGTCCACGCGGTCGCGGCCGCCGCCACTGTTGTCGCTAATGCGGTCGTACGTCGCATCGGTCAGGCCTCCGAGGGTTAGGGCGGATCCCCCCTGACGTTGCTGCCCTTCAGCCTTCCCCGATCACGCACCGTAGGAAACCACTCACCAGTTACAGTCGCGTGAACGTAGGACGCTGCCCATGCGACGGTTCGTGTCCCGCTCAGGTCGCGGCTTGGACCGGCTCGAAGCCGGCGAGCATCTCCTCCAAGGCGTGCTGGTCCGGTCCGACGAACGCATCGGCCTGCGGCGCCGTCTCGAGCAGATCCAGGAAGTTCGTGGTGTGCCCCGGAGCCGGCGGCAGGTGGCTGCTCAGAATGACGTCCGGGTTCATCTCCCGCAACGGCTGGACAGTACGCCGGAACGCTTCCTGGTCGACGTTGTGCACCCACGGGCTGTCGAGCGTCGCCCACAGCAACTGCCCGCCACGCAGCGCGTCCCGCGGGGCATCGCTGACATCGCCGCAGTCGGCGAGCTCCGAGGTCGGCATCGGCGCTCCGAAGCAATCGGAGCTGAAGCAGGCCCGCGAGCGGTCGTCGTAGAAGCCTACGGTCGCCGGGCTGTCGTACAGCGGCGGCCGGAAGGCGGTCACGGTGCGGTCGCCCAGCGACAGCGACTGGCCGGGGTTCAGCAGGTACAGCCGGTCCATGGGCAGCGGCCGCTCGGTCGACATGATGCCGGCGCCGACGAACGTCGTGATCAGGCGTGCCTGCGGTGCCGCTTCCAGCAGGTCGAACAACGAGCCGGTGTGATCGCGGTCCGGATGGGTCAGCCAGATCCACCGCACATCGCCCGGATCGACCACCGAGCCGAGCGCGTCCATGAAGCCACGGCCGGGCAGGCTCAACCCGGTGTCGACCACCAGCGGTTCGGCCGCGAGCAGCACGAACGCGTTGACGGGCAGGAAGCCGATGCCCGGCACCGGCAGTTGGTCACTGAGCACGCTGATGTCAGCGCCGACACGATTGATCCGCATGATTCCCCCTGTGGAGTGCCGCCGTCACCCACGGCGAGCGGCCCCGGACCTGGTCCTCTTCGGAGCGTCCGCCGCGATCCGGACCGTGTCAAGCGCAGGAGCGAAGGAGATGCCGAAGGCAAGGATCAGTCGTGTTCGACGACGGTCAGCGTCCAGCCGGTCGAGGCGCGGTCCAGCTCGGCGTTCCACCGCTCACTGATCAGCTTGTGGAGCGACTTCGGCGTTCCCGGATCCTTGCCGGACTCGAGCAGGTACCGCGCGACCAGGCCGCGGGTGTGCTTCGCGTTGTGCGAGACGACCGACCGCACACCATCGCGTTCCCGCACCACATTCACCGACACCCACTTGTCCGCCTGGTCGCCGGACGGCCGCCACGCCGCGACGTACGTCGAGGACCGGCAGTCCACGATCACACCGTCGACGCCGGCCAGCGCGGCGTTCAGCGGGTCGCGCCATACCGACGCCAGCGGTCCGTGGCCCGGCAGCGTCGTACCCATCGACAGCCGGTACGGCGGGACCCGGTCGGCGGGCCGCAGCGCGCCCCAGGCCGCCGAGATGACGAGCAGGCGATTCGCGGCGCGGCGCTTCGTGCCCGCGGAGAGCGTGGAGTAGCTGAGGGCGTCGTACAGGACGCCTGAGTACAGCTCGGAGACCGGCACGGACGGTTCGGCGCGCCACCGGGTGTTCCGCTCGACCTCGTCACGCAGCGAGGCGCCGACCTCCAGTACGTCGTGTGCGTCGGCCGAGGCGGAGACCTTCGCCAGCGTCTCGAGCACCTGCTCGCGCACCGGGTTCAGCTCCGGGAACGACAACGTGCCGAAGTCGACAGCACGACCACGCGACCGCCCGGTTTTTCCTTCGGACGGCGGCAGAAGTATTAGGGTCACGTCAGATCGTCCAACGCTGCCAGGTCGGCGGGGGTCGGGTCCCAGCGGCCGGCTGCGACGTTCTGGGTGACCTGCTCGGGTGTGGTGGCGCCGGCGATCACCGAGGCGACCGCGGGCTGCGCCGCGAGGCCGCCGATCGCGACGTCGATCATCGTCAGGTCGCGTTCGGCCGCGAACGTCTCGAGCGCCTCGAGCTTGTCGAAGTCCGCCTGCGCCAGCCGGTCGGGCTGCGTCGCGAGCCGGGAGCCGTCGGGCGCCGCCGCACCACGCTGGTACTTGCCGGAGAGCAGACCGGAGGCGAGCGGGAAGAACGGCAGGATGCCGAGCCCGAGATGCTCACAGGCCGGGACCAGTTCGTCCTCGACGTCGCGCTCGAGCAGCGAGTACTGGTTCTGCGCGCTGATGAAGTGCTCCAGGCCGTTCGACCGGGCGGTCCAGTCCGCGTCGACCACCTGCCAGGCCGCGAACTGCGAGCTGCCGATGTACCTGACCTTGCCCTCGGCAACCAGTTCGGACAGCGCCGCCAGGGTCTCCTCGATCGGCGTCACCGGGTCCGGGAAGTGCAGCTGGTAGAGATCGATCCAGTCGGTGCCGAGCCGCTGCAGGCTCGACTCGACCGCCTTGCGGATGTACCGGCGGGAGCCGCGCACGCCCCAGTCAGGCCCGTTCACCCCGCCCAGGTCACCACCGAACTTGGTCGCGATCACGACCTCGTCGCGGCGCGCACCGAGCGCCTTGCCGAGCAGTTCCTCGCTGAACCCGTGCTCGCCGCGATAGATGTCCGCGGTGTCGAACAACGTGATCCCCGCGTCGACCGCGGCGTTCACCACCGCGTCCGTCCGGCCCGCATCGAGCCGCCGCCCGAAGTTGTTGCACCCCAGTCCGACAACGCTGACAGTGAGACCAGAGTCGCCCAGCTGCCGGTACTCCATATCACTCATCCACACCCTACGCTTCGCTCCGGGCGCGGCTGAGTGCTTGCCGCGCTGTGTTGAATGATGAACTCGCTTCGCTCCTTCATAGCTCAGCCTAGTCTCGGCATACAGTGGCCCTCATGCCGAGTCTCACCGTCGACGGCGCCCGCACTCGGGCCGCCGCGCTTTCCGTCCAGTCGTACGACGTCGACCTCGACCTCACCCAGGGCGAGCGGACGTTCGGGTCCACCACGACGATCAGGTTCACCGCCTCGGAGTCGTCGAGTTGGGTGGACGTGAAACCCGACGAGCTGATCTCCGTGACCCTCAACGGTACGGCGGTCGACGTGGCCGGACTGAGCGACGGGCGGCTCGAGCTGACCGGCCTGCAGCCGGAGAACGAACTCGTCGTGGTCGCCTCGATGCTGTACTCGCACGACGGTGAAGGCCTGCACCGTGCGGTCGACGCCGCCGACGGTCTCGCCTACACGTACGCGATGTCGTTCCTCGACGCCGGCCCGCGGATCTTCGCGTGCTTCGACCAGCCCGACCTCAAGGCGCCGTACCGATTCAAGGTGACGGCTCCGGAAGAGTGGCTGGTGCTCGGCAACGGCGCGGCGACACAGGTCTCCCCCGGTCGCTGGGAGCTGGCCGAGACCAAGCCGCTGTCGACGTACTTCGTCACCGTGGTCGCCGGGCCGTACCACCAGATCACCGACTCGCACGACGGCATCGCGCTCAGCGTCGTCTCGCGGCAGTCGCTGAAGGACGCGCTCGAGCGGGAGGCCGCGGACATCTTCGACGTCACCAAGCAGTCCTTCGACACGTACCACCGGATGTTCGGGTACCGGTACCCGTTCGGCGACTACCACCAGGCGTTCGTCCCGGAGTTCAACGCCGGCGCGATGGAGAACCCGGGCTGCGTGACGTTCCGGGACCAGATGGTGTTCCGCTCGGCGGTCACCGAGGGCGAGCGCAGTCAGCGGGCCCGGACCATCGTGCACGAGATGGCGCACCAGTGGTTCGGCGACACCGTGACGATGAAGTGGTGGAACGACCTCTGGCTGAACGAGTCGTTCGCGGAGTACATGGCGCACCGGGTGTCGACCGAGGCGACCCGGTACACCGACAACTGGATCGACTTCGCCTACATGCGCAAGTGGTGGGGGCTGCAGGCCGACCAGCGGTCCTCGACCCACCCGGTCGCGGCCGACGCGGTCAAGGACGCACTCGCGTCGCTCGACGACTTCGACGGCATCTCCTACGCGAAGGGCGCGGCGGTCCTCAAGCAGCTGGCGGCGTACCTCGGTGACGACGTGTTCCTGGCCGGCGTCAACGCGCACATCGTCGCCAACGAGTTCGGCAACGCGACGTTCGCCGACCTGGTCGCGAAGTGGACCGAGGCCGGCGCGGTCGGTCTGGACGGCTGGGCGCAGGCCTGGCTGCGGACGCCGGGCGTCGACACGATCAGCGTCGCCCGGACCGCCACCGGTATCAAGCTGCACCGCAAGGCACCCGTGGCCTACCCGGCGACGCGGCCGCACAAGCTGACCGTCGGCGGGTACGACGCGGAGGGCCGCCGTACGACGGTCGACGTACTGATCGACGCCGACGAGGTGGACGTCGACCTGGACCCGTCCCTCGCGGTCGTGATCCCGGACGCCGGTGACGACAGCTGGGCGAAGATCCGGCTGGACTCCGTGAGCCTGGACAACCTCGCGGCGCTGCTGCCGAAGATCGACGACGGTGTGACGCGCGCCGTCATCCTGAACAGCGTGCGGGACGCCGTCGCCGACGGCGAGCTGGACCCGAGGATCGGGTTCGACGTCGTCCTCGGGATGCTGCCGACCGAGACCAGCGACATCGCGGTCGGGACGCTGCTCAACTGGTCGAACACCCACCTGCTCGGCGTCTACCTGCCGTACGAGCCGTACCGCGGGCAGCTGGCCGACGTACTGCGTGCGCGCCTGGACACTGTCGAAGCCGGAAGCAGCGTGCAACTGTCGGTCGCCCGCGGATTCGCGCGGTTCACCGACGACGTCGACCGGTTGCGGGGCTGGCTCGCCGGCGACTCTGCTTTTCCTGTACCTGAGGGCGTCACGATGGACGCCGACCTGCGATGGATCGTGACGCTGCAGCTGGCTCGCCTCGGCGCGATCGGCGAGGCCGAGATCGCCGCCGAGCTCGCACGGGACTCGTCATCCGAGGGCATCGTCCACGCCACCCGCTGCCGCGCTGCGCTGCCGACGGCGGCCGCGAAGGAGCGGGCGTGGGCGCAGATCACCACCGACGCCGACATCGCGAACTACGAGCTGTACGCCGCGTGCGAAGGGTTCTGGCACCCGACGCAGGCCGAGCTCACCGCGCCGTACGTCGACCGGTACTTCGCGGAGATTCCCGGCACCGAGAAGCTCCGTTCCGGCTGGGTCGTGGCAACCAGCGCGAAGCTCGCGTTCCCCAGGTACGCGGTCGAGCCGCGGGTCGTCGACCGGGCCGCCGACCTGATCGCGGACGAGTCCGTCGCGGCCGGCATCCGGCGATCCGTCGGCGACAGCGCGGACGACCTGAAGCGTGCACTTGCGGTGCGATCCGCCTTCTGAGTGGGCTGCAGAGCCGACGAGTGGTTAGCAGTCACACCGTGTTGTGACTAATGTGACTGGTGTGATCAGGAGGACCTTGGTGACCAGGCAAGATGTGGATTCGTGACGTAACCTCCACAATGACCGCGCGGCACGGCGCGCCGGTCTTGGTCAGGCCCAGCGTCCGGGAGAGACTGTCTAGAACCGCACAGGAGAACAAGGTCAATGCGCGAGGCGAGGCTCGTCGGTCTGAGCGAGGATGGGAAACAGCTCATCCTGGCGATGGCAGAGACGGGTGAGGAGTTCGCCGTACCGGTCGACGACCGGTTGCGTGCGGCCCTCCGCGGCGACCGTGCCCGACTCGGCCAGCTGGAGATTCAAATGGAGAGCGCGCTGCGCCCACGAGACATCCAGGCTCGTATCCGCGCCGGCGAAAGTCCCGAGGCGGTTGCTGCGATCGCCCAGATGCCGATGGAACGCGTCATGGCGTTCGCCGGCCCCGTTCTGGCCGAGCGGGACCACATCGCCAGCCTTGCGCAGCGGGCCTCCGTCCGTCGTCGCGGTGGCGGTGACGCACCCACGCGGAACCTCGGCGCCTGGGTCACCGACCGGCTGCGGACGCGGCAGGTCGACCCGGCCTCGGCCGAGTGGGACGCGTGGCGGCGCGAGGACGGCCGCTGGGCGGTCCGGGTGTCGTACTTCGTCGAGTCCGAGGACAGTGCCGATTCTGGGGCGGAGCCGAAGGACGAGAAGATCGCGATGTTCGCGTACGACGCCCCCGGGCGGTACGCGGTGCCCGACGACGACGAGGCGCGATGGCTCGTCGGCGAGCAGGCGCAGGTGACGACCACGACGCCCGTGCAGCCGCAGCCCGGTGAGCGACGGCTGACCGCGGTCGCGGACATCGACCCGCTGATCGCCCCCGACCACGGCGCGGACAGCTACGAGGCAGGCTTCGAGGACACCGTCGGCCTCCGTCGCCGAAACCACCCTGCCCCCCGCGGCAGCGGGAGTGACGCAGCCGGCGACGGCCGCGAGTTCGGCCTGCAGTCCCGCGACAGCGGACGTGATGCTCGTGATGGTGGGCGTGACTATCCGCGTGAGGTTGCGCGGGAGGGTTCGCGGGACGCGGATCGGGGTCCGCGGCGGGTGCACTCGGTGCCGAACCCGGACGAGGAGCCGACGCTGATCGACGTACCGGTCGACCAGCCCCCGGCCCCGCGCCCCGCCGTACGCGCCGTCGAGCGCCCAGCCGATCCACCCGCCTTCGCCTCCCCCGCCACCCCGGACGACCACCCCGAGGCTGCTCGCCCGGAGCGCCCGGAACCAGCACCCCGACCAGCAGCCCGTACGTCGGAAGCCCGCCGCCCGGACCCTGTCCGCGAGCCGGCATCCCCCGAGCCGCCGACCACTCCCGAGCAGACCCCGGCAGCCACCGCGCAGCCGGACCTGCCCGACAGCAACGAGACCACCCAGCCCGCAACCGACGACACCACGGCCGAGCCCAAGAAGAAGCCCGCCCGTCGAGGCAAGCGCGCCAGCGTCCCCAGCTGGGACGAGATCATGTTCGGCAAGAAAGCCGACTGAACCTGCAGTCCAGTAGCTTCGCGGACCGCGCCCACCGACCTCGACTGCTCAGGCACTCAGGCGGCTGAGTGCCTGCATGGCGTCGTACTCGATCCGGGCGAGCTCGCCGAGGCCCGCGCTTGCCTTGACCAGGTACTGCGCATCTCCTGACCTGCCCGCTGTCGCGATCAGTGCCGCGACCTCGGTCCACAAGGCGGCCGCTTCGCCGTACAGCCGGTGCCCGGTGCGCAGCTCAGTGCTGTCGAGCAGTTGCGTGCATTCGCCGAGGAAGTCGCTGTAGAGGTTGCGGAACAGCGCGCCACCAGTGCCGGCCTTCTCCATCAGGAGCGCGGCCTGTGGCAGATCCCGTTGCGGATTGTCGGTCCGCTCGAGCCACCGGCGTACCTGCTTGCCGGCCTTCGCGATGCCTCGGTGACCGAGGTTGGCGATGGGCGGGTGGAGGAACGCGTCGGCGCATGTGCTGATGGCGGGAACGACCTGCGCCGCCAGTGAAGGCAGCTGTTGGGGAGCGGTGACGGTGAAGGACCGGTGCTTGGCTGTCATCGGGCCTCGCGCCGCCCTCGCCTCGGCGAGGCTGGTCAGGGTGGTTGACACCGCTCCGCCTTGCTGGTCGGTGTCGACCAGGTACGCGTCGTGGTCGTCGTAGCCGTACATCGCAACCACATGACCGCCGAAGTGCACCTTCGAGCTGAAGTAGTCCAGGTAGTAGCTGTCCAGCTGCAGTCCGACCGGGCGGCCGGCGTCGATCGAGGCCGCGACGCTCTCCCAGGCCCTCCTCGGCGAGGTGGTCTCCTGGACCAGAAGCTCCAGCTCGAGTGTCCTGGCCAGGTTCCTGGTGAGCTCGAACGGCTTCACCCGTCCTCCGAGGAAGGGAAAGCCCATGCTCTTGCTGTCCCAATAGATGAAGGACAGACCGGAGCCGAGTCCGAAGAGCATGGCCTCGGACAGCTCCACTCCTTCGTCGCGGAGCAGCACACCCAGGGTTGTCGTCTCGCAGTGCTCGCCGCCTCGGGTCTCGATATCTGTTCGCACCCCCGCATGATGGACCCTCCGGCAGCGGGAGGGTCGAGCCCCCTCGCTGACACATCACGGACAGTTGTCCCACATCGCGGATGGTGTTTGGTGGTGGACCCCGGGTGCTGTCATGATCTTCGGCATGCAGATGCTGTGTTGTTGCTGTTGTCGCTGACGCGCGCCGGCTCCCGGCGCACGAGGCCCTGACCTTTCCGTGGCCCGCCCGCCGACACACAGCACTCACAGGAATCCGCATGAATCTCCCGGCTCTCGCCGATCTGCTCGCGTCCCGTGGTCTCCGGCTCCTTCCCGGTTCGTACGCCGTACCGGTCGAGCTGCTCGTCCAGCTGCCTGACGCCACGATCGTCCAGTTCACCGCCCGCGGCACAACGCTCCGCCTGCGCAGCTACTCCCCCGACGCCCTCACTACGATCACCATCCCGGCCGAGTGCGGCTGCGGCGACCATCACCCGCAGACCGGACCGGCCCGCGTGACGCTCAGCCGGTACGCCGTACCGCTGGACGAGCGCACCATCGACGGCGAACTCGAGTACGGCTGGCGCCACCACGAAGCCGGCCTCCTCCGCCTACCCGAAGCTGCCCATCACTTCCTGACTCTCCTCGAAACCCTCCGCACCCGAGACCTGGTCGGCGTCGCCTGACCACAACGCCGGATATCCCGTCGCGTGCAGGGTTCTCCCTTCGTGTATCAGCAGAGAACCCACCACGCGGGGGAAAACCCGTCGCGTGCGGAACGGGCTGGCGGGGTCAGGGGCGGCGGTGGGCGGGTTCGTGGGTGTCGAACGCTTCGCGGGCCGCCTCTACCTTGGCGAGGTTCGGGGACCATTCGGCGAGGGAGTGGAAGAGCGGCGCGAGGCTGCGGCCCAGGGGGCTGATCTCGTATTCGACGCGCGGCGGGACCTCGGCGTGGTAGGTGCGGGTGACCAGGCCGTCGCGTTCCAGTTGACGGAGGCGCTGCGTCAGGACCTTCGGTGTGATCACGCCGATCCGTCGCTCCAGCTCGACGAACCGTTGCCGGCCGTACTCGTTCAGCGTCCACAGGATCGGCGTCGTCCACCGGCTGAAGACCAGGTCGACGACCGGCGCGATCGGGCAGGCCTGCACGGGATCGACTGCCACATCAGCTGCTGTGCTCTCGCTCACAAACCCAATACTATCCTCTAGGTACCTACTATCCCGAGGCCAGTAGCGTCATCACCATGATCGTGATCACCGGAGCAACCGGCAACGTAGGCCGCCCACTCGTCCAGATCCTGACCGCCGCCGGCGAGGACGTCGTCCCCGTCTCGCGGCACGGCGACGGCCACCAGGCCGACCTCACCCGTCCCGAAACCCTCGCACCGGCCCTCGACGGAGCGAAAGCCGTCTTCCTACTCACCTCCGCCGATTTCCTTGCCGACGGCAACCTCCGGCCCGTCGTCGACGTGATCCGCAACGCCGGCGTACCGCGCGTCGTCCTGCTCTCGTCCCAAGGCGTCACCACCGGGCGCCACCCTTCGGTGCACGAGGACGCCGTGACCGGATCGGATCTCGACTGGACGATCCTGCGTCCTGGCAACTTCGCGAGCAATGCCTTCGCGTGGGCGGAGTCGATCCGGACCCGGCGCGCGATGGCCGCGCCGTTCGCCGACGTCGCGCTACCGGCCGTCGACCCGCAGGACATCGCCGCGGTCGCCGCGGCGGCACTCCGCGACGCCGGCCACGCGAACGCCCTCTACACGCTGACCGGGCCCGCGGCCATCTCACCGCGCCAGCAGGCGGCGGTGATCCAGGACGTGATCGGTACGCCGATCAGCTTCACGGAGCTGAGCCGGGACGAGGCTCGGGCCGGCATGCTCACGTTCATGCCGGCGCCCGTCGTCGAGGCCACGCTCGATGTGCTCGGTACACCCACGCCGGCCGAGCAAGCGGTCAGCCCCGACGTCGAGAAGGTCCTGGGCCGCCCGCCCCACACCTTCACCGACTGGGTCACCCGCAACCTCGAAGCCTTCCGCTGACCCACAACACAGCCTGATGCCCCGCGCGCAGCACAACCTGATGCCGCACCGGCAGCACAGTCGCCTGCCGCGGCGGCACAGGCTCCTGCGGTGACGGCACAGGCTCCTGGGGCGGCGGCACAGCGGTTACTCCGCGGGTGTGGCTGGTTTGTCGTGCCCGCGGGTTGCCTGTTCCGTGCCGGTGGCCGTGGACCTGCCCGTCACCTCTTCGGAGTCAGGCGGCGGGGCGGATCGGGTGGCGAGCTGGTCGCGGAGGGATTCGGCGAATTGTTCGGCAGCTCGTTGAGCGGCGGCCAGGGCGGCCACGCGATCTTCGGCTGATCGTCTGGCATCGGCCAGTTGGGCCTGGTGGTCGGCTCGCAGCTGTTCGCGGTCGGTGCGGTGTTCGGTGCGGAGGGCGTCCAGCTCTGCCCGGTGTTGCTCGCGCTCTTGGCGGAGCTCGGTGCGGAGTTGGTCCGCGGTCGCCTGTGCGGTGTGGCGCTCGGCCTCGGCTGCGGCCTGGGCGATTCGTGCGGCCTCGAGTTCGCTACGGGCCTGGCGGACCTGTTCCTCGGCCGTGGCCTGAAGGTCGCGGATCCGCTGCTCGGTCTCGGCGCGTACCTGCTCGACCTCCGCAGCTGCTGCTTCACGGGCGGACGCCATCTCCTGCCGCAGCTGCTCCACCTCAGCGGCGGCGCTCTCACGCAAGGCGGCTGCTTCTCGCCGAGACCGTTCTGCCGCTTCCTCGGCGACCGCGACATCGACGCGAGCCTCGTCCAGCGCCGCGACGGCCTCCCGGGCAGCCTCGTCGGCCTCCTCCCGTGCGTCCTCAGCTTCGGCGGCCTGCTGCTCCGCCTTTCGACGCCGGTGCTCTTCCTCCCCACGCCGCCGCTCGAGGTCGGCCAGCTCCGCACGCGATTCCGCCTGCAACTGCTCCACCTCGGCCGCGACCGCTTCCGCGTCGCCGTACGTGCGGACTGCGTCCGCCAGCTGCGCGAGGTATCCCTCCAGCTCGTCCACCAAGCGTGGCAGGTTGCTCTTCATCAACTGCTCGAGGGTCATCCGGGCCGCCGTCACGCGGCCCGGCACCGGTTCGGAGCCGGCAGCTGCGGCATCACGGCGCACCGGTTGCCTGGCCAGGCGATTCTTCGCGGCCCACGCGTTCGCCTTGTTGTGAACGACCGGCTTGCCGTCGACGCCTGCGCCTTCGCGGCCGCAGTACTTCGGCGGCCGCCCCGGCGTGCCGGGATCAACCTGCTTCGGGTTCTCGCAACTGACCCCAGGGAATTCGCACAGTCCCGGCCGGGTCCGCGCGAGGGGCTCCGCCTCCGTCGTCGTCATGACGCCACTCTAATGGATTTCGTCGATAAAGTTCCGGTTTGAGTATGGTTACTGTCTACTACTTTTGACTGAACGAAACCGAACTGAAGTAGCGCATAATCCCCGTTATGCGCTAGCTTCTCTCCTGTGGACGATCTGCCGGCGCCGCTCGTGTTCCGCCCGACGGAGACTGCCGTCGAACTTCCGAGGCCCGATGCGACGACGGAAGCTGCCGTGCGCCGCGTCCTCGGTCGCCGACGACCACTCCACGATCGGAAAGCGGCTCCCGTCGACCGCCTCGACCTGCTCGCCGAAGTGCTGAGCCCCGAGCTGACCGCACTGGTCGTGCTGTGGCTCGGCGGCACCAGACGGGCAAGTCGCGACACGCGGATCGGGTATGCCGACGACCTGCTGCTGTGGGCCGACTGGGCCCGCCGCGAGCTCGGCCGGGAGCGGTTCGGCCTCGACCTGCACCGCGGCGAGGTGACGATGTGGCTGACCTGTCAGCAGGACGCGGGGGCGGCCGCGTCCTCGGTCTCGCGCCGCCTGTCGACGCTGTCCAGCCTGTACCGGTACGCCGCCGGCTGGGGCCTGCCCGTGGTGTCCCCCATCTCCGACGACGACCACCGGCCGAAGTTCCACCGCGGACGCCGCGCCACGTCGGCGCGTGTCCTGGACGCTGATCAGGTCGCCGCGTTGCTCGCGGCGGCGAGTGATGTCCGCGACGCGCTGGTCGTCGGTCTCCTCTATACCGGCGCCTTGCGAGTCTCCGAGCTCTGCGGTGCGAATGACACCGACCGTCAGGACGAGGGCCGGCGAACGTGGCTCGTCGTGACCCGCAAGGGCGGCAAGGCGGTCAGAGTGCCACTGGAGACGACAGTGGCCGAACTGCTCGACCTGTACCGCGCGACGCGACCGGCCTGGAACGGTGTAGGACCGATCCCGCTCATCGCAGATGCCGCCGGTGGCCGGCTCGACCGCCACGACGTCACCCGGCTGCTCCGCCGCCTCGCCCGAGCAGCCGGTATCCCCCGCCCGGAAACGATCGGCCCGCACTCACTGCGCGCCACCGCGATCACCGACCAGAAACGTCGCGGCCACAGCGCCGAGGACCTCCAGGAGCTGTCGGGACACGCGGATGTCCGCACCGTGATGGTCTACATCGACGACGACGGCCGCGCCGAACGGGTCGCTGCGCTCACCGACGACCTCGGCCGGATCATGACCGCCGTCCCGCGGCACCTCAAGTCTCCCGGCTGAACCCCACGAGTGGCAGGAACACGTCGTCGACCAGTGCTGTGACGGTCGACGACGGCACTGGCGAGTGGCTGAAGAAGATCTCGTGCCTCATCAGGTTCGTGGGTGCGGTCAGGACTACGACGGGTACGTCGGCCGTCGCGATCTCACCGCGCTCCGCGGCCCGCTTCACGATCGCCGCCATGACGCCGGTCATCCGGCTGTACACCTCCGGATCGAGGTCCGGCGCCTCGGCCATCAGCCCGTGGATGGTGTCCGGTCCGAGCTGGGTGAACCGGTCGGCCATCTGCTGCAGCACTCCGAGTACGTCGCCGCGCAGCGACCCGGTGTCCGGTACGTTCTCGACGATCGAGCCGGCGTGGTGCCGCATGGACGCGATCACCAGCTCGGCCCGGTTCCGCCAGCGCCGGTACAGCACCTGCTTGCCGGTCTGCGCCCGCGCCGCGACCGACTCCATCGTCAACTGCGCGTAGCCGGACTCCATCAACTCGGCCCAGGCGGCGTCCAGCAGCACGGCCTCGAGTTCGGCACCGCGGCGGCGTTCCATGAAACCTCCAGAAGAGACCTTGCGTCTCTTAATAATCCGAGCCTACCCTGAACGCGTAAGAGACGTCACGTCTCTAAGGAGACTCTCGGATGACCACTCAGACGGACCGCCTCGACCGGTCGGTCCTGAAACTCGCCGCCGTCCTCGTGCTCGGCGCGCTCGCCCCGCTGCTCGACAGCACGATCGTCACGGTCGCGATCCATACCCTGGGTGCCGACCTGCGCGCCTCGGTCGCCACGGTCCAATGGGTCAGTACGGCGTACCTGCTGGCGCTGGCGATGGCGGTCCCGATCACCGGCTGGTCGGCGAACCGTTTCGGCGCCAAACGGATGTGGATCGTCGCACTCGGACTGTTCCTCGCGGGATCGATGCTGTGCGGTGCGGCGTGGAACATCGGCTCGCTGATCGCGTTCCGCGTCGTCCAGGGCGTGGGCGGCGGCCTGATGCTGCCGATCCTGCAGACGTTGCTGCTGCGCGCCGCCGGCCGGAGGAGGATCGGCCGGCTGATGGCGGTCGTCACGCTGCCCGCGTTGGTCGGACCGATTCTCGGCCCGGTGATCGGCGGCGTCCTGGTCGGCCACCTGAATTGGCGCTGGATCTTCTACGTGAACGTGCCGATCTGCATCGCCGCGATCGCCCTCGCCGTAGGTGTACTCAAGCCCGACCCTCCGGCGATCGCGGCACGGCTCGACGTACTCGGACTGCTCCTGGTCTCCCCCGCGCTCGCCGCGATCATCTACGGTCTCAGCCAGGTCGGCGACCACGGCTTCGGCCACTCCGCCGCACTCCTTCCGCTCGCCGCTGGCGTGCTGCTGCTGACAGCGTTCGTGCTGCGTCGCGCCGCCGAGCCACTCATCGACCTGGCACTCTTCCGCACGAGATCGTTCGCCGCGTCGACGGGGCTCATGTTCCTCACCGGCTTCGGTCTGTACGGCGCGATGCTGCTTCTCCCGCTCTTCTATCAGCAGGCCCGCGGCGAGACGGTGACTGCCGCCGGCCTGCTCCTTGTACCGCAAGGAATCGGGAGCCTGCTCGCGCGGACCGCCGGGGGTCTCACGGATCGCCTCGGCCCGCGCCCGGTCGTCCTTGCCGGCATCGTTCTGACTGCACTCGGAACCATCCCGTTCGCGATCGCGGAGGCGTCGTACTGGCTACTCGGGACCGCGCTCGTGCTTCGCGGCGCGGGGTTGAGCGCGGTCAATCTCGCGGTGATGGTGGGCGCCTTCCGTGACCTCGAGCCGGAGCAGATCCCGCACGCCAGCAGCACAACGCGGATCATGCAGCAGTTAGGCGGCGCCTTCGGTGCCGCGACGCTCGCCGTCGTACTGCAGAGCCAGCTCACCCGACACCACGCGTCGACGGCCTACGCGCACAGCTTCGGGTGGGCGATCGGGTTCACCGTGCTGGCCGCCGTACCAGCGTTCTTCTTGCCCCGACGCCGGGCTCTTGAATAAGTAACACGCTTGGTTTAACTTATCCGCGCAGTTGATCTTCCGGTCCGCCACCTGGAGGTTTCAGCATGTCCGGACGCTTTCTCGCGCGGATACTTCCCGCCGTGCTTCTCACCAGCGTTCTCGCCGTACCTTCGGCGCACGCTGCCACCATGTATCCCAGTGGGGTCGGTGCCGATCTCGGGCCGGCCCCGACCACGCTCGGCGTGCAGCCCGCCGCCGGAGACGACCCCGCCGGTCTCCGGACCGGCACCGAACAAGGCCGCACGTACTGGCAGACCAACCAGGCCGCCGGCACCGGGTACCTGGAGTTCGACGTCGACGGTGACTACGTCGACGAGATCGGCACCGACGACGTCCTGGTGACGGTGACCTATCTCGACAGCGGCTCGGGCACGCTCCAACTCCAGTACGACGCCAAGGCCGACCCGCAGCAGGACACCACCGACGTCCTGCTCACGAACACCGGCCAGTGGAAGACCGGCGTCTTCTCGTTGACCGGCATCGCGTTCACCAACCGCCTCGGGGATGCCGACGTCCGCGTGTTCGGCAGCGCCGACATCACGATCGCCGGCCTGCGGATCAGTACGGCGGGAGCGTCGGTGCAGCTCGGTGCAACGCCGGTCCAGAACGGGATCAGCCCGCGCGCCGGTGACGACGCCTCGCACCTGATCACCGGCGTCCAGGACGGTCGCCCGTACTGGCAGACCGACCACACCGCGCCGGCGCCGGGCACCAACTTCTTCTACCTGAACGTTGCCGACACCTACCTGTACGAGAACCGCGGTCTCGTGCTGGTCAGCGTCGACTACTTCGACGAGGGCAGCGGACAGTTCGGTCTGCACTACGACTCCCCCGGCGAGACGATCCCGGACAAGTTCAAGAACTCCGAGGTCGTTCGGTACGACGACACCAGGACGTGGAAGACGTACACATTCGCGCTGCCGGATGCCGTGATGACGAACCGCTCGAACGGCGGCGACTTCCGGATCCACAACGGCGACGGCGCGGTCGATCTCAAGGTCGCCGCCGTACGCGTGGCCAAGGTCGCGACCACGCTCGACGTCACCGAGGGCCTCGTCGACCTGATCGGTCAGGTCACCCGCACCGAGAAGGCCGCCCGCGAAGGGACGCGCGACGGGCAGTACCCGGTCGGCAGCCGCGCCATCTTGCAGGACGCGATCGACAACGCTCAGGCGATCGCGTCCACTCCGGGCGTCACCGACGTACAGGTCAAGGAAGCGCTCACCACGTTGCAGGCCAAGCTGGACGCTTTCACCGCCTCGGTTGTGGACACCAACTTCGCGGACGACGGTACGGCGACTGCGAGCGGTGGGACCGGGGCTGCTCAGGTCAACGACAACGACCACGAGACTGTCTGGACCGGTGGTGCGGACTCATGGCTGCAGATCGATCTCGGGGCGCCGCGTCCCGTGAACGATGTGCGGGTCGAGTGGGCCGAGGCGTACTCCCCGGACTACTCCGTGCAGGTGTCGAACGACGGTCAGACGTTCGTGAGCGTCGGCCGGACCGGATCGCCGGGCGGCAACCAGTTCAGCAGGACGCGGTTCGCGACGGTCAGTGCGCGGTACGTCCGGGTCGCGATGACCGGGGCCGATTCCTTTGCCGTCAAGGAGTTGCAACTGCGGCTGGCGCCGGTCGTGGCGCCGACGCCGCGGCTCGTTTCGACAAGCAGTCCGACCGAGGACGGCGTTGTCGCGGACTTCGACGCCACGCAGTTCGGCGCCGACCGTAGCGGCAGGCGGGACTCCACCAAGGCGATCCAGCAGGCGATCTACGCCTGCCAGGATGCGGGCGGTGGCACGGTGTGGCTGCCGGCCGGGCAGTACAGGGTGACCGACACGATCGAGGTGCACGCGTTCTGCAGTCTGCGTGGTGACCACGGTCAGAAGCTCGGCACGGGCACGGTGATCGTCGCCGACCTGCCGTCGGGTGACGACGGGCCGAGCCTGTTCCGGATCGGCGGCAGTGCGGGCGTTCTCGGCGTGACGACGTACTACCCGCACCAGAGCGCGAGCACTCCCGTCCCGTACAACTACACGTTCGAGATCCCGGGCGGAGCGTGGATCGGCAACGAGAACTACATGATGGCGACGGTGTCCGACGTCACCATGCTGAACTCGTACCGCGGCGTCGGCGTCAGCACGATGCCGAACGACCACGGCAACGCCCCCAGCTCGGGTCAGGTCCACGAGTCGACGACGATCCGCAACGTTCGCGGTACGGCGCTGTTCGAGGGCGCCCGCGCCTACAACGGCGCCGACGTCGGCACCTGGGAGAACGTTGCCTTCAGCAACTCGTACTGGTCGTCCGCGCCGGCCGCGTTCCACCCGCCGTCCCGGGCCGCCCTCGACGCGTGGACCCGGGCGCACGGCACCGGCCTGGTGCTCGGCGACCTCGAGTGGGACCAGTTCTACCGGATCGCGCTGTCCGACTACGCCGTCGGCATCCACGTCGTCGCGGGCCAGCGCGCCCAGTTCACCGGCAGCTTCCTGGAACCCGACGTACGCCGGGTCGGGACCGGGCTGCTCGTCGACGTGATGGACGACCGCTGGGGTATGACGCTCGCCGGTGGTCGCATCGAAGGTGGCATCACGAACAACTCGCGGGGTTACGTGAAGATCACCGGCACGGAGGTCGTCGGCGCACAATCCGGGATCATCCACCGCATGTCCGGCAGCGCCCCGACGTACATGCAGAAGCCGCTCCCCAAGCCGGTGCAGAAGTTGTACGTCGTGGAGGCGCCGCACGGGGTCGGGTACCTGCCGGCCGCCGACGCGACGCGTGCGGTGCAGAAGGTACTCGATCGCGCCGGGCGTGAGGGTGGCGGGATCGTCTACCTGCCCGCCGGCTGGTACCGGATCGGTGCGCATCTGAGCGTTCCGGCGAAGGTCGAGCTCCGCGGTGCTTCCGCCGTACCGAACCGGGACCAGGGCGGGGCGAGCGGCGGGACGGTCTTGCAGGCGTTCGAGGGACGCGGCGCGGGAGCGTCGGCAACCGCTCTCTTGACGCTCTCCGGGAAGGGCGCCGGCGTCCGCGGGCTGCGGGTCTTCTACCCGCAGAACAACCCGGCCGAGAGCGTCGTCTCTTATCCGTACGCCGTCCGGGGCCACGCAGGCGGGAACTATGTCATCAACGCCGGCTTCCCGAACGCCTGGAACGGCATCGACCTCAGCGGCGACGGCGTCGTGGTCCGCAAGGTCGCGGGCGCGTTCTTCGACCACGCTATCGCGATCGGCCCGGGGCGCGGCGGCCGCGTCGAGGGGGTGCTCTCGAACGGGAACGCGGTCACCAGGGTCGGGTACCAGCAGCCGTACTGGATGAACGAGGGTCGCATCTTCGAGCTCGTCATCGACAAGTACATGCGGAAGATCGCCAAGATCGTCACCGTCGAGGGGGCGAGCGGGCTGACGCTGCTCAACGTGTTCGCGTACGGGTTCCACGACGGCCTCGTGGTGAACTCCGGGCAGGTGGACGCGTTCAACCTGGGCACCGACAACCTCGGCGGCGACGGGCACACCGTGCAGGTCGTGAGTGGAGACGTCGAGGCCACGAACCTCGCCCGCTACAACGGCGCCACGCTCAGCGGACCGGCCACGTTGCACAACGTGATGGTCATCAATGTCGTCCAGCGCAGCATCGCCGTCCAGGCGAACGGGAACGGCACCGTGAAGATCACCGGGAACGAGTCCGAGCCGGGAACGTACGAAGTCGGCGCGCAGGTCACCGTGACGGCAGCGCCAGGATCGGATAGCGTTTTCCGGGATTGGATCGTGGCCGGGACCGTGGTGTCGACAGCGCCGTCGTACACCTTCACCGTCTCCGCGGACCAGAAACTGATAGCCAACTTCACAATGAAGTAGGAGCGAGATGGCTGACACACAACAGCAGGTCGCGATCGTCGGGTGCGGCATCATCGGCCGCACCCACGCCAAGACCATCGCGGAACGGCCGGACGCGATCGTCACCGCCCTGGTGGACGGTGACGCCGCGGCCGCGGAGGCACTCAAGGCACAACTGGTCGAACTCGGGCAGCCGGAGCCGAAGGTGCACGCCGACCTGACCGCGGCGCTGGGTGGGTCGGACGTCTCCCTCGTCGCGATCTGCACCCCCAGTGGCACGCACGCGGCGCTGGCCGAGCAGGCACTGAACGAGAAGAAGCA
The DNA here is from genome assembly GCF_004366005.1 of Kribbella sp. VKM Ac-2566. Taxonomy (NCBI): domain Bacteria; kingdom Bacillati; phylum Actinomycetota; class Actinomycetes; order Propionibacteriales; family Kribbellaceae; genus Kribbella; species Kribbella sp. VKM Ac-2566. The sequence goes on along the minus strand of NZ_SODT01000013.1, from coordinate 589,071 downwards.
CGTCGTGATCGAGAAGCCGCTCGACGTCGACCTGGTCCGGGCGCGGCGCCTTGGTGCCGCAGCGACCCGGGCCGGGAGCCACGGCGTGCTGTCGTCGGTGATCAGCCAGCACCGCTTCGACGCCGGCAGCGCCGTGGTCAAGCAGGCGATCGACGCCGGGCGGTTCGGGCAGCTGACGTCGTCCGTCGCGACGGTGGCCTGGTGGCGCAGCGACGAGTACTACGCGTCCGCGGGCTGGCGCGGGACGTGGACGCAGGACGGCGGCGGCGCGCTGATGAACCAGGGGGTCCACACCGTCGACCTGATGCTGTGGTTCATGGGCCGCCCGGTGAGCATCCAGGCCCAGGCGCTGCGGGCCGCCCACCACGCGATCGAGGTCGAGGACACGGTCGTCGCCACGATCACCTTCGAGAGCGGCGCCGTCGGCACATTGCACGCCACCACAGCGGCGTTCCCCGGCGGCCGTACCCGGGTCTCCGTCCACGGCACCGAAGGCGGCGCCGAGGTGGAGGACGATCGCCTCCGCCGGCTGAACGTGGACGGCTCCACCGACGACCAGCCCGTCGACGTCGGCGGCCCTGGCGGCCACAAGGCGCAGTACGACGACATCCTCAAGGCGATCGCCGACGGCACCCCGCCCGCCATCACGGTCCAGGACGCGATCGACGCGCTCGCCACAGTGCGAGCCGTCTACATCGCCTCCACCCTCCAACGCCCGGTGAAGTTCCTCGACGTACTCGAAGGCCGCTACGACGACGTGGATGTGTCGCGCGGCGTCGGCCTCCCACCGAGGTGACTGGATCTCCAGGCCATCACAATGTGCCGAGCAGGACTCGGCTCAGCGTGGGCACGCTCGCCGACGGCGATTGTGATGGCCTGGAGATCCACCTACGCGCCGGGCTCGCGAGAGTTCAGGATGCGCTGGTACAAATTGCAGTCCTGCCAGCGGCCGTCGATGTGGAGGTACGTGGGGGCCATGCCGATCTGGGTGAAGCCGGTGCGCTGCAGGACTCGTTGGGAGGCGACGTTGCCGGTGAGCGTGCTGGCCTCGATCCGGTGCAGCTTCAGCTGGGTGTCGGCGATCTCGGCGACGGCCTCGACGGCGCGGGTGGCGAGGCCGCGGCCGAGTACGTCGACGGCCAGCCAGTAGCCGAGGGCGGCGCTGCGGAACGGGCCGGGGACCAGGTCGCTCAACGTGATCTGGCCGACGATCCGATCGTCCGAGGCCAGCACCCACGGCACGACCAGCCCGTTCTTGTAGCGCTCGAGCTGGTACGTCATCCGCTCCGCCTGCCCGGCGGGGGTGAACCACTTCTCGTCCCGGACCGGCTCCCAGGGCCGCAGATGTTCGCGGCTCCGGATCTGTGCGTCGGCGAGGGCAGGGGCGTCGTCGAGGGTCGCGATCCGGAGCTCGACGTCCGGCGTCAGCGGGCGGGGTTCGATCACTGTTCGATCACTTGGGCAGCCTACGTGCCTGACTCGATCCCGAGACCCGAGGGGTGAACGCGTCGTGGAAGATCGTCGACGCCGCCCCGACCGCGGCCGCGTCGGTCTGCAGCATCGACTCCTCGACCGCGACCGGCCGGGTCTCCCGGGCCACCGGATGCGCGTTCACCGCGCGCCCGATCTCGGTCAGCAGGATCTCCGAGATCTCCTTGCCGTACGCCGGCCCGCCGAGGACCACGAGGTCGATGTCGAGGAGATCCACCAGGCCGACCGCGCCCTGCCCGATCACCCGGGCGACCTGCGTGACCGCCTTCACCGCCGCGGCATTCCCATCGGCCGCCGCCTTGCACACGGCCCGGTACCGCTTGGCCTCGTCGGTCGCGGCCGGATCGGTCTCGACGTACCCGAACTCGCCCGCGATCACCGGCAGCGAGGCCGTCGGATTGCACTCCGGCACCATCCGCGGCCCGTTGTCCGGGTCCCACTCCCCCATCCGCAGCGCCGCGATCTGCCCGAACTCACCGGCGTTCGCCGTGCCGCCGCGGTAGATCGAGCCGTTCAGGATCAGGCCGCTGCCGACGCCGGTGCCGAGATAGAGGTAGGCGAAGTCCCGCGCCCGCGCCGACCGTCCGATCCACCGCTCGCCGATCGCGGCCGCCGTACCGTCCTTCTCCACCAGCACCGGATGGTTCAGCTTCTGCTGCAGCAGCTGCCGGATCTTCAACCCGCGCCAGGCCGGCTGCAACGGCAGCGCGAGCAGGGTCCCGTCCGCGTCGATCGGGCCCGGTACGGCGACGCCGACACCGAGCATCGACGCGAGGTCGACCTGGCTGATGCTGAGTGCGGCGTTCACCGTGGCCGCGGTCAGGTCGATCAACTGGTCCGCCGGGAGGTCGTCGGCGAGGTCGACCGTTTCGCGCCGCACGATCGTGCCGTCCAGGTCGACCACGGCAACGGTGAGCAGTTCGGGATCGATATGGATGCCGACCGCATGGGCGGCCTTCGACCGCAACCGCACCGGAGTCCGCGGCTTGCCGAGCCGCTCAGCGCGCTCCTGCGCCTCCTCCACCAGCAACCCCTGCTGGAGAAGGAGACGCAGGATCCGCGACACCGACTGCTGGGTCAGGCCGGTACGGCGGGAGATCTCGGTCCGGCTGATGATGCCGGCCAGCCGGATCGTCTCGATGATCACGGCCTCGTTGAACGAGCCCAGGTCGTACTGGTTCGCGCCCGCGCGCCGCAAGTCGGCGAGTCCCTCGACCGAATCGCTCATCTCCACCTCCCGTCTCGTCCCTACTGGCCGTGATCGTACTGCCCGGCGCCCGATGTCACGGCGCTTCGAGCGCTCCGTCGATGCGCCGTACGCCGGCCGCCCACTCGTCGTGACCGGACAGTTCCGCCGGATAACGAGCCGCCGCGTCCAGGTCCACGTCGATTCCCCAGCCGGGCGCGTCGTTCGGCCGCAGCCAGCCGTCCTCGATCCGCAGCGTCCCGGGGAACACCTCGTACGTCGCCTCGTTGTAGATGTGCCCCTCTTGGATGCCGAAGGCAACCGATGTCACGTCCAGCGCGACGTTCGCCGCGGCGCCGATCGGCGACGTGTCGCCGGGACCGTGCCAGGCTGTCCGGACGCCGGAGATCTCGGCGAGATCGGCCAGCTTGCGGGCCGGGGTGAGGCCGCCGATATCAGAAACATGCGACCGGATGAAGTCGACGCCGCCGTCCCGGATCAGCCGGACCGCGTCGCCGAACGACGTCGTGAGCTCGCCCACGGCCAGCGGAACCGGCGAGGCTGCCCGGACCTCGGGCAGCCGGTCCCACAACTCCGGCGCGAGCACATCCTCGAGGAAGAACAACCGGTGTGGCTCGAGCGAACGCGCCAGCAGCACCGCTTCCTTCGGCGTCAGCCGCGAGTGCACGTCGTGGAGCAGTTCGATGTTGTCGGGCAGCGCGTGCCGCGCCTCGGCGAACAGCTCCGGCGTGGTCCGCAGGTAGTCACGCGCCGACCAGCCGTTGCGGTACGGCGCGTCCGGGTAGAGCGTCGGCACCTGCGGAGCGCCGTACCCGCCACCGCCCGGTGTCGAGATCTGCAGCCGGATGTGCCGCCAGCCCTGCGTGATCAGCTTCTGCGCGTGGTCGATCGTGTCTTCGATCGTCTTGCCACTGGCGTGGATGTAGGTGTCGGCGGCGGCACGGACCTTGCCGCCGAGCAGCTCGTACACCGGCATGCCGGCGCGCTTGCCGGCGATGTCCCACAGCGCCTGGTCGATACCGGAGATCGCGTTGTTGGTGACCGGTCCGCCGCGCCAGTACCCGGAGTACGACGCCAGCCGGGTGAGATCGCCGATGTCACCCGGGTAGCGGCCGACGAGCAGCCGTGACAGGTGCTCGTCGACGAACGTCTGGACCGCCTTCCAGCGTTGCGTGAACGTGGCGCACCCGAGCCCGTACAGGCCCGGTTCGGTGGTGTCGATCTTCACGACCACCAGCGGGATGCCTTGCGGTGCCGTGACGATCGCCTTCACCTCGCGGATCCGGAGGTCGTCCCGCACGGGCCACGGCTGGTCGAAGTTCGAGGGCATTCAGTGCTCCAGGGAGAGGGTGGGTAGGTCGAGTTCATGCCGGGCCTCGAAGCCGAGCACGGTCCGTACGGCGGTCAGGTCGATCGGCACCTCGCGACCGGCGAACCGTCGCGACCGCGGCACGTCCGGCGCGAACGCGTCCAGCAGATCCTCGGTCGGGTACGGCGCGTTGGTGGTGCTCGCGGTCACGAAGAAGGTGTGGGCGCCCGACAACGGCGCGGTCAGTCCGAGCTCGACGGCGTACGCCGCGTCGCGGGTGTCCAAGTAGCTCCAGGCCTCCCGCAAGCCGCTTCCGGGATGCTCCCGGACGTGGTCGGACATCTCCTGCAGCACCTCCGGCGAGTTCACGTGGGGGAATCGGAACGCGACCACGTCGATCCCCCATCGCCGCCATGCCATCCGCGCGGTGTTCTCGTCGTTCTGCTTCGACAGCGAGTACGCGTCGGCGATATCGCTCGGCGCCTGCTCGTCCCACGGGAAGTACGGCGGCCGGATCTCGTGCGGGTTGAACGGTACGCCGGTCGCGTTGATGCTGCTCGCGATCACGGCCCGGTCGATGCCGAGCGCACCGGCCTGGGCCAGCACGTTGAACGTCGACACCACGTTGATCGAGTACACCTCGTACGGCGTACCGGCCGAGGGGTGCGGCAGCGCTGCCAGGTGGACGACGTACTCCGCGCCCTCCAGGGCATGCGCCACGTCCGTCTCGGACCGCGTATCGCCGATCAGCACCCGGTCCGCCTTCAGATCCGGGTGCTCGACGTTCGACAGCGTGGTCACCTTGGCGCCCAACTCGTTCAGATGCTCGACCGTGACCAGCCCGATCCGGCCGGCGGCCCCCGTCACCAGCACCCGCCGACCGTTCAGTTCATTCACTCTTTGATACCTCCGGCCATTCCCACGCCGCGCAGGAACTGTTTCTGGAACAACAAGAACAGCACGACAGGTATCAGAACCGCGAGGAACAGCGCGCTCATCTGCAGGGAGATCTCTGTGGTCTTGGCCACCCGCGGCAGGGCGACGGAGATCGGCTGCAGCCGTGGGTCCGGCAGCACGAGCAGCGGCCAGAGGTAGTCCTTCCACGAACCGATGACGGTCAGGAGCGCGACGACTCCGACGATCGGTTTCGACAGCGGCAGGATCAGCGACGTGAACAGCCTCAGGTTGCTCGCGCCGTCGATCCGGGCGGCCTCGATCAGTTCACGCGGGATCGAGTCGAAGTACCGCTTCATCACCAGCACGTTGAACGCCCCGGCCGCCTGCGGCAGCCAGACCGCCCAGAACGTGTTCTGCAGGCTGATCCCGAGCACCGGCATCTTCAGCACCGTCATGTACAGCGGGACGAGCGAGATGACACCGGGCAGGAAGAGTGTGGCGAGGACGGCGCCGGTGACGACCGGTCCCCATTTCGGCCGCAGGATGCTCAGCACGAAGGCTCCCGTCGTACACACGAACAGGGTCGAGATCATCGAACCGATCGCGATGAACGCGGTGTTGCCCAGGTACGCGCCGATCTGCACGCGGTTCCAGGCGTCCGGGATGTTCTTCAGCTGGATGCCCGACGGCCACAGCTGCATGGGGCCGCGCAGGATGTCCTGGCTCGTGGAGACCCCCGACTTGAGCAGCCACAGCAGCGGCCCGACGCCGGCGATCAGGACAGCGATGAAGATCAGCACCTGGATCGTCGGCAGGCCGTAGCGGATCAGGCCGCGCTGCCGGTCGGCTGTCGAGATGATTCCGCGCTCGTGACTCATGTAGTGCTCCAGCGGCGGGTGACGAAGTGGTAGACGACCGACAGCACGCACAGCACCCCCGCGAGCAGCACGCTCAGCGCGGTCGCGGCGCCGAAGTCGCCGTTGATGAACGCGTACCGGTAGATCAGCAGCAGGATCGTCGTGGTGGCGTTGTTCGGGCCGCCGCCGGTGAACAGGAACGGTTCGGTGAACACCTGGAACGTCCCGATCAGTTGCAGCAGCATCATGATCAGGATGATTCCGCGGATCTGCGGCAGCGTCACGTGCCAGACCCGGCTCCAGATCCCCGCCCCGTCCAGCTCGGCTGCCTCGTACAACTCCGTCCGTACGCCGGTCAGCGCTGCCAGGTAGATGATCGACGTGGCGCCCGCGCCGGCCCACGTCGCCTCGAGCACGATCGCGGGCATCGCCAGGGTCTGCGAGTTCAGCCACGCGAACGGCCCGAGCCCGAACCAGCCGAGGATCGAGTTGAACACGCCCGCCCCGCTCGGGTCGTAGAAGAACGTCCACAACAGGATCGCGGCCACCGGAGGTACGACGGCCGGCAGGTAGGAGAGCACGTTGTAGAGCCAACCGGTCTTGCGCAGCTCGCTGATGAAGACGGCCAGGAACAACGGCACCGGAAAGCCGAAGATCAGGGCCAGCAGGCAGAAGTACAGCGTGTTGAGCGCTGCCTGCGGGAGCTGCGGATCGGTCAGCACGTAACTGAAGTTCGACATCCCGACCCACTCGGGCGGGGCGACCAGGTTGTTCTTCTGGAAGCTGAGCACCAGGCCGCGGACGATCGGGCCCCAGGAGAAGTACAGGAAGATCAGCACCAGGGGCAGGGCGAAGAAGACCGCGCTCAGCCCGCCGGAGCGGTACCAGGTGGCCCAAGATTGAGCACCGTTCCGGCCGGGCTTGTCCGTTCGTTGCTGGAACATTGGGCTACCGAGCCAGACGCGCGTCGATCTTCGAGGCCGTGTCGCTCAGTAACTTGTCGATGTCCGCGTCCTTCTTCGTGAGCACCTGCTGGACCACTGGGTCGAGCAGCGAGTAGACCTCCTGGCCCTTGTTCGACGGCTCGGGCAGCAGCTTCAGCGTCTTCGTCGAGTCGATGTACCCCTGGAACTGCTTCACCGGGACGTTCACGTACGGCTCACGCCACTTGTTGAACTGGTCGTAGGTCTCCTGGCTCAGCGGCGTGATCCCCGGCCGGCCGACGAAGCCCTTGTCAGCGATCGTGGTCTTGGCGTCCTGGACCGCGACCGACTCGGTCGTGTACTTGTCGAACTGGTCGAACTTGATCCACTTCAGCGCGGCGACGACCTCGTTCTTGGTCGCCTTCGGGCTGATCATCTTCAGCGAGCCACCGGTCAGTGTGCCGTGCGGGCCGCCGTCCTGCGGCAGACCGCCGTGACCGTAGTCGGCGGGCTTCATGCCGAAGTTCTTCACGCTCATGTCGTAGGCGTCGGGCGCCTGCAGGACCATGCCGATCTTGCCGGCCGCGAAGTCCTGGCGGACCTCCTCCTGGTTGTACAGGAACCTGCTGCCCATCGAGTTGTCGGTCCAGCGCATGTCCTTGAGCAGCTGCAGCGCCTTCTTGGTCGGCGCGTCGTTGAACGTGCTCTTCTTGCCGTCCGGGCTCTCGACCGTGCCGCCCATGCTGTACGTCATCGTGGTCAGCATCCAGCCGCCGGTGTTGTTCGTGGTCAGCTGTGCGTACCCGGCCTTGCCGGTCTTGTCGGCGATCTGCTTGGCGTACTGGCGGACCTCGTCCCACGTCGTCGGCGGCTTGTCCGGGTCCAGGCCGGCCTGCTTGAACAGAGCACGGTTGTAGGCGAGGCCGACCGAGAAGACATCGATGGGTACGCCGTAGATCCGCCCGTTCGCGTCCTGGACGATCTTCAGGACGTTCGGGTTCAGGTCCTTGGTCAGGTCGACCAGCTTCAGCTCGTCGGTGATGTCCGGGAGCTGCTTGTTCGGGATCATGTTGGCCGGCTCGGTGAAGCTGATGTTCATCACCGTCGGCAGCGTCCCGCCGGCCACCTGGGCCTGGAAGGTCTGCGCCTCCCACTTGGTCTCGGTCGATTTCACCGTGATGTTCGGGTACTTCGCCGTGAAGTCCTTGATCTTCTGCTCGAACGCCTTGATGTCGTTCGGCTTGTCGGGGGTCGGGCGGTCCCCGATCGTGATGGTAACCGGCGCCTTCTCGTCGATCTCGCCGGCGGCGCCGGTGGACGACGAGGGCGTCGTACCCTTCGCGCACCCCGCCGCGAGCACCAGCCCAATCACGCCGAGGGCCGCCCCGCAACGGCTCCACCTGCTCACTCTCGTCATCGGAACTCCTCAGGTTTCCGGATGCCGCCGATGTGCTCTGAGCCACACACCGGCCAGGTCCCGAGTAAGTTAAACCAAGCGTGTTACTAACTCAAGAGCTCACCGGGCACTTGTGCGATAACGCTTGAGCAACAGGTCGAGGTGCTGCCGGGCGCTCCGACGTACCGGTAAAACAAGAAGAAGATGAAGGAGGCACACATGGCCGAATCAGCCAACCAGCTGGTGCACTTCGAGATCATCGGGGCCGATCCCGGCAAGCTGCGCGCGTACTACGGCGACCTGTTCGGGTGGACGTTCGAGCTTGGTGACACCGTCTCCGAGCACGTGTCGGAGACGGGCGAGTACGGGTTCGTCGGGGCCGAGATTGCGGGGCTCAACGGAGGCGTCGGGGGTGGCGCGTCGCTCCGGCCGAAGGTGTTGTTCTACGTCGGAGTGGAGGACGTCGGGGCCGCTCTCACGCAGGCCGAGGAACTCGGTGGGCAGCGGGTCTTCGGGCCTGACGGCGTACCGGGGAAGCTCGTCGTCGGTCAGTTCACCGACCCTGAGGGCAACCTGATCGGGGTCGCAGGGCCGAGGTAAACCGATGGAGCGGGTGATCGGTGTGCGGAAGGATGGAGGCATGCATCTTCGCGCGGCGGCCGCTGCCGACCTTCCGTTCCTGATCGAGATGTTGCTCGAGGCCTGCAACTGGGACGGGACTCCCTGGTACGACGAGGCAAAGGCGCGGGGCGACGATCACGCGTGGCGATACCTCCACGGGTGGCCGCGCGCGAGTGACTTCGGGGTGGTTGCGGAGGTCGACGGCTCCCCCGCCGGTGCGGCGTGGGCGCGGTGTCTTACCGCGGAGCGGCCCGGGTACGGGTACGTCGCGGACGACGTACCCGAGCTGACTTTGGGCGTCTCCCCCGCCTTCCGGCGGCGCGGGGTCGCGCGGGGCGTGCTGACCGAGGTGATCGCGCAGGCGCGTGCAGCGTCGTACGGGCAGCTCTCGCTCAGCGTGGATCCGGACAACCCGGCGCGAAAGCTCTACGAGTCGTTGGGGTTCCGGAAGGTCGGCGTTGTCGGCACCTCCGACACGATGGTGCTCGAGCTTTAGCCGAAGCCTCGGACGCGGAACTGCATGACGCGGTACGGCCAGCCGTTGTCGGTGTTCCACTGACTCACGGACAGGTGCATGTCCGAGAGTGTGGAGCCCGGGATGACATACCCGCCGTACAGCTGAGCGACATGGTTGCCGTCCTCCGAGCCCCACGCGCCGCCGTAGATCAGGGTCTGCCGGTACGCCGTGTAGAGGTTGGACGTCGGCGTGTCCATGATCATGCCGTCGATGCGGTAGTCGCCGGCGTTGAACCACGTCAGCACCCACTTGCCGCCGAGCGGACGCAGGCTCATCTCGCCGAAGCTCCCGTTCAGGATCGGCGTCGCGGGATTGCCCCACGCCCAGCCCCCGTCCCGGTAGCCCCACGGTTCGTACGCTGCCGGGTTCGCGATCTGCTCCTGGCGGACGCGTTTGAGGATGATCGGCTTGTTGCGCTGGAACCCGGTCGAGTAGACGTACACGTACCCGTCGTTGCCGAGTCCCCAGGTCAGCAGCTGGAACATCCCGCCGTCGATGTCGGGGGCGAACTTCGCGCCGGTGTGATACCAGTTCGCACCGGAGTTGTCCGAGCGCCAGATCTCTGTCCACACGACGTTTCCGAGGCCCTTGTTCACCATCGCGTGCAGGTACATCGACCCGCCGATCGTGATCACGTCCGAGGGCAGCACGGTCGAGAACGTCGGATTGTCGTGCGGGTAGTCCCACAGCTGCTGCGCCGCGGCGCCTCCGACCGCGCCCGACCATGTCACGCCGCCGTTCAGGTCGGTGGTCGTCGACCACAGCGCGACCGGTGACCGCCACCAGCCGCCGCCGACGCGCGCCTCCTCGAAGGTGTCGCCGAACATGAACAGCAGCCGCCCGTCCGGCGTCCGCGCCGGGATCCCGAGGTCGGTCGCGGCCATCCGGAACCGGTCGGTCAGACCAGGTCCGGTCAGATCGGCCACTTTGTTGGTGAGCACAGCTTGGCTACTCCCGACGGCACGGCCCGGTACAGCGGCCAGCACCCCGGCCCCGACGGCCGCGCGGAGGAACGTGGATCGCTTCATCATCGACTGACTCCCAGGGGCGGTGTGAGGTGGGAAATCGATTGCTCGCACACCATCCCGCGGCACCAGAGCGAAGTCAACCCTTTCGTCCCCCGTGCACGTGACTCACCTCACGGAGACCGGCTGTCACGTGCGAGACCACGGCGGCGTCTCGTGATCGAACAGTCGTTTCCACAGGAGGTACATGATGACGAACGCGGAGCGGACCACCGTTCTGATCACCGGGGCGAACAAGGGTCTCGGCTACGAAGCAGCCCGTCGGCTCGGAGAGATGGGCTGGAAGGTGTTCCTCGGTTCGCGTGACGAGGAGCGCGGGCGGGTGGCCGTCGAGAAGCTGGCGGCCGACGGTGTGGACGCGGTGCTGGTTCCGCTGGACGTGACCTCCGACGAGTCCGTCGCCGGCGCCCTGCAGGTCGTCTCCAGCCACACCGAACGGCTCGACGTACTGATCAACAACGCGGGCGCGCCGGGGCACGCCGTCCACCCGCGCGAGGCGACAGCTCACGAGCTGCATGCCGTGTACGACGCCAACGTGTACGGGCCGGTGCGGGTCACGCATGCGTTCCTGCCGCTGCTGCAAGCGGCGGGCAACCCACGTGTGGTGATGGTCTCCAGCGGCGGCGGGGCGTTCAGCGTGGTGCAGGACCCGGAGCAGCCGGTCTCCAAGATGCACGAACTCGCGTACAGCTCGTCCAAGGCGGCGCTGAACATGCTCACGGTCAGGTACGCGCAGGCGCTGCCGACCATCAAGTTCAACGCCATCACGCCCGGTGAGACCGCGAAGCACACGTTCGCCGCCACCGACATGAACAACCACAAGGGTCAGCTGACCGTCACCGAAGGCACCGACGTGATCGTCCGAATGGCCACGCTCGGCCCGGACGGCCCCACCGGTACGTTCGAGGACCGCCTCGGGCCCGTGGATTGGTGAGCGGTCAGTCCTTGCCTGTGGCCACTGGCCGGGTGGGGTCGGTGATCCATTCGGACCAGCTGCCGATGTAGACCGTCGCGGGGAGGCCGGCGGATTCCAGGGCGAGGGCTTCGTGGGCGGCGGTTACTCCGGAGCCGCAGTAGACCGCGGTCTCGGTCGACGGGGTGACGCCGAGTGCGGTGAAGCGGGCCCGGAGGTCGGCGGGTGGGAGGAAGCGTCCGGTCTCGTCGACGTTCGCGGTCGTCGGGGCGTTGACGGCCCCCGGGATGTGGCCGGCCACTGGATCCATCGGCTCTACCTCGCCCGCGAACCGCTCCGGTGCGCGTGCGTCCAGCAGGATGCCCTTCGCGGCCACCGAGGCCGCGCCGTCGGCGTCGAGCACGGGCAGGTGGCCGGGTGTCGCGGTGAAGGTACCGGCGCCATCAGCCGGTGCGTCCGCGGTGACCTCTCCCCCGGCGGCCTTCCACGCGGCCAGCCCACCGTCGAGAACGCGTACGCCGGTCAGCCCGAAGTACCTGAACACCCACCAGGCACGGGCCGCGGACATCGAGTTCGCGGCGTCGTACACCACGACCGGAGTGTCGGCGGACCTGATGCCGATCCGGCGGAAGGTCTCCGTGACAGTCGTTGCGGTGGGCAACGGGTGGCGGCCGGGGCCGGGGGCGGCGGCGAGTTCGGTGTCGAGGTCGACGAAGTACGCCCTGGGCAGGTGGCCGGCGTCGTACGCCTCCTTGCCGGGCGGGCCGGCCAGGTTCCAGGTGACGTCGACCAGCACCGGAGCAGTGCCCAGCGCGCGCAGCTCCTCAACGGTGATCAACGGACTCATGACGCAGCTCCTCCGAACGGCAGGACTTCGGGTGACAACGTGGCGCGGGCGCGGGCCTGGGTGAGGCGGCGGCGGTGGTGCCGGCGGCAGAGCACCTCGTACGCGACCTCGTGGTCCAGCGACACGATGTCGCCCACCACCAGCTGCTCGCCCTCGGTCACCATCTCCCCACCGATCGTACGGGCGTTGTGCGTGGCCCGTTCACCGCACCAGCACAAGGCCTCGACCTGGAGCAGTTCCATCCGGTCCGCGAGCTCCACCAGCCGCGCCGACCCCGGGAACAGCGTGGCCCGGAAGTCGGTCAGGATGCCGAAGCAGAACACGTCGATCTGCAGCTCGTCGGTCAGCCGTGCGAGCTGCTCGATCTGCAGCGGGCTGTAGAACTGCGCCTCGTCGCACACCACGTAGTCGATCCGGCCGCCGGCCGTCAGCTCGTTCACGACGTAGTCCCAGAAGTCGAAGTCCGTGCGTACCTCGACCGCGTCCGCGGACAGCCCGAGCCGCGACGACAGCACCGACTCCCCCGCCCGGTCGTGGCTGGTGAAGATCCTCCCGACCCTCCCGCGTGCCTTGTGGTTGTGATCCATCTGCAGCGCCAGCGTCGACTTGCCGCAGTCCATGGTCCCGGTGAAATACAGGAGCTCCGCCACGGGCGAACATCCTGCCAAGTCAAAGGTCCCCTCCGCACGTCGGGGTGCACGCCGGGGTGTGTCGGAGGGGTGGGTTGGGTTTTGAGCCTTCGTTCAGCTTGAATGGATTGTGCGCAAAGCCCTGTTCCTCGTCCTCGCGGCCTGTCTTGTGGTCGCCACCGCCACCCTTCCGGCCGGTGCGGCGCCGACCCGGTCCGAGGCGGGACTCCGGGCGTACTTCGTGATCACCGCGCCGAACCAAACCGGCAAGGTGACCGGCGCGATCACGCAGAACGGCGGCACGGTCTATGCGACGTACGACGCGATCGGGGTGATCGTGGCGCACTCGACGGCGACCGACTTCGCGGACAAGCTGCGCGGCGTCGAGGGCGTGCAGAAGGCCGGCGCCACTCGCACCTCCGACCTCCCACCGGACGTCAGCAACCCAGCGGTCCCGCCTGCGGTCGCGGAGACCCCGACGGCGCAGCCGGAGACCGACCGCGCGGACATGACCCTGATCGGTGCGGACCGCGCCTGGGCGAAGAACCCGGGCTCGAAGAGCGTCACCGTCGGCGTGCTCGACACGGGTGTGGACGACCAGCACCCAGATCTCAAGGCGAACTTCGACGCGGCCAAGTCGGCGTCCTGCGCGTACGGCAAGCTCGACACCCGGCCCGGCGCGTGGCGGCCGGTCGGCGAGCACGGCACGCATGTCGCGGGCACGATCGCCGGCGCGAAGAACGGCATCGGGATGGTCGGGGTCGCACCGGGCGTGAAGGTGTCGTCGATCCGGGTGGCCGAGGCCGGGAGCCAGTTGTTCTTCCCGGAGAACACGGTCTGCGCGTTCATGTTCGCGGCCGACAAGGGCGTCTCGGTGACGAACAACAGCTACTACGTCGACCCGTGGCTGTTCAACTGCCCGAGCGACAAGGACCAGGACGCGATCCTCGAAGCCGTACGCCGCTCCGTCGCGTACTCGGACAGCAAGGGCGTCGTGAACGTCGCCGCAGCCGGCAACGAGGACTACGACCTCGCGAACAAGACCGCCGACGAGTCCAGCCCCGACGACTCGACCGCGACCGTGCGCCCCGTCACGAACGATTGCCTCAGCCTTCCGCACGAGCTGCCGAACGTGGTCGTGGTCGCGGCGGTCGACCCGACCAGCGCGAAGTCGCCGTTCTCGAACTTCGGCGAGAACAAGATCAACCTCGCCGCCCCGGGCCAGGCGGTGTACTCGACGGTGCCGGGCGGCGGCTACAAGATTCTCGAGGGTACGTCGATGGCGTCGCCGCACGTCGCCGGTGTCGCGGCCCTCCTCCGCAGCGTCGATCCGAAGCTGAACCCGTCCCAGGTCCGCGCCCGGCTCGCCCAGCAGGCCAACGACCTCGCGTGCCCGCCCGCGGCCTCCGGTGAGTGCTCCGGGTCCGCCGGGAACAACTCGTACTACGGCGAGGGGCTGGTCGACGCGGCCGAGGCGGTCGGTGCGGCGGCTGCGCAGCCGCAGGGCGCGATCTCGGTCACCCAGCCGCCCGAGCAGCTCGGCGTCGGCGGCATCCCGGCGGTCCCGTTGCTGCTGAAGGGCACCGGCGGCACCGGTGACATCAGCTACTCGGCGAGCGGTCTCCCGCCCGGCCTCACCATCGACGCCGAGCGCGGCTGGATCACCGGCGTGCTGACGCCCGGCGCCGGTCGGTACAAGGTGACTGTCACCGCCCGCGACGGCGAAGCCAAGACCGCCACCACCAGCTTCTTCTGGGACGTCTGGAGCTTCTAGTACCCCGCGTCGACAAGCAGCGGGATCTCCATCTCGTCCGGAGTCAGCGAACCGTGGAGGCCGATCAGATCGGCCTCGTGCGCGTGACGGCGGCTGGCCACCAGAGCGACCGGTCCGAGGGCTGCGACGATGACGTCTCCCAGCCGCGGTGATACCCGGTCCTCGACGACCGGACCGAACCAGCCACGCGCGATCGCCTCAGAGCGTGACAGTACGAGCGCCTTCTCACCCAGCCGTTCCCTGTAGACGGCGAGTACGTCGGCCTCCGCGCCGGGAACGCAGTACAGGTGACGGAAACGCGACTCCCCACCGATGAGGGTCACTGCCTCGGTCAGTGCAGGCTCGGCGTCCAGATCCACGCGGTGCTCAGGGGCGACGTCGATCATGCCGTGGTCGGCGACGACGAGCAGTACGGCGTCGCGCGGCAGCGCCGACCGGACCTGTTGAGCGAACGTGTCGGCCGCCGCGAGTTCCTTCTGCCACTGCCACGAGTCGCAGCCCTGTTGGTGGCCGATGTAGTCGAGCTGCGAGTCGTACACGTACACCAGCGACGACTGCCCTTCACGACTCGCGAAACGGGTCGCGTCCAGACGGTCCTCGACAGTGTCGGCGCCGCGGTGTGCACTCCCCCGGAACGCGGCCGCCGTGAGCCCTGACGTGTCGAAGCGCGCCTTGCTCACGTTGCGCGTGGCAACACCTGCTGCAGCTACCCGATCGAACACGGTCCCGTGCGGCTGCCACCGTCGTGGGTCGACCGGCGCGTCCCAGGACAGCGCGTTCAGCAATGCGCCGGTCTCCGGGACGATCGACGTGTAGCCGACGATGCCGTGCGCGCCTGGCGGCAGACCCGTGCCGAGGCTCGTGAGGCTGACAGCGGTCGTCGAGGGCACGCCAGCGGTAAGACTCCTGGGAGTCAGCGACGACAGGTACGGCGCGGCGTCGCCGTACCGCTGAAGGAGATTCCAGCCGAGTCCGTCGAGCAGGAGGACGGCGTACCGGGAGGCGGGCGGCAGGCCGAGGAGGTTGGTCTCCCCCGGCACCGACAGCGCGCCGGCCACCGACGGCAGAACGTCGGCGAGCGCGCCGCCGCCGTACTGCGGCGACATCGGCTGGATCACGGCGTTACCTGCTGGTGGTCGCGAACGAGAGTGCCTTCGCGAACTCGAGCACCTGCTGGATCCCGGCCGGACCGTCGGCCGCGGCGCTGATCCGCAGCGAGATGTCGTCGGCCGCGACCGAACCGGTGTAGCCGTGGTCGGCCTCGCAGTTCGGATCCGCGCAGACGGCCGGCTCCAGGTCGATCCGGTTCACCATGCCCCAGCCGATGGTCAGCACCACCTCACCGCTGCCCGCGACCGCCGGGTCGGCCTTGCCGGTGGCGTAGCCCGCCGGGTTCGGTACGACGCGGTTCACGACGACGGCGTTCACCCGGTGCAGCGGGATCGCCTCGGTCGACGTGGACGCGTACGGCGCGCGGATCAGTTCGTCCGCGGCGTGCTCGTCGGTGTGCCCGACGATCAGCCGGGTCGGGGTGAGCGCCAGGATCGTGATGTGCCGCCGGACCTCGTCGCGGTCGAACGTCGGCTCGTGCTGGAGCACGTAGGCTCGGATCGGTTCGCCGGCGATCGCCACCTCGAGCGAGTCGGTCACCACATCGGGGTAGTAGCCGCACCGATCGATGGCGTCGCGCAGGTCCGCCGACGCATCCGCGAGCTCCGGTGTATTCAGGTCACGCATGCACTCATCCTCGCACGATCGTGCCCGGGAGCGTTTTCACCCTTGTGGACAACCGCGATCAGTTCGCGCTTGCCTTCCGCAGCACCGGTGCTCCGGCAGCGCCCGCGACGGTGACCAGAACGAGCCCTGCGACGACCTGCCCGAGCAGCAGCAGTACGCCGGAACTCCCCTCGGTCATCACCTTTCCGCCACTCAACGCCAGTCCGCACAGCGCGCCGAACCCGACGACGGGCAACCCGACTCCGACGACCGGTAGGACGGCCGCGACGCGAGCTGCTCGCTCGATCACCGACAGCGGAACGCCGGACCGCCGTAGCGCCCGTGCAGGAGCTGCCTGGTCCAGCGCCGTACCCACTGCTCCCGCAGCCGTCGACGCAGCCACGGTCAGGAAGACCAGTGAGAGCAGCAACGCGACACCGATCCGCAGGTCGTTGAAGGACGGATCGTCTTCGCCAGTGGGCATGAACACCGAGATGAACCCAGTGACGAAACCGGACAGTACTAGAGCGGCCACAGGCCGGAAAGCACCCTTTGGGTCGTCTACCAGGCGCCGACCGGCCAGCAACGTCACAGGTCCGTTTGCCGCCTTCGCCATCGCCTTGCCCACCAGCTGCACCGCCCACGGTCCGACCACGCGTACGGCGAGCGCCGCGAAGCCGACAGCGATCAGCAACGGCAGCACAGCCGCCCGCATCCCGTAGTACGCCAGCATCACCGGACCGATGACCAGCAACCCGATACGCAGCACGCTCAAGCCCTTGCGGGTTTGGCCGCGTACGACGCCCAGTGGGGTGATGCTGACTCGTCCGAGGCCGATGAGTGCACTGATGACGGACAGGATGGGTACGGCGACCAGTACGACGAGGACCGTCCACCACTGGACCGTGATGTCACCGACGTACCAGCGTCCGCCGCCGAGCGGGATCTGCGCGATCAGCGGACTCAGAGCGGTGTAGCCGATCAGGCCGACGACTGCACCGGCCGCAGCGAGCACGGCTTGTTCTACTGCGCTCAGCCAGAGCACCTGGGTCCGGGTTGCACCAGCAAGACGCAGTGCGGCCAGTCGGTGCTCGCGGCGCTTGGCTGCGACACCAGCGGCCTGTCCGACGAGGCTCAGGATCGGGAACAGCACCAGGATGATGCCGAACGCCACTGCGATGAGCAGTCCGGCCATACGGCTGTCCCACACCTTCTCGTTCCAGCTGCTGACGTACTGCGGGTGCTGGTCGGAAGGGATCGTCCGGACGCCGCGGATGATGATGAACTCTTCTGGCGACGACAGACCCTTGTCACTGATCACCCCGGTCGGCTTATCTGCGCCGTACTGCTTGCTGAGGCTGGACCAGCGTTTCGCGACCTCCGGCGAGACGAAGACCTCACCGGGCTTGGGGGTGTGATCGAGGCCCGGTGGTGGTGCGAGCTCGTTGGGGCGCAGGACCGCGAGGTCGAGAACGCTCAGGCGGTGACCGTCGGCCCGCTGGTCGTCGTCCAGGTTCAGCGAGCCGATCGCGGTTGTCGGATCAGCCTTGTCCGCACTCCGCCACCCGATCCGCTCCGACCGGTGCGACAACCCGAGCGAACCGGCAATCAGAAACGTGACCAGCAGCGCGACCACTGCAGTCGCACCGAAGGCGGCCAGGTTGGCGGCACGTCCGCCGGGCCCGGGACGTCGTACGAACCGCAGGCCGAGTTCAGTCATCGGGTTCATCGCACGGCTCCCATGGCGTCGCTGACTCGGCCGTCAACGATGTGGAGGGCCCGGTGGCAGCGGGCGGCTACAGCATTGTCATGGGTGACGACTACTACTGCGGCACCGCGGTAGGTCGCGGCGCCTACGAGCAGGTCGATGACCTGTGAGCCGGTGGCCGCGTCCAGTGCGCCGGTTGGTTCGTCGGCGAAGACCACCTGCGGCTCGCCGACCAGTGCCCGCGCGATAGCTACCCGCTGCGCCTGACCGCCGGACAACTCACCCGGTCGACGACCAACCTCAGCGGCCAGCCCGACCTGGGCGAGGATCGTCCGCGCGCGTCCGATCGCCTCGCGCCGGCTCAGACCGTCGACCATCAGCGGCAGGGCGACGTTCTCGTCGGCGGGAAGCTCGGCGAGCAACTGGTTGTCCTGGAACACGAAACCGAGACGGCGACGGCGCAGTACGGTCCGAGCGGCGTCGTTCAGCTGGTCGACACGTTCACCGCCCAGCCAGACCTCGCCCTGGTCCGGCGTGAGGATGCCGGCGAGCACGTGCAGCAGGGTGGTCTTGCCGTTGCCACTCGGGCCCATGACCGCGAGCGCTTCGCCGGACCGGACGGCAACGTCCACGCCGGCCAGGCCGACCACGCTGCCGTAGTGCTTGACCAGGCCGTGCCCACTCAACACAACCTGCGACTGGGGACTCTGAAAGTTCATGCCCAGAGCCTTTCGCGATCACCGCCCGCGATCGTCGGCCCGCGGATCGGTCCTGTCGTCGTCTTTAGACCGGTACGACGTACGACCCAAGTCGTACGTCAGTCGGTGCGGAACGCTGACGGATATGCGTCGCGGTAGCTCGGGATCGTCCCACCCGGGGTCTCCACCGACTCCGCGTTCAGCATCGCGTGCACGATCGCCCGCGACAGCGTCCGCGCGCCCGCGGTGTACACGGTCTCCAACTGGCCGAGCGCGAGCGGATCGGTCACGCTCAGCCGCGGCTCGTCCGTCGACCGGGTCGACAGCGCGAAGATGCTGTCGCCGTCGACGAGCGTGTGGATCGGGTCGATCGCCCGCGCCAGCCCGTCGTGCGCGACCATCGCCATCCGCTGCGTCGCGGCCTTGTCCAGCGGTACGTCGGTGGCGACGACCGCGATCACGGTGTTCATCCCGGTTGTCATCCCAGTTGTCATCCCGGTTGTCGCTGCCGGGCCCGGGATCAGGTTGCGGCCGGGCGCCGCGGGTGGCGGCGGCTCGACCGGCGTTCGCAGGTGCGTGAACTCGTCGCCGAGTCCGAGGCGGGCGCCGTACAGGTTGCCGTCGGCATCGACCGCGGAGCCGGCCGCGTTCACGATCACCAGCGCGCCGACCGTCGTACCGTCGTCCAGCCGGACGCTCGCCGAGCCGACGCCGCCCTTCAATGAACGGGCCCGGGCACCGGCCCCGGCACCGTGGTTGCCCAGGGCAACCGGACCGTCGGTGGCGGCGGCGATCGCGTCAGCTCCCCAGGACGGCTCCGGCCGTGCCTTGAAGTCGCCGCCGCGGGCGAGGTCGAAGATCACCGCGGTCGGGACGATCGGCACCACGTCGTACTCGCCCTGACCGACGCGGACACCCTCGCCGCGCTCCTCCAGCCAGCGCATCACGCTGCCGGCCGTGTCGAGCCCGAACGCGCTGCCGCCGGTCAGGACGATCGCGTTCACGCCGCCGTTCGAGTTCACCGGCGCGAGCAGGTCCGTCTCGCGGGTGCCGGGCGCGCCACCGCGGACATCGACCCCGGCGACAGCCGTTCCCGGCACGTGCACGACCGTCGTACCGGTCAAGTACGGCGGGTCCAGGCGCTCGACCTGTCCGACCGAGATTCCAGGCACATCGGTAATCGCGTTCTGCGGGCCGGGCTGCATGCCGAAGATCCTAATCCGGTTGCGGTGAGCGTTAGCGTGAAGGGATGAACACCGATCAGCTCTGTGGTCTGCTGGCCGAACCGTCGAGGTTGCGGACGTACTCCGCGATCGTCCTCGGCGCCTCCACTCCCGAGCAGGTTGCCGGGAGCACCGGACTCCCCGCACCTGTCGTGGTGAAGGCGTTGCAGCGGCTGACCAAGGGCGGACTGATCGCGGCGAGCCGGGACGGGTTCACGGCGGACGAGGCCGCGTTCAAGGACGCCGTACGGGAGAGCCGTCCGGAGCGGGTTCCGCTGGATCCCGATCCGGCTCGGGACAACGTGCTGAAGTCGTTCATCCGTGACGGGCGGCTGACCCACTTCCCGACGTTCCCGGACAAGTACCGGATCGTCCTCGAGTACCTCGTCCAGTCGTTCGAGGTAGGTCGCTCGTACCCCGAGTCCGAGGTCAACGAGATCCTCAACCGCTGGCACCCCGACCACGCCGCCCTCCGCCGAGGCCTGGTCGACGGGAGACTCCTCAACCGCGACAACAGCATCTACACCCGCCCCTAGCTCCCGCCGCCAGCACGTCCCCCACAACCCCGGCCCTCACTGCCAACCCCGGCACAACCCTCCCCAAACCAGTTCGGGGAGGCCCTCAACCGGGACCGGGGAGCCCTACTGCTCGATCCGGGTGGGTAACCCTCCCCAAACCAGTTCGGGGAGAGGCGTTGCGGGGCTTACGTGAGGCGGCGGGCGGGGGTGTCTTGCCGGGGCTTCTCGTTCGGGGCGATGCGGATTCTGGTGTCGAGGACGGTGGCGCCCTGGGCGGCGACGAGGACTGAGCGGAGGTCCAGGCGGACGACCTCCTCGAGGTCGAGGGTCAGGCGGGACACCCGGTGCAGGAGGTCCTCGATCGCCGGGATGTCCACGGGATCCGAGCCGCGGTAGCCGTACAGCAGGGGCGCGGCTTTCACCTCGCGCACCATCTCCGCCGCGTCGCGGGTGGTGAGCGGCGGCATCCGGTACGAGCGGTCGCCGAGCAGATCCGTCGCGACGCCGGACAGCCCGAACGTCACCACCGGCCCGAACGACACGTCCTCGATCGTCGAGATCACCACCGGTACGCCGGGCGGCGCCATCTTCTGTACGACGAACTGCGCCCGCCCCGGATCCGACGCGACCCCGAACGTGTGGGTCATCTCCGCCCAGGCCGCGCGCATGTCGTCCTCGTCGTGGATGTGCCGCCAGATGTCGGCGAGGTCCGGCCGCATCCGCCACTGCTCCGCGGTCGCCTTCAGGATCACCTCGAACCCCAGGTCCGCGGCCCGGTCGACGGCCTCGTCCGCGGACAGCACCGGGAACGCCGGCAGCACCGAGATCCCGTAGAAGGCCAGCAGCCGCTGCCGGTCGGTCTCGTCGAGGTCCGCGCCGGTCGGGTGCCGCTGCAGGAACTGCTCGACGAAGTCTTCTCCCCCGGCGGTGTCGATGTCCGGCAGGTCCGGGATCCGGCTGTCCGACCGGCGCCGCCACTCGGCGTACTGCGTCGCCTTCGCCAGCGCGCCGACGGCGTACTGCGGATTGAGGAACGAGGGGATCGAGCCGCGCGCGGCACCGCCGTCCTCGTCCGGCACCTGCAGCTCGGCGGGCACGCTCCGGGACGCGAGGAAGGTCGACACCACCGGCTTGTCCGAGCCCGCGGCGGCCGCGGCGAGCACCTGCGCCACCTCGCCGCCGTTCGACTGCACCGGCGGTGTGTAGATCACCACGACCGAGTGCACCTTGTCGTCGGCGAACACCTCGGACAGGGCAAGACCGAAGTCGGACGGAGTCGCGTCGGCGCTCAGGTTCCGCGGCTCCCCCGCGACGTCGAGGCCGCAGCTCGCCATGGTGTCGAGCGCGAGCAGCGTCAGCGCGTCCGAGTTCGAGACGATCGCGACCCGGCGGCCTTTCGGCAACGGCTGGTGGGCGAGCAACTGCGCGACGTCGAACAGTTCGCCGGTGGTGTCCACACCGATCAGGCCGCTCTGCCGGAACATCGACTCGATGCTCTCCGGCGGCAAGTGGCTGCGCCGGACGAGCTGTCCGACCGGCACGCCCTGGGTGGCTCGCCCGGACTTGAGCGCGATCACCGGTTTCCGCCCCGCGAGCCGGCGTGACACCCGGCTGAACTTGCGCGGGTTGCCGAGCGACTCCAGGTACAGCAGGACGACCTCGGTGGCCTCGTCGGAGTACCAGTACTGCATCAGGTCGTTGCCCGAGACATCCGCCCGGTTGCCGGCCGAGACGAAGCTCGACAGTCCCAGACCACGCCCGACCATGTCGGCGAGGATCGGCACACCGAGCGCGCCCGACTGGCAGAAGAACGCGACCCGGCCCTTGCTCGGCATCAGCGGTGACAGGGTCGCGTTCAGCGAGACACCGCTCGCGGTGTTGATCAGGCCGAGCGCGTTCGGCCCGATCACCCGCATGCCGTAGGACCGCGCGAGACCCACCAGGTACCGCTGCCGCTTGCGCCCCTCGTCCCCGATCTCCGCGAACCCGCTCGAGACCACGACCAGCCCGCGCACACCCTTCGCCGCGCAGTCCAGGACGACGTCCGCGACCATGTCCGCCTTGACCGCGACCACCGCGAGGTCGACGGTGTCCTCGACCTCCCGGATCGTCGGGTACGCCGGGACGCCCTCGATCTCGGACGCTTTCGTATCGGTGTTCACGGCGTACAGCCGACCGGGGAAACCGCCGTCGCGGAGATTGCGCAGCAGCGCGTTGCCGATCGTGCCCTCGCGGCGGCTCGCGCCGATGACGGCGACCGAGGACGGGGTCAGCAACCGCGCGATCGACAGCGCCTCGGAGCGCTGCTCGCGGGCCTGCATCACACCGAACGACGTGTCGGTCGGCGCGATGTCGAACTCGACCATGATGACGCCGTCCTCGAACTCCCGGGCGACCTTGTACCCGGCCTCGGTGAAGACCGTGATCATCTTGCGGTTGTCCGGCAGCACCTCGGCGATAAACCGGTGGATGCCGTTCTCCCGCGCCGCCTGCGCCAGATGCTCCAGCAGGAGCTGCCCGAGCCCGCGTCCTTGGTGCGCGTCCTCGATCAGGAACGCGACTTCCGCCGTACGCCGGCCCGTGCCCTCGTAGCGTCCGACGCCGATCATCTCGTCACCGACCGTGACGATCAGCGCCAGCCGCTGGTGGTAGTCGACCTGCGTGAACCTCGCCACATCACGCTCGGACAGCTCCGGGTACGGGGCGAAGAAGCGGTAATACTTCGACTGCTCGGACACCCGCGCGTAGAACGCCACCAGCAGCGCGGCATCGTCCGGCGTGATCGGCCGCAGATGCGCGGTCGCGCCGTCCCGCAGGACGACATCGGCCTCGTACTCCGCCGGATAGCCGTCCGGAGGCTCGTGGTCATACTGGTCCGGCACCCAGACAGCGTACTCAAACAGCCACTGGAGAGGACCCAATTTGGTCGCGCGGATCGCGCCGGTGCTGGTGTTCCTCGTCGCAGTGACCGTCATCGCCGAGCTGGCCGACCAGGCCAAGGTGTTCGACGTCGCGGCGCGGGAGGCCGCGCACCTCGCCCGCGGCCGGGTCTGGCGTCTCTGGCTACTGGTCGTCGCGCTGGCCACGGTCCTCACCATCGTGCTGTCCCTGGACACCTGCGCGGTCCTGCTGACGCCTGTGGTGCTGTCGATGGCCCGCCAACTGGACATCCCGCCGAAGCTGTTCGCGTTCACCACCGTCTGGCTGGCCGGTACGGCGTCCCTCCTGCTGCCGGTGTCCAACCTCACGAACCTGCTCGCCCTGCACCCGTTCCGCAAGCTGGATGTCAGCTATCTGTCCGTGAGCTGGCGCCCTGCGATCGCCGCGATCGTCATCACCGTCGTCGTGCTCGCGGCGCTCTTCCACCGCGACCTGCCACGCCGGTACATCGTCCCGCCGACACCTGCGGTCGAGGACAAGGTCCTGTTCTGGGGCTCCGCGGCTGTCTGCCTGCTGCTCGGCCCGGCGTTCGTCTCAGGTATCGAGGTGGCTTGGCCCGCGAGCATCGGTGCGGTCGCGCTGGTCGTCCTGTTCGCCGTACGGCGGCGCAGCGTGCTCAGGTGGTCGCTGATCCCGTTCAAGCTGGTCGGCACCGTCGTGGTGCTGTTCACCGTGGTCGGGCTCCTGAGCTCCCACGGCCTCGAGGACCTCCTTCGGCGGGTCGCCGGCACTACCTCGGAGCTGCGCTTGAGCGCGACCGCTGCACTCGGAGCGAACCTGTTCGACAACCTCCCGGCGTACCTCGCCATGGAGCCGGTCGCCGCGGACAGCCCGCACCGCATGCTCGCACTGCTCATCGGCGTCAACTGCGGTTGCCTGCTCACCCTGTGGGGCTCGCTGGCCACGCTGCTCTGGCGGGCGCGCTGTGACGCCGCCCGCGTGGACATCTCCTGGTGGTCCTTCCTGTGGCGCGGACTGATTCTCACGCCACTCGTCGTGACCGGAGCCGTACTCGCGCTGAATGGGTAATGTGCGCTGCATGGCGACGGAGCAGAGCACTTCGGAGGTCACCCGGGAGTTCCGGACGGCGCGCGACTTCCTGGTTGCGCATCGGGACGACTACGAGACGGCGTACCGGGACTTCAACTGGCCGGCGTTCGAGCGGTTCAACTGGGCGCGTGACTGGTTCGACGCGCTCGCCGTCGAGCAGCCCGAGGTGGCGGCGCTGACGATCGTCGAGGAGGACGGCAAGGTCACCTCGCGGACGTACGCCGAGATGGGCGAGCGATCCCGCCAGGTGGCCGGCTGGCTGACCGAGGCCGGGCTGAAGCCGGGCGATCGCGTGCTCATCGTCCTCGGCAACCAGGTCGAGCTGTGGGAGACGATGCTCGGCTGCATCCGCGCCGGCGCGGTGATGATTCCCGCCACCACCCTGCTCACCGACGCCGACCTCGCGGACCGGATCTCCCGCGGCAACGTCCGCGCCGTCGTCACCAGCGGCGCAGACGCCGGCCGGTACGCCGGGATCGCCGACCACTGCATCCGCGTCGCCGTCGGCGAGCCGACGGAAGGCTGGCTCGCCTACGCCGACTCCGAAATCTACGAAGGCCCCGTGCCTGACGTCGATACGGCGGCCGACGACTCGCTGCTGCTCTATTTCACCTCCGGTACGACAAGCCAGCCGAAGCTGGTCGAGCACACACAGGTGAGCTACCCGGTCGGCCACCTGTCCACGATGTACTGGATCGGCCTGCAGCCCGGCGACGTACACCTCAACGTCTCCTCGCCCGGCTGGGCGAAGCACTCGTGGAGCAACGTGTTCGCGCCGTGGAACGCCGGCGCGACCGTCTTCCTCTACAACTACACGCGGTTCAACGCCGAGAAGATGCTGCAGGTGCTGCAGGAGTACGGCGTGACCACGTTCTGCGCGCCGCCGACGGTGTGGCGGATGCTGATCCAGGCGGACCTGTCCGCGGTCGAGGTCCGGATCCGCGAGTGCATCTCGGCCGGTGAGCCGTTGAACCCCGAGGTGATCGAGCAGGTCCGCACCGCGTGGGGCATCACGATCCGGGACGGCTACGGCCAGACCGAGACGACCGCCCAGATCGGCAACCCGCCCGGTCAGCCGGTCAAGCTCGGGTCGATGGGTCGCCCGCTGCCCGGGTACAGCATCGCGCTGATCGACCCGGCCACCGACGAGATCGGCGACGACGGCGAGATCTGCATCGAGCTGGCGCCCGCGCCGGTCCCGCTGATGCGCGGGTACCGGGACGCGCAGGAGCTCACCGAAGAGGTGATGCGGAACGGGTACTACCACACCGGCGACGTCGCGAGCCGGGACGAGGACGGCTACATCACGTACGTCGGACGCTCGGACGACGTGTTCAAGGCCAGCGACTACCGCATCTCGCCGTTCGAGCTGGAGTCGGTGCTGATCGAGCACCCGGCCGTCGCCGAGGCGGCCGTCGTACCGTCGCCGGATCCGGTGCGGCTCGCCGTACCGAAGGCGTACGTCGTTCTCGCCGCGGGCCACGAACCGTCGCGTGAGCTCGCCGGGGAGATCCTCGCGTTCTGCCGCGAGCACCTGGCGCCGTACAAGCGGATCCGGCGGATCGAGTTCGCCGAGCTGCCGAAGACGATCTCCGGGAAGATCCGGAGAGTCGAACTCCGCGCGGACGAGGCCGCGAAGGTCGAGAGCGGGACCGGCGGGCAGACGTACGACGAGGCGGACTTCAAGTAAGCGATGTCGTTCCACACCGGGCTCGGCTGGGCCGCCGTTGTCGTCCTGCCGTTGCTGATCGCCATCGGGGTGGGAGCCTCGCGGTACGCCGGGCTCCGCCACGACAAGGGCATCGTCACCGCTGCGCTGCGTGCGGTCGTGCAGCTCGCCGCGGTCGGAGCGGTGGTCGGGATCGCGCTGCAGCACACGCTCGGCGCGATCGCGTTCGTGCTGCTGATGTTCGTGGTCGCGACGGTGACGAGCACGCGACGGCTCCAGCACACCGTCGTCGTCCCGCGGCAGTGGATGTACTGCGCGGCAGCGATCGGGAGCGGAGCGTTCGCCGTACTGATGCTCCTGATCCTGCCGGGCGTCGTACCGCGGAACCCGGCCAGCATCCTGCCGATGGGCGGCATCATCGTCGGCGGCGCGATGACCGCGACCACCCTCGCCGGGCGCCGGGTGCTGAGCGAATACGGCAACCGGTACGGCGAGTTCGAGGCGGGACTGTCGATCGGGCTGCTGCAACCGGACGCGTTCAAGCTCGTGGTCGGCCCGGTCGCGGGTGATGCCCTGCTGCCGGCCCTGGACCAGACCCGCACCGTCGGCCTCGTCACGCTCCCCGGCGCGTTCGTCGGCATGGTCCTCGGCGGGGCCTCACCGACCCAGGCAGCCGCGCTCCAACTCGTCGTACTGATCGGCCTGGTCGCGGCCGAGGCGATCGCGATCCTGGTGGTGACGGAGCTCCTGTCACGCTCGACGCTTCCCGACGGGCGTACCGTTTCCTCATGAGCGACGACAAGAGCATCTTCAGCCGGATCGACGAACTGGTGGCCGAGGAGCATGAGCTGCGGACCAAGCACGCGGCGGGACAGGTGAACGACACCGACGAGCATGCCCGGCTCCGGGCGCTCGAGGTCGAGCTGGACCAGTGCTGGGACCTGCTCCGCCAGCGCCGCGCCAAGCGCGAGTTCGGCGAGAACCCCGACGACGCCGCCGCCCGCTCCGGCGACACCGTCGAGGGCTACCTCAACTAGATATCCGGACTAGAAACCGCGCAGTTTCCTGGGGGTGATCCGGATCAGGACCGAGTAAGCAGCGTGGAACTGGTCCGGCGTCATCCCGAGGCCGGCGATGTCGGCGGCGTACTTCGTGTTGTACGCCGCCAGCGCGTCGCCGCTGATCGGGTCCGGGTCGATCACCGCCGTACCGGAGACGACGCCGACGTCTCCCCCGGTGTGGGTGGCGTTGAAGTTGACCGTGACCTGCGGATGGCCGGCGATGTTGCGCAGCTTGGCCTTGTTCGGCTCGCTGCTGATCAGGATCTCGTCGTCGTGCCAGAGGAACCACACCGGCGTCGGCGCCGGCGTGCCCGACGGGGCGACCGTGGTCAGCCAAACCACCCGCTCGTCGGCGAGCTGCCGTGCGATCCGCTTGCCGAAGCCGGTGGACGTGTCGATCGTGAACATCAGAGCCCTTCGGAAGAGATCGGTCCGAGACGTCCCCACTCGATCGCCGGGCAGTGGTCCATCACCATCGTGAGACCCGCGGCCGTCGTCCGTGCGTAGGCGTCCTGATCCACTACGTCGAGCTGGAACCACACCGCTTTCGCCTTGATTCCCACCGCCTGGTCCGCGATCTCCCCGGCCAGCTCGGACCGCACGAACACGTCCACGCAGTCCACCGGGAACGGGATGTCCGCAAGCGTCGCGTACCCCTGCTCCCCGTGCACCGTCTCGGCCGCCGGATGCACCGGCACGATCCGCTTCCCATGACTCTGCAGGAACCGCGCCACGCCGTACGCCGCCCGGCCGGTGTTGTTCGACAACCCCACCACGGCCCACGTGTCGCACTCGGCCAGGATCTTACGAATCGCCTCGTCCATGACTAGCCCCTCAAATACGTCAGCACTGCGGAAACGCGCCGGTCCAACCCTTCGTCCAACCGCAGCTTGGCGAAGATATTCCCGACGTGTTTGCGGACGGCGGCCTCGCTCACCACCAACTGCTCCGCGATCGAGCCGTTGACGCGGCCCTCCGCCATCAGCGCGAGCACCTCCAGTTCGCGCGGCGTCAGCGCCGACAGCGGCCCGTCGTTCCGCCGCCGCGCCAGCAGCTGCCGCACCACCTCGGGGTCGACCACGGTCCCGCCGTCCGCGACCCGGTCCAGCGACTCGAGGAACTCGGTCACGTGCCCGACCCGGTCCTTCAGCAGGTACCCGATCCCGCCGGTCGTTGTCTCCAGCAACGACGAGAGGTACGCGTCCGCGACGTACTGCGACAGCACCAGGATCCCGATCGCGGGCAGCTCCGCCCGGACCGCAGCCGCGGCCCGCAACCCCTCGTCGCTGTGCCCGGGCGGCATCCGTACGTCGGTGATCACCATGTCCGGCGGGTCCTTGCGTACGACGGCCAGCAGCGCGTCCCCGTCCCCCACGGCGTCCCGTACCTCGTGCCCGGCGCGATCCAGGATGCTGGCAAGCCCCTCCCGCAGTAGCAGCGAGTCCTCCGCCAGCACGATGCTCAGTCGCCGAGTCGGCACGGGCACTCCATCCTCAGTCGGGTCGGCCCACCGGGTGGGCTGTCGACGTCGAGTGTGCCGCCCAGAGCGTCCAACCGCGTCACCAACCCGGTGAGACCCGTCCCCGCACCGAGTTGCGCGCCACCGATGCCGTCGTCCTGCACCGTGATGACGAGCCGGTCGCGGTCCACCCAGCCGGTCACCTCGCACGTCGACGCCTGCGCGTGTTTGGCGACGTTCGCGAGCGCCTCACTGACGACGAAGTACGCCGCAGCCTCGATCGGCCCCGGCAGCCGCGTCGGGATCGACAACTGCAGCGTCACCGGCAGCGGCATCCGATCGGCAACTTCCCGTACGGCGGCCTCCAGCCCGTGATCCACCAGCACCCGCGGATGAATGCCTCGTACAGCGGCCCGCAGATCCGCCAACGCAGCCTCCGCCTCGCCGTGCGCCTTCACCACCAACCGCCGGCCCTCGCCGTCCGGCAGGTCCAGCTCGGCCAGACCGAGTGTCATGGTGAGCCCGACGAGCCGCTGCTGTACACCGTCGTGCAGATGCCGTTCGATCCGCACCCGCTCGGTCTCGAACGCGTCCACCAGGTCCAGCCGGGAACGCCGCAGCTCGGCGAGATTCCGCTGCAGTTCCTCCTGCCGCGGTCCGAGCATCGCCTTCGCCAGCGAGGCCTCCGCTCCGGCGATCACCCCGAGCAGGTACGAGCTGACCACGTAGAACACCGGCCCGAACAGGACGAGGAACAGGAATCCTTCCTGCGCCGAGTCCAGCGTCCACGGCCCCATACCCAGTTGGTCCTCGTCCGCGATGATCGGCGCCGCGATCGTGATCAGGAGGACCGTCGCACTGATCCCCGCGAACGCGGCGCTGAACGGCCAGACGAACACCCCGAGCACGAAGCCGTACCCGAGGGCCCGCATCGACGCCTGCTCGCGCCGGCGGTATGTCAGCTTCGCCCGCGACGTCAGTCCGGCAGGCAGTTTCGCGTGCGGACTCTTGATGCCCTCGACCAGCATCAGCCCTGCTCGCCGTCGCTCGATCCACCCGATCGCCGCGCCGAGCAGCGGGAACGCCGCCAGCATCAGGATCCCGACCAGGATCGGGCTCAGCAACGCACTCAGCCCGGCCAGCCCGACCAGCACCACGATCGACACCGCACCCATCGGCACGGACGAGAACAGGTACGCATAGCTCCGCCACGGCCACGACGAAATGAGGTAGCGCGGCGACGCCAATGCGGCCCACACGGTCATGGCGACAACCCTAAGCGGGTACCGGCTGCTGGGCGGTAGCGTGCGCGCTACTGCAGGTCTCCCCTGTGGGCCAGGGTCCAGAACGCCGTACGCGGGTTTGCTGGGACTATGACCGCTACTGCGCCCACCTATCCGTACACCGCACCGGCCGGGCCGCCTGCGCTGCTACTGGACAGCATCACCAAGACGTACCGCTCCAAGGCTGGAGCGGTCGACGCGCTGCGCGGGGTGACGTACCACTTCGCGCGGGGCTCGTTCACCGCTGTGATGGGCCCGTCCGGCTCCGGCAAGTCGACACTGCTGCAGTGTGCGGCAGGACTCGACCATCCGACCACAGGCACCGTGGTACTCAACGGAGTCACCCTGCTCGGGCTTAACGAGGTAGAGCTGACGAAACTGCGCCGGGCCGAGATGGGCTTCGTCTTCCAGGCGTACAACCTGCTGCCGTCGTTGACCGTGTACGACAACGTGGCGCTCCCGCTGCGTCTCACCGGTCGCCGCCCGGCGCGGAACGACGTACAGCGGGTGCTGGAACAAGTCGGCCTGGAGGGCAAGGCGAAGCGGCGACCTGCGGAACTGTCCGGCGGGCAGCAGCAGCGGGTCGCCATCGCGCGGGCGTTGATCACGCGGCCGTCGGTGTTCTTCGCCGACGAGCCGACCGGCGCGCTGGACAGCGGCACCAGCCGGCAGATCCTCGGACTGTTGCGGGAGGCAACCGACCGCGTCGGCCAGACCGTGGTGATGGTGACCCACGATCCGGTCGCGGCCGCGTACGCCGAGCGCGTGCTGTTCCTGTCCGACGGGCTGCTCGCCGGCCACCTCGATCGCGCCACGCCCGCGCAGATCGCGGCGGCGATGAGCGACCTGGAGCGGTGATGTTCTTCCTCAGCCGGCAGACCGTCGGACGTCACCGCTCGCTGTATGCCGGATCGTTCGTGGCGCTCGCCGTCGGGGTGTTCCTGCTCGGGCTGGCCGCGACCGCGACGGCCGCCACGATCGCCTACCACGGCCCGGCCTCCGCGAGCATCAGCGTCACGACGCTCGGCGGCGACGGTACGGCGCCCCAGAACGTGAAGGTGCCGTTGTCGGACGCCGACGTGTCCGGTTTGCAGACCGTGCTCAGCATGGTCGGGACGATCAGCGGGTTCATCACGGTCTTCGTGATCGCCAGCACGTTCGCATTCGCCGTCGCGTCGCGGCGGCGGGAGTACGGGCTGCTGCGCCTGATCGGAGCGACGCCGCGGCAGATCCGCCGGATGGTGCTCGGCGAGGCCGTCGCGGTCGCGCTCGCCGCATCGCTGACCGGTGCGATCGCGGCTCAACTCGCGACGCCGCTGTTGCTGCGCAAGGCGTCGTACACCGAGCTGGCACCCGTGAAGCTGGAGCCGGCGTCACCGTGGGTTCCGCTGGCGATCGCCGTCGGGGCCGGGTTGCTGGTCGCGATGCTCGGTGCGCGTTCGGCGGCCCGGCGGGCAGGCCGGGTCGGTCCCATCGACGCGTTGCGCGAGGCCTCACTGGAGCCGCCGCGGATCGGGCCGGTGCGGGTCGTGTTCGGGCTGCTGTTCCTGGCCGGCGCGATCACCATGCTGACCCTGATCCGGCCGTCCAGCGGTGAGGGCGCCGTACCGCTCGCGATGTTCACGCCGATGGTGATGGTGATCGCGCTGACCCTGCTCGCGCCCCTCGTCGTACCGCTGGTCGGACGGGTGTGGGCAGTGCCGCTCGTCGCGTGGACGCAGGTGTCGGGGCGGCTGGCGCGGAGCAACGTGCTCGCGGCACCGCGGCGGAGCGCGTCCCTCGCGGCGCCGATCCTCGCCATCTCGGCGATCGCCGGGTCCATGGTGCTGAGCCTCAGTTTTGCCGCGGACAGTGCGGCGGCGACCATCCCGGACGCGGTCCGGGCGCCGATCGTCGTCACCGGCGCCGCACCCGTTGACCGCGCTGGGGTGAAGGCGGTTGATGCGGGTGTGCCTCTTCAGGTGGTGCGGGTCGCGGCCGACTACGCGGAACTCGAGGATGCGGAGGGGATCGATCCGGTCATCGCGTCACAGACCCGGGACCTGACCGTTCGGTCCGGTGATCTCGGCGAGCTGACCGGCAATACGGTTGCTGTCAGCAAGGAGATGGCGGGTTTCGAGGGCTATCGCGTCGGCGCCGAGGTCCCGGTGGTCTTCCCCGACCGGAAGCCGGTGAAGCTTCGAGTGGTCGCGATCGTGAAGGACGCGTTCGGGGTGAACCCGTCGTTCCTGATCCCGCTCGAACTTGCGCGCGAACACGCACCGCAGGCCCGGACGGAGCGGAGTTTCGTACTGCCCGCCGACGGGGTTGCTCCGGCCGATCTCGTGCAGCGGATTCCCGGTGCGCAACTCGCAACCGACTGGGAGGCCGACCAGGCGGAGGGTCTGCGGAAGGGGAACCGGCTTGGGCTCGTCATGCTGCTCGGCCCGGCCGCGCTCTACAGCGCCATCGCGATCGCCAACACGCTCCTCATGGGCAGCCTGCAGCGCCGTCACGAGTTCGTCACCTCGCGATTGCTCGGTGCGACGCCGGCGCAGCTACGGCGCATGGTGCTCTGGGAGTCGTCGCTGGTCGGAGCGGTCGCTCTCAGTCTCGGGGCCGCGATCACGATCACGGTCGGTGTTCTCGTACGACATTCGATGACATCAGGCGTCGCCGACGTACCGATCACCGTGCCGTGGGGCATCCTGCTGGGCATCGGCGGACTTTGTCTGACGCTGGCGGTAGGGTCCGCTCTGGCCCCGACTGCGTACCTCCTGCGGGTCGTGGCCGGGCAAAACGCAATCCAGCAGGGACAATAGGTACGGCGCCGGACCGTCGCGGCGCCCGTACCGCTTGATCGAGGAGTTCGTAGACCCGCATGGCACGCCGTACCAGCACCGCCGAACCCGAGGACTTCGAGGAGCACATCCTCGACATCGACGTCTCCGACGAGATGCGCACCAGCTACCTGGAGTACGCCTACTCGGTGATCTACTCCCGGGCGCTGCCCGACGCCCGGGACGGGCTCAAACCGGTCCAGCGGCGGATCCTGTTCTCGATGGCGGAGAACAACATCCGCCCCGACCGCGGCCATGTGAAGTCGGCCCGCGTCGTCGGTGAGGTCATGGGTAAGTACCACCCGCACGGCGACGGCGCGATCTACGACGCCCTGGTCCGGACCGCCCAGCCGTGGTCGATGCGGGTGCCGCTCATCGACGGCCACGGCAACTTCGGCTCCCTCGACGACGGCCCGGCCGCGATGCGCTACACCGAGTGCCGGATGGCGCCGCCGTCGATGGCCATGACGACCGGTCTGGACGAGAACGTCGTCGACTTCAAACCGAACTACGACGGCCAGGAGACCGAGCCGTACGTCCTGCCGGCCGCCTTCCCGAACCTGCTGGTCAACGGCGCCGCCGGGATCGCGGTCGGCATGGCCACCAACATGGCCCCGCACAACCTGGTCGAGGTGATCCAGGCGCTCCGGCACCTGATCAAGACGCCGGGCGCGGACCTCGACGACCTGATGCGGTTCATCCCCGGGCCGGACCTGCCGACCGGCGGCAAGATCGTCGGCCTGGAAGGCATCAAGGACGCGTACGCGACCGGCCGCGGCAGCTTCAAGATGCGCGCCACCGCCCGCGTCGAGAACGTCACTCCGCGCCGCAAGGGCATCGTGGTCACCGAGCTGCCGTACTCCGTCGGTCCGGAGAAGGTGATCGAGAAGATCAAGACCCTGGTGCAGAGCAAGAAGCTCCAGGGCATCGCGGACGTCAAGGACCTCACCGACCGGACTCACGGCACTCAGCTCGTCATCGAGGTCAAGAACGGCTTCGTCCCCGAGGCGCTGCTCGAGCAGCTCTACAAGCTGACCCCGCTCGAGGACGCGTTCCACGTCAACAACGTCTGCCTCGTCGAGGGACAGCCGCGCACCCTCGGCCTGAAGGAGCTGCTCGAGGTCTACCTCGAGCACCGGTACGACGTGACCCGCCGGCGCAGCGAGTTCCGCCGGAAGAAGGCCCAGGACCGGCTGCACATCGTCGACGGCCTGCTGATCGCGATCCTGGACATCGACGAGGTCATCCAGGTGATCCGCAGCAGCGACGACTCGGCCGAGGCCCGGGCCCGGCTGATCGAGATCTACGACCTGTCCGAGGTCCAGGCGAACTACATCCTGGACATGCCGCTGCGCCGGCTGACGAAGTACTCCAAGCTCGAGCTGGAGACCGAGAAGGGCGAGCTGGAGCGCGAGATCGAGGCGCTGACCGCGATCATCGAGGACGTCGCCCTGCTCCGCAAGACGGTCTCCGACGAGCTCGCCGAGGTCGCGAAGACGTACGGGACGCCGCGGCGGACCGTGCTGCTGGAGTCGTCCGGCGCGACCAAGACGGCCGCTGTGCCGCTGGAGGTCAGCGACGACCCGTGCTGGATCCTGATGAGCTCGACAGGGCTGCTCGCGCGGACCAACGGCGTGGAGCCCTTCGGTCCCAGTGACTCGCGCGCGAAGCACGACGCGATCGTGTCCGCGGTGAAGAGCACGGCCCGCGGGCAGTACGGCGTGATCACCAGCGCGGGCCGCTTGATCCGGCTCGAGTCGCTCGACCTTCCCGCCGTACCGACGACCGCGAACGCGCCGAACCTGCAGGGTGGCGCGCCGATCGCGGAGTTCGTGTCGCTGGATCCGGGCGAGAAGGCGCTGGCTCTGACCACGATGGATCCGGACTCGGTCGGTGTCGCTCTCGGTACGGCGGGTGGCGTCGTGAAGCGCGTCGTACCGGATCACCTCAGCAACCGCGACTCGTGGGAGATCATCGGTCTCAAGGACGGCGACGAGGTCGTCGGAGCGGTCGAGCTGACCACCGGTGACGAGGAGCTGTGCTTCATCACCTCCGACGCGCAACTGCTGCACTTCCCAGCGTCGGCCGTGCGGCCGCAAGGGCGGACCGCGGGCGGTATGGCCGGCGTACGGCTCGCCGCGAAGGCGAAGGTGGTCTTCTTCGGTGCCGTGGACACCGCGCGTGAGGCGCAGGTCGTGACCATCGCGGGCTCGTCGTCCGCGCTGCCGGGGACCGAGGTCGGCGCGGTGAAGGTGACGCCGTTCAGCGAGTACCCGGGCAAGGGCCGCGGGACCGGCGGTGTGCGTTGCCAGCGGCTGCTGAAGGGCGAGGACGGCCTGCTGCTCGGGTACGTCGGCACGGCGCCGGTGAAGGCCAGCGCGAACAGTGGTGCACCGGTCGAGCTGCCACCTGTCGACATGCGGCGCGACGGATCCGGCGTACCGGTTGCTCAGCCGATCGCTGCATGCGCTCCCGATCTGGCAGGCTGACCTCTGTGAAGAGAGTGCTCGCGCTGTGCGCGGTCGTGGTACTTGCGGTGGCGGGCTGTAGCGACAAGAAGGACACCGGCGGGAACCAGCCCACCGCAGACGCGGTCGGGCTGCTGACCGACGTCAAGAAGACCATCGACGAGGCCGCCAGCGTGCACATCGTGCTGACCGGCCGCGACCTGCCGGACAGCGGGAACACGCTCGCCAGCGGCGACGGCGTCGCGACGCACGCGCCTGCGTTCAAGGGCAAGCTGACCGTGCGATCGTCCGGTTCCCCGATCGACGCCGACGTGGTGGCGGTCGGAAGCAAGGTCTACGCCAAGGTGTCGTTCTCCCCCAGCTACATCGAGCTCACGCCGACCCAGCTGGCCGGGCTCGGCGCACCCGACCCCGCGATCCTGCTCGATCCGGCGAAGGGCCTGACCGCGGTCCTGCCGACGCTCAAGGACGCCAAGGTGAAGGGCGAGACCCGCGACGGCGCGAAGGTCCTCACCGAGGTCACCGGCTCCGTCGAGGGCAAGTCTCTTCAGGGCATCTTCCCGAAGGCCCCGGCCGACCAGAGCTTCCCGAGCACGTTCAAGATCGACAAGAGCAGCAAACAGCTGATCTCGGCGACCATCACCGGCCCGTTCTACTCCGGTGCCACCAGCAGCTACGACGTCACCCTGGACAAATACGGCGAGAAGATCGAAATCACGAAGCCGTGACCCCGAGGACCCGCCTCACGCTGGCTTCGATCGCCGTTGCGTTTGCGGCAGCCGATACGTACGTCGTCGTGCTGGCGTTGCCGGACATGATGGCCGGGGTCGGGCTGTCCGCGGACGAGTTGCAGCGGGCGGCGCCGATCATCTCCGGGTTCCTGCTCGGGTACATCGCCGTACTGCCGCTGATCGGGCGGATCGCAGACGTTGCCGGTCGTACGCCGGTGCTCGTCGGGGCGCTCTTGCTGTTCGCGGTCGGGTCGCTGATCACGGCCGGCGCCTACGACCTGCCGCTGGTGGTAACCGGTCGGTTTCTTCAAGGAGTCGGCGGCGGCGGGCTCGTGCCGGCGACGCTGGCATTGGTCGCGGACCTGTGGCCGGCGGAGCGGCGCGGGTTGCCGTTGGGCGTGGTCGGGGCAGTGCAGGAGCTGGGCTCCGTGCTCGGTCCGTTGCTGGGTGCCGTCGTACTCGCGGTAGCTGACTGGCGGTACATCTTCTGGCTCAACCTTGTCGTCGCCGTCGTGCTCGCGCTACTGCTTCGCGGCCGCTGGCGACCACGGCTCTCGGGCGCCGTCGGGTTGCTCGCTTGCCTTGCGCTCGGGCTGACACTCACAGCACCGGATCGACTCGCGTCCGGCGTGACGCTCGGTCTGCCCTTTGTGCCCTTCACCGGAACGTCCCGGCTGCTCACGCCGATCGGGGTCGTCACACTGGTACTGGCGCTTGTCTGGCTCGGCCTTGTGCTCTGGCGGACTCGTGGACACCTGGCCGCAGTGCTCTCGCGAGTCGACCTCGTCGGTGCGCTGCTGCTCGCGCTGGCACTGGCTGGTGTCGTGCTCGCTTTCGCGACGGCGGATCCCGAGCGCGAGCTGATGTCGCCCGCTGGACCGTGGCTGCTCGTCGCGGCGGCCGTGTTCGCCGTCGCCTTCGCGCTGTGGCAGCGTCGTACGGCGGCCGCGATCGTGCCTCGTGACCTGCTGGGTGGTCGCCCGGCCTGGGGCTCGTTGGTGGTCAGTTTTCTGATCGGATGCGCGCTGATCGCGGCGCTGGTCGACGTACCGGTGTTTGCTCGCACGACGCAGGGCGGTGGACAGCTGGCGGCCGCGCTGGTGCTGCTGCGGTTCCTGATCGCTTTGCCGGTCGGCGCGGTCATCGGCGGGTGGCTGACACGGCGCCATGGGCTCGGATTGATCACCGGTGCCGGGCTCGGCTTGTCCGGGGCGATGTTCGTCGTGATGGCGTTCTGGAGCCGTACGGCGCTGGATCACTGGCCGGCGACCGTCGTACTGCTCGTCTGCGGCTTCGGATTCGGCCTGGCGCTGTCACCGCTCAACACCGCCATGCTCGGTGCGACACCCGCCGACAGCCACGGCCTCGTGAGCGCGCTCGTCGTGGTCGCGCGGATGGTCGGCATGCTCGTCGGGGTCTCGGCGCTGACCGCGATCGGGCTCCGCCGGTACTACGCGATTGCCGACAGCATCAAATCGCCCAACGAGCTCTGCCCGAACTCCCCCGGCGACTGCCGCCCGTTCGTCGACGCGCTCCGCGACGCGGCCGTTTCACAAGTTCACGCGATCTTCGCCGGGGCCGCTGTGTGCGCGTTCCTGGCCGCCGTCCTGGGCGTCCTGCTGCTCGGGCGGCGTGGCGTACTGCACACATGATGATCATCATGAGGGACAGGCGTCTCAGGTCGCGTAACGTGAAGCCGTGACACCTGGGACCTCTGCTCCTGCCGCCGGCCTGTGCTCGACGTTCTGTCGGGTACTGCAGGAGCCGTTGCCCGGTACGGCGGTGGTCGCGACCGGATGGGTCGTCGTCGAGCAGCCCGGCCCGTGGGGTGCGAAGGCACCAACACAGAGTCACCTCGACCCGGAATTCGGCGGATCCTTCGACGACGAGTGCAAGAAGGTCGACGTACGGTTCGGCCTGATCCGCTCCCCTGGCCGGCACGCGGACTCGGTCGAGCGGGCGCACCAGGTGTTCGTCGCCTCCACGAGGCCGGGGAATTCGTGGCTGCTCGGCGGCCAGGTCGCGGATCCGTCCGAGCTCAGCGACCTCGACCTCGGCGCGGTCGCCCGTGGTGATCGCGCGGCAGCTGTCGCGTCACTGCCCGTCCTGACGCCGCTCGACGAACCGATCGTGCTGGTCTGTACCAACGGGAAGCGCGACGAGTGTTGTGCTCTGCTCGGACGGCCGTTGGTGTCGGGGCTGGCCGAGCGCGTGCCAGGTCGGGTCTGGGAGGCCAACCACCTCGGCGGGCACCGGTTCGCGCCGACCGCGACGTACCTGCCTGCCGGAACCATGCACGGGCATCTCACGGTCGACACGGCGGTCGAGGTGCTGGCCGCGGCCGACCGCGGCGAAACAGTGCTGACCGGACTGCGCGGCCGGTCCACCTGGACCAAGCGCGGTCAGGCCGCCGAGGTCGCCGTACGTTCATTGATCGGAGATCTGTCATTGGATTCGTTGGCGGTCGTCGGCGAAGGCGCCGACACCGTCACTGTCCAGCATGTCGACGGGCGGGCGTGGATCGTGCCGGTCACCAGTGCACCAGCCGATCCACCCCGTCCGGACTCTTGCGGAAAGGAACCGTTCGCCATGTCGATTCTGCACGCCGGTACCCCAGTGTCAGGCCCCATGTCAGGCCCAATGTCAGGCCCGATGTCAGGCCCAATTTCAGGCGCAGCCCGATGAGCGGGGGGTTCGACGACCTGCTCGCCGCCAACGCCGAGTACGCCGCCGACTTCCACTACGGCGGATTCGACGGCATCGCCCATGCCGGGATCGGCGTGGTCACCTGCATGGATTCGCGGATCCCGCCGCTGGAGATGCTCGGTCTCAAACCCGGTGACGCGAAGGTCCTGCGGTCCGCCGGCGGGCGGGTCACCGAGGTCACGATGACCGGCCTGGTCCTCGGCGTCCAGCTGCTCGGCGTCCGGCGGATCATGATCATCCCGCACACCCGCTGCGCGATGGCCGCGATGTCCGAGGACGACCTCCGCGCGAAGGTCGAACTGGCCGCCGGGAAACCGGCCGGTTACCTGCCGATCTCGGTCATCCCCGACCAGCTCGAGGCCCTCCGCCGCGACGTCGCCGCGGTCCGCGAACACCCCCTGATCGGCCAGGACATCCTCGTCGGCGGCTTCATGTACGACGTGGACAACGGCCGCCTCACCCAAATCGACTGACCCTCTCGGCGGGGCACCGTCAGAAGAGCCGGGGTTATCCGCTCGTGTGCAGGGTTCTCCCCTCGGGTATCAGTAGAGAACCCACCACGCGAGGGGATAACCCGTCGTCTGCTCGACGGGTGGCCACTGTTCCTGTCCGGGGTAGGTGGTGTCGATCAGGGTTCGAGGGTGACCTTGCCGGTGTCGAGTTCGTAGTAGGCGCCGGTCAGTTGGAGTTTGCCGGATTTCTCCAGTGGGGCGATGACGGGTGATTGGCGGAGTTCGGCGAGGACGTGGGTGACGTTGGCGTGGACGGCGTTGGTGAGGCGGTCGCCGGGTTTGCCGGAGGTCTGGCGGACGGCCGGGGCGAGGGTGTCCACGAGGTAGCCGAGCTTGCCGGGGTGGCTGGTGGGCTTGTCGAGGGCCTTGATGGTCGCGTCCAGAGCGCCGCAGCGTTGGTGGCCGAGGACGAGCAGGAGCGGGGTGTGGAGCTCGGTGACTCCGAACTCCAGGCTGCCGATCACGGACCGGTCGAGCGCTCCGCCGGCGCTGCGTACGACGACCAGGTCGCCGAGGCCCTGGTCGAAGACGAGCTCGATCGGTACGCGGGAGTCGACGCAGCCAAGGATCGTCGCGAACGGGTGCTGTCCCTTGCTCACCGCGATCCGCCGAGCGATCCCCTCGTCGAGATCCTGCTCCTGCGCGGCGACGAACCGCGCGTTTCCCGCCAGCAACCGCTCGAGCGCCTGCTTGCCATCAGCAACCACATCCGACGTGGGCGGGTGTCTTCCGATCGCACCCGCCGACGTGTGCGGCCCATCACCTCCCACCGATGCGTCCGGCTGACCGCCTCCCGGCGACGTGCTAGGACCGGCTTCCGTAGTGCAGGCGGCGAGGGCACCCGCGCCCACGGCGGCGCCGAAAGCGGTGAGGATATGGCGGCGGGACGGGGTCTTCATCGGCGGGTCTCCTCACGCACGGACGGCCGGGCGGTGCCGTCTCATCGACCGTAGCAGATTGCATACAGTCTGCAGTACCCACGAACACTGAGGATCTCTCGGATCCCGCCCGGAAATCTGATAGACACCCCTTATGAGACTCCGCCCCAGCTCATTCCACCGCTCCCTGGTCGCCGGCGCCCTGGCGCTGACCGCCGTACTTTCCGGAGCGCCGATCGCTCAGGCACTTCCGGCCACCGCGCCCGCCTTCCGCGGTGGACCGGTCACCGGCTGCCTGGACCAGTCGATCGTCGGCACGGTCGAGGAGCAACGACTCAGCCGAGGTGTCAACGGCGGTCCGTCAGTGCCCGCCGAGATCCTGCGCCGCTCAGGCTTCGACCGCCAGGTCGACCTGTTCACACAACTCCTGTGCCGCGTCCCCAGCCGCCAAGCCGCAGCAGCCCTCGTAC
Source organism: Kribbella sp. VKM Ac-2566 (assembly GCF_004366005.1). Lineage (NCBI taxonomy): Bacteria > Bacillati > Actinomycetota > Actinomycetes > Propionibacteriales > Kribbellaceae > Kribbella > Kribbella sp. VKM Ac-2566. The sequence goes on along the minus strand of NZ_SODT01000013.1, from coordinate 548,756 downwards.
GCACGCAAGGCGAGGCCCTCTGGCGTACGGCGACCCACCGCGCCCAGCGCACCCCGCAAGGCACTGATGCGCTACCCGCGACAGACGACCGCGGCCTGTACTGGGCGCGCATCTCAATGGCCCTCACCCTGCGCCAATGGCAACCAGCCTTCGGCCTCGGTACGACGGAACGGGCCAACCTGATCCGCTCGTTCGAGTACGCCTCCCGCGGCATCACCAGTACCCGTTTCACCCCGGGCGTCCGCAAGATCCTCGTCACCGGTTTCGACCCGTTCACGCTCGACGCGGACATCCGGATCGGCAACCCCTCGGGCGCCAACGCGCTGACGCTCGACGGCCGGCGCTGGCGGGTGAACGGCACGACGTACGAGATCCAGACGGTGATGTTCCCGGTCAGATACACCGACTTCGACGAGAGCATGGTCGAGAACGCGCTCGCACCGCACTACCGCCCCGGCGCGCAGCACGCCGACCTCGTGATGACGGCGAGCCAGGGCCGGGTGGGCATCTTCGATCTCGAGGTCTTCAACGGACGCCGGCGTTCGGTCAGCTCGATCGGCGACAACAACAACCTCTGGGGCGGCGGCACGATCAGCGCCCCGGTCGTCTCCCCCAGCATGCCGGCAGGCCCCGAGTGGCTGACCTCGAGCCTGCCGCTCGCGCGGATGGCGCAGACCGAGGTCCCGCCGTTCCGGACTCGTGTGAACACCTCCGTGCTGGAGATCCCCGTCGGCGAGACCACACCGGTGCGCCGGCCGGACGGTCCCACGGCCGGTTCGATCGCCTCCGAAGGCACCGGCGGCGGGTACCTCTCCAATGAAGTTGCCTACCGCAACACTCTGCAGCGCGACCTGCTCGACCCGTCGATGCCGGCCGGCCATCTGCACGTCCCGGTGCTGTCGTTCGACCTCGCGAACAAGACGGCGATCACCGACCCCACCTACGAGGCGAACCGCGACGCGATCGTCGCCGGCGCCCACTCGATCCTGCGCGCCGCCCTGTCATGATCAGAATAGTCGCCATGTGATCACTATTCTGATCCCAGCTTGAGGATGTCGGCCGCCCGTACGTTATATGTCGACTCTTCGACATTCAGTCCAAGCCGCCCGCCTGGGCAGCGTCCTCGAGCATGCCACGCAAGAGGCGACCACTAAAGTGATCACCACCGTACCTAAAGTGATCAGAATTGTGTGCATGAAGTACCGGCTGAACGGTTGCTGGAGGCAACGTCATTCCGCCAAGATGACCGGGAACGCCTTCAGCACCGAGTCGAACTGATGGTCGGGTGCGGGGGCGTCGGTTGCCTGCCGGTTTCCGATCTGGATCGTGTGGAGGCCTGCTTCGATGCCGCCGGCGATGTCGTGGGAGGGGTGGTCGCCCACCATCCAGCCGCCGTCGAGGGTTGTGCCGGTTCGGCTTGCGGCGAGTTCGAAGATTCGCCGGTCGGGTTTGCGAATGCCGACTGTTTCGGAGACGCAGGCGTAGTCGATGGCGTCGGCGATCTGGGTGTACTCGAGTTTCAGGTTCTGCTGGACGGTGCCGCCGTTCGTCACCACCGCGACGCGCCACCCGGCTGCCCGCAAGGCGGCCAGTCCGTCGAGCACGGGCTGCTCGACCCAGGCGAACAACGGATGTTCCTCGTCGTACGACGCCACCAACTCGTCCACCGGAGCAGCGAGTCCGAACCGCGCCCGCGCCAGCTCGAACAACTCCGCCCGCGGCCGGAACCCACCGTTGTCATGAGCAACCAACCACTCGACACCGGACTCCCCCACCCCATACAAGCCCGCCCACCACCGAGCCCACTTCAAAAACGCCCCGTCCCGATCAATCAGCGTGTTGTCCAAATCAAAACAAGCCAACCGGGACATCCGCTCCACACCCCACCCTCACACACCGGAGCACCCCAGCCCACAGCCGACACCACCTCAGCCGGCGAGCATGGACGCCCAGGCCATCACAACTGGTGACTGCTGGCACGCGCGAGCGTGCATCCGCCCGGCGACAAGCAATTGTGATGGGCTGGGTGTCCGCCTCAACTCAGACGTCGATGCGGTTTTCGTCCAGTTCGTAGGCGCCTTGGACGAGGAACTCCTTGCGGGGGGCCACGTCGTTGCCCATGAGGAGGTCGAAGACCTTGGCGGCGGCTTCGGCGTCGTCCACCGTGATGCGGCGGAGGGTGCGGTGCCGGGGGTCCATGGTGGTTTCGGCCAGCTGGTCGGCGTCCATCTCACCGAGACCCTTGTAGCGCTGCGGTGGCTCCTTCCAGCGGACGCCCTTCTTCATCAGTTCGGCCGTCTTCCGCTGGTACTCCGAGTCGCTGTAGGTGTACAGGTACTTGTCCTGCCCCTTCTTCGGGTTCGTCAGCTCGAACCGGTGCAGCGGCGGTACGGCGGTGTAGACGCGGCCCGCCTCGACCAGCGGCCGCATGTACCGGAAGAACAGCGTCGCGAGCAGCGTCCGGATGTGGGCGCCGTCGGAGTCGGCGTCCGCCATGAAGATGATCTTGCCGTAGCGCGCCTGCTCGAGGTCGAACGTGCGGCCAGAGCCGGCGCCGACCACCTGGATGATCGACGCGCATTCGACGTTCTTCAGGACGTCGCTGACCGACGCCTTCTGCACGTTCAGGATCTTGCCGCGGATCGGCAGCAGCGCCTGGAACTCCGAGCTCCGCGCCAGCTTCGCCGTACCGAGCGCGGAATCACCCTCGACGATGAACAGTTCGGAGCGGTCGACATCGTTGCTGCGGCAGTCCGCGAGCTTCGCCGGCAGCGCCGACGACTCCAGCGCGGTCTTCCGCCGCTGCAGCTCCCGGTGCTGACGCGCGGCGACGCGGGTCCGGGAGGCCGCGACGACCTTCTCCAGGACGGCGCGCGCCTGCGCCTTGTACTCCCGTTTCGTCGACGTCAGGAACGATTCGAGTTCGGTCTGCACGACCTTCGCCACGATCCGCGACGCCGCCGGCGTACCCAGCACTTCCTTCGTCTGCCCGTCGAACTGCGGCTCGGCCAGCCGCACCGTCACGACCGCGGTCAGACCCTCGAGTACGTCGTCCTTGATGATCTCCTCGCCGCTCTTCAGCAGCCGGGTGCCGTCAAGTGCGTTCGTGAAACTCTTCGACAGCGCCCGCTCGAACCCGGCGACGTGGGTGCCGCCCTTCGGGGTCGCGACGATGTTGACGAACGACCGCACCTCGGTCTCGTACCCGTCGCCCCAGCGCACCGCGATGTCGACGTCCAGGTCCCGCTCGACGTCGGACGGGGTCATGTGGCCGGCGTCGTCGAGCATCGGCACGGTCTCGGTGAAGTGCCCCGTCCCGGCCAGCCGGATGACCTCGGTCACCTTCTGGTCCGTCGCCAGGAACTCGCAGAACTCGCTGATCCCGCCGTCGTGCTTGAAGGTCTCCTCGGTGACCTCGTCGCCGCGCTCGTCGCGGATCACCAGCTCGAGCCCCGGCACCAGGAACGACGTCTGCCGCGCCCGGGTGACCAGCTCGTCGTAGTTGAAGGTCGCGTCCTTGGTGAAGATCTGCCGGTCCGCCCAATACCGGATCCGGGTGCCGGTGACACCCTTCTTCGCCCGGCCGGCCTTGCGCAGCCCCTTCGCCGGGGTGAAGCCGGCCCCGGCGCCCTCGCCGTCGAACTCACCCGCGACACCGCGCCGGAACGACGTCGTCCAGATCACGCCGCCACGGTCGACCTCGACGTCCAGCCGCGCCGACAGTGCGTTCACCACCGACGCGCCGACGCCGTGCAGACCGCCGGACGCGTTGTACGACCCGCCGCCGAACTTGCCGCCGGCGTGCAGCTTGGTGAACACGACCTCGACACCGCTGAGCTTCGTCTTCGGCTCGATGTCGACCGGGATCCCGCGCGCTCGGTCGACGACCTCGACCGAGCCGTCCTTGTAGAGCACGACGTCGATCCGGTCGCCGTGCCCGGCCAGGGCCTCGTCGACGGCGTTGTCGATGATCTCCCACAGGCAGTGCATCAGGCCGCGGCTGTCGGTGGACCCGATGTACATACCGGGCCGCTTCCGGACCGCCTCGAGACCTTCGAGGACGAGCAGATGGCGGGCGTTGTACGCCGGGTCGATCTCGGTACTGCGAGGCGTCGGGGCGGCCACAGGGCTCCTTCACTGGATTGCCACACTTACACACCGCAGCTTATGCGGCCGCACCCCCAAAACGTGGCAGGCGGGGCCCGTGACGACTGGCGGGTGGGTACCGGAGATGCGTGTCGCGACAGGTATCGATCCGGACTCGATTAAGAGTGGCGTACGACACTCCGAATCCGAGCAGACGGTGACGGCTCCATGGCGCACAGTGAGAGAAGAAGCACCCCGCCTCCGTGTATCACCAGAAATCGCCCGAAGACGAAACGATTCCGCGTCAGCAAGCGTCATACGAGGACAGGTGGTTCGTCTCACATACGGACACGTTGTCCCCACCGGGAAGCGATCCGCATGTCAGGATGTTGCAATCTGGTGAGTACGGAACTAGATGAGATGAGGCCTCAATGACTACAGCACTCGCCCCGAGTTCGGCGCTGTCTGCCGCGGATCGTTGTGACCGCTGCGGTGCGCAGGCCTACGTCCGAGTCACCCTGACCAGCGGTGGGGAGCTACTTTTCTGCGCCCACCACGGCCGCGAGCACTCGGAGAAGCTGCGCGACATCGCGATCACCATCCACGACGAGACCGGTCGGCTCGAAGCCACCCCCACGGTCACCGTAGACGACGAGCGGTGACCCACACGCTGTTCTAAACGCGCCAGCGCCGGCGCCAAAGTCATCACAGGCTTCGATGGCGGTTCACCCGAGCGGTGAACCGCCATCCCTCTTTTCACCGAAATGGCTTACACGACAGGTACGCCGGGACCGGGTCCGTGCCGCCGTAGCTCCTGCCAGGCCCGCGAAAGCCGCGCGACCGCATCATCAAGCACTTGCTCGGAGTAGGCGAACGGCACCCGTAAGTAGTCGTTGTGGGCACCCGACGGATCCATCGCCTGCCCGGCCACCACCTCGACGCCGTGCCGCAAGGCCACCTGCGCGAACACCCGAGCATCAGTGTCCGGCAGCCGGACCCACAACGCCGATCCACCGACCGGCGGCGACCATTCCCAGTCCGGTAGTCGTTCGGTCAGCAACTCCCCCATCAGCTTCTTCCGCACGGTCGCCAGCCGCGCCCGGACCGACGTCAGCTCGGTCAGCCGCGGCAGCAGCCGGGCAGTCAGCGCCTGGTCGATGACCGGACTCCCCAGGTCGGCCAGCGCCTTGTGCCGCGCCAGCCGCTCGGCAAGCGGCCGCGACGCCCGGATCCACCCGATCCGCAGTCCGCCCCACACGGCCTTCGACACCGACCCGATCGTCAGCACCTCGGCGTCGTCCGGCGCATACGCCGCCAGCGGCGGCGGGATCTCCGGACCGGCCGGATCCCACGCCGAGTACGCGTTGTCCTCGACCACGACGACTCCGTGCCGCGCCGCCAGTTCCGCGACCTGCCGGCGGCGGTTCGCCGACATCAGCCGGCCGGTCGGGTTGTGGAACGTCGGCATCACGAACAGCATCGCCGGCTGATGCTCAGCGAACGCGGCCTCGAGCAGGTCCGGCCGGATGCCGGCGTCGTCCAGCGGTACGCCGACCACTCGTCCGCCGGCCGCGCCGAACAGGTCGAAGCATCCCGGCCAGCTCGGCTGCTCGATGGCGACCGTGGCGCCGTTGCGCAGGTACATCTGCGTCGCCAGCGCGATCGCCTGGTGCGCGCCGGTCGTCACCACGATCTCGTCGGGCGACGTCGGCAACCCGCCCTCGGTGAAGTGTTCCGCGATCCGCTCCCGCAGTATCGGCAGGCCGCGCGGGTGGTACCCGACGTCGCCGAGCAGTGTGGGCAGCTCGTCGGAGGCCAGCGCGATGAGCTCCGACGACAGTTCGGGCAGCCCAGGATCCACGGCGTAAGTGAGCGAGATGACCTCGCCCGGTCCGACCGTGATCCGGTGGAACAGCGACTCGCCGTACCCGGCGGGCATCTGCTTGTCCGATCGTGAACGACCGCGTCCGGCCGTCCGCGCGACCGTCGTACCGCTGCCGCGCCGGCTTTCGACCAGGCCGCGGGCGCGGAGCTCGTCGTACGCCGCGACGACCGTCGAGCGGCTGATCGCCAACGAGTCGGCCAGCCGCCGCTCGGCCGGAAGGCGGGCACCGACCGGGAGCTCCGCGGAGCCGATCAGCGCGGCGATCTCGTCGGCCAGCCGCCGGTACAGGCCGCCGCTGCGGGTGCTCAGCCGGTGCCCGATCAGGTCGGCCAGCGCCGACGGGTCTCCAGAACGGTCCACTTCTCCTCATATTGGCTCGGGTGGACTGCTTCTCGCGCCGCCAGGCTAGTACCGGAAGGCAGTCCAGTTCGAGAGCAGGAGTGAGCAGACATGATGATCGGTCAGCTACTGGGGTTCACCGGCGCGACGGTGGTGCTGGTCGGGATGCCGGGGCCGAACAACTTGTACATCTCGCTCCGCAGCCTCACCCAGGGCCGTCGCGCGGGCGTCGTCTCCGCCCTGGCCATCGAGACCGGGACGCTCGTCTACATCGTCGTGACCGCGCTCGGTCTCGCCACCCTCGTGCAGACGTCGCCCACACTCTTCACCGCCATCACCGTCGCCGGGGCGCTCTACCTCGCATACCTCGGTCTCAAGCTGCTCAAGGCTCCCGCGGGCGACCACGCGGCCGATATCCAGGCCGCGCCGCTCGGCCGCGTGTTCCGCGACGGTGTCGTGGTGAACCTGCTCAACCCGAAGGCCGCGCTGTTCTTCCTCGCCTTCCTGCCGCAGTTCGCGACCCGCGGCGCGGATCCCGCTCAGCTCCGCACGGAACTCCTCGTGCTCGGCGTCGGCGCCTTGCTGATCGGCCTCACCCTCGACCTCTGCTACGCGATCGGCGCCGACGCCGTCGGCCGCCGCTTCCGCTCGGTCCGTACGACGAGCCGCCGGCGCAACCTGATCGTCGCGGCGATCTACCTCGGACTGTCCGCGTTCGCGCTGATCACGGCACTCTGAGAACCTTCGACAACCACCACTGAGCCGTTCTCGAACCGCAGCGACAACGTCTCGCCGCCGACCCGCAACCCGCCGAGTTCGAGCACCTGCCAGGGCAGCGAGTCAGCGGGATTGATCGCCAGCGTTCCACCGGGTACATCGGGCTCGATGCCGAACGCGGCGACCAGAACGGCGATCGCCGAGGCCGCCGCCCACGCCTGCGGACGGCACGAGAGCGGGTACGGCGTCGGCGTACTCTCCACGCTCTTCCCGCGTCCGCCGTACAACTCCGGCAGGCGGTAGTCGAACGCCTCTGCCGCACGCACCAGACCCTCGACGTACGACGACGCCACGTCGGCCTGACCGCTCGCGAACAGGCCTTGGACCGTCATGGCGGTGTCGTGCGGCCACACGCTGCCGGTGTGGTAGCCGAGTGGGTTGAAGCGGGTCATTGCGGTGGACAACGTTCGCAGCCCGAAGCCACTGTTCAGGTCCTCACCGGCCAGTACGTCGGCGACCGTCTGCTCCTCGTCCGCGTCGAGCAGCCCGGTGCCGAGCAGGTGGCCCATGTTCGAGGCACGGCCGGCGACCGGGTTCTTCGCGCCGTCGAGCGCGATCGCCGGGTAGCCGTCGATCCAGAACTCCTCGCGGAAGCGTTCCTGCAGCGCGGTCGCCCAGGTCCGCCACTCGTCGCCGGACTCGCCGTGCGCGTCGAGCAGTTCGGCGCCCTTGACGGCAGCGGCGTACGCGTATCCCTGCACCTCGCACAGCGCGATCGGCGCCGTCGCCAACGTCCCGTCGGGCCACTGCACCGCGTCGTTGGAGTCCTTCCAGCCCTGGTTCGCGAGCCCGTGACCAGACTCGTCGACGTACTCGAGGAAGCCGTCGTCGTCCGGGTCGGCGTACTCCTTCATCCAGGTGAGGGCGCGCTTCAGGTTCGGCAGCAGGTCACGGACCTCGTCGGCGGGCATGCCCCACCGCCATGCCTTGTGCAGCGTCATGATCCACAGCTGGGTCGCGTCGTGGGTGCCGTAGTACACAGCCGGGAGGACCAGTCCGCCGCCGTGGTCGGCGACCTCGGCGCGGAGCTCGTGCGGGATCTTGCCCGGCTGTTCGGCGGATCCGGCGTCGACCTTGGTGCCTTGCCGCGCGGCCAGTGCGCGCAGCGTGCCGGCGGCCAGCGTAGGGTCGACAGGGATCAGCATGCCCGACGAGATGAGCGAGTCGCGGCCGAAGAGCGTGAGGTACCAGGGCGGACCGGCGCCGAGGTAGCGGTCGTCGTCGGCGGCGAGTTGGAGCGCGCGGACGTCCTCCAGCGAACGGTCCAGCCAGCGTTCGACGCGCTTGTCGTCACAGCGGACAGTGACGTCGTACGGCGTGCGCTCGGCCGGCGGCTCGATCGAGAAGCCGGTGTTCGACTTCGGGAAGTCGGCCGTGACGCGCACGGTGATGGTGAACTCCTCCCCCGGCTCGATGCGCGGCGTGGCCGAAACGCCGGGGTCGGCGGTGACCACGACGCGGGTGTCGTCGCTCTCCCAGCGCGTGCGGCCGGGGCCGTCCGGGAGCGGTGCAAGTTGCGGCAGGCTGGTGGCGGCGCCGCTGCGGACCGCGGCCGTGCCGGCGAGATCGGTGCCGAGGGCAACATCCAGCCGGCCCGCGATCGCCGACCGGGAACGGTTCACGAGGGTGATGCGCTCGGTGAGACCTTCGGAGTCGACCGTCCGGGTCCGGTACAGCATCACGGTCGGGTCGTGCCGGGTGTCGCCCAGTCCCTCGACCATCGCGACGTACTGATGGGTCGCCGCATCCCGCTCGTCGACGTGCACCGGGATCGGCGCGCGACCGTCGACCGTCACGCTCAGGTGGGACAGGATCCGGCGGTCCCGGGCGTACACGCCCTCGGCGCCGGCTCCGGTCAGCTGACCGGAGCGGGGCGACAGGACCACCCACGGGGCAGCGAGCGCGGTGACCAGTTCGTGCAAAGGGGACATGTCTCCACCCTAAAGGCCGGTCGGTGCGAGAGAGTGTGGGTATGGAGACAGGGGTGACCGTACTGGTCGGGATCGCGATCTTCGTCGGGATCGTGGGCATCGTCGTACCGATCCTGCCCGGAGCGATCCTCAGTCTGGCTGCGATCCTGGTCTGGGCGATCGTCGAGCACAGCGCGATCGGGTGGGTCGTGTTCGCGATCGCCGTGGTCCTGATCGGTGCGAGTCAGGTGGTGAAGTACGTCGTACCGGAGCGGCGGCTCCGTGAGGCCGGCGTACCGCGGCGGTCGATGGTCGTCGGGATCCTGCTCGGCATCGTCGGGTTCTTCGTCATCCCGGTGGTCGGCATGTTCGTCGGCTTCCCGATCGGCGTCTACCTGTCCGAGCTGCAGCGCCGGCGGGACCACGCCGCGGCCTGGACCTCGACCAAGCACGCGCTTCGGCAGACCGGCGTCTCCATCCTCATCGAACTGGTCGGCACGTCACTCGCCGCAGCCGTCTGGCTCGTCGCGGTGCTTTTCGTCGTCTGAGCGACACCGTTCTTAGCTGATTGCCAGGTTCCTCTTATCCGCGGCGGAGGTTCGTCCAAGCCTGACGCGTCATCCTGGGAGGGACGAGTGCCGGGTGACGTCCCGGCACGCAGTACGGAAGGCGCAACAGGATGAAGCTCTCTCAGAAGCGATGGCGGCTGCTCGGCACGGTGGCCGCCGTGGCCGTGACGACTACGGCCGGCGGGGTCGCTTGGGCTGCCAGCAACGCGGACCCGACGCCGTCGCCGTCGGCCTCCCCCTCCAGCCCGTCGACGCCCGGACAGCAACAGAAGCCGGACAGACCGGGCAAGGGCGGATTCGTGCCGCGCGGCGAGTTCGGGCTCGGCGGGGCGCTGCACGGCGAGTTCGTCGTACCGAAGGACGGCGGCGGGTACCAGACCGTCGCGACCCAGCGCGGAGAGGTCACCGCGGTCAGCAAGGACTCGATCACCGTGAAGAGCGCGGACGGGTACAGCCGGACCTACACGCTCACCGAGGACACCATGGTCAACGCGGCCCGCGACGGCATCGACGACGTCAAGACCGGGAACACCGTGACCGTGATGGCTGTGGTCACCGACGGCAAGGCGACCGCCAGCTCGGTGAACGACGGGACCGTTCGCGACGCGGCCGGCCAGAAGTGGGGTTTCAAGCACGGTCCCCGCTGAATTCGCTCTCGGTAGGCGCGGACGACTCACAGGTGATTGCCAGGAACCTTCCAGGGTTCACAGGGGAACCACCGGCACACTGAGACCATGAGTCCGCATCTGCTGGTTGTCGACGACGAGCCGAACATCGTCGAGCTCCTGTCCGCGAGCCTGCGGTTCGCCGGGTACGACGTGACCACGGCGACCCACGGCGCCGAGGCGCTGCGCAAGGCGCGGGACGTGGAGCCGGACCTGGTCGTGCTCGACGTGATGATGCCCGGGCTGGACGGCTTCGAGGTCGTACGCCGGTTGCGCGGTGAGGATCGGCACGTGCCGGTGCTGTTCCTCACCGCCCGGGACGCGGTCGAGGACAAGGTGCTCGGCCTGCAGACCGGCGGCGACGACTACGTCACGAAGCCGTTCAGCCTGGACGAGCTCGTAGCCCGTGTGCGTGCGCTGCTCCGCCGGTCCGGTCATCGCGAGCAGACCACGACCGAGGCCGCCGTACTGCGGTATGCGGACCTGGAACTGAACGAGGACAGCTACGAGGTCTTCAAGTCCGGTCAGGCCGTGCAGCTGTCGCTGACCGAGTTCAAGCTGCTGCGGTGCCTGCTGGAGAACGCCGAGCGGGTGATGTCGAAGGGGCAGATCCTGTCCGCGGTCTGGAACTACGACTTCGCCGGGGACGCCGGCGTGGTCGAGTCGTACATGTCCTACCTGCGCCGTAAGGTCGACACCGGCGATCAGAAGCTGCTCCACACCGTCCGCGGGGTCGGCTATGTCCTGCGTACTCCGCGAGGCCCCAACTGATGCCACTGAACCACCGGCGGTTCACAGACCGGTACCCGCTGCGGGTCACCATCGTCGTGGTCCTGCTGGCGCTGGTCGCGCTCGCGCTGGCCGCGTCCGGTGTGCTGGCGACCACGATCATGCGCGGCTACCTGACCGACCGCGTCGACGAGCAACTGCAGCAGACGGCCATGCCGCTGTCGCACGCCCCGACGGATCGGCGTCCGTTGCCTCCCGGCGTCGGTGGTGCGCTGCGTCGGCAGTTGCCGAGCGAGTTCGTGGTGCAGTTCAACGACTCCGAAGGCACGAGCGACAAGGGGCCGGTCGGGTCGCCGCTCGCCGAGACGGAGCCGCTGCCGAACCTGCCGACGCTCGATCTGAACCAGGTGCGGAACCTGGCCGGGAAACCGTTCCAGGTCGACGCGCAGTCCGGCGGAGCGACGTGGCGGGTGCTCGCGGTACCTACTGACGACGGGAAGGGCTCCGTCCTCGTGGCGCTGAGCCTGAAGGAGATGAACCACACGATCCAGCGGCTCGTCGGGATCCAGGCCGCGGCCGGACTGATCCTGCTGGTGCTGCTGGCGGGCCTCGGGACCTACGTCGTACGGCGAAGTCTGCGCGGGCTCGAGGACGTGGAGCACACCGCGGTCGCGATCGCAGGCGGGGATCTGAGCCGGCGGGTGCCGCAGCGGGACCCGCGGACGGAGGTCGGGCGGTTGTCCCTTGCGCTGAACCAGATGCTCGGGCAGATCGAGACCGCGTTCGCGCAGCGCACCGCGTCGGAGTTCGCGGCGCGGCGGAGTGAGGACGCGGCCAGGCAGTCGGAGGAGGCCGCTCGGCAGTCCGAGGAGCGGATGCGGCGCTTCGTGGCGGACGCGTCGCACGAGTTGCGTACGCCGTTGACGTCGATCCGGGGATTCGCCGAACTGGCCCGGCACCGGGGTGACGTGACAGACGCCGACACGATGCGCCGGATCGAGGACGAGGCCAAGCGGATGGGGCTGCTCGTCGACGACCTGTTGCTGCTCGCGCGACTGGATCAGCAGCGCCCGTTGCGTTCGGAGTCCGTCGACCTGCTCCCGATCGCGGCCGACGCCCTGCACAACGCGCAGGCTGTGCAGCCCGAGCGCCACATCTCGCTGACGATTCTGCCCGACTCGGAAGCGCCTGTCGTCTCCGGTGACGAGGCACGTCTGCGGCAGGTCCTCGGGAACCTGGTCAGCAACGCCCTGAACTACACCCCCGTCGACGCACCCATCACCGTCTCCGTCGGCACCCGCGGCTCCGAAGCCATCCTCGAAGTCAGCGACACCGGCCCCGGCCTGACCGACGAACAGAAGACCCGCATCTTCGAACGCTTCTACCGAGTAGACACCGCCCGAACCCGCTCCACCGGCGGCTCCGGCCTAGGCCTCTCCATAGTCGCCGCCCTGGTAGCAGCCCACCACGGCCACGTAACCACCACCGACACCCACCCCCACGGCGCAACCTTCACCGTCCACCTCCCCCTCAGCACGTAAGCCGCCGCGCGACCTACCGCCACGAACCGCTTGATCGTCCAAGGGGAGCAAGGGTCAGTGGCGGCGGAGCTTGACTGTGCAGTCGCGGCGGTTGATCGGTACGCCGTCGCGCAGCACCTGTGCCCGGTCGTGCACACGGCTGACCAGCGTCTCCCACTCGCCGTCCGGAGGAGCCAGGCTCTCGATCACCTCGTCGGGCTCCGGGAAGTGGATGTCGGGGTGCGGATTGTGTTCGCCGGGCGGGAAACCCAAGTGGCCCTCGATCAGCAGTACGCCGCCTGGCGCGACAGCCGCCGCTGCCCTACGCAGGATTGCGTCGCGGGCCAGTTCGGTCTTGGAGTGCAGGAACTGCGCGGACACCAGGTCGAACTCCCCGTCCGGGAACGACTTGCCCAACTCGTGCTGCTGCCAGTCGATCCGATCGCCGACACCGGCGGCCTTCGCATGCGCGACGGCGCGACCCAACGCGACCGTCGAAATATCAACAGCAGTCACCGTCCAGCCCCGCTCTGCGAGCCAGATCGCGTCGGCGCCTTCGCCGCAGCCGAGGTCGAGCGCCCGGCCCGGCGTCAGGCCGGACACCTCGTCGACGAAGGCAACGTTCGGCTTGCCGCTCCAGATCTGCTCGTGCTCGGTGTAGAACGCGTTCCAGTGCTCGTCAGGGAGCTGTTCGGTCGTCATGGACCGATGGTGCGCGGACCCACCGCCGTCCGGCAAACAATGTTGCCAGGTTGGCAACCTAGCTGTCGCGGACAGGCAGTGGCTCGGCCTTCCCGACCACGAAGGCGTACGTCAGCGCGCCGACCACCGCCACCACCCCGGCGACGGCGAACGACGGCAGATACGACCCGTGGTAGACGTCGAGCAGCAGACCGAAGACGTACGGGCTGATGATCCCCGCGATGTTCGACGCGAAGTTCTGGATGCCGCCGATCGACGCCACATGCCGCGACGACGGCGCCACGTCACCCGGCAAGGACCAGATCCCCGTCGCCGCGATCGCCAGGCTCGCGTAGGAGATCGCCAGGAACAGCAATGCGACGTACACCGACCTCGCCGGCGCTGCGAACACGATCGCCGCACCGCCGAGGAGCCCGCCGACCATCACGGTCTTCCGCACCCGCGTCACGTCCGCTCCGGCCCGGATCCGCCGGTCGGCGACGATGCCCGCGATCCATCCACCGGCGATCGCCGTGATGCCGGGCAGGGTCCCGAGCGTCCCGAGCTCCTTCAGGTCGAGTCCGCGGGCGTCCTTCAGGTACGACGGGAACCAGGTGAGGAAGAAGTAGATGACGAAGTTCAGGCAGAAGAAGCCGAGCATCATCCCGCGGATCGTCCGGTAGCGGAACAGGTCCCGCCAGCGCACCTGCGCCGCCGCCTCGGTGTCGTTCTCGTCGATCCGCGCACCGTTCGACGCGATGTAGGAACGCTCCTCGGCGTTCGCGTGCCGGTGCTCCATCGGGTCGCGGTAGTACCAGTACCAGACCGCCGCGAGCATGATCCCGAGGACGCCGAGGACGACGAACGAGAAGTGCCAGCTCACCAACGCGATCAGTCCGGTCACGACCGGCAGCGACAGCACCGTCCCGACCCGCGAACCCGAGTCGATCACCGCGCTCGCGAACGCCCGCTCGTGCGCCGGGAACCACCGCGACGCCGCCTTGGTCGCACTCGGGTACGCCGGCGCCTCCCCCGCGCCGAGCGCGAACCGGAACGCGAACAACGACCAGAACCCGCGCGCCAGCGGCGTCAGCGCGGTGACGATGCTCCACCACAACGCCGCGAACGTGAACGCCTTCCGCGAGCCCACCTTGTCGGCGAACCAGCCCGCCGCGAGCATCGCCCCGTCGTACGCCCAGAAGAACGCGCCGAGGATCAGGCCTTTCTCGGCGTTGCTGAGGTCGAGGTGCAGATCGTCCTCGATGAACGGCAGCGCGACGCTGAGGTTCGCGCGATCCAGATAATTCAGTGAGAGCCCGACGAACGCGAGCCCTAGGATCAGGTACCTCGTACGGCTGGCTCCGGGCGGAGCCTTCACAACAGTGGTGGCGGTCACTCTGTGCCTCCGATCGACAGCGGATCGTCGGCACGCTACCTCGACCGGTTCCTTTGTGCAGACAAGCGTTTCATCCAGTGGAATGAGGTTCGAGTGATCGAGGACGGCGAAGAGATCCCGCTGCTCGGCGGCGATGTGACCGAGGGCCTGGTGCGCGTCGGCGACACGGTACGGCGCCCGCCCGGCGAACGCGCCGAACTCGTCCAGGACGTCCTGCTGCACCTGGAGAAGGTCGGGTTCGACGGTGCACCGCGCTTCCTCGGCATCGACTCGGCCGGCCGCCAGGCGCTCACGTACGTCGAGGGCGAGGTCGCGGGCCGCCCGCGGCCACCGTGGATCGCGGACGAGGAGCGGATGATCTCGGTCGCCCGGCTGCTGCGCGCGTACGACGACGCGGTCGAGGGATTCGGCATCCCGGAGAACCTGCCCGCGCCGATCGAGCCGCCCGGCCTGCCGGAGCTGAACGATCCGCCGGAGCTGGTCGGCCACCAGGACGTGACGCCGGAGAACGTGGTCTTCCGGGAAGGCCGCGCGTACGCCCTGATCGATTTCGATCTCGCCCGCCCGGTGAGCCGGGCCCGTGAGTTCGTGAACCTGATGCTGTGGTGGGCACCACTCGGCGCCAACGAGGATCTCGACCTCGAACTCCGCGGCCTCGACCGCCCCCGCCGCTGCCGCCTCCTCGCCGACGCCTACGGTCTCTCCCCCGCCGACCGCGCCCGCGCAGTGGAGCTCACGATCGCATTGAACGTGCGCGCCTGGCACACCATGAAATACCGCGCGGAAACCCTGGGCGGCGGCTGGCAGCGCATGTGGAGCGAGGGAGTCGGCGACAAGATCCGAGCCCGCCAAACCTGGCTCGAAGACAACGCCGACTCCCTCACCACAGCACTACTCGGCTGACCCGCCCAGGAGCTGCCCGAGGCTGGTCGCCTCGGGCAGCCGGGCAGTCAGTGCGTGATTGCGACCTCGGTGCCTGACTTCGCGGACTCGTAGATCGCCGACAGCATCTTGGCCATCTCCAGGCCCTGTTCCGCGGTGGCGTCGGCGGGGATCTCGCCGCGGCAGATGCGCAGGAAGTGGTCGATCTGGTTCGCGAACCCGACCCGGAAGTCGAACCCGAGCGAGTCGATCTGCGGCTGGACGTGCAGCAGCGTGTCGTGCCGCTCGGTGATCATCAGCAGCTCGGGCTCGATCTCGGCGCCGCCCTTGTCACCGTGGATCCGGACGCTGATCTCGTTGCGCGCGTGCAGCGAGTACGACGTGGCCACGTCGAGGACCGCCCCGCCCTCGAACCGGATCTGCGCGGTCGCGAAGTCCTCGACCGTGTTCGGCCGCGCCGCCGACGCGGCCTTGTACCGGGTCAGGTTCTGGATGTTGTCGCGGGCACCCAGCAGCGTGAACGTCGCACCGGACGCCGACACCGCCTTCGGCATCCCCATCAGGTACCAGCACAGGTCGATGATGTGGACGCCGAGGTCGATCAGCGGACCGCCGCCGGACAGCTCCACGTCACCGAACCAGCCGCCGGGGTTGCCGGCCGTCCGCAGCAGCGTGGCCCGGGCCGCGTAGATGTCACCGAACTCGCCGGCGTCCAGGAACCGCTTGGTCACCAGCGCGTTCGGCGCATACCGCCGTACGTATCCGATCTGCAGCGCCTTCCCGGTCTCCTCGACCGCCTTCACCAGTGCCTCGGCCTCCGGCACCGTCACGGTCATCGGCTTCTCGACCAGGACGTCCTTGCCGGCCCGCAGTGCCGCCTCGGCGATCGGGGCGTGCAGGGTGTTCGGTACGCACACGCTCACCGCGTCGATGCCCGGGTCCGCGAAGATCTCCGCGGCGTCGCCGGTCACCCGCTCCACACCGAACTGCTCACCGCGGGCCTTCGCCCGCTCGAGGTCCACGTCGCACACGGCGACGAGCTCGGACTGGGGGTTCGCCTGGTACGCCTTCAGGTGCTCGACGGCGATCGAGCCGAGCCCGATCACGGCAATCCGCGTCGTCATGTCACGCCACGCTTTCAGTCAGTCGGATGATGTTCGCGAGCGAGCGCTCGATGGCCGGAAGCGGTGCTTCCATGCCCTCGAACTCCAGGCTCACCGGTACGTCGGGCTTGGTCGCGACCAGTGCGAGCAGGCCCGGGAGGTCCACGTCGCCGTGACCCGACACCGTGCCGAGCAGGTAGTCGCCGGCCAGCGTCTTGAGCCAGCCGTCGCCCGCCGAACGGCGGATGTGGAAGTCCTTGACGCCGATGGACGCCGCGACGTCGATCAGGCCGGCGGCGGTCTTGCCGGGCACCTCGCCGACGCACAGGCCGTTGCCGAGGTCGAGGGTGACCCGGAAGTTCGGGCGGTCCACGGCGTGCACGAGCCGGGCCAGCCGGTCGCTGCCGTTCATGAAGAAGCCGTGGTTCTCGATCGTCGACACGACGCCCAGGTCCGCGGCGTGGTCGGCGACCGCGCGGCAGCCCTCGACCACCTTTGCGAACGTCGTCTCGAATTCGCCCGGGTCCTGCTCACGCCACGCCCACGGCGCCACGTCGTGCCGGAAGATGCGGGCGCCGAACCGGTGCGCGACGTCCAGCTGCCGGCGGAGACGGTCGATCTCCTCGCCGTCGGCGGTCCGCAGATCGCCGCTGACCAGGTAGTTCACGATCGGTACGCCGATCTCCTCGGCGTGCTTGGCCGTGTCGCGGACGACGTTCTCGTTCTCCAGGTAGTACTCGCCGTCCATCGCGGCGACCTCGATGTGCCCGGCCGACGAGGCCGCGACCCAGTCCAGGACCGCGATCAGGTCCATCTCGCCGCTCGTCATGAGCTGGCGGAAGCAATACGAGCTGACTCCTAGCTTCACTGCGTGGTCCTCTCGAGTTCATGAGTGATGTGGGCCCACGGACTGGGGTAGTCGTGGACACCGTAGATACCTGAGCTGCACCGGTCGAACGCGTTGCCGACCGCCCCGAGCACCACCGCCTCGCGCCCCAGCGCCGAGGCGACGAAAGGCGGACGCTCGGGGAAGACCAATTCCTGCTCGACCGCTGCCGTGAGCGGACGAAGCAGCGCGCCGCTGTCCTGCAAGGCCCCGCCGCGCACGACCACGACCTCGGGATCGACGACCAGCAACACGGTCGCGATCCGCCCGGCGATCTGCGCGCAGAAGTCCTCGACCTCCGCCTGCGCGTCGGCGTCACCGGCGGCTGCCGCACTCAGCACCTCCGCGCTGGTCGGCCGCACAGACCAGACAAGCTGCCCGCGCTGCGCGTTGCGCGTCCATCGCATGCCGCGCTGCGCGCCGAGCTCGCCCGCCAGGCGATGGCGGCCCTGCCGGATGACGCCGTTCAGGACGATCGAAACGGAGAGCCGATGGCCGATCTGGAGATAGACGACATCGGAGTACCCACGGCCTGCGCCGCCGCGTTGCTCGGCCAGCGCCGCCAGCTTGATGTCGTTGTCGACGACGATCGGTTGTTCGAGTTCCTTCGCCAGCAACTCCGCGACGGGCAGGCCGACCAGGTCCGGCATCGCCAGGCTGGCACGCAGGCGACCGTCGGCCTCGACTACGCCGGGCAGGCCCACACCGACCGCGCGGAGACGTCCCAGCTCGATCGACCGGCCCGCGCGCCCAGGGTCGGTCGAGTCGGCTGCGGCCTCGAGTGCACGTGGGATCAGTGAGAGATCCGCCTTCCGCTCGGGCGCCAGTTCGGCGTACCCGAGCCGGCGGCCGGACAGGTCGCAGATGATCGCGCGTGCGCCGCGGGGACCGAGGTCGACGCCGGCGACCAGCCCGGTCTCGCGGGCGAACCGGAACGCGCGAGCAGGTCGGCCCGGGCCGGCCGTCGCCGGGCTGCCCGCCTCGACCAGCCCGGTCTCGAGAAGATCGTCCAGGACGGCATGCACCGTCGGCCGCGACAGGCCGGTGCCCTCGCTGATCGCCCCGACCGTGCGCGCCTCGTCGGCGTCGGCGAGGAAGCGCAGACACGCGACCTGGTTCGCAGATCGCTCCGCCTGGGCGGCGCCGCGTGCAGTGTCCATCGACCCCAACCCATTATGGAACCGGCTTTAATAAAGACGGTAACAGAATGGGTTGCCGGAAGGCAACGGCTATTATCCAGCGGCGACTAGCGTTGGAGGATCGTGCGTTCGGCGAGGGTCCAGGTGGTGGTTGTCAGGAGGTAGAGGCCGGCGGCCAGCGGTACGAAGGCGGCGGTCAGGAGCGTGCCGAACGGCACCAGTTGAGCGAGCCGTCGTGACAACGTGGTCGCCGACGGATCGAGCTGCCGTAGCTGGAGTCGCGCCGAGAACCATGCGACCACAGCGAGTAGGACCGCGATCACGACGTACGCCGGGGTGCCGGTGAGGATCGGCCAGTGGACGCCGAGCGGGGCGCCGAGCAGGTTGCCGCTGATGAGCTGGTTCGACTCCCCCGCCACCATGGTTCGGGAGAACAGCGTGTACATCAGCCAGAAGAACGGCAGCTGCGCGAGGGTCGGCAGGAAGCCGGCGAACAACGACGTACCGGACTCCGTCTGCAGCTTCGCGACCTCACGCTGCAGGCGCTCCGGGTTGTCGCGATGCCGCTCGGTCAACTGCTTCAACTGCGGCATCAACTCCGCGCGGGCCTTCAGCCCGCGGTGCGCCCGCACGCTCAACGGGACGAGGGACAGCCGTACCGCGAGGGTGCACATCACGATCGCGATGACCGCGGCGTACGCGCCGGCGAACGGTTCGAGAGTGGCGACGAGGGACGTGAGCAAGTGATAGGCACCGGCGACCGGTGCCTCCAGGAAAGAAGGCACAGCAAAACTCCACGAGTGTGTAGGAACAGGTAGCGAGGTGGAGCGCTACTGTCCCGGTGCTCGTGGGCGGGGGCGGCCGGCCGCGTCAGGATCGCGGAGCCGGAGGAACACGGTCTGCTCGGCGCGGTCCCGGACCGAGGTGGCGCGGGCGAGCAGCGGCGCGGCGGTGTGCACCGACCAACGCGCGGACGTCCGCGCGACCACGACCAGCGCCAACAGCAAAGCCGCCGCCGTGAGCACGGCGGCGGCCAAGGAAGCCGTGTCGAACACAGGGATCACCGACGCGAGCACGCCGGCGATCCACTGCGTCATGACATCAGTCCAGGTAATCCCGGAGGACCTGCGAGCGCGACGGGTGGCGCAGCTTCGACATGGTCTTGGACTCGATCTGGCGGATCCGCTCGCGGGTCACGCCGTACACCTTGCCGATCTCGTCGAGCGTCTTCGGCTGACCGTCGGTGAGACCGAAGCGCATCGAGACCACGCCGGCCTCGCGCTCGGACAGCGTGTCGAGGACCGCGTGCAACTGCTCCTGGAGCAACGTGAACGAGACCGCCTCGGCCGGCACGATCGCCTCGGAGTCCTCGATCAGGTCGCCGAACTCGGAGTCGCCGTCCTCACCGAGCGGCGTGTGCAGCGAGATCGGCTCGCGACCGTACTTCTGCACCTCGATGACCTTCTCCGGGGTCATGTCGAGCTCCTTGGCGAGCTCCTCCGGAGTGGGTTCGCGGCCGAGGTCCTGCAGCATCTGCCGCTGGACGCGGGCCAGCTTGTTGATGACCTCGACCATGTGCACCGGGATCCGGATGGTGCGGGCCTGGTCGGCCATCGCGCGGGTGATCGCCTGCCGGATCCACCAGGTCGCGTACGTCGAGAACTTGTAACCCTTGGTGTAGTCGAACTTCTCCACCGCGCGGATCAGACCGAGGTTGCCCTCCTGGATCAGGTCCAGGAACAGCATGCCGCGGCCGGTGTAGCGCTTGGCCAACGACACCACCAGGCGCAGGTTGGCCTCGAGCAGGTGGTTCTTGGCGCGGCGGCCGTCCTCGGAGATCCACTCGTACTCGTCGCGGACCTTCTCCTTGAGCTTGGCGGCCTCGTCGGCGATCTGCTCCTCCGCGAACAGGCCGGCCTCGATCCGCTTCGCGAGCTCGACCTCCTGCTCGGCGTTCAGCAGCGGGACCTTGCCGATCTGCTTCAGGTAGTCCTTGACCGGGTCCGCGGTGGCACCGGCGACCATCACCTGCTGCTCGGGCTCGTCGGTCTCGTCGGCCTCGGAGACGATGAAGCCCTGGTCCTCGGTGAGCTCCTTCTCCAGGCCCTTCACCGCTTCCGGCTGGAAGTCGGACTCGTCCACCTCGTCGAGCGCGCGCGGCTTCCCGGTCTTCGGGTCGATCGACAGACCCGCCTCGGACACTGCCTTCTTCGCCGGAGCCTTCTTGGCAGCGGCCTTCTTCGCGGGGATACCGTCCTCCTTGGTGCCGGCGGCCTTCACCGCCGCCTTCTTCGCGGCCGCCTTCTTGGCAGCGGGGTCGGTCACTCGGGCGCTGGTCCTCGGAGCCGTGCTACGGGCCGTGGCGGCCACGGTCCGGGCCGGCTCGGCGGGAAGATTCTCGGACGAGCTGGACGACACGAATTACCTCTCGTCTGACGCAGGGTTTGTACGACGGTACGACTGATGACGCTGTGGGTGCTGCTGAGTCTGTGGGTACTGCTGTTCGCGGCTGCTCGCTGGTCAAGCGGCGGCAACAGTCCATTGTAATCCGCGAACCAAGCCCAGGCGTCGCGCGACCCCCCGCTGACGTCATTTCCGGGGGGCCGCCGCCGTCGATCGTCTCACCCGTTGCGGGTCTGCCGCAGTGGACGCGCCACCACCCGCTGCCGAACCATTTGCTGCTCCTGCTTGAACTGCCGGACCTTGACCAGCGACGCCACGTCGATGACGTCCGCGACCGACTTGAACGCGCCGTCCTCGCCGTACGGCTCGGACGCCTCGCGCCAGCCGCGCGGCCGGACCTTCAACTGCTTGCCGAGCAGCGCGACGAAGATCTTCGCCTTCTGCGCGCCGAACCCCGGCAGTGCCGACAGCCTCGCCAGCAGGTCGTCCCCCGACTTCACGTCGGACCACAGGCCCGACGCGTTCCCCGCGTAGTGGTCGTCCAGGTGCTTGGCCAGCGTCTGGATCCGGGCCGCCATCGCGGTCGGGAACCGGTGCACGGCCGGCGGACCGGCCACCACCTCGACGAACGCGTCCGGGTCGTAGTGCGCGACCGTGGCCGGGTCGAAGGGACCGATCATCCGCTTCGCGATCGCGACCGGGCCGGCGAACGCCCGCTCCATCGGGATCTGCTGGTCGAGCAGCATGCCGACCAGCAGGGCGAACGGATCTCTGCTCAACATCTCGTCGGCGTCGGGCTGCTGCGCAAGGCACAGCTTCCTGCTGCGTGTGGAAGTCACCTCAGTCCTCCCCTTCCTCGGCCTTCACGGCCAGCACCGGACACGGCGCATCGAGCAGCACCCGCTGCGCGTTGCTGCCGAGGATGAGCTTGCCGACCGGGGAACGGCGTCGCAGGCCGATCACGATGAACTCCGCATGCACCTGCTCGGCGACGGCCACCAGGTCCTCCGCCGGGTCCAGGCCACGCACCAGCTGCCGCACCTCGTACGGCACACCGGTCGAGTCGAGCTGCTCCCGTACCTCCGTCAATGCGGCGTCACTCGCCGCAGCCTCGTCGCTGTCGAAGCTGCGCCCACCTCGGTGCGAGTTCACCACCACCAGCTTGGCGTCCCGCAGCGTTGCCTCCTCCGCTGCGCGCCGAAGGGCCGCACGGCCTTCCGCCTTCGGCACATAACCCACGACGATGGTCGTCATCGCCCTGCCTCACCTCCGGGTGTGTGTCGACCCGTCTCGAACGATACTGCTCCCGACCGCTGTCGGCATCCGCTGCATTTGCACCTGTTGTGTCGCACCGGTGACGGAGGGCTGCCGGTGCCCGGGTCCTACCCGCGGCGGGCCCGCCTAACCTTCCGGTGGCCACACCTTTGCAGGGCTGTCACCAAATGCGCCACCCCTGTAGTCCGGGTCGTTATCGAACTCGTGCGGAAACCGTCGATCCCGTTGCCTTGGGCAAGATCGAACGGGTTCCGCCTGAAGGACCGGGGTTCCGCCGCCGCTGTCCTACGTTGTCCTGCGAACGACGGCGTACGAACCGGTTCAGTTCCGTTCAGTCCACCGGCCACTCGTGCACCGGCGTGTTGTCGTGCATGTGGTCGCGGTACCGGCTGAGCATCCCGCGCAACGCGTCCTTGCGTCCGTGCGATCCCTTTGTATACAGGCGGTGGAACTCGTCGGCCTGCCACGACGCGCCGTTCCGGCCGGTCAAACAGCGTTGCTCGATGATCCCGAGCAGCCGGTCCCGTACGGCGACGTCCACGCCCCACGCGTCGAGGCCGCGAACCGCCAACGGCAGAAGGCGTCTGAGCACGAGCTCCGTCGCACGCGCCGTACCGACGCCGGGCCAGAACACCTCCGCCTCGATGCCGTTGCGGGCCGCGGCGTGGAAGTTCTCCTCGGCGGCGCTGAACGACATCTGCGACCAGATCGGCCGTTCGTCGTCGGCCAGCGCACGCACCAGCCCGAAGTAGAACGCGCCGTTGGCAATCGTGTCGACCACGGTCGGCCCGGCGGGCAGGACGCGATTCTCCACGCGCAGATGCGGCTTGTCCCGGACAACGTCGTACACGGGCCGGTTCCAGCGATAGATCGTCCCGTTGTGCAGCCGCAACTCCGAAAGGGCCGGCGTGTCACCGCGGTCCAGAACCGCGATCGGATCCTCGTCGGAAGTGACCGGCAGCAGGGCCGGGTAGTACCGCGAGTTCTCCTCGAAGAGATCGAAGATCGAGGTGATCCACCGTTCGCCGAACCATACCCGCGGCCGGACGCCCTGCGTCTTCAGCTCGTGCGTCCGCGTGTCGGCGGCCTGTTCGAACAACGCGATCCGCGTCTCGCGGAGCAGTTCCTTGCCGAACAGGAACGGCGAGTTGGCGCCGACCGCGAGTTGTACGCCGGAGATCGCCTGCGCCGCGTTCCAGTACCGCGGGAACGCCTCCGGTGTCACCTGGAGATGGAACTGCGTCGACGTACAGGCGGCCTCCGGGAGGATGCTGTCCGCGGTGACCTGCAGCCGTTCGACGCCGTCGATGGCGATCTGCACGTCCTCGCCGCGGGCGGCGAAGATCTGGTCGTTGAGCAGCGCGTACCGCGGGTTGGTGCTGAGCGCCTCGCGGTGGATGTGTTCGGTGAGCAGCGTGGGCAGGATCCCGATGGTCACCATCGACGAACCGGTCCGCGCCGCCTTGTCCTCGGCGGCGTTCAGGCTCTCCCGGATGCTCGACTCCATGGTGTCCAGACCGAGTCCGTCGATCTGGCCGGGCGGGACGTTGATCTCGATGTTGAACTGGCCGAGCTCGGTCTGGAACGCGTCGTCCTCGATCGCGCTCAGCACCTCGGAGTTCTTGAACGCCGGGTCGCACTTCTCGTCGACCAGGTTCAGCTCGATCTCGATCCCGGTCATCGGCCGCTCGGGCGCGAACCGGTCCTCGCGCAGCATCCGCGCGAAGGCGTCCAGATTGCGGTGCACCTGTTCGCGGAACGCGGTCCGGTCCGCCCGGGTGAACTCGACCCGGTCGACTTCCTCACCCATCAGCGACTCCCCTGGTGTGGCTCCCCCGGCATGACACGGCTATGACATGGCCTCAGTGTGCACGAAGGTTCCCCTCGATGGGCGATTCATTCGCGTCGTGGACTCAGACCGGGAACACGATGAAGTCGTCGCGCTCGATCCGCACCGGCTCGTCGCCGGCGTCGGCCAGGGCGTCGACGAGCTCGGTCAGTACGCCGGGACGCAACTCGAGCACGTGCTCGTCCGGGTGTTTGTCGGCTCCCATCTCGTAGTCCCGGCCGGGTCGAGTCGTCAGTTCGATGTGTGCACCCAGTACCCATTCCACCGGATTGCCCGCGGCAACGAACTCGCCCAGCCGCGCGACGCTCGCCCGGAACGCCGGCCAGTCGACGACGTACAGCCGCCCCGGGTAGAGCGAGTCGCCGCTGAGGAGCAGCCGCGTGGCGCGGTCGTAGACCGCGATGTGCGAGGCATGGTGGCCAGGGATCGCCAAGACGTCGAGCACCCGCCCGCCGAGATCGAGTTGCACCACACCGTGCGGCCAGTCGGCGAACCCGAAGTACGCCGCAACCTCCTCGGCGGACCGACCGACGGGCTTGTCGAACTCGCCGTCGCCGCCGACGTGGTCGCCGTGGCCGTGGGTGTGCGCGACAACCAGTTCCCGCTCCCCCGCCAGCTCCTCGATCAGCGGACGCAGCGGCACATGTCCGGTGCCGGTGTCGAGCAGCAAGGCGCGTTCGTCACCGAGCAACAGGTACAGGAACGGTCCCTCGAAGTTGGTCCGGAGCGACTGGCGGATGATCACCGTACGTTCGTCGTACCGATGGACCTGATGGTCGGGAGCAAACGGATCGGTGCCGTCGTCCCAGCGGTTCGGGAAGGTCATCACGTCATTGTCGGTGGTGGCAGGGACACTGGACAGGTGCGAGACGATCCGTCGGTGCTGCACGTGGACCTGGACGCGTTCTTCGCGGCGGTCGAGCAGCGGGACAAGCCGTCACTGCGGGGCAAGCCCGTGGTGGTCGGCGGTGTCGGCGTGCGCGGAGTCGTGTCCACCGCGTCGTACGAGGCACGCAAGTACGGCGTACGGTCGGCGATGTCGACCGCCGAGGCGCGATCCCGTTGCCCGCACGCGGCGTACCTGAGTCCGCGCTTCGAGGTGTACCGGAAGAGCAGCCAGGCCGTGATGGCGGAGATGCGGGCGCTGTCGCCGCTGGTCGAGCCGCTGTCGCTGGACGAGGCGTTCATCGATCTGGCGGCGAGCGGGCTGACCGGGCTGACGGTCGATGACGTGCAGGCGATCGCCGACGACCTGAAGGCGGCCATCTACAAGGTGTCCGGCGGGCTGACAGCGTCCGTCGGTGCGGGTACGTCGAAGTTGATCGCGAAGATCGCCAGCGACCTCGACAAGCCGGACGGGGTGGTCGTCGTACCAGCCGGCACCGAGGCCGAGTTCCTCGCGCCGATGCAGGTCACCGTCATCCCGGGAGTCGGTCCGGCGACCGCTCAACGGTTGAGCATGGCCGGCGTGCGCACCGTCGCGGACCTGCAGCAGCTCGACGAGGACGAGTTGATCCGCCAGGTCGGATCCGCGCACGGCACCAGCCTGCACCGGCTCGCCGTGGCGGCCGACGACCGTCCCGTCGTGAGCGATCGGGAGACCAAGTCGGTCAGCGTCGAGGACACGTTCGAGACCGACATCATCGACCGCGCACTGCTGACCGCGATCAGCGACCGGATGGCGCACCGCGTCGCCGAGCGCCTGCAGAAGGCGCAACTGTCCGGCCGCACCGTGACGGTCAAGACGCGGATGCACGACTTCACCACGCACACCCGCTCGTCGACACTGGCCGGCCCGACCGACGACGCGCGGGTGGTCGCGCGGGTCGCGCGCCGGCTGCTCGAGGAGAGCGACATCGGCGGCGGTATCCGATTGCTCGGTGTAGGCGTCTCATCACTCGCCGACTGGATCCAGGACGACCTGTTCACCGAAGGTGAGCACGCCGAGAACCCGGTCGAGGTGGTCGAGCTGCCGGCCAGGCCACGCGACCAGCTCGGATTCCATCCCGGCCAGGACGTCGAGCACCCGGACTACGGCCGCGGCTGGGTCTGGGGCTCCGGGCGGGGCCGCGTCACGGTCCGGTTCGAGACCGCGGACACCCCGCCGGGCCCGGTCCGGACGTTCTCCGTCGACGATCCGGCCCTGACAAAAGTGCAGCACATCGGTGCGGATGCGGACGACGAACCCCAAACTGACCAGAATGTCCCGGGTGAATGAGGAACGACGGGGGGTGTACCCGTTCTGTGGGCCGTGCACGGCGGGTTCGGAGGCGTGGCGTGCCGCCGAGACGGCCGGGCCGATGGGCAGCAGGTTCTACGGGCATCGGAACGTGTGCGAGAACTGCGGGTCGTCCGTGCGGACGCTGTACAACACGGTGCTGTGGGTCCCGGTGTCGAAGGTCGGACGGTTCCGGATCATCCCGACCGGCGGGCGCACGTACGTCGGCCGCAAGGTGGTCGATCAGCCCGTGCCGGCCGTCGTACGGCGGGAGCCCGCGTCGGCGATCGTGAATCATCCCGAACTGGACGGCGCCCCGGCGTACAAGCAGGCCGAGGCGTACTGGGAGGAGAGCGAGCCCGGGCAGGCGTTGCCGTTCTACCAGTCGGCGCTGGCCGAGCGGGAGAAGGTGCTGGCAGCCGACGACCCGGCGACGTTGCGGGTCCGGTTGCGGGTGGCGCAGGGCCTGCTGGCGACTGCGAACTACGGGCGGGCGATCGCCTGGTTCGAGCTGGTGACGCCGCAGCTGGTCGAGGTGTTCGGGCCCCATCACGAGCTGACGCGGGTGGCGACCGAGGCGATGACCGGTGCGCGGTTGATGGTCGGCGGTCCGCGGTCGGAGGCTCAGTTGCTCGCGGACATCGTCGCGGCCGACGAGTTCGTGGACGACGATGCGCAGTTGTTGCGCGATCGGGCAGCACTTGGGAAGGCGTTGCTCGCGTGCGGCGACATCGCGGAGGCGGTCGAGGCGCTGACCCAGGTCGTCCGCGACGCCCCGCCTGGTCATCCGGACACGGCGATCTACCGCAAGGCGCTCGTGGAGGCGTGCGGACTCGTCGAGGCACGGGGGAAGAAGCGCGACGTACAGCTCGCCGAAACCGCGCGAGGGTTGCTCAGCGGCGTAGACGCACCGACAAGCAGGTGACACAGCCCTCGAGCTTCTCGAACTCGCTGATGTCGACCACGATCGGCCGGTAGCCAAGGCCCTCGAACAGCTGCGCCGACTTCGGCGCCGACGCTGCCATCAGCAGCCGGTCGTCGTTCAGCAGTACGACGTGCGCGCCGGCTTCCTCGGGCACCGCACGGAACACGTCAAACGCGGCCGGGTCGTCGACGAGTGGTTCGTAGCCGACGACCGTTCCGTCGGGTAGTGCGGTCACGGCCGACTTGAGGTGGAGGACTCTCTGCACCGGGACCGCGCGCACCTCCGCACCGAGCGGTGCGAACGCGTCGCGCAGTTGCTGGATCCCGGCGGCGTTCGTCCGGCCGCCCTGCCCGACGTAGATGGTCGAGCCGATCTTCAGTACGTCGCCGCCGTCGAGTGTCCCGGGCTCCTTGATCTTCGCGATCCGGTACCCCTGCGCCGCGACGGTCTCCTCGGCCGCGGCCGCCTCCGCGCGTCGTTCGTGCGCGCCGGCGCGGGCGATCACCGCGAGGTCGCCGTACACGACCATCGTGTCCTCGATGAACACGCTGTCCGGGCACTCGTCGATCGGCGGTACTTCGACTGTCTGCCAGCCGGTGTCGTGCAGCGCGTCGACGTACCGCTGCCACTGCTCGAACGCGAGGTCCAGGTCCACCGGCCGGCGCTCGATGTGCGTGACGAGCCCTTCGGCGAGTCGCGTGCTCGGGCGGCGGACCAGGGCTGTCAGCGGGCTCGGCGGCAGGGTTGGCGGCGGAGTCGGCGGCATGGTCGCAGGGTATCCGGGTACCGGCAGGCATCCGAGAAAGGAGACGACGGATGCCGAAGATCCTTCCGGCAGCGGGTGGTGACGTGGTCGAGATCATCCTCGCCGACCACAGGTGGTTCGAGGAGGCGCTGCGCGAACTGCGTGATGTGCGCAGCGATCGTGCGGCGGTGCTCGCCGACCTCGCCACCGTTCTGATCGCGCACGCCGAGGCCGAGGAGTCCAAGGTTTACCCGGCGCTGCGGCGCAAGGACGCGATCGACGCCGACGAGGTCGAGCACTCCGAACACGAGCATGCCGAGGGCAACGACGCGCTGCTCGCCCTGATGGAGGTCGACGACACCGGCAGCGAGGAGTTCAGCGAGAAGCTGCACGAGCTGTCCGAGGCGCTCACCCACCACCTCGACGAGGAGGAGCGAGACGTCCTGAACCCGGCGCGGACGGACGTCGACGAAGGTGTCCGCCGCAGGCTCGGGGACTCGTTCGCCGAAGAGCGCGCCCGGCTGATCGAGTCCGGCTGCGGCGACATCGCCAACGTACGGAAGGTCGTCGCGGCCGAACAGCAGAACTAGGCTGCGCCCGTGCGCGAACTCACCGCCGTGGCGAACCTGACGGTCCCACCCGAGGCGGCCTTCGAGATCTTCACCGACGAGTTCGGTCGATGGTGGCCGCCGGAGTTCTCCTGGTCGGGTGCCGACCTGCTGACCGACATGGGCCTCCTCGACGGAGTCTTGTACGAGCTCGGTCCGCACGGCCTGCAATGGGACTGGGGCCGCGTGCTGAGGTGGGAACCGGGTCGCCGGCTCGTGTTCAGCTGGCAGATCGGTCCGGACAGGGTGCCTGTCCCTCGTGCCGAGGACGCGACGGAGGTGGAGGTCACCTTCGACGGGTCGACAGTGACCGTCGCCCATCGCGGCTGGGAGCGGCACGGCGAGGCCGGCGCCGAGTACCGGAAGAACTTCGAGCAGGTGTGGCCGTACGCGCTCGGCCGGTTCGCCGAGTACGCCGCCAACCGTCCTCGCTAGAGCTGGACGGTCAGGCCTTCCTCGGCCGCGATCACTTCGCCCGCGAAGACTCGCTTGGCCTCTGCCACGGACACTGATCGATCCGAGCCCGGCCAGAAGTGCGTCAGCAACAGCCTCGATGCTCCTCGAGCGCCCTCGGCCGCTTCGGTAGCCGTCATCACGTAACGGGGCTGGGTCTGCGGTGACGGGCCTTGAAGCGTCGCATCTGAGATGAAGAGATCGGTTCCCTCGGCCAATCGCGCCAGGTCGGGCGATGGGCCGCTGTCCCCCGTATACGCGACCGACACCCCTGGCGCGGTGAGCCGTACGCCGAGATTCGTCTTGTAATGCGGGAGTTCCACCGTCAGCACCTCGAACGGCCCGATCCGCGTCGTCCACGCCAGGTCGTGGACGGCGAAGACGTCGGCCGGGTCCGGGTGCGGCTCGAGCGCTCGCAGTACGTCGAGAACGCCGGGCGGGCAGTGCAGCGGGACCGGTGGTGCGTCAGGCGCCTCGTAGTACCGCACCCGGGCCAGGCCGCTCACGTCGACACAGTGGTCCGGGTGCTGGTGCGTGACGACGATCGCGTCGACCTCGCCCTTCGGACAATGTTCGAGCAGCCGCGGCAGGGCGGCGTACCCGAGATCGAGGACGACCCGGAAACCGTCGTACTCCAGCAGGAATCCCGCGCAGGCCCTGTCCGCCTCCGGCCAGGCGCCGCAGGAACCCAGGACGGTCAGCGACCTCACGCGAACGGCTGGTTCGTCGGCACGATGTGCTTGCCGAGCGGCACCAGCGAGACCGGGATCAGCTTGAAGTTCGCGACCCCGAGCGGGATGCCGACAACCGTCAGGCACAACGCGATAGCGGTGGTCAGGTGGCCGAGCGCCAGCCACCAGCCCGCGACGACGATCCAGATCAGGTTGCCGAGCAGCGCGCCCGCCCCGGCGCTGCGCTTGTCCACGATGGTCCGCCCGAACGGCCACAGCGTGTACGCCGCGATCCGGAACGACGCGATCCCGAACGGGATCGTGACGATCAGCACGCAACAGATGATCCCGGCGATCGCGTAGCCGACCGCCAGCCAGAACCCGGCCAGAACCAGCCAGATCAGGTTGAGGAGCGTCTTCATGTCCCCCAGCGTGCCACCTGGACGGTGTGATCCAGCACCAACTGGGCGACAAGTCCGGGATCGTTCCAGGGCATCCAGTGGCCACCCCTGATCACCTTGACCGTGAGGTTCGGGGCCCAGCGCGCGATGTCGGTCTGCAGCGGAGTGGTGACGAACGGGTCGGCATCGGGTGACACCGCAAGCACGGGCACGTCGGTACGCCGTTGTGCCGGCCGGAGGAGCCGTGGGACGACGTTCGCGCGGTACAGCTTCATGCCGTTCAGGTAGTCGCCGAGAGCGGTTGTCGTCGGGCTGTTGCTTCTCGAGGCGATTGAACGCGCGGAGCGCCCAGCCCCTGCGCCAGCCGAGCTCCGCGAGCCATGGGAGGTGAAGGAGGCGATGTGGGGTTGCAGATCCGGGGCAGTCACGAAGTGCCAGGCCTGGATGGAGCCCCAGTCGTGAGCCAGCACGTGCACCGGCCGGTCGGGTGACACCTGGTCGATGACTGCCTGGAAGTCCTCCTGCAGGCGATCGAGTGCGTACGCCGCGGTGCTTGCCGGATGGTCGGAATCGCCGGCGCCTCGGACGTCGTACGCGACCACCTGGAAGCCGTCGGCAAGCAACTCGGCCACCGGGCCCCAGAGCGATGCGTTGTCCGGGTACCCGTGCACGCAGACGAGCACCGGGCGACCGTGGTTGCCGTAGTTGTAGACGGCTAGGGTGGTGCCGTCTCGGCTAGTAGCTGTCGACTTCGAGGGTGGCAAAGGTCATCCCCGCTTTCACCAGGCGCTCGCGCAGAGCGGGTCCCATGGCCGCGGCCGTCGTAGTCTGGCCGGCGGTCTCCGGCAGATCGTCGAGCGCCAGACACACCGCGCTCTCCCCGAGCATCTTCGCGGTCTCGTCGTACCCGGGGTCCCGGCCCGCGACCTCGGTGATCACCTGCTTGCCACCGCCACGGCCGACGAACCGGACGTTGAACCACGACCGCGCCCGGCGTTCCGCACTCGGTCCGTCACCGGGCTGCAGCCGCTTCAGGAGCGCGTTCCGGACCGGCGGGACCTGGGCGCCCGCGATCAGCAGACCGACCCCACCGATGCCTGCGGCAACAGTCGGGAGATGCTTCACCGCGGCGTAGTGCGAGTACCGGAAGTCCGGCCCGTAGCGGTCGAGCAACCGGCCCGAGTACCCGACGATCTGCGGATCGATCGTCGGCAACGGAACCGCCCAGAACCCTTGCTGGCGGTGGAGCTTCCCTGCAACCGCTCGCGCCCTCCGGTCCGTCGGCATGGGTTCGGCAGCGCGCCGCTGGCGATGCGCGTCCAGGTGCTGTTTCGCCCGCGAGAACGCGGTGATCGCGGTGTGGAACGTCCCACCGGACGGCCGGCCACCGGCGCGCAGCAGCCCGTCCACCTGGATGGGCACATTCTGCGGCAGTTGCTCGACGGTGTACTGCACACCGAGGTCGTACGGGATCGAGTCGAAGCCGCACGCGTGGATGATCCGCGCGCCGGTCTGCGTCGCGCGCTCGTGGTAGCGCACGTACATCCGGTCCATGAACTCCTGCTCACCGGTCAGATCGAGGTACCCGGTCCCTGCCTCGGCGCAGGCGGCGACGAGCGCCTCGCCGTACCGGACGTACGGGCCGACCGTGGTGGCGACGACCTTGGTGGACTCGGCGAGCTCGCGCAAGGAGTTCGGGTCGGTGACGTCCGCGACCACGATGTCCCTGCCGAACCGCTCGAGCTTCTGTTTGTTGCGTCCGGCAACGGCCCAGCGCAGGCCGTCCGGCGCGTTCTTCTCCAGGTACTCCGCGGTGAGCGCTCCCGTGAACCCGCTCGCACCCAGCAGGACGACGTCGTACTCGCGACCCGTTTCTGCGCTCATTTCTGCGCTCATTTCTGCGCTCATTTCTGGGCCGCTTTCTCGGCGTCCGCGAGCCCGCCGGCGCCCGTCGGCCGCGAGGACGCTTCGGCGCCGCGCGCCTGGACATCGGCCAGCGCCGCCGCGTCGGCCTTCGGCACGCTGAACCGCGAACCGGCCTCGATGACATGCGGGATCACCCAGCGGAACACCTTCAGCGCGCCGATCCAGCCCGGGACGTGAACGGTGCGGGAGCGCCTTCTGATGCCCTCGACGAACTTGCCCACCGCGAACTCCAGCGAGTACGTCTTGCCCACTCCCGGGATCCCGGTCCGGGCCTTGCCGAACACCGGGTGCGCGTCGACCCCGCGCACCATGTCGGTGTCGACGAACGTCATGTGCGCGACGCCGACCCGTACGCCGAGATGCTTCAGCTCGGCCCGCAGCGTGTCGCCCATCGCCTCGACCCCGGCCTTGGACACGTTGTACGACGCCAGCCCCGGGATATGGACGATCGCGGCGAGGGACGAGACGAGCAGCAGGTAGCCCTTGCTCTCCAGCAGATACGGCAGGGTCAAGTGGACAGTGCGCCAGACGCCGAGCAGGTCGACGTCCAGTACGCGCTCCCAGACCTTCGGGTCCATGCTCCGGCTGAAGCCCGGCGCGGCGATCCCGGCGTTCGCCATCACGACGTCGATCCGGCCGTAGCGCTCGGCGATCGCCTCGACCGCGGTCCGCAGCGAATCGGTGTCGGTGACGTCCGCCTCCCACCAGCCGGCCTCCGGGCCGCAGTCCTCCGCGACCTTCTTCAGCTCGTCCGGCTCCAGGCCGACCAGCGCGAGCTTCACGCCGTCCTGCGCCAGCTTCCGGGCGACCGCGGCGCCGATCCCCCGAGAGGCGCCGGTGATGAGCACGACTTGACCGGCCAACGGACGCATCTGGGACCTCCAGCTTGTTGAGTGGATACTCAACAGTAAGTGCTTGTTGACCGATTACTCAATAGACTGTTCCCGTGAGCCAGACCTCTTCCTCCGGTGCCCGGTTGCGGCCCGACGAGCGGCGTGCGCAGATCCTCGCGGCCGCGCGCCGGGTGCTGCTCGCGGACCCGCACCGCGAGCTCACGGTCGAGCTCGTCGCCGCCGAGGCCGGCGTCTCCCCCGCTCTCCTGTTCCACTACTTCGGCTCGAAGAAGAAGTTCCAGTACGCCGTCATCGAGGAAGCCGCGGCCGAGGTCATGCTGCGCACCGCCCCGGATCCGTCGCTGCCGCCCGACGAGCAGCTGCGTGCCGGGATCCGCGCGTTCGTCCGCGCCGTACTCGAAGCTCCTCAGCTGTACCGGGCGACGCTGCTGATGTCGGCCGCCGGGGACCCCGACGTCAGGGCGCTGCACTCCGACCTGCGCCGGGTCTTCAGCCAGTGGGTGATCAGCGCCGTCGCCGAGCGTGGCATCGAGATCACCCCCGTCGTCGAGCTCGCGTGTCACGGCTGGCAGGGTTACGTCGAACAGACCCTGCTGGTGTGGATCGACGACCCGACCGTCTCGCCGGAAGCCCTCGAGCATCTGTGCGCGCAGTCCCTGGACGCCATCCTGTCGACAACCAGCCTCACGACGACCTCCGAGTGAGTGTGAATGACCAAGTTCTTCCTGACGGTTCATGTTCTTGCCGCGATCCTCTGCGTCGGTCCGGTCACCGTCGCGGCCAGCATGTTCCCGCCGATCGCGCGGCGCATGCTCGGCGCCGAAACTCCGGACGCGGGCGGTCTCCAGGTACTGCACCGGATCACGCGGGTGTACGCGTGGGCGGGCCTCGCCGTACCGGTCTTCGGGTTCGCGGTCGCCGGTGGCATGCAGGTGATGGACGAGGCGTGGCTGATCGTCTCGATCGTCCTGACGCTGGCCGCCGCACTCGTCCTCGCGTTCCTGGTCGTGCCGGCGCAGTCCGCCGTACTCGCGGTCGCCGACCAGCCGGCCGAGGTGCGGAGCGGGCTGCTTTCGAAGGCGAAGTTGCTGTCGATGACGAGCGGGATCTTCGGACTGCTCTGGCTGATCGTCCTGGTGTTGATGGTGGTCAAGCCGGGGCACACCGAGGGGTAGGGTTTCCGCCGTGCTGACGGTTGCCACGGTGAATGTGAACGGGATCAGGGCCGCCTTCCGGCGCGGGATGGCGCCGTGGCTGGAGAGCACGGACCCGGACCTGTTGCTGATGCAGGAAGTTCGCGCGTCGGACGACGTACTGCGGGAGCTCCTCGGAGGCGACTGGAACATCGCGCACGCCGAGCCGGCGATCGACGGGCACAAGGGACGCGCGGGTGTCGCGGTCGCGAGCCGGCGGCCGATCAAGGACGAGCGCGGCGAGATCGGTCCCGAGCGGTTCACCGGGACCGGGCGCTGGGTCGAGGCGGACGTAGTGCTGGACGACGGTACGACGTTGACCGCGGTCAGCACGTACGTGTTCACCGGCGAGTTCGAGACCCCGCCGCGGCAGGAGGAGAAGTACGCGTTCCTGGACGCGATCACCGCCCGGCTGGCCGAACTGCGGGCGGACGGGCGGCACGTGCTGATGTGCGGCGACCTCAACATCGCGCACCGCGAGGAAGACCTGAAGGCCTGGAAGGCGAACCGCAAGAAGAGCGGCTTCCTGCCCGAGGAACGCGCGTGGATGGACCGTCTCTTCGAGGCCGGCTGGGTAGATCTGGGCCGCCGCTTCGGCGGTGACGGCCCCGGCCCCTACTCGTGGTGGTCCTGGCGCGGCAAGGCCTTCGACAACGACGCCGGCTGGCGCATCGACTACCAGATCGCCTCCCCCGACCTCGCCGCCTCCGCCACCACCTGCGTCATCCACCGAGCCCCCACCTACGCCGAACGCTGGAGCGACCACGCCCCGGTCGTCGCGACGTACAACCTCTGAGTGACCGCTGTCCGACGTCGCAGGTAGTCTCGCGGCATGTCCGAGAATTCTTCTTCTGTCACATCTTCTGGCACATCTTTTGGCACACCGCCGGTTGCTGCCCGGAAGCCGGTTGAGCGGGTGCATCACGGTGATGTGTTCGTCGACGAGTACGAGTGGTTGCGGGACAAGAGCGACGACGAGGTGCTGGGGTACCTGCGGGCCGAGAACGCGTACACCGAGGCGCGGACCGCGCACCTGGAATCGTTGCGTGAGGCAATCTTCAAGGAGATCTCGGACCGGACGCTGCAGACCGACCTGAGCGTTCCGGCCCGGCGCGGCGGGTACTGGTACTACTCGCGCACGATCGAGGGCCGGCAGTACTCGCTGCACTGCCGGGTCAAGGTGGACGGCGACCAGCCGCCGGCCACCGACGGCGAGATCGCCGGCGAAGAGGTCATGCTGGACGGCAACGAGGTGGCCGGCGACTCCGAGTTCTTCTCACTCGGCACCGTCGACGTGTCCCCCGACGGCCGCCTGCTGGCGTACTCCGTCGACCTCAAGGGCGACGAGCGGTTCACGCTGCGGATCAAGGACCTCGACACCGGTGAGCTCCTGCCGGACGAGCTGCCCGAGGTGCACTACGGCTCGGCCTGGTCCGCCGACGGCTCGACGATCTTCTACACCAAGGTCGACGACGCCTGGCGCCCGTACCAGGTCTGGCGGCACACGCTCGGTGAGACCGACGACGTGTTGGTCATGGAGGAGCCCGACGAGCGGTTCTGGGTCGGAGTCGACCTGACCCGCAATGAGCAGGCCATCATGATCGCTCTCGGCAGCAAGCTCACCAGCGAGGTCTGGCTGCTCGACGCCCAGAACCCGACGGGTGACCCGGTCGTGGTCGCGGCCCGCCGCGAGGGCGTCGAGTACGACGTCGAGCACGCCGGCGACCAACTGCTGATCACGCACAACGCCGACGCCGCCAACTTCTCGCTGGCCTCCGCGCCGCTCGACTCTCCCGGCGACTGGACGACGCTGATCGAGGGCGACGAGACCAGCCGTCTGCTCGGCGCGGACGCGTTCGCCGACCACGTCATCCTGTACCGGCGCCGCAACGCGCTCACCGAGCTCGCGATCATGCGGCGTAGCCAAGACGGTACTGACGGGTTCGGCGATCCCGAAGTACTGGAGTTCGACGAGCCGATCTACACCGTGTCCCCCGGCCGCAACGACGAGTGGCACGACACCCGGTACCGCTTCGGCTACACGTCCCTCGTCACCCCCGGTTCGACGTACGACGTGGACGTGGCGACCGGTGAGCGGCGCCTGCTCAAGCAGCAGCCCGTGCTCGGAGGCGTCGACCTGAGCGACTACACGCAGTACCGCGAGTGGGCGACGGCGCCCGACGGCACGAAGGTGCCGATCTCGATGGTCGCGCGCAAGGACGTCGCGCAGGACGGGAACGCTCCGGTCGTGCTGTACGGGTACGGCTCGTACGAGTCCTCGATGGACCCGTGGTTCTCGATCCCGCGGCTGTCGCTGCTCGACCGCGGCGTGGTGTTCGCGATCGCGCACGTCCGCGGCGGCGGCGAGCTCGGCCGGCACTGGTACGACGACGGGAAGATGCTCACCAAGCGGAACACGTTCACCGACTTCATCGCCGCCGCCGAACATCTGGTGCAGGCCGGCTGGACCAGGCCGGAACGGATCGTCGCCCAGGGCGGCAGTGCCGGCGGCCTGCTGATGGGCGCCGTCGCGAACCTGGCCCCGCAGGCGTTCGGCGGAATCGTCGCGGAAGTCCCGTTCGTCGACGCGCTGACGACGATTCTGGACCCGTCGCTGCCGCTCACCGTGATCGAGTGGGAGGAATGGGGCAATCCGCTCGAGGACGCGGAAGTCTACGAGTACATGAAGTCCTACTCGCCGTACGAAAACGTCACCGCCCAGCACTATCCGCGCATCCTGGCGATCACCAGCCTGAACGACACCCGGGTGTTCTTCGTCGAGCCTGCGAAGTGGGTGGCGAAACTCCGGGCGACCGCGACCGGCGACACCGACGTACTGCTCAAGACCGAGATGGAGGCCGGGCACGGCGGCCGCAGCGGGCGGTACGACGCCTGGCGCGAGGTCGCGTTCTCGCTCGCCTGGGAGCTGGACACCCTCGGATTGAGCTGAGAGGCCGGGAATTTCTGGCCCCGGACGTGTGTTGTGTAACACATCCGGGGCACCGGAACACCGGATTTCTGTACGGATTCTCAGGTTGTGTCCCGGAGTGTTGGGCCGAATAGGCCACGAACGCCCCGGGACACCGGTTTCCACGGCGAATTCGCTGCCGGGAACTCTCAGGGAACCTTCAGGGTGTTTACACACTGGTACCGGAATCTTGAACCCTACTCGAGCGTTGCTCTCCATGTAACGACGAAGGGAGTTTCGGTGGCTCGCATGGCTCGTGTCCGGTCCACGGACGACGGTATCGACGGCAAGGACAGCGTCGGTCTCTACCTCGAGGAGATCGCTCGCACTCCTTTGCTGACGGCTGAGGAAGAAGTCGAGCTCGCTGAGACGGTCGAGGCAGGACTCCTGGCGGAGCAACTGCTGGCCGAAGGGCGGGTTGGACGTAAGAAGGGCGGAGCGCCCAAATATGCCACGGAGGAGGAGCTGGAGTGGCTGGCCGAAGAGGGCCGGCGCGCGCAGCAGCGGTTCGTGACCGCCAACCTCCGGCTCGTGGTGTCGATCGCCCGCCGCTACGGGCGGTCCCAGATGCCGCTGCTGGACCTGGTCCAGGAAGGCAACACGGGACTGATCCGCGCGGTGGAGAAGTTCGACTACCGGAAGGGTTTCAAGTTCTCGACGTACGCGACCTGGTGGGTGCGGCAGGCCATCACCCGCGGTATCGCGCAGCAGGCCCGGGTGGTCCGGCTGCCGGTGCACGTGGTGGAGCAGCTGAACCAGATCGGGTCCGCACGGCGCACGCTGGAGCGCAAGCTCGGGCGGGAGCCGGAGATGGACGAGATCGCAGCCGAGCTGAACCTGGACGAGGAGCGGGTCACCGAACTGATCCGTATCGGCCGGGACCACATCAGCCTGAACAGCCCGGTCGACGACGAGGGTGAGACCTCGCTGGGTGACCTGATCGCGGCCGAGACCGCGCCGGGTCCGGACCAGCTGGTCGCCGACGCGTCGGACCGTTCGGGACTGTTCAGTCTGGTCGACCAGCTCGACCCGCGGTCCGCGGACGTGATCCGGCGCCGCTACGGTCTGCACGACGGCCGCCAGGCCAAGCTGGCCGATATCGGCGCGGTGCACGGCATCTCGGCCGAGCGGGTCCGCCAGATC
The DNA here is from genome assembly GCF_004366005.1 of Kribbella sp. VKM Ac-2566. Lineage (NCBI taxonomy): Bacteria > Bacillati > Actinomycetota > Actinomycetes > Propionibacteriales > Kribbellaceae > Kribbella > Kribbella sp. VKM Ac-2566. Next base: position 510,557 of record NZ_SODT01000013.1, on the reverse strand, counting down.
GAGCGCGAGGCACTGGGCCGCCTCCGCCTGATGGCAGACCCGACGCTGGCCGCGTAACACCCACCCCGAAACCCCTCAGGACCCCCGAGCCACGATCTGGCTCGGGGGTCCTTTCGGTTCTCAGCCCAAGTGGCCGGTCGCTAGCCGTAGCGCGTCGCGGACGTTAAGCAGCTGCTTCGTTCCAGGAGTCGATCAGCGGGGGCAGCTCGGAGAGGCGCTGGACTGTCGCGTCCGGCGTACCTTCCGTGTGGCCGATCTGCTCGATCGGGATCGCACTGTGCGGCAGGTGCGCCGCTCGCATCCCGACGTTCTGCGCGCCCCAGACGTCGTCGAACAGCCGGTCGCCGACGAACAGGCACCGGGACGGCTCGTCCACCCCGACCGCCCGCATCGCGGCCAGGAACGCCTCCGGGTGCGGCTTGGTGTGCGCGATCTCGCTGGTGTAGACCGCTCCGTCGAGCAGGTCGAGTACGCCGTCGCGCGCGAACACCTCCTCGTGCCGCCGACGCGGCCAGATCGTGTTCGACAGCACACCGACCTTGAGACCGCGGTCCCGGAGCGCCTGCAGCGTGTCAATCGCGTCCGGCTCCAGCTCGGTGTGCGGGTCCCACTGGCGCTCGTACTCCGCCAGCGCCGCGGGTGTCATCACCACCTCGGCGAGCGCGCACACCTCCTCCAGGGTGCTGCTGCGGTGCTCGTCGCGCGACCGCAGCCAGACAGAGCTCTCGGCCGCCACCAGGCGGGCCGTCAGCTCGTCTGCGTTGTCCTCATCGAGCAGCACGGACACGGCCCTCCACATCTCGTGGAGAGAGATGTCGTGCCAGGTTGCCAGCGTGCCGCCCCAGTCGAACAGGACGGCTTCGATCTTCGCGTTCGTCACCCGTCAAAGCCTGCCAGAACCGACCGACAGTTCTCGCCTGCTTTTCAGCTCAGGCGGCGGATCTCCTGCCGGCGGGCCAGCCAGGTGACGGCGATCAGGTAGAACGCCAGGCAAGGAATGTCCGCGACGAGCAGCGTCCACGGGCCGCTGCCCTGCACGTCCCACTGATCCCCGCGGCCAGTTGCCGCCGGCAACAGGAAGGCGATCAGGTTGTTCAGCACGTGCAGAGCGATCGCGGCCTCCAGTCCCCCGGTCCGGACGGTCAGCCAGCCGACCACCACCGCGAACAGGAAGATGTCGGCCATCGCCCAACCCAGGTACCCGTGGGCAGACGCGAAGGCCGCGGCGCCGACGACGATCCCGGGCCACGGCGACCGGAACAGCGTCCGCAACCAGCGCGCCCGCCCGTTCGGGTCGTCCGGCCCGTACGCGCCGACCGCCTGGATCAGCCAGCCGCGGAACACGAACTCCTCGGCCGCCGACTGGAACGGCACCAGGAGCAGGATCACGAGCGCCGGTACGACGAACGCACCGAAGCCGATCCAGTCTCCGCCAGCCGTCCCGATCGAGTCCTCGGCCGGGAACACCGCGTCGACCAGCGCGCCCATCGCGAACGAGAGCGCGATGTACCCGAACGCCGGCAGGCAGCACCACAGGAGCCAGCGCCAGCGGATCCGGTTCAGCACCGAGGCGACGCTCCAGAACGGCCGGCGTTGGACCATCCACGCGACGAGGCCGACGAGCGGCGTCAGGATGCCGAGCAGCACCAGGGTCATGGCGAGGTTCTCGGTGTCGCTCGGGAAGATGTCCGTACCGCTGGGCGTGGGGAACGGTCCGGCCAGCGCCCGGTGCGCGATCACCCAGATCACCACGACGGCTGAGGTCAGGACGAACCCGAAGAGGCCGAGCAGGATGGTTCCGGCGAAGGGCCGCCACCAGGCGTGTTTCGGCGTACGGGCGAGCCGGTGGTACGGCGTACCTTCCGGCGCCGGGACTGTTCGCGGCTCGTGGTTCACGTACGGCGACGGATAAGCGCCGTACGGATGTTGATACGGCGGTGGGTATTGCTCGGGATATGGACCAGAGTGGGGCGGCGGTGGTGGGGGCTGCCCCGGCTGGGAGTATGGGCCCGGTTGCGGAGACGGTCCGGGCTGTTGCGGGTCCATAACTGGACTCTAGAAGATCGGGCCAACTGGACGGAGGGAGAACAAGGTGGTTACTGAACCGACGCTCGGGGTGAACCGGCAGACGGACGCGTTGCCGCAGTCCGTGCTGATGCCGTTGAGCGGTTCGGCCATCTTCCTGGTGGTCCAGGTGCAGCCGGGCGGCGAGGACCGGACCCGGGACCTGCTGGAGCGGCTGAGCGGTCTCGTGCGTTCGGTCGGGTTCCGCGTGCCGGCCGGCAACCTGTCGTGTGTCACCAGCATCGGCTCGGACGTCTGGGACCGTTTGTTCAGCGGTCCGCGCCCGGGCGAGTTGCATCCGTTCGTCGAGCTCAAGGGCGCCACCCACCACGCGCCGTCGACGCCGGGTGATCTGCTCTTCCACATCCGGGCCGCGCACCAGGACCAGTGCTTCGAGCTGGCCAGCCAGATCATGACCGTGCTCGACGGCGCCGCGACGGTCGTCGACGAGGTGCACGGCTTCAAGTACTTCGAGATGCGCGACCTGCTCGGCTTCGTCGACGGCACCGAGAACCCTACCGGCGGCGAGGCGCACGCCGCCGTACTGATCGGCGACGAGGACCCGGACTTCCGCGGCGGCAGCTACGTGATCGTGCAGAAGTACCTGCACGACCTGAAGGCGTGGAACGCGCTGACCGTCGAGCAGCAGGAGCTCGCCGTCGGGCGGACCAAGCTCGACGACATCGAGCTCGACGACGCCAAGAAGCCCGGCAACGCGCACATCGTGCTCAACGTGATCGAGGACGACGACGGCAACGAACTGCAGATCCTGCGCGACAACATGCCGTTCGGCACCGTCGGCACGCAGGAGTTCGGCACCTACTTCATCGGGTACGCCAAGACGCCGGCGGTGACCGAGCTGATGCTCCGGCGGATGTTCATCGGGGTTCCCGAGGGCAACCACGACCGGCTCCTCGACTTCTCCACCGCGGTCACCGGCTGCCTGTTCTTCACACCCCCCGCCGACTTCCTGGACGACCTGCCCCCGGCGCCCTGAAACCGACCCGCCGGCGTCTGTACGACGGCACGGGCCGGATCCCGGGGTGGCGAGTGAGGGGTCAGGACGAGTGTCGGCGGGTTGAGTGACACTGGGAACATGTTGCTCACCGAGGTGGTCGAGACGTCGGCGGCGCTGGCCGGGACCCGGTCGCGGCTGAAGAAGGCCGAGTTCATCGCGGGGTTGTTGTCCAAGGCCACCGAACCGGCCGAGATCGAGATCGTCGTGACCTACCTGTCGGGCGAGCTGCGGCAGCGGCGCACCGGGGTCGGCTGGCGGACCCTGATGGACGCGCCGGAGCCGGCGGCCGAGCCGACAGTCACGGTCGAGGAGGTCGACGCGACGTTCGCGGAGCTGGCAGAGATGTCGGGCACCGGCGTACAGGCCCGCCGACGGGCTGCGGTGGACGGGTTGTTCGCGCGGGCGACAGCGGACGAGCAGCGGTTCCTGCGGCTGCTCGTCGGGGGTGAGCTACGGCAGGGTGCGCTCGACGGTGTGATGGCGGATGCGGTCGCGCGAGCGACGGGCATTCCGCTGAACAAGATCCGGGCCGCGGCGATGTTGCGTGGGGCGGCTGCTCCCGTTGCGGTCGCCGTACTGACCGAGGGCGAGGCGGGGCTCGCGCAGTTCGGGCTCGAGGTCGGCCGCGGGGTGCAGCCGATGCTCGCGCAGTCGGCGACGAGTGTGGCGGAGGCGTTGGAGAAGACGGGTACGCCGGCGGCGCTCGAGTGGAAGCTGGACGGGATCCGGATCCAGGCGCACCGGGACGGCGAGAAGGTCGTCGTCTACACGCGGACGCTGGACGACATCACCACGCGGGTGCCGGAGGTGGCGACCGCCGTACTCGCGCTTGATGCACAGCAGGTCGTGCTTGACGGCGAGCTCATCGCGTTGCGGGCCGACGGGCGACCGGAGCCGTTCCAGGTGACGGGTTCGCGGACGGCGACCCGGGCTGCGACGGGACCGGAGTCGGTACCGCTGACGCCGTACTTCTTCGACATCCTGCATCAGGACGGCGAGGACCTGCTCGGGCTCGACGGTGCCACGCGACACGAGTGGCTGGCGAAGCTCGTGCCTGAGGAGCGACGGGTGCCGCGACTCGTGACCGATGACGCGGAGGCCGGTCAGGCGTTCTTCGCAGACGCCGTACGCCGCGGGCACGAAGGCGTGATGGTGAAGTCGTTGACAGTGCCGTACGAGGCGGGCCGGCGCGGTTCGGGATGGGTCAAGGTCAAGCAGACGCACACGCTCGACCTGCTCGTGCTGGCGGCCGAGTGGGGTCACGGGCGGCGGACGGGCTGGTTGTCGAACCTGCATCTGGGCGCGCGGGACGAGGAGACCGGCGAGTTCGTGATGCTCGGCAAGACGTTCAAAGGGCTCACGGACGAGCTGCTGCGGTGGCAGACGGAGCGGTTCCAGGAGCTCGCCGTACGGCGGGACGACTGGGCCGTCTATCTCCGGCCGGAGGTGGTGGTGGAGATCGCGTTCGACGGCGTACAGACCTCGCCGCGGTACCCGGCCGGGATGGCGCTGCGGTTCGCCCGGGTGATCCGGTATCGCGAGGACAAGCGTCCTGCCGACGTTGATACCGTGCAGACGGTGCGCGAGATTCACCTCGGACCCGGTGCGGAAGAGAGTGTGGGCGATGAGTGAGGACCCGGATGTCGTGTCGCGCCGGATCGCGCGCGAGTCGCTCGACCGGGACGACCCGACCGGCTGGTTCGAGAACCTGTACGCCGCGGCCGCCGAGGGTTCCGCGGTCGTCCCGTGGGATCGCGGTACGGCGCACCAGTTGCTGATCGAATGGGTCGAGGAGTCCGCGCCGGACGGTGCGGGCAAGACAGCGCTGATCGTCGGGGCGGGCACCGGGTGGGACGCCGAGCTGATCGCCGACCGCGGGTACGACACGACCGCGTTCGACATCTCCCCCACCGCGATCGAGACCGCGGTCCGCAATCACCCGGACTCGAAAGTGCACTATCGCGTCGCTGATCTGCTCGCGCCACCGCCCGACTGGCCGCACGCGTTCGACCTCGTGGTGGAGATCTACACCGTGCAGGCACTCCCGATCGCCCTGCAGCCCGAGGCCGTCAAGCACGTCGCCGAGTTCGTCGCACCCGGCGGCACGCTGCTGGTCATCGCGGCCGCCCGCCCGGACGACCAGCCCGATGACGCCATCGAAGGCCCACCCTGGCCCCTCACGCGCGCAACCATCCAGTCGTTCGCCGGCGCGGATCTCCGCCTCATCCAACTCATCCAGTCCCCCAGCCCAGTCGACGCAACCGTCCTCCGCTGGCGAGCCGAATACCTACGCGACTGAACTCCATGTCCGACCTGCCTCCGCTCGTTCAGCGCGCCCTGGACGCGGCCAGTGAAGTCGGCATGCCGCTGCGGCGGGAAGGAACCGGTCCGTCTTGTTGCCTGCCGGACGTGGGCCGATTTCTGGCGGTGCTGGCGGCCGGGTGTATTGGCGGTTCGATCGGCGAGGCGGGAACCGGTGTCGGCTTCGGGGCGGCGTGGATGGCGTCGGCGATGCCGGTCGATTGCCGTCTGGTGACGGTGGAACTGGACGAGACCCGTGTGGCTGCGGCTCGGCGGGTGTTCGCGGACGAGCCGCGGGTCGCGGTGGTGCACGGGGATTCGTTCGACGAGTTGCGGCGGCGGGCGCCGTTCGATCTGCTCTTCGCGGACGGCGGGCGGCAGCCCGGCGGGATCGTGGAGCTGCTGCGGATCGGCGGGCGGCTGGTGAACGACGACGTCACGCCGGTGGACGTGCTGCCGGCTGATTCGCCGTACCGCGAACACGATCCGAAGCGGGAGTTCTTCTTCGGCGATCCGCGGCTCGTGGCGGCCGAGGTGGTGTTGCCGGACCTGCGGAATTCGCTGCTCGTGGGCACCCGGGTGAGCTGAGATTGCATGGGAACATTTGTTCGATAATCATGTAGACTCGGGTTATGGCGGGGCGAGGTGTGGTGGGGCCGACGGCGTTGCGGATGATGCTCGGGAGTCATCTGCGGGAGCTGCGTGAGCGCGCCGGCGTCAGCCGCACCGATGCCGGCTGGGCGATCCGCTCCTCGGAGTCGAAGATCAGCCGCCTCGAGCTCGGCCGGGTCGGGTTCAAGGAACGTGACGTCTCCGACCTGCTGACGTTGTACGGCGTGCAGGACGCCCGCGAGCGCGATCGGCTGCTGGGGCTGGCCCGCGAGGCCAACGACCCGGGCTGGTGGCATCGGTACGGGGACGTCACGCCCGAGTGGTTCGACTCGTATCTCGGGCTCGAAGCGACCGCCGAGCTGATCCGGACGTACGAGATCCAGTTCGTGCCCGGCCTCCTGCAGACCGCCGACTACGCGCGCGCCGTCGCGCAGCTCACGCCTGGCGGGGCTCGTACCGACAACGAGATCGAGCGGGTCGTCGCCTTGCGCACCCGCCGGCAACGGGTGCTCGACCGTGAGCCGCCGCTCAAGCTCTGGGCTGTCATCGAGGAGTCCGTGCTGCACCGGCCGATCGGCGGCACCGACGTACTGCGGAGCCAGCTCGACGCGCTCCGCGAAGCCGTCGCCCGCCCGAACGTGACCGTGCAGATCGTTCCCCTCGAAAGCCCCGGCCACGCCGCCACCGGAGGCGCGTTCAGCCTGCTCCGCTTCCCGCAACGCGACCTGCCCGACATCGTCTACCTGGAGCACCTGACCAGCGCGCTCTACCTGGACAAACGCGACGACGTAGAGGCCTACACCCAAGCACTGGACCTCCTGGCCTCCACCAGCCCGTCACCCCACCACACCCAACAACAACTAACCCGCCTCCTCGCGCGCCTGCCGTAGACCGCTCGCGCCCGCCGGTCGTCGGTTGTGACTGATCCGTGGTGGTGGTTTGCGGAACAAACTGCCAGCCGGTGACGAAATGTTCCGGAAAGGCGTGCGTCCGGGGTCCGAGCGGGTGGCGGTGGGTTGGGGAGGATTTTTCCCGATGTGGGCTGGAGATCCTCCCCAGATTCGGCTCCCGGGAGGCCTGGCCGGCGGCAGGCGGTGGCTCGGCAGCGGTGAATCCTGCTCGCCGCGCGGTGGAGCAGCTTGGTGCGGGGGTCAGACCTCGAGTTCTTCGCCGTGGGCGTTGATGGCGAGGTCGGGGTGGTGGAGGTCGAAGGCTGGGGACTCGGAGCGGATTCGGGGCAGCTTCTCGAAGTTGTGGCGAGGTGGTGGGCAGCTCGTTGCCCACTCCAGCGAGCGGCCCCAGCCCCATGGGTCGTCAACCTCCACCCGTGGGGTGCGGCGCGACTTGTAGATGTTGTACAGGAACGGCAACGTCGAGACTCCGAGGACGAACGCGCCGACCGTCGACACTTGGTGCAGCACGGTGAAGCCCTCGCCCGCGCGGTAGTCGGCGTACCGCCGCGGCATCCCCTCGACGCCCAGCCAGTGCTGCACCAGGAACGTCGTGTGGAAGCCGACGAACAGCAACCAGAAGTGCAACTTGCCCAGCCGCTCGTCGAGCATCCGCCCCGTCAGCTTGGGCCACCAGAAGTAGAACCCCGCGAACATCGCGAACACCACAGTGCCGAACACGACGTAGTGGAAGTGCGCGACCACGAAGTACGAGTCGTTCAACTGATAGTCCAGCGCCGGCGACGCGAGGATGATCCCGGTCAGACCGCCGAACAGGAACGTGACGAGGAACCCCACCGACCAGAGCATCGGCGTGTCCAGCGAGACCGACCCGCCCCAGATCGTGCCGATCCAGTTGAAGAACTTCACCCCGGTCGGCACGGCGATCAGGAACGTCATGAACGAGAAGAACGGCAGGTTCACGCCGCCCGTCACGAACATGTGGTGCGCCCAGACCGCGATCGACAACGCCCCGATCGCGAGCGTCGCCGCGACGAGGCCGTAGTACCCGAAGATCGGCTTGCGGCTGAACACCGGGAGGATCTCGGTGATGATGCCGAAGAACGGCAGCGCGATGATGTACACCTCGGGATGCCCGAAGAACCAGAACAGATGCTGCCACAGCATCGCACCGCCGTTCGCGGCATCGAACACGTGCGCGCCCAGCGTGCGGTCCGCCTCCAGCACCAGCAGGGCCGCCGCCAGGATCGGGAACGCGATCAGCACCAGGATCGACGTGATGAGGATGTTCCAGCAGAAGATCGGCATCCGGAACATCGTCATTCCCGGAGCGCGCATGGTGATGATCGTGGTGATGAAGTTGACGCCACCCAGGATCGTGCCGAGACCGGCCATCCACAGTCCCATGATCCACAGGTCTCCCCCGATCCCCGGCGATCGTATCCCTCCGTTCAACGGCGCGTACGCCGTCCAGCCGAAGTCGGCCGCCCCGCCCGGGCTCAGGAACGCGCCGAGGGTGATCAACCCGCCGAACAGGAACAACCAGTAGCTGAACATGTTCAGTCGCGGGAACGCCACGTCCGGCGACCCGATCTGCACCGGCATGATGACGTTGGCGAACCCGACGAACAGCGGCGTCGCGAACAGCAGCAGCATGATCGTGCCGTGCATCGTGAAGAGCTGGTTGTACACCTCTTCGTTCACGATCTGTAGTCGCGGCTCGGCCAGCTCGGCGCGGATGACCAGCGCCATCACGCCGGCGATCAGGAAGAACGCGAACGACGTGACGAGGTACAACTGGCCGATCACCTTGTGGTCGGTCGTCGACAACAGCCGGCCGATCACCTGCCCCAGTGGCCGCCGCCCCACCTCGGCAGCGGTCGAGGTGCGCTCGGTGACTCCGGCATGCCCGCTGACAGTGGCCATGCGCTCCTCCGTATTGCCGCTTCCCTTCGATTAGACACCTATGGATCGCGATCAGCTAGCTTTGGGGCCCGGCAGCGATCATCGCGCGTACGTCGGCCAGTCGCAGCGTCGCGGGGTCGACGTCCATCAGGCACCACGTCGCCCCTGCCTCGGCGTACGGGCGCGGATCGACCGACGGCTCCAGGGCCACCGCGATGTCGTAGTCGTCCAGATCGCCCCGAAGTTCACGCAGTACGGCGGCAGGCTCGGCCACCTGATCCGGTGACGTGAGGTTCACCGGGAAGAATCCGTCGTACCGCGCCGCCCGCCGGACCGGCTTCGCATTGCCCGGGAACCCGGCGAGCCACACCGGCACCTTGCCGGCCACCGGGCGCGGCAGGAACTGCACGTCGTCGACGAGGTAGTGCTTGCCGTGGTGGTTCACCGGCTCCCCCGACCACCCTGCGGTGAGGATGTCCAGCGTCTCGTCCATCCGCTCGGCTCGCCTCCGGTCGTCCACTTCTTCGCCGGTCCTGGAGTACTCCTGCGCGAACCGGTCGCTGCCCAGCCCGACGCCGAGGATCAACCGGCCGCCCGAGAGCCGGTCCAGGGTTGTTGTCTCACGCAACAACTTGGTCGGTCGGCGGCGTGCGATCGGTGAAACCATCGGCCCGAGCCGCAGTTGTTCCGTCGCGGTCGCCATCGCGCTCATCGTGATCCACGGATCCGACACCTCGCGGATCGGTTCCCGCCACCACAACTGGTCCCAGAGGAAGAACCCGTCCCACCCGGCCTCCTCGGCCGCCGCCGCGAGCCGCGCGACCTCCCTCGGATCGGACAACTCGTCGAACAGCGGCAGCCAGATCGCGAACTTCATCAGCGCTCCTCAGTGTGGGCGACGAGCTCGTCGACAAAGGTCTTCCAGTACGGCGCCGACAGTCCGTGTCCCATGCCCGCCAGCACTGCTAGCCGAGCGCCTGGTACCGCATCACGGATCGATTCACCATGCGGCAGCGGGAGCAGCGGATCCGCATCGCCGTGCAGCACGAGGACCGGCATCGTCAGGTCCCCGAAGCCACCGTTCCGCGGGCCGTCGAAGGTCATCGCGAAGTGGTTCGTCAGCGAGGCCTCGTAGTTCCGCGCTCGCGCCATGTCCTCCCGCACCAGCGCGCGGGCCTCGGCTTCGTGGAAGTGACCGGCCGCCTCGGCTTCGATCGACCGTACGACGTATTCCTCGACCGCAGCGGCGTCGGCGAAGTCCGGCGTACCCAACCGTGGCATGTCAGCCGATGGCGGCGGGAGCCCGTCGTCGCCGGTGCTCGTCGACACGAACGTCAGCGAAGCGACTCGCGACGCGTGGTCGACGCCGAGCATGAGCGCCGTACCGCCGGACATCGACTCCGCCACCACGTGCGCCCGCTCGACACCGAGCGCATCGAGCAGACCGACGGCGTCCGCCGCCAGGTCGCTCATCGCGTAGCCCGGTTCGCCGGTCGGGAACGACGTCGAGCGGCCGGTGTCGCGCTGGTCGTAGCGGATCACGAAGCGTCCGCGCGCCGCCAGTTCGGTGCACAGCCGGGCGTCCCACCAGAGCATGGACGCTCCGGCGCCATGGATCAGCAGGACCGCGGGATCAGCCGGGTCGCCGTACGTCTCCGCGCTGAGTTCGACGTTGTTGACTGCGTAAGTTGCGGAAGTTGTCATGCTTCGACCGTAGAAGCGGACGATCATCGTGAAAAGCGATTGATTCTTATCAAAGCGATCGCCATCGGCGATAGAGTGTCGGCATGTACGAGTTACGTCATCTGGCGACGCTGGCCGCTGTCGCCGACGAGGGATCGTTCGGCCGCGCCGCGAGCAGGCTCGGGTACACGCAGTCGAGCGTCAGCCAGCAGATCGCGGTCCTGGAGAAGACAGCCGGCGGTCCGCTGTTCGACCGGCCCGGTGGGCCGAAGCCGGTCCGGATCACCCCGCTGGGCACCGTCGTCCTGCAGCACGGACGTGAGTTGCTGCGTCGCGCCGACGAGATGCGCGACGGGATCGAGCGATTCCGGGCCGGCGACAGCCGAATCGACATCGGCACGTTCCAAACCGTGTCGAACACGCTGCTGCCGCAGGTGATCCGCGGACTCCGCGACGCGCATCCGGGATGTGACATCCGGCTGTTCGAGGAGGAGACCGATGATCCCGACCTCGCCGGGCTCGACATGATGTTCTTCGACGGCCGGGGCGGCGACGGCATCGAGAACCTCAAGCTCCTGGACGACCCGTACTTCCTCGTCGCGAGGCCCGGCGACTTCCCGGCCGGGCCGGTCGCACTCGAGAGGCTCGACGGACTGTCACTGGTCGCGCATCCCGCGATCTGCCACCAGGCCGTCATCGAAGACTTCCTGAACGCCCGCGGCATCCGCCCGCAGGTCGTGTTCCGCACCGAGGGCAACGAGGCACTACTCGCGATGGTCCGTGCGGGCCTCGGGGCGGCATTGATGCCGCGTCTCGCCGTACTCCGCGACGACGAGAGTCTGGCGCTGCATCAACTCACGCCAGAACTCCCGCCGCGGGAGATCGTCTTGCTGTGGCAGGCCGGCCGCACGCACTCACCGCTTGCGGCGCACGCGATCGAGCTCGCGCAGAGTGCGGCGGCCGCCCTGATCTAGCTGGCCTAACTGACGGTCAGGACCTTCGAGGCCGTCTGCGTGCCCTGGTGGTCAGCGTCCGCCAGCCACACCACGCGGTACGTGTACGTGCCGCGTGCGGTCGGCTTGATCGAGAACGCGTACTTCCCGTTCGTCGTCAGCTTCCCGGTCGTCACGGCAACCCACGACGTACCGGAGCGACGCTGCAGGTACGCCGTCGTACCCGCATGGGGCGGATTCAGGTAGCCGTACAGCAAGGTCGATCCGCCGAGCCTGATCGCCGCCGGAGTCAGGTACGCCGACATCGCCGGATGGACCTGCACGAGCGCCGCCGCGCTCCGCGTCCCGAGCACGCCGGTGGCTCCGTTGTAGCCCCACATGTAGTACGTCGACACCGCCGGCTTCTGCGTCGCCTTCGCCACACCGTTGGCGTCGGAGGTGAACGTGCCGACCGTCGACCACTTGCTGGCGTTCTTCGCCTTCGAGTACAGCACCACCGGTACGCCGGCCAACTTGGCGCCGTCCAGCCGGGTCACGGCCGTCGAGAGCGTCACCGCGCCGGTGTACATGATGGAGGCCGCGCTCGCCCCGATCGTCGCCTTCGAACCGACCAGCCGTACGTCGACGCCCGGGCCGATCTTGCCCTTGCTGTCCTTGACCCACACGCGGTACGCGTAGCTGGCCGAATTCGCCAGCCCGGTGTGGGTGAACATGCTCGCGGTGCCGTTGTAGATCGGCGTACCAGCCGTCGGCAGCTGCGGCGGCGTCGAGCCCGATGCGGCGCGCACCATGATCTGCCCGAGCGTCGTGCTGGCAGGCTTCGTCCACCGCAGCGTGGCAGCCGCGACCCCACCCGACACGCTGAAGCTACTCACCGGAGGCGGCGGAGCGGTCAGGTTCAGGTAGTTCTTGTCGATGTTCAGCGTCACGCCACCGTTGGTCTCAGTCAGGTTGGCGTACTGGTGGACCCGCTGGTGGTTGTTCCAGTAGGTATCCGGGATGTACCGAGTCGACCCGACGGGCGTGTAACCCCAGTGCGCGAACCAGATGTTGTCCGGTCGCGTGTAGGCCGTGCTCGTGTAGGCGCTGGCCAGATCCGCGCCGCCCGACGAAGCACTCACGTACGCGCCGCCGAGGTAGCCACGCGAGTTCAGCTCTTGCGTCCAGCCGCTCAGGTACGAAAGCACGGACGCCTTGCACACGGCAGTCGACGGGTAGCCCTCGATGTCGCTGTAGATCGCGCTCCGCTGCGCGAACCCGAGCGCCTGCGCCGCGGCCACCGCGTTGATCGCTGCGTTCCGGCCCTGGGTGACTGCCGTCGACAGGATGGGCGAGATGCGGCTCGCGGCCGGGAACCTCGTCGTGCACGGCGCCTGCAGACCCACGTCGAGGAGCAGGAACTGCCAGCCCTTCGCGGCGTTCGTCGCGACCCAGTCCGAGGTCAGGTTCGGCTGCGTGGCGCACGTACGCACTCCGCCACTGATGTAGACGCCGATACCCTGATAGTTCGGCCGCCACGCGTCCATGGTGGACTGCGGCGGCGCGTCGCAGGCGTCGAAACCCTGGCCCGCGAAGTTGCCGGTTGCAACGATCGTGGGAGTCACGGCTGCCTGCTCGGCCACTCGTACCGACGACGTCTTCGTCACCACCCGGCCGGTCGCGAGCAGGTCGCTCGCCGCACGCTCCGACCCCGGCGCGTAGTACGCCGTCGCGAGCACGCCCGCGTCGGTGACCGCGCGACGGAGCAGTCCGTCGCTGGACGGCTGCGACGTGGTCAGCGGCTCCAGGATCAGGCCGGAGCTCCGACCGACGAGGTGCGCGGGGCAGTTGGACTGCGCCGTACTGCGGCCCAGGTACACGGCCGGCTGGTCGAGTCGGACACAGGTGGTTGGGTTGGCGGCTACGTCGACGATCGGCCAGCTGGCCGGGACGGTCACTTGGTAGCCGCGGTACGAGACGGTTTTGGTGTCTTCAGCGGTGGCCGGCCCGCTCAAAGCGACTCCGGCGACCAGGCCAAGGGCAAGAGCGAGCCCCCCAGGTCTGAACAACCTCACATTGCTCCCCAGTTCATCGTTGGACGGTGCCCCCAAGTGAAGGCGAGCGCCTGCGCTCCTGTCGAAGAGCATCCGGCACTCGCCTCGATGCCCAGATGCTATCGGCGCAGCAAGTTCAGCCGTCGGGCGGTCTGTTTTGGATCGATCGGTCCATAACATGCTAGGCTCGGCGGCATGCCGAGACCGAGGACCTTCGACGAGGATCGTGCCGTGGATGCCGCGATGCGGGTGTTCTGGACGTCGGGCTACGAGGCCACCTCGACCCAGGACCTCTGCGCGGCGACCGGACTCGGCCGGAGCAGCATCTACAACACCTTCACCAGCAAGCGCGATCTGTTCGACCGTGCCCTGCGGCGGTACGTCGATCGCTTCACCGCCGCCCAACTCGAGGTCATCCAGGACGCGACACTGCCGATCCGCGAGCGGGTCCGGCAGATCCTGTGGACCGCGGTGGAGCCGGATCCCGACGAGCCGGCCGGCTGCTTCGTGATCAACACGATCGTGGAGCTCGGCCCGAAGGACGCCGAGGTCGTCGATCTCCTCGATCGCGACCACGAGGCGAAACTCGCCGCGCTGACGACCGCCATCCAGGCGGCGCAGTCCGCCGGTGAGCTCGACCCGGAGCAGGACGCGGCCGGGCTCGCGACGTACGTCTTCACCGTTCTCGGCGGCCTGCGCGTGGCCGCCCGCCGTGGCGCGACACCCGAGAGTCAGCGGATCGTCGTCGAGGCGACGCTGCGCAGTTTCTGATTCCTGCCGGCTCTCGGTTCAGCACGCCCAGATTTTGAACCGACCGATCTAATATTGAGAGGCTCCGATGCCCCGCGCTGTCTACCTGCTCGGCCTGGCGATCTTCGCCCAGGGCACGTCCGAGCTGATGCTCGCCGGTCTGCTCCCCGAGATCGCGACCGATCTCAACGTCTCCATCCCCGCGGCCGGGTTGCTGATCTCCGCGTTCGCCGTCGGCATGCTCGTCGGCGCACCGATCCTGGCCGTCACAACGCTGCGCTGGTCCCGGCGCGCGGCGATGCTCGTCTTCCTCACGATCTTCGCGCTGACCCATGTGGCCGGCGCCCTCACCTCGTCGTACGGCGTGCTGCTCGCGACCCGGGTCGCGGGCGCCTTCGTGTACGCCGGATTCTGGGCGGTCGCCTCGGTGACCGCGATCGAACTGGCCGGACCGGAAGCACGTGCGAAGGCGATGAGCGTCCTGGCGGGCGGTCTCACTGTGGCCACGATCGTCGGGCTGCCTGCCGGGACGTTGCTCGGCCAGCACCTCGGCTGGCGGTCGGCGTTCTGGGCGGTCGCCCTGTTGTCGGTCCTCGCGATTGGCGGTGTCGCCGCGACCATCCCGCGGGGACGCGGACAGAGTGCTCCCCGGCTGCGTCTCGAGCTGCGCAGCATGGCGAATCCGCAGCTCTGGCTCGCGTACGGGACGACGGCACTGTCGACCGGCGCGATCCTGGTGATCTTCAGCTACCTCGCTCCCCTGCTCACCGAGACCACCGGGCTGTCCGCCGCCTGGGTGCCGGTGATCCTGGCGCTGTACGGCGTCGGCGCGCTGGTCGGGATCACGATCAGCGGACGCACCGCGGATCGGCGACCTTTCAGCACGCTCGTCATCAGCCTGACCGGAGTGGTCGCCGCGGCGATCCTGCTCGCGCTCGCGACCGGCACACCGTGGCTCGCCATTCCCGCGATCATCGGTGTTGGGACGTTCGGCTTCGCCACGAACCCGGCGGTGAACTCGCGGGTGTTCGGCGTCGCCGGATCCGCGCCGACGCTCGCCGCCGCCTTCAACATCTCGGCCTTCAACGTCGGCATCACGGTCGGGCCCTGGCTCGGCGGCCTGGCGCTCGACGCGGGCGCGGGCTATTCCGCGGTCGGCTGGATCGGCGCGGGTCTCGGAGTGCTTGCCTTCGGCACCATTCCGCTCGCCGTCCGGGCCGCGGGCCGGAGCACTCAGCCGGCGTACGAGAGCGCGAGCTCGATGACCGGCGCGTAGGCCGCGCGTCGGTCGTCCGTCCAGGTCGCGGCACCGCCGGCGAGGTCGTCGGTCGTCATGCGGTAGATCAGCGCGCGCACCAGCATCTGGCCCCACTCCGGCAGGTGCGCCCATCGTGCAGCCAGCTCCGGTTCGGCGGCGTACCAGCACAGTGCGTCGGCGACCGCGACTGCCGCCGCCCAGGACGGCGGTCGCCAGTAGACCGGCCAGTCGATGATCGCCGGCGGGAGACCGTCGGCGAACATCACGTTTCCCGGCAGATCACCGTGCACCACCTGCGCCGCCAGGTCCACCGGCCGCCACGCGGCAACGAGCGGCCCGACCAGGTCGACGTACGCCGGACTTCCGTCGACCGACTGTTCTCGCCAGGCGACGCGGTCGCCGTCCGCCCACGGATCGTGGCGGCTGTCGATGAACTCCGGCCGCGGCAGCCCGGCAACGGCCTCGTGAAAGGCGGTCGCGGCGGTGAGGATCTCGTCCTGCCGCCGCACATCCGTCGCACCGACCAGCAGCTCGCTGGCTTCCCATCCGGACGCGACCCACGCACCGTCCCGGGCCCGCACCGGCCGCGGCACCCGGAAGTCTCCGGACTCCGGCAAGCTGTCCAACACCTCGGCGCGCCATCCGGACTCCGCGTCGGCGCGCTTGAGTACGACCGCTCCGGAACGCCAGGTCTCCCCCCGTCCCCCGGCCAACCGAACGGGCGGCTCTGCCAGGCCGAAAGCGTCCAGCACCAATCGCGACGGTCCCTGCATAACTGCACTCTTTCATCGCTAGGGTTGACGCGGCGGTGGGAGGCTGAATGGGTGGCGGTGCGAGGCAGGTCGAGGTCAGGCTCCTCGGTCCGTTCGGAGTCTTCGTGGACGGGACCGAGGCCCGCGTCTCGGCGCCGCGGTTGCGGGATCTGCTCGGGGTGCTCGCGCTGTCGACAGGTGAACCAGTGCCGATCGAGGCGATCGGACACCGGGTCTGGAGCGAGCAGCCGCCGGACCGTCTGCGCCCGACCGTACAGACCTGCGTCTCCCGGCTTCGCACCCTGCTCGGCCCCGAGGTCATCCGCGCGCATCCCGAGGCCTACGCGCTCACGCTCCCCCGCGAGAACATCGACGTACTCCGCTTCACCGACGAACTCGAGCGCGCACACCGACTCCCCGTGCCGGCCGATGAACGCAAGGCGACCGCGGCGGCGCTCGATCTGTGGACCGGCACGCCGTTCTCCGACCTGACGGCCGACTGGTTCACCACGGCCGCCCTCCCCGGTCTGGTAGAGCGCTATCTCGCGGCCCGGGAGCGGCGGATCGACCTGGACATCGCCGGCGGTGTCCTCGAGCCGCTGCTCGTCGAGGTCCGCGACCTCACCGCGCAGTACCCGCTCCGCGAACCGTTGTGGGAGCGCCTGATCCGGCTGCTCGACCTCACCGGCCGCCACGCGGAGGCGCTCGCCTGCTACGACGACGTACGCCGTCTGATCGCCGACGAACTCGGAGTCGATCCGGGTGCCGAGCTCCGCGCTCTGTACGCCGAACTGCTCGCCGCGGACGCCCAACCCGACTCAACACCGGACTCCGGACCCGCCACGGACCCGCCCGTCGTCGTACCCCGGCAACTCCCCGCCGAGAACAGCAGGGTCACCGGCCGCGAGGACGAGCTGAAGGAGCTCAACGAACTGCTGCCTGCGCCCGACGAGAAGGATCCGGCGACCGTGATCGCGGCGATCTGCGGCATCGGCGGCGCGGGGAAGACGAGTCTGGCCATCAGGTGGGCGCACCGGGTGCGGCACCTGTTCCCTGACGGCGACCTGTACCTCAACCTTCGAGGATTCGGTCCGGGCGACGCCATGCCGACGACCGCGGCGCTCCGGCTGCTGCTCGGCGGTCTCGGCCTGCGTGCCGAACGGATCCCGAGCGACGAAGCAGCCCAGTCCGCGTTGCTCCGCAGCACCCTGCACGGCCGGCGCATGCTCCTCCTGCTGGACAACGCGCGCGATGCCGAGCAGATCCGCCCACTGCTGCCCGCCCGAGGCTGCCTGGTGATCGCCACCAGCCGGGACCGGCTGCGCAGCCTCGTCGTCCGCGACGGCGCCCATCGCATCACACTCGGCGAGCTCCCACCCGTCGAGTCCGAGCGGCTGATCCGATCGATCGCGCCCGACACCCAGACGGACCATGTCAGCGAACTCGCCCGGAGCTGCCGGCACCTGCCGCTCGCACTCGCGATCATCGCGGAGCACGCCACCGGACGGACGCCGCAACAGGTCGCCGAACTGCTCGCGCAGCTGCACGCGGAACAGTCGGTCCTCGACACGTTCGACGGTGGTGACGAGGCAACCGATCTGCGCGCGATCTTCTCGTGGTCGCACCGGGCGTTGCAGGGCGCCACGGCGCGGTTGTACGAGCACCTCGGTCTGCTCCCGGTCAGCGACTTCGCCGTACCGGCCGTCGCTGCGTTGCTTGGGGCAACAGTTACGGACACCCGTCGCCTGCTCGCCCGGCTCGCCGACCTGCACCTGGTGGAGGATCTCGGCAACGGTCGCTTCGAGATGCATGACCTGGTCCGCGCACACGCCGCCGAACTGGGCCGGCTGCGTCCGGACCGCGCCGAGGCGCTGGAGCGGCTGTTCAGCTGGTACACGCACACCGGCTACAACGCACGGTTGCTGCGCGACGACCGTGGATCCGACCGCAAGCTCCCTCCACCAGCAGCCGGCATCACTCCGCAGCAGTTCCCGGACGCCGCGGCAGCCGTCCAGTGGTACAACGACGAGCGGCAGACGCTCGCCGCGGTGATCCGGCTCGCCCATGCCACCGGCCACGACCGGCACACCTACGAACTCGTCGAGTCGTGCGAAGGCGATCTCAGCGGCCGCGACCTGGACCTGCTCACCGAACTCCTCCTGCTCGCCCAGGACAGCTGCACCCGGCTCGACGATCCCTTGCCCGAGGCCTTCATCAACAACACGCTCGGGCTGCGCTACATGGATCAGCGCGACGACTGCGAACGCGCGATCGTCCACTTCGAACGGTCGGTGGAGATCTTCCGCGCAGCGGGCCTCGACCTCCAGGCATCCCGGGGCCTGGGCAACCTGTCGGTGTCGCACGACATGCTCGGCCGGACGGACCAGGCGATCGACCTCGCGCACCAGGCGCTCGCGATCAAGCGGCGGCTCGGAGACGAACGCGGACAGGCGAACACGCTCGGGAACATGGCCGCGATGTACCACGCAGCCGGCCGTCTCGACGAAGCGGCCGAGGCCGCCGGGGAGGCGATCCGCTACTACCGCACCATCCAGAGCCACCGAGGTGAGGGCTCCGTCCTCGACACGCTCGCCGGCATCGAGCGCTCCCGCGGGCGGTACGACGAAGCGCTCAGCTGCCACCTGGAGTCCGTGCGCCTGCACCGCGACCTCGGGTTCCCCTGGGGCGAGGCCGTCGTACTGACGAATCTCGGGCACACGTACCGCGCGGTCGGCCGGATCGCCGAGGCCAAGGCCGCGTGGCAAGAGGCGCTGATCATCTGCGACCGCATCCACGCCCCACGATCCGAGGACCTCGACCGTGAGCAGCTCGTCGCCCTCCTGAGTCAGGACTGACGGGCGCGCACAGCGATTCGATCGCACGCTTGCTCTTCGGGTGATGGACCGACGCACGGCTCCTCGCGAGTCGGTGTGCGCTGGCCGGGCGGGGGCGATCTAAACTTCCGCGGTGACTGATCTCGACCTGTTCGGCGACCTCGACACCGGGGCGCTTCCGGAGCGGCAGCAACGGATTCTGGTGGTGATCCGGGACTGGGTGACGCGGCACGGGTATGCGCCGAGCAGCCGGCAGATCGGCGACGCGGTCGGGTTGCGTTCCTCGTCGTCGGTGTCCAAGCACCTGGCCAGCCTCGAGGAGAAGGGGTTCCTCCGCCGGAGCCCGTCGGTCTCGCGGCCGATCGACGTCCGGATGTTCCTCCAGGAGCCGGCTGCCGGGGCGACGAGCGACGACAACGTGCCGGTGCCGGTGGTCGGCGACATCGCGGCCGGTACGCCGATCTCCGCGATCGAGCACGTGGACGACGTACTCCAACTCCCCCGCGGACTGACCGGCCGCGGCACCGTCTTCGGCCTGCGCGTCCGCGGCGAGTCGATGATCGACGCCGCGATCTGCGACGGCGACATCGTCGTCGTCCGCCAGCAGTCCGAAGCCCACTCCGGCCAGATCGTCGCCGCGATGCTCGACGACGAGGCAACGGTCAAGGTCTACCGCCGCCGCAACAACCACGTCTACCTGGAACCCCGCAACCCCGCCTACGAAGTCATCGACGGCGACAACGCCACCATCCTCGGCGTAGTCGTCTCGGTCCTCCGCAGCGTCTAACGCTTCACGCCGAACAACTGGTTGATCACGGGGGTGGATGACAGAAGCCAGGCTAGGAGGGCGGAAATGGCGAAGGTCGTGGGTAGGAGTACGGCGTACTTGAGCCAGAGGTTGGTGTGCCAGGTGACGATGAAGTAGGCGATTGCGAGGATCACCGGCTGGTGGATGATGAAGTAGGGCATGGCGGCTCGGGCCAGGCGCGGGGGTAGTGGCCGTTGGAGGGCGGGGGCGCGGAGGCCGAGACCTAGGACGGCGACCAGCCATCCCCAGACGGCGAGGGTGATGAGCGGCGAGTACCAGGCGTACGGCCAGGAGTAGCCCGGGCTCGGCCACCAGCCGTCGAGGAAGTCGATGATGCCGGTGACGACACCGAGCACGAACGCACCGATGCCGAGAATCAGCCCTGGTACGGCGTCCCGTCGTACTGCGGCCAGGAGTCTCTCGTCCGACATCACCAGATACCCGACGACGAAGAAGTCGAAGAAGAACACGAACTCGCCCCACCCATGCTCCGGACCGGGCGCAGCGAGCAGCACCAGGTGAATCGGCACGAGTGGTACGGCGAGCAACAGGATCGACCCGCGCCGCTGACACCGTCGCGCAATCCAGTCGGTCTTACCGCGCAGCAACAGGAACACCGGCAGTCCGAGTACGGCGAACTGGATCAGATAGATCAGGAACCACAGGTGGTACGTGTCGCGTAACCACAGCGGCGCATCGCCGGCCAGATCGCTGAAGAACGTCCCCGCATCGCCGAGGAACGAGGACGTCGACCGGCCCTTGTGATGCTCCTCGATGAAGTACTGCAGCGGTGAGAGCAGCACGTACGCGACGACGAACGGGACGAGCAACCGCAAAGAGCGCTCTCGGAGGAACTCGAGCGCGCTCCGCCACCGCAGCGCCAGCCACGCGGCGGAGCCGGAGATCATGAAGAAGAACGCCAGCCCCCACAACCCCAGGAACGCGATCGCGACCGAGATCCCCTCGCTCGTCTGCGCGTTCTTCACATGCCAGTCGCCGTCGTCGAACGGCCGCAGGGTGTGGAACACGAAAACCCCGAACACCGCGATCACACGCAACCAGTCGAGAAACCACAACCGTTCGCCCCGCCCCTCCGCACCCATGGAGCAAGGATGGTGGCTCAGCGGGCCAGGCGCTCCTTGAGCAACCCGAGCTGTGCCGGATTGGCGGTCAACTCGGCGGCACGCTCGTCGGCGTCATGGGCCTCGGCAGTGCGGCCGAGGTCGCGGAGGAGCTGTGCGCGGGTTGCGTGGAACAGGGAGTACTGCTGGAGGCCGGCGGTCATTCCGTCG
This sequence comes from Kribbella sp. VKM Ac-2566, assembly GCF_004366005.1. Taxonomy (NCBI): domain Bacteria; kingdom Bacillati; phylum Actinomycetota; class Actinomycetes; order Propionibacteriales; family Kribbellaceae; genus Kribbella; species Kribbella sp. VKM Ac-2566. The sequence continues at coordinate 489,383 of NZ_SODT01000013.1, read as the reverse complement.
AGCTCTGCGAGGGCGGCTGCAGGTCCGCGAACGTAGGACAGCGCGATGGCTCGGTGCAGACCGGCGACGGGTGTCGGCTGCAGCGTCAGGAGCATGTCGTAGAGGACGAGGATCTGCGGCCAGTCCGTCTCGGCCCAGGTGGGTGCCTCGCTGTGACAGGCGGCGATCGCGGCCTGCAGCTGGTACGGGCCGGGTGCGCGGTGCCTGCGGGCGGTGCGCATGAGGAGAGCGGTTGCGTCGGCGATCGCCGCGTGGTCCCACGACGTACGGTCCTGGTCCTCGAGGAGGATGAGGTCGCCGGCCGGCGTGAAGCGGGCCGCCGTACGGGCTCGATGCAGTCTGATCAGGGCGAGCAGGCCGACTACCTCGGGTTCGTTGGGCAGGAGGCCGTGGAGCAGCGCGGTCAGCCATTCGGCGTCGTCGACGAGATCGCGCGAGTGAGAGCGTTCCGCCGTACTCGACAGGTAGCCCTCGTTGAAGAGCAGGTAGATGACCGTCAGTACTTCGTTGAGGCGGTCGGGGAGCTCGTCGTCGCGCGGGATCCGGTACGGGATGCCGGCGTCGGTGATCTTGCGCTTCGCGCGCGTGATCCGCTGCGCGACGGCGGACTCGGATGCCAGGAACGCGGCCGCGATCTGGGCGGTCGTCAGACCACACACCACCCGGAGCGTCAGCGCCACCTGAGCCTCGCGTGCCAACGCCGGGTGGCAGCAGGTGAAGATCAAGCGCAGCCGGTCATCCGCCGGCGGCTGCTCCGACGGTTGCAGGAGCGCGAGTTTCGCGCGGTAGTTCTGCTGCCGACGCAGTACGTCGAGACCGCGGCGCTTCGCGACCGTGAACAGCCACGCGTCCGGTCGCTCCGGAATACCTTCGACCGGCCAGCGCTTCAGCGCGATCTCGACGGCGTCCTGGACCAGGTCCTCGGCGGCGGAGAAGTCCCCGAGCAGCGACACCAACGCCCCGGCCAACCGCCCCGCGTGGTCACGCACCACGCGGGCCAATTCGTCTTCGGTACTCACATCTCGGCGACCGGCCGGATCTCGATCACCGGGCAGGCCGGCCAGGTCTTCACCATCCGCAGCGCCTCGTCGAGATCCTCGACGTCGATCTCGGTGAACCCGGACACGACCTCCTTGCCCTCGATGAACGGCCCGTCGGTGGTCAGCTGCCCGCTGTCCAGCCGGACCGTCGTCGCGGTCTCCCGGCCTTGCAACTTGCTCCCCCGGTTGGTGATCTTGTCCGCGTGGTCGTCGAACCACTGGTACACCCGCCGGTACGCCTCCTCCTTCTCGGCCGGCGCCAGGGCCGCGAACTCGGTCGCGAACTCTTCGGTCTCGATGAACATCAGCACGTACTTCACCCGTATACCTCCTTGAGGACAGTCTCGCTCAGGAGACGATCGGCCCGTGCCGCGATCCGACAATCTGCGATGGTGGGTGCATGAGACGTCCGTTGTTCGCCCGGATCTACACGCGGGTTCGGCCCGCCATGGACGAGCAGGGCGCGGCCGATCATCGGCGCCGGCTGCTCGCCGGAGCGCAAGGCCGGGTGGTCGAGGTCGGTGCGGGTGACGGCGGCAACTTCGCCCACTACCCCGCCGATGTGGTCAGCGTCCTCGCCGTCGAGCCTGAGCCCTATCTCCGAGCCCAGGCCACGCGTCAGGCCGCGACGGCACCTGTTCCGGTCGAGGTCGTCGACGGTACGGCGGACCACGTGCCCGCTGCAGACGCATCGGCAGATGTCGTCGTCATGTCGCTCGTTCTCTGCTCGGTCCCGGATCAGCAGACCGCACTCGCCGAAGCACGGCGGGTCCTGCGGCCGGGCGGCGAACTCAGGTTCTACGAGCATGTGGCCGCGGACGGCGGGCGACTGGAGACGGTTCAGCGGGTCGCGGACGCGACTCTGTGGCCGCTGTTCGTGGGTGGTTGTCACGTGCACCGGGACACCGCGGAGGCGATCACCGCGGCCGGCTTCGTGATCGAGGAAGTCGAACAGTTCGCGTTCCCACCCGGCCAGGTAACCCCGGCCAGCCCACACATCCTCGGCACCGCCCGCCGGCCCTGAAGACACCTGAAGTCAGTGGTGGTTGGGGCCGTCGTCCGAGGACTTTCCGGAGCCGTGCTTGCCGGACGTCGACCCGCTGGTCGTGCTGGACTTGCCCGACCCGGTGCGGTCGCCGCCCTTGTCGTCACCGGGCTCCGTGGTGGCGGTTGGGCTCGGCGTGCGCGTGCGGTCGCCGCCGTGGTCGTCGGGGGTCGGGGTGACCTTCTCGCTCTGCGGCGTGATCGTCTCCGGCGGTGGGAACCACAGCGGCGCCGGAGACCGGCCCGGTGTCCCAGGGTCGAACGCGGACCACACCGCCGTACCACCGGCCACCAGGCCTCCCGCCGCAACCACTCCGAGCAGTCCGGTGCCCGCCCACGCGAGGTAGCGCCGGGTACGACGGGGCGCCGTCGCCTCGGACTGACCGGCGTGCAGGACCACAGGCCGTCGGCGTACGTCGTCGGCGTCTTCCGGGTGGCCGTTCATGACTCGATCGTGTCGCAACCGGCGTCCCGGCACCATCGGACCTTGGTACTAGTACCTAGTCGTCGTCGCGGCGTTGACGCTGGGCCCACAGGGCAGCCTGCGTGCGGTCCGTGACGCCCAGGCGCTGGTACACGTTCGTGAGGTGCGCCTTGACGGTCCGCTCGCTGATCCCCAGCCGACGGGCGATCGTCTTGTTCGGCAGGCCCGCGCCGACCATGGCGAGCACCTCCTGTTCCCGGTCGGTCAGCTTCGTCTCAGGCCCGGGCGAGCGCCGGTTCGTCAGCAGCACCCGGGCCGCCTTCGGATCCAGCGGCGAGCCACCGGACACGATCTCCCGGATCCCGGCCAGGATCACTTCGGGTTCGCTGTGCTTCAGCAGGTACCCCTCGGCCCCGGCCTGCAGCGCGTCCAGGATCCGCGTCTGATCGCTGAACGACGTCAACACCAGCACATGCACCTCAGGAGCCGCCGCGACGATCCGCTCGGTCGCCGCGATCCCGTCGGTCCCCGGCATCGACAGATCCATCAGTACGACGTCCGGCCGCAACTCGGCCGCCATCGTCGCCGCCTCGGCACCGTCCCCGGCGGCCCCGACCAGCTCGATGTCGTCCGCCGTACCCAGCAACTGGGACAAGCCGGTCCGGACGATCGCATGGTCGTCGGCAATCAACACCCGGATCATCCGCTCTCCCCCTGTCACACCGGCACTTCGGCTTCCACCCGTGTCCCCTGGCCGGGCGCGGCCCGGACAGTCAGTGTGCCGCCCGACTCGGCCAGCAGGTCGCCGATCGAGCGTAGCCCGAGGTGCCCGTCGCTACTGCGCTCTCCGAGCCGCGACTCGTCGAATCCGCGCCCGTCGTCGTCGACGATCAGCACCGCACGCCCGTCGACGCGACCGGCCTTGATGAGCACCTCGGCGGCTCCGCTGTGCGCAGCGACGTTCCGCACCACTTCCTGCGCGGTCCGGAACAACAGCGCCGCAACAGCCGGTGGCAGCTCCTCCGCGCCGTCGGTCTCGAGCCGAACCTCGACCCCTGCCCGCTCCAGTCCGGCTGCCAGCTCGGCCAGCGCCGACGCCAGCCCCTCCTCGGCGAGGTTCGGCGGATAGATGTCGACCAGCAACGACCGCAGCGATCCGATACTCGCCCGCAGCCGCCCGGCGCCGTCCGCGATCAACTCCGCCCGCTGGTCGTCGGTCGGGTGACCGAGCCGCATCGCATCGAACGCATAGTTCAACCCGGTCAGCTCCTGCACGACGCCGTCGTGCAACTCCCCCGCGATGCGCCGGCGCTCGGCGTCCGAGGCGTCGACGGCGTGCTGGAGCAATCGCTCCCGGTCCTGCTGCTGCCGCTGCACCCTCCGGGCCAGCGACCACGCGAACGGAATCTGCACCAACTCCAGCACCAGCAACGCCCCCAACGACGGCGGCGCGAACCGCTTCCACGCGGCCTGTCCCGCCGCGGTGACCGCCTGATACTCGAAGTACGCCTCGAACAGCATCGGCTCACCATTGGTCCCCCGCACCCCGACGTACACCTCGAGCAACTTCTCGTACGGGATCTCGAACTGGTTCTCCGGCCGGCTCAGGTCACTCACTTCGGACTCACTGCTGCCCTGCCGCCGCAGCGCTTCCTGCTCCTCGGGTCCGAGAGGGAACTGCCGACCGATCAGTCGCGGCTCGTCCGAGTACACGATCCGGCCGTCGGCGTTCCACAACTTCACCCGGACCAGGGACCCTTGCAACACGTACTTCCGCATCGCCGCGTCGAACGATCGCAGCGCTGCGGGCTCCCCGTCCACCACCGCAGCGTCCAGTCGCGGTTCAACAACACCCCGCGCTGTCACGTAGGTGACCTGCCGGGCCGACTCGGTCGCTTGCTCGACGCCGGCCTGCCGCGCCACGAAGGCGATCAGCGCGGCCAGCGAGAGCAGCACGATCACACCGGCTGCTGTGAAGCGCACCAGCAACCCGACCGTGGAGCCGTGCTGTCTGGTGCGCTCGGTCAGCTGGCCGCGGTCCGCGCGTCGGAGTCTCCCCATGTCAGGGATCGTAGGGTGCGCCCACCGCGGCACGGCAGCCCGACAACGGTCCTAGTACCAAGGTGCACTACCGAAGCCGACCAGCCTGCGGAGAGCGTGGTCGGCATGAAGCTTCCGATGTCGCTCGCAGTCGCCGGGCCCGCCGCACGAGTCGAGCTGCCTTCGCTCGCCGCCGCGGCAGGCCTCGTCGTACTGCGGGTCGGCGCGGTGCTGCTCCGCCCGTGGCCGCTGGCGCTCGCTGTCGACCATGCTTTCGGTCCTGCGCCGGCAGCCGGCGCACCCGTTGCCGTACTGGTCCTCGCCGGCACGGGCAGCGTCGTGCTGTCCGCCGTCATCGGTGTGCTCGACATGGCGAGCCTGCGGACCGTCGAAGGCGCGGCTGAGCGGATCGGTGCCGCGCTGCGGGCGACGATGTTCCAGCGCACGATGACGCGGTCGCTGAGGTGGCACGACCGGATGCGGAGTGGCGAGCTGGTCTCGCGGCTCACCACGGACGTCGGCCGGCTCCTCGACGCGGTTGTCGCGGTGACCACGTCGTTGCTTCCCGACGCGGTGATGCTGATCGGCGTACTCGCCCTGCTGATCGCGTTCGACCCCGAGCTCGCACTGGTCGGACTCACCGTCGCACCGGTGCTCGGCGTCCTCGCGGTCCGGCAGCGCCGACGGATCCGCGCCGCACAGCGGGACGCCCGTGCGGAGGCCGGACGGTTGGCCGGGGCAACGACCGACCTGCTCCGGAACGTTCGCGCCGTCCAGGCGTTCGGCCGGATCGACCGGGCCGCCGCGATCTTCGGCAGCCGGAACCGCGCCGTCCTCGACGTCGAGTTGCGCGCCGTCGACGTGGATGCGCGCTGGACCCCGATGGCCGACATCGTCCTGGCGATCGGGGCGGCCCTGGTCCTGGTCGTCGGCGGACGGCACGTCCTGGCCGGGGCCCTGACCGTCGGCCAGCTTCTCGTCATCCTGGCGTACCTCCGGGACCTCTACTCCCCCGTCCGCGGCCTGACCCGGCTGTCCGTCGTACTCGCCAAGGCCGGCGCCAGCGCCGTTCGGGTCCGCGAGGTGCTCGACTGCGACGAGGCGGTCGAGGATCGCCCTGACGCCCGGCCGGCACCGAGGCTGCGCTCCGGCATCCGGTTCGAGCGCGTGACCTTCGGCTACGAACCCGGGCGCCCCGTGCTCGACCGGTTCGACCTCGACATCACCGCCGGCGAGACCGTCTGTCTGCTCGGCCCGAGTGGCATCGGCAAGAGCACCGCACTCCACCTGCTGCTGCGCCTGTACGACGTCGATGCCGGACGCATCCTGCTCGACGGAGTCGACATCCGCGACTGCGACCAGCGCAGTCTGCGGGACCGGCTCGCCTTCGTCCCGCAGGACCCGTGGCTGCTGGACGCGACGATCGCCCAGAACATTGCCTTTGGCAACCAGAACGCCACCCGGGCCGGCGTGGTCGCGGCCGCGCGGGCCGCCCTGGTGGACGAGTTCGCCGGCCGGCTGCCGTTCGGCTACGACACCCCGCTCGGCGAAAGCGGCGTACGGCTGTCGGGCGGTCAGCGCCGCCGGGTGGCGCTCGCCCGGGCCGCCGTCTCGCCGGCGCCGATGGTCCTGCTCGACGAGCCCACCGCCTCGCTCGACCCGGTCTCCGCGGCCGCGGTGATCGAGGCCATCCGGACCACGACCGCACACCGCACGGTGCTGATGGTCACCCATGATCGCGACCTGGCGGCGATCGCCGACCGGGTCGTCACCCTCGACCACCAACTCGCTGGAAGGAGGTGAATCCGATGCGTATCAAGCCTGTCATGCACCACGGACGGTCCCGGAGCCGGTCCCGTTCGCGCAGCCGCAGCCGTTCCCGCAGCCGCTCGCGCGGCTGACCCACCAGCCTGCCGCCGGGCGGCCTCCCGGCGGCAGGCTTCGATCTTGCTGGAGAGAATCGTGTTAGCCGACATAGAGACAGACACCGAGGACGGACTGCCCGTCTGGGACTGGGCCGAGCGCTGCGAACTGCCTGGCGGAACGTTCGCCGTCGAACGCCTCGGCGTCGGCCATCGTTGCGAGACCTGGCTGGTCTGGTCGGTCGCACTCTGGGCACCGGCCGTCCTCAAGGCCGCTCGCCCTCACCAGATCCAGCACCCCCGCGCGGTCAAGTCCCTGCGCCGTGAGACCGCCGCGCTGTCCGGCAACTCTCACCCGGCCGTCCCGAGGCTGCTGGGCGACGGCACGGACGCCGCGATTCCCTATGTTCTCGTCGAGTACGTCGACGGCCCGACGCTGGGCGACGAACTGGAGGAGAACGGCGTTCTGAGCGTCGAGGAGACCGCTCTCCTGGGATCTCAGCTGCTTCCGGCTCTGATGGCACTGCACGCGCGTGGTCTCGCTCATCTCGACGTGAAACCGGACAACATCGTCCTGCGCGACGGTCGACCAGTCCTGATCGACTACGGCAGTGCCAGGGCCATCGGGAGCGCACAGCCGGCCGGTCACCCGGTCGGTACGCTCGGCTACGCGTCACCGGCGCAAGAGGCCTGCGAGCCGGTGTCCGCCGCGATGGACCTCTACAGCCTCGGCCAGACGCTGGCCGAAGCCTGCGGTGAGCTGCCTGACAGCCTGCGGTTCCTGCTCATGCCCAATCCCACCGTTGAGCAGGCGTTGACCGCGCTGGCGGAGGCGGCCGGCGAGCTGCGCCCGTGGCCGGCCTGGCTCAGGGCATGAGATCCATCGCCGCGGTGCGGTCCTGGAAGTTCGTGGGGACGGAGACCTGGTCGTGGACGATGAGCCACTGCCCGTCGATCTTCTGCCAGGCGGCCGTCCAGCGCAGCCAGTAGTCGATCTTGCCCGCGCCGCGCAGTGCGGCGTTCATGTGGTTGACGGCGTAGACGACGGCGAGCTCTCCGTCGACGAGAACGGTCAGGTCGCGGACCTCGTACTCGAGCGGCAACTCGAAGACTTCGAAGACGCGCTCCCAGTTCGCCCACTTCTTCTCCGCCCCGAGGTGCCGCAGCGGGGGCTCGATGTCGAAGGAGACGAGGCCCGGGGCGAAGATGGTCCTGACCGCGTCCAGGTCGCCGCTGCGGATCGCCGCCAGCAGGACGTCGACACGTTCGCGGATCTCGACTTCGGATACAGCGTTCTGTGTAGTCATGACCGGTACGACGAGATGCCGCCGTGAACTGTCAGACCTCACAGTTCGCCGGGCTGTTCCGTCGTACCAGGTATGAACGAGGAGAGGACCGACATGAGTGACCCGGGCCTGAGCGCGATCATGAGCGAGCGGCGGCAGCTGATCAATCTCGCGTACCGCCTGCTGGGGTCGCTGGCCGACGCCGAGGACGTGGTCCAGGAGACGTACGCGCGCTGGTACGCGATGACCCCGGACGAGCAGCAGGCGATCGACAACCCCGCTGCGTGGCTGACCAAGGTCGCGAGCCGGATCTGCCTCGACCTGCTGCGGTCCGCCCGCGCCCGGCGGGAGCGGTACGTCGGCGAATGGATCCCTGAGCCGCTGCCCGAAACCACCGAGTGGAACACCGGATCCGCCGACCCCGCGGACCGGGTGACGCTGGACGAGTCGGTGAACATGGCGTTCCTCGTCGTACTCGACGCGATGACGCCGGCCGAGCGGGTCGCGTTCATCCTGCACGACGTGTTCCGGTACCCGTTCCCGGAGGTCGCCGAGATCGTCGGGCGGACACCGGCGGCGTGCCGTCAGCTGGCCTCGTCGGCCAGGCGCCGGATCCGGGAGGCCGAGCACCCCGCGGCGCCGTCGGCGCGGCGGGCGGAGCTGGTGCGGGAGTTCAAGGCGGCCTGGGAGGCCACCGACATCGCGGCCCTCGTCAATCTGCTCGATCCCGAGGTCACCGCGGTCGCCGACGGTGGCGGCATCGTGAAGGCCTCGCTCGCGCCGGTGCACGGTGGCACCGACGTCGCGCAGTACTTCGCCGATCTCCCGGTGTTCAACCTCGGCCGCACGCTCATCGAGCGCACGGTCAACGGTCAGCCCGGGCTGGTGATCGAGTTCGAAGGTGTCGTCGAGACCGTGATCGCGTTCGACGTGGCCGGCGACCACATCACGAACATCTGGGCGATCAGGAACCCGGAGAAGCTGCAGCCCTGGAAGAGCTGACCAGCGTCGTCACGGTCTCCTGGGCGCAGGCCTTGTTGACGCCGATCCCACCGCGAGCGCCGCGTTTGATCCAGCCCGCCACGTAGTGACCGGACCGGCCGACGACGGCGCCGCGGACGTTCGGGACGATCCCGCGCTCCGCGTCGAACGGCAGCCCGTCGATCGCCTGGCCCTCGAACCCGATCGCGGTGAACAGGTTGCCCGCCGCAATCGTCTCGCCGGAGTCGAGCGTCAGCCCGTCGGACGTCCAGCTGGTCGGCCGGGCGTGGTACCGGAGCTCGACCCGGTCGCCGGCCGCGGCGAGCAACTCCTGCAACGCCGTTTCCGTGTACGCCGCGGTTTCGGGTCCGCGCCGACCGAGCAGCACGACCTCCTTGATCCCGCTGGCCGCGAGCGTGCGACGTACCTCCGGGGTCACGTCCATCGAGCGCAGGCGTTCCTCGTCGCTCAGCAGGATCCGCGCGAGGTCGATCGCGACGTTCCCGTTCCCGACCACGACTGCCCGCGGTCCGTTCAGCTCGACCGGCAGCGACGCACCGGGACGCCCGTTGCACCAGGCAACGAAGTCTTCGGCGGTGCAGGCCGCCTCCTCGCCGATGATCCCGAGCCGCCGGCTGCGGCGCGCTCCGACCGCGTGGATCACCGCGTCGTACCCGCTGGTCATCGAAGCGGCGTCGGTGCCCGGCAGCCAGCGCACCCGGGAGTGCCCGACGATCCGCTCGAACGTGTCGATGATCTGCTTGGTCCGCGGGTGGTCCGGCGCGACACCGAACCGCACCAGGCCGCCGACCCGGTCACTCCGGTCGACCAGCGTCACCTCGGCCGTTGTCCGCAGCAACAACTCGCGCGTCGCGTACATCCCGGCCGGTCCGGCGCCGACGACGAGCACCCGGCGCGGACCGTCGCCCCAGACCTGGTACGACGGCGGTTCCCAGCTGTCCAGGTCCGTCGCCTCGAGCGGCTCCCGTTCCGCGAAGTACGCCGCGTTCCACTGCACGTCCTGAGGCGCCGCCTGGTCGGCCGGTTGCGCTGCGTCGACCGGACAGATGTCGGCGCACGCCCCGCAGTCGATGCAGGTCCGCGGATCGACGAACAGACTCACCCCGGCGCCGAACCCGGGCTCGCCGGGCGACGGGTGGATGCTGTTCATCGGGCAGACCGCGACGCAGCTCGCGTCGGAGCAGCACTCCCCCGAGATCACATAACTCACAGCAGACCGGTCCGCCGATACACCCGGGCCGCCGCGGGCGTCAGCAGCCCGACCGATCCGAGGAAGTCCATCAGGTTCGCGCAGCTTGTCCGCAGCAACGACCGGTGGTGCTCGTTGCGCCGCGCCTCGCCGACGGCGCGCTCGGCGTCCAGCCCGACGTTCGCGTAGACCTCACGACCCACCATGCTCGACACGATCATGTCGGCGGCGATCGCGATCACCAGCGCACTCACCCAGCGCCGCGCACGCCCCGCGCCGGCCAGCCGTTCACGGGTCTCCTCACGCGCGAACACCATGTGCCGCGACTCCTCCACCACGTGGATGTGGTTCACGGTCCGCACCAGCGGCTCGACCCGGCGGTCCCGCATCCAGTCGCGCTGCATGACGTCCAGTACCTCTTCGGCCACCAGAATCGCGGCGTACGCCGTCTCACCGGTCGCGACCGTCTTGAACATCCGGCCGAGCTCGCGCGCGAGCAGCCGCGGCCGGTACGCCGGCTCGACCATCCGCTCGGTCGCCCGAGCGAACATGATCGAGTGCCGGCACTCGTCGGCGATCTCGGTCAGCGCCCACTGGAACTCGGCGCTCCGCGGCGGCTTGTCGTACACGTCCCGGAGGATCATCTGCTGCAGGATCATCTCGAACCAGATCCCGGTCGTTGCCACCGACGCGGACTCGTGCCGGGTCAGCTCCCGCTGCTGCGTCTCGGTCAGCTCGTCCCAGTACGGCGTCCCGTAGAGCGTGCTCCACTCCGGCGACATCCCGTACCCGTCGCCGACCGGAGCGTCCCAGTCGATCTCGGTCTCCGGGTCCCGGGACAACCGGCTCGCCGACCCCAGCAACCGCTCAGCGGTCTTGTCCATCGAGCACACCTCCGAGTCGATATGACATCGTCTATGTAACATACTCGATGGTTCAAATCCTGTCGAGGACTACATTCCTCCCTGTGACGGATCGAGCGATGACGATGTCGCCGTTGTACGCGGCCGGGTTCACGACCGCGTTCGGCGCGCACGCGGTGGCGGCGAACCTCGGCGCCTCCTCGTCCGACGCCGTCACGTCGCTCCTCACGCTCGGTTTGCTGCTCGCCCTGTACGACGGGGCGGAGGTGCTGCTGAAACCGGTGTTCGGCACGATCGCGGACAGGATCGGCGCGCGCCCGATGCTGCTGTTCGGACTCGCCGGTTTCGCGATTGCCTCAGGAACCTATGTGCTCGTGGACCGGCCCGGCTGGTTGTGGGTTGCGCGCCTCGGACAGGGTGCGGCGGCCTCGGCCTTCTCCCCCGCCGCCTCGGCGTTGGTTGCCCGGTTGAATCCATCGGCGAAGCACGGGCGCGCCTTCGGTAGCTACGGGTTCTACAAGAGCATCGGGTACACGGCCGGGCCATTGCTCGGTGGTGGGTTGGTGTGGCTCGGCGGGTTCCGGTTGTTGTTCGGCGTGATGACTGTTCTCGCCGCCGGCGTTGCCGTCTGGGCACTCATCGCCGTACCTGCGGTGCCGCCGTTGCCGCGGACCCGGCAGACCCTGCTGGATCTTGCGCGGCGGATCACCGACCCGGTGTTCCTGCGCCCCACCACGGCGCTCGCGGCTGCGACGGCGGCATTGTCGGTCGGTGTCGGGTTCCTGCCGGTCACCGGCGCGGCGGACGGGCTCGGCACGATCGCGACCGGCGCGGCCGTGTCATTGCTCGCGGCGACTGCGGCGGTCGTGCAACCGCGGACGGGCCGCGCACTCGACGCCGGCCAGCTGACGACGAGCACCGGCATCGCACTGGGGTTGGGTCTGGCAGCGGTCGGCTTCGTCTGCGCCGCGTTGCCCGGCGTTGCGTTCCTGCTGATCGCGTCCGCGTTGATCGGTGCGGGCACGGGTGTGATCACACCGCTCGGGTTCGCGGCGCTGGCCGCTAGTACGCCGCCCGAGCGACTCGGCCAGACCATGGGCACCGCCGAGCTCGGACGCGAACTCGGCGATGCAGGCGGTCCGCTGCTCGTCGCCACGGTCGCGACAGTCGCCGTACTCGATGTGGGTTATCTCGCCCTCGCCGTACTCCTCGCGCTCGGGCTGCTCATGCTGCGCCCGGCACGAAACTGAACAGCCTCTGCCCTGTCACCAGTGGTTCCGGTACGCCGGTGAATCGGTGCGCGCCCACTCCGAAATCGGCCTCCGGAGCGGATACCCACACCCGCTCGAAGCCGCGCGCCTCGAACCAGTCGCAGACAGTCGGCACCAGGTCCGGCTCGTCGCGATGGCGCGTCCAGACCACCGTCGCGCCGGTGCGGCAGAGCTGCGGGGTCGTCGCGACCGTGCGCTCGATGTCCGCGGACGTGATGTTGCCGAAGATCCCGCACAGCAGAACCAGCTCAGCCGGCACCATACCGACGTACTGATCGGTCAGCGACGCGTCGCCCGTGATCACCTCGACCTGATCGAGACCGCTCGCCCGCTCGCGGGCAAACGCCGACAACTCAGAGTCGAGCTCGACCAGCCGCGCTTGTACGTCGCCACGCCGCGGATGGTCCTCCAGTACGTCGATGAGGTCTCGGCCCTGCCCCGCGCAAAGGCTGATCACGGGAACCGGACCCGCCGGGGCTCGATCCAGTGCCGCGCGTACCTGCGCCTGCACCGCCTCCAACCGCCGCGACAGTGCGGATTCAGGATCGTCGTACTTCGTGTGCCACGCCTGCCAGTCCATGTCCCGCAGCCTAGACAGGTGTTGGGGAGGTTTTCCTGCCCGATCCGGGAAGGAATCCTCCCCAGGTCCGGTGACAACGCGCGCGATCTGTAATCTCTCGGTGACGGAGAGGCAGGAACTTCCGGGGGCGATGGATAGTTGTCCTTCAGGAGCCTGCGCGCGATCAGAGGAGAGTCATGGCACGGCGTGTCGAACAGAAGGCTGCGGCCCGCGAGCGCATCGCGGCGCAGCTGGCCGCCCAGCAGCAGGCGGAGCGGCGGCGGCGCCTGCTGCTCGCGGTCGGCGCGGTCGTCCTGGTCGTGGTGATCGTCGGCGGCCTGGTGACGATCCGGCTGGTCGGCGGCGGCAAGAAGACCGCGACCGGTCCGAGCGGCGCGGCCGACGCGGGTCTCGTCACCGCGCTCTCCTCGATCCCCGACTCGACGTTCGCCGCGGTCGGCACCAGTGAGGTCAAGGCCGCCCCGTCGGCGATCACGGCGCCGGCGCTGACCGCGGACGGGAAGCCGAAGGTGCTCTACATCGGCGCCGAGTTCTGCCCGTACTGCGCCGCGGAGCGCTGGCCGGTCACCGTCGCACTGTCCCGGTTCGGGACGTTCAGCAACCTCGGTACGACGCATTCCGCGTCCGAGGACGTTTTCCCGAACACGCCGACGCTGTCGTTCCACGGAGCGACGTACACCAGCCAGTACCTCGCGTTCACGGGCGTCGAGACGACCACGAACGAGATGGTCGGGAACGGGTACAAGCCGCTCGACACCCCGACGGCCGAGGACCAGAAGACGTTCGACACGTACAACAAGCCGCCGTACGTCGACAGCGACGGTTCGATCCCGTTCATCGATCTCGGCGGCAAGTACGTCGGGTCCGGGGCGACGTACAGCCCGGATCTGCTGGCCGGTAAGACGCAGACCGAGATCGCGGACGCGCTCAAGGACCCGTCGAGCCCGATCGCGAAGGCGGTCGACGGCTCCGCGAACGTGTACACGGCAGCGATCTGCAAGCTGACGAACAACCAGCCGGCGAAGGTCTGCTCGACCGACGCGGTGACAGCGGCGGCGGCGAAGCTCGGCGCGGCGAAGGGCTGAGCGTGCCTAGTTCAAGCACCGAAACCGCACAACACCCGTCCCGGACCTCGTTGGGCTGGATCCCCTGGGCCACGTTGGTGGTGTCGGTCGCCGGTCTCGCGGTGGCGGCGTACCTGACCTACGAGCACTTCACCGCCGGCACCACGCTCGCGTGCCCGGACACCGGGGTGGTCAACTGCGCCAAGGTGACGAGCAGCCAGTACTCGAACGTCTTCGGGATCCCGGTCGCGCTGCTCGGCCTCGCGTTCTTCGCCGGCATGACCGCCCTCTCGGTGCCGCAGATGTGGCGTACGTCGTCACCGTGGCCGAGCCGCCTGCGGCTGGCCGGCGTACTGACCGGAGTCGTGTTCGTCTGCTACCTGATCTGGGCCGAACTGTTCCAGATCAACGCGATCTGCCTGTGGTGCACGGTCGTTCACGCTCTGACGCTGGTTCTGTTCGCGCTGGTGATCATCCGCCTGGCCCTGGTCCCGCCCGCGTCATGAAATAGCGTCGCAGCGGGTACTGGAGCCGCATGCGATGGCTACGACTGCGGGCTTTACTGCTGGCAAACCTGGTGCTGTTCTTCTGCTTCCTGATCGGCCTGGCAGTCGTCGGCCACGCCCAGGACAACTCCGAGCTCACCGAGCACGGCCAGGCGCCGCAGACGTTCGCGCAGTACGTCGGCTCGTCGTCGTTCGGCGAGGCGGTGTTCGAGAACTGGGAGTCCGAGTTCCTGCAGATGTTCATGTACGTCCTGCTCACGGCGTACCTGGTGCAGAAGGGCTCGGCCGAGTCCCGGCCCATCGACGAGCCGGCGCCGCAGGACGAGGATCCCCGCGACCATCGGTCCGACCGGACCGCGCCGTGGCCGGTACGGCACGGTTCCGAGCTGATTCTCAGGCTGTACGAGAACTCGCTGGCGATCGCGTTCGGCCTGGTGTTCCTGCTGTCGTTCTGGTTGCACGCGGCAACCGGCGCGGCGACGTACAGCGAGGAGGAGCTGCAACACGGCGGCACGGCGGTGACGACCTGGCAGTATCTCGGGACCTCGCAGTTCTGGTACGAGTCGCTGCAGAACTGGCAGAGCGAGTTCCTGGCCGTCGCGGCGATCATCGGCGGGTCGATCTATCTGCGGCAGCGGCGCTCGGCGCAGTCCAAACCGGTGCACGCGCCGCACTCCGAAACGGGCGGCTGATGACCAAACATCCCGGAGCCGAGAAGTGGGTGCCGCAGCAGGGCGGCATGCGGAAGGTACGCGCGGAGCTCGGCAACTGCCGCGGCTGCGACCTGTGGCAGGACGCCGAGCAGGCCGTCGCCGGTGAAGGACCGGTGCGGGCGCGGATGATGCTCGTCGGCGAGACGCCCGGCGACCACGAGGACAAGGAAGGGCACGTCTTCGTCGGTCCGGCCGGGCATCTGCTCGACAAGGCGCTGGCCGAGGCCGGGATCGTGCGGTCGGAGGTGTATCTGACGAACGCCGTGAAGCACTTCCGGTTCGAACGGCAGGGGAAGCGACGGATCCACAAGACGCCCGCTGCCAGTCAGATCACGGCATGCCATCCCTGGTTGCGCCGCGAGCTCGAGATCGTGAAGCCCTCGTTGGTCGTGGTGATGGGCTCGGTCGCGGCCAAGGCTCTCCTGGGCTCCACCTTCCGCGTGACGCAAGAGCGCGGCAAACGGGTGGAGCTGCCGAGCGGCCTGCCGGCCGTGGCCACCGTGCATCCGTCATCTGTGGTTCGGTCCGAGGAGTTCCGGCGCGACTTCGAACGCTTCGTCGACGATCTCCGGGTCGCGGTCGACCTGCTCGGTCAGGAGGCCGTGTAGTCGACCACGGAGACGGATGCCACGATCCGCCCGTCGGTCCGGGTCAGCTGCTGGATCGGCATGCCGGGCAGGCTGGTCGCGAACCAGAAGATCTCGTCGGTCCCGCCGTCCCGCACGGTGTAGCGCAGGCAGTCCAGCGCGCCGATCGCGGTCTCGATCCGTTCCGGCTCGATCGTCGTACCGTCGGCCGTGAACGAGGCGTGCCGCTGCAGGTCCAGCCAGGTCGTCTTCATCACCTGCGGCTCGCCGAGCGGAGCGCCGTCGAGCGACCGCTGCGAACGTTCCAGCGTGGCGCCGGACTCGTCGCACTCGACGTACGTGCTGATCAGCAGGAACGGCTCCGCGCCGACCGATTCGACGCGGCGCGTGATGGACTTCCCCACCGTCGTCGCGTCCCGGATCTCGGCGGCCGTGAACGGCGTCGGAGCGTGCCCGGCCTCCAGCACATGCGAATCCTCTGCCATTCGCCCTCCCAAGCTAGGACCCGATGCCACTGTAGATGCCGGCCGCGTCGCAGTCGCGGTCGAGCTACCCGGCTGACCAGCGCCAGTCCCGGACCTCCGGCAGGTCCTCGCCGTGCCTGGTGACGTAGGCACGATGGCGGGTGCGTTGGTCCGCGAAGTACTGCCGCGTCGACACTGCGCGGGACTGCAGCGACGGCACCCGGTCGATGACGTCCATCGCGAGGTGGTACCGGTCCAGGTTGTTGCGGACCACCATGTCGAACGGCGTGGTCGTCGTACCCTCCTCGACATAGCCGCGGACGTGCAGGTTGGCATGACCGTGCCGCCGGTAGGTGAGGCGATGGATCAGCCACGGATAGCCGTGGTACGCGAAGATCACCGGCTTGTCCGTGGTGAACAGCGCGTCGTACTCCGCGTCCGGCAGCCCGTGCGGATGCTCGGTCGCGTCCTGGAGCCGCATCAGATCGACGACGTTCACGACCCGGATCCGCAGGTCCGGCAGGTGCTCGCGGAGCAGGTCGACCGCGGCCAGCGTCTCCATCGTCGGTACGTCGCCCGCGCAGGCCATCACCACATCGGGGTCGCCCTCGTCGTTGCTCGCGAAGTCCCACACGCCGACACCTCGAGCGCAGTGCACCGCCGCCTCGTCCCAGTCGAGCCAGTTGGGCTGCGGCTGCTTGCCGGCGACCACGACGTTGATGTAGTTCCGCGTCCGCAGGCAGTGGTCCATCGTGGACAGCAGCGTGTTCGTGTCCGGCGGCAGGTAGACCCGGACGACCTCGGCCTTCTTGTTCACCACATGATCGATGAACCCCGGATCCTGATGCGAGAACCCGTTGTGGTCCTGCCGCCAGACGTGCGACGTGAGCAGGTAGTTCAGCGACGGGACCGGCCGCCGCCACTCGAGGCGGTTGATCGTCTTCAGCCACTTCGCGTGCTGGTTGACCATCGAGTCGACGATGTGGACGAACGCCTCGTACGACGAGAACAGACCGTGCCTCCCGGTGAGCAGGTACCCCTCCAACCAGCCCTGGCAGGTGTGTTCGCTGAGGATCTCCAGCACGCGGCCGTCCGGTGCGAGGTGGTTGTCGGTGTCCCGGCGCTCGGCGAGCCACCGCTTCCCGGTTTCCTCGTAGACCGCGCTCAAACGGTTCGACTCGGTCTCGTCCGGGCCGAACAGCCGCAGGTTGTCCGGGTTCCGCCGGAAGGCGTCCCGGAGGAACGCGCCGAAGACCTTCGTCGGCTCCCCGTCCTCGGCGCCGGGCACCTTCACCGGTACGGCGTACTCCTCCACCGGCGGCAGCTCGAGGTCACGGCTCAGCACACCGCCGTTGGCGTGCGGACTCGATCCCATCCGCCGCTCCGGACCCGGTGCGAGCTCGAGGAGCTCCGGGACAGGACGGCCCTGCTCGTCGAACAGTTCCTCCGGCCGGTAGCTGCGGAGCCAGTCCTCCAGTTGACGCAGATGGTCCTCGTTCGTGCGGACGCCGGACAGCGGCACCTGATGCGATCGCCACGTGTTCTCGACCTGCTCGCCGTCGACCGTTCGCGGACCCGTCCATCCCTTCGGCGTACGCAACACGATCATCGGCCAGGCGGCGCGCGCGGGTGCCTGATCCGCGGACCGTGCCTCGCGGTGGATCTCGTCGATCCGGTCCAGGCACCGGTCCAGCGTGGCCGCCAGCGCCTGGTGCACCTCGGCCGGCTCGGCGCCGTCGACCAGGTACGGCTCGTACCCGTATCCCCGCATCAGCGCGGTCAGCTCCTCGTCACCGATCCTCGCCAGCAACGCCGGGTTGGCGATCTTGTAGCCGTTCAGGTGCAGGATCGGCAGTACGGCGCCGTCGCGCGCCGGGTTCAGGAACTTGTTCGAGTGCCACGACGCCGCGAGCGGACCGGTCTCGGCCTCACCGTCGCCGACGACACAGGCCACGACCAGATCCGGGTTGTCGGCGGCAGCGCCGTACGCGTGACTGAGTGAATAGCCGAGCTCGCCGCCCTCGTTGATCGAGCCCGGCACGTCCGCCGCCACGTGACTCGGGATACCTCCCGGGAAGGAGAACTGCCGGAACAGCCGCCCCATCCCGGCCTCGTCCCGCGTCGTGTTCGGGTACGCCGCCGTCCAGCTCCCCTCCAGCCACGTGTTCGCCACCAACGCCGGCCCGCCGTGTCCAGGGCCGGTCACGAACAACATGTCCCGGTCCCGCTGCCTGATGACCCGGTTCAGGTGCGTGTAGATCAGGTTGAGCCCGGGCGTCGTCCCCCAGTGGCCGAGCAGCCGCGGCTTGATGTGTTCCGGTCGCAGCGGCTCCCGCAGGAGCGGATTGGCGAGCAGATAGATCTGGCCGACGGACAGGTAATTGGCCGCGCGCCAGTACGCGTCGATCCTTCGCAACTCGTCGTCGCGCAGTGCCTTGGTCTCGATCTGCTCCACGGTGGGCCCTTCGAAGATCGGCGAAGTTCTTCGTGTTCCGGGCTGGTACCCGGTGCCGGTCTGCAACATTCGGCCGAGTGCGGGTAGCATGGGATCTCGATCGCGCACACAGGAGCGGTGCATTCTGAGCCGTGTTCCTGGAGGACCCTCTGAACGGCCCTCTGCACGTCATTGGGTACGTCACGGGGTCGCGCCCCGTCGGCGGGTCGGTCCCCGCGTGGTCCGGTATTCCGTCACGGCTCCGCCGTGGCACGACACAGGAGGAAATGTTGGCCCGACGAGGTCAGCGCCAGCCCGGCGCTACCCGTTCCGCTCCCCGTCGCCGGCGTCGCGTCCGTGACGGTGAGTCCGACGGTCTGATCCAGGTCCTCGCACAGGCCGTCCGGGAGGTCGAGGCCGCGGTCACCCGCGCTGCGATCAAGCCGTCGACCCGGACGAAGTTCCAGGTCGTCGCCCTGCTGGTCCGCGAGGAGCGGGCCCGGGTGAACGGCGCCGAGTCCGCCACCGAGGCGTACCGCACCGAGCAGCTCCGGCGGCTCGACGGGATCGCGACGATCCTGGCGAAGACCGCCGCCATGGAGCCCTCGCTGCTCGGCCTGCTGGCCGAGGACGCGGTGATCTCCGAGGCCGCGGCCGCGCTCCGGCGGCAGATGCTGGAGGACGCCGGGATGGAGGCGCCCGAGGAGCCGGAGCCGGAGCAACCCGCCGCTCCCCCGGAGACGCAGACCCGTCGGGTGGTGCCGCAGGCGGTCGTGGCGCGGCAGCTCGCGAACCCGTTCCTCGCCCCGGACTTCTCCAACGCCCCGGCCCGCGCGGCCAAGCCGAGCCGGCTCGGCGGCTGGGAGCTGATCGGGCCGCTGCTGCGCTCGTTCGAGCACGCGGCGGCCTCGGCCACCATGAATCTGCCCGAGCCGAAGTCGCTCCAGCTGGCCGGTGGCATCGACGCGCTCCGCCGCCGCGGCCTCGAACTGATGCCGCACCAGGCGGGGCTGATCGAAGCCGCGGCGCAGGGCCACCGGACGTTCCTGCTCGCCGACGAACCCGGCCTGGGCAAGACTGCCCAGGCACTGCTCGCCGCGCAGGCCGCCGACGCGTATCCCCTGCTGGTCGTCGTGCCGAACGTCGTGAAGACGAACTGGGCCCGCGAGGCCGGCCTCTGGACACCCCGCCGTACGCCGACCGTCATCCACGGCGACGGCGACACGATCGACGGATTCGCGGACATCGTGGTCGTGAACTACGAGATCCTCGACCGGCACGTCGGCTGGCTCGGCGACCTCGGGTTCCGCGGCATGGTCGTGGACGAGGCGCACTTCATCAAGAACAAGAAGTCGCAGCGGTCCCGCAACGTCCTCGACCTGTCCAACCGGATCCGCAGCCGGACCGCCCGGCCGCTGCTGATGGCCCTCACCGGTACGCCGCTGATCAACTCGATCGAGGACTTCACCGCGATCTGGGAGTTCCTCGGCTGGATCGACGAGAAGGCGCCGCGGGCCGAGCTGATGGAGAAGCTCGACGCGACCGACCTGACCCCGGCCGACCCCGGGTTCAACGCGGCCGCGCGGGCCAGCGTGATCGACATGGGGATCGTCCGGCGCCGCAAGGTCGACGTGGCCGCGGACATCCCGGCCCGCCGGATCGCCGACCTCCCGGTCGAGCTCGACGGTGCCGCCGGGCGCTCGATCCGGGCCGCCGAGCGGGAGCTCGCGGACCGCCTCGTGGAGCGGTACCGGACCGCCCTCGAGACCCGTCGCCTGGGCATCGTCGTGGACGGTATCGACCACGACCTGGTCCGCCAGGTGGCCGGCTGGGAGCGGGCCGAGATGGCGAACAAGAAGACCGGCGACAACGTGTTCAGCCTGTTCCGCCGGATCGGTCAGGCGAAGGCGGGGCTGGCCGCCGACTACGCGGCACAGCTCGCGCAGAACGTCGGCAAGGTGGTGTTCTTCGCCCGCCACATCGAGGTGATGGACACCGCCGAGGAGCTGTTCGCCGAGCGCGGCATCAAGTACTCGTCGATCCGCGGCGACCAGACCGCACGGACCCGGCAGAAGAACATCGATGCCTTCGTCAACGATCCCGAGGTGTCCATCGCGGTCTGCTCGCTGCTGACCGCCGGCGTCGGCCTCAACCTGCAGGTCTCGTCGAACGTCGTGCTCGCCGAGCTGTCCTGGACGAACGCCGAGCAGACCCAGGCCATCGACCGGGTGCACCGGATCGGCCAGGACGAGCCGGTCACCGCGTGGCGGATCATCGCCGCGCAGACCATCGACACCCGGGTGGCCGACCTGATCGACGCCAAGGCCGGCCTGGCCGCCAAGGCCCTCGACGGCTCCGACGAAGAGGTCGGCTCCTCCGCCGACTTCCAGCTCGAGGCCCTGGCCGCCCTACTGACCCGAGCCCTCGAAGCCACGGTCTGACGCAATTCCGGCGGCGGTGATCTCCACGCAGCACTCACCGCCGTCGGGGTCGAGGACCGCCTCGACAGTGTTCGCCTCCAGACCGGACAACAGGCCGGACACGAAGGCGTGGTTGAAACCGCACACTGCCTCCGGCTGCGCCTCCGCCAGCGGGTGGAAGGGGCAGCTGCGCAACCGCACACACCCCGGCCGCGGCCGGACCGGCTCGAAGCCGGCGCCCGACAAAGTTGCCTCCGACAACGTCAGCGCCCGCTCGGCGCTCAGCCGCCCCGGCCGGGACCGCGCCCGCTCCTGTTCGCCCAGTCTCTCGCCACGACGGAACGCGGCCCGGCGCGCCGATTCCAGGGGGCTGACCGGCTCGTCGCTGAGTGCGCCGTCGAGCAGGATCTCCGCGAGCAGGTCCGGCTGACGCGGAGGGATCGACACCCTGAGGTCGGTGCCCACCGGTTCGTACAGCTTCGGGGCCCGGCCCACCTTCCGCAGCCGGGCGACGTGCTCGAAATGCGACCGCAGCAACCCCGCCTCGACCAGCCGCTCGAGATGGAACGCCGCCAGCTTCCGCGAGATCCCCACCTCGGCCGCAGCGTCGTCGCGGCTGATCGGCCGCCCGGCCCGCCGGGCGAACTCGAACATCCGGCGTCGCGACTCGTCGCCGAGCGCCGCCAGCGCCACGATCGCCGCGTCGTTCACCCTGCTCACCATAACGGACACCCCGATGGGCGAAAACCCGGAAACCCGCGAGATCTTGACCGAACCTGATGAATAAGACCAAACTCAATTGGTGAAATGAGGAGGCCCGATGTCCGATCGGCAGACGGCGGCGAAGCGCCCGGTGAGTGCACTGCTCACGGGCCCGTACGGTCACCCGTTCCATCCGGTCCTGGTCACGATTCCGATCGGGGCCTGGGTGGCGAGCTTCGTCTTCGACATCGGGTCCCGCGCGGCGTCGGACGCGTCGTACCTGGTCCGCTCCTCGGAGTGGCTGATCGTCATCGGCATCGTCGGCGCGCTGGCGGCCGCGAGCGTCGGGCTGCTGGACTTCTTCACCCTTCCGAGCGGCACACGAGCGTTCCGGACCGGGCTGATCCACCTCACGTTGAACGTCGCCATCACCCTGGCGTACGCGGCAAACGCCTGGTGGCGTCACGGCGAGGAGGACCAGGTCGCGATCGGGCCGGTCGTGCTGTCGGGCGTCAGTTTGGTGGCCTTGGGAATCTCTGGCTACCTCGGGGGCAAGCTGGCGTTCCGGTACGGCGTCCGGGTCGCGGAGGAGCAGGACCAGGCGGAAGGTTTCGAACCGAGGAGCTGACATGGCTATCGCCGCATTGATCACCTGGCTGATCACCGCGCTCGGGGGCTTCTATCTGCTCTACACCTGGATCAGCAACGGCGGTCCACGCAAGCCGAGCGCGAGCCGGTTCCCGCCGGCCCTGATCTTCGGCCACTTCGCCCTGGCCGCGGCCGGTCTGGTGGTGTGGATCTTCTACGTGATCGTGGACAACGACGCACTGGCGTGGACCGCGTTCGTTCTTCTCGTGCCGGTGGCGGCACTGGGCTTCACCATGCTGGCCCGGTGGTTGCCCACGTATCGCTCCCGCACATCCGCCGGCTCCGTGGCGACCAGCACCGATGCTCCGGAACGGCACTTCCCCGTCGCAGTCGTGGGTGGCCACGGCCTGTTCGCGGTCACGACCGTTGTTCTGGTCCTGTTGACCGCGCTAGAGGTCGGTGGAAGCTGACGTCAACTCGCCTACCGGCAACTCGGCGCCGATGACGTTGGTCGCCGGTGCCAGCGGGCAGGTCCATTCCGGGCTGTAGGCGCAGGACGGGTTGTACGCGAAATTCAGGTCGACGACGAACTCGTCAAGGTCCCCGCCGAGGTCCGCGCCTTTCACCGTGTCGATCAGATAGCGGCCTCCGCCGTACGTCGACGTACCGGCCAGCGCGTCCTTCACCGGGACGAACAGGCCGCCGCCGTACGACTCCAGCCACCACACGTCCAGGTCACCCACCGGCAACTGCAGTACGCCGACGCGCGAGAACGGGATCACGCCGTCGGTCGCGGACTGGAACTCCCAGCTGAACGGCTTCACGTCCGTCTCGATCGTCGCCTCGAAACGGAAGTCCGTGCGGTACGGTGCGACGGGCGCGCCGGCGTACGTCGCGCGCTGTTCCGGCGGGACCGGTGAGGCGGGGTGGTTCGCCAGCAGCTCGTTGCGGCCGGCTTGCCACTGGGCGTGGGCGGTGGCTGGATCGTTCTCGGCGCGGATGTCCCGGTAGAGCGCGAAGACCTGTCGTCGCCAGTCGGCGACGGCCAGCGCGGGTGCCCCGAAGTTCCGTTGGTTCACAGCGTCTCCTGTCAGCTCTTCAGCGCTTCGGCGGATTTCGCCCAGTTGTCGTGCAGGCGGTCGACGTACGACTGCGCCTGCGAACCGGCCTTGCGGCCGCGGGCGAAGATCCGCATGTTGCCGCCGCCGGCGTTGTAGCCGAGGGCAAGCAACTCGTCCTTGGTGTAGAGATCGGCACGCTTGCTCGGCAGCCGTTTCGCGAGGTCGTGCAGGTGCCAGGCCGCGGCCTGGATCGCCAGCGCGGGGTTGTCGGGCAGCTCCTCCCACTTCCGCTTCGCGAAGTCCCGGCCGCGTTTGGTCTCGTCGAACGCGGGCTTGTGCATGTTCGCGATCCCGAACGCCGGATCGGAGTCCACCTCCGCCCACTGCCGCTCGAACTTCGGATCATGCGGCTTGTACGACTCGTTGTACAAGATTGCCATCAGCAACTGCGGGTTGATCCCAGCCTGCTTCGCGTACCGCCGTACGTCGGACGCGAAGTGCGCCGGATCGTAGTCGTCGTACCACGGCTTCGTGCTCGTCGCTGTGGGCTTCGTCGGCGGTTTCGTCGTGGATGGTTTGGTGGCAGTCGAGTGCTTCGGGGTCGACGCCGGCTTGTCGGCGTTGTCGTTGTTGTCGTCCGAGCAGGCCGCCCACACCCCCGCCACCAGCACCCCGACCGCGACCCACGCCCATCGCTTCGCCACCTGCACTCCTCAAACCTACAGCTCAGCGCCACGCGTGCAGCGGTCCGCAATCGGGTACTGCGAGACCGTGCCCGAACTGCCCGATGTCGAAGGCTTCCGGCGGGTCCTCGCCGACCACGCCGTCGGTCGCCGGATCCGTGGGGTCGACGTCCTCGATGCCGGCGTACTGCGCGGCGTGACCGGGCCGGAGCTGCACCGAGCACTGGCCGGCCACCAGTTCCGTCCACCATGGCGGCACGGCAAGCACCTCGTCGTACCGCTCACGCCGTCCCGCCGGCAGGCCGCAGTCCTGCTGCATTTCGGGATGACAGGCTCATTGCACTGGGCGACGGATGCGGACCGGCACCGTTTCGACCGGGTCGTGTTCCGCTTCGCGCAGGGAGAACTGCGTCTTCGCGACATGCGGAAGCTGCACGGCCTGCGCTACGCACCTGACCAAGCAGCGATCGAGCGCGTGCTCGACAAGCTCGGTCCCGACGCGGCCGACCTGACCGCGCCTGAGCTCCGCGATCGCGTCGCCGATCGTCGCGGGCAGGTGAAGCCGGCACTGATGGATCAATCCGTCGTCGCCGGCCTGGGCAACCTGCTCGTCGACGAGATCCTCTGGAGAGCCCGGATCAACCCGCGCCGGGCCTGCACCCAACTGGATGCCGCCGACATCCGCCGCTTGCACGCGAGGATGCGGACCGTTCTGCGGCAGTCCGTCCGCGCGGGCCGGGTGCCGCCGCGTCCGACGTGGCTGACCGGCCGGCGCGACGATCCGTCGGGTTCCTGTCCGCGATGTGGTACGACGCTTTCGCATGCCCGCGTCGGCGGCCGCGGTACGACGTGGTGCCGGCTCTGCCAGGCGCGCTGAGCGGAGCGCACGTTCGGAAAGCGCTTGCTACGGTGGTGGAGTGATCTACGAGCTGAACCATGTCGGCGGCCGGGTGCAGGATCTCGAGGCGAGCTTGTCGTTCTACGGCAGGCTCGGGGCGGAGGTGGTCGACCGGTTGTTCATGCCCGGTCCGCGCGTCCACCGGGTCCACATCCAGCTCGCGACCGGGCTGGTCGAGCTGCTTCACCACGAGCAGCCCGACCCGCAGGCGACGTACGGGCTGAACCACATCGGCTTCATGACCGACGACCTCGACGGCGACTACGCCCGGCTGATGGCCCTCGGGTACGCCGAGCTCTCGTCGCCCCGCGTGGCCGGGAGCGGGCAGGGCCGGCTCGCATTTCTGTCCGACCCGAACGGCGTCCGCGTCGAACTGCTCCAGCGCTCGGAAGAGTTCCGCGTCCCGCCGATCACGACGGGCCCGGTGCTCGGCTTCGCGCACGTGGCGGTCGCGGCACCCGACCTCGAGGCAGCGGCCGAGTTCTACGGCACCCACCTCGGCATGGAACGCGTATCCGACGACACCTTCCGCCTGGGCCCCGACACCCTCAAGCTCGCACCACCACCAGCCGCCACCATCGCCCACCTGGCCTTCACCACCGCGGCCCCCGCCGCCGACACCCAAGACCCCGACGGCACCCCAGTCACCTTCGTCGCCGCCTGACTCCCGAACCACGATCCGGGGACACGGGATAGGCCATGGGGAGTCGGGACCTGCTATTGCCTGTCTCCAGTGACCGGGGACTATCTCCAGTTGAGGTCCTAGCCTGGGGGCGTGTTCGACTACGACGGCGAGATGCGGTTCTTGCAGGGGCGGTTTCGGGGCGCCTGGGGGCTGCGCGACGGGGATCGGGTGCTTGATGTCGGGTGTGGGGGCGGGCAGACGACGCGGGAGGCGGCTGCGGATGCTGGGCGGGGGCATGTGGTCGGGGTGGATGTTTCCGAGCGGATGCTCGAGCAGGCGCGACGGCGTACGGCGGAGGAACGCATCAGCTATCTCCTCGCGGACGCGGCGACGTACGACTTCGGGGAGGGGTCGTTCGACGTGTGCATCAGCCGGTTCGGGGTGATGTTCTTCGACGATCCGGTGGGTGCGTTCGCGAACTTGCGGCGGGCGTTGCGACCTGGTGGCCGGCTCGTCGCGATGGTCTGGCAGGCGCGAGCGGAGAACGAATGGGCACAGGCGATCCCAACGACGATCGGCGGGGACGCGACGGCGCGGGACGATTCGCCGTTCTCGCTCGGGGATCCGGACGTCGCGCGGCGCATCCTCACGGCTGCGGGCTTCGGCGAGGTGACGTTTGCCGCGGTGCGTGAACAGCTGTACTACGGTCCCGACGTCGAGACGGCGTACGAGAACCTGCTCCAGCTCCGCGAACCGCTGGCACTGCTAGCGGAGCTGTCCCCGGCCGACGCCGAGCGCGCTCGGGCCGACTTGCGTGCAATGCTCGCGGCGCACGACCGCGGTGACGGCATCCTGTTCGACTCCGCCGCCTGGATCGTCACCGCGAAGTGACCGGCGTCACATTTCACGGATGTCGTATCCGCCGCGACCCGGACGACGCTCAGGCACAAGCACCACACACCACTTGACCAAGGAGCACCAGATGCGTTCCCTCATCACCACCGCGTTCATCTCTCTCGACGGCGTCGTGGACTCGCCCGGCGGCGAGGCGGGCTACCGCAACGCGGGCTGGACCTTCAAGGACATCGCGTTCGAGGAGGCGGCGTACGCGCTCAAGGGCGAAGAGCAGGCCGAGGCCACCGCGCTTCTGCTCGGCCGGGTCAGCTACCAGGCGTTCTCGCCGGTCTGGCCGGGGATGACCGTGGAGTTCGCCGGCTACAACGCGATGCCGAAGTACGTCGTCTCGACCACCCTCCAGGACAGCGACCTGGTGTCGAACTGGGGCGAGACCACCATCCTCCGCTCCCTCGACGACGTCGCCGCGCTGAAGGAGACCGAGGGCGGCCCGATCATCATCAACGGCAGCGCGACCCTCAACCGCAACCTGTCGGACGCGGGCCTGATCGACCAGTACAACCTGCTCGTCTTCCCCGTCCTGCTCGGCGCCGGCAAGCGGCTCTTCAGTGACGCCGACCGCGACAAGCTCAACCTCACCCTCACCTCGAGCGAGTCCTACTCCAACGGCATCCAGAAGCTCGTGTACGCCGTGCAGCACTGACCGCTGTACTACCGTTCGGGCATGGGTGCACGCGATGTCCGTTGACGTGCTGGCTCTTGCTCGGGCGCGGCTGGGATTCCAGACACTGCGAGTGGGACAAGAGGACGCCGTACGGGGTGTGGTCGGCGGGCGGGACGTCCTCGCGGTGCTGGCCACCGGAACCGGGAAGACAGCGATCTATCAGTTGGCCGGGCTGGCGCTCGGCGGGGTGACCGTGGTGGTGAGTCCGCTCGTGGCGTTGCAGCGCGATCAGTTGCGGGCGTTGCGTCCGGCCGGCGTCGAGGTTGCGGAGCTCAACGCGACCGACCACGCCGGCCGCCGCGCCGCCCGTGACTTGTTGACGAACGACCGGCCCGGATTCGTCCTGCTGTCCCCCGAGCAACTCACGCATCCCGACGTACTCGAACTGCTCGCCGCGTCCCGGCCGACGCTGGTGGCCGTCGACGAGGCGCATCTGGTCAGCGAGTGGGGTGAGGACTTCCGGCCCGACTACCTCCGTCTCGCCGCCGCGGTCCGGGCGATGGGACGACCGCCGATCCTCGCGCTCACGGCGACGGCCGCGCCGCCGGTGCGCAAGGAGATCGTGCATCGCCTGGAGATGAACGACCCGGCTGTCGTCGTCGGCGGGTTCGACCGCCCGAACCTCAACCTCGCCGTGTTCACGTTCGCCGACGACGACACCAAGAACCGCCGGCTGCTCAGCCACGTCCGGTCGTCGCGTGGCCCGGGCATCGTGTACGTCGGCACGCATCGCCACGCGGAGGACCTCGCGCACGAACTGAACACGGCCGGCGTCGCTGCCCAGGCGTACCACGCGGGCCTGCCCGCGAAACAACGCCGCGAGGTGCAGGACACCTTCCTGGACGGCGAGTGCCGCGTCGTCGTCGCGACGATCGCGTTCGGGATGGGCATCGACAAGCCGGACATCCGCTGGGTGAGCCACGTCGAGGCGCCGTCGTCGGTGGACGCGTACTACCAGGAGATCGGCCGCGCCGGCCGCGACGGCGAACCGGCCGACATCGAGCTGTTCTTCCGGCATGCCGACCTGGGGCTGAACCGCTTCTTCGCGTCCGGCGGCGTCACCGACGCCGACCTGCTCGCGGTAGCCACCGCAATCCGCGAACACCATCCGAAGGACATCGCCGCGCTGACCTCTGCTTCCGGCCTCGGCACGGCCCGGGTCGAGCGCGCGCTGGGCCGGCTGACCGACGCCCGGGTCGTTGCTGTCGGCCATCAGTTCCACCTGGCCCGCGGAGTCGACGTCGACCGGGCCGTCGCCGCGGCGTCGGCCGTCGAGCACGATCGTCGCGAGGTCGCGAGATCCCGGGTCGAGATGATGGCTGCGTACGCGGAGTACGGCGGTTGCCGGCGCGAGTGGCTGCTCAGCTACTTCGGCGAACGGTACGACGGCCCGTGCGGCAACTGCGACAACGATCTCGCCGGCCGTACCGCGGCGCCACCCGAGGACCAGCCGTTCCCAGTCGGCAGCCGGGTCGTCCATCGCGCGTTCGGCCCCGGTCTGGTCGAGCACTACGACGGCACCACGATGACGGTCCTGTTCGATCGCGTCGGCTACAAGGAACTCCGTACGGCGTTCATGGTCCACAACCAACTCCTGCAAGCCGAGGTCGCTCCATGAGTATCGACGTACGCCCTGCCAGTGTCTTCGAGGATGTGCGGGCGGTGATCGGGCCGAAGTCGCCGACGTCCAACGTGTGCTTCTGCCTGAGCTATCGGATCCCGTCCAAGCTCAACAACTCGCTGCGCGGCCCGGCGCGAGCTGCCTACGTCGAGGAACTCTGTCAGGCGACGCCCGCGCCCGGCGTGCTCGCATACGACGGTGACACGCCGGTCGGATGGGCCGCGATCGCGCCGCGCGCGGAGACGACGTTCGCCCGGAACCGGAAGATCCCGCACGTGGACGAGCTGCCGGTGTGGTCGTTGTGGTGCATCCGGGTGCGCCCGGGGCACCGCGGCCAGGGGATTTCGCACGCGCTGATCGCCGGCGCCGTGGAGTTCGCGCGCGAGAACGGGGCGCCGGTCGTCGAGGCCTATCCGCTCGACAACGGCGACAGCAAGGTCGATCTCACGATGGCGTACGCCGGGATCCGCAAGAACTTCGAGCACGCCGGCTTCACGAAGGCCGCCGACACCACGTCGACCCTCGCCGGGCATCCCCGCATCCTCATGCGTCTCGATCTCCGCTGAGCCAGCGCGCGGCCGCCTGGTACGTGTCGTCGGGCCTGGAGTTGAACGCGATGGCCGCGCCTGGGGCATGCTGCCGCGTCAGGTTGACGATCCGTTCGAACAGCCCGAGCTGCTCCTCGTTCTTCCGGATCCCGCCGCCGATCACAACGCACTCCCACGGCTGTGCCGCAAGCGCCGCGCTCACCACCGCCTCGATGTCGTCGCTGCCGTCCAGCCCGACAAGGCACGTCTGTGCGCCGACGCCGTGCGCGGCGAAGTCCGCCATCCCGACCTGAATCCCGGTCGCGACCGGCTCCGGATCCCACGGCCCGGGAACCCGGTACGGGTCGAGACCGATCACCAGCACCCGCGCGTCGCCGTCCATGCTCGCGACCCTACTACTCGGACGTGGTCGGCTAGGTGAGGTCGAAGGACAGCAGGGTGATGCTGTGAGGTGGGAAGTCGTAGCTCGCGTCGGTCAGTTCGACGGTGCCCAGGTCGCGCAAACTGACTGTGTCCGGCGCGGTCAGGCTGTTGGATGCGAGTACGTCGTCCGCGGTCAGTTGTTTCGCCGCAGCCCGTGTCGGCAGGGCTTCTCGACTCGCGTCGAGGTTCAGGCCGGCGCGGATCGCGGTGTCGCGGTGGCGGTTGATGACGGCGATGCGAAGCGAGTCGCCGTCGGCCGTCTGGGTCGCGGAGACGTCCAGATCCGGGACGGTCGCCGGATAGGTGCGGAACTCGCCGTGGTGGTCGCGCTCGTCGCCCTGCCGCACGGCGGTCAATGTTCCGGGCGACCGTACGTCGGCCGCGAGTGCGATCGGGCCAAGGTGGTTCTGGTACAGGTCCCAGACGTGGTACGTCGCCGCGCGCACGGCACCGCCGGGACGGGCAACGATCACGCCGTTCGCGTTCAGCAGGTTCACCGTGTTCGCCATCGCGACCGGGACCTCGCGGCCGCCGGCGCGGTGCAGCGCGTGGAAGACGCCGGCGTAGAAGAGCGCGTCGGCGAGCGTTCTCGGACTCCACCGGTTCACGCGGTGGGCCGGACGGGTCGCTAGGCCGTCGACTTCACGGGCGACCGTCCCGCCGTCGTCGGACGGCTGCGGCTCCGGCCAGGTGGTGGGCTCGACGTGCCTGATGTTCCATTCGTCCAGGACCAGCGCCAGCGGGCGGTCGCCTGCGATCCCACCGACCAGGTCCGAGTACTCGACGATCTGCTGCTCGAAGTAGAGCGACTGGGCGACGATCGCGGCGTACTCCGCGTCGCCGTCGATCAGTTGGGTCGTCGCGCCGTACAAGTGGAACGAGAGGTAGTCGATCTGGTTGCCAACGGCCCCTAGTACGGTCTCGGTCCAGCCGTCGCGGTCGTCGGTCTTTCCGACCGCGATGAACTTGAGTGACGGGTCGACAGCTCGCATGAAGCGGGCATGCTCGGCCGCGTCGGCGGCGTACGCGGCGGCGCTGCGGTGGCCCATCTGCCAGTCGCCGTACACCTCGTTGCCGAGTCCCCAGTACTTCACGCCGTACGGCGCCGGATGGCCGTTGCGCGCCCGCCGCCGGGTGTACTCGGTGTCGCCGCCGTAGTTGGTGTACTCGACCCAACGGACCGCCTCCTCGACATCGCGGCAGCTGTGCGCGAGGTACGGCTCAGTCCCGACCTCGGCGCACCACGCGAGGAACTCGTCGGTCCCGAAGTGGTTGCTCTCCTCCGATCCCCAGGCCAGCTCGAGTCGCCGCGGCCGGGAGTTGCGCGGTCCGACGCCGTCTTCCCAGTGGTACGCCGACGTGAAGTTGCCGCCCGGCCAACGGACCACCGGGAGACCGAGTTCCCGGCAGAGCTCGATCACGTCTCTCCGCAGACCGTTCCGCGCAAGCGCACTGTCGCCGCCGTACGCGAGCGGTGAGCCTTCGTCGAAGACGCCGCCCTCGATATTGCCGAAGAACGCGGACTCCAGGAAGTGCCCGTAGATCATCGGGTCGATGGAGTGCCGCCGGTCCCGGCGGATGTCGATCGTCGCGGCGGGAGTCACCGGCGGGAGGCCTCCTGGTCGAGAGCGGTCGTGAGGACGAGGGCGATGCCGCCGCGGGCGGCAGCGTCGGGGCCGAGTGCTGCGCGGGTGACTCGTACCGTGCGGTGGACCTGGGTGTGGGTGTGCCGGCGGAGCGCGGCCTGCAGTGGTTTGAACAGGTGGTCGCCGGTCTCGGTCAGTTCGCCGCCGATCACGACGACTTCCGGGTTGACGGTGTTGCAGGCCGCGGCCAGAACCTCGCCGACGCGCCTGCCGGCGTCCGTCACCAGGTCGCGGGCCTTCTGGTCGCGGGCTTCGAGGATGTCGTTGCATTGCGCTTGCAGGGTCGTCAGCGACACGTAGCGCTCGAGACAGCCGCGGCCGCCGCAGGGACAGGCCGGTCCGTCGCGGTCCACAGTGATGTGCCCGAGCTCCCCCGCCGCGCCACCGGCGCCCGCGAACAGCCGTCCACCGAGCACGAGTCCGCCGCCGACGCCGTACGACAGCCGCAGATACAACGCGCTGCCGACGCCCGCCGCTGCGCCCCACACCGCCTCCGCCAGCGCTGCTAGCCGCGTGTTGTTGTCCACGTGAACAGGTACGCCGAACCGCGCCGAAACGGTCTCGCGCACCAGCTCCGCCCGCTCTGAGCGCGCATCGGCCGCCACCGGGCCGACGATGCCGACGCCGACGCCGGCGAGCGCGGTCAACGAGATTCCGTGGCTGGTGGTCAGGTCGTCGACCAGGTCCAGCGCGAGCTGCACGCGGCGCGCCCACGACGTACGTTCCGCGCAGGCGACCGCGCCCGAGGCGACGAACTCGTGCGCGACGTTCGAGATCGTCACCTGGATCCGGCGCTGCCCGAGATCGATCCCCAGGGCGAGTCCACCGGCCGGATTCAACGTCAGGGCCGAAACCGGCCGCCCCCGCCCGCGAAGTTCAGCGCCGGCCGGATCTTCGCCGCGGCGCTCGGTCAGCGCCTGCTTGCTCAGGAGGGTCTGCACGATCGACGAGAGCGTCGCGCGGGAAAGGTTCGTCTGTTCCGCGAGCTGGGCGCGGGTCAGCGGACCGCGGGTGCGCAGGGCGGACAGCACCCGTTCCTCGTGTGTCTCCCGGAGCTGCCGGAGCGGTCCGGACGATTCCCTGCCCACGGGACCTGACTGTGACCGCCGCATCAGCTTTTTGTCAACATTCCAGATTTAATACACTGATCCGCATGCGGCCGAACGTTCTGCTCCTCTGCACCGACCAGCAGCGGTTCTCCGCGCTCGGTGCCTCCGGCAACGACGAGATCGAGACCCCGAACCTCGACCGGCTCGCCGCGCAGGGCGTGCTGTTCGAGAACTGCTACGTGCAGAACCCGGTCTGCGGCCCGTCCCGCGCCAGCTTGATGACCAGCCGGTACGTGCACCAGCACGGCCTCTGGGCGAACGGCGTCGGACTGCCGGACCACGAGCGCCTGTTCAGCAAGGACCTCGCCGACGCCGGGTACGACTGCGGCCTGGTCGGCAAGTTCCACCTCAACGCATGCTTGGGCGGCCGTTCCGAGAAGCGGAACGACGACGGTTTCCGCGTCTTCCGCTGGGCCCACGACCCGTACCCGGGCTCGTCGGAGAACGAGTACCACCGCTGGCTGCACACCCTCCGCCCTGACCTGACCGGCACCGAGGTCGACTACGACACGTTGCCCGCCGAGATCCACTACAGCCATTGGATCGGCGAGCAGACGATCGACTTCCTCACCCACTCCCGTGATCGCGAGAAGCCGTTCCTCTTCGTCGCCAACTTCTTCGACCCGCACCACGGCTTCGGCGCCCCGGAAGACTACGTACGCCGCTACCGGGACAAGGAACTCAGCCGCCCACTCCCCGACGACCTCATCGGCAAACCGTCGATCCAGACCGAGGCGTCCCACGAGTCGTACGCCGGTCACGCGCGCGGCTTCACGTCGTACAGCCCGGAAGAGCTCCAAGAGGTCAAGGCGGCGTACTACGCGATGGTGACGCTCGTCGACGAGGAGGTCGGCCGGATCCTCGACGCACTCGACGCCGAAGGCCTCAGCGACGACACCCTCGTTATCTTCACCAGCGACCACGGCGAGATGCTCGGCGACCATCAGCTGATGCTCAAGGGGCCGATGATGTACGACGAGGCCGTCCGCGTCCCGCTCATCCTCCGCTGGCCCTCGACGATCCCGGCCGGCACTCGCAACACCGAGCTCGTCCAGTGGATCGACCTCGGCGCCACGATCCTCACCGCCGCCGGACTGCAGCCCCTCGGCGAGGGAAAGGATCTGCTGCCGCTGGCCACCAATCGCGCAACGGGTCGCGGCTGGGCGCTGAGCGAGTACCGCAACAGCGGTCACCCGTACGCGACCCCGGTCCACCTCACGATGCTCCGGCGCGACCATTGGAAGCTCATCGTCCAGCACGGCTCCCCCGCCACCGACAGGGAGCGGACCGGCGAGCTGTACGACCTCGCCGCCGACCCGAACGAGCTGCAGAACCTTTGGGAAGACCCGCAGCACCGAGACATCCGCACCGAGCTCCAGGAGTTCCTCCTCGACGTCCTCGTCGCCACCGAGGACCGCAGCCAGGAACGCGTCGCGGACTGGTGAGAAATTCGTTGGCGGACACTTCGAGCGGGCGAGTACGGTACCGGCGGACGTGACTTCACGCGAGGAGGTGGGACCCATGAACGCTGTATCTCGACGGGTGCTCCCTCTCTCCGTCACGGCAGGGCGATCGGACTAGGTGTCGCCAGGAGCGCCGCAACCAGGCACTCCTGAAAGGGCACCACCATGACTGATCTGCACTTCCTCAGCACCACCACCACGAACGGCGTCCTCGAACGCGAGTTCACCCTCGGCGACGACATCCACGGCATGCTCTGGTCACCGCCCGCCCAGACCGCCCCGCTCATCCTGCTGGGGCACGGCGGCGGACGCGACGCGAAGGCGCTCCCGATGGTCGGCCGCGCCCAGCGCCTCGTCGCGGAAGGCTTCCACGCCGTCGCGATCGACGCGCCCGGTCACGGCGAGCGGCCGCGTACGGCGCTCGACGACCAGCAGATCGCCGCGATGCAGGAGGCGATGAGCACCGGCGTACCGGTCGGACCGATCGTCGTCCCGTACAACCTGCATCTCGCCGAGCGCGCCGTACCCGAATGGCAGGCAACCCTCGACGCGCTCGAGCGACTGCCCGAGATCGACGGCCCGTTCGGGTACTTCGGGCTCAACATGGGCACCGCGATCGGCGTACCGCTGACTGCCGCCGATCCCCGGATCGCAGCCGCGGTGTTCGGTATCTTCTGGTACGACGGGACGCTCGCCGAGCATGCCCGCCGGATCAAGGTGCCGGTCGAGTTCCTGCTGCAGTGGGACGATCAGCACATCCCGCGCGATTCCGGGCTGGCGTTGTTCGACGCGTTCGCGGCGACTGAGAAGTCCCTGCACGCGAACGCGGGCGCGCACAAGGAGGTCCCGCGGTTCGAGGTCGAGAGCATGGTGCGGTTCTTCAACCGCCACCTGCGCTAGGACGTGCTGAAGCGCTGTTCGACGGTGTCGAGGAATCCTTCGACCCGCCGGTACGTCTCGGAGCTGTAGACGCCGATGCTGCGTTCGGTCCCGAGGGCTTCGCGCATCGCGTCGAGGTAGCGGCGCTGCAGGATCTCCATCTGCTCGCGCGTGTCCGCCTTGGTCTCCCGGAGCTGCCGGCTCCCGGAGACCAGGCGCGGCACGATCCGGTCCTTCAGCGTGCTGACCACGACCGGATCGAGAGGCTGACCGTCGACGGTCTGCTCCTCGAGCGGGCCGACCGCGTCGATCGCGGCCTCGCCGATCTGCCGCATCAGCGCTTGCACCGAGTCGCGCTTGTCCTCGCTGCTCTCCGGACGGAACCGCATCTTCGCGATCACCGCGGGCAGCGAGATCCCGAACAGCACCAGCGTGATCAGCGCGACGACGAACGCCGCGAGCACGACCGTGTCGCGATGCGGCGTACCGGCCGGAATCGTCTGGGCGGCCGCGACCGTCACGACGCCGCGCATCCCGGCCCAGGCGAGCACCAGCAGGCCGCGGCCGGTGATCGGTTCGCGCTCCTCGAAATCCGCGTCCGCCCGGCCGCGCGCGAGCCGTTTGCGCGCCCAAGCGACCCGGTTCTCCTCGCGCGCACCGGCCGGCTCCATTGAGTCCAGGTGCTCCTCGAACTGGTCCAGCTGGGCCCTCACCTGCTCGGTTCGGTTGTCCCGGCCGAACCGGCTCTGCAGCCAGGGCCAGGCCAGGCCGAGGAAACGCAGGACGACCAGCAGGCCGACCACCAGCAGGACGAGCCCGGTGAGTTCGCCGATCGTCGTCTCCGCGCGGGCGTCGTCGACGAGCTCCGGCAACTGGTACCCCATCGCGAGGAAGACGCCGCTCTCCAAGATGAAGCTGATCGTCGTCCAGGTGGTCGCCTGCGTCTGCCGGTCGCGCGCACTGAACTTCCGGCTGCCGAGCGCTCCGGTCAGCAGGCCGGCGAGCACCACGGCGAGTACGCCGGACGCGTGCGCCTCCTCGGCCGGGAAGTACGCGAGGAACGGTACGGCGAACGAGATCGTCGTGTTGAGCACCGGGTCGTCCAGACGCTGCCGCAGTACGACGGTCAGTAGGCCGACCGCTACCCCGATCAAGATCGCGCCCACGACCGCCCAGGCGAAATCGAGCGCCGTGTGGCCGAGGCTGAAGTGGGTGGTGACTGCCAGCGCGGCAACCGCCGTACGCAGGACGACGAGTGCCGAGGCGTCGTTGACGAGGCTCTCGCCTTCGAGCACGATCATCAGTCGGGGTGGGAGCCCGACGCGGTGCCCGATCGCGGTCGCCGCGACCGCGTCGGTCGGGCTCACGACCGCACCGAGTGCGGTGGCGAGCGCGAACGAGATACTCGGGAAGATTGCGTGGACAAGTGCCCCGATCACCAGCGCGGACACGATCACCATCACGATCGACAACCACGAGATCAGCCCGAAGTTCCGCCGTACGTCGAGAACCGGGAGTTGCACCGCCGATGCGTAGAGCAGCGGCGGCAGGATGCCCGCGAGAATGATCTCGGGCTCGATGTGGATGGCCGGCGTACTCGGCAGGTAGCTGGCCCCGATGCCCAGGGCAACGAGCAGCAGCGGCGCGGCGACGCCGGTCCGGCGTGCGAACACCGACGCCGCGATCATGATCGCGAGGCCGGCACCGGCGATCAGAACGATCTGATGGTCCACGTGACAGCACTCTAGGGCCGACTCCCGGTGGGCCCGGGTAATGACCAGGGATTCTCACTGGTGTCACGGGGGCGCCGAGGCCGCACAGTGGAGGTCAGTGAACGAGTTGAATCCTCTGGAGGAAGTCATGAGCACCGACCTGAAGCTGGAAGCCGTCGTCGTCCCGGTCGCGGATGCCGATCGGTCGAAGGAGTTCTACAGCGGCCTCGGCTGGCGGCTGGACGCGGACTTCGCGTTCGACAACGGGTTCCGGGTCGTGCAGTTCACCCCGCCGGGCTCCCCCGCCTCGGTCCAGTTCGGTACGAAGATCACCTCGGCCGAGCCGGGGACTGCGCAAGGGCTCTACCTGGTCGTGACTGATGTGGAGGCGGCGCGGTCGGAACTGCTGGCGCAGGGTGCCAAGCTCAGCGAGGTCTTCCACCCGGCTGCTCCCGGCGCGCAGTTCGAGGCGGGCGACACCAGCGGCCGGGTGACCGGGCCGGCGGACGAGCGGTCGAGCTACGGGTCGTTCGCGACCTTCAGTGACCCCGACGGGAACACCTGGCTGCTGCAGGAGGTCACCAAGCGGCTGCCCGGGCGCGTCGACGACGCGACGTACAC
This sequence comes from Kribbella sp. VKM Ac-2566, assembly GCF_004366005.1. Lineage (NCBI taxonomy): Bacteria > Bacillati > Actinomycetota > Actinomycetes > Propionibacteriales > Kribbellaceae > Kribbella > Kribbella sp. VKM Ac-2566. The sequence continues at coordinate 452,436 of NZ_SODT01000013.1, read as the reverse complement.
CTCCGTCGACGACCTCGAGGCGGCCCTCCGGCGCGCCGCGGCCGCCCACGGCGAGCACGAGGCCCGCACCGGCCAGGCCGACGAGAACTGGCCGACCTGGTACGCCACGTACATGCTCGCCGAGCGCACCGGAGCCGAACTCCCTCAGTAACCGAATTGTCCGTGGGCGCGGCTAGCGTGCCGATCATGAACCGGATCGATCGGCTGTATGCGCTCGCCGAGGAGTTGCGGGCGGCGGGTCCTCGGGGGCGTACGGCGCGACAGTTGGCGGCGCGTTTCGAGGTGAGCGTACGGACCATCGAGCGTGATCTCAGTGCTCTCGGGCAGGCCGGCGTACCGCTGGCGACGAAACAGGGACGCACTGGTGGGTACTCGGTGGACCGGTCGATGAGCCTCCCGCCGCTGAACTTCACCGCGCGGGAGGCGATGGCGGTCGCGGTGGCGTTGAGCCGCGGCAACCATGTGCTGTTCGCACGCGACGCCCGGACCGCGCTGCAGAAGATCGTGGCCGCGATGCCGCAGCGGGATCTCGACGAGGCGCGTACGGCGGCGGCGAAGGTGCGGCTCCTGGTGCGGCCGGTGCCGGATCCGGACGGGGAGATCGCGGAGCAGATCTGGCGCGCGGTGCGCGACAACCAGGTGCTGCGGATCGAGTACACCGATGTCGGCGGTGTCGGGACCGAGCGGGAGGTCGAGCCGCAGCATGTCGTCGTCGGGCCGAACGGCTCCTACCTGACCGCCTGGTGTCACCTGCGTCAGGAGGACCGGGTGTTCCGGATGGATCGGATCACCCGCGCCGAACGCACCGCGACACCGCTGTCACGGCCGCTGGCGACCGGGGATCTGGAGGTCGACGGTTACGAAACCAAACTGCCGCACGCCGCGCTGCGTCCCGAAGATCTTTTCCCAACTCCGACATAGGGCTGTCGCGAACCGCTGAAACCGTGGGGTCCGTTGCACACCTGAAGTCCACGGATGAAAGAGAGAGATCGATGAGTACTCCGGCCCCCGGCACGCTGGCCTGGTTCGAGGTCGCGACCGACGACCCCGAGACCACCCAGAAGTTCTACGGCAGCCTGTTCGACTGGACCTTCGAGTCCGACGGCGCCCTGGCCGCCACCGGCCTCGAGTACCGCAACATCAAGGCCTCCGGCGCCGACCGGCCGATGGGCGGCATCTTCGGCACCAACGGGCAACTGCCGAACCACGCGGTGTTCTACATCCTGGTCGCCGACATCGAAGCCACCTGCGCCGACGCCGAACAGCTCGGCGGCACCGTGATCAACAAGCGCCTCGACGCCACCCCGGCGTTCGCCTACCTCCGCGACCCGTCCGGCAACCAGTTCGGCGTCTTCACCCCACCCGCCGCGTGACCCGACCCACCCACCGCGCGTCGCCAAACCTCTCCAGCTAGCCGGACAGTTGCCAGGTCAGGTGATCGGACGGGCGCGGCCGGTACGAGCACGTCGTGCCGGTGCGGATGGCGTCGCGGAGGTGGGTGGCCAGGGGCGGGTCCAGCGATTCGATGCGGGCGATGGCGGTGGCGATCGCTTTGGTGGCGGCTACCCGGGCGCGTTCGGCGGTGGAGCCGGTCGCGCGCGGGCGGCCTGCGAGACCGACGGCCGAGGTGAGTTCGGCGAGGAGGGCTTCGCGTTCCGCGGTGAGGGACTCGACGCGCGCCAGGTCGCCCCAGTCGGCGGCCTCGGCAAGTTCGGCGGCGAGGTCGGACAGTCGCTGCCGGTACGCCGTGGCCGCCTGACGGTCGAGCTGCGGACCGGTGTCCGGCTGAATCACCGTGGCTGTGCCGTCGGTGACGAGGTCGATCGCCGACACCGCCCGGCCCGGCTGAGCCAGAAGCCGGTGCAGGTACTCGAAGCCGCGGAGCGCCCGCAGCGGGCGAGCCTCCGACCCGATCAACCACAGCCCGTCGCCAACCGGCCGGAAATGGACGACGGTCTCGGTAGATGCCGGCGTGGTCGGGTCGGATGCGAACTGCAGGCGGTTCTGCCACCACGTCGCGTCGAGGCGGCGGTAGGTCGCCAGGGCTCTTGCTCGTAGCTGGTCCGCGCGGGCATGGTCGCCCGTGAAGGCGGCGGCTCGGGCCAGGGAGTCGTCGGTGACGCCGTGGAAGTAGACGGCTCCGGCATTCAGCACGGCCCGGTTCTCGTACGGCGTGAGCAGGCGGGCCGCCGTACCGACGATCTGCTCGTCGCCGACCGCGAGTGCGGCCTCGAGTACGCAGTGCAGGTTCAGGAGGTAGTTCACGTCCCGGGGCAGCGACTCCAGCACGTCCGGGCCGAGCTGTTCGAGCAGGGCTCGGGCGCGATCGTGACGACCGAGCAGGGCCCAGATCGACGCGGCTTCGGAGGCGACCTCCACGACTCCCTCGGAGCGTGCGAACCGCTCCATCAGCTCCGCGACCTCGGCAACGGCCTCGACCTCGCCGGCGTGCAGAGCGGTATACCCACGCATCGAGCCCGTCACCATCCAGGCATCGGCGAGTCCGGCCTCCGTGGCAGCACCTTCTGCGACCTCGATCAGCTCACTGGCGTCGACGCCGCGGACGTGGTCGTACATCCACCGCCGGGATGCCGCGAAGAACCGGGCTCTGGGCGACTCTGCTGCGAGCAACTCCAAGGCACGCAACTGGCGCTGGATCACCGGCACTCGCAGGGTCTCCCAGCCGACCTGCAAGCTCCAGAGATGGCCGCGGAGCCGCGCCTCGGGATCGAGTACGTGAGCCGACACCTCGTCCAACCGCGCGGCTGTCAGCTCCCGAAGCGTCAGCTCGTCCGGTCCCCAGTGAGCCGCGAGCACCGCATCCAGACAGTCCGCGATGAGCTCCGGGTCGCCGGCCTGCTCCGCATGCGCCAACGCCTCGTCCGCGAACGACGCGGCCCGGTCCGCGTGCCCGCCGTACGCCCAGCAGCGGGCCAGCGCCGCGGCGACCCGGGCACGACCGGCGTCGTCGGTCGTCCGCACGAGTACGTCGTACAGTTCGGCCGCGAGCCGCCCCGGCTCGGTGCCGAAGACGTGCCCCGCCGCGGCATCGAGAACCACCCGGGTCCGCGCCGCCAGCTCGGTCTCCCGCCGGCTCGTCACACCATCACGGTACGGCGTTCACGACCGGATCAGCGTCACCTCGGCGGCGTGCTCGGCCTGCCTCGCCTCGTCCCAGTCTCCGGTGCAGTAGACCCGCAACTCCGTGATCTCACCGGCATCGTCGACGTCGGCAGTGAGCTGTTCGCGGCAGTACCAGTTCTGTCCCTCGTGCCGCCACCGCTCCTCGAACGCCATCACGAACCCGCTCTCGGTCCGATCGACACGCTCGACCCGGACCACGCCCGGGTACGGATGCCACCGACGCCGGCCCGCGATCGTCGCGGCGCCGGTGGCGAACTGCACCCGCCAGTGCGGCAGGCTCACGTCGGCGAAGCAGTCCGCCGCGAACGTCCGGTCCGGCGCCACGCCGGTCTCGAGCCACTCCACCACCCGCGCCACCGACAGGTCGACCTCGGTGGCGACAGTCCTCATGCCCGCTCCAGGTTCGCCCCGACGACAGCCATCGTCTTGTCCAGTTCCGCTGTCGGACTGAACTCCACGATGCTCGTCCCCGCCGTGAGCAGCGGGAGATGGCCCGGTCCGGCGTAGTAGGCGTCGCCGGCCCGGAACGTCTCGCTGTGGTCGTCCCAGCGGAAGGTGATCTCCCCCGCCGTGACCACGCCCCAGTGCGGGCACTGGCAGCGGTCGTCGGGCAGTCCGGCGAAGTACGGCGCCGGGTCCACATCACGGGGATAGCTCTCGAACGCAACGGTGTAGTCGCCCACCGCGGCGTACCTTCCGGTCAACTCGGGAATCTCGACCGCCACCGGCGTGGCAGCCAGGTTCGCACTCGGCATGGTGTCCTCCTCCACTCGTTCAACTTCGCTGGACACCCGTACGGCGTGACTCCCGAGGGAACGATCGTGACGCGGCCCGTCAGACCGCCAGCCGGCCGCCGTCGATGGGGAGGGTGGCGCCGTGGATCAGGGAGGCTGCGTCCGAGGCGAGGAAGACGATGCCTTCGGCGACCTCGTCCGGGGCACCGACGCGCTGCAGGGGTGTCGTGCCGGCCAGGTTGTCGAGGTTCTCCCCCATCACCGCGGTGCCTTCGGTGCGGATCGGCCCCGGGCTGACCGCGTTCACCCGGACGCCGGCCGGCCCGAACTCGGCCGCCCAGGCCCGGGTCAGCAGCTCGACAGCCGCCTTGCTCGAGCCGTACGCCGCCATTCCGGCCATCCCGACGTACGCGACGATCGTGGTCACGTTGACGATCGCGCCCGTTCCGCGGGCCGCCATCAGCGGAGCGAGCTCGGCAACCAGGTAGAACGGCGCCCGCACGTTGACGGCGTACACCGCGTCGAAGTCCGATTCCGGCACCTCGGCGGTCGCCCCGAACGGGAAGATCCCGGCGTTGTTGATCAGTACGTCGACCTGCCCGCCGCCGAGTTCGACCGCTTGCTTGGCCAGCGACCGCACACTCGCCACATCGGCAAGATCCGCCTGGACGAAGTCCGCCGTACCGCCCTCGGCCCGGATCTCACCGACCGCCCTGTTCCCTCGGGCGACGTCGCGTCCGCTGATCACCACGTGCGCGCCGCGCCGGGCCAACTGGCCGGCCACGGCGCGGCCGATCCCACTGTTGCCGCCGGTGACGAGTGCGGTCCGGCCGGCGAAGTCCTGCGTCATATCGGTTCAGTCCATCCACTAGTTGGAGTCGTTGAGACCGATAGTTCTCCGACGAAATTGGAGTATCAACTCCAAAATCCGTACGGTGGGTGGCATGACCGAAATCGCACGGCGGCTGACCAGCAAAGGGCAGGCGACCCGGGACCGGATCGTCGTGGCCGCGGCGCGGCTGATGCTCGAGTACGGCGTCGCGCGCACCACGATCGAGGACATCCAGTCGGCGGCCGGGGTCAGCCCGTCGCAGCTGTACCACTACTTCCCCGGCAAGGACGCGCTGGTCTCGGCCGTCATCGACCACCAGGCGACGCAGGCGCTCGACGTACAGCAAGGCTGTCTGGAGCGGCTCGACACGATCGACTCGCTCGGCCGGTGGCGGGACGTGATGGTCGGCATCCTCACCGAGATGCAGTGCGTCGGCGGCTGCCCGCTCGGATCGCTGGCGAGCGACCTCTCGGACAGCGACCCGGTCGCCCGCACCCAGCTCGCCGCCGCGTTCGCGCGCTGGCAGGAGCTCATCCGTGATGGTCTGAGCGAAATGCAGGAACGCGGCGAGCTGGCCCGCGACGCCGACCCGGGGAACCTCGCCGTCGCGATGCTCGCGGCAGTGCAGGGCGGGCTGCTGCTGAGTCAGGTGAATCGCGACCCCGCGCCGCTGCGCATCGCCGTCGACACCATGATCGACCACCTGCACGCCTTGACGCGCCCTGCGGTTCCGTAGAGGGTTCTCAGGCACCCTCTAAGGTTCGCGGTATGGGTAGCAGTGTCTACGTTGCTTCGGTGGAGGGTACGACCGGGAAGTCGACGGTGGCTCTCGGGGTGCTTCACCAGTTGTCCCGGCGAGTCGGGCGGGTGGCGGTGTTCCGGCCGATCGTCCGCGCGGACACCGCGACACATGGCGGACGGGACTACGTTCTCGAGCTGCTGATCTCGCAGGACGCGGTCGAGCAGTCGTACGACGACGGCGTCGGGGTCACGTACGACGAGGTGCACGAGGATCCCGACGCGGCCCTGGACACCATCGTCCAGCGCTATCACGCGGTTGCCGAGCACGCTGACGCGGTGCTGATCGTCGGCAGCGACTACACCGATGTCGGCACGCCGACCGAGTTCTCGTTCAACGCCAAGATCGCCGCGAACCTCGGCGCGCCGGTGCTGCTCGTGCTGAACGGGTTCGGCCGTACGCCGCACGACGTACGGGCGATCGCCGACATGGCCGTGGCCGAGCTCGCCGCGAACCACGGCTCGCTGTTCGCGGTGATCGCGAACCGCGTGGACGACGGCGAAGGCAAGTCCCTCGTCGCGGCGCTCGACGGAATCGGCGCGCCGGCGTTCGCGATCCCCGAGGAGCCGGTGCTGAACCAGCCGCTGGTCGCCGACCTGATGGCCCCGATCGACGGCCGGCTCCTGAGCGGTGACCCGGAGCTCCTGACCCGCGAGGTCACCGGGCTGATGATCGCCGGGATGACGATGCCGAACGTGCTGGACCGGCTGTTCGACGGTGCCGCGGTCGTGACCGCCGGCGATCGCCCGGAGGTCGTCCTCGGCGTCCTGATGGCGCACGCGTCGCGGACCTTCCCGCAGATCGCGGCCATCGTGCTCAACGGCGGCTTCGAACTCCCGGGCCAGGTGCAACGACTGATCGAGGGTCTCGGTGTCACGTTGCCGATCATCGAGACCGATCTCGGTACGCAGGCCACTTCCGCCAAGCTCACCGCGGTCCGCGGCCGGCTTACGAAGGACGCGCCGCGCAAGATCGACACGGCTCTGGCGCTCTTCGACCAGTACGTCGACGGTACGGCGCTCGTCGACCAGCTCGCGCTCGCCCGCAGCAGCGCGGTGACGCCGCTCATGTTCGAGCATCAACTGGTCGACCGGGCCGTCTCCGATCGCAGGGACATCGTGCTACCGGAGGGCGAGGAGGAGCGGATCCTCCGCGCAGCCGACGTACTGCTGCGGCGGGGCGTCGCGGATCTCACACTGCTCGGCGATCCGACCGCGATCAGCGCGAAGGCCGCGGCGCTCGGCGTCGACGTGACCGCGGCGAACGTCGTACATCCCGAGAACAGTGAGCTGACCGAGCAGTTCGCCGCCGAGTACCACCGGCTGCGGCAGCATCGCGGCGTCGATCTCGACCGCGCCCGCGAACTGGTCCGCGACGTGTCGTACTTCGGCACGATGATGGTGCAGCTCGGACTCGCGGACGGGATGGTGTCGGGCGCCGTCCACACCACCGCGCACACCATCCGGCCGGCCCTCGAGGTGGTGAAGACGGTCCCGGATGTCTCGGTCGTCTCGTCGGTGTTCTTCATGTGCCTGCAGAACCAGGTCCTGGTGTACGGCGACTGCGCGGTGAACCCGGACCCGACGGCCGAACAGCTCGCCGACATCGCGATCTCGTCCGCCGCGACCGCGACCGCCTTCGGGGTCGAGCCGCGGGTCGCGATGCTGTCCTACTCGACCGGCACCTCCGGCGCCGGCACGGACGTGGAAAAGGTGTCCAAGGCAACGAGCATCGTCCGCCAACGCGCACCGCAGCTGCCGGTCGAGGGACCGATCCAGTACGACGCCGCCATCGACAGCGCAGTGGCACGGACCAAGCTGCCGGACTCCCCCGTCGCCGGACGGGCCACGGTGTTCGTGTTCCCCGACCTCAACACGGGCAACAACACGTACAAGGCAGTGCAGCGCTCGGCGAACGCCGTCGCGGTCGGCCCGGTACTGCAGGGCCTGCGCAAACCGGTCAACGACCTGTCGCGCGGCGCGACCGTCCGGGACATCATCAACACGGTCGCGATCACCGCGATCCAGGCCCAGTATTGAATGCCGCGACTCCGTCGCGGCGGGTCATGGGGCCTGTAACTCCCGGCCTTCCCTCGTCGCTCCAGTCGCTTCGCTCCCTCCGCTCCTCAGTCCAGGCCGGGAGGCCCCATGACCGAACAGGTGCTCGTAATCAATGCCGGATCGTCTTCCCTCAAGTACAGCCTCGTCGACGCGAAGTCGGGTGAGGCCGCGGCGACGGGGCTCGTCGAGAAGATCGGCGAAGAGCAGAGCCACCACGTGCACCACGGGCCCGACGGCGAGTTCAACGACGACCGGGCGGTGGCTGATCACGAGGCCGCGCTGGAGGTCGCCGTACGGGCGTTCGAAACGCATGGTCCCGCGCTCGGTGAGGTGGACATCGTGGCCGTCGGGCACCGGGTCGTCCACGGCGGCGACCGGTTCGCGGCGCCGGCGCTGGTCGACGACGAGTTGATCGCGGCGGTGACCGACCTGGTTCCGCTCGCGCCGCTGCACAATCCCGCGAATCTCGAGGGCATCGAGGTCGCGCGGCGGCTGCTGCCGCACCTGCCGCATGTCGCGGTGTTCGACACCGCGTTCCATCAGACGCTGCCGCCGTACGCCTACACGTACGCGGTGCCGAGCTCCTGGCTGGACGAGTACGGCATCCGGCGGTACGGGTTCCACGGCACGTCGCACTCGTTCGTGTCCGGGCAGGCCGCCGCACTGCTCGGGCGCGAGCTCGAGGACGTGAACTTGATCGTGCTGCACCTCGGCAACGGTTGCTCCGCGACCGCCGTCCAGGGCGGCAGGTCGGTGGACACGTCGATGGGGCTGACGCCGTTGGAGGGACTGGTGATGGGGACCCGGTCGGGCGATCTCGATCCGGCGATCCACGGGCTCCTCGCGCGGGTCGCGGGCCGGTCGGCCGAGGAGACCGACCGGGCGCTGAACTCGGAGTCCGGGCTCAAGGGCCTCACCGGCGTGAACGACTTCCGCGAGGTGTCGCGCCGCCGGGCGGCCGGGGACGAGCGGGCAGAGCTCGCGTTCGACATCTACTGCTACCGCTTGAAGAAGTACATCGGCGCGTACTACGCCGTACTGGGAAGGGTCGACGCGATCGTCTTCACCGCCGGCGTCGGTCAGCACTCCGCCGAAGTCCGCGCTGCCGCCCTCAGCGGCCTGGAAGGCCTGGGCATCCACCTCGACCCGGTCCGCAACGCCGACCCCACCGACAACATCGCCTCCGCCGAGGACAGCCCGGTCACAGTACTGGTCATCCCCACCAACGAGGAGTGGGAAATCGCCCGGCAGGCACTCGACGTCGTCCGCAGTTAGTCCGGCGGCTGATTGCGGAAGGCTTCTACCGCTGTGGGGAGGGTGTAGAAGACGCGGTCGGGGCCCAGGCGGTCGAGGAAGCCGGCGTTGTCCAGGTCGTCGCGGAGTTCTTGTTTGACCCGGGCGAGGGCCAGGACGATACCGCGGGACTTGAGGTCCTCGCGCAGCGCGTCGAGGGCGTCGAGCGCGGTGATGTCGATCTCCACGTTCGCCTCGGTGTTCAGCAGGAACCAGCGCACCGGCGTCGTCGCCTGGTCGGCCGCGGCCAGCGCGCGGCGATGGAAGTCCTCGGCGTTCGCGAAGAACAACGGTGAGTCGTACCGGTACACGACCAGACCGGGCACCGGCACCGCATCCGGGTAGTCGTCGAGGTCGTGCATCCCCGCGATCCCGGGAACGTAGCCGAGGATCCCGTCGTGCGGCCGGGCGACGCGTCGCAGTACGTCGAGGACGGACAGCCCGACCGCGACGAGTACGCCGTTCAGGACGTCGAGCGCGACCACACCGACGGTCGTTGCCACCGCCAGCAGGAACTCGCTGCGGCGGAACGACGCGATGCGGCGGAACTCCCCCAGTTCGATCAGGCGCAGCGCGGCGTACACGACCAGGGCGCCGAGCGCGGGGATCGGGAACGTCTCGAGCAGCGGACCGGCGAAGAGCAACGTCGCGACGATCGTGAGCGCGGCCACCAGCGAGTAGACCTGGCTCTTCGCATTGGAGGCGTCCGCGAGGGCCGTACGGCTGCCGCTGCTGCTGATCGGGAAGCCGCGCACGAGGCCCGCCGAGACGTTGGCCAGTCCGAGTACGAGCAGTTCCCGGCCCGAGTCGATGCGCCCGCCTCCGCCGCGGCTCTCGAAGGCGCGTGCGGTGAGGACCACGTCGGTGTAGCCGACCAGCGCGACGCCTACCGCAGGCAGGACGAGCAGACCAAGGTCCTGCACTGACAGTGCCGGCACGTGCGGCACAGGCAGACCGCTGGGAACCGAACCGACCAGTGCCACTCCCCTGTCACCCAGATCAGCCGCCCAAGTCACTAGCGCTGCTAGCGCCACGACGACGAGCGGGCCGGGGATGCGCGGCGTCCAGCGCGCCAAGGCGAGCAGCAACGCCAGAGCCGCCACCGACAACATCACCGGAGCGACCTTCCAGTCACCGATCAGGCGGAGCGCGGACAGCACCTCCGCCGGTGGGGAGTCCCCTTTGACGGATGCGCCGGTGAGTCGTCCCAGCTGGCCGGTCATCATGATCACCGCGATACCGGCCAGGTAGCCGATCAGCACCGGCCTGGACAGCAGATCGGCCAGGAACCCGAGCCGTGCCGCCCAGCCGAGTAGACAGATCGCTCCTACCAGCAGTGCCAGTACGGCGGCCAACCCGGCGTACCGCGCCGGATCACCAGCGGCGAGCGGGCCGATCGCGGTGGCTGTGAGCAGCGCCGTCGTCGACTCCGGACCGAGTGACAGCAGCCGCGAAGAGCCGAGGAAGAAGTACAGCACCAACGGACCGAGCGCGACCCACAACCCGGTCACCGCCGGCAGACCAGCGAGCTGCGCATACGCCATCACCTGGGGGACGAAGTACGCCGCGACGGTCAGGCCGGCGAGTACGTCGGCCCGCAACCAGCCCCGCTGATACTGGCGCAGCGTCTCGACTCCGGGAATCGTCAAGCTTCACCCCTTTCGGGAAACAGTGTCCTTCCTGCTCGGGACTTTCGGCCCTACTGCCACGCTCGAAGTCGCCGGACTGTTGACTCGTGGACACCACTAGGACAGCGCGGCAGTTCGACAGTTCCCGCCTGGAGATCATCGGGCCGGCGGACTGTGTGCGGCTGTTCGCGTCCGTGCCGCTCGGCCGGCTGGTTTACACCCACGGCGGTCTGCCCGCGGTCCGCCTGGTCAACTTCGTCGTCGACGAGGACACGATCGTGTTCAGCACCGGCCAGGGCGACAAGTTCCGGGCCGCCGAGCGGGGCGACGTGGTCGCATTCGAGGCCGACGAGGTCGATGCGGAGCGGCACGTCGGGTGGACGGTGACGGCGATCGGGCATCTGTCCGTGGTGACGGACGACGAGGCCGCCGAATTGCGTCGTACGTTGGCCCTGCACTCCTGGATGCCGATGGAGGAGCCGCAGCTCGTCCGGCTCGGAATCGAGTCCGTCCAGGGCCGGCGCCTGGTCCCGTGGGGCCGGCGTCCGCGCTTGTGCTAGTCGCCACTGTCCCTGGCGTGGTCGGCCGAACGGCCCACCAAGTCGGGACTCTTGCCCGCAGCGCCGCCCATGCTCCTGCGACGAAGCTGAAGGTGGAGGTGGATCCCATGAGCGATCAGTTGGCCAAAGAGCACATCGACGTCCTCTTGGCGGCGGCCGTCGCCGCGCCGAGTATGCACAACACCCAGCCGTGGCGGTTCGAGATCGACGGTCACGTGATCGACGTCTACCTGGACGGCTCCCGCACGCTTCCCGCCGAGGACCCGACCGGCCGGGCGATGCGGATCGCCGCCGGCGCCGCCACCTTCAACCTCCGCTGCGCGGCCGAGACCCTCGGGTACAGCACCTGGTTCGGGCTGGCGCCGTACCCGAGAGAAGAGCCTGATCTGCTCGCCCGGATCGTGATCGAGCCCAGCGCGACCGGGAACGACGAGCTGCGCGATCTCGCCGTACAGATCCCCTATCGCCACACCGACCGGAACCCGTCGGACACCACGCCGGTCGCCGAGGGTACGCGGATCTCGCTGATGCAGGCGGCGTACGCCGAGGGCGCGCAGCTCACCTGGCTCGCCGAGGACGACGTCCGCACGGTTCTCGATCTGGTGCTCGACACCGACCTGCGCGAGATCGGCGACTGGCACCGCCGCGCCGAACGCGCCCACTGGGTCGGCGGCGAACGAATCGCCGACGGCATTCCCAGCTCGGCGCTCGGCCCGCGCTCCGCCACCTATCCGGCGGCTGTCCGCGACATGGCGACCCGGCCGGCCGACCGCGTGCGGGTCGAGCGGCAGTTCGAACAGCATCCGGACATCGCCGTACTCTCGACCGACGTCGACGAGCCCTCCGACCAGGTCGCGGCAGGCGCAGCGCTCGAACGCGTGCTGCTCACCGCGACGCGGGAAGGTGTCAGCGCCTCGTTCCTCAACCAGCCGCTCGAGTACGACGATCTGCGCTGCCGTGTCCAGCGCCTCACGGGACTGCCCGGCCACGCGCACATGATCATCCGCTTCGGCCACCATCGATCCGGTTCGGCAACCGCCCGCCGGCCGCTCGCCGAGTTCCTGAAGGAGCAGTCATGACCCCGTTGCGCCAGGAGATCGACCGCTGGGAGGCCGACCTCAGGAACCTCGCCCAGACCAGCTCGTCCGACGGTTGGTTCCTTGAAGAGCGCCGGCTGGCCGAGGCCCAGCACACCCTGGTCGCCTTCCGCGGCCACATCCTGCCGCTGCTGATCGCGCGGCCGCCGTACGACGCCGTCGTCGCCGAGTTCGAACACCTGCTCGACGACCTCGAGGACGACCGCAACGAGCTGTTCCGGACCGTCCACTCCAGCGCGTCGCATCAGCGGATCGCGGAGACCGTGGCCGCCCTGCGCGCTCTCGGCCGGGTCGCCCTCAGTATCCAAGTGCCGGTTGCCGACGTACATTGAGTGATGGTGATGCACCGATGCCCCAGGTGAGATTTCACAGCGACGAATTGACCGCAGTACGGCGGGGTCACCTTGTCCCCGAGCAGTTGGCGGACTGGGTTCCTTCGGCCTGTGCCGCGGTGGCCGAGCATCTGCGGCACCACGGCATCGCTCCGACCGGCTACCCGTTCGCCCGCTGGCATCCGCTGCCCGGCGGGGAGATCGAGGCCGAAGCCGGCTTCCCGATCAGCGCGCCGATCGCGGACTGCGGAGAGGTCGAAGTGTCCTCCCTGCCCGCCGGACCGGTGCTCGCCGTCTGGCACACCGACCCGGACGAGAAACTCCCGCTCAGCTACCACGCCGTCCAGGACTGGCTGGAAACCGAGGAAGCGATCGCGACCGGGGACAGCTGGGAGATCTACCACGACCTCCCCACCTGCGAGCGCGTTGGAACCCGCATCGAGATCGTCCAGCCGATCACCTTCCCGACCGCGCCGCCGCACCGCAACTGAGGCGGCCCCAACCGGCTCAGCGGGCTCAGCGGGCTCAGCGGGCTCAGCGGGCTCAGCGGGTGATGGTTTGGGCGGCTTCCGCCAGTTCGGCGAGGCGGTGTGCGCGAGCGGACTCGGCCGGGGTGAAAGGCTCTCCCGGACGGCTGAACGCGAACAAACCGGTCGACGGCGAAGGAACCTTCAGCACCGTCCCGTCGTCGGGCAGCTGACCCGTCAGTGTCGCTCGATTCGTGACCAGCTGAGCGCCGAGCAACTCGGCGACGGCATGCGGCAGCTCGCCGGGATCCGCGACCACACGAGCCGACAGACTCAACGCCTTCGTCTGTCCGTCCACCAACGCCAACGCGGTCGTCGGCCACACGTGCGTCTCGCGCCCGCCGCCGGACTCGATCGCATCCTCCAGGTCAGTGGCCGTGACGTCATCCGGCGTCGAGACGACCAGCTCGTCCCGCACCCCGTCGTCCATCGGATGGACGTGCAGCCCGAGGATGTTCGCGTCCAGGACGGAGAGCTGCCGGGTAACGCTCTCCAGTGCTCCCGCCCGATCGTCGAGTGTCACGCGGATCCGCCACAGCGTTCCGATCCCGTGCCGCGGACGAGCCTTCGGCGCATGCAGCCAGGATCGCAGCAGCCGCATCGTCGACGGCTCCACCACCCAGATCACGAGCGCCGTCGTCACGCTCGCCAGCACCGCAACCGAGACGAGGTACGGCGGATGCGCAGCGAGCACCAACGCGTGCAAAGCCAGCTCCACCGGAGCGATCGCCACCAGCTTCGCCAACGTCAGCCGGAGCCGCCGCGGATGCGGCAGCCGTCCACACACATCACAGGCCGTCCCACCCGTGAGCGTCGTACGCAACGAGTCCATATCTGAAAGCGTCCCCGACCCAGATTGCCCAGCTGTTGCGCCGGCGTGAAGTTCGCGAGGGTTCGATCAGGCCGGCGCGACGCTTCGTACGGCGTCGGTGACGCAGGCGAGCGCGAGCAGCCTGACGATGTCGACGTGCACGTCGACCTGACCGGTCGCCGCGGCGACGAACCCGTCCCCGTCGAACTGGGTGTGCGGTGGCGTGATGGACCGGGCGAGGCCGTCATGGGCGCCCTGGGCAACGGTCCGGCAGCCGACCTTGTCGAGGCGGGCGTTCGTGACGACGACGCCGATCGTCGTGTGCGCGCGCCCCTCGCCGAACGCGAACGGCTCCGCGAGGATCCGTACCGCGTCGAACGACACGTCCTTGCCGCCGTCGTCGACGTCACCGAAGGCATTCACCACCGCAAGACAGGCAACCACGAGCTCACCAAGACGATGTTCGGCGTACCCGAGCCCGCCGGGCCGTCGACCGTCCGGCCCGCGCCAATGCCCGACGTACGCCCCGGTCCCTGCCCCCACCTGGCCGTGCAGCACCTGTTCCGCTGTGCACCCCTGCGCGGCCGCGTACCCGGCGGCGGAGTCCGGTGCCGCGGCGGGATCGCCCGCCGTGAGGTCGAAGAGCGCCAGTGTCGGCACGATCGGCACCGCACCCGCAGGGGTCTGCACGCCGCGTCCCTGCTCACGGTAGAACCGCATGACGCCATCGGCCGCCGCCAGGCCGAAGGCCGATCCCCCGGTCAGGACGACGCCGTCGATCGCGTTCACGGCCTTCCCCGGCTCCAGCAGCTCCAGCTCCCGGGAGGCGGGCGCGCCGCCACGCGCTTCGTACGACGCGACGGTGCCGGCGGGCAGATCCACGACTGTGCAGCCGGTCCGCCCCTCGAAGTCACTCCAATGCCCCACCCGGACTCCTGGCACCCCGAACGTTGTCATGCCGACAAAGATAGGCGTAGCTCAGGCGCGGTCGGCGGAGAGTTCTTCGGCGATGCGGTTGCCGATGACGAGGCAGGCGGTGGCGGCGGGTGACGGCGCGTTCAGGACGTGCAGGGCGCGGCCGTCGCGGAGGAACAGGAAGTCGTCGACCAGCTTGCCGTCGCGGGTCACGGCCTGGGCGCGGACGCCGGCGCCGGACCGTCGTACGTCGGAAACCTGCAACTCCGGCAGCATCCGCCGCGCCTCGCGGACCAGCGCACGACCGGTGAGCGAGCGGACGATCTCCTTCGCGCCGGTGCGTGCGTACCGTCGCGCGAGCTTCCAGGACCCGCGGTACGTCGCCGACTCCCACACGTCCCGTACGACGATCTTCGACCACGAGTAGCCCTCGCGGGACAGCGCAGGGACCGCGTTCGGGCCGAGGTGCACGCTGCCATCGATGCCGCGGGTCAGGTGGACACCGAGGAACGGCAGGTCCGGATCGGGCACCGGGTACACGAGCCCCTTCACCAAGTACTCCCTCTCGGGGACGAGCTCGCTGTACTCGCCGCGGAACGGGAGAATGCGGACACCCGGTTCAAGACCGGACGCCCGCGCGAGCCGGTCGCTGTGCAAGCCCGCACAGACGGCGACCCGGTCGGCCTCGATCACGTCATCCGTCGTCCGCACGCGCACCACCGAGCCGGCGTTCTCGACCGCCGTCACGGACACGCCGGTCCGGATCTCGCCGCCTGCCGCCCGGACGTCCTCGGCGAGCGCGGCGGCGACCAGCTTGAAGTCCACGCGCCCCGTCGAGTCGACCGCGAGCGCACCCTTGACCCGCAGATGCGGTTCGCGTTCCGCGACCTCGTCCAGGGTCAGCCGACGTACCGGGACACCGTTCTCGCGGCCGATCCCGAACAGGCGATCGAGCTGCGGCAGTTCGGCCTCAGTTGTCGCGACAACGAGCTTGCCAGGTACGTCGAGCGGAATGCCCTTCTCCTCGCAGTACTCACGCAACGCCGTACCGCCCGCCACCGCGAACTGCGCCTTCAGCGAGCCCGGACGGTAGTACAGCCCCGAATGCACCACGCCCGAGTTGTGCCCGGTCTGGTGCGCCCCGACGGCCGGTTCCTTCTCCAGTACGACGACCGGCGTACCGGGATCGAGCCGCTGCAGGCTTCGCGCCACAGCCAGCCCTACGATCCCGCCACCGACCACCACCGCAGATCTCGTCACCTGTGAAAAGAGGGCCGACATACGGTCATAAATACAGCCATCTGCGCAGCTCCGTCGCCAGCGCGACGGGAGCGTCGTACTGCATCAGGTGGCCGGCGTCCGGTACTTCGACGTACGTCGAACCCGGGATCAGCCCAGCCAGCCGCCGTCCGGTCGCGGGCGGGATCCACGCGTCCTCGCTCCCCCAGACCACCTTCACGGGGATCGTGAGGTTGCCGATCGTCCGCTCGTTCTGGACCAGGAACTCCTCGTCGTACTGCGCGATCTGCCGATAGAACGCCGGCTGCCCCGCCTCCGTGCACCACGGAGAAACTAGCGCTGCTAGCTCCTCGTCGCGTAGCCCGCGATGACTCGCCGCGCTCACGTACGCCCGCAGGATCGCCTCGTGGATGTACGCCGGCAACGCGTCCAGCGTCGCCGGATAGCGCTTCACGAACTGGAAGAACGCCGACCCGCTCGGCGGGATCGCCACCACGTCGACGAGCATCAACGACTCGTACGCCGCACCCTCGGCTAGCGTTACCAGCAAGGAGACGGCACCGCCGAAGTCGTGCGCCACGACCCGCGGCCGCTCCAACTCCCAGTGCTCGAGCAACGCCGCGAACGCCTTCGCCTGCGAGCCGAAGCCGACCGCGTGCTCGGGGTGCTTGGAGGATTCGCCGTACCCCGGCATGTCCCACAGGTACACGGTGAAGTCGGCGCTCAGCGCATCGGCGTAGCGCGACCACACGCGCGACGAGAACGGTGTCCCGTGGCAGAACACCAGCGGCGGACCGCTGCCCGCCCGTCCCCACGCGATCGATCGGCCTTCCCAGCTGAACCGCTCCTTCACGTCCATCCCCCAACCTAACCATCAATGCGGTTCATGACGGTTAGGCGGTGTGGGCGATCTGCTCCTGGATCCGGAATTCGAGACCGTCGGCGACCGCCAGGTACACGTCCTGGTCGACGAGATTGCCGTCGAGCCGCAGCAGTCCGCGCGGGCTGTCGTAGAAGTGGCCGCTCGGGAGGGCGGCCGACATGGCGATCGAGCCACTGATCTCGCCGAGCCGGGCCAGGAAGCGGATCGCCTCGTAGCAGGACTCGCCCACCGCGTTGAGTGCGGGCGCGAAGGCCCCGAAACGGGCGTAGTACTGCCGGGCGAACTCGCTGCTCTCGACGGTCGTGAGCTTGTCGAAGTACGCCGCGGCCGCGTAGACGCCGTGATTCGCGCCCGATCCCGCGCCGAGCAGCGTGTTCTCCTCGATCGCCGGGCTGAGCCGGAGCAGTCTCTCGCTCAGCCCGCCGGCCGCGAACTGCCGGTTGAAATGCACCGCATCCTGGCCCATCAGGAGCATGATCACGCCGTCGGCGTCCGTTGCCCGGAGCCCGTCGATCACGTCCCGGAAGTCCGCCGTACCGAGTGGGACGTACGCCGAGTGCACGATCTCGGATCCCGTTCCCTGCAAGGCTTCCTGGGCCACCGAGCCGGTCACCCGCGGATACACGTAGTCGTTGCCGACGACAACCCACCGCCGGGCGCCGAGGTGCTCACGCAACCAGTGCGCCGCCGGCAGCAACTGGTTGACCGGACGCTCGCCGAGCATGAACACACCAGGCGTGTCGTCACCGCCCTCGTGCATCGCCGCGAACGCGTACACGACCCGCCCGCCGATGCGTCGGGCCAGCGCGACCCGGACCGCGGAGATATGCCAGCCGGCCACGGCCTCGACGCGCCCCTGGTCGACGAGCCGCCCCACATCCTCGGCGACAACCTCGGGCGGGCGGCCGGCGTCGACCTGGACGAGTTCGACCCGGCGGCCGGCGATCCCGTTGCGTGCGTTCAGCTGCTCGACCGCGAGCTGACCGCAGGCGAGACAGGACGGTCCGTAGATCCCGGTCGGGCCCTGCAGCGGCACGACGAAGGCGATCGGCAGTACGTCGGAGCGCCGCACCGTCACCTCCTCCCGCCGGACATTCGCTCAAGTGTGGACGAACCGGAGGCGGAACATCGACCGAACGGCTATATTTCCCACCACCTGAACCGAAGAGGGGTGATGCGGCGTGCTCCTGGTGCTGAAGCGGATCGAGCGGCAACTCGAGCTGGGTCTGCAGCCGTTGCTCGACGAGTTCGGTCTGACGATCGAGCAGTGGCGGGTCATGGCCGCGCTCCACGAGGAGCCCGGGCAGCCGATGTCGGTGCTCGCCGAGTCCGCCGTACTGCCGGCCGCGAGCCTGACCCGGCACGTCGACAAGCTGGTCGAGCGCGGGCTGGTGCTGCGACGCATCCATCCGGACGACAGGCGCCGGATCGTCACGGCCCTCTCCCCCGTCGGCGGCACGGTCGCCGATCGCCTCGCTTCGGCCCAGCGCGAGCTCGAGGCGGACGTAGCGAAGTACTTCCAGATGGAAATACACGAACGTAGCAGCTCGGCAACACCCCGGTAACACGGCGTTCCTAGGTTCCTTCCATTCGGGTGCATCCCCCGCCGGCAGCGTCGCCGGCCCGCCGGAGCACCGCTCGCCCGAAGGTGCCGCCAGGAGTTCGCCCATGTCTGTGGAGCCCTCGCTCGACCACCGCACCACCGCTGAAACCCCCGCACCCACCACCGCGACCCGCGAGACGCTGGAGGACTACACCCTCCGGTTCGCGCCGCGCAGCTACCGGAAGTGGTCGACCGGCGTCGTCGCCGTCTCGGCCCTCGGCGGGATCGCCTACCTCGCCGACTTCGCGATCGGCGCGAACATCGGGATCTCGTACGGGACCACGAACGCGCTGTGGGGTATCGCGATCTTCGCCGTGGTGATCTTCGCGACCGGCCTGCCGCTCGCGTACTACGCCGCCCGCTACAACATCGACCTCGACCTGATCACCCGCGGCAGCGGCTTCGGGTACTACGGCTCGGTCGTCACCAACGTGATCTTCGCGTCGTTCACGTTCATCTTCTTCGCGCTCGAAGGCTCGATCATGGCGCAGGGCCTGCAGTTGGGGCTGCACGTGCCGCTGTGGCTCGGGTACGCCGTCTCGACACTGGTGATCTTCCCGCTGGTCATCTACGGGATGAAGGTGCTGTCCACGCTCCAGGTGTGGACGACGCCGCTGTGGCTGATCCTGATGGTGCTGCCGTTCTGCTACCTGCTCGTGTCGCATCCGTCGTCGGTGCAGACGTTCTTCGACTACGGCCCGGACGCCGACTTCGGCTCGATGCTGCTGGCCGCCGGGGTGTGCCTGTCGCTGATCGCGCAGATCGCCGAACAGATCGACTACCTGCGGTTCATGCCGCCGAAGACCCCGGAGAACTCGCGCCGGTGGTGGACCGCGATGCTGCTGGCCGGACCGGGCTGGGTGATCTTCGGCGCCCTGAAGCAGGTGATCGGCCTGTTCCTCGCCGTCTACCTGATCGCGAACGTCGCCGACTCGTCGTCGATCGCCAACCAGCCGGTGCACCAGTTCCTGGAGATCTACCGCGGGTTCCTGCCCGGGTGGCTGGCGATGACGCTGGCCGTCGTACTGGTCGTCATCAGCCAGGTGAAGATCAACGTGACGAACGCGTACTCCGGATCGCTGGCCTGGACGAACTCGTACACCCGGCTGACCCGGCACTACCCCGGACGGCTGGTGTTCCTCGGGTTCAACCTGGTGATCGCGCTGGTGCTGATGGAGGCGAACATGTTCGACTTCCTGAACACCATTCTCGGGTTCTACGCGAACTGCGGGATGGCGTGGATCGTGGTCGTTGCCTCGGACATCGTGTTCAACAAGTACCTGCTGGGGTTGTCGCCGAAGGCGCCTGAGTTCCGGCGCGGCATGCTCTACGCCGTCAATCCCGTCGGCTTCGGGTCGATGGCGGCGGCCGCGGGTGTGTCGATCGTCGTGTTCTTCGGTGGACTCGGCTCGGGGATCAAGCCGTACTCGCCGCTCGTCGCGATCGGGCTCGCCCTGGTCCTGCCACCGGTGCTCGCCGTACTCACGCGCGGGAAGTACTACTTGCGACGGTCCGACGACGGGCTGGACCTGCCGATGTACGACGAGCACGGGAACCCGTCCGGAGAGGTCCTGACGTGTCACGTGTGCCGGCAGCAGTACGAACGCCCCGACATGACCGCGTGCGCAACTCATGACGCCGCCGTCTGCTCCCTGTGCCTGAGCACGGACAAGGTCGCCGACCACGTCCTACCGTCACAAGCATGACTTCCTCGTGGAACGCCGCGGCGCCAAGGCACATCGAAGTCGCAACCTCCCGCCCCATCGCAACCTCCGGCCCCATCGCAACCTCCCGCCCCATCGCAACCTCCCGCCCCGCCGCGGTCTCCTGCCCCGTCGCGTCGTCTGCGCCGAGTACCTGGAGGGTTTCTCGCTCCCTGTGCGGGAAATCCTCCACCGTTCCGCGGAGAAACCACCTAGTTCGGCAACCCAACCCGCTGCCGCACCTCGTGACGGCTGCCATGATGCAACTTGGGGAGGATTACCTCCCATATCGGGTAGAAAATCCTCCCCAAACCGGCGTGTGGAGCGGGAGCTCGGCTCCGGCTCCATCCAGGCTGCTGTCTCTGCAGCCCCCGACCTGCGAAGGGAGTCAGCGGCGGTTGCTTCCCGCGTCGATGCGGCCCCGCAACACCACACCATGAACTTCACTCCCGCCGACGTCGAGAAGCTGCTGCTCTCCGTGGCCGGCATGGTCGCCCGCGACCGGCTGGCCCGGGGAGTGCTTCTCAACCACCCCGAAGCCGTCGCCCTGCTCAGCACCTGGGTGATCGAACGCGCCCGCGAAGGCGCCCGCGTCGCCGACCTGATGGAGTCCGGCCGCACCGTCCTGAGCCGCGACCAGGTCATGCCCGGTGTCGCCGAACTCCTGCACGACGTACAGGTCGAGGCGACGTTCCCGGACGGCCGCAAACTCGTGACTATCCACAGCCCGATCATTTGAAGGCAGAATCCATGGCCGACGACGATAGACTTAGCAAGGAAAGACAGGGCGCGGACAACCCAGCCGCACCGGCACTACCCAGTACGACGGCGCCTGGAGCGGTCCGGGTACGACCGGGGACCATCCAACTGAACGCCGACCGCTCCGACGACGAACGTTTACGGCTGGTGATCGTGAACGCCGGCGACCGGCCGATCCAGATCGGCTCGCACCTGCACCTGCCGGACGCCAACACGTCCCTGAGCTTCGACCGCGAGGCCGCCCAGGGGTTCCGGCTGGACATCCCGTCGGGTACGTCGCAGCGCTTCGAACCCGGCGCATCCCGTGAGGTGGCGCTGGTCGCGCTCCGCGGCAGGCGGCGGGTGCCTGGAATCCAGCTGAAGCCGGCTGAATCCGATGAGGTGGATCGTGGTTGAGATCTCGCGTGCGGCGTACGCCGCCCTGTACGGGCCGACCGTCGGCGACCAGGTGCGCCTCGGCGACACCGATCTGTGGGTCGAGGTCGAGCAGGACTTCACCGTCGGCGGCGAGGAGGTCGTCTTCGGCGGTGGCAAGTCCATCCGCGAGTCGATGGCGCAAGGTACGACGACTCGGGCGGAGGGTGCGCCCGACACCGTCATCACCAACGTGCTGGTCGTGGACTGGTGGGGCATCGTCCGCGCCGACGTGGGCATCCGCGACGGCCGGATCGTCGCCCTCGGCCGCGCGGGCAACACCGACATCGCGGACGGCGTACACCCGGACCTCCAGATCGGGCCGTCCACCGACGTGATCGCCGGCGAGGGTCGCATCCTCACCGCCGGTGCGATCGACTCGCACGTCCACCTGCTGTCGCCGTCGCAGCTCCACGAGGCGCTGGCGACCGGGATCACCACGATCGTCGGCGGCGGCACCGGGCCGAGCGAGGGCTCGAAGGCGACCACGGTCACCCCCGGCGCGTGGCATCTCGAGCAGATGCATCGCGCGCTGGACGCCGTACCGCTCAACATCCTCCTGCTCGGCAAGGGGAACACCGTCAGTGCCGAGGCGCTCGCGGAGCAGGCGCTCGCCGGCGCCGCCGGGTACAAGGTGCACGAGGACTGGGGCTCGACCCCGGCCGCGATCGACGCGTCCCTGCGTGCCGCGGACGAGTGGGGTCTCCAGGTCGCGCTGCACGCGGACAGCCTGAACGAGGCCGGGTACGTCGAGTCGACCCTCGGCGCGATCGCGGGCCGCGGCATCCACGCGTTCCACGTCGAGGGCGCGGGCGGTGGTCACGCGCCGGACATCCTCACGATCGCGTCGCACCCGCACGTCATCCCGGGCTCCACGAACCCCACGTTGCCGCACACCGTCAACACCGTCGCCGAGCATCTCGACATGCTCATGGTCTGCCACCACCTCAGCCCCGACGTACCCGAGGATCTCGCGTTCGCCGAGTCCCGGATCCGCGCCACCACGATCGCGGCCGAGGACATCCTGCACGACCTCGGCGCGCTCTCGGTGACGTCGTCGGACGCGCAGGCGATGGGCCGGATCGGCGAGGTCATCACGCGCACCTGGCAGGTCGCCCATGTCATGAAACATCGCCGCGGCCAGCTCGGCGCGGTCGCCGACAACGAGCGGGTACGCCGGTACGTCGCGAAGTACACGATCAACCCGGCCATTGCCCACGGCATCGATCATGTCGTCGGCTCGGTCGAGCCGGGCAAACTCGCGGACCTCGCGCTGTGGGACCCGCGGTACTTCGGGGTCCGCCCGAGCCTGGTGATCAAGGGCGGCGCGATCGCCTGGGCCGCCCTCGGCGATCCGAACGCGTCGATCCCGACGCCGCAGCCCGTGCTGATGCGGCCCGCGTTCGGCGATGCCATCGGGGCGGATCTCTCGTACACGTTCGTGTCTCCGGCCGCGCTCGAGAACGGGCTGGCCGAGCGGCTCGGTCTGCGCCGGGAGCTGCTCGGCGTGCGACCGACGCGGGAGCTCACCAAGGCGGACCTGAAGAACAACGATGCGCTGCCGGCGATCGACATCGATCCGGAGACGTTCGCGATCAAGGTCGACGGTGATCTGGTCGAGCCGGCGCCGGCGTCGGTCCTCCCACTCGCTCAGCTGTACGCGATGTTCTGATGGGCAACGTGGAACTGGTCGCGATGATGCTCGCCGACGGCCGGCTGCCGACCGGCGGGCACACCCAGTCCGGCGGACTGGAGCCCGCAGTTCGCGCGGGCCTAGGTGCCGACGGCAAGCAACTCGCCGACGTCGCGTCCTATGCCCGGGATCGCCTCCGTACGACGACCCGCGTCGAAGCCGCCGTCGCCGTGGTCACCCGCCACCTCGCCCTTTCCGGAACAAATGTTGCACCAGGCGACGAAAATGTTCCGCAAACCACGGGCCGGCTCGACACCCAGACCCCCAGCTCGCCGAGTCGTGCGGATTGGTTCGGGCCCGATCTGCCGAGTCGTGGATTGTGGCTGGAGAAACGGGGATTTGACAACCAAAATCCACGACTCGAAGACCGCGCGGCTCGGCGCGCAGCGGGGCAAGGGTTGGGAGACGTCGAGGCGGCGTGGGCGGCGCGGACGCCCAGTCATGTCGTACGGGGTGTCTCGCGACGCCAGGGGCGACTGTTGCTGCGGCTGGCGCGCCGCGTCTGGCCCGACGTGACGACGTACCTTCCGAACGACGGTGAGATCGCGAGGCCCGTAGTGCTCGGGGTCGTCGGAGCGGTGACCGGACTGTCGGCGGAGCAAGTGGCGCGCACTATCGCGTACGACGATGCGCAGACTGTCATCTCCTCGTCGCTGAAGTTGCTGCCCGTGGACCCCGCCGACGCGGCGACCTGGCTCGCCGGTCTGCACGACGACATCGAGTGGCTCGTCAAGGACGTCGCGCCCCTGACCCGCATCGACGACATCCCGGCCGACGGTGCCCCGCTGATCGACGTGTTCGCGCACAACCATGCCATCGAGAGAATGAGGTTGTTCCATGCCTGAGACCCGCTCCTTCCGTCTCGGTGTCGCCGGACCGGTCGGCACCGGCAAGAGCTCACTGATCGCGACCGTCTGCCGCGAACTCGCCGGCGAACTCCAGCTCGGCGTCATCACCAACGACATCTACACCGACGAGGACGCCCGGATGCTCAAAGCGGCCGGCGTTCTCGACCCGGAACGCATCCGCGCCGTCGAGACCGGAGCCTGCCCGCACACCGCGATCCGCGACGACGTCACGCCGAACCTGATCGCGGTCGAGGACCTCGAACGCGACTTCGCGCCACTGGATGTCGTCCTTGTCGAGTCCGGCGGCGACAACCTGACCGCCACGTTCTCCCCCGCGCTCGTCGACGCGCAGATCTTCGTGCTCGACGTGGCCGGCGGCGGCGACGTGGCACGCAAGGGCGGTCCTGGTATCGCCCGCGCCGATCTCCTGATCGTGAACAAGACCGACCTCGCGCCGTACGTCGGAGTCGACGTCGAGCAGATGGTGAAGGACGCCGAGACGGCCCGCGACGGGAAACCGGTGATAGCGCTCTCTCGCACGGATCCCGCCTCGATCGCCCTCTTGACCGCATGGGTGCGCTCGATGGCACACGCCGTACGCGCCGGCGACCACACGCCCGTCGATCCCGGACCGATGGCCCCGCACTCGCACGTCGGCGAGGACGGCGAACTGATCACGCACACCCATGCCCACACGCATTGATGTCGTCGCCGACCCGGTCCGTGACCGCTGCCTGCTGACCACCGACCACCTGTCACCACGGCAGCTGCCCGGTACGGACGGCGTCGTACGTGTTGCTCTCGTCGCCGCGGGCGCACTGTTGCTCGCCGGCGACGACGTACGCATCGAGATCGCGGTGTCCGGCGCCGTACGGCTCGAGATCGTGGAGACCGCCGGAACCGTTGCCTATGGCATGCGTGGCGGCACCGCCCGCTGGGACATCGACATCCGCCTCACCGACGGCGCGAGCCTTCAGTGGTACGCCGAACCGTTCGTCGTCTCCGCCGACGCCGACGTCACCCGTACGACGACCGCACGCCTCGCGACCGGCTGCACCGCGCACCTTCGCGAGTCACTCGTCCTGGGCCGCCACGGCGAGACCGGCGGGGTCCTGCACACCGCGACCCGCGCCTGGCTCGGCGAGAACCTGCTCCTCGCCGAGGATCTCGACCTCTCCCCCGAATCCCGCACCGGCTGGGCAGTCCTGGGTACGAACCGTTGCCTCGACACCGTGACCACACTCGGCTTCCGGCTCCCCGACGACCCGCAAACCCTGCAGCTCGAGGGCCCGGGCTCGATCGCCCGCCGACTGGTCCACGAACAGCACCAGAGCACCCTGAACCGCCCAGCCTCCGCGAGCTAGATGAAGATCGACAGGAGCAACGTCATGGCCAGGCCCATGACCGAGATCAGGGTCTCCATCACCGACCAGGTCTTGATGGTCTCGCCAACGGTCATGCCGAAGTACTCCTTGACCAGCCAGAAGCCGGCGTCGTTGACATGCGAGAAGAACAGCGAACCGGCGCCGATCGCCAGCACCACGAGCGCGAGATAGGTCGTACTCTCACCGGTCGCCAGCGGCGCCACGATCCCGGCCGCAGTCACCGTCGCGACCGTCGCGGAGCCGGTCGCCAGCCGGATCAGGACCGCGACGATCCAGCCGAGCAGCAACGCCGACAGGTTCGCCGCGATGGCGATCTTGGCGATCGCGGTACCGGTCCCGCCGTCGACCAGGACCTGCTTGAAACCGCCGCCGGCGCCGACGATGAGCATCACGCCGGAAATCGGGAGCAGGCTCTCCCCGATCTTTCTGCTCAGCTCCGGGATGCCGAAACCCACCGCCGTGCCGAAGGTGAACATCGCGAGCAGTACGGCGATCAGCAGCGCGACGACCGGGTCGCCGATGAACTGGAGGAACGGATAGGCCGCGTTGTCCTTGCTCATCCAGACGTCGGACGCGGCCTTGATCAGCATCAGCGCCACCGGGAGCAGGACCGTCACGATCGTCGCGGTGAAGCTCGGCGTCCGGGTCCGGACCGCACCTGGCGGCGCGTCCTGGCGCGTGACCTCCGCCGCGTGCTGCGGATGCGTCTGTTCTCCTTCGACCTCGTGGTGGCCGGCACCGACCTCGAGCGCCGCGCCCGCGGCCCCGATCGGGACCCACTTCGCCGCGAGCCGGCCGAACAGCGGACCGGCGACGATCACCGTCGGAATCGCCACCAGCAGACCGAGCGCCAGCGTGATGCCCACGTTGCCCCCGAGTACGCCGATCGCGGCCAACGGCCCGGGGTGCGGCGGTACGAAACCGTGCAGGACGGACAGGCCCGCGAGCGCGGGGATACCGAGCAGCATGGCTCGCGCGCCGGTCCGCCGTACCGCGAGCACCACCACGGGAATCAGGAGTACGAGGCCGATCTCGAAGAACATCGGGATACCGATGATGAAGGCGATCAGCGCCATCTTCCACGGGAGCGCGCCGGTTCGGCCGCGCAGGATCGTGTCGACCACCTGATCCGCGCCGCCGGAGTCGGCGAGCAGCTTGCCCACCATCGCGCCGAGGGCGATCAGTACGCCGACGTACCCGAGGACACTGCCGACGCCGTTCTCGTACGACTTCGTGACCGCCCCGGCGCCGATCCCGGACGCCACGCCGACGAACAGCGCGCCGATCGTGAGCGACAGGAACGCATGCACCTTGAACGCCACGATCAGCGCCACGATCACCGCGATCCCCAGCACGGCAACGATCAGCACCCGGGTGTCGTGCCCGTTCCAAGGCGCATGAACGTCCGCCTCAGCGACCAGCGGAACCAGACCGGCTTCGTAAGCAACACTCACAGTTTCACCGCTCTCTGGACGCCACTAGAACCTGACCGCCACAGACGCCCTCTTTGGCAGTGTCCCACCGCGCCGCGGATCCCGACGCCCGACGCGACGAGCCAGGCCGCGTGTTGAACCAGGCTCTCAGGGTGGCGAGCAGCCGGGCATAGGATCGGCGGTATGGCGACGCGGCTGGTGCAGATCTCGATGAAGGCTCACGACAGCTCCGCGCTCGGCAGGTTCTGGGCGGGGGCGCTCGACTGGGAGGTCACCGCCGACAACGCCCAGGAAACCAACCTCGAGCCCGAGGGCTTCAGCTATCCCGACCCGAGCGCCGTCTGCATCGACATCCTTCCCGTCCCCGATCCCAAGACGGCGAAGAACCGCGTCCACCTCGACCTCGCCACCACCTCCGCGGCTCACCAGGCAGACCTGATCGACCGCCTCCTGAGCCTCGGCGCGACGCCCGCGGATATCGGCCAGGGCAACGCCCCGTGGACGGTCCTCGCCGACCCGGAGGGCAACGAGTTCTGCGTACTCGAGCCTCGACCGGTCTACAGCGACACCGGCCCGATCGCCGCTGTCGTCGTGGACTGTGCCGACCCGCGAGCGATGGCCCGGTTCTGGTCCGAGGCCATGGACTGGACGCTCCACGAGTCGACCGACAACTCCGCCGTACTGCGTTCCGCTAAGGGTGTCGGGCCGTACCTCGAGTTCATTCGCACTCCCGACGCGAAGGCCGGCCTGAACCGCGTCCACCTCGACCTCCGCCCGTACCCCGCCGACGACCACGCGGCGGAGGCGGACCGGCTGCGCTCGCTCGGCGCCACCGACCTGGACATCGGTCAAGGTGAGGTCCCCTGGACCGTTCTGGCAGATCCCGAGAACAACGAGTTCTGCCTCCTCACTCCTCTCTGAGCGCGGCGGTCGCGGTCGCGTTCTTGCGGGCCCTGGGCTTACGGGGCTTGGTGCCGTTGCCGTTGCCATTGCCGTTGCCGTTGCCTGAGGATTCGGGCTCAGGATCGGGCGCGAACGGGACGAACGGCATGGTCAGTGGAAGAGCTGCCAGCCGCATCAGGAGCAGGACGTTGTCGTCGCCGGCGGTCTTGTTGAGGCGGAGACGCCCACAGTTGGTGCACCGGTGGATGAGGACCCAGCGGCCCTCCCCGCGAACCGTGACCGCGATCGGCTCCATGCCGCCGGCACAGTCGGCCTTGCGATCACCAGGCACGTTGCGGTCGAGATGACGCGACCACAAGCAACTCGGGCAATGATTGCGATGCGTAGTTCCGGGGGCGTCGAGGGAGACCTCTACGCCGCAATGTTCACAGCTGAACGAACGTGCGAATGCCAAACCGAAGAACCTTTCAGAGCAAAGCTGCAGGACAGAGCAGACATACGCTTCCCTCCTCCCGGTCCGCACCGGCTGATCCGGCGCACGTCCCCACAGCAGACCAGCCCACCTCCAGCACCGTCAAACAATTAACCGCCGGCGCCGGGGTTGACCTTGACGCAGGGTCAACCCCGCAGGGTTGGCTTCATGACAGTTCAATCGGCCGGTGAGCCGGCGATTCGGGTGCAGGGGCTGGAGAAGGCGTACGGGAAGAAGGCGGTACTGCGTGGCGTGGAGTTCGACGTCGCGCGGGGCAGCATCTTCGCGCTGCTCGGCTCCAACGGGGCGGGCAAGACCACGACGATCAGGATCCTTTCCACGCTCCTCAAGGCGGGTGCGGGAACGGCCGCCGTCAACGGGTTCGACGTCGCCACGCAGCCGGCCGACGTACGGGAATCCATCAGCTTGACCGGGCAGTTCGCCGCCGTCGACGAGATCCTCAGCGGCCGGGAGAACCTCGTACTGGTCGCGAAGCTGCGGCACGTCGAGGACCCCGGCGCCGTCGCCGACGACCTACTCGACCGCTTCTCGCTGACCGAGGCGGCCGCTCAGCGAACAGCGACGTACTCGGGCGGCATGCGCCGTCGCCTGGACATCGCGATGAGTCTGATCGGGAACTCGCCGGTGATCTTCCTCGACGAGCCGACCTCGGGGCTCGATCCCGAGGCGCGGATCGAGGTGTGGCAGACGGTCAAGGAGCTGGCCGGCCACGGTACGACGGTGCTGCTCACCACGCAGTACCTGGAAGAAGCCGAACAGCTCGCCGACCGGATCGCGATCCTGCACCAGGGCCGGATCATCGTCAACGGCACCCTCACCGAACTCAAGCAGCTCCTCCCACCCGCCAAGGTCGAGTACGTCGAGAAGCAACCGACCCTCGAGGAGATCTTCCTGTCAGTCATTGGAGACCAGCGATGACCATGAGTACTTCGTACTTCGTCGGCGACACCGTCGCCCTGACTGCTCGCACGCTGCGCCACGTCACCCGCAGCCTGGACACCATCATCACGACCGTCCTCACGCCGATCGCGTTGATGCTGATGTTCGTGTACGTCTTCGGCGGCGCGATCGACACCGGGTCCACGGCGTACGTGAACTACATGCTCCCCGGCATCCTGCTGATCACGATCGCGTCGGGCGTGGCCTACACGGCGTACCGGCTGTTCATGGACCTGGCGACCGGGATCTTCGAGCGGTTCCAGTCGATGCCGATCGCCCGCTCGGGCGTGCTGTGGGCGCATGTCTTCACCTCACTCGTCGCCAACCTGATCTCACTGGTCGTCGTGGTGGGCGTCGCGCTCGTGATGGGCTTCCGCTCGGGTGCCGGCGTGCTGGCCTGGCTCGCGGTGATCGGCATTCTGTTCCTGTTCACCCTGGCGCTGACCTGGCTCGCGGTGATCCCCGGGCTCACCGCGTCGTCGGTCGAGGGCGCGGGCGCGTTCGGGTACCCGCTGATCTTCCTGCCGTTCGTCAGCTCGGCGTTCGTGCCCACCCAGACCATGCCCGGCCCGGTGCGCTGGTTCGCCGAGAACCAGCCGGTGACATCCATCGTCGACACGATCCGCAACCTGCTCGCGCAACAACCCGTCGGCAGCAGCATCTGGGCCGCGCTCGCCTGGTGCGTCGGCGTCCTCGTCGCGGCGTACGTGCTCGCGATGGTCGCCTATCGCCGCAAGATCGCCTGAGGCATCCCTGAGGGAACATGGACCCATGCTCACGATCAGCCAGCTGGCGGCGTACGCCGGCGTGACGGTGCGGGCAGTGCGCCACTATCACAAGATCGGGCTGCTGCCGGAGCCCGCACGCGACCACTCCGGGTACCGGTCGTACAACTCCGCTGCCGTCGTACGCCTGATCCGGATCCACACGCTCGCCGATGCCGGCGTACCGCTGGCCCGTGTGCAGGAACTTCTCGACGCCACTCCCGCGAAGTTCGAGGACGGCGTACAGGAGATCGACAAGTCGTTGCGCGCCGAGATCCGGCGGTTGCAGGTGAGCCGCCGCCGGCTCGCCAGACTTGCCGCCGGCGACCACCTCGCGCTCCCGCAGACCGTCGTGGACTATCTCGACCGGCTGCGCAGTTACGGCGTCAGCGAGCGCTACATCGTCATGGAGCGCGATGCCTGGATCATGATCGCCGCCCAGGTACCGGAGGTGATCGACACCGTGATCGCCGCGAAGCACGAGCAACTGGACGATCCCGATGCCCAGAAGCTCTACAGCCTGGTGAGTCAGGCAGTCGACAATCCGGATGGCGAAGCCTTGCTGTTCGAGATCGCCGACATCCTGGAACGCATGTACATCCGCGCCTTCGAGGCCGGCCAGCTGGGTGACGAGCCCTTCGACGACCAGCTCGTCGAGCTGCTGGACGCAGTGATGCTCGAGTCCGCACCCGAGGCGGCGCGGCTGCTCACGATCCTGGAGGAACGCGGCTGGAAAGGCTGGACCCGCATCGAGCGCGTGCCCACCGACAGACTCGAGGGGCTACGAGATCCTGGCGGCAGCGTGGAGCGCGAGACCGTCGGTGGCTGCGATGTCGGCGCGGAACCAGCCTGCTGAGTCGACGGTGTACGTCGGACCGGTGCAGCCGCCCGCCAAGTGGTCGCCGTGGAAGACGTCGCAGTACACGCCGGCCGGAAGCTGGGTGTGGAAGCTCCGGCCGGTGAGCGCTGAACTCTCGTCGTTCAGGACGAGGTAACCCTTGTCGCCACGGCCGAACGCGATCGCGTCGTTCCCGTTGTCCCACCACTCGGTCACGGCGGTCCCCCGTACGGCGTTGTGGAAGCCGACCATGTTGGCGATCACCCGCCACTCGTGCTCGCACCGCCAGCGGTTGCTGAAGCACGTCGTGTCGACCGTCTGCCCGCTACCGGTCGACGGCGGTCCCTCGTCGTTCGACGTGTACTCGTAGCTCGACATCACCTTCGGCGTCCCGTACGTCCAGGCCAGCATGAACGCGTTCGCCATCGCATAGCGGCCGTTGTCGCGGAACGTCAGTACGCCGCTGCCGCGCTGGGTGTCATGGTTGTCGGTGAACACCACGGCACGATCCGACGCCAACGGTTCCGCGAACGTGCGCAGGTAGGCGAGGTGCTCGGTGGTGAAGATCTTGGCGAGATCCTTCCCGTACCGGAACTCCAGCACGTCGCCGTTCCCGACGTACTCGTCCGGGGTGATCGGCTCGCCGGCGCCGTAGATGACCTCCTGGTACAGGTACGCCGGACGCGCCAAGCGGGACTTGATCGCGGCGATGTCCGCGGCGGGCATGTGCTTCGAGGCATCCAGCCGGAACCCGTCGACGCCGATCGACAGCAGGTCGTTCAGGTACGCCGCGATCCGGCCGCGAACGTAGTCGGTACCGGTTGCCAGATCGGCCAGGTCGACGAGCTCACAATTCTGTACCTCGTACCGGTCGCCGTAGTTGACGATGTCGTCGTTCCCGTTGCGTCCGCAATGATGGAAGTCCTGCGTCTGGTACGTCCCCGGGTAGTCGTAGTGCGTGTACGACGACCCGGCGCTGCCGGTGCCTCCCGACGAGCCACCGGTCATGTGGTTGATCACGGCATCGACATACACCTTGACACCGGCCGCGTGGCAACTGTTGACCATGGCGACGAACTGGCTGCGCGTGCCGCGGCGGGTGCTGTCCAGCTTGTAACTCACCGGCTGGTAGTCCTGCCACCACGGATACCCGGACCCCGGCAGCACGACATGCTCCTGCGGCGGCGAGACCTGCACTGCGCCGTACCCCTTCGGGCCGAGTACCTGCCCGCACTCCCGCCCGACCGACGTCCAGTTCCATTCGAACAACTGGACGATGACGTCCCGGTCCCCCACCGGCGCCGCCTGCGCACTCGCCCCGCTCAGTCCGGCCATCGACAGACCCAGCAACAGGACCAGTAATTTGCGCATCATCGGACTCCCTCGGGGCGGCGGGTACCTCATCAAACCACGGGGCCGGTGGCTCCAAGGGGGTCCCGTGTCGCAGAGTCGGCGAAAACGGCGCATACTTGAGGTCTGATGCTGCCCTATCGCGCGACGACGCGTCGTCACCTGTCCACCAGTCCTTTCAAGGCCCAGGTTTCTGACTCGCTCAAGAGTTACGAAGTCGGTGAGCGGGTCTCTCACGACAGGGAAGGACTCGGCCGCGTCCATTCAGTCGAAACTGATGGCACGGTCGTCATCGACTTCGGGGCCGGACGGCTCCTGCGAGTCGTCGCCCCCTTCTCCAAACTCCACTCCCTCGGCCAGGCCGACGCCTGATCCACGCACGCTGTCCCTGACCCTCCCAGGTCAGTAACTCCGCGTAACCCAGACTCGCGGCTATTGCGACCCATCGCGTATCAGTCGCCGTTCTCAGCCCTCTTATAGATGAGAGGGGGTGGAGCAAATGGCGATTCTCCTGAAGCCGCCGGCCGACGGGCTCACCTCAGACACGGATGTCTCCTTCCACTACCGGGTGCGGGTGCTGCTGCTGATTGTGGGCGTCGGCGTTCTCGCGGTTGCGACTGTGCTCTTCGGAGACCGTGTCGGAGACGACGGGTTGCCGCAGGCGGTCTGGGTCGCAATCCTCGGGCTCGCCATCTTGGTGGTGGTCGTTCTGCTCGCCACCAACCTGCAGCGCCACCTGCGTGCCGTACTGCGCTGGCTCGCTCTGATCCTGAGCGCTCTTGCCGCAGCACACTTCGGCGACGCGGCGAGTCTGAAGGGCACGGCGAGGTCGATCGTCGACATCGAACTCGCCGGCAGCAGCGAGGCATGGACGGCCTGCGGATGCGGTGATGCCTTCACAAGGGCCGTTCAACAGGACTTCTGGTTCATCGCCTCCTACGTCTTCCTGCTCGGCCTGCTGGTGTGGTGGGCCGGCAACTACTTCCGGCTGCCGGCGCTACGGCAGGCGCGTACCACGGTCGTCATCGCTGTCGTCGTCGCGGGCGCCTTCGACGTCGCCGAGAACATTCTGATGCTCACCGCGGGATCGTCGAACGGGCCCTGGCGGTTCGTCGCGGTCTGCGCCTGGGCCAAGTTCACTTTGCTCCTCGTCGCCATCGTCTACACCGCGGCAGGCGCCTTCGCCTGGTGGGCGACTCCACGCTGGGTCAGACTCGCCTCTTTGAAGCTGCCGACGTACGCCCAGAAGGCAGCCGGCATGAAGCCGTCGGAGGAGGTCGCCCAAGCTCCGGAGGGCACCCAGATGACACGCGCCGAACCCCCGCGCGGAGAGGCGAAGTACGGCATTGCGCTCTCCGGCGGCGGCATCCGGGCGTCGTCGATCAGCCTCGGCGCACTCCAGGCGCTCGACGGTGAGATCCTCAACTGGTCCGGGGCACGCGCGGTCACCGCCGTGTCGGGCGGATCGAACATGGCGGCCGGCTGGAGCATCTCGCGATCCAGCCTCCAGGCGACGGACGACGAGAGCCGTGAACGAGAGCGCCTCCGCCAGGTGGCACCTCGCCCGTGGCGGCAGCAGGAGAACGGGTGGCTCACCCCTGAGGAGCGCCATCTCGTCGACAACCTCGGGTACCTCGGGTCGAACCAGCCTCGAGGATCCGACACCGACCCAGCAGCCGCGAAGGCGACCAGGCAATCCGGCCCTGAGGGCAGTCAGACCTCCACCAAGGCGTCGTACCGGCCAGCCGTGTTCGCAACGGTGATCGCCGGGCTGACGGTCAACCTGGTGGTGCTGCTGAGCATGGGCTGGGCCATCACACGGCCTGTGGGCTGGGCATTGCGCGGCCTCACGAGCCAGGGCGGCGAGCTGCCGAGCGGCGCGATGCACCAGCTCGTCAAGGATCATTCGCTCGCGCTGCCCGGGCTCATTTTCCTCGCCGCCGGATTCGTCGTCCTGATGCTGTGGGTCCTCGCCGGTCAGTTTCTCGTCGGTTACGCCCAGAACAAGCTGGCTCCGCGCGTCACGCTGCAGACGCTCAAGAGGGCGTCGTACAGCGCGCTCGGCCTTGGCGCGTTGCTCGCACTGACGTTGTGGGGCTTCGTCGAACTGGTCGGCGCGGTCGCCCATCTGACGTTGCCCACGCTGATCGCTACGGTCGGTGCAAGTGCCGGTGTCGTCGGCTCGGTCGTCCGCATCCTCAGGAAGCCGGCAGCGCGCTTCGCGCCCATGCTCGGCGGCTTTGCCTTCGTCCTGGTCGCGCTGGGTCTGACAGCGCTGGCGACGTGGAACGCTGCCAAGCACGAGGTGACCTGGTCCGGGCACGATCTGGTGAGCTGGCAATCCGGCTGGAACTGGGTTCTTGCGCTGGCCATCCTCACTGTCGTGCTCCTGGGGCCGAGCTCGGAGAGCTGGTCGCTGGCGCCGTTCTACCGAGGCAAGCTGCGTCTGGCCTACGCGACGTACCGGACCAAGAACGGCGAGGAAGACGTCCGTGTGCAGCCGTACGAGAACGATGCCCCCGGTACGGACGAATCCAAGCATGAACCCGGCCTGTTTGCCTTCAACTACGACGACACAGCGGTGCGTACGCCGCTGGTGGTGTGCACGACCAGCACAGTGACCTCGCGTGCGGTCCGCACCCGCTACGGCACTCCGGCTCTGAGCGTGACGTTCGACCCCGAGCGGACGATCTTGCATCTGCCTCAGGACGGACGTGGCAACACGTTGCAGTTCGCCGCGTCCACCCGGGTGCTCGACCGACTCGGCAAGAAGCTGCACAAGCGGATCACGACGATGATGGCGGTCGCCATCTCCAGCGCGGCGGTCTCCCCCGCGATGGGCCGCTACCAGATCGGGCCGACCAGCATGCTGCTGGCCTTCTTCAACATCCGGCTCGGCGTGTGGATCGCCAACCCGCGGTTCATCACCCAACTCGAGGCCGCCGGCCTGGACAAGGAGCTCGAGCTGTCGTACCCACGGACAGGCCTCGGGTACCTCTTCAAGGAGTTCTTCGGGATCCACGACCTGGACGATCCTTACCTCTACCTGACCGACGGCGGCCACTGGGAGAACACCGGACTCGTCGAGCTGCTCCGGATCCCCGAAATCACCGAGATCGTCTGTGTCGACGCCGACTCGGGACCGGGTGACGCGACGAGTTCGCTCGGCAAGGCCATCGCGATCGCCCCGAGCGAGTGCGACATCCGGATCGACATCAGCCTGGACCCGCTCCGGGCCACCCCGAGCACCTCGCGCGTCCCGGCGTACTCGCCCCGGACCGTCAACCTCGGGTTCTTCACCAAGGGCGCGGGATCGTTCACCGACCAGACCCCGGTCGGCGTCCTCTGGTACGCCAAACCCGGCCTGGCCAAGGAGATGCCTGCGGCGTTGCTCGCATTCCACGAGCGGTACCCGACCTACCCACGGGAGTCGACCCTGAACCAGTTCTTCGACACGGCGAGCTTCGTTGCCTACCGCAACTTCGGTCGTTACAACGCCCGCCAGATCCTGCTGGCGCGCCGGAAACTTCAGGAGGCCCTCGACGAGCTCCTCCTGATCACCGAACCCGTCCTTCTCGACAAGCGGCTGAAAGCGATGGCCTGCGACACAGAAGGCCACTGGGCCATCGCCGAACTGTCCCGCGCCGCCCACGGCGCCGCCGCCACCCCAGCTCTCATCGCCGCCTACTGCCGCGCAGTAAGAACCTCCCTCGTCGAACCCGCATGACCGACCTACCCGCACGTCACAGCGAGTGCGGCGAAACGCTCAGCCGGTCATCGGGGCGCGCGATCGCCACCGAGATCGCCGCCGAGGTGTCAGCCGAGGTATCAGCCGAGGCCGGAGCGGGCTATCACGTTGGTGATGCCGATGTGTACTGCGGTGAAGCCCCCTTGGAGGAATGACTCGGCGAGCTCGGCCGCGGGCTGGTCGGGGTAGTAGCGGTCGGCGATCGCGGTGGCGACGCGCTTGATCCGGTCCGGCTCGGCGGAGATCCGGGCCTCGCCTTCGATGGTGACGAAGCTGTAGGGCTGCTGATCGTCGCTGATGCAGACCGCGACGCGCCGGTCCCGCGCCATGCTCTTGCCCTTGACGCTGCCGGGCGAGAGGGCGAAGGCGAGTTCGTCGCCGTCGAGCACGAAGCAGATCGGGGTGACGTGCGGCCGGCCGTCGGCGCGGGTGAGGGAGAGGTGGGCGAGCCTGGTGCCCGCGGTGAGGAAGGTACGCCACTCGTCGGCGGTCATGGTGGTCATCGGGTCTTCCCTTCGTTCGGGCTGATGGGCGATGGGGTGCGGATCCGGTTTCCTTGCCGAAGGCAAACACCTGCGTCACCTCGACGGCGTACACATGCCGCGGATCCTCCAGGAGGCTGTCGGCCGGATCGTGTGTGTCGCCATACCCTCTGACCCTAGGGTCGATAGATGCATCGAGAAAAGCGATGGTTTTCGATGATGTTGATCGCCTCAGGCGTTGATCATCCCGCCGTTCGGCCTTGCTACGGGAGAACTCACAGGCTTAGTATCTGCGTATGCGCGCAGATACGCAGTCACGCAAGCAGTCGCCGGACGACGATCACGTGGCGCTGGCCGTGGAGGTGTTCCGGATGCTGTCCGATGCGACCCGGGTGCGACTGGTCTGGGCACTGCTGGACGGTGAGAAGTCGGTCAACGAGCTGGCCGACGCGGTCGGGAAGTCGCCGGCCGGTGTCTCGCAGCACCTCGCCAAGTTGCGTCTGGCGCGGCTGGTCCGGACGCGCAAACAGGGCAACCAGGTCTTCTACCGAATCGAGAACTCGCACGCCGGCCAACTGGTCGAGGACGCGATCTATCACGCCGAACACTCCAGCGGAGGTTTCCCCGACCACCACCGCCCCGTCGGCGCCGTACCCGACGCCGAGTCCGCCGCAGGCGCCCGACCGGCCCGAAGGACGAAGATCCGATGACTACGGCGGACCACGAGCACAATCACCCCCACGACAAAGCCGACGCCCGGACCCCACCGGCCAGACACACCCACGCAGCGCACGACACGAAGCCAGACGCCGCCGCACTCGGACACGGGCACGCGGAGCACCAGCGCGACGCGAAACCAGACGCCGCTGGACATGGTCATGGTCATGGTCACGGGCATGCCCACCACGACGGCTTGCTTGGCAAGGTGAAGGAGATCTTCGTTCCGCACTCGCACGACAGCAGCGACAAGATCGATTCCGCGCTCGAGGCGATCAAGGAAGGCATGCGCTGCCTGAAGATCAGCTTCGTCGGCCTGATCGCGACCGCGCTGATCCAGACCGTGGTCGTGTTCCTCACCAACTCGGTCGCACTGCTCGGCGACACCCTGCACAACTACGCCGACGCCCTCACCGCGATTCCCCTGGCGATCGCCTTCATCCTCGGCCGCCGCGTCGCGACCCGCGCATACACCTATGGCTTCGGCCGCGCCGAGGACCTGGCCGGCATCATCGTGGTCGTACTGATCGCCGCGTCGTCGGCGTACGCCGGCTATGAGGCCGTCATGCGCTTCCTCCACCCCAGCGACGTGCGCAACGTCGGCGTACTGATCGCCGCCGGTGTGGTCGGATTCCTGGGCAACGAGATCGTCGCGCAGTACCGGATCCGCACCGGCCGGCGGATCGGCTCCGCCGCCCTGGTCGCCGACGGGCTGCACGCCCGCACGGACGGCTTCACCAGTCTGGCCGTGGTCCTCAGCGCAGTCGGCGCCTGGCTCGGCTTTCCGTTGGCCGATCCAATTATCGGTCTGCTGATCACGATCGCGATCCTGTTCGTACTGCGTGACGCCGCCCGGGAGGTGTACCGGCGCCTGATGGACGCCGTCGACCCCGCACTGGTCGACCAGGCCGAAAAGGTCATCCGCTCAACCCCAGGTGTCGTCGAGGTCACCGGCGTCCAACTCCGCTGGGTCGGCCACGCCCTCCGCGCCGAAGCTCGCATCGCGGTGGACTCGGACCTGTCGCTGATCGAAGCCCACCACCTCAGCCACCAGGTCGAACACGACCTCGTCCACGGCGTACGGCGCCTGACCACCGCCACCATCCACGCCGAACCCCTCCCCCACGACGCAACCGCAGCCCACAACCTCGTCAGCCACCACCACTAACCTACTCAGCCGCCGTCCGGCCTCAACCCAGTGTGTTCTCCGCGCGTGTCATGTCGGCCTCGACGCGTTCGGGTGAGAAGCCTTTCAGGATTGACTCGTGCACCTGGTCAACCATCCAATGCGCCTCGTAGCTGCGTCTCGTCTCCGGGCTGAGGTGCGCGAGCTTCTCCTCGACCTGCTTCATCTCCTCGGAGCCGACCGTCTTCCGGCCGATGCTGCCCCAGTGCAGCCCAAGAAGCGCGTAG
Source organism: Kribbella sp. VKM Ac-2566 (assembly GCF_004366005.1). Lineage (NCBI taxonomy): Bacteria > Bacillati > Actinomycetota > Actinomycetes > Propionibacteriales > Kribbellaceae > Kribbella > Kribbella sp. VKM Ac-2566. The sequence goes on along the minus strand of NZ_SODT01000013.1, from coordinate 414,097 downwards.
TACCGATCGCCGCGCACCGCACCGCCGTTCCAGTCGACCACACCGCTGACATTGCCGGCGTCGTCGAACAGCACGTTGCCCGGTGTGTAGTCGGTGTGAACGAGATCATCGCCCTGCATGCGAACGAGACGCCCACCGTCAATTTCGAGCAGCCGCCCCAACAGCCGCCGGCCACGCTCACCATGACGGCCCACGGTGTTCTCGAACGTGCTGACGCTGGCGGGAAAGGCCCTTGGCCGCGGGACCTCTGGATGGTCTCGTAGCACCCCCGCGAAACGGTCGTTCATCGCGACGAACGCAGCAGCCGTGGTCGAGTTGAGTTCACCCACATGACGGCCAGGCAGCCTCTCCTGCACAACAGCGACGTACCCATCAGAAAGCTCCAGCACTAGCTGGTGCTGTGGAACGGGCAAGCCCCGCCCGCGTAACTCATTCAGGACACTCGCCGTCTGCAGCATCACGGCCAACGGCGTCCGAGTCCGTGTGAGCGCGGATTCACGCCCATCCGCCCACGCAACAAACGCCGCGCTGCTCGATCCACCCACCTGGTCGGCCAGCCCGGTCAGCACCAGCCCGCTGCCCGTGTGAGCGTTCACCTCTTCGATGACCGCAGTCGGCGCCCACGGATTCTCCGACAACCGAAACTCAAGCCTGTGCGACATCTTCACGCCCCTTCCTGTCCGGAGGGACCTGAAGGTGGGCCTCTCGCATCTTGACATGCCGCTGCAGGAGCCGCAAACACGTCAAATCCCCAGCGGGGTCAAGAGCCGAACAGTTCGGTCATCCGGTGTGTCAGGTCGTCGGGCGTTACGTCCTCGATGTGTGACGCTACGGTCCAGCCGTGTCCGAACGGGTCGATGATGTGGCCGTCACGGTCGCCGTAGAACTGGTCCTCCGCCGGGCGCTGCAGCGTCGCGCCGAGCTCCACAGCCCGCGCGATGACCGCGTCGACGTCCTCGACGTAGATGAAGAGCGAAGCGGGCGAGCCCGGCAACCCTTCGGGTGGCGGCGCGGCGGTGCCCCGCTGGGGATCCTCGTCCTCGACGATGACGACCGAGTCGCCGATCTGGATCTCCGCGTGGGCGATGGTCCCTTGCGGACCCGGGAAGCGCATCCGCTCGGTCGCGCCGAACACCGAACCGTAGAACTCGAGCGCCTTTGACGGCGCCCGCAACGGTGAGAACGGGCGTCACCCGGCGGTACGAATCGGGGATCGGATTGGGTTTTGCTGCCGGTGTCATCTGGTCATCCTCCGAAGGCGCTCTCTGCTGTATCCGGGCAGCTCGAATGCCGCCCTCTATCAGTAGGACGATCGGAGACACGGCGCATACGACAAGCGCCGGGCCGCGTCGCAATCGTCCTAATGCTCGACCGGCAGACCGGCCATCGCCCACTCCGGGAACCCGTCCTCCAGCCGGTACGCGATATGCCCTTCGTTGGTCAGTTGTCTGACGGCGTCGTCGGCGTACACGCAGTAGGGACCCCGGCAATACGCCACGACCTGAGCACCACTGGTCACCTCACCCAACCGGTCCTGCAGTTGGGCGATCGGTAGCGAGATCGCACCGGGCAGGTGCCCTGCGTCGTACTCCGCCGCCGGCCGGACATCCAGTACGACGACGTCCCCGGCGCGAAGGCGCTTCACCAGTTCATCGCGAGTCATGCTCTCGAGCGAACCGCGGTCGCCGAGGTAGTCCTGCGCGAGCCGATCGAGACCCGAGGCATGCTCCTCGGCGGCCGCCCGCATCGCCTGCCACAGCTCCGTCACCGCGGGGCCGGCAACCGCGTAGTAGATGTGGGTTCCCGACCGGCGGGTCCTGACCAGGCCTGACCGGAGCAAGCGCTGCAAGTGGTGCGAGGTGTTCGCGACCGACTGGCCGATCTCGGTGGCGAGCTCCTCGACCGACCGCTCCCCTTGGGCCAGTACGTCGATCAGCTCCGCCCGGCGACCGTTCGCCAGCGCCTTCGCGCCCTCCGTGAGGGCGTCGAACAGTGCTGTCTTCGCCGCGCGATCCCGCATCGATCAGCCTCCTGACCAGCGTATTCAAGTGATTTCTTGACAATACCCCGGGTCTAGCGCTCTTATTCAAGTAGTTTCTTGAACAGGATGGCGGGCGCGATGACGGTAGTTCCGCTGGTGGACGAGGGTCTGGGCAACTCGGCGTACGTGGTCGACCTGGAAGACGGCCGCGCGTTGGTGGTGGACGTCAGCGTCGACCTACGGGCCGCGACGGCGGCAGTTGAGCGGCGTGGACTGACCGTCGCGTTCGCCGCGGACACGCATCTGCATGCCGACTTCCTCTCCGGTGCGCGACAACTCGCCGCGAGTCAGGGCACCGAGATCCTCGCGTCCGCCGCTGGTCATCGCGAGTTCGGCCACCGCGGTCTGCAGGACGGCGACGAGGTCGACCTCGGCGGGTTGCGACTGCGAGCACTCGGTACGCCGGGCCACACGCCGGAGCACCTGTCCTTCCTTCTCCTCGATGGCGCGCGTCCGCTCGGCGTCTTCAGCGGCGGATCGCTGCTCGTCGGTGCGGCCGCCCGTACCGACCTTGTCTCCCCGGATCAGACCGAGGCGCTCGCTCGTGCGCAGTACGCCTCGGTCCGGCGTCTCGCCGAGCTGCCCGACGACGTGGCGGTCTGGCCGACCCACGGTGCCGGGTCGTTCTGCTCTGCTCCCCCGAGTACCGACCGGGTCAGCACGATAGGCCGCGAACGGGTAACGAATCCGCTGCTCCAGGTCGGCAGCGAGGACGCGTTCGTGAAGGAACTGCTCGGGTCGCTCGGCAGTTTCCCGCCGTACTTCCTGCGGTTGCCTGAAATCAACCGCCGAGGTCCGGCTGTCCTCGACCGCGCCCCGTCCCTACGACCCCTCGATGCCGTGGCACTCCGGAGCACGGACGCCGAATTGGTCGACGTCCGACCGACGAGAGACTTCGCGGCCAGGCACATCCCGGGCGCATTGTCGATCCCGCTGCGGCCGGCGTTCGCGTCGTGGCTGGGCTGGCTGGTACCGGATGGCCGGCCGGTGATCGTCGTACGGCGACCTGACCAGGACGCCGACGAGATCGCGTGGCAAGCGGCCAAGATCGGCTACAACGTCGTCGGCGAACTGCGCGGCGGGATGAACGCGTGGGACGGCGAGACCGTGCACACCCAGGTGATCCACCCGGGCGACGTCCGCGGCGCAGTGCTCGACGTCCGGCAGGAGTCCGAGTTCAACGGCGGCCACCTCCCCCACGCCCAGCACATCGAACTCGGCGCGCTCGTGCACCGCACCGATGAGGTACGACGCGAACCGCTGGTCGTGATGTGCGGCCACGGCGAGCGCGCGATGAGCGCCGCGAGTTTGCTCGAACGCGCCGGGCACCGCGATCTCGCCGTACTCGTGGGCGGAGCGGAGGACTGGAGCGCGGCGACCGGGCGGGATCTGGAGACCGGCTGATGCGACTCGGGATCCGCGCGAATCTCGCCCAGTTCAGTCTGCTGATCGCGGTCAACGCACTCGTCGGCGGGACGCTCGGGCAAGAACGTACCGTCCTGCCGCTGCTGGCCGACCACACGTTCCACCTCACCGGGTACACGTTCCTGCTCACCTACGTCCTCGCCTTCGGCCTCACCAAGGCAGCGACGAACTACTTCGCGGGCACCTGGTCGGACCGGTTCGGGCGCAAACCCGTGCTGGTGATCGGCTGGCTGATCGCCGTGCCGGTTCCACTGCTCCTCATCTGGGCACCGTCCTGGGGCTGGGTCGTCGCCACCAACGTGATCCTGGGCATCAACCAGGGCCTGACCTGGTCGACGACGGTGATCATGAAGATCGATCTGGCCGGCCCACACCGGCGAGGCCTGGCGATGGGTCTGAACGAGGCCGCCGGCTATGTGGCCGTCGCGGTGACCGCCCTGGCGACGGGGTATCTCGCCGCGCGCTACGGCCTGCGTCCGGCCCCGTTCCTGCTCGGATTGTCGTACGCCGCTCTCGGGCTCGGCCTGTCGGCGTTCGTCGTACGCGAAACCCGAGGACACGCACACCTGGAGGCCTCCGGCCATCACACCCGGGGCGAGTTGACCAATCGCCAGGTGTTCAGCCGGACGAGCTTGCGCGAACCGGCGCTGTCGGCGGCCAGCCAGGCCGGGCTGGTGAACAACCTGAACGACGGACTCGCCTGGGGACTGTTCCCGATCCTGTTCTCCACCGCGGGGTTGTCCATTGCCCGGATCGGGATCCTCGCCGCCCTCTACCCCGCCGTTTGGGGCCTTGGGCAACTTGTCACCGGTCCGCTGTCGGATCGCTGGGGACGCAAGAGGCTGATCACCGCGGGCATGCTCGTCCAAGCCGTTGCCCTCGCAACGGTCGCCGCGGGCGACGGCTTCCCGCTGTGGGCGGCGGCCGCAGTACTGCTGGGCGTCGGCACCGCGATGGTCTATCCGACACTGCTCGCCACAGTCGGCGACGTCGCCCATCCCGCCTGGCGCGCGCGAGCCGTCGGCGTCTACCGGCTGTGGCGCGACGGCGGGTTCGCGGTCGGCGCGATTCTGGCCGGTCTGGTCGCGGATGTCTGGGGACTGCGGGCGGCCGTCTGGGTCGTCGCAGTCATCACCGCATTGTCAGGTCTCGTGGTCGCGGTCCGAATGTACGAGACCCATCCGGCCGCGTCGCGACGGCGGCGACCGATGCCGATCGACGACTGGGTTGCCAGAGCCCAGGCCGAGCTGCCGCGCCTCAGTCCCGAGCAGGCGTACGACGCCGTACGGCGAAACGAGGCGATGATCGTCGACACCCGGCCCGAATTCCAGCGACGGGCAAGCGGTGAGATCCCAGGAGCGATCGTCATCGAACGAAACCACCTGGAATGGCGACTCGACCCCACGAGCACCGCGAGAATTCCCGAGGCCGTTACGCACGACATCCAATGGATCGTCATCTGCGAAGGCGGGTACTCTTCGAGCCTCGCAGCTCGCTCACTGCGAGAACTCGGCCTGTTCCGGAGTACCGACGTCATCGGGGGGTTCCAGGCCTGGCAGAGAGCCCGCCTGCCCGTCACCCACTGATCGCAGTGACAGCTGCGGCAATGACCTGAGTGATCCTGGCAGCTGCGGCGTCCGGTTCCGGTTGCCCGGCGTCGAGCCACGCCATCACGCCCTCGACGGCGATCGTCGGGATCAGCTCGGTCGCCCACTGGAGGCGCTGCGGATCGGAGATCGCATCACGCAGGTACGGCTCCGCAGTGGCCTTCATGGCCTGCCTGAGCTCGTCGGCATGTCTGCGGAACTCAGGCTCCCTGCCTGACTGACGGAAGAACAGCCGGAACCCGTCCGGGTCCTGCTGAGCAGCTGCGACGAGCGCTTCGAGACTGCCAGGTGTCAAATGATCAGGGTGTCCGGTAGCGACCCGGAGCCGGTCGCTGACGTCGGCGAGCACTGCCTCGTACAACTCCGCCTTCGACTCGAAGTGCCGATAGATCAACACCCGGCTGATGCCTGCCTCGGTAGCCACCTCGTCCAGACCGGTCGCCGCGAAACCACCGCGGGCGAACGCCCGCGCCGCAGCCGCGATCAACGCCGCCCGTCGCTCCGGCCGCTTCAGCAACCTTCCAGCTGACACTCTCGCACCACCCCTGGCCACCGCCGCGGGACAACAACTGTTGTTCGCCACCAGCGCCGGCGGAGCACAACCACTGGTCGCGGTCCTCGCAGCGATCGGCATCACCAGCGAGTACCGCCACCGAACGGCGGCAACCACCTTCCTGATCGCGCCGGCTCGACGCCGCGTCCTGCTTGCCAAACTCATCACGTACGCCGTGACCGGTGCGGCGTATGCGCTCGCCTGCATCGCGACCGTGTACGTCATCAGCCGACCGTGGCTCGACTCCCGTGGCATCAATCTGACACTCACCGGCAACGGCATCCCCGCCACGCTCACCGGCGTCGTCCTCGCCGTCTCCCTCTTCGCACTCCTCGGCATCGGCCTCGGGGCTTGCCTACGCGACCAGATCGCCGTCGTCGCCGGGCTCCTGATCTACCTGTTCGTCGCCGAGCCCATCGTCACCCGCATCCCCGCCCTCTGTCAGTAAGACGATCGGAGGTACGGCGCATCCGACACGTTCTCGACCAGCCAGCGGGCCAGCGGGCGCAACTGGGAGAACGCAGCGAGCACCTGATCCGCCGCGGCGGAGGTGTGAATCCATTCCTCACAACCGAGCGGCCGCGTCGCGATGAACGACCTGTGCCGCAACAGCTCTGCCCGCGGATGATCAACGGGATAGCCGCGTAGCGGCCGCTTCAAGACGTCGCCTGAGATGACGTACCCCTCCCCCTCAACCCTCCGCACAATGGCAACCAAACGCGGACCAGAACCGTCGTCCGCCACCGCAGCGCGATAGCGCTCGATCTGCGCCGACGGCGCATACCACCACGCCAAGCTGACCTCTAGCCCATCCAGATCGAACCGAACTCCGAGCTCGACGTTCCGACCCAGCCGCACAATCGCACTCTGCCGCTGCCAGGCCCGCACCAGCACATCGCCGTACCCCCAGACCGAAAAGTCCTCGTACGCCGAATCCGCATCAGCCACCACGTTGAGCAGATCAATCATCGGCCGCCGAACCAGTGCCTCCCGATCTCGCCGACATTGCCGCCTTACCTCTGCCGAAGGCTCCCCTTCAAGCTGCAGCAGCACGTCGAAAGCACCCCGCGGCCACCCTTCGAAGTCCACCCAGGCAGCCTAGCGAGCCGTCATCGGTAGCGGCGCGACTTGTTCTCCGTCTTCGATTCGCCGGGCTGCCATTCGGCGATCCACGGGCCGGTTCCCTCCGAAGGATCCACGATGCCGTCCTCGAGCCAGGTGTGTTTCCCGTCGAGCACCTGCCGAGCCAGCCCTCGATCGGCGTCGTCAGTGTTGCTCCACAGCTGCTCGAACAGGTGGTCGACCCGGAGCCGAGCCTGCTCGCAGAACACCGCCGCCAGCTCGTACGCCGACTCACCCTCAGCGGCGCCGCGTAGCGTTGCGGCCCGCGAACAGGAGGCGGCCATCGCGAACAGTTCGGCGCCGATGTCCACGATCCTGGCCAGGAAGCCCTGCCTGTACTCGAGCTTCGCCTGCCATCGACCCATCCCGTAGAACGTCTGCCGCGCGAGCTTGCGCGACGACCGCTCGACGTACCGCAAGTGCTTCGCGAGCGGCCCGAACTCTCGGTACGACCTGGGATCGGATCCCTTGCCGACGGCGAGCTGCGGCAGCCATTTGGCGTAGAACCCGCTCGCGTTCACCGCCGCCCTCGCCTTTGCCTGGAGATCGGCGTCCGGTGAGGCCAGATCGCCGGCCGCGGCCAGGTGTGCGTCGACCGCCTCCCGGGCGATCAGCAGATGCATGATCTCGGTGGAGCCCTCGAAGATCCGGTTGATCCGCAAGTCGCGCAGGATCTGCTCCGCCGGCACCGCGCGTTCACCCCGGGCCGCGAGCGAGTCGGCGGTCTCGTACCCACGTCCACCGCGGATCTGCACCAGCTCGTCGGCGATCCGCCAGGCCATCTCGCTGGACCACAGCTTGGCCAGCGCCGCCTCGATCCGGATGTCCTTGGTGCCCGCGTCGGCGAGGTTCGCCGACAGCTCCAGCACGGCCTCGAGCGCGAACGTGGTGGCCGCGATGAACGAGATCTTCTCGGCCACGGCCGCGTGGGCGCCGATCGGCCGACCCCACTGGACGCGCTCCACGGACCATTCCCGCGCGATCTTCAGGCACCACTTGGCGGCTGCGGTGGTAGTCGCCGGAATGGACAACCGACCGGTGTTCAGGGTGGTGAGCGCGATCCGCAGGCCGGCGCCTTCCCGTCCCAGCCGGTTCTCGACCGGCACCCGGACCTGGTGGAAACGGGTCACGCCGTTCTCGATCCCGCGCAACCCCATGAACGCATTGCGGTTCTCCACTGTGATCCCCGGCGAGTCGGCCTCGACCACGAACGCGCTGATGCCACCCGGCTCGCCGTCATGCTCGGGTACGCGCGCCATCACCACGACCAGCTCGGCGATGACGCCGTTCGTCGTCCACAGCTTCACTCCGTCGAGGAGGTACGCCGTACCGTCGTCTGTCGGGGTTGCGGTCGAGGCCATCCGCGCCGGATCCGAGCCCACATCAGGCTCCGTGAGCAGGAACGCGGTGACCGCACCGGCAGCGCAGCGGGGCAGGAACCGCTCCTTCTGCTCGTCGGTGCCGAACATCTTCACCGGCTCCGGCACCCCGATCGACTGATGTGCGGAGACGAGCGCGCTCATACTTGGATGCACCGACGCGACCAGCATCAGCGCCTTGCCGTAGTACGACATCGGCAGGCCCAGGCCGCCGTACTCGGTAGGGATCTTGATCCCGAAGACGCCCAGCTCCGCGAGCCCTCGCAAGTACTCGTCCGGGATCTTCGCCTCTCGCTCGATCAGCAGGCCGTCGAGGGTCGCGCAGTACGCCGCCAGCCGGGCGATGAACTCATCGCCGCGGGCAGCGTCGTCCGCCGCGATCGCGTGCGGTTGCGGGTGGATCAGCGAAAGGTCGAAGTCGCCGAGGTACAGCTTCTTCGCGAAGCTCGGCCGGGTCCACTCGGTCTCCCGAGCCGCCTCCGCTACCTCTCGGGCCTCACGCTCGCCGACCTGCCGTGTCGTAGCCGTCACGGGTATCCCTCCTCGCCTGAGGACTCCTAACTACCCGTTAGTACCCCAAACGAGCTCGTGGCAACTCAGAGGCCGACCATCGCCATTCCGGCCGGGTTGTAACGGTCCCCCTGGACACCGATCCGAGCAGCGAGGGCGTCGAGATCGGCGATCTCGTCGGCCGACAACGCGACCTGGGTCGCGCCGGTGTTCTCGTCGATCCGCGGGCGGCGACGGGTTCCGGGGATGGGGACGATCCACGAGTGCTGGGCCAGCAGCCAGGCGAGGGCGATCTGGCCGGGCGTGCAGCCCTTCGGTTCGGCGAGGGCGCGGACGTAGGCAACCAGTGCCTCGTTGGCGCTCAGGTTGCCGGCCTCGAAGCGCGGGACCCGCGAGCGGATGTCGTCGGCGGTGAACTCCGTCGACGTACTCACGGTGCCGGTCAAGAACCCCTTGCCCAGCGGGCTGAACGGCACAAACCCGATGCCGAGCTCGGCACACGCCGGCAGCACCTCCGGCTCCGGGTCCCGCGTCCACAGCGAGTACTCGCTCTGCACAGCCGTGACCGGATGTACGGCGTGCGCCCGACGAATCGTGTCCGCACCGGCCTCGGAGAGCCCGAAATGCCGGACCTTGCCGGCCTGTACGAGTTCGGCCACCGCCCCGGCGACATCCTCGATCGGTACGTCGGGGTCCACCCGGTGCTGGTAGAACAGGTCGATCACGTCGATCCCGAGCCGCTGCAACGACTCGTCCGCAACCCGCCGGATCTGCTCGGGACGCGAGTTCGTCCCTGTCATCTTGCCGTCCTGGATGTTCCACCCGAACTTGGTCGCGATCACGACCTGGTCGCGCAGCGGCGCCAGGGCCTCGCCGACCAGCTCCTCGTTGACGTACGGCCCGTACACCTCGGCCGTGTCGAAGAACGTCACCCCGGCGGACTCCACGGCGTACCGGATCACAGCGATCATGTCGTCGCGATCACCAGGGTTCGGCCCGTAGCTCTGCGACATCCCCATGCAGCCGAGACCGACCGCGGAGACCTCCAGACCTTGACCGAGCGTCCGTGTGTGCATGATGCCTCCTCAGGCCTCGGGGATTTCGATACTGCCGAACCCTCGCGTGATGGTCTCCGGCGCCGGACCGCCGCGGATTCCCGTCTCGAGGGCGTCGATCGCGGCGAGCTGCTCGCCGGTCAGCTCGAAGTCGAAGACGGCGATGTTCTCCGCGATCCGGGACGGGGTGACCGACTTCGGAATCGGCTGCCGCCCTTCCTGCAGGTGCCAGCGCAACATCACCTGCGCAGGCGTACGTCGGTGCGCCGCGGCGATCTCCAGGATCGTTGGATCCTCCTGCGTCGACCCCTTCGAGCCGCCCCGGTAGAAGGTGATCCCGCCGATCGGCGACCATGCCTGGTTCAGGATGCCCCGCTCGTTGTCGTAGGCAAGCAGCTCGGGCTGCTGGAAGTACGGGTGGATCTCGAGCTGGTTCACAGCCGGCACGATCTCCGTCTCGGCCAGCAGCCGGTCCAGGTGCGGCGGCATGAAGTTCGACACGCCGATGGCCCGGACCTTGCCGTCGGCAAGCAACTTCTCCAGGGCCTGATAGGCGCCGATGGTGCGCTCGAAGTCACCCGGAACCGCCTGGTGCAGGATCAGCAGGTCGATCTGCTCGACGCCGAGCTTCCCGGCGCTCTTGTCGAACGCGTGCAGAGTCTCGTCGTACCCGTAGTCGACAACCCAGATCTTCGTTTCCACGAACACGTCGTCCAGGCCCGAGCGCCGGATCGCCTCGCCGACCTCACGCTCGTTGCCGTACGCCGCCGCCGTGTCCACGTGCCGATACCCGACCTCCAGCGCGGTCTCGACAGCCGCGATCGTCTCGTCGGGCGGCGTCTGGAACACACCGAACCCGATGGCCGGCATCTCCACACCGTTGTTCAACTTGATCGTCGGGACGTTCATGCCGCCACCGTAGGGCCGCACGCCGCGGCCAGGGAGTCACTGCCGTTCCAGGTACTGCCAGTGCCCCCTTGATCCACCGACGCACGATGGCTTGACGTGGACCGGTTTCCAGCGTCCCATGAGCTAAGGCAACGAGGCGCTGGGCCCCGGCCGGAGAGTTGGACAGGGTGAAGCTGCCGCGGACAGTGACTCCGTAGAAGAGCCATGTCCGGGCGCGCGCGAGTTTCTTGGACCATGAGTCCGCGCAGGCTGCGCCTACCGGCGGAACTGCGCCGCACCGCCGCGGCCATCGTTCTGGTCGGAGCGGCCTACTATCTCGGTGCGCGTCTGGGCCTGAGTCTGTCGCTGGTCGAGCGAAACGTCACCCCGCTGTGGCCGCCCAGCGGCATCGCGCTCGCTGCGTTCCTCGTTCTGGGTAGGTCGATGTGGCCGGCGGTCGCGCTGGCAGCTCTGGCCGTCAATCTGCCGATCAGCGCCGGTCCGTTGCCCGCGCTGTTCACCGCCGTGGGCAACACCCTTGCACCACTCGTCGCGGCGATCGTCCTCGAGCGCGTCGGCTTCCGGCGTCACCTGGACAGCCGGCGTGATGCGTTGGCGATCGTCTTCCTCGGTGCGCTCGCAAGCATGACGATCAGCGCGACCATCGGCGCCACCACGCTCGTAGCCTCGAACGCAATCAGCATCGATCAGCTCGCCGGTGCGTGGGCGGTCTGGTGGACCGGCGACGCGATGGGAGTGCTCGCCGTCGCGCCGTTCCTTTTGTGCATCCCTTTGTTCTGGGAGCTCGAGCCGTGGCCCGCCGCGCGCTGGCTCGAGGCCGCGGCAATCCTCGTGCTGACTACTGTGCTTGCGTTGTGGACTGCGTCCTCGGGCCTGTCATTGTTGTTCCTGGTGCTGCCGTCCCTGGGCTGGGCCTCGTGGCGTCTCCAGTTGCGCGGAGCCGCACCAGCCGCGCTGACAGCCTCACTGATCGCAACCTGGTCGGCGACACACGGATTCGGTCCCTTCGCGGGTACGTCGCTGCTGGGGAAGATGCTGACCCTTCAGGCGTTCAACGCCACCGTCGCGCTGACGTCGTTCTTCCTCGCCGCTCTCGTGACCGAGCGGATGCGATTTGCTCGCGCGCTGATGTCAGCAGCGGCGGACCTGGAGGAGCGCGTCAAGACTCGCACTGCGCAGCTGACGGCAACCAACGACCGGCTGCGCCGCGAGATTCACCAGCGGTACGAGACCGAACAGCAGTTGACCCTGGAAGAGGCGCGGACCCGGCGCGAGCACCAGATCGCGGAAACGCTGCAACGCAGCCTGCTCCCGGACCGGATGCCGGACATCCCTGGCGTGACCGTGGCCGCCCGCTACGTCCCAGCGACCGCGGACCTGCATGTCGGCGGCGACTGGTACGACGTGATCCCCCTCCGCGGAGGCCTGGTCGGTCTTGTCATCGGCGATGTTGCCGGGCACGGCCTGCAAGCCGCGGCCGCCATGGCACAGCTGAGGACGGCGGTCCGGGCGTACGCCGTACACGATCCATCACCAGTAGCGGTGATGAACGGAGTGCACGAGCTGGTCCATCAGCTGCCAATGGCCGAGATGGTGACCTTGCTCTATGTCCTGTATGACCCGGACGCCGGCACGATACGGTTCACGAACGCCGGACATCCGCCCGCCCTCCTGATCGACGGCGGAGACACGCGGTACCTCGAGGGTGGACTCGCCCCGCCGCTCGGCGTACTCGCGCAATGGGACTATGCCGAGGCAACCCAGGCTGTGCGGCCTGGATCCACTCTGCTGCTGTACACCGACGGGCTTGTCGAGGAGCGCACTCTGTCGATTCAGGACGGACTCGATCGGCTGCTCGCCGAAGCGTCCGGCAGCCAGGCTGACCTCGAGGCTCTCTGCGACCACGTCCTGTCGGTACTCCCCGAGAGCGGCGACGTCGCCGACGACATCGCACTGGTCGCGCTCCGGCCATGGCCTGACACTGATCCGCGGCCCTGAGGGCACAACAATCCTCATGCGCCGCAACGTGGTGGTAGAGCCGAGGTCGGACGTCCGAGCGGCCTGGCGTTGGCCGGGCTGCGAACTCGACGTACACCGTCACATCGGCGGTGGTTGGTCCAGACCGAGGCGCGCAGCGATGGCCGCTGCTTGCACCCTGGTCTGTACCCCGAGCTTGTCCAGGATGTGGGTCACGTGGACGCTTGCGGTCTTGGGGCTCATGTAGAGGGCCCTGCCGATCTCACGATTGGTGAGCCCATCGGCCAGCAGTCCCAGAACCTGCCGCTCACGGTCTGTCAGCGCGGGCTGACCCGCCGGGCCCGGCACCGGCTCCGCCTGATCGTCGGCCGTGGTGTCTCGTCCCGTGTCGATGCGGGCGAGTCGGGCGAGTTTGCCGATCTGCCCGAGCAGCGGAGCCGCGCGGAGGCGTTCGGCAAGGTGCCGCGCCGCGCTGAGTTGTTCGGCGGCTGTACGCCGGGCAGCGGCGCCGGGTCGGCCGGCGAGGACCGCCTCGGCGGCGCGAAGGAGTGCCTGCGCCTCCTCGTATGGCCGCCCGAGCGCGGACCATTCCCGCGCCGCGATCAGCCACGGATCAGGGTCGAAGCCGCCGACGGCGCGCGATCGCTCGCCATCGATCACGGCGGACACGGCCGCTCGGGTCCTGCTCTTGGTGACGCCGCCGAGTCGCGACACCAACTGCTCGAGGCGATCCGGCGCACCGACGGCCGCGGCCGCCTCGAGACCGGTGAGCAGGAGCTCGACCTCCACATCCTTGTCCGCGCTTGCGTGCACCGTGCCGGCCACTGACAACGCCAGTTCGAGCGCCTCCTCCGCATGGCCGGTCTGCAACAGCAGGCGTGTTCGAGCTTCGCCGTACCACCCAACGAACAGTGGTTGATCACGTTCACACAGGGATGCCGCCTGCAGCAGCGACTGCTCCGCCGCCGCGATGTCACCGCGGGCAAGGTGTACGTGGACCGCCATCACCTGGAAGAAGCCGAGGTCGGACGGTGCAGACGACTCGGGCATCCAGGCAACAGCCTCGTCCCACCGCCCGGACTCGTAGAGCGCCTGGACAACGTTGCCGTCCATGAGGTCTTCCAGCCAGTGCCGGCCCAGCATCAGCCGGCGCACACGCTGCCCGACGAAGCCGGCGACCTGGATGGCCCGGTCCGGGTCACCCAGCCGCAGGTAGACATCGGTCAGGCCGATCCCGGCCATCGCGAGATCCTCGGGTTCGGCCAGCTTGTGCGCGATCGCCAGTGCCGTCTGGTCGTGTCCGAGGGCTTGGGAGAGCAGGCCCTGGAGACTCGCCCTCATGCCGAGCAGCGCGTGAGCCTTCCCGACCGTGCGGATGTCCGAGTACTTCGTTCCGAGGTCGAGCGCGACCCGCGCCGGCGCCTCCGCCTCGTCCCACCGTGAGCAGGTGCCGAGCGCCATCGCCTCGCAAGCGCAGATCCTGGCCCACGTCGGCTCGTCGTCGACGGACGCCAACCGCTGAGCGAGCTCGACGTCGCGCAGTGCCTGCTCGGTATCCCCCACGGTGGTCCCAAGCCAGCAGCGTGTCAACGCAGCGCGCAACACGTCCTCGCGCGTAGTGGACATGGCTGTCAGATCGCCTTCCAGCAGTGCCGTAGCCGAGGCCGTCTGACCAACAGATCCCAGGTGCGTCGCCGCGGAGACGAGCAAGGGCAATTTCTCGGGTACGCCGGCCGGCACCTCGCGGACCGTGCCCCACAAGGACGCGGCCACGGCGTACCAGTGACCCGCTTCGGCGATCGCATACCCCTGCTCGGCCGCCATGGCAGCCCGCACCGACCAGACAAGCCCGCGGTCGGGGTCTTCAGCGCGGTGATACTGCTCAGCGACTTCCGCGACTGCGACCGCGCTCGGCCGGCCGGGCAGAGCCGCTTCCAAGCACCTCGCCAGCCTGCTGTGCAGCTGTCGCCGATCACGTGACAACAACCCCTCGTAGGCGACCTCGGCCAGCACGGGGTGACGGGCCATCGATCCACGTCCGGGCTCCCGTACCACGAGGCCTGCCGCGCACGCCTCCCAGACAGCGTCCGCGTCACCGGAGGCCGCGGCGAGCAACTCATCGTCGGTCAAACCTCGGCCAAGGGTCGCGGCGGCAGCGACCACCATGCGTGCGGGCAACCCGACGGCATCCAGCCTCGATACCAGTACCTGGCGCAGCGACTCCGACGGTTCGGCACCACTGCCGGCCAGCTCGGCGTTGAGATAAGGGTTGCCGGCGCTGCGCGCGTACACCGCGGCCACGACCTCAGCGGAACACTCCGGAAGTTGACGAACGGTCTCCTCGAGAGTCAGCGGGCGGAGGTGTACGTCGGTGACCGACAGAAGGCGTAACTGTTCTCCGAGCCAACGCATGTGCTCGGGGTCAGGGTCCTCGTCCCGCCAGGTCAGCAGGACCAGCAGACCCTTCGGGGGGAGGTTGCGGCTCAGGTGCGCCAGGAAATCCAGGGTCGACGTATCCGCCCAGTGCACGTCCTCGACGACGAGTACCGCGCCGCCTTCGGCGATCTCGCCCACTGTGCGCATCATCGACTCGACGGCCCACGCTCGACCCGCCGCGACCGACGTGAACACCTCGCCGTCGGTATCCCGGCCCACCCCGAGCGCCGCGTCGAGTCCGCCGTACGCGACAGCACCGGACAGTGGCGCGCAGGCACCGCTCAGGATCCTCAGCCCGGCGGAAGCAGCATCCGCCACGGCGGCACGCACCAGTGTCGTCTTCCCGATCCCCGCGTCACCGCGCACGATCGCGACGGCCGACACTCCAGACAGTCCAGCCGTCAGCTCCCCCAGCAGCGCGAGCTCCCTCTCGCGCCCGATCATCGCCCCACCCACTCCCCCATCATGCGCCCGAACAGAGGGGCCGGTAAGGCATCGGCAACGGCCGTCTAAGGAAACACCGCGGCGACCCGCGCGCGGATGCCCGATGTGCTGAACACTCCCGCCGACGGACGGTGGTCGAACCACCAACCTCTCCACAAGGAGAAACCATGAACCACAAGCGCATCATCGTCACCGCACCCGTCCTCGCCGTCGCCGCGCTCGCGTTCACATCGGCGGAGTCGAACGCCAAGGACCTGCCGTACCCCGCTCCCGCCGCGGTCGCACCGCACGATCCCAACCCGTCGACCTACGCGGTCCCGGCCCAGCCCGCCGCCACCACCACCATCGTCTCGGACGACAACGCAGCCGAAGCATTCCAAGCCGGCGCATCAGCCCTCGGCGGAGCCGGCATCGCCCTCGCCGCCATGTGGCTCTACCGACGCCGCCACATCCACACCGCCTAGAAGCGCTCCAGATCCAACCCCGGATCACCAAAGCCAACTGCCTAACTGGCGTATCCCATGGTCCAGTGACTGTTGACCAGGCAACGCCGCCGTCACAGGCCAATCAGGAAGAGTGCGCCTGCGGCGAGCAATCGGCTGCCGGCGAGCATCCGGGGCCGGACCTCCAGAAGCAGGGCACAAGTCTGTCCGATGCCTGCTGTAGCGTCGCCGACGAGTTCGGACCCAGGACGACGGCGCAAGGGAGACCAGGATGGCCAGCCCCGGGACAGCGGACACGACGGAGGGGTCAGGGACGGCTACGGCTTGGTGCTCTGTGGTCGCGGCACAGTACAGGTCAACCCTCGATGACCTGGCGATCGTCCTGCGCGGTTGTCCAGATGCCCTCTGGGAGGCAAGCATCTACGAGGTAAAGAAGACCGACCAGTGGGCGTGGCCTCCGACCGATCGTGACGGGCAACCGTTCGATGACCCAGCGGTCCGCGCGCACAAGCTCCAGGCCTCCTCTGCCGTGTGGCGAACCGCCTCCCACGCGCTCTGGTTCACCGACCTCGACCTGTCCACCACCGAGACTGATTGGGCACCGCCAGCCCCGTTCTCGCGCGGCGACGAGGACGGCTACGTTGTCCCGCCGACGTACTCTCGCGACCAAGTGTTCGCCTACATCGACCACTGTCGGCGGAAGGTCGACACGCTCTTCGCAGACCTAACCGACGATCAGGCCGCCGCGCACCTCGCCGAGCCGCACCGAAACGGCGGAACGTCGCTAGCGGCCGTCCTCGTTCAGGGCGTCGTCCACCTCCAGCTCCACTCCACCCAGATCCGCACATTCCTCAGAAGCCACGGCATCCGCTGCGAAGATGAGTAACCCACGCAAATGTCTGCGGCCGGGATCGGCGCCGGCTCGAGGTCGGCGGCGCGGCTGGACCAGCCCGGCACGCGATGCCGGCGGGTCGTCGGCGATGCTGTGGGCATGGAGTACGTGTCCAGAGTGCCGCGACCGCCGCTGGACGGGCTGATCGACGACCTCTACTACCTGGAGGGAGCGCCGCCGTACGCCCGCCTGACCCTGCCGCCGATGCCGGCAGCGTTGCTCATCGTCAACCTCGGGGCGCCGTTCCGCATCCGCGCCGGCACCGACATCGAGACGACCGAGTACGCCGACGGCTGCGTGGTCACCATGCCCACCCGCGCGTTGGAGTTCGGCTACCCACTCCCGACCCGTTCCGTCGGCGTGCACATCAAGCCATGGGGGCTGGCGCCGTTCCTGCCGATGCCCGCTGCCGAGCTGTGTGACCGGCCGGTGACGATCGAGCAGGTTTGGGGCCGACCCGCCATTGCTGAGCTGCAGGACAGGCTGGCCACGGCGAACGGACCGCACGAGATGCTAACCCTCCTCGAGGACGAGCTCATGCGACGGCTGCGCGAGACCGCCGGCCTGGGTCTGGTCCGCCGTACGAGCAGTGTCATCGCGGCGACCAGCGGGGCTGTGGCGATCGGCGACCTCAGCGTGGCAGCCGGTGTCAGCAGCACTCATCTGACGCAGCGGTTCAAGGAGCTCATCGGCGTCACGCCGAAGCGGCTGGCCCGCACCTACCGCTTCGCCGCCGCCGTGTTCACGATCGACCCCGCCGGACCGATCGACTGGGGCGACCTCGCCGGTCGCGCGGGCTACTTCGACCAGGCCCACTTCGGCCACGAGTTCCGGGAGTTCACCGGGCTCACACCGACCCGGTACGTCGAAGTCCGGCAGCGGTTCCTGCGCGAACATCCCGGCCACGTGTTCGAAGGCTGGCCACTGCCGGCCGATTGATTTCTTACAAGAACCACAAGCTCACGACACGCTAATTTGGGGACACCCCGAAGCAGAGGAGAGTCCCGTGGGCAAGGTGGTCATGTACAGCTCGGTGTCGGTGGACGGCTTCGTCGCGGACGACAATGACCAGCCCGGACCGCTGTTCGACTGGTTGACCGGCGGTGACATCCCGTTGGACGAGAGCGGCGTACTCAAGGTGTCGCAGGCGTCCTACGACTACACCCGGGCGTACTGGGACCAGATCGGGGTGACAATCGCCGGCCGCCACGTCTTCGACCTGACGGACGGCTGGGACGGCAAACCTCCAAGCGGGATCGACCACGTAGTCGTCGTGACACACCGACCGGCACCCGAGGGCTGGAACCCCGAGGCGCCGTTCCACTTCGTCAACGGCGTCGAAGCAGCCATGGCCAAGGCACAGGAGCTCGCAGGCGACCGCACAGTCGAGGTCGCCGCCGGCAACGTCGGCGGCCAAATGCTCGCCGCAGGTCTTATCGACGAGGTCCGCATGGACGTAGTACCCGTAGTCCTCGGCTCCGGCAAACCCTACTTCGGCCCAGTCAACGCACAGCACGTACTGGAGAACCCCGACATGGTGATCCAGGGCAACCGAGTACTCCACCTCCGCTACCGCGTACGCCACTGACCGCACCAAGCGGCTATGCGAAGAAGCCCACCGCGAACACCGACACCAAGTCAAACCTCCAGCTGCGTTCGCGCATCGCCACCCCTGATAGGCCAGCCGACGCCGACTCACCCCAGCACCTCACCCGCGACAAAGTCCAACTCACGACCGGCAGTTGCGAACCAACCTCAAACCACGCCCTGCCCGCGCGAACACCCACCGGATACGCATGCCTGAGATCGCACGGGCGATCACCAACCGCTGGCTGTCGGACGTGCCTTCGAAGAAGGTGTAGATCTCCTCGGTGCTCGCCAGAACAGCCCAGCCCGAAGCACCGATCCGTCCCTGACCTGCGGCTTTGCCACTCGGCATTTGCCGTCGGTTCCCAATGCTTGCCGACGTCCCACGGAACTGTCACGGAGCACCGACCACCCTCGTTGCGACGATCATTCGAACCCAAGCTGCCTCCAGGCCCGCCCCAAAGCCAGCCCCGGCACCGACCGCAGCACCGACACCCACTACCGCGTGCTCCACGACATCTCAGACCCCGCCGGCAAACTCACCCTGCGCCGCGCCGGCCGCCTCCACCACATCCCCATCGGCACCGAACACGCCGAAACCCCCGTCGTCAAGCTCGTCGACGACCTCCACATCCGCATCATCAACGCCGCCACCGGAGAACTCCTCCGCGAGCTCACCCTCGTCCCCACCCGCGACTACCAACCCCCTCGGCCGACCCCCAGGACCACCCAAAACAGAAAACCGGACCCCCGATAAGGGTCCGGTCTCTCCGGTATCTCCTGAGAGATCACACAAGCGCCGGTGAGGGGACTCGAACCCGTAACCCCCGCTTTACCAGGCCATGCCTGTCGTCGTGCCGCACCACTACCTGAAAGTTGCCGTTGACCTGCTTACTCCTGGACCCGACTCAGCGACATCGCCATGGCAACGCGGGAACTCATGACGAAGGACACAGCAAGCCAGGGCGCGTGTACTTCCCCTGACAACGCTCCGCGTAGTGCAGCAGGCAGCCTCGATCCAGACCGCTCCGGCAAGCCACTGAGGCGCTGACCATGATCCGGTTCATCGGCAGCAAACAGGTCGTCGATGCCGCCGACCGATGTGCCGACGTGATCCTGAAACTCGGTGACACTGTCCACGTCGGCACCGCCGCACCTGACCGGGTGGAGGAGCTCCTGACGAGATGAACAAACGTCGCCACCGCTGTTCGACGTCGCGGGGGACCGAACTCGACGTCGACCCGCAACCTTTCGCGTGTTTCAGGGCTCCGTCGCAGCCGGGGTCCAAGGGATCGCACCGAGCAGCTCCAACTCCGGGCTGGTGTTGCCGGGCGACGTCCGGCAGGTCCCCGACATCGTTGTGCAGGGGTTGACGGGCGCCTTACCTTGTCACGATGCCCGCGACGAGGTTGATGGTCGCGGCGAGGATGACAGTTCCGAAGGCGTACGAGAGTAGGCAATGCCGTAGTACGACTGAGCGGATGTCTGAGCTGGAGACGCTCGTGTCGGAGACCTGGTAGGTCATGCCGAGGTTGTAGCTGAAGTAGAAGAAGTCACGGTAGGCAGGCGATTCGTCGCCGTTGAAGTCGATGCCGCCGGCGGGCTGGCGGTAGTAGAGGTGCGCGTAGCGGGCGGCGTACATCATGTGCAGGACGGCCCAGTTCATGAAGACGCCGGCGAGGCCGATAGCGGCGGCAGAATTCTGGCTGTGCGAGTCACCGAGTACAAGTAGTAGGGCGATGCCGGTCAGGCCGCCGAGTGTCGCCGCCACCACGGCCAACTCCTCGACGTCCGGCCGGAAGTCCTCGCGGCCGACGAAGCGGTGTGTGGCGTCCGATGTCATCGGCCACAAGACGAGTACGCCGGTGACGACGAACGCCGCAGCGATCGCCGCGATGCCCGACAGCACTCCCAAGGGCAGGTTCCAGATCAGCGCGACAACTGCTCCGAGGACGCACCCGGCGACAAGCGACACGAACAGCCGGGAAGCCGCCGTCGTCGGCAGGCCGCCTCTCACCATGGTCTCCGCGTCTTCACGGAATCAGTTGACGATCGCGATGTTGTTGATCACCTCGGTGACTCCTGGGGAGGCCCAGGCGGCCGAGGCGGCTTCGAGGCGTTCGGCCAACGAGGTCGCCGTCCCGCCCAGCACCACCGTCGTCCCGTCGATCTCGACCGTGATGCCCTTGGCATCGACCCGCGCATTGCGCTGCAGAGCGTCGACGATCGACTGCTTGACGTCGGGAGCGATGGGTTCAGTGATCACAAGCTCAACGTCGTTCGTGACGCCCTTCACCGACTCCATCTTGCTGACCACGGACACGGCCTCGTCGCGCTGGTGCTGCCAGCTCGCCGTGCCGGTCAACGTGACCCAACTGTCAGCGACCTTCGCGTCGATCGTCGACGGCACGCCGGCGTTGAGAACCAGGGCCTGCAGTACGGCGCCACGCAGGTCCGCATCGTCTCGTGATGCAGCCTCCAGTGGAGTCACCACCAGGTCGTTGTGTACGCCGGTGACTCCGGCGACATGCTGTACGTCGTTCTGTGCCTCGAGCTTCTCGCGCAGGCTGCCGACCGTGCCGCGCAACGTCACGACACCGCCCTCGACGGCGGATACGATCGCGACGCTGTCGACTTTCGGGTCGTAGAAGATCGCGTCGTTGACATCACGTTGCAACTGACCGTCAGTCATCTGCGGCTCCCGTCTTCTTCGGTTGGATGTCGCGCGATCGAGCTTTCCCTGGATAGACGCGCTCCTCCGGCTCCTCGGTGAGGGCCGCCACCGCCGTGGCACATTCCCGGCGGTGTTCGTCGGTGCGGGCGAGCAGACACGACAGCAGCAGCCGGATGTCCGGGTCGTCGCTACCGTCACGCAAGTCGCGAATGGCCGGACGGTGATCACTCTCGGCATGGGCGTTCGCAAGGAAGTCGGCGAGCAGGTTCTGCCGATCGGTCGTGCCCGCCTGACGCCACGGATTGGACAAGGCACCGGCACTCGCCGGCTCCTCAGGCTGCCGACCGGCCATTGACACGAGCACGCTCTCCAGGTCGGTTCCGCCCATCACGGCCGCGACCATCGGGTTCGCCCGTATTACCCGGTCAACGGTTTCCGCGGGTGCGCCTTCCAGTAGTCGCGCAATCATCGTGGCGAGCATCTCGACCATCGCGACCTGATCCACGCCGAGGTGAACGAGCGTGTCGCGGTAGCGGCCGGGAACCGGCGCGGTCCAGCCGCTCAGGTAGTGGGTGGCGACCGTGATCTCGTGATACTGATCGGCGAGAACGTGTTCCAGGCGGTCGGCGTACCGGAGATCAGGCCGGTCGGGCCGGCAAGCAAACTGTAGATCGCGTCGGTGGTTGAACATGTGCTGCTCCTGCGGTTCTGTTGGCCGGCCTGCCGGACCGGTGGGTCAGTGGACGAATCAGTTGCTCAGGGCATCCTCGAGCCAAGGACGCAGTACGGCGGCCGGCGTGGCACCGATCTGGGTGGCGACCGCTTCCCCGGACCGAAACACCATCAGGGTCGGGATGGAACGGATGTCGAACCGGCGCGACAGTTCCGGCGCATCGTCGGCGTTGATCTTCACCAGCTTGATGTCGCCGGCCTTCTCGGTGGCGAGTTGTTCGAGCACCGGGCTGACCATTCGGCACGGACCGCACCACGGTGCCCAGACGTCGACCAGAACCGGGATCCGGGACTGCTCGACAACCTTCGCGAAGTCCTGGTCGCCGGCGTTGACGACCCAGGGCAACGGCTTGCCGCACTTGCCGCAGACCGGCTTCCCGTCGCCGGTCGCCTGCACCCGGTTCTTCTGGCCGCAGTGCGGGCAACTGACGATGTCGGCTTCCGCCGTCATAGCCCCTCCTTCCTCAGACGTCCGGTCACCCGTTCCACTTGGCGCAGGTCGTCGCAGACGATCGCCGTGTACTGGACGGGGAAGCTCCCTGTCGTTGTGGGTTACTCAGCCGCGGCTTGTGGTGGGTTCTGGACGTCGACAACGAGTTTCTGGCCGTCGAGCGAGACCTTGACGACAGCTCCGTCGACGACGTCGCCGGTGAGCAGTGCTCGGCCGACGCGGGTCTCGACCTCGCGGGCGATGAAGCGGCGCAGCGGGCGCGCGCCGTACACCGGGTCGAAGCCTTGTTCGGCGAGGAAACGCAGCGCGTCGTGGGTGACGTCGAGGGTCATCTGCTGGTCGGCGAGCCTGGTGCGCAGGTCGCCGAGCATCAGTTCGGCCACTTGCTCGATCTCGGGCAGCGTGAGCGGCGTGAACAGCACGATGTCGTCGACGCGGTTCAGGAACTCCGGCCGGAAATGATGCCGCAGATCGGCCATCACGGCGTCCCGGGCGTCCTCCTTGATCTGGCCGTCCGGCGTGACGCCGTCGAGCAGGTACGACGACCCGATGTTCGACGTCATGATGATCACGGTGTTACGGAAGTCGACCGTCCGTCCTTGCGCGTCGGTCAGCCGTCCGTCGTCGAGCACCTGCAGCAGCGTGTTGAAGACATCCGGGTGCGCCTTCTCGATCTCGTCGAACAACACGACCGAGTACGGCTTACGGCGTACCGCTTCGGTCAGCTGACCGCCTTCGTCGTACCCGACGTACCCGGGCGGCGCGCCGACCAGCCGACTGACCGTGTGCCGTTCCTGGTATTCGCTCATGTCGATCCGGACGATGTTGTCCTCGGAGTCGAACAACGCCGCCGCCAGCGCCTTGGCCAGCTCGGTCTTCCCGACGCCGGTCGGCCCGAGGAAGATGAACGACCCGATCGGCCGTCGCGGATCCTTGATCCCGGACCGGGCCCGGATGATCGCGTCGGCCACGACGTTGACGGCCTCGTCCTGGCCGATCACGCGTTCGTGCAGGATCTCGTCCAGCCTCAGCAGTTTCGCGCGTTCGCCCTCCTGCAACCGCGTGACCGGGATCCCCGTCCACCGGGACACGATCGAGGCGATCTCCTCGTCGGTGACCACCTCGCGCAGCAGCCGTCGGCCGCCTCCCTGTTTGGTGGCGAGCTGGTCCTCTTCGGCCAGCAGCCGCCGTTCCAGCTCGGGCAACTTGCCGTGCCGGAGTTCGGCCGCCTTGTTGAGGTCGTACTCGCGTTCGGCCTGGTCGGCGTCGTGGCGCAGTTGTTCGATCTGCCCGCGCAGGTCCTGGGTGCGGTGCACCACCTGGCGTTCGGATTCCCACTGTGCCCGCATCGCGTCTGACTCGGCGCGCAGGTCGGCGAGTTCCTTGCGCAGTTCCTCCAGCCGGGACTCACTGGCCGCGTCCTCTTCCTTGGAGAGCGCCGCGTCCTCGATCTCCAGCCGAGTGACTTTGCGGGTCAGTTCGTCGAGTTCGGCCGGCATCGAGTCGATCTCGGTCCGCAGCATCGCGCACGCCTCGTCCACCAGGTCGATCGCCTTGTCCGGCAGGAACCGGTCGGTGATGTAGCGATGACTCAGTACGACGGCGGCGACCAGCGCACCGTCCTGGATCTTCACGCCGTGGAAGACCTCGAGCCGTTCCCGCAGGCCGCGCAGGATCGAGATCGCGTCCTCGACCGACGGCTCGTCGACCACCACCGGCTGGAACCGGCGCTCCAGCGCCGCGTCCGGCTCGATGTGCTTGCGGTACTCGTCGAGCGTGGTCGCGCCGATCATGTGCAGTTCGCCGCGCGCAAGCATCGGCTTCAGCATGTTGCCCGCATCCATCGCGCCCTCGGTCGCGCCGGCGCCGACCACCGTGTGCAGCTCGTCGACGAACAACAAGATCCGTCCCTCGGCCGCCGCGACCTCGCTGAGCACCGCCTTCAGCCGCTCCTCGAACTCACCGCGGTACTTCGCTCCCGCCACCAGCGCCGCCAGATCGAGCGCAAACACCGCCCGATCCTTCAGTCCCTCCGGTACGTCGCCGTTCGCGATCCGCTGCGCCAGCCCCTCCACGATCGCGGTCTTCCCGACGCCCGGCTCACCGATCAGGACCGGGTTGTTCTTCGTCTTCCGCGACAGGATCTGGATCGTCCGCCGGATCTCCTGATCACGCCCGATCACCGGATCGAGCCGCCCAGTTCGGGCGTCGGCGACGAGTTCGCGGCCATACTTCTCCAACGCCTCGTAGGCCGCCTCCGGCATGGCCGACGTGACGCGCTGGTTCCCGCGAATTGCGGTCAGCGCCTGCAGGAACTTCTCCCGGGTCAGGCCCTGTTCGCGCGCCCGCCGTCCCGCTGCCGTCTCTGCGCCTTCGTCGAGCAGCGCCATCAGCAGGTGCTCGACCGAGACATACTCGTCCTTCAGCCGCTTCGCCTCGCGCTCGGCGGTGTCGAACACCTTCGACAGGCGCTGCGTGACGTACACCTGTCCCGGTTCGGCGCCGGGCCCCGTCACTTTGGGGCGCCGGCTGAGATCGGACTCGAGATCAGCGCGCAGCCGGTCCGGGTCGGTGCCGGACTGCGTGAGCAGCCGGGGAATCAGTCCGTCGGGCTGATCCAGCAGCGCCAGCAACAGATGCTCGCCGTCGACCTGCTGGTGCCCGAAACGCAGCGCCTTGGTCTGCGCGTCGTGCAAGGCTTCCTGCGACTTCTGCGTCAGGCGGTTCATGTCCATGATCGGCCTCCGGAATGTTTGGCACGAAGTGCTGATTCCTGGGCGGCGAGCCGGTCGAGCAGGTCGATCACCAGCCCGACCGCGGCGTAGTTGAGCGAGAACGCGGCCCGCAGCCGCTGGATGCGGGCCACGGCCGCGACATCGGCGTACGAGAACCAGAGTCGACCGGACACGTCCCGCGCGGGTTCGAGCAGTCCGAGGGCGACGAACCGCGCGACCAGATGCGGATGGACGCCGGTCAGCCGCGCGAACGCCTCCGGATCCAGCAGCAGCGGCCGGGCCAGTGCGTTACTCATCGCTGCCTCCTCGGGTCGAAGGTCGTGGCGGCGGCGAGCTGCTCGAACAGGTGCTGTTCCTCGTCGGAGAGCTTGTCGGGCATCACGATCCGGATCTCGGCGTACAGATCACCGGGCGCCCGTTTCGCCGGCAGGCCGCGGCCCTTCAACCGCAGGCGTTTCCCGCTCGACGTCCCGCCAGGGACACGGAGCTTCACCTCGCCGCCTGGCGTCTCGAGCGCGACACGCGCGCCGAGCGCGGCCTCGGAGGCGGACACCGGCAGGTCGACATAGATGTCGCGGCCTTCGACTCGGTACCGCTTGTCCGGGAGCAGCCTGACCACCATGTACAGGTCGCCCGCCGGCGCGTCGCCACTCCCCTGACCGCCCTGACCGGCCAGCCGGATCCGCTGACCGTCGATCACCCCGGCCGGGATCGAAACCTCGACCGTACGTTCGCCGTCAGGGCCGGAGATCGTCAGCCGCCGCTGCCCACCGTTGTAGGCCTCGGGGACGGTGAGCTCGAGCTCGACCTCCTGGTCGGCGCCCGGGATCGGTCCCCACTGCCGCCGCCCGCGGCCCCCGAACATGCCGCCGAGCAGGTCCTCCAGGTCCACGTCCCCGGCGCCGTCGCCCCAGCCCGGAGACCCGCTCCAGCCACCCCGGCTGCCGGTCGCCGCCGGGCCGTCCTGGCCTGACCACCACCCGCCGGGCGCACCACGACCGGCTCCGGCGCGTTGCGCTCTTGCCCACGCCTCCGGGTCGACATCGGGCGGGACCCTGCGGAAGTCGTCGCCGAACGCGTCGTACCGTTTCCGCTGGTCGGGGTCCGACAGTACGTCGTACGCCTCGGAGACCTGCTTGAACTTCTCCTCCGCGCCGGGGTCCTTGTTGATGTCCGGGTGGTACTGCCGGGCCAGCTTCCGGTACGACCGTTGCAGCTCGTCGGCCGTCGCATCGCGACCCACTCCGAGCAGTTCGTAGAAGTCGGCCATGGCACTACTGCTTCGCGACGACGACCGAGGCCGGCCGGAGGAGCTCGTCCGCGGTCCCGTATCCCGGCCGGACCACGGCGATCACCGTGCCGGGTTCGGCGTTCGGGTCGGCGATCGTGCTGACGGCCTCGTGCACGGCCGGGTCGAACGGCTCACCAACCGGGTCGAACCTCGGATACCCGAGCCGGCCCAGCGCCGCGACGGCCTGCGCGTGGACCGCCTTGATCCCTTCGACGACCGCCTCCGCGCCGCTGTCGGCGTGTTGCACAGCCAGCTCGAGGTTGTCGACGACCGGCAACCAGGTGGCCGCAGCCCGAGAACGCTCGGCGGACCGTTCCCGGTCCAGGTCGCGCTGGTACCGCTTCCGCAGGTTGTCCAGGTCAGCCGCCGTACGACGCAACTGATCGTCGAGACGAGCGATCTCCTCATCCTTGTCCGGCTCCTCGTCGACGACGGCTGCCGATTCTTCAGCTGAGGTGGCGGCCGTGTCCGACTGCTCGCCCGACATCAGTCGACCGTGAAGTCGGCGTCGATCACGTCGTCGTCCGCGGCCGAGTCCTGCTTACCGGACTGGCCGGGCGGCGGGCCATCTGGGGACCGGCTGGCCAGCAGGCCCTGGTACACCTGCTGCAACTCCTGCGTGAGCGGCCGCACCCGGTCGAGCCCAGCACCTTCCTTCACCGCCTGCCGCGCATCGGCCACCAACGTCTCCGCACGAGCCTTCTCGTGCACCGCGACCGTGTCGCCGAGCTCGGTCAGCCGGCGGTCGACCTGGTAGGCGACCGCGTCCAGCTCGTTGCGCGCGTCGACCTCCTCGCGCAGCCGGGTGTCCTCGGTCCGGTGCTGTTCGGCGTCCGCGACCATCCGGTCGACCTCGCCCGGATCCAGCGCCGAGCTCTCGGTGATCGTGATCCGCTGCTCGACCCCGGTGTCCTTGTCCTTCGCCGACACGTTCAGGATCCCGTTCGCGTCGATGTCGTACGTGACCTCGACCTGCGGCTCACCACGCCCCGCCGGCCGGATCCCCTCCAGCCGGAACCGTCCGATCACCCGGTTGTCCGCGGCCCGCTCCCGCTCGCCCTGCAGGACCACGATGTCGACCGCGTTCTGGTTGTCCTCCGCCGTACTGAAGGTCTCCGTCCGCCGCGCCGGGATCGTCGTGTTCCGTTCGATGACCTTCGTCATCATCCCGCCCAGCGTCTCCACACCCAGCGACAACGGCGTCACGTCGAGCAGCAGCACGTCCTTCAGCTCACCCTTGATGATCGCGGCCTGCGTCGCGGCGCCGATCGCGACCACCTCGTCCGGATTCACGGTCATGTTCGGGTCCTTGCCACCCGTCAACCGCCGGACCAGCTGCTGTACGGCGGGGATCCGCGTCGACCCGCCGACCAGGATCACCTCGTCGATGTCGTTCGCCGTCACCTTCGCGTCCGCCATCGCCTGCTGCACCGGCCCCAGGCATCGCTCCACCAGATCATGCGTGATCTCGTCGAACGTCGACCGCATCACGGTCACCACCAGATGCTTCGGACCCGTCGACGTCGCGGTCACGAACGGCAGGTTCACCTGCGTCTGCGACACCGACGACAGCTCGACCTTCGCCTTCTCGGCCGCCTCGAACAACCGCTGCAACGCCTGCGCGTCCTCCCGCAGATCTACCCCCTCGGTCTTCTTGAACTCGTCCGCCAGGTAGTCGACCAGCCGCCGGTCGAAGTCGTCACCACCCAGATGCCCGTCACCCGACGTCGACAACACCTCGACCACACCGTCACCGACCGTCAGAACGCTGACATCGAACGTGCCGCCACCCAGGTCGAACACCAGAACGGTCTCGTTCTCCTGCTTGTCCAGCCCGTACGCCAGCGCCGCCGCGGTCGGCTCGTTGATGATCCGCAGTACCTCCAGACCTGCGATCTTCCCGGCGTCCTTGGTCGCCTGCCGCTGCGTGTCGTTGAAGTACGCCGGAACCGTGATGACCGCCTCGGTCACCTTCTCCCCCAGGAACTTCGACGCGTCCTCGACGAGCTTGCGCAACACCAGCGCGGAGATCTCCTCCGGCGCGTACAGCTTCCCCCGTACGTCGAACCGCACCGACCCGTCCGGCCCCTCGACCACATCGAACGACACCGCGGTCATCTCACTCGTGACCTCGTCGTACCGCCGGCCGATGAACCGCTTCGCCGAGTAGATCGTGCCCTTCGGGTTCAGGATCGCCTGCCGCCGCGCGAGGTTACCCACCAAACGCTCACCGTCATCGGTGAACGCCACCACCGAGGGTGTGGTGCGGGATCCTTCGCTGTTCGGGATCACCGTGGGCTGGCCGCCTTCCACGACGGCGATCACCGAGTTGGTGGTGCCCAGGTCGATACCGACTGCCTTCGCCATGTCCGTCTCCGTCCGTCTCGGTCGTCCGCCGGCACGGTTCTTGTTGCCTCAGGCATCAGCCCGTGCCGGGATCCTCAGGCACGCTGGAACGCTACCGCCGGCCGGGCAAGCCGGCGGTAGATCGCAGTGGGATTTGTTCGACGTTACTGCTGCCGTTGTCCGGCGCGCCAGAAGTCGGCGTCGGTCAACTGCCGACACTGTGTTGGACCGGCCAACGGCCAACAACCCACTGTCGCGGGTCAATGCCTCCTGGCCGACGGTGTGCTGAGATAGCAGAAGAGCACGACCTGTCATGAGAGCGAGGACATGAGCGACAACCAACCGACCGACCTGGCTGATCTCGCCGCCTGGGCCGAGTCACAGTTGCCCCAACTCGCGGAGAACGCTTGCACCGCGATCCTGGCCCGAGTGCCCTTCTACCACGGTGGCGCGGTGGTATCGGTCGCCGACCTGCGCCGCTCGGTCGGCCATAACCTTCGGTTCCTGGTCAGCGCCCTCCGCGCGCCCGAGGAACCGCGCGATCTCGCCGCTCCACGAGACACCGGGCGTCGGCGCGCCCAGCAGTCTGCGCCGTTGCCCGAGGTACTCCAGGCGTACCGGATCTGCTTCGCGACCCTCTGGGATGCCCTGGTCGCGCACGCCCGCGAGAGCCGTGGCCAGTCAGCGGTTGACGCCCTACTGTCAGCAGCCAGTCTGATCTGGCAGTTCACCGACGAACACGCACTCGCGGTCACCGAGGCCTACCGCGCGGCAACCGCAGAGATCCTGCTCGCCCGCCAGCAGCGCCGGGGCGCGCTGGTCGAAGCTTTGCTCACTGGTCAACCAGGACCCGATGGTGGGCCTTGGGAGGCCGCATCGCTGCTCGGACTCCCACCAGGCGCGCAACTGATCGTCGTCGCCGCCGAAACCCGTGGCTTGGCCGAGGAGAGCCTGCCCGGGATCGAACGCCGACTGTCCGATCGTGGTGTGGTCTCCGGTTGGCGATTGACCCCTGCCCTACAGCTGGGGCTAGTGGCAGTCCCCCTCGAGCAGCAGGACCGAGTCCTGTCCACACTGCGCGAAACCGTGACGGCACGGACCGGAGTGAGTCCGCCGTACCCGTCGTTGTCGGACACCCCGCGAGCCCTGCACCTGGCACGTACGGCGCTCAGCGCAGTTCCGGCGGGTCGCGCCGAGGTGCGCCTGTTCGACCCCAGCCCGCTGGCCGCACTCCTGGCGTTGGACCCGGCTGAAGGACGGCGGATCACCCAGGCTGTCCTCGGAACCGTACTCGCATTGCCGTCCGACGACCGCGCCATCCTGCTGGAAACGCTCACCGCCTATCTGAATCACGACGGCTCGGCCGAGCACGCCGGCCGTGTGCTGCACTGCCATCCGAACACAGTTCGTTACCGGCT
This sequence comes from Kribbella sp. VKM Ac-2566, assembly GCF_004366005.1. NCBI lineage: Bacteria > Bacillati > Actinomycetota > Actinomycetes > Propionibacteriales > Kribbellaceae > Kribbella > Kribbella sp. VKM Ac-2566. The sequence goes on along the minus strand of NZ_SODT01000013.1, from coordinate 384,070 downwards.
CCGTCGACTGCAAGAACTCACCGGACGTTCACTGTCGGACCCGAACGACGCCGCCGAACTGGCCGCAGCGTCGTACGCCGTTCAAATCAGCCCGGATGCAACCACCACCCACGGCCACAACTAACGAGCCGACGGCCGTCCGGACGGACACCGGATCGGAGAGCTGTCGCGAGGGACAACATCGTTCGTCGGCGTCCACAACGTCTCCTCCCGTCGCACCCTCGGGTGCAGACTCGTAACTAACCTCAAAGCAGTCCTGATCCGCGAGCAGGGAGCACGGTAGCGATGAGCGACGACACGGTGGACGACGTCCGCGCGGGCGGTGATGGACCGACGACCGACCGGGAGTGGTCGCAGAAGGACTACCACCACCCGGCCGCCGGCTGGGGTGCTGCGTTGTCGGTAGCTCGGGTGCTCGGCCGAGAACACACGGTTGTATCCGGAACCCGTGCCATGCTCACCATGAACCACGACAGCGGCGGATTCGACTGTCCCGGCTGCGCCTGGCCCGATGCCACCGACGGGCTGAAACTGGACATCTGCGAGAACGGCATCAAACACGTCTCCTGGGAGATGACTCCGAAGCGCGCCGGGCGCGAGTTCTTCGCCGAACACACCATGGCCGAGCTCGAGACCTGGACGAACTTCGCGTTGGAGGACGTCGGCCGGCTGACCGAACCGATGGTGTACGACGCTGCGACCGATCGCTACGCACCGATCGAATGGCAGGCGGCGTTCGAACTGATCGGCCAGAATCTCCGAGCCCTGGACAGTCCGGACCAAGCGGCGTTCTACACCTCCGGGCGGCTGAGCAACGAGGCCACGTTCCTCTACCAGTTGATGGCCCGCGAGTACGGCACCAACAATCTGCCGGACTGCTCGAACATGTGCCACGAGGCGTCCGGCCGCGCACTCCAGGCCGCACTGGGCACCGGGAAGGGCACGGCCGATCTCAAGGACTGGGAGTCCGCCGAGGCGCTGTTCATCATCGGCGTCAACGCGGCTTCGAACGCCCCGCGAATGCTGACCGCACTGTCCGACGCGTATCGTCGCGGGGCGCAGGTCGTGCACATCAATCCGCTGGTCGAGGCCGCGGCCCGGCGGACCATTGTGCCGCACGAGATCGTCGACATGGCCCTGTTCAAGTCCACACCGACGAGCACGCTGAATCTCCAGGTCCGGCCCGGGGGCGACCTCGCCCTACTCCGCGGAATTGCGAAGGCCGTGCTGGAGGAGCACCGGTCCGATCCGAAGGCGCTCGACGAAGTCTTCCTCGAGCGCCACACGCACGGCTTCGAAAAGTACCGCGAGCTGTGCGAAGCAACGGAATGGAGCGACCTCGAACGGCAGTCCGGCCTGTCCGAGACCGACATCCGGCGTGCGGCCGAGATCTACTCCCGGTCCAAGCGCACTCTGATCAGCTGGTGCCTCGGCGTCACCCAGCACGAGCACGGCGTCGACACCGTCCGCGAGATCGTCAACCTCCTACTGCTGCGCGGAAATCTAGGACGAGAAGGCGCCGGACCGTCGCCGGTACGCGGGCACAGCAACGTCCAAGGCAACCGCACCTGCGGGATCGACCACCGCCCCACGCCGCAGTTCCTCGACCGACTCGCCGAGGCCTGCAAGATCGAACCACCCCGCGAGCACGGCCTGGACACAGTCGACGTTGTCGCGGCCATGAACACCGGGACAGTCAAGGTCTTCGTCGGGATGGGCGGCAACTTCGCACTCGCCGCACCGGACACCGCCTTCACCGCTCAAGGGCTGCAGCAGTGCGACTTGACAGTCCACGTCAGCACCAAGCTCAATCGCAGCCACCTCACGCACGGGCGGCAGGCGCTTATCCTCCCGTGTCTCGGGCGGACCGAACTGGACATGCAGCAAGGTGGCCGACAATCCACCTCGGTCGAGGACTCGATGAGCATGGTGCATCTCTCCACGGGCAGGAAGCGCCCGGCCTCGCCGTACCTGCTGTCCGAACCTGCGATCATCGCGGGGATGGCCCGCGCCACGCTGCCCGAGAGCTCGACCCCGTGGGAGTGGTACGTCGACGACTACGACCGGATCCGAGATGTGATGGCCAAGGCGCTCGACGGATTCGAGGACTTCAACCGCAGAGTCCGCCGGCCGCTCGGTTTCCGCCTCCGCCAACCTGCACGGGAACTCGTCTTCCACACCCCGTCGGGACGAGCCGAGTTCTCCACCGCTGAGCTCCCCGACGTGATCCCCGCATCGGACGACGTACTGGTGCTGCAGACGATGCGCTCGCACGACCAGTGGAACACCACGATCTACTCCGACAACGACCGCTACCGCGGCGTGAAGAACCTGCGCACCCTGATCCTCATGAACGCCGACGACATGCGCGCCCGCGGAATCAGCGAAGGCGATCTGGTCGACATCACCGCGACCGCGCGAGACGGAACGACGCGCTCGCTGCATGAATACCGGGCATTGGCGTACGACGTACCTCGTGGCAGCGCTGCCGGCTACATGCCCGAGATGAACGTACTGGTCGCGCACAACGACTACAGCCGACAGAGCGATCAACCCTTGATGAAGAACATCATGGTCCGCGTCACCTCGTCAGGTCAGTGAACGCGACGGCGGACGAATTGTCCTGACGGACAGCTGCCTTTGGATCAGTCGCTTTCCAACGCCTCCGCGGCGCTCTTCAGATTCTGTAGGTCCGACTCAAGTGCTGTCGTCGCGGTCGGATCGAAGGACTGCTCCGCGGATTCGGCACCGAGCGCGTCGTCGGGTTCGCTGGCCTTCGCGGCGTCGAGTTCGTAGTCCGCATCCTCGGCCACAACACTCGGGTCGGTGGTGACGGCCTTGACCTCGTTACTCGGATCTCTCGTCATGTCATCAGGCTAATCGAGGGCCACCTCCCTGCGATTTGTAGCCTTGAACAACGCGATCTGTGCGTCCGGACAGACATCGTTTGAACGGTCACCTGCTCGTAACGCTTCCTGCTTGCTGGTCGTTTTGAACAGCGTCGGGGAAAGCTCGTCAGGGGCGGGGCTAAGCGGGGGCCCGCCCCTGGCGTTCCTCCCGGTTCGCGCGTGACCGTAGTCTCGCCAGCTGACCCCAAGCGGCCCGGGTCGCGATCAGCCGAGCGCGGCCGGGGATTCTGCGTGCGGGATGAGCAGACGTGGGCTGCCGGAGCCGTCGGCGGGAACCACCCGGACGTCCGAGTCGCCGGTGCCGCGCGGAATGGAGTAGCCGATGGTGTTCGCGTCCAGCCATGCGGGCTGGTCGTCCACGCTGCGGGCTTCGGCGAGCGGTGTTCTCGTGCCTGATGCCAGGTCGAGTACGGACAGTCGCCATCCCTTCGCGGGGTCCCCGTCGATCGCCGACTTGAAGGCGATGCGTGTTCCGTCGGGTGACAATGATGGGCATTCGACGTTCTTCGCGATGGTTCGCACTGTCTTTGCCGCGATGTCGCCTTCGACCAGGTATCGATTCCCGCCGGTGGACATCGTCGCGTAGAAGCGATTGTCGTCGGCGGCGAAGGTGATGCCCCAGAAGTTGAGGTCGGGAGCGGTGTAAGGGTGCCCGTCCAGCGTCACCGACAGGAATTCCAGCGAGTCGACCATATCGTCGGACCTCAGGTCGATCAGCCCGGCGCGGGTGGAGAAGCGGCCGTGGTTGTACGAGTCGCCCGCAACGAATACTGTCCAGGCCACCAGTCGCCCATCGCCGGACACCCGGGTCCGGTTCGGTACGCCGACCAGGGGAATCGCCTTCTCCACGTTCAGGTTCCGGTCCAGGATGGCGATCTGGAACGTGGTCAACGCACCGTCTTGTCGCAGGCAGGCGCCGGTGCCTCCGGCCGCGTACACCCGCAGACAGCCGAGTGCGGAAACCGAGCGCGGCCCGTCCGGATCGTCCTTCGCCACCAAGGCCAGGTGCCCCTTGCTGTCCGGTGCTGTGCTGCGGAACATGATCCGCGGCCCCACGAGGCTCAGCGCATTGGCCGCAGCCACCGTCGTGTGCTCGCGCGCGCTCGTGAGTACGCCGTACCCGACCGCGACCATGGCCAGCACAACGGCGCCGACCAGGGCGAGCACTATCCGCCGTGTCATGCCGGCTCCTCCTCGTCGGCGTCGGTGGACGGGATTCCGCGCAGGAGCAAAGCAACCGCGAACACCGCCACAGCAACCAGCACCGCAGCGATCCGTATCGCACTTGCCGGTCCCCACACCGTCCACGCCAACCCGAACAGCACCGACGACACCAGGTACGCCATCGCCTGCCCGGTCTGGATCAGCGCGATCCCCGTCGTACGTACTCCGGTAGGCAGTACCGGTCCGGCCAGAGCGATCAGTACGCCGTCCGTGGACGCGTAGAAGAGCCCGTACAGCGCCAGCACGACAACCAGCAGCGGCCAGCCACCGAACGGTCCGAACAGCAACAGGTAGACCAGCATCAGCGCGGTGTATCCGGCCAGCACGACCTTCTGCCGACCGATCTTGTCGGCGAGCACGCCCAGCGGCGTGGCGAGCAGCAGGTAGGAGAGATTGGTGCCGACAGCAAGTAACGGGAACCAGCCGACACTGAGGTCCTCCCGCCGCTGCAGCAACAGGTAGACGAAGCCGTCGCCGATGGTCACCATTCCAGCCAGGCACGCGGCCAGCACCAGCCGACGTACCGGCGCAATCCGCAGCAGACCGCCTAGCGATGAGAGCGCCACTGTGCCCTTCGACGGCTGTTCGCCGCCGCGGTCCCGCACGAACAGCACCAGCACGAGTACGCCGAACGCCGCAATGCAGAAGCTCGCCACGAACACCGCGTCGTACGCCTGAGCCGTCGCCGCCAGAATGCCCAACGCCACGAGCGGCCCGGCGAACGCTCCGACGGTGTCCATCATCCGATGCACACCGAACGCGCGGCCGTACAACTGCGGCGGCGTGGACAAGGTGATCAGTGCATCGCGCGGCGCCGTCCGCAGGCCCTTGCCGGTGCGGTCGATCGCGATCACCGCGCCGATCACGCCGACGGCGTTGCCCGCGGCCGGCAGGCCGAGTTTCGCCACCGCCGAGAACCCGTAGCCGAGTCCCGCGATGAACTTGCGCCGGCGTGTCCGGTCTGCGACGTACCCGCCGACCAGTCGCAACAGCGCCGTCGCGCCGGTGTAGGTGCCGTCGACCACGCCGTACACGGCAGGGCTCAGGTGCAGGCCGATCATCAGGTACACCGGCAGCACCGCGGTCACCATCTCGGAAGAGATGTCGGTGATCAGGCTGACCGCGCCGAGTGCGAATACGTTGCCGCTCACGAGGAACAGCGATCGTCGACGCGACGGGTGCGCGGCGTGCGGACGGTCGATCGAGGACAGGTACACGACGAGGATCACCTCCGTGGCGATGTCGGACCCCGCTCGCGGACGTGCCGGGAGCGGTGTCGATGATCAGTTCCAGACGTTGGTGATCTCCGCGGCCGAGTTCAGGTGCGTCAGCCCGTACGCGCTCTCGATGGTGCTCAGGACGTTGTAGTGGTTGATCTGGTTGGAGAAGGTGCCGACCTGGGTGTGCGCGCCGACGAACGCGGTGAAGATGTGGTTCGACGAACTGCCGTTGTCCTCGTCGAACGTGATGATCAGCAGGCTGTTGTGTGTCTTCGCCCAGGACGCGTACGCCGTCAGGTTGTTCTTCAGCCAGGTGTCACCCGTGCCGACCGAGCAGTCGTGCATGTCGTTGCACATGTTCGGGCTTACGAACGACACCGTCGGCAGACTGGCGTAGTTGGTCGAGCTCGGGAAGACGGAGTACCTCAGGTTGCTGGCCGCCGGTACGTTGCTGAAGTCGACCCAGCCGTTGTGCTTGCGCCGGTACGTGCCGCTCGAGCAACCGGTGTAGCCGTCGGACGGCATGCTCTCCGAGTAACCCTTGAAAGACTTGCCCGCGCCGATCAGCTGGTTGCCGAGATTGTTCCCGCTGAAGGTGTGCGGGCAGCTGTCGTCGGTGATGCCCTGCGTCTTTCCCGAGAAGATCGCCAGGTAGTTGGGCTCGCTGGGGTGCGTCACGCCGTACGCCTGCGTGAACTTCGCGCCCTGGCTCGCCAGGCTGTTGAACGTCGGGGCACTGGAGCTGCCGTTGATCTGCGAGTACGCGTGGTTCTCGAACATCACCAACACGATGTGGTCGAAGACCGGGACGCTGGTCGCCGCTTGCGCGGGGGACGAGCTACCGTGGACAACCGTCACCGAAGCGATGACGCCGGCCGCCGCACAGACCACGGCCGCGATGCGCTTGCGTATCACGATTCCTCCTCACACGATGGGCCGGCCCTGACTACGCATCAGAGCCGCGACCAATTCTGTGAGCCGACAGCCGCCCTGAGCCCAATACAGCGAGCACCCGAGATGTGCGCGAGGTAAACAAACCACGCTCACTCTCAGAAACATCCCCGTCGCACAGCGAGACACCACACGCAGCGCGGGCGAGGCTACCGAGCACGCCAAGCCGCACCGTCCTGCCGACCGAAGATCCGCGCGCCACCCTGTGGGACATCACCACTGCCTACCGGATCAGCCACTAGGCGCGGGTCAGTCAGAGCGGGCCCTGTCCGGCAGTCGTCCCCGGTCAGGCAGTTCAAGACAAGTCGGACCCCAGGCGCTCACGCCACTGACGTACCGACCACGAGTCAGGCGGCGCAGCGTCAGGGGCCGGCGAGTTCACGATCGGGGGTACGACGGGCGACCAACCGCTGCGCGTTCACCTGGTCGCCGTCCCCCGTCACGAACGCCAATCGCACCGGCGCTCCGGAGTCCTCGACAACAAACGCCGGTGAAGTCCCGTCCGGACGCGGCCGGCACGTCCTTGCCCAATCGCTGAGCGCGGCGATCACCAGGTTGAGACTGCGGCCGGTCTCGGTCAGAACGTACTCGTCCCGCGCCCGCGCGCCTTCTTCCCGATACGTACGACGGGTCAGCAGACCCTCGTCGATCAGGAACGTGAGCCGCTGGGTCAGCAGATTCGGGGCGATGCCAAGTGCCTCGCGGAACTCCTGGAACCGGGTCGATCCCGCGATCAGCGCTTCGCGCAGGATCAGCAGCGTCCAGCGGTCGCCAAGCACTTCGAGGCTGCGCGCGATCGAGCAGGTCGAGTCCTTGCCTAGCGACTTTGGCATGTCGTCCCGCCTTTCGAGCTGAGTTATGAAACTATACCCAGAAGATGCTAGGTTCAGAAAATCAACTCAGCTAGGCGGCGGTCTGCCGCAGCACTTGGAGGATCCGTGCGATCGCTCAGTGAGCGCGCCAGTTTCTGGACAGCCGGCGCGGTCGTCGCGCTGGCGCTGTGGACCAGCGCGTGCCCGACGATGATCTACCCGCTCTATCAGGCCGACTGGGGCGTCACGTCGACCACCGTGGCCTGGATCTTCGCCGCCTATCCGATCGCACTGATCCCTGTCCTTGTCATCTTCGGAAACCTGTCCGACCACATCGGCCGGCGGGCGGCGATACTGCTGGGCCTGGCCGCCGAACTTGTGGGCGTAGTGCTGTTCGTCCTGGCCAGGGACGTCACCCTGTTGCTGGTCGGTCGCGCCTTCATGGGGCTCGGCGTCGGCCTGTCACTCAGCCCGGCGAGCGTGGCCATGGTCGAGTTCAGCGCAGCCGGCGCCGACAAGCGCGCCGGCGCGATCGGCACCGCCGTCTCCGCCTCAGGCATCGCACTCGCGATGCTGGTCGGCGGCGGGTTGTCGCAATACGCGCCGTACCCGCTCCGCCTGACCTTCGTCGTGCTGGCGCTGATGATCCTTGTCGTCGTCTTCTTCGCCCTCAGGTTGCCGCGGCACACACCCGACGAGGCGCGATCGCGCTGGCGGATCCGCGCGATCGTCATCCCGCGCGGCAACCGCGGGATTTTCGCGGCCGGCTCGATCGCGTTCGCCTCGTCGTTCATGCTCGGATCGCTGGTGCTTCCGCTCGGCGCCAAGATCGCTCATCAACTCGCGCGTTCGGACAACGCCCTACTCACCGGTGCACTGCTGTCCGTCTTCGCTATCTCGATCTCGGCCACCGCCTTGCTGGCCAAGAGACTGGACCTGTGGACCGCCGTGATCGTTGGCGCCGTCTTCTCATCCGGCGCGGTGTGGCTGTTCGTCGTCACCGGTACGACGCACTCGATCGTGGTCTTCTTCCTCGCCTCGGCCTGTGCCGGAATCGGATACTCCTTCGACTTCGCCGGCGGGCTGACCATCCTGAACCGGTACGCCGCGCCACACCACCGCGCGAGCATGGTCTCCGGCGGTTACCTGCTCGGCTACATCTCCCAGGGCATCGGCGCTCCGGCCCTGGGTGCGATCGTCACCGCCAATGGACTGATGACCGCGCTGGTCAACGGCGCGATCGCGTTCAGCGTGGTCTTCGGCATCTCACTGATCGGCGCCTCGGTCGTCCGCAGGTCTCTGCGCGAGGCGGCTCCACAGGAACGCGCCCTCGAGACCGCCTCCACCGACTGATTCGCCACCTCACATCGCGAAAGCCAACCGGCCTACTCGAAAACAGTTCAGTAGAGAGCGTTCACCGAACTCGCAGAAACAGGACTCGTCGTTGCCCAGCTCCTCCACTCCTCACGGCTGGAAACCCACCCGCGCCACCGGCTCGACCAGTTCAGTGAAGGTAACGGCCCCACTTCACCACATACCGTGACCCGCCCTGCATCGCCCCGGGCCGGGGATCTGATCGACCGATCTCGCCAGCGCCACCTCGCCCGGCCCGCCAGCTCGGCCGGGATCCGCACCTGCGCGGTCTCAGTCCGACGACGCGCGGGACTCATCGCTACTCCAGCCGCGCCAGCCCGTCCAACGCGGCCACACAACAATCCGCGGGCTTGTCATCGGCAGCGGCACGGCGCGGCCGACGACGACGAGCTCACCGATGTACAGGCCGGCGATCACGACGTCGGGGTGGCTGATCGGTCCGAGGACTCCGCCGACGCTCCACCGAGTGGGTCGAGGTGTTGCCCGCCGCGATGAGGGTCGAAGGACTCGTCGTCAAAGGCGCAGCCTCGCGCTACACGCCGGGCCGCCGCGACGCCCGGGTCAAGGTGAAGCACCGCGAAACCCGCGAGGTCGCCTCGTTACCAGCCCGCGAAGGCCCGAGCCAAGGGCGGCCGAGCGTCCCGCCTCCTACGCCGCGTTCGACTTGGTCACGGTGAGCGGCGTCGACCTGCGCACGCAGCGCTGGATCGTCCGTCGGCAACGGCTCGAGCAGCTGTCCAAGGGTTGGATCCCGCCTCTGCAGCTGACACCTGTCACCGAGGCGGCTTGGAACAGAGTTGATCAGGGCACACGGCGACGCCGGAACACTGCTCGATCCCACCGGGCTGATCCGGTCTGTCGTCCCATCGCCGGCTCGGGCGAGCCGGCCGCCTCGACGAAGCCCTCGCCGCAGCCAAACAAAGCACTGCCATCCGCCGGCAACTCGCCGACGCGAACCCCACCGCCCACTTGCCCTACCTTGCTGGAACGCTGAACAACCTAGGCATCCTGCTAGCCGAAGACAGTCGCAGCGCAGAGTCCCCAGCAGCAGCAGATGATGGATGTTGCCCGGAACAACCAGTTCCGCGATCTCGGCATGTTCCCGGTCGCCCGCGCGAAATGCTGGGCGCCGGTGATCGTGGCGTCGACCATGAAGTACCGCCGGTCCTGGCAGCTATTCGACCGGTTCGAGATCACCACCCAGATCCTGGGCTGGGACGAGCGAGTCTTCTATCAGGAGCAGGTGTTCACGCGGGTGAGAAATTTTACGCCCGCGGGCTAGGTGTCCGCTGTCGCTGGTCCATGGCGGCATCATCCAGCCCGGCAGTGACGAGTACCGGGTAGGGGAGAAGGTTCGCAGCGGCGGCCACATGCGGCCCTCGCGCCCGCCCAGGTTCCGGAGCAGCGTCGAGGATCATGAATCCTGGCAGGGGACGAGGCCAGATCGGCGGAGGCAGAACCACGTTGGTCGCCCACGTGCTCGGCGCTGCTGATGGATCGGGCCGAGACGGATCTAGTTCAGCAGAGCGACCAGCCGGGCGAGCGGCTTGAGGAGCTCTCTGCGGTCTGTCAAGCGCCGCGGGCCGACCCAGAGCTGGGGGTCCGGCTCGAATTCATCCAAGAGTGCGGCTAATGCATCCAGCCGTCGGCGCTGATCCGGATCGACCACGGCGACCCGGTCGCGCGGCGTCAGCGCAAGGTTCATGGCTCGGAGAGCCGCCGCGAGAGTCTCCGTTTCGGACTGCGAAATCCACACCGCCCGCAGGGGACTCCGCTCCCGGCCCGCTGCGAACAGCCGGGGCCGGGTGCTGTAGCGGGGTTCGACCGCCGGTACGGCGCATGCGTCCAGCGCGTCCCGCCGTACTGCCGCTGTCCGTTGCAACGCAGCCAACGCATGGCCTTCGGTCGAGTACTGCGGGTAGCAACCGCTCGCTCGTTTCGCCGCGTCCCAGGGTCTCCAGCAGATTCTCGGCACGTCGGTACAGCACCGTGACCTCCCGGTCGTCGGGCACCAACCGCCAGTTCATCCCCGATCTCCAGTCCGATCGAGTGACTAGTGGCGGCGGCCTCGGCGCCAGGCTCGGTAGCGAGCGAGGATCAGCATCTCGTTCATCCGGGTCTCGATCGACATGCTGCCTCGCGACTGCGGCGAGGGGACCTGCGTCGGCGTCGCGGTGGCTGGGTGCCGCTGGAGACGCCTGAAGTGTCGTCGATGCATGGCCGTCCCCTCCTCGGGCAGGCGAAGGTCTCCCTTCCAGTTTGCGCCGCGATCCGCTTGCTCGTCACCTCCGAGATTCGCTCCGCATCTGCGCGTTCGCCTCGGCGCCGAGGAGGATGGCGAGTGCGGTGAGGTAGAAGAACAGCAGTGCGGCGATCGGGGCGCTGATCGGGCCGTAGATGTTGACGGTGTCGAAGGCGTAGCGCAGATAGAGCCGTACGGCGGCTGCACCTGCGAGCCAAATGGCAGTGGCGACCGCGGCGCCGGGCAGGTGATCGCGCCATCTCGCGCGCAGCGGTACCGCGTAATGGTAGAAGGTGACCAGCGCCGCCAGGGACAAGACGAGCAGGCTGGGCCAGTAGGCGAGCTGGAGCACGGTCTGCGCCAGATCGTGGCCGGTCGGCGGGAGGACCTGGATCAGGGTTTGTGGACCGACGAGCAGCAGCGGCAGCAGGACGACTCCGATCACCACGCCGGCCAGATACATGCCGAGCGCCAGGACCCGGCTGTGCGCCGCACCGCGCTCGCTGCGCTGCCCGTAGGCGATGGCGATCGCGTTCACGTAGCTCGCTGTCGCAGTCGAGCCGGCCCACAGCGCAAGCAAGAACCCGGCCGATGCGACGTCAGCGCGCCCATTGGTGAGCACCTCGTCGACCAGAGGCCGGACAAGACTGTTCACGGTCGCAGGAGTGAGAGCTTGCGACGCGATCTCAATGAGTCGCGGTTCGATCTCCGTCCCGAGATCCACGCCGAACGCGCTCCCCAGGTAGCCGACCAGGCCGAGCAGACACAGCGCCAGCGGCGGCAGCGACAGCAGCATCCAGAAGCCGATCTCCGCCGCCATCCCGAGCACCCGGTGTCCCCACGCGCTCTGCACCGCGGCGCCGATCACCGCACCCGCCCGTGCCGGGGCTGCGGTCAGTCGTTGCCGCCATCGCATGCTGTCGCGGTTGTCTGTTGCCACCAGGCGACCCTCCGAACCAATGCGCTACGAGCGCGGTGTGCGGGGTTCGCCGGATGACCGATCGTCGGCCGAGCCGCGGTGGACGCGGTCGCGCAGCCGGGGCACCAACTGCCGCAGGCCGGGCAGGCGGCCGTGATGGGCGGCGGTCTTGTGAGCTCGTGGGGCGCCCGCAGAGATCGTGGGTGCCAGTGGGCGAGCTCGCAGCGTGGCAGCGCTCGGCGTACCCCACGGCTCTAGCATCAGATGGTGCCGCAGATAGAGAACTGTCTCGCGTGCGATGGCAGCCAGCGGCAGCGCGACCAGCGCTCCGGCGATGCCGTGCAGGTGCCCACCGAGCAGCAATGCGAACATCACCAGCAACGGGTTGATACGCAGGCTGTGGCTGAAAACCTGCGGCGCGACGATATGCCCTTCCAGCTGTTGCAGCACGACGAACAGCAGCAGCAGCCACAAAGCCGTCCACAGATCGCCCTGGAACAACGCCACCAGAATCGCGGGCGCCGCACCCAGAACCGGCCCCAGGTAAGGAATCAACTCCATCAGGCCGTAGAACACACCGAAGAACACCGCGTACGTCTTGCCGGACGGGAAGATGCCGAGAGCCCCGAACACCCACAAGGACACCCCGGCACTGAGCCCCATAATGAGGCTGAACGCAAGCTGCCCTCGGACGTAGCCCGAAACCGCCTGCTGCACCCGCGCCGGGTAGTCGTCGTCAACGGCATCGTCTCCGGACGGCATCACCTGCCGGGTCAGGGCACCGATCCGGCCCGCGTAGATCAGCATGTAGATCGTGACGACCAGCGTCAGAATGAGTACGAAACCAGCTTCGACGACTGTCGTGACCAGATCTCGGGTGAACGCGACGACGTCTCCCGAGCCACGCAGTACCGAGGCCTGCAACGTGTCCAGCGCGGTCTCGCCCGGGCGCTTGATCTGGATGCCGATCCCCCGCTGATCCAGCCACTGCTGCAGATTCGCCAACGATCCGTTGGCCGAGTCGATCAAACGGGGCAGATCGTCCTGGAACGCCGCCAACTGCACGGCAACCTGACGGACCAGCAACGCGACCGCGCCACCCATCACTACGAAGAAGCCGAGGAACACCAGGACGATGGCGATCCCGCGCGGAACGCGCGCCCGCTGCAACCCCACCACCAGCGGATTCACGATCAATGCCACAACGGCAGCAACCAGGAAGATCATCAACACCGGCGCCGCCGCACGCGCGAGCGCCGTCAACGCGAACAAGGCCACCGCCACCACGATCGCCTGCACCCACCGCGGCACGACCACCGGCTCGACAGCAACCGAATCGTGAGCCGGCGACGGCGCCGCAGGCGGCTCGGCATCGTCTGCAGGCATCGGGTCCGGACGCACGGCGTCAACCGAATCATCCGGGATCGCTGCCTCCTGAGCGTCGGCGCTGCGTCGCGCGGAAATCCCGGGTGCGTTGTCGTCGTCACTGCGTCCGGTCGTCATGCCCCGCCTCCCCTGCCGCCGTACCGCGGGGACCGCCGCCTCGGCCTCCGGTTCGCGGGCCCTGAGGCTGGCTGCTTAACCCCAGGACCCTCACGAACCGCTCACAAGTCCAGTACCCAGGCGCATCAGCAGGTTAACGAGAGCGTGGAACCTACTGGCGCCAAAGGAGAACGCCGTCGCCTTCGCCCGCTCCTCGAATGCCTCAGACAACCTTCTACCCGGCTGCCCGATCGTCACCATCCACGACCAGACGCGCCAGCCGCAACGGCCGGATCACGCGGCCTTCGAAGGGCTATGTCAGTGGTTGGCGCGGGCCGCGAGCAAGGTGAGGTTGCCTACGACGGCGATCGATTCGACGCCGTGGTCGGTCGACGCGACTCCCGGGACGCGAGGCAGGTCGACGCGGATCTTTGCCAGGGTCTCGGTCGGGGTCCAGGAGCCGGTTGTGAGGTCGACGTAGAAGGTCGCGTAGCCGGATGTCAGCGTGGCCACCTGCAGACTGGCTCGTCGCTCGGCGTCCTGCACCGGATACTCCTTGGTCGTGTGGAAGACGGCGACATTCGTGCCGATGGTGGGATTCTTGATCTGACCTCCACCGTGCCGAGCCTCGCAAGACCCAGGCCGAGCTCACCCACGTCGGGTGTGGTCAACCGCGGCGCCGCCTCCTGGGTGTCGGTCACGTCGTACGTGAGCTTGCCGTCGCTGATCTGTGGACTGCTCATGTAGTTGCGGGTCAGGGTCGCGAGCTCCGCGTCGGTGTCCCAGCGGACAGCGCCGCTCAGCCGCGGATCCGGCGACAGAAGTACGTAGTCGATCGCGCCGTCGACGATGCCGTCGTCGCCGGAGGCCGCTTGATCAGGCGGGTCGATGCGAAGCTGAATCGCGGTGCCGGTCCAGCTGGGCACGGTTGCCAGGTCGGCGACGTACTCGACGAAGCCGGCGGTTGTCGGACGCACGGTAAAGGTCACTTTCTTCGACTCTGTCCAGGTCGGATCCGCGGCGGTCCGGAAGTAGACCTGGCCGTAGGTCCCGTGGTGGCGTTGCGCAAGCCGATCTTCACGTACCTCAGCCGGCCCGCGTCGAGCGTGAGGTCCGGCGCGTTCACGATGCGCGCGTCCGGTCCGGACAACCGGTACTCCAGCACGTCGCCGGGCGCGGACACGGTCGCGTTGAAGCCCGCGGTCCAGCCGTCGAGGGACGTGTCGAAGTCCCAGAGGTGATGGTTCTCGCCGGGCGCGCCCAGCGCCTGCGTCGTGGAGGATCCGCGATAGATCAGTGCCGCACCGGTGTTGTTGATGTACTCCGGCGCAGTGAAGTCGCCGGTGATCGTGCCGACGTTGACGTTGCGCGAGCCGGCGAGGATCGAGACTGGCGACCGCCGCCACGGTCAAACCGTGCACCTTCTGGCCGTTCCGGCCGCTCGAGCCGGCCACGCCGATCGGACCGGGCAACGAGGCGCCGAGCATCCTCATGGTCCAGTCAGAACTCGACACCGCGACTCCAGCCTCCGGGGCGCGGCGCCTGCACCAACTGCTGCACAACTCCCGGCTGATCACCCTGGCCAACGCTCAGAAACACATCGTGTACCTGACCTACGGCAACCCCTGCGTCGATGCGACTGTCACGCGGTACCTGGTGACCGGACAACTCCCGGCCTCCGACATCACCTGCACCAACACGGTTTCCACATTCGGGACGGTAGGCCGCTGATGCAGGGCCACCGTGCTCCTGGGAGTCCGACCGAAAGGACGGACCGATGAGTGAACTGCTGTTGGTTCGCAACGGCGCTGTCGCCGCGCACGCCCATCACGTCCAGCTCGCGGCACAGCCTGACCTACCGCTGAACGACGCCGGCGAGGACCAAGCCCGCGCGCTCAGACCCTACCTGCGTAATCGCCGCTTCGGTCGCGTGCTGTCCAGCCCGCTCTCACAGGCGCGCCAGACCGCGGCGCTGGCCGGCCTTGAAGCCGAACCAGACGAGAACCTGATCGAGTGGTGCTCAGTCACCAGCAGCCAGACCACGTCGGCTAAGCCCGGACTGGGTGACCGCTGCGGAACGATCCGGTTCGATACGAGCGCACCGATCACTATGTCCGGCGAGGCTACTCACGCACCGACCGCGCGGGCGGATCACGTCCTCGCCGAGGCAGACACCGTGCTTGCCGACGGCAAAGATGTGGTGCTCGTAGCCAATGCCAACATGCTGCAGATCCTCGCCGCCCGGTGGCTCGGGTTGCCCGCCCTGGCGGCGCCCCGGCTGCCGCTGGCGACCGGATCCCTGAGCGTCCTGGGCAGTCGCCGCGACAACCGGGCTCTGCTCCTTTGGAACTTCCTCCCGCGCGCGTGGCCGCCGCTATGAATGCACTCGACGCACGCCGCCACAGCCAAGGGAGGCTCATTCTCGTCCGGCACGGTGAAACCGCGTGGAGCCGGACCGGCAGATACACCGGACGGACCGATCTCCCGTTGACTCGAGAAGGCGAGCGACAGGCTTCGACGCTCCACCCCTACCTAGCCGGCCGGGAGTACGGCGCAGTACTCACCAGCCCGCTGAGCCGCGCCAGGCGCACGGCGGCGCTGGCCGGGTTCACCGCCGAGGTCGAACAGAACCTCGTCGAGTGGGACTACGGTCCACTCGAGGGCCGCACCGAGCACGAGATCACCACCGCGGTCGGGCGATACTGGAGCATCTGGGATGCATCCGCGCCGGACGGGTTCGCACCCCGGGAACCTCTAGCCGAGGTCGCGACCCGCGCCGACCAGGCGCTCGGACGGGTACTTCCGGTCCTGGAGACCGGTAGCGACGTACTCGTCTTCGCACATGCACATCTGCTGCGTATCCTCGCCGCCCGTCTGCTCCAGCTGCCATCCAGGTCCGCCGCCAAGTTCGCCCTGTCGCCCGCATCGGCAAGCGTGTTCAGCTGCCGAGACGGCGACTGGGCAGTGGTCGGGTGGAACTTCACTCCGTGGCGATGCCACGAAGCCACCCGACCCCAACCGCTGCCTACACGCTGATCTGGCTGCGATGTCCGCGGACAGTGCCCACGAGCAGGACCAGGCCGGGAATACCGATGACGCCGCCGAGGGCCAGTGAGCCGATGCCGATCTCGAAGAGCCACGGAATTGTCAGTGCGTACCTCACTTCGGTGGTCAGGCCTGGCGAGGCGTCGTGGTTCATGATGACCACGCGGTAGTTCCCATTCGTCACATTCCAGGTCAGCTGTGGCGACCCGCCGTCGGCCGACGCCACCCAGAACGACTCGTTCCCGGGCGGCGGCGGGGTCGCGGTCCCCTGTGTGTCGGCGGCATGCAACTTGTAGGGCCACAGCTCCAGACCGCGCACAGTACGCACGGCAGCGCCGGACAGGTAGCTCTCGGCCGCGGCATCCGGCGTCACTCCGATGAACACGGGCTTATCGGCGGAGCGGACGTTGATCCGCAGGGTGAAGTCGCCGAACCCGTGGGGCACCGCGCCCGGCGAGATGTTGGCCGCACGGGCCACCAGCGCACGGCTGCCGGCCGTCACCGGGTGATACCCGGTCCGCATGGTGTCGTCGGGACCGGCAACCGCGCTCAGGATCGCCCCGCTGACGGCGAGACAGCCGCCGATCACAAGCATGGTCACGCCTAGGGCGGCCCGCAGGACCTTGTTGGTCATGTTCGTCTCCTCACGATTGTGATTGCGCGGCCGAACGAGCCGCGTCCAGACGATCTGCCGGAGCCTTGCACCTGCGTTGCGTGCGGGGCTTGCGCTGATGCGAACGCCGCACTTCCGACAGCTGGCCGTGCAAGTCGCCTGCAAACGCCGCCGCGAGGATCTGGACGTCAAGGATTTGGACGAGGTCACCAACGCCGACAGGGAAGGACCGACGATGGACACAGCAAGACGCGGTGCCGGCAGCGCCCGACAAAATCGCGGACAGGCACACCACAAGCAAGTCCCGTGGCGGATGGTCATCACGTTTGTCGTCCTGAGCTACGGAATCGCCTGGGCGTTCTGGGCACCGGTGTGGCCGGATGCGCTGCAAGCTCTGAAGACCTGGCGGACACCGACGAACTATGCCGGTGGTAGCTACGCCCCGCTGGGGATGTTCGCACCGGCGGCCGCGGCGCTCATCATGCGCCTGTTCATCAGCAAGGAAGGCTTGAGGGGGTCCCTCGGCCTCGTCCGGCCATGGCGCTACTACATGCTGGCCATCTTCGGACCGATCGTTCTGGTGAGCTCCACGATCGGGATCTCGGACGCCAGCGGCCTGAGCCAGTTCGACCCAGGCACCGAAAAGCCGTTCTGGTACGTCTTCGTGCTGCTTTTGGTGATCGGAACTCCGATCAGCACCGTGCTCGCCCTCGGTGAGGAATACGGATGGAGGGGCTATCTGCTCCCGAAACTGCTTCCGTTGGGCGAGGTCAAGGCGTCAGTCATCGTCGCTCTGATCTGGGCTCCGTGGCACCTGCCCCTGCTGCTGGTGGGACTGAACTATCCCGGCAAGAACCCGCTCGGCGTGCTGTTCTTCATGTCTGTCCTCGGCATCGGCCTGTCCCTCCTGCTCACCCGGCTGTACGTCGCTGCCGGATCGAGCGTTCTCATGGCCGCCATCCTCCACGGCAGCCTGAACTCCTTCTCGGACCGTCTCTCGGACAGCGCGCACCTGTCCGGCGACCCCTTCGTCGTCTCAGTGGGCGGCATGATCGGCATCGGCGTGATCGCGGTCGCCGTGATTCTCGTCTATCTGCGACGCCGAGCGGCCGGCTCCGACACTCCTCAGCCTGGGACCGGCGGAACTGTCGACTCGACTGCCAGGCACCAGGAGAGCCCTCACGACCAAGCGCCACCACAGCTGTGACCCGGGTACCGCCAGAACACATGCAGCCCCGACGCCTACCGAACAAGGCGACGAGAAGACAAATGCTCGGGCGGCTGCGAAAACGCCGCCTGCACCGCATCGCCCGCAACCACTGAATCGGCTCCCACGTAAGCTCGGCGCCTGACGGCCGATGCGGACGCGCTAGAGGCCCGGCTAATCGCTCAGACCAACGAACGGCATCACCAGCGCAGCTAGTGCCTTCGGAGGTGAGCATTCATAAGCGCTCGGCCGCCCGTTGCAAGCTGTCCCTCAGCGGAGGGGAGGAAGCTTTACGGCGCCGTCACAGAGTTCGAGGCGTGTGGTTAAGGTGCGTGTTCCTCCTCGGACGCGCACCTTGACCACACCGTCGGCCGATGAATGAGCGCCTCGTCGACAATCTGCACTACTTGGTGATGTATCAGCGAAGCCAGACGGCTGACCACTGACCGACAGTCCGCGGAGCTAGCCCAGGCCCAAGCCAGAGCGCCTTCTCGGCATGAGGTCGTGGGGTTCAGGCGCATGTTTATGCGTGGTTGCCTTCATAGGCGCCCACGTGGGCGTCCAGCTTCATTGCTGGCAGGCCAGGCCCCGATTCGGCGACAGCTCAGACGTTGAACCTGAAGGTTTGACCTGTCGACTGAAAGGTGCAAGGGCGATGGCTTACGCGAAGGATCTGTGGACTCATCCGGTGAAGCAGGCCGATGGCACGGTCGTGCGGGAGCGGAGCAAGAGGTGGGGGCGCGGGAAACGGTGGATGGCAGGCTGGCTGGATCCGGGGGGAACGAGCGGACGAAGGTGTTCAGCACCAAGGTGGCTGCCGAGCGGCATGGGGCGGCTATGGAGACAGATGGCGCGCGTGGGGAGTACATCGATCCGAATGCCGGCAAGGTGCCGTTCGAGGTGGTTGCCGACCGGTGGCTGAAGTCGCGGGTGGTGGATCCGGCAAGCGCGATCAGGTATGAGTCGTCGTTGCGGCGCATGTTGCGCCGGTCTTCGGGAAGCGGCAGTTGAGCAGTATCAAGCCGTCGGAGATTGCTGCCTGGATCGCTGACCTTGGTGCGCGATTCGGGTCGTCGACGGCTCGCACCGCATTCCTTGTCCTGCACGGGACGTTGGAACTCGCGGTCGACGACGAGGCGATCAAGCGGAACCCGGCCAAGGCCCGAGGCGTGAAAGTCCCGGCCGAGAAGGCCGGGAGGGTCGTCGCGTGGAGCGATGAGACCGTGTTCCGGATCGTCGAATGCCATCCACCCCTGTATCGGCCGATCGCGTCCGTCGGCGCGGCATGTGGATTGCGTCAAGGCGAGCTCTTCGGGCTTGCCGAGGAGGATATCGACTTCGACGCGATGGTCATCCATGTACGGCGACAGGTGAAGAAGCTAGGTAGGGCCTTCGTGTTCGCGCTGCCGAAGAACGACGCCGAGCGAACGGTGCCGATGTCCGAAGGAACCGCACGGACACTCCGAGAGCACATCGAAGCAACGAAGCCTCGGCCGTACACCCTGCCGTGGGAAAGGCTCGACGGAAAGCCTCTCGCGGTGAAACTTCTGTTCCGATGGACGGACGACAAGCACATCCTGGCTCGCACCTACGACGACCTTGTCTGGAAAGCGGCGCTCGCCCAGGCGGGCATGATTCCAATGCCGGGGAAGGACGCTCGCGGACGTCGGCAATACACGACCAGCCGCGACACCGGCATGCACGCGCTGCGCCACTACTACGCGAGCATCACTCTGGCCGACGGCGTCAACATCAAGGAACTCGCCGAGTACCTAGGTCACGGAGACCCAGGCTTCACTCTCCGGCTGTACACCCACATGCTTCCGTCCTCGCACGAGCGAGCGCGGAAGGCGGTGGACGCCCGACTGGCCCGACTCTTCTCCACTTTCTCCCACGGAACTGTCACGGAACAGGCCGCCGACCGCTCCCCCACTGCCCCTTGGGAGCCCGACGGCGGAACCTATACCGATGAGCCTGGAATCGGCCTCTGACCTGCGGAAACGTCAGCGGATGCGCATGCCGGAGATGGCTCGGGCGATGACCAGGCGCTGGATTTCGGAGGTGCCTTCGAAGATGGTGTAGATCTTGGCGTCTCGGTGCATTCGTTCTACGGGGTATTCGCGGGTGTAGCCGTTGCCGCCGAGGATTTGGATGGCTTCTTCGGTGACCTTGACGGCGACCTCGCCGGCCTTCAGCTTGGCCATGGAGCCTTCGCCGTGGCGGTAGTCGGGGGTTTCGCCGCGCATGAGGGCGGCGGACATGTTGGCGGCTCGCCAGACCAGGAGCCTTGCGGCGTCGATCTCCAGGGCCATGTCGGCGAGTTTGAAGGCGATGCCCTGGTTGTCGATGATCGGGCGGCCGAACTGTTCGCGGGTCTTGGCGTAGTCGAGGGCCACCTCGTAGGCGGCGCGGGCGATGCCGATGGCTTGGGCGCCGACGATGTGGCGGGTCATTTCGAAGGTGGCCATCGAGGCGTTGCGGCCCGCCGAACCAGAAGCGGAGCCAGATCCAGTAGTCCCATTAGAGGCGGCTTCGTGGGCTCGGGCGATGCGGGCGTCGAGCTTTTCCTTGCCGCCGAGGACGTTCTCGGCGGGGATGCGGACGTTGTCGAAGAAGACGTCTGCGGTGTGGGAGGCACGCAGGCCGTGCTTGCGGAGCTTGGTGCCCTGCTCCAGGCCGCGAACCTCCGACTTCGGTACGACGAAGGCCGCCTGACCCTTCGTACCGAGGGACGGGTCGACGGTCGCGACGACGACGTGGATGTCAGCGATCCCGCCGTTCGTCGCCCACGCCTTCTGCCCGTTGATGACCCACTCGGACGTGCGCTCGTCGAAGACAGCCCGCGTACGGATCGCGGACACGTCGGACCCGGCACCGGGCTCGGACGAGCAGAACGCGGCAACCCGTACGTCGTCCGGCGTGCCGTAGCACCGCCCCATCCACTGGCTCCACTGCTCCGGTGTGCCGTTGGAGAAGATCGCGGACGATGCGAGGCCGGTGCCCTTCAGCGACATCGCGATGCCGGCGTCGCCCCAGAACAGTTCCTCGTGGACGAGCGGCATCAGCAGACCGGTCGGGTCGACGAACAGGTTGATGTTCATGTCGAGGCCGTAGATGCCGACCTTCGCGGCTTCCTGGATGATCGGCCAGGGCGTCTGCTCGCGCTCGTCCCACTCGGCCGCGGCGGGCCGGATGACGTCGGCGGCGAACGTGTGCGCCCAGTCCCGGATCTCGCGCTGGTCGTCGTTGATCGCCAGCGAGAAGGTGCTCCAGTCCGGCTTCGAGCGCTCGGCGCCGAGCTCACCGGCCAGAGACATCACGTCTGCGGAGACAACAGGGTCGCTCATCAACTTCCTCACAGAACCGGGTCCAATGTTACCGACGAGTGTAACTGTCGTTTGCACCAACGGGTACCATTGTGGCTAAGATCAATTCATGAGCTCCGCGCTGCTCGCGATCGGACGCCGCCGCACCACGGCGGAACGTCGGCGCGACCGCGAGCGGGACATCATCCGCGCCACCCGCGAGCTCTTCGACGAGCGCGGCACGATCGACGCCCAGATCGACGATATCGCCAAGCGGGTCGGGATCAACAAGGCCCTGATCTATCGGCACTTCGCCGGCAAGGAAGAGCTGTTCGCGCTCACCCTGGTCAACTACCTCCAAGAGCTCGACGAACGGCTGCAACAAAACGACGGTCCACGAAGAGCGCCCCTCAACCGGCTCAAGGCCCTCAGCGAGACGTTCGTCGACTTCTGCCTGGAGTACCCCGCCTTCACCGACTGTGCGATGAGCCTGCTCAGAAGGACCGGCGAGGAGTTGTTCGGCGAGATCACCGAGCCGGTAATGGTCAAACTGGGTACGGCGATGGCCGCACCACTGGGCCGTATCGCGGTGATCCTCGAAGCCGGTCAGCGTGCGGGCGTGTTCGACGAGGTCGACACGGCGTACCTGGCGAACCATCTCTACACGCAGACGCTCGGATCGTTGCACATGGCAAGGGTCGGGCTGATCGTGTCGGGCAGCCAACCGGGCCACCCGGTGGTGCATCATGCCGATGTCGGCACCGTCCGGTCGACCGCGATCACCGCGACACTCGCCACCGCGGTGGGACAGAAAGCCCTGACAACCAAGAAGACCCGCTCCGCTAGAGCAGGAGACATATCGTGACCGAACCGCGCAAGGTGGCCGTGGTCGCCGGCAACCGGATTCCGTTTGCCCGGCAGGACAAGACCTACCGTCACGCCTCCAACTCCGACATGCTCACCGCCGCCCTGAACGGTCTCGTCGACCGCACCGGCCTCGGTGGTCAGGAGGTCGGTGAGGTGGTCGCCGGAGCCGTCCTCAAGCATGCCCGCGACTGGAACATGGCGCGAGAGGTGGTCCTCGGGTCCAAGCTCGCCCCGACCACCCCGGCGTACGACATCCAGCAGGCCTGCGGCACCGGTCTCGAGGCGGCCATCCTGGTCGGCAACAAGATCGCCCTCGGCCAGATCGACGCGGGCATCGCGGGTGGTGTCGACACCGCGTCCGACGCCCCGATCTCGGTCAACGACCGCCTGCGCAACATTCTCCTCGACCTCAACCGCGCCAAGACGTACCCGGACCGCTTGAAGGTCCTCGCCCGCGTCCGCCCGAAGGACGTCGTACCGGAGATCCCGCGCAACGCCGAGCCGCGCACCGGCAAGTCGATGGGCGACCATGCCGCGCTGACCGCGCTCGAGTGGGGCATCACCCGGGAGGCGCAGGACGAGCTCGCGTACAACTCCCATATCAACCTCGCGAAGTCGTACGACCGTGGTTTCCAGAACGACCTCATCACGCCGTACCTGGGCCTGGAGAAGGACCAGAACCTGCGTCCCGACACCACGCTCGAGAAGCTCGCCAAGCTCCGGACCGTGTACGGCAAGGGCGAGACCGCGACGATGACGGCCGGCAACTCGACGCCGCTGACCGACGGCGCGTCGGCCGTCCTTCTAAGCACCGACGAGTGGGCGCAGGAGCACGGACTGCGGCCACTCGCGTACCTGACCCACTCCCAGACCGCCGCGGTCGACTACGTGAAGGGCGCCGAGGGCCTCCTGATGGCCCCCGCGTACGCCGTACCGCGCATGCTGGCGCGCGCCGGGCTGACCCTCCAGGACTTCGACTACTACGAGATCCACGAGGCGTTCGCGTCCCAGGTGCTGTCCACCCTGAAGGCGTGGGAGGATCCGATCTTCTGCAAGGAGCGGCTCGGCCTGGACGCGCCGCTCGGGGAGATCGACCGGGACAAGCTGAACGTGAACGGCAGCTCGCTCGCCGCGGGTCACCCGTTCGCGGCGACCGGCGGGCGGATCGTTGCCGCGCTGGCCAAGCAACTGGACGAGAACGGTGGCGGGCGGGGCCTGATCTCGATCTGCGCCGCGGGCGGCCAGGGTGTCGTCGCCATCCTCGAGAAGTAGGAGCTGAGATGACGGATCGCTACCAGACCTTCACCCGGACGCCGCTCGGCAAGACGCTGGTGAAGAACCTGGGTCTGCCCGACCCGGCGCCGCTGCCCCGCTGGACCGAGGGCTCGCCGGTGATCGACGGGCCGGTCGTCTTCGGCGCGATCGGCGAGACCGACGCCGGTAAGGCGATCCAGGCGCTGCTCCGCGACATCGGCGCCTCGTTCAGCACCGTCACCGAGGGCGTCGCGTCGAGCACGATCCGGCCGAAGGCGATCGTCTTCGACGCGACCGGTGCCACCTCGACCGCGGACCTGACCAGCCTGCAGCGCTTCTTCTCCCCCGTCGTCCGCCAGCTCGCCCCGGCCGGTCGCGTCATCGTCGTCGGCCGTACGCCGGAACTCGCGAGCTCCCCCGAGCAGCACATCGCGCAGCGTGCCCTCGAGGGCTTCACGCGAAGCCTCGGCAAGGAGGTGAAGCGCGGCGCCACGGTCAACCTCGTGTACGTCGCTCCGGATGCGCACGAGCAACTCGACTCGACGCTCCGCTTCTTCCTCTCCCCCAAGTCGGCGTACGTCGACGGCCAGGTCGCCCGGATCGGGACCGGACCGCTGGTCAGCAACGACCCGAGCCGTCCGCTCGCCGGCCGTACGGCGCTGGTGACCGGAGCGGCCCGTGGTATCGGAGCCTCGATCGCGGACACGCTGGCCCGCGACGGCGCGACGATCATCGGCGTCGACGTACCGCAGAACGCGGACCCGCTGCGCAAGGTGATCTCCAAGATCGGCGGGACCGAGCTCCTCCTCGACGTCACCGCGGTCGACGCGGCGCAGCGGATCGCGGCGCACGCGCAGGAGCAGCACGGTGGGCTCGACATCGTCGTCCACAACGCGGGCATCACCCGCGACCGGCGGCTCGTCAACATGCGCACCGACGCGTGGGACGCCGTACTCGACGTGAACCTGCGCGCGCCGGAGCGGATCACCAAGCACCTGGTCGAATCCGGGGCGCTCCACGACGGCGGCTCGATCATCGGGGTGTCGTCGATGGCCGGGATCGCCGGCAACAACGGCCAGACGAACTACGCGACCTCGAAGGCCGGCGTGATCGGTCTCGTACAGGCGTTGGCTCCCGCGCTGGCCGAGCGGCAGATCCGGATCAACGCGGTCGCGCCCGGGTTCATCGAGACCGAGATGACCGCGAAGATCCCGTTTGCGATCCGCGAGGTCGGGCGGCGGATCAACTCACTGCAGCAGGGTGGTCTGCCGATCGACGTGGCCGAGACCATCGCCTGGTTCGCGGATCCGGCCTCCGCCGGCGTGACCGGCAACGTGGTGCGGGTCTGCGGCCAGAGCATGATGGGCGCCTGAGATGCCGACCCGACGGTACGACGACTCCCCCGGGCTCGGCTCGCTCTACGCGCGCACCGTCCGGGCCACGCTCCGACGGGCCGACTACGAGCCGGACGCGGACGGGCTGACGCTCGAGCTGCCCCGGTCGGCGATCGACCAGGATCACTTGACCGCGTATCGCGAGGTGACCGGCTTCGCGGCGGGTCCCGCGCTGCCGCCGACGTACCCACATGTTCTGGCGTTCCCGCTGCACCTGGACCTGATGTCCGATCCCTCGTTCCCGTACAAGCCGATGGGGATCGTGCATCTGTCCAACACGATCACGCAGAAGCAGCCGATCCCGCTGCACGCCGAGCCGGCGATCCGCGTGCACAGTACGGCGGAACGGCCGCACCCGAAGGGCACCGTCTTCGACGTGATCAGCGAGGTCTTCGTCGACAAGGAACTGGTGTGGAGCGATCTCACCACCCTGCTCAGCCGCTCGTCCGGGACGGAAGGCGCGCACGCCGATCTGCTGACCGACCCGGTGCTGAGACCGAGCGCGTGGTGGGACCTGCACGGCAACCTCGGCCGCCGGTACGCCGCCGCGTCCGGCGACCGGAACCCGATCCACCTCTTCAAGCTGACCGCTCAAGCGTTCGGGTTCCCGCGCCAGATCGCGCACGGGATGTGGGCCAAGGCTGCCGCACTGGCGTCGCTCCAGCGGGCCGGCGCGTTGCCGGACGCGTTCACGGTCCGCGTGGACTTCCGCAAGCCGTTGCTGCTGCCGTCCCGGGTCGGGTTCGGTTACCAGCAGACGGGCAAGACGGTCGACTTCGCGCTGTACGACGAAGGCCACGACGTGACCCACCTGATCGGGCAACTGCAGGAGAACTGAACCGCCAGGCCATCACAATCGCGCTCCTCGGCCGACCTTCACGCTCATAGCTCGCCGCCGTCGGCAATTGCGATGGCCTGGGGATCCGCCGCTGACCGGATCCGATCCAGCACCTCGCCGATCGGGGCCGCATCCCACCGCCTGCCGTCCCGTTCCCGGACCGCGAGCTGGCCGGCCGCGGCCTCGCGGGAACCGATGACGGCCTGGTACGGCGCCAGCCGGTTCTCGCGGATCCGGGCTCCCAGACTGCCCTCGTCGGCGTGCGCGATCTCGACCCGGAGACCGCGATCGGACGCTCTGCGGGCGACCTCCGCGGCGAGTTTCTCCTCGTCGTCGGAGATCGGCAGTACGACGACCTGTACCGGGGCCAGCCACGCCGGGAACGCGCCGCCGTGCACCTCGATCAGCTGAGCAACCGCCCTCTCGATGCTTCCGACGATCGCCCGGTGCACCATCACCGGGCGATGCTTGTTGCCGTCGGCACCGATGTACTCGAGCCCGAACCGCTCCGGCTGGTGGAAGTCGATCTGGACGGTCGACAGGCTGAACTCGCGGCCCGCCGAATCCTCCAGCTGGATGTCGATCTTCGGCCCGTAGAACGCCGCGTCGCCCGGCGCGTCCTCGTACTCGACGCCCGCGTTCTCGAGCACCTCTCGGAGCAGCTCGACGGCCTGCGCCCAGCTCGCCGCGTCACCGACGTACTTGCTGGCCGGGCTGTTGAACTCCGCGTCGTCCGAAGGCAGCGCGAGGACGTAGCGCGATGCGCTGATGCCCATGTCGGCGTACGCCTGCTTGATCAGTCTCAAGGCACCGGAGGCCTCTTCCGCGACCTGGTCGAGGCGGCAGAAGATGTGGGCGTCGTTGAGTTGCATCGCGCGGACCCGACTCAGGCCGCCGATCGCTCCGGAGAGTTCGGCGCGGTACTGTCCGCCGAGCTCGGAGTAGCGGAGTGGGAGTTCGCGGTAGCTGTGTGAGCGGGATCGGAACATCAGCGCGTGGTGCGGGCAGATGCTGGGTCGCAGGACCAGTTGCTCACCGCCCATATCCATCGGCGGGTACATGTCCTCGTGGTACTTGGCCCAGTGGCCCGAGATCTCGTACAGCTCGCGCTTGCCGAGGACCGGTGAGTAGACCTGCTGGTAGCCGGCTCTTCGTTCCACCTCGGCGACGTAGCTCTCCAACGCGTGCCGTACGGCGGCACCGGCGGGCAACCAGTAGGGCAGGCCCGCGCCGATCAGCGGGTCGGAGTCGAACAGGCCGAGTTCGCGGCCGAGTTTGCGGTGGTCGTACAAGATTCCTCCATGGGTTGAGGCGAGTCACCCACGGAGCACGACAAAGCCCCGGGGCACTCGCCCCGGGGCTTGGTCAGACAGTCAGGTGTCAGCGCGCCAGGACGAGGTCCGGCGTCGTCGTGACTACTGCGCGCTGCAACATGTCTTCACGGTATCAGAGGAAACGGGAAAGGAAAGCACGAGTTCGTTCGTGCTGTGGATTGTCGATCACCTGCTCCGGCGTGCCCTGCTCGACGACCTGGCCGGCGTCCATGAAGACGACCCGATCAGCGGCCTCGCGGGCGAAGCTGATCTCGTGGGTGACGACGACCATCGTGAGACCGGCGCTGGCGAGACGCTTCATGGTGGCGAGCACCTCGCCGACCAGCTCGGGGTCGAGCGCCGACGTCGGCTCGTCGAACAGCATCAGCTTCGGCCGCATCGCCAGCGCGCGGGCGATCGCCACACGTTGCTGCTGACCGCCGGAGAGCTGGCGCGGGTACGCCTTTTCCCGGCCGGCCAGTCCCACCTCGGCGAGCAGGTCGACGGCCCGCGCGGTCGCCTCCCGTCGCCCCTCCCCGAGGACCTCGATCGGCGCCTCGATGATGTTCTCCAGCGCGGTCATGTGCGGGAACAGGTTGAACTGCTGGAACACCATGCCGATGTCCTTGCGCCGCCGGGCGATCTCGTTCGGCGACAGCTCGTGCAGCCGGCCGTTGCGTACGTCGTACCCCACATCACGGCCGTCCACCGTGATGCGGCCGGCGTCGAGGGACTCGAGCAGGTTGATGCACCGCAGGAAGGTCGACTTGCCGGATCCGGACGGGCCGAGGACGACCACGGTCTCGCCCGGCGTCACGTCGAGGTCGATCCCGGACAGTACTTCGGTGTGCCCGAAGCTCTTGCGGACGCCGCGCGCCTGCAGGACCGCCGTACTCATGCCGCACTCCCCTTCGGACGGATACGCAGGAAGTCCCAGAAGCTGGGAGCCTGATGCCGCGCGCCGCGGTTGTAGTGCCGTTCGATGAACGACTGGACGACGTACAGGACCGAGGTGACTGCGAGGTACCAGAGGCAGACCACGATGAGCATCGGGATCGTCTCGAAGGTCCGGTTGTAGATCGACTGCGCCGTGTAGAGCAGGTCGGAGAGTGCGATCACGCTGACCAGCGCGGTGGCCTTCACCATGCTGATCACCTGGTTGCCGGTCGGCGGCACGATGAAGCGCATCGCCTGCGGCAGGATGATCCGCTTCATGATCCGGGAGTTCTTCATCCCGAGCGCCTGACCCGCCTCACGCTGGCCGGGGTCGACCGAGAGCAGACCGCCGCGGACGATCTCGGCCATGTAGGCGCCCTCGTTCAGCCCGAGACCCAGGATCGCCGCCAGCAACGGGGTGATCAGGGTGTTCGTGTCGACGCTGGCGAAGACCGGACCGAACGGAATGCCGAGGTTCAGCTTGGGCAGCAGCGCGGACAGGTTGTAGAAGAAGATCAGCTGCACAAGTGTCGGCGTACCGCGGAAGAACCAGATGTACAGTCCGGCGGCGCCGCGCAACAGCGGGTTGGCCGAGATCCGGCAGACCGCGAGGAGTACGCCGAGCACGACGCCGATCACCATGGCGACGACCGTCAGCATCAGCGTGATGCCCAGGCCCCGGGCGATCGACTCGGCCCGCAACCAGCTCCAGACCACGTCCCAGCCGAAGTTGTCGTTGGTGATCAGCATCTTGACCAGCTGCGCGGCGAACACCAGTACGACGAGCGCCGACAGCCAGCGCCAGGGGTGTTTGCGATGCGCCGCGTTGCGGACGTCGAGCTCCAGGCCGGCGGCCGGAGCGTCCTGCACCGTGGTTGCCATGGTCAGCTCTTCCCGAGGTTGAGGCCGGGTTTGGCCAGCTTGTTCTTCTCCAGCCCCCATTTCGCCATGATCGCGTCATAGGTGCCGTTGGCATGCAGTTTCTCGAGTGCGGCGAGCAGTACGTCGGCCAGCGGCGACCCGATCGGCACGAGCGCACCCTGGAACAGGTCGTCGAAACCGTTGCTCTTGCCAACGCCGGCCAGCTCCAGCTTGCCACCGGACTGCGCGACGAAGTAGGTCAGCGGCGCCTGCGAGGAGAAGAACGCGTCGGCCCGGTTGGACTGCACCGCGAGGATCGACGACGGCTGGTCCTTGTACGACTGCACCTCGACCGCCGGCTTCCCGGACGCCACGCACTTGGCCGACTGCGCCTTGATGACCTTCTCCGCGGATCCCGCTGCCTGTACGGCGATCCGCTTGCCGCACGCGGTGTCCAGGCCGTCGATGCCCTTCGGATTCCCCTTGTGTACGGCGAAGACGACGTACTCCTGGACGTAGTCGATAAAGGTCGCCTGCTTCTGCCGTTCGACGAAGTCGCCGGTCGGGCCGAGATCCAGGTCGTACCGCTTCGCCTGCATCCCTGACAGGACGCTGGCCAGTCCGTCCACGGTGGTGTGCTCGATCCGGATGCCGAGCAGCTGGCTGATCGCCTGGGACAGATCGGCGGTCGCGCCCTCGATGGACGTGTCTTTGTCGGTGCCGACGATCACGTACGGCGGGAACGAGCCGTTGTTGACGGCAACGATCTTGCCGGCGGTCTTGATCTTCTCCGGCAGCTGGTCGTGCAGGGCCTTGTCGACCTGCTGCTGCGGGATCGCGGCGGCAGGCGCCTTCGCGTTGGCGTTGGTGCTGGTGTCGACCGGGTCTGCGGTGCAGGCGGTCACGCCGAGCAGACTTGCGGCCAGTACGGCGAGAGTGGTGCTGCGGGGGATGGACACGACTACTCCTACGGCTTCAGCTGGTGGGGACGGCTTCGACCGGTCGAGGGGTGGGGATGACGGAGAAGCGCCGGTTGATCAGGACCGGCAGGCGGCGGCGAGCGTCGGTCAGACGCTGCCGGGAGACGACGGCCGTGATGGTGGCCGGCTCCTCTGCGGCTTGGGCGAGCGGGACACCGAGCGGGTCGACGATGAGGCTCTGGCCGATGTTGCGCTGACCGCATTCACCACTCGCGACGACGTACACGGTGTTCTCGAGCGCGCGGGCGGTGACGAGGGTCTGCCAGTGGTGTTCCTTGAGCGGGCCTTTGACCCAGGCGGCCGGCAGCACGAGTATGTCGGCGCCGTCGAGGGCGAGGAGGCGGGACAGTTCGGGGAACCGGACGTCGTAGCAGGTCATCAGGCCGACCTTGAAACCGTTGACGTCGATCAGTTCGGGGACGACGTCGGCCGGGGTCACGTTGTCGGACTCCAGTTGGCTGAACGCGTCGTACAGGTGGAGTTTGCGGTAGAGCCCGGTGATGGCGCCGTTCTTCAGGACGACGAGCGTGTTGTAGGGCTTGTCGTTGGCGGACTTCTCGTGGATACCGACGACGACGGTGAGTTGGAGGCCCTCGGTCGCCTTGAGCAGGCCGGTGACGAACGGGCCGTCGAGCGGCTGGGCGTGCTCGCGGATGCGCTCACGCTCCTCGATGAAGCGCGCGAGGACGCCTTCGGGGAGCACGAGCAGGTCGACGCCGTCGGCGTCCGCCTGCTTGATGAGCTGAGTCGCCGTGTCCAGGTTCTCCTGCCAGTCGATGCTCGCGACGAACTGCGCGGCAGAGACGTTCAGCGTACTCATGCGATCTTCTCCAACGGGTCGATCTGGTAAGGAAACAGGTCTTCAGCGGGCACCGGCTGCGCGAGCAACTCCTGGGCCACGAGGTGGTCCTGGAAGGCGGCGACCATGCGGCGGTCGGCGGAGACGCCGTACGGCATCCAGTCCGGTCCGAAGGTCCTGGTGGTGACGCCGATTTCCTCGTTGTGCCAGGGGGTGATGTCCATCAGCTTGTTCCGGCGCTGGAAGCTGAGCTGCTTCGCCTGCTCGAACAGGTCGATGAGCTGCTGAGCGATCTCCGGCCGCTCCTCCAGCACTTCCTTGCGCAGGGCAAGCAAGTGGATGCCGGGGATGTAGCCGTGGCGACCGTAGTACTCCCGCTCCTCGGCGCGAGTGTCACGGAACAGCGTGCGGTACAGCGAGTCCTCGGCATGGAATCCGGGTGGCATGAACGGCGTCATCACGGCGTCGAGCTCCTTGTCCAGCAGGAGATCCACGAGCCGGGCGCCGTCGGCGGTGTGACGGATGTTGTTGCCGACAGCAACTCCCCCGATGCGGTCCACGACCGGGTGGGCCGCGGTCAGCGGGCCGACCTGCCACTCGGCGTCATGGATGCCGACGCCGGCCTCGGCGAGGATCGCACGGGTCCAGGTGTTGCCGCTGTCCGGCCAGCCGGTCAGGCCGATCCGGCCGCCCTTCAGGTCCGCCGCCGTCTCGGCCGTCGCGTCCCGCCGCACGATGATGCAGCGATGCCGGAAGCCGCGCATCAGGAAGATCGGCAGCGCGACCACCCGGTCGTCCCCGGCCGCACGGGCGCGGACGTAGCGACTGAACGAGGTCTCGCCACCGTCGTACTCGGGTGAGCCCCACAGATCCGGCGTCGCCTCCAGCCGGGTGACGGCCGGGCCGGGGACGTCGCCGAGGGCCAACGGGATCACATGGTCCCAGTGGCGTACGCCGAGGTGAAGCTTCACGCGGTTCGTTCCTTCGATGCCGGGACGCTCTCGTGGGGTCCGGGTCGGATGCGCGACGTCGCTGTCGCGAGCTCGATTGTTCGGTAGCCTATGTTCAGCGCGATCGCCCGAACAATGCATTGAAATGTTACTGATCAAAAACTGGGGGAAGGCATGGCCGAAGACGTTCCACCGCAGGACGGTCCGGCGGTGTCGTCGGCCTGGCTCGCCGAGCAGATCACCGAACCCAGCGCGGCGGGGATCGCGGCGGCGATCTCCCGGCTGGTCCGGCACGGTGAGCTCGAGCCGCAGACCCGTCTTCCGACCGTACGCGCGCTCGCTCCCCGGCTGGACGTCAGCCCGGCGACCGTGTCCGCGGCCTGGGCGACCCTGCGCAAGCAACGCGTCGTCGCCGGAGGCGGACGGCAGGGCACCTGGGTGCTCGGCGGACTCGCGGTTCCCCGGCCGACCCGCTACGAGAACATCTCCCGTCTCTGGCCGGACCAGACCCTCAACCTCACCCGCGCGATCCCGGATCCGGCCCTGCTGCCGGACATGGCGGGCGCGTTCGTCCATGCCCTTCGCGACCCCGACCTACACTCCTACGAGGTGGTCTCGATCAGCGGGCCGCTCCACGCTGCCGCTGCCCGGACGTGGCCCTTCGAGACCGAGAACTGGATGTGCGTGAACGGCGGCTACGAGGGTCTCCTCCTGCTCATGCGTACGACGGTTGTCCCCGGCGAACACGTGGCGATCGAAGAGCCCGCCACTCCTCGACTGCTGGACATCCTCGACAACGTCGGCGCGCGGCCCGTGCCGGTCGCGGCCGATGCGGAGGGGCCGGTCCCGGCATCGCTGCGAGCGGCGCTCCAGCACGATCCGGTCGCGTTCATCTACGAGCCGCGGAGCAGCTCACATTTCGGCGCCTCGGTGACGCCATCGCGCCGCGACGAGCTGGCGGCGTTGCTCGCCGGCACCGACACCCTCGTGATCGAGGACGACGGGCTCGGCGAGCTGAGCTCGTTCGAGTACCACGGTGTGGGCGAAGTGCTGCCGGATCAGAGCGTGCTGGTGCGGAGCTACTCCAAGTCGCACTCCCCCGATCTCCGTCTCGCCGTGATGGCCGGCGCCGCCGAGCCGATCGAGCGGGTCCGCGTCTACCGGCAGTTCGGATCAGGCTGGACGAGCCGCATGCTGCAGAACGCGCTCGCGTGGCTACTCGACGACGAGCTGTCGAAGACCGCGATCGCCGCCGCGCGTACGACGTACCGGGAACGCCGTGACCATCTCACGGAACTGCTGGCCGCACGGGGTGTCCAGGCGACCGGCGTCGACGGCCTGGCGATCTGGGTGCCGGTCCGCAGCGAACACGAGGCACTCCTCGTTCTCGCATCACACGGCATCGCCGTCGCCGGTGCGAGCGCCAGTTGGACGAAACCCGGTCCACCTGCCATCCGCATCGCCACCGGCCTGCCCATCCCCGACGCCGATCGGGTGGCCGACGCCGTCGCCCGCGCCGTACAGGCCCGATAAGCCGCGGCTAGCTCTCGAGGTCCAGGCCGACGGGGCGGATGAGACCTTCTTGGGCAACGGATGCGACGAGGCTGCCTGCCTCGTTGTAGAGGCGGCCGGTCGCGAAACCGCGGGCTCCGGAGGCGGACGGCGACGACTGGTCGTACAGCAGCCACTCGTCGGCGCGGAACGGCCGGTGGAACCAGAGGGCGTGATCGAGCGAAGCCGGCTGGATGCGGCGGTCACCGATGACGATGCCGTGCGGGAGCAGGCTGGCGCCGAGCAGCGTCAGGTCGCTGGCGTAGGCCAGCACACACGCGTGCAGCGCTGGATCGTCGGGCAGCTTGCCGGCGGCCCTGATCCAGAACTGCCGGCCGGTGACTCCGGCCAGGCGTACGTCGAGCGCCGCCCACTCCTTGTCCCAGTCGGCCGCCGACCGGCCGGACCGCGCCTCGAGGACGGTCGCCAGTCGCGGTGCCTCCTCCGGCGGTACGGCGTCGTCCGGCATCGGATCCTGGTGATCCAGACCGGCTTCGGGTCGCTGGAAGGACGCGGACATGTAGAAGATCGGCTTGCCGTTCTGCGACGCCACAACTCGACGGCTGCTGAACGACCCGCCGTCGCGGGTCGGCTCCGGGCGGTACACGATCGGCACGGACGTGTCGCCGGCGCGCAGGAAGTAGCCGTGCAACGAGTGCACCACCCGCTCCGGGTCGACCGTTCGGCTCGCGGCGGCCAGCGCTTGTCCTAGCACCTGACCGCCGAACACCCGTTGCATCGAGGTCTGCGGCTGACGGCCGCGGAACAGGTCGACGTCGATCATCTCCAGGTCGAGCAGCTCGACCAGATCCTCCAGCGACTCAGGCATGCCTCATCCTGACAGCCCCGCCCGCCGCGCAACGCCGTACCCACTGTGCAAACCGTCACGTGCGCCCAACGCCCCGTCCCCATTTGCCTGGCAGACCCATCAAATGGGGGGTTCCTGACCCTGGCTAAGGGTCACAAACCCCTCACTTGATGGGTCCACCAGGCAAATTGATGGGTCTGCCAGGCAAATCAGGGTGCTGCGGGGCGACTGCGGGGCGTTGGCGTGACGGTGCGGGGGGCGGCGGTGCGGAAAGTTAGTCGTTGTCTTCGCGGTTGAGTTCGGCGAGGAACTGTTCTACTTCCGCGCCTAGTTCGTCGGCCGACGGAGTGGAGTCGGCGAGGAGACTCTTGCGGGTGAGGGAGCCTTCGGCGGCGTCGTACTGGGTTTCGAGTGCCTTGACGACTGCGCTGGCGTCCTCGGAAGCCTCGACCTGCTCGTCGACCAGCCGGCCGGTGACGGCGGCTTCGTCGAGCAGGGCCTTGCTAGGGAGGAGCAGGCCGGTCGCGGCCGAGATCGCGTGGACGAGGGCCAGTGCGGCGCCCGGGAAGCGGTTCTCGGCCAGGTAGTGCGGCACGTGGACGGCGAAGCCCATCGCGTCCTTGCCCGCCTCGCCGAGACGGACCTGGAGCATCGTCCCGGCGCTCGCGGGCAGCAGCATCTCGCCGTCCCAGATGTTCGAGCGGGTGACCAGCTCGGGCCGCGTCGCGTGCGCCGTCAGGCCGAGCGGCCGCGTGTGCGGAACACCCATCGGAATGCCGTGCACACCGACCGTGAGCGTCACGTTGTAGAGCTCGTTGAGCTGCCGGATCGCCCCGGCGAACCGGTCCCAGTGGTTGTCCGGCTCCGCGCCCTCGAGCAGCAGGAAGTCGACGCCCGCGTCGTCGGTCACCAGGTGCAGGCTGAGGTGCGGCGGGGTGTAGTCGGTGAACCGGTCCTCGGCGAACGTCACCTCGGGCCGCCGGGCCCGGTAGTCGTGCAGCAGGTCGACGTCGAATCGCGCGAGCAGCCGGTGGTCCAGCACCTCGAGCAGGTGGTCCGCGGTCACGCGGCCGGCCTGGCCGGCGTCCATGAACCCGTCCAGCGAGTGCACCAGGACCTTCGGCGTCGCCGCCGGGCCGGTCGCCACCGACTCGTCGACGATCTCGTAGAGGTCGTCCGGTCGCAGCATCGTCGTCTCCTTCGCAACTTCTTCCAACAGACTGACAGGCAGTTCTACCTTTCCCAACGCCGCGATGTCGCGGAGTAATTCCGAGCCTGGGGAAGTTGCCGGAAAGATTCAGGATGTTCCAAGACTCGGCGGTCGGCGAGACAGCGGCGGAAAGCGCTTGCTAGGTTATCGTCGTGAGCCCTGAGCCGAACTCCGCCCTGACCGTCATGCTGGCGATGAACGACGCCAGCCGGGACCGCGTCCTCGTACCGCGGGTCCGGCAGCGCCTCGAGGCGGTCGCCACTGTGCTGCCGGTCGGACCCGGGTCCAGTTTTCTCGCGGATCCCGCCGTACGGGCGGCTCTCCCGGACGTCGACGTACTGCTCACCGGGTGGGGCTGCCCGCGGATCGGGCCGGACGTTCTGGAGGCGGCGCCGAAGCTGCAGGCGATCCTGCACGCGGCCGGCTCGGTCAAGGCGATCGTCGATCCGGCGGCGTTCGACCGCGGGATCCAGGTCTCGTCGGCGGCCACGGCGAACGCGCAGCCGGTCGCCGAGTTCACGGTCGCGGCGATCGTGCTGGCCGGGAAGCGGGCCTTCCGGCTCGCGGCGCAGTACCGGCTGGAGCGGCACAAGGCCGATCCCCACGGGATGCCGGGCAGCTACGGTACGACGGTCGGCCTCCTGGGGGCGTCGCGGATCGCGAAGATGGTCGCGGAGCGGCTGCGCGGGTTCGACCTCGAAGTGCTGATCAGCGACCCGTACCTGACCACGGACGAGGCCGCGGCGCTCGACGCGGAGCTGGTCGACAACGACACGCTCTTCCGCCGCAGTGACATCCTCAGCGTGCACGCGCCGCTGCTCCCGGAGACGGTCGGCCTGGTGGACGCGCGGCTGCTCGCGTTGCTGAAGGACGGCTCCTCGCTGATCAACACGGCCCGCGGCAAGATCATCGATTCCGAGGCGCTGATCCGCGAATGCGTGACCGGCCGGATCGACGCGATCCTCGACGTCACCGACCCCGAGCCGCTGCCGCCGGACTCGCCGCTGCTCGACCTGCCGAACGTCTTCGTCACCCCGCACGTCGCCGGTGCGGTCGGCAACGAGATCGCCCGCCTCGGCGAGCTCGCGGTCAGCGAACTCGAACGCCTCGCCGCCGGCCTGCCCCTCGAACACGCCATCAGCCCCTCCGAAATCGGGAGACTCGCATGACCCGCTTGATCCTGCCGGACACCGACCGTGAGTTGTCGCGTCAGACCGGATGGGTGCGGGCGCACTGGGAGGCGCTTGCGGACCATCTGCTCGACTCGCTCGTTCCGTACTTCTC
Source organism: Kribbella sp. VKM Ac-2566 (assembly GCF_004366005.1). Lineage (NCBI taxonomy): Bacteria > Bacillati > Actinomycetota > Actinomycetes > Propionibacteriales > Kribbellaceae > Kribbella > Kribbella sp. VKM Ac-2566. Next base: position 347,722 of record NZ_SODT01000013.1, on the reverse strand, counting down.
CCCCGGCGCATCCCTGGTCGAGCTCCCGGGCCGGCCGAGCCGGTCGGGTACGGCGTCCGACGCGCTGGAGGGATTCGCCCGGTCGTTCATGCTCGCCGCGTTCCGGATCGCCGGCGTTCAGGGCAAGGGCTGCGAGGAACTGATCGAGCGGTACGCGCGGGGCGTCGCGAACGGCGCCAACCCGGACCACCGCGAGGCGTGGCTGCGGCTCACCCCGAGATCGCAGCAGATGGTCGAGGCCGCGGCGATCGCGGTGTCGCTGCACGAGACCCGCGAATGGATCTGGGACCGCCTCGACACGCGGGCGCAGGAGCACGTCGCGGAGTGGCTCGGCGGCTTCAACGGGTCGACGACGCACGACAACAACTGGCGACTGTTCCAGGTCGTCAGCGAGCAGTTCCTCGCATCGGTCGGAGCGCCGTACTCGCAGGACGACATCGACGGCGGCCTCGACCGGATCGAGGACTGGTACGTCGGCAACGGCTGGTACTCCGACGGCGACGGGCAGAACTTCGACAACTACATCGGCTGGGCGATGCACCTGTACCCGGGCCTGTGGGCGCGGATGGCCGCCGTGACGCCGGGAGCGCAGTACGAGGACCGGCTCAAGCTCTACAAGGAGCGGATCAAGCTCTTCCTCGAGGACGCCGTACACCTCGTCGGGAACGACGGTGCACCGATCTACCAGGGGCGGTCGCTGACCTACCGGATGGCGGCCGCGGCGCCGTACTGGATGGGCGCGATCCTCGACTCGACACCGTTGACGCCGGGTGAGACGCGGCGGCTGTGCTCTGGGATCGCGCGGCATTTCGTGCAGCACGGGGTGCCGGACGAGCGTGGGGTCCTGACGCTCGGGTGGTACGACACGTTCCTGCCGACGACGCAGCAGTACTCCGGTCCCGGTTCGCCGTACTGGGCCTCGAAGGGTTTCGTCGGGCTGATTCTGCCGCCGGAGCACCCGGTGTGGGCGGACCCGGAGGACTCGATTCCGCTGGACGACGCGGACCAGCTCCGAGCGATGCCTGAGCCGGGGTGGATCGTGCACGCGAGCCGTCACGACCAGGTGGTGCAGCTGGTGAACCATGGGGCGGACCACGCGCCGGTGGCCGAGCCGCAGGGCGTGGAGCCGGCGGGCGATGCCCACTACAACCGGCTGGCGTACGCGAACCACGCGGGCCCGGACCTGTCGGATCACGAGCCGCACGTCGACAACCTGATCTCGCTGGTCTCCCCCGAGGGTCTGGCCAGCGGGCGCGGGCGGATCCGGCGGCTCGGTGTGGACGGCAGTACGGCGTCCTCGTGGCACAACGCCTGGCTCGGCGACGAAGGACCGTGGGCGATCGAGATCACGTCGGTGGTGCACAGCGGCTGGGAGATCCGGTGCGCCCTGGTCGAAGGTCCTTCCGGAGCGCTGGTGCGAAGCGGCGGATTCGCGGTCGCGGGCGATTCTTTGCCGGAGGCAACGGTCAGTGAAAAGGCCGCCTCCACACGGGATGCAGACGGGTTGGTGTCGGCGGTGGTCGGCCTGCACGGGTACGACGAAGCGGGCGTGCATCGTGGGCTCGGAGTGAACCCGTACGGCGCGCACTCGGCGACGCCGTACCTGACGGCACCGCATCACGGGGAGCCGTTGGTGCTCGTGAACGCCGTCCTGCTGACCCGCGACGCGCTCCGGCCGGAGGCGCTTGCCGAGGGCATCGATGTCGCCGTCGACGGTACGACGGTGCGGATCAGCCTGCCCGGAGGCGGTACAGAGGTGGTCGAACTGGGACGGAAACGCGCCGGTTAGGTCAGGCTCGCCAAGGGTGTGCATTCGGCGGGCGGCCGTTAGATTGACGGAATGAGCACGTACGAGAAACTCCTGCAGGAACAGATCCGTAACGAATTCACGGCCGCTCAGCAGTACGTGGCAGTCGCTGTCTGGTTCGACGACCAGGACCTGCCGCAGCTGGCCGCGCACTTCTACAAGCAGTCACTGGAAGAGCGCAACCACGCGATGATGATGGTCCAGTACCTGCTCGACAAGGACATCCGGCCGCACATCCCGTCGGTCGGCGAGGTCGAGAACGACTTCAAGACCGCGCTGGAGCCGCTGGAGCTCGCGCTGGCGCAGGAGATCACGGTCACCAAGCAGATCGAGATGCTCGCGCGCACAGCCCGTGACGAGAGCGACTACATCGGCGAGCAGTTCATGCAGTGGTTCCTCAAGGAGCAGGTCGAGGAGGTCGCCGCCATGAAGACTCTGGTCAACGTCGCCAAGCGCGCCGGCGACAACCTGTTCCACCTCGAGGACTACCTGGCCCGCGAGACCGTCGGCGACGCCGGCACCGACCCCACGGCCCCGACCGCCGCGGGCGGAACGGTCTGACCTACCAGCTCCCGCCGCCACCTCCACCTCCACCGCCGCCGGAGGAGCCGCCGCTGAAACCGGACGAGCTGCCGCCGCCACCGCCGGAGCTGGACGGTGTGGGCGGCGGGCTGAAGGTGGTCGCGACGGTCGCGCCGACCGCGCCCGCGGTCCAGCCGGAGGTGTAGTAGGACGGTCCGGAGTACCAGTACGGGTCGGGCGGGATGCGACCTGCGGCGACGAGCTGCTCGCACACCTTCTGCCACCGGTCCGCGAGACCGAAAGCGATGGCCCAGGGCAAGTACTTCGAGAAGATGTCCTCGCCCTCCTCGAAGCGCAGCTGGTCCGCCTCGGCCGTGGCGAGGTACTTCCGGAAGCCGATCAGCTGGTCGGCCACCGCGCGTCCGGCAGGGTTCCGTTGCCCGCGGCCCCGGATCGCGATCCAGGTGCCGATGGCAACGATGACCGCGATCACCGGGACCGCGACGACGACCGCCCGGCCCAACCCGCCGGTGGCGGCGCTGACCACGGTGCCCATCAGTCCGGCGCCGACGACCCAGATCCCGATCATCGCCATACAGGCGCAGCCGAAGCCGTTCTTGAACGCCGAGCCGCCGCCGGCCCGCGGCATCCGCAGGTACCACTCGCGAGCCCTCACCTGGTCACGGAGTGCCTTGATCATCTCGTTGTGCGCGTTCCGCATGGTGTTGTCACCCACTGCTCCGCGCTCCAGTTGCACCTCCATGCCTGGCTGCAGTCCCGGGTACAGGCCGAGCATCAGTGCCTGTTCGTGGGGTGCGGTCGCGGCCGCCGGATTCAGCAGCACCGCCTTCTGCGACGATCCGTCGTTGTCGATCCGTACGCCGCCCCGCACCGCGAGGTCGATCAGCGTCGCGGCCGTCTCGGTCGTGTTCGCCTTCGCGTCGATCAGCAGACCGCCCTCGGCGACCGGGATCCGCGGCGGTGCGAACGCCACCGGGATCTGGTCCTCGGTGAGGTCGTCCTTCACCGGCTGCGCGGCGATCCCGTCCGGCGGGAACGCTCCCGGCGGCATCCCGGCGTACCGCCGGTCCTTGTTGCCGAACTTCGCGTAGAGCGCGGCGAGCACGATGGCGGCCACGGTCGCGATACCGGAGCCGATCAGCGACGGCCAGGACACCCCGTTGCGCTCCAGCCAGCTCGGCGGGTCGACCAGGATCGGGGTGTCGTTCTGGACGGCGCCCGCGGTGATCCCGGCGACGATCGTCATCCCCTCGCCGCGGGCGAGGTTGGTGCCGCCGAAGACACCCTGGTCACCGCTGACCGTGCTCGTGCACTGCTGCGTCGAGCCGGTCTGTCCCTGGAAGCAGTCCGTCTTCTGCACCCCGCCCGGCACGGTGACGCTGATGTCGACCTGCTTGATGTCCGCACTCCACGCGCTGCCGGTCGCGTCCCAGTACAGCTCGCTGTGGTCGTCGAAGTGCCGCAGCGCGCCACGTACGTCGTACTTGATGACGTACGTCGCGTCGTACCCGGAGATCGTCTCGTCGGCCGAGCCGATCTTGATCTGCAGGTCCTTGTAACGGCCCTTGTTCGATTCGAACGTCTTCTCGGTGAACTCGTCCGGGGCACCCGAGGGCGACGAGACCTTGATGTTCGAGACCTGGTACTCCTGGTCCTTGGAGTCGTCGTCCTTGTAGGGCTCACGGGTGACCAGGTCGCGGTAGATCCCGTGCCGGCCGGTGCTCCCGAACGTGTAGTCGATCGTCTCCGTGACGTGCAGCACCCCGTCCGCGGAGACGTTGTAGTCGATCTTGAAGTTCTTGATCTCGTCCCCGGCGTCCGCCGTACCCGCGCTCGCCGGTACGGCGAAACCGGCCAGCGCCAGGACGGCGACCAACGTACTGATGACGACCCCGAGTGCCCTGGAGCGTGTCTCCCGGTCCCACGCCGTAGCGAGCCGAGTGCCGCGCAGTAGGCGTGGGATCGGGAGACGCGCTCTAAGCATGCCGCGACCCTACCGACGGCCAGGGTCCTGGGTTGTATGCCCGACACGAATCCGCGAGCTGAGGGGCCTTGTGCGAAGTGTCGGTTAGGGGAATCGTGGGTGGACCAGGAGGAACGTCATGGCAGACAAGGCGAACACTTCCCAAGGCACCGGAGCCGCGCCCGCTGTGGACAGCCCGGCAGCCATCCGCAACGTGGTCCTGGTCGGCCCTTCGGGCTCCGGCAAGACCACCCTCGTCGAGGCCCTGCTGGTGGCCTCCGGAGTCCTGAACAGACCCGGCACCGTCCTGGACGGAACCACGGTGTGCGACTTCGACGACGCCGAGATCCGGCAGCAGCGTTCGGTCGGCCTGTCGCTCGCCTCGCTGCCGCACGACGGCGGCCAGGGGAAGGTCAAGATCAACCTGATCGACACGCCCGGGTACGCCGACTTCGTCGGTGAACTGCGGGCCGGGCTCCGCGCCGCCGACTGCGCGCTGTTCGTGATCTCGGCGAGCGAGGGCGTCGACGAGCCGACCCGGACGGTCTGGCAGGAGTGCGACCAGGTAGGGATGCCGCGCGCGGTCGTGATCACCAAGCTCGACCATGCCCGCGCGAACCACCAGAACGCGCTGTCCACGGCGCAGGCCGCGTTCGGCGACAAGGTGCTGCCGCTCTACCTGCCCGCTGGTGACGGGCTGATCGGGTTGCTCTCCCAGTCGTACTTCGAGTACGCCGGCGGCAAACGTTCGGTCGCGGCGCCGGACCCGTCGTACGCCGGCCAGATCGAGGAACTGCGCGGCACGCTGATCGAGGGCATCATCGAGGAGTCCGAGGACGAGTCGTTGATGGACCGGTACCTCGGCGGCGAGGAGATCGACCAGAAGGTACTGATCGACGACCTCGAGCGCGCGGTCGCGCGCGGCTCGTTCTTCCCGGTGATCCCGGTCTGCAGCGCCTCCGGGGTCGGCACGCTGGAGCTGCTCGAGGTGATCACCAGCGGTTTCCCGTCGCCGCTCGAGCACAAGCTCCCGGACGTCTTCACCCCGCACGGGGTCGCCCGCCAGGGTCTCACGTGCGACACCGCCGGACCGCTGCTCGCCGAGGTGGTGAAGACGACGTCGGACCCGTACGTCGGGAGGGTCAGCCTGGTGCGGGTGTTCTCCGGCACCATCAGGCCCGACGCGACGGTTCACGTGTCGGGCCATTTCACGTCCTTCTTCGGTGATCACGACGGCGCGTCGCACGGGCACGAGGACCACGACGAGGACGAGCGGATCGGCTCGCTGTCGTTCCCGCTCGGCAAGACGCAGCGCCCGGCTGGGCAGGTGATCGCGGGTGACCTGTGCGCGATCGGCCGACTGACCCGCGCGGAGACCGGTGACACGCTCTCCGACAAGGCGGATCCGCTACTGCTGCGGCCGTGGAACATGCCGGAGCCGTTGCTGCCGATCGCGGTCCAGGCGCACGCCAAGACCGACGAGGACAAGCTCGGCGCCGGGCTGCAGCGGCTCGCGGCCGAGGATCCGACGCTGCGGATCGAGCAGAACCCGGAGACCCACCAGATCGTGCTGTGGTGCATGGGCGAGGCGCACTCGGACGTCGTACTGGACGCGCTGTCGAACCGGTACGGCGTGACCGTGGACACCGTCGAGCTACGGGTGCCGCTGCGGGAGACGTTCGGCGGGCCGGCCAAGGGCCACGGGCGGCACGTGAAGCAGTCCGGCGGGCACGGTCAGTACGCCGTCTGTGACATCGAGGTCGAGCCGCTGCCGGGCGGGTCGGGGTTCGAGTTCGTCGACAAGGTGGTCGGCGGTGCGGTGCCGCGGCAGTTCATCCCGAGCGTCGAGAAGGGGATCCGGGCGCAGATGGAGAAGGGCGTCGGGGCCGGGTACCCGATGGTCGACATCCGGGTCACGTTGCGCGACGGGAAGGCGCACAGCGTGGACTCGTCCGACATGGCGTTCCAGATGGCCGGCGGGCTGGCGCTCCGCGAGGCCGCGGCCGCTACCAAGGTCGCGATGCTGGAGCCGGTGGACCTGGTGTCGGTGCTGGTGCCCGACGATCTCGTCGGCGCGGTGATGAGCGACCTGTCCGGGCGTCGCGGACGGCTGCTCGGGACCGACAAGGTCGGCGAGAACAGGACGCTGGTGAAGGCCGAAGTACCGCAGGTGGAGATCACCCGCTACTCCATCGACCTCCGCTCGCTGTCGCACGGCTCGGCGTCGTTCACCCGCGAGTTCGCCCGCTACGAGCCGATGCCGGAGTCGATCGCGTCCAAACTGAAGTGAGTCAGCTGAGGCGGCGGCGTACGTCGCGGGACTTGAGGTACGCCGCCACGTCGTCGTAGCGCTCGCTCTGGTTGGCGAACTCGATGTACGAGCGGACGCGGTGCAGCCAGTCGAGCGTCGACGGCTTCACCGCGGTCAGCGCGTCGGTGAGGTGCCGCATCGCGAGCGGCGGCTCGCCACCGCTCGACAGCGCCTCGTCGATCACCTTGTCGACGCCGCGCTCGATCAGCGCGCGCAGGTCGGCGCCGCTGAACATCGCGGTCTGCCCGGCCAGTGCCTTCAGGTCGAGGCCGTCGGCCGGGACCTCCTTGGTCAGCACGGACAGGATGTCGGCGCGGGCCGGCTCGTCCGGCGGCGGCACGAAGATCACCCGGTCGAATCGGCCGGGGCGGAGCATCGCCTCGTCGACATCCCACGGCGCGTTGGTCGCGGCGAGCACCAGCAGGCCCTCGTTCTCGGAGCCGATCGCGTCCAGCTCCTGCAGCAGTACGTCGACCAGCCGACGCGCCTCGGACCCTCCGTGCTTGTGCCGTGCGAACGCCAGCGCGTCCAGCTCGTCGAGGAACAGCACGCACGGCGAGTTGGCGCGGGCACGCTCGAACGCGGCGTGCAGGTTGCGCTCGGAGACCCCGAGGTACGGGTCCATCACGTCCTCGATCCGGACGTTGACGAACGGCAGTCCGCACTCTCCCGCAGTCGCTCGCGCCAGCAGCGTCTTGCCGCAGCCGGGTGGGCCGTACAGCATCACGCCGCCGCCGGACTTCCGCCCGTACTTCTCGTACAGCTCCGGCCGGCTCAGCGGGAGGATCACCATCCGGTGGATGACCCGCTTGATCTCCTCCATCCCCCCGACCTGGTCGAAGGTGGTGGTCTCCTTGGGCGTGTCCGGGATCAGCGGATCGTGCTCGTCCTCCGGCCCGACCTTGATCCGTACGCCGCTGCGCTCGGCGATCATGCCGTCGACGAGCTGCTGCAGCCGCCCGGTCCCCTCGACCACGCCGCGCTGACGAGCCGCTTCGAGCAGGTTCCGCAGCAGTGCCAGCCGCCCGTTCGCAGCGGCCAGTTCACCGACCGGCACGAACTGGTCATCGGGTAGCCCGTGCTGATCGAGCAGTACGACGTACTGGTCGAGCGCCCCCTCGATCTCACCGGCAGTGGCCAGCGACTCCGCGAGAACGAGCCGCAGCAGTACGTCGTCCGGCGCCGCGTCGACCGCCTTACGCAACGCCTCGATCCGCTCGCCGGTCATGGGGCCTCCTGCCCTGGACTGAGGAGCGGAGGGAGCGAAGCGACCGGAGCGACGAGGGAAGGGCAGGAGTAACAGCCCCATGACCCCCGCGCCGGAGGCGCGGCATTCAACACAGTCATGATCCCCATTTCCTGTTGATCCAGCGGCGGACCAGCGGGGGGACCACCCAGGAGTAGACGCAGAAGCCCAGCCAGACCATGGCGAACGCGAACGACAGCGGCGCGAGCCCGGCCGCGCGGAGGCCGTAGATGACCGCGACCGCTCCGATCCAGACGACCAACGGATTGATGCGGGCGAACGGGCGCAGCGGAACCATCAGCGGATGGTTGAACAGCTTCGCCTCGCGGGCGGCGGCCCGCAGATCGGCGTCACCCGGTTGCGACGCGGCGGCCGACCGCAGCGAGTTGTATCCGGCTCGCGAGTCGCCGGTCAGCATCGACGCCGTACCGTGCAACGCCCGCGCGTTCGGGTCCTCCGGGTCGTACGACAAGGCTTCGGTGCTGTGCCGGTGCATGTCGCGGTCCTTGCCGAGCGCGAACGCCACCTGCGCACGGGCCGCCGAGACCGCCACGCTCTCCGGCGCGTGCGACGCCGCACGCTCGACCAGGGCACTCGCCTTCTCGGCCTGCCCAGCCGCCAAACAGACGTGGGCGTACCCGAGCAACAGATCCGGATCGTTCGGATCGAGGCTCAGGCCCTGCAGGAACGCGGCCTCGGCCTCAGGCAGACGGCCCTCCGAACGCAGCGCGGACCCGAGAACGTGGAGCATCGCGGGGAACGGGCCGTGCTGGGCAAGGCCGTCCCGCAGTACGTCGACCGCCTCGGCGTCCCGCTGCAACGCGTGCAGGGCGGCGCCGCGGAACAGGTACGCCCGGTAGTCCAACGCGGCATCACCGGACAGCCCCTGCAGCTCGTCGAGCACGCGCTCGGGGCGGGCGATCTGCAGCCAGTGCGCGGCCATCCGCAGCCGTGCCTCACTCGGTTCGTTCACAGCACCACCGTCACCAGGAAGAGGATCAACGCCTCGGCGATCGCGCCGCCGATCGTCACCGCGATTCCCCAGCCCCACAATGATCCGTAGTCCGCGCCCCGCAACTGGAACGCGCGGTCCATCGGACGCTGCAGCCGCAGTTGAACCAGGCAGCACAGTACGGCGACCACGCGGATGCTCACCCGGAGACCCGACGTGACGCCGGCGTCGTCGTACAGCAGGACGAACACGCCGATCACCGCGAGCAGGCCGACCAGCCCGGTCAGCAGGATCAGCCGGCGCTTCGCGGCGTCGACACCGAGCCGGCCCGCGTTGAGGAAGGCCACGGCCGTGGACGCGAGCACGCCGCCGAAGAACGCGACGTACGTCTGGGACAGCAAGCGCCACGGGCGCGCCGACATGTCCAGGCCGGCGCCGACGGTCGGGCGCAGGAGTTCGTCCGGCATCGGGCTCCAGGTGCAGATGGGCAGTGCAAATGGGCAATGCAAATGGGCAGGGTTCGGCTCGCGCAGTGTATAGCCTGGGCCGATGAGCGAGAACTGCATCTTCTGCGGGATCGTGGCCGGCACCATCCCCTCCACGCGGGTCGCCGAGACCGACCGGGCGATCGCGTTCATGGACATCAACCCCGGCACGACCGGACACCTGCTCGTGGTGCCGCGCGAACACTCGACCGATCTGCGCGAGGCCGCTCCCGAGGACCTCACCGCCGCGACCCTGCTCGCCCAGTCGCTGATCTCCCGGGTGATCGACCGCCTGGACGCCGACGGCGCCAACCTGCTGAGCTGCATCGGCGCCGAGGCGTGGCAGTCCGTCTTCCACACCCACCTGCACGTCATCCCCCGCTACAAGGACGATCCCCTCCAGCTCCCCTGGCACCCGACTCCCGGAGACCTGGAGGAGATCAACGCAACAGCCGCCAAACTCACCTGAGCCTCATAGCCCGGAGAAGAACTCGCGAAGGTCCTGGACGAGCAGGTCCGGCGCATCCTGGGTGGCCCAGTGGCTGCCGCGGTCGAACTCGTGCCAGGAAACGATGTTCGCGTGGTCCCGCTCGGCGAACCGGCGGAGCGGACGGAAGTCGAACGCGAAGCTGGCCAGCGCGGTCGGCGTGGTCGTCGGCTCCTTCGGATGCTCGGCGTGCTTGTCCTCGTAGTAGAACCGCGCCGACGACGCACCGGTGTTCGTCAGCCAGTAGATCGTCGCGTTGGTCAGGACGTGCTCGTCGGAGCAGGAGCTGAGCAACTGGGCGATCCACGCGAGCTGACCGGTCGGCGAGTCTGCCACCGCGTGAGCGATGTTCTGCGGAGCCTGCTCCTGCAGCTTCGCGTACGCGCCCAGGTTCTCGTTGAAGAACTGCAGGAACTGAAGGTACCCCTGCTCCTCCTCGGTGAGGTTCTCCAACTCCGCCGGGTCCCCGCTCGGGAACGAGAACAGCTGGGTCACGTGGACGCCGAGGACGTGCTCCGGGTCGACACGTCCAACCTCCGGGGACACGTAGGACCCGCCGTCGTTGCCGTGGGCGCCGTACCGCTCGTAACCGAGCCGGCGCATCAACTCCGCCCAGGCGGCGGCCACCCGGTACCTGTTCCAGCCGCGGTCCTTGGTAGGGCCGGAGAAGCCGAAGCCGGGAACCGACGGGATGACCAGGTGGAACGCCTGCTCGCCGTTCTGCGGGTTGGTCAGCGGCTCGATCAGGTCGACGTACTCCAGCGACGTGTTCGGCCAGCCGTGAGTGAGGATCAGCGGGATCGCGTCCGGGTCGGCGGACCGGACGTGGAAGAAGTGGACGTTCTGCCCATCGATCTCGGTGACGTACTGCGGGTAGGAATTCAGCCGCTCCTCCCATTTCCGCCAGTCGTACGACGTCAGCCACTGGCCGGCGAGCCGCCGTACGTAGGACAGCGGTACGCCGTACTCCCACTCGGGCGGTAGCGGCCCGGTCTGGACGGCGTCCGTGTAGTCGATGTCGAGCTCGTTCGCCCACCGGGTGCGGGTGAGGCGGTCGCGCAGGTCGTCCAGGTCCGCCTGCGGAATGTCGATGCGGAAGGGCCGGATCTCGATGTTGTTCGTCATGTCCTTCACGCTAGAAGCCCATTAGGCGGGTTAGCTTCCTAAATGCATGCGAGACTTTCGCACATGATCGAGACCTCGGCACGGCTGCTGAAGCTGCTCACGTTGTTGCAGTCGCCGCGCGACTGGACCGGTGCCGAGCTGGCCGAGAAATTGCAGGTCAGCGCCCGGACGGTGCGCAGCGACGTCGAGCGGCTGCGGTCGCTCGGCTATCCGGTGGACGCCACCCGTGGATCCGTGGGTGGTTACCGGCTGGGGGCGGGAGCTGCGCTGCCGCCGTTGCTGCTGGACGACGACGAAGCCGTAGCGGTGACGATCGGGCTACGGAAGGCCGCCGGCGTCGCCGGAGTGGAGGAAATCTCGCTACGGGCGCTGAGCAAGCTGGAGCAGGTGCTGCCGTCGCGACTGCGTCGGCGAGTCAACACTCTCGCCGGATACACAGTGCAGGTGCCGGCGGACGAGGTGGGTCCGCAGGTCGATCCGGAGCTGCTGACGCAGCTGACCGGGCTCTGCCGGGACCGGGAGCAGCTGCGGTTCGACTACCTTGCACATGACGGTTCGGAGTCGCTCCGGCGGGTCGAACCGCACCGGCTGGTCAACTGGGGCCGGCGCTGGTACCTCGTCGCGTTCGACCTGGAGCGCGGAGACTGGCGGACGTTCCGGGTCGATCGGGTGCGGCCGCGGATCCCGACCGGTCCGCGGTTCGCTCCGCGCGAGCTGCCCGAGGACGGTGACGTGGCGGCGTACGTGTCCCGGCGGGTGTCCGCCGCGGCCTGGCGGTACCGGGCGTCCGTGGAGGTCGCCGTACCTGCGCCGATGCTTGTGGAACAGCTGACGCCTGCCGTCGGAGTCGTCGAGCCGATCGACGAGGAGCGGTGTCTGCTGCGGACAGGGGCCGACAGCGTCCAGAATCTCGCTCTGCATCTCGGCCTGCTCGACGCGGACTTCGTCGTACTCGACGGTCCTCCGGAGCTGACGGCGTACGTGGCGCGGCTGGCCGAGCGCTACCGGCGCGCTACGAGTTCGTAGACCGAGAGCAGGTCTGGCAGCAGGACGGACCAGTCGTACTTCGGTGCGGCGGCCAGTCCGACGGAGCGGAGACGCTCGCGCTCATCGGGTCGACGTAGTAGCCGGAGTGCACGGGCCGCCAGCTCGCCGGCGTTACCGGGCTCGAACAGCTCGCCCAGCTGACCGCCCTCCAGTACGTGCCGGAACGCGGGCAGGTCACTCGCCAGCACCGGTGCACCCGCCGCCATCGCCTCCAGCAACACGATGCCGAAGCTCTCGCCCCCGAGATGCGGGGCGACGTAGACGTCCGAGCCCGCCAGCATGTCCGCCCGAGCCTCGTCGTCGATCGCGCCCAGGAACAGCACGTTGTCTTGATACCGCGACGGCAGCGTCTGGTCGGCTTGCCCTGATCCGGCGACCAGGACCTTCAACCGTGGACGCTCGGCAATCAGCGCCGGTACGGCGTCCAGCAGCACGCCGAGGCCCTTGCGCGGCTCGTCCAACCGGCCCAGGAAGCTGATCGTGCCGTCCTCGCCCATCCATTCAGGGCGCGGACTGCCCTTGAACCGGGCGGTGTAGAGACCGTTCGGGATCACGACAGCCTCGCCGCCGATGTGCTGGACCATCATCGAGCGCGCGTTCTCGGAGACCGCGATCCGGGCGTCGATCTTCTCCAGCGCCGGCCGGAGCAGGCTGGACGCCACGCTCATCGCCCGGGACCGGACCTGCCAGGTGTGGAACGTGGCGACGAACGGCCCGTCCGCGGACCACAGCGCGATGATCGACGCGCTCGGCGTGGTCGGCTCGTGGACGTGGACGACGTCGAAGTCCCCGTCGGCGAGCCAGCTCTTCACGCGCGCCGCCGTCCGCGGACCGAACGTCACGCGGGCGACCGACCCGTTGTACGGCACGCCGACGGCCCGTCCGGACGAGACGACGTACGGCGGGATCGCGCTGTCCGAGGACTCGTCGACCGGGGCCAGGACCGACACCTCGTGGCCGAGGGACAGCAGCGCCTCGGCGAGGTCGCGGACGTGGTTCTGCACCCCGCCGGGCGTGCCCAGCGAGTACGGGCAGACCACGCCGATCCTCACGGCTCAATTCTCACCCGTCGAGGAAGATCCGCTGCAGCATGTGCCAGTCCTGCGGGTGCTGGGCGATCCCGAGCGCGAAGGCGTCGGCGCAGCGCTGGGTCATCGCCGCCGCGCCGCCCTCGGGATCGACCACGTCGTGGAAGGTGATGACGAGTTCCGGGCCGTCGTAGTGCAGCGTCGCCGGGATCAGCGGTGCGCCGGTCTTCAGACTCAAGGCGGCCGGTCCGGCCGGCATCCGCGACGGCCGGCCGAAGAACGTAACCGGGACACCGCGCTCGGACAGGTCTCGGTCGGCGACCAGGCACACGAATCCCCCGGCCCGCAAACGGTCCGCGAGTACGCCGGTGACGTCGTCGTCACCGCCCGTCAGCGGAAGCACCTCCATGCCGAGTTTCTTCCGGTACGCGATGAAGCGGTCGAACAGCGACTCCGGCTGCAGGCGTTCCGCGACCGTCGACACCGGCATCCCGGTCAGTCCGGCCCAGGCGCCCGCGTGGTCGTAGTTCGCCAGGTGTGGCAGCGCGCAGATCACGCCCTGCCCTGCGGCGTAGGCGTCCCGCAGCACCTTCTCGTTCACCGTCCGGACCCGGCCGACGATCTCCTCGTCGGACCACTCGGGCAGGCGGAACGCCTCCTGCCAGTAGCGCAGGTACGACCGCATCCCGGCGTGCGTGAGCTCGTCGATCTGGGCCTCGCCTGCTTCCGGACGTACGGCGGCCAGGTTGCCGCGCAATCGCCGTACGCCGCGGCCGTTGCGGCGGAACGTGCGGTCCGCGGCGAGCTGGAACAGCCACGTGACCGTCCGCTCGGGCAGGCGTCTTACCAGGGTCCAGGCGAGCGCGAAGGCCAGGTCGACGACCCGGTGCCGGACCCGTTCCATCAGGCCTTGGGGTCCGGCGGCGTGTCGAGGCCCGCGTTGGACGGGTCGGCCAGGACCTGCTTGCGCACCGAGAGCGACCGCTGGACAACGGTGATCGTGCTCGCCGCGGCGACGTACCAGATCACGATCTCCAGCAGGATCGGCAGGTTGAACACGTCGGAGAAGAACGCGAGGACCAGCGTGAACACCAGGCGGTCAGCGCGTTCGGCGAGGCCACCGCTCGCCTTCAGCCCGAGGCTTTCCGCCTTGGCCCGCGCGTACGACGTGACCGCGCCCATCACCAGCGCCCACAGCGTCACGGCCGCCATCAGCGTCGAGTCGCCGGCGTGCGAGTTCGCGTAGAACATCACCAGGCCGCCGTAGACCGCGCCGTCGGCGATCCGGTCCAGCGTCGAGTCGAGGAACGAGCCCCACTTCGACGACGTACCCGACGTCCGGGCCATGTGGCCGTCGATCAGATCCGAGAACACGAAACAGGTGATGACCACCGTGCCGATCCACAGCTGGCCGCGCGGGAAGAAGATCAGCGCTCCGGCGGACACACCGATGGTGCCCACCAGCGTGACCACGTCGGCGCTCACACCGAGCTTGAGCAGGAGGGTGGCGATCGGCGTGATCACCTTGGTCCAGAACTGCCGGAATCTGTTAAGCATGGCGACGCGATCGTAGTTCACCAGGGTCACAGCCAGGTGACGCGGCACGGGTTTCGGCCTGCGTCGGGCCCCCGCACGGAGGATGCTGGGGGTGAGGAGGTGACCGGCATGGCTCGCAGGCAGCTCGCGCGCGGGCTCGTCCTCCTGCTCGCGGCGAGTGGTTGCGCCGCCGGTTGCTCCGTCGCGCAGCGCGCCAACGGCACTGCGCCGGCGCCCGTGCCGCCCTCGGTGGTCATCCCGACCGTCATCGCTCCCCCACAGCCCGAGGGACTCGACGGTACGTCGGCGGCGCCCGGGCCACAGGTGTGTACGGCGATCACGCGCCCGCTGACCGCGAAGTTCCGCGGCCCGGTCACGGCCAAGCCGGGCGCCTGGAACGACGGCGGACTTCCGGCGATGGACCTCTGCACCCTGCTGCTCGGAGACCGGCCGGTCACGATCGGCGTGAGCGCGCTGCCGATCCAGCCGGACACGCTCAGCCGGCTCGTGGAGAATCCCGGGGCGGTCGAGTCGCTGCCGGAGCTCGGGCCGGAAGCAACCATCAGCGAGTCACGGATCGTCTTCCGGGTCGCAGACCGTGCGGTGCGGATCAGCCCGGCCGGCGGCATCGACCGCGATCCCGCGGACGGGATCGAGAAGGCGCGCGCGATCGCGATCGCGCTGGCCGCGCGGGACGCCGTACCCCGCACCCTGCGGCCGGCCCGGCAGTCGGACCAGACGTGTCAGCTGTCGACCGCGGCGGCCGAGCGGTTCATCCAGCTGCAGGTGCAACTGCGGCGGGACTACCGGGTGAAGGGTGCGCTCACCTGCATCTGGGGAACGTACGACGCGACCGTGTCGATCGTGGAGGCGTTCGACCAGGCCACGATCCCGGAGGCGCAGCAGGTCCCTCCGCCACGGTTCGCGCCGATCGGGCAGCCCGGGTACTACCTCCCCGAGGCCGGCGAACTCGTCTTCCGCCAGGGCCGCCGGGTCGTCCGCGTCACCGCGCTGACGAACCCACCGCGCGAGGTCACCCTGGCCACGCTCACCAACCTGGTCGACCCGATGCTCCCACTCTTCCTGCGCTGAATCTTCTTGCGCTGAATCTTCTGGCGCTGAACTTTCTGGTCCAGACCGGCGTCCAACCACCATCTAGCAGCAATGGGGGTGGTGGAAATGCGCACACTTCTCAGGTACGGCGGGTTGATGGCCGCCGCGACGCTCACCACAGGACTGCTCACGGCCGGCACGGCGACGGCGGAGCAGAGCGGGACGACGGCGCCGTGCAGGATCTCGGTCGGCTCGGTGACGGCCGGCGGGGATCACCGGATGCAGACCTTCTCGGCGACAGCGCCGGTCACGAAGGTCACCGACAAGATCGTCGCGAAGGACGTCTACCCGGACGGCCAGACGAGGCTGAGCGCCGCCGTCCGGTACGGTCCGGGCGAGGGCTCGGAGTTGCACACCGGCCAGGTGGTGCTGGGATCGGTGCTGTACGACTTCTCGTACCGGACGCCGGTCGGCGGCGGGACGGTGTCGCAGAAGCGGCTCACGCGGGTCGGGCCGGGCTGGCAGAACTACCGGAGCCTTGACCGGTCGACGGTAGGGGCGAAATCCGTCGAATGGTCGCTCACCAACGACGGGGCTGAGTTGGAGCGCCGCACCGTCAAGACCGAGAACGGGCGGGTCTACCGTCACATGGACGGTTGGGCGTCCAACTTCCGCGGCGTGAAGGGGATGGCGTTGATCAGCCAGACCTCGACGTACGACACGTTCCTGATGACGCACAGCACCGGCCGGCTGTACACCGCCCGCCTCCCGCGCGTCAGCGGGCACATCATCCAGCCGGTCGTGAAGCCGATTCGGATGTCGACCTGGGGGGTGTTCGAGACATTGGTGGCCGCACCGTGCGGTCAAGGGACGATCGTCCTCGGCATCGACCGCGACACCGGCAACGGCTGTCTGTACTCCGTTGGCCACGCCAACGGTCTGTCGACAGTCATCAAGGGCCTCGGCAAGGCTCCCGGCACGTTCAAGGACCCGGTGTACTTCAGCTGGACCAAGTACAGCGACCCACTGCTCTTCGGCGAATAACCACCTGGGGGACGAATGAACAAATGGACGAAGTACAGCGCAGTTCTGGCGGCGGGGGTGCTGAGCGCCGGTCTCCTGACCGGAACGGCGTCGGCGCAACCCAGCGCGACCGCCCGTAGCTGCGGGCTCAATCTCGGATCGGTGACGGCCGGCGGCGATCACCGGGAGCAGGTCATCACGGAGGAGGGTGCCGTGGTCGACAACTGGATCGTCGCCAAGAACCTCTTCCCCGACGGACAGGTCCGGCTGAGCGCGACGGTCCGGTACGGCGCGGCAGAGGTCGGCGGTATGGCGCACGTGGGCCCGGTCATCATGGGTTCGACGATGTACGACAGCACCTACGTGACGGCGAACGGCCAGGGTCCCGTGACGGAGCGGCAGCTCACCCGAGTCGGCCCCGGTTGGCAGGTCTACCGGAGTCTCGACCGGTCGACGTACGTCACCGCGACCGCGCAACGCGAGACCGAGTACTCGCTGCACAACGACGGCACGCTCTACCGCCGCAACGTCACCTACAAGAACGGTGTGGCGAGTCGGCAGGTCACCGGATGGCAGTCCGGCTACCGGGGCGTGAAGGCGATGACGCTGATCAGCCAGACAGCGACGTACGACACGTTCCTGATGACGCTGACCTCCGGCAAGCTGTACACGGCCCGGCTGCCGTTGGCCGGCGGGCACATCATCCCGGGTGTGGTGAAGCAGGTCCGGGGCTCGACGTGGCAGGGGTTCGAGAGGCTGGTGGCGGCTGCGTGCGACGACGGCGTACTGCTGCTCGGCATCGACAAGGACACCGGCTCGGCGTACCTGTACAAGGTTGGCCACGCCAACGGTGCCGCGACCTCGATCAGGATGATCCGCAAGGTGCCGGGCTCGTTCAAGGAGCCGGTCTACTTCCACTGGCAGCTCTTCAGCGGCGAGCGGCTGGCAGGCGACTGAGCCGTGACAATCGCCCCACCCGATCCGCCGGGTGGGGCGATTCGTTCGTTACGGCCAGGACTTCGCGAGGAGCGCGCGGGTGTCCGGGAGGAGTTGGGGCAGGACCTTGGTGTGGGCGATCGCCGGCATGAAGTTGGTGTCGCCGGCCCATCTCGGGACGACGTGCTGGTGCAGGTGGGCGGCGATGCCGGCGCCGGCGATCTCGCCCTGGTTCATGCCGATGTTGAAGCCGTGCGCCCCCGACACCGTGCGGATCGCCTGCATCGCCTGCCGGGTCAGGGTCGAGACGTCCGCGACCTCCGCCTCGCTCAGCTCGGTGTAGTCGGCGACGTGCCGGTACGGCACGACCATCAGGTGGCCCGGGTTGTACGGGTACAGGTTCAGGACGGCGTACGCCGCCTCGCCGCGGTGCACGATCAACGCATCCGCGTCCGGCAGCCCCGGCAGCCGGCAGAACGGGCAGCCCGCACCGGCCTCGTCACTGGTGGGCTTGTTCTCGCCCTCGATGTACGCCATCCGGTGCGGCGTCCACAGCCGCATGAACGGATCGGGCACCCCGACCCCGTCCTGCCCCACCAGTTCCTCAGGTGTGTACGGCGAGTCGGGGGTGTCCGTCATACCTGCACGCGCTTCGCTACGGAGCCGACGATCTCGGACACGGCGTCGGCGATCGGTACGCCGTTCTTCTGCGTTCCGTCGCGGTACCGGAAGGAGACCGATCCGGCCGACATGTCGTCGTCGCCGGCGATCAGCATGTACGGCACCTTGGCCTTCTGGGCGTTCCGGATCTTCTTCTGCATCCGGTCGTCGGACGCGTCGACCTCGACCCGGATTCCCTGCGCCTTCAGCTGTTTGGCGATGTCGAACAGGTAGTCCACATGCCCGTCGGTGATCGGGATGCCGATCACCTGCACGGGAGCGAGCCAGGGCGGGAACACGCCGGCGTAGTGCTCGGTCAGCACCGCGACGAACCGCTCGATCGAGCCGAAGAGCGCCCGGTGGATCATCACCGGCCGCTGCCGGGAGCCGTCCGGCGCGGTGTACTCCAGCTCGAACCTCTCCGGCAGGTTGAAGTCCAGCTGGATCGTCGACATCTGCCAGGTCCGGCCGATCGCGTCCCGGGCCTGGACGGAGATCTTCGGGCCGTAGAACGCGGCGCCGCCCGGGTCCGGGACCAGCTCCAGGCCGGAGCCCTCGGCAACTTCCCGGAGCGTCTCGGTGGCCTCCTCCCAGACCTCGTCGGAGCCGACGAACTTGTCCGGGTTCTTGGTGGAGAGCTCGAGGTAGAAGTCGTCCAGGCCGTAGTCGGCGAGCAGGCCGAGCACGAACGTCAGCAGGTTGCGCAGCTCGTCGCGCATCTGCTCGCGGGTGCAGTAGATGTGCGCGTCGTCCTGGGTGAAGCCGCGGGCGCGGGTCATACCGTGCACGACGCCGGACTTCTCCAGGCGGTAGACCGTGCCGAACTCGAACAGCCGCAGCGGCAGCTCCCGGTACGACCGGCCGCGGGCCGCGAAGATCAGGTTGTGCATCGGGCAGTTCATCGGCTTCAGGTAGTAGTCCTGGCCCTGCTTGCGGATCTGCCCGTCCGCGCCGCGCTCCTCGTCCAGGTGCATGGGCGGGTACATGCCGTCGGCGTACCAGTCCAGGTGACCGGAGGTCTCGAACAGCTGGCCCTTGGTGATGTGCGGTGAGTAGACGAACTCGTAGTCGTCCTCGACGTGCCGCTGGCGGGAGTAGTCCTCCATCACCTTCCGCAGCACACCGCCCTTGGGGTGGAACACCGCGAGACCGGAGCCGATCTCGTCCGGGAAGCTGAACAGGTCGAGCTCGGTGCCGAGCTTGCGGTGGTCGCGCTTGGCGGCCTCCTCGAGCCTCGTCAGGTACGCCTTGAGCTCGTCGCGCGACTCCCACGCGGTGCCGTAGATCCGCTGCAGCTGCGGGTTCTTCTCGCTACCCCGCCAGTACGCCGCCGCCGTACGCATCAGCTTGAAGTTGCCGAGGTACCCCGTGGCCGGGACGTGCGGGCCGCGGCACAGGTCCTTCCAGGCCACGCTGTCGTCGCGCCGGACGTTGTCGTAGATTGTCAGCTCGCCGCCGCCGACCTCCACCGAAGCGCCCTCCGCGGCGTCCGCCGCCGAGCCCTTGATGCCGATCAGCTCGAGCTTGTACGGCTCGGTCGCGAGCTCGTCGCGCGCGTCGTCGTCGGAGACCACCCGGCGGCTGAACCGCTGCCGCTCCTTGATGATCTGCTGCATCTTCTTCTCGAGCTTGGTCAGGTCCTCCGGCGTGAACGGCGTCGGTACGTCGAAGTCGTAGTAGAACCCGTTCTCCACCGGCGGGCCGATGCCGAGCTTGGCCTCCGGGAACAGGTCCTGCACCGCCTGCGCGAGGACGTGCGCCGTCGAGTGCCGGATGATCGCCCGGCCGTCCTCCGACGCCGCCTTGACCGGCTCGATCTCGTCGCCGTCGGCGACCACCCGGGACAGGTCCCGCAGCTCACCGTTGACCCGGGCGGCGATGGCGGAGCGGTCCTGGCCGAAGATCCCGGCGAACAGCTCCCCGATCGTCGTCGTCTCGGTCACACTCCGCTCAGCCTCGCCCTCGACGCCGATCAGGTGGACCTTGACTTCCGACACGTGCACTCCTCAGGTCTCGACCAGCCGAATACCGGTCACGCACAGATGGTATCGACACACCTGACGAAAGTAGGGGCCGGGACCAGCCGCTCGTCCGATGTGCCGGGGGTGCCTCCGTTTCTAGGTTCGACGTACCACAAGAACCAGGAAAGGGCCCCGGCGTGATCACGCTCGAAGGACTCACCAAGAGGTACGGCGGGACGACCGCCGTGGACTCACTCGACCTCACCATCTCCCCCGGCCGGGTGACCGGCTTCCTCGGGCCGAACGGCGCCGGAAAGTCGACGACGATGCGGATGATCCTCGGCCTCGACAGCCCGTCCGCGGGCACCGCGCTCGTCGACGGACGCCCGTACGCCGACTGGCCGCGCCCACTGACCAAGGTCGGCGCCCTGCTCGACGCCAAGGCCCTGCACCCTCGCCGGTCCGCCCGGAACCATCTGGTCGCGACGGCCCGCAGCAACGGCGTCCCGGTCACCCGCGTCGACGAGGTGCTGTCGATCGTCGGCCTGGACACCGTGACCGGGAAACGCGCCGGGCAGTTCTCGCTCGGCATGGGCCAGCGGCTCGGCATCGCCGGCGCGCTGCTCGGCGATCCCGAAGTGCTGATGTTCGACGAGCCCGTGAACGGCCTCGACCCGGACGGTGTCCGGTGGGTCCGGGAGCTGATGCGCTCGCTCGCGGCCGAGGGCCGCACGGTCTTCGTCTCCAGCCATCTGATGAGCGAGATGCAACTGACCGCCGATCAGCTGGTCGTGATCGGTCGCGGCCGCCTGATCGCGGACGCCGCGGTCGGCGACGTGATCGCGGGGTCGTCCAGGACGACCGTCGCCGTGCGGATCCCCGACCGGACCCAGTTCGCCGTACTGCGGGACCGGCTGGCAGCGGAGGCCGAGCGGGTCGACGTCGTCCAGGAGCGACTGGTGGTGACCGGCGTACCGGCCGAACGGGTCGGCGATCTCGCCTACGAACTCGGCGTACGGCTGCACGAACTGGTGACGGAGCGCGCGTCGCTCGAGGAGGCCTACATGGAGCTCACCGCGGACAGCGTCGAGTACGGCGTGGCGGTGGCGTCATGAGCGACGCGATCCTGCAGTTCGCCCACGAGCTGATGTCGTCCTGGTGGATCTACCTCGCGTTGTGGGGATTCGCCGCGCTCGACGGCTTCTTCCCGGCCATCCCGTCGGAGACTCTGGTCGTCACGGCAGGAGTGTTCGCCGCCGCCGGTGAGCCCAACCTGTACGCCGTCATCGTCGTCGCGGCGGTCGGAGCCTTCATGGGCGATCACATCTCCTACGCCCTCGGGCGCGGCGCCGGCGGACGGATGCTCGACCGGATGACGCCAGGGACCAGACGGTACGCCGCGGTGCTCTGGGCCAGGCAGGCTCTGGCCGAGCGCGGCGGGCTGGTCCTCGTTGTCGCCAGGTACGTGCCCGGAGGACGTACCGCGGTCACGCTGACGATGGGATCGGTCCGCTATCCGCTCCGGCAGTTCTCCGGGTTCGCCGCACTGGCCGCGGTCAGCTGGGGCATCTACTGCAGCCTGGTCGGATACATCGGCGGGAAGGCGTTCGAGGACAACCCGCTGAAGGGCGTGGTGCTGGGCATCGGCCTGGCGCTCGCGGTCACGCTGGTCGTCGAGGTCGTCCGGCATCGGCTCAAGAAGAGGCGTGAAGGTCAGGTAGAGGCTGAGCTCGTGGAAGTGGGTCGACGATGAGTACTGCGATCCTCACAGTGGGGACCGGGAGCGGTCTGTCGAACGCGGTTCGGTCGGAGTGGACCAAGCTGTGGTCGGTCCGGTCCAGCTGGCTCAACATCGTGGGTGCCGCCGTACTGAGCATTTTGCTCGGGATGCAGTACGGCTGGGGGCTCGCCTACGACAACACGCACCTCGAGCCCGGCGCGGTCGCGGAGCAGCAGCCGATCGGGCACTTCGGCGTCTCGGCGATGCTGATCGTGCAGGTGGTGATTGCCGCGTTCGCCTTGCTGACAGTCACCTCGGAGTACGCGACCGGCAGTATCCGATCGACCTTGCAGTGGACTCCGGTGCGGCGGGACGTCGTACTCGCCAAGGCTGCCGTGCTCGCACCGGTCCTGTTCGTCTACGGGATCGCAATGGCCGCGATCGCTGCGGTGGCAGGCGGTCTGACCGCCCGTTCCTGGGCTGACTGGGACGCCACCGACCTCGTGGTCGACCTGCTGTCTGTCGGCTTCTATGCGACCGCTGCCGGCCTCTTCAGCGCCGGAATCGCCTGGGTGGTCCGCAGCACCGCCGGCACGCTGACAGTTGCCTTCCTGCTGCTTCTGGTGGTGCCGCTGATGCTGGGCCAGGCGTCATTGCGCGCACTGGTGTGGACAGCGGCCCTCCTCCCAGGCGGGGCCGGCCAGAACTTCCTGACAGGCGCCACGGACCCGCTCTCCCCCACCCTGAGCGCGGCGATCCTGATCGCCTGGGCAGGCGGCGCACTGGTCTTCGGTGCGAGCATCCTCAAACGACGCGACGCCTGAACAGCGACGAGGCGGTCCGGAAGCTTCCGGACCGCCTCGTTGCTTGTGCTCAGCGCGGGGTGTTGAGCGCGATGGTGATCTGCTCCGAGACCCGGGCCGCGAGTTCCAGGGCGGCGCGGCGGGTGTTGGGCTGCAGGGCGTTGTGGTCCAGCGGACCTTCCGCCGCGATATGCATGTCGGTCGGGATGTCGATGACGGCGGCCGCGCGGGAGTCGAAGTACGGCCGGAGCTGCTTCTCGACCTCCTTGTTGACGTCGCCGGGGCCGTTCGAGACCGCGATCACCGCGCGGCGGATCAGCCGCTGTGCCTCCGGACCCTGGTTGTCGAGCTCCTCGAGCATCTGTACGGCGGCCGCGCAGGACAGGCTCTTCCACTTGATCGGGATGACGAGGGCGTCGGCCGCCTTCATCGCCTCGCGCCAGTTGCTGGAGCCCTCGTTGTTCCCGGTGTCGATCACGAGCACCTTGTAGAACCGGCTCAGCAGGCGGTGGATCTGGTCGAAGTCCTTGGCCTCGATCTGCGCGTACGTCGTGGTGGCCGAGGTGAGGACGTCGTACTGACCGGCGACCTGGTGCCGCAGGTACGCCGCGACGTCGCCGAGCCGGGCGTCCGGCTGGGTCAGCATCGGCATCGCCTGCAGCATGTCCGTGACGGTCGACCGGGAGTTCGTGTCGTGGGTCCGCAGGTGCATGTTGCCGCGCAGCTCGTTGTTGTCCCAGGCGACGACACCGCCGCCACGGGCCTGACCGAGCGCACCCGCGAGCATCAGGGTGGTCGGCGTCTTGCCCGAGCCGCCCTTCGGGTTCGCCACGACGATCGTCACCGGACGGCGGAAGGCCGTCGCCGCGGTCGCCCGCGCGATCCGCTCGGAACGCTCGGCGCTCCCTGGACGCAGCTTCAGCATGCTCCGCATGCCGCGCTCGGCCGGAGCCTCCCGGGGCAGCGGCAGCGCCTGGATCAGCTCGTCGGCGCGGTACGACAGGTTCTGCGGGGGCTGCTGCGCCTGCTGCCCCGGGACGCCCTGCGGGAAGAAGTGCTGAGCGGCCGGCGAGAGTGGCTGACCACCCTGTCCCGGCTGGGGCGCCGGAGCGGCCTGCGGAGGCTGAGCAGGCGGGAACTGGGCCCCCTGTGGCGGCGTGCCCTGGTCCTGCCCGGAAACGTGAAACGACGAACCGCCGAACAACGGGCTGTTCTGACCAGCGTCCTGAGCGGTAGCAGCAGCCTCGTCGGTGGCTGCCGGCTCGGCCTCGAGACCGGCCTCGTCGTCCTTCTCTTCCGGCTGGCTCCACGACGCAACACCAGGCTCAGCGGCCGGCTGCGTCCAGGATGGGGCAGGCGCGCTCGGCTGCGGCTGGGTCCACGGCGCCGGCTGGTCGACGGGCTTGGTGGCCGGTCCGGACCACGAGTCGCCAGGGAACTCCTGCGACAGGGCGTCGGCCTGCTCCTCGGTGTCCTCGACCGGTTCGGCGTCGGGCGTCTGGTTAGGGTCCGGCTGGGTCCAGGAGGGGGTCGGCTGCCACATTCTCCGGACCTCGGCCGCCGCCGCTTCCCGGTCCTTGTGCTGTCCGGAGTTGTGCGAGTCGGTCACGACCTGGATCCCCGATTCTGTGAGAGGGGGCGGGTGGCCCCAGGAGGCTTGCTGGGTGGTCCGGAGAGGTGAGGTCTCCGGGAGGGTCCACTATCCCATGACCCGGTGTCCTTACCACGTCACCACCCGGAGCGTCCGGTGACGGTTCCGCAACCAGTATCCAGGCTCGCGCGGGCCATCCGTCGCGGTGACCCGAAGCGGCCAGATCCGCCCTTCAGCCCGTGACCAGACCGGCTTCGTAGGCGACGATCGCCGCCTGGACCCGGTTCTTCACACCGAGCCGCAGCAGTACGGCACTGACGTACGCCTTCACGGTCCCCTCGACCAGGTACAGCCGCCCCGCGATCTCGGCGTTCGACAGGCCGGCGCCGACCAGTCCAAGCACCTCCAACTCCCGGGGAGTCAGTACGGCGACCTGCTCCTTGGCAGCCGCCGCACGTGCCATCGCACCGCCACCGGCGCCCGCACTCAGCTCAGCAATCACCCGCTGCGCGACCTTCGGAGAGAGATAGGCGGCGCCTTCGGCTACTGCCTTCAGGCCCGAGATGAGCTCCCGCGGGTCGCCGGACTTCAACAGGAAGCCACTCGCGCCGTCGCCGAGCGCCCGGGCGATGTAGGCGTCCTCCGAGAACGTCGTGAGGATGACGACCGCCGTCTCCGGGACCGTCCGCCGGATCTCTGCGCCGGCGGCCAGTCCGTCCATCCGCGGCATCCGGATGTCCAGTACGGCGACGTCCGGCCGGTGCCGCCGTACCGCCTCCACGGCTTCGACGCCGTCGGCTGCCTCGGCAACGACCTCGATCTCGTCGTCGGTGCCGAGGATCGCGCGGACACCGGCCCGCACCATCGCCTCGTCGTCGGCGAGCATCACCCTGATCATCCGTTGCCTTCCGGGGTCGGTGGGACAGAACCGCTCTGTACGACGGCCTTGGCGACCAGAACGCCGTTCGCGAAGCACAGGCGGTACACGTAGTTGCTGGAGAACGGAGCGGCCGGCCGGTAGTACCGGCAGCTCCAGCCGGCCGGTGGCTGGTAGCCCTCCCCCGGCGCATCGATCATCTGCATTCGCGGCAGCACCTTCGCCACCTCCGCTTCGGACTGGCCGATGGTGAGTCCGTCGTACTGCGCTGGTCGCAGGATCGCGCTGTAGCCCGCCACGAGGTAGTAGCCAAGGGCAACCGCACCGACCACGGCACCCAGTAGTACCGGCGCGGCAATGGCAGTGATCAGGCCACGCTGTGCGCTCCGCCGTACCGTCGCTCGCTCAACCGCGGCAGTGGGTGGCTCCGGTCGGCCGCCGGCCCGCGGCATCGTGGCAGTGACCCGGAAACCACCACCTGGTCGTGGACCTGCAGTGAAAGAGCCGCCAGCGAGCCGGACGCGTTCACGCAGTCCGTCGAGGCCACGCCCACCTGACGGCGCAGCCACTGGTTGGCTCGTCCCGGTGTCGACAACCTCCACCTGTACGTCGTCCTCGTGCGTCGTCACGCTGACCGTCACGGACGCACCGGGTGCGTGTTTGCTCGCATTCGTCAACGACTCCTGCACCACGCGGTGCACGGCCCGGTCCACCATCGGCGCCAGTACGCCGTCAACGCCCTCGGTCAGCTGCACCGCCAGACCGGACGCAGCAGCCCGGTCCACCAACGCACGCACGGTTTCGTCATGCGGAACGGTCGGTGCGTCCTGGTCACGCAGTACGCCGACGATCTCGCCGAGCCGCTCCGTCGCAGTAGCGGCCGACTCGCGTAGCTCACCCGCAGCCCGTCGGTGTTCCTCTGGGAGGGACGGGTCGAGTTCGAGCGCTGCTGCGCGCAGTGCGATCAGGCTGAGCTCGTGACCGACCGAATCGTGCATGTCCTCAGCGATTCGAGACCTCTCGCGCAGGCGCTCCTGGTCGATCTCCATCTGCTGCTCGCGCTCGATCCGCTCGGCTCGCTCCCAGCCTGCTGTCGCCAGCAACGCCTGCTGCGCCCGGTAGCGCCCCATCAGCCACGGCAGCACGACGACTAGCAGTGCGAGCAGAAGCAACATGAGCCAGGTCAGCACCGCCTCTGTCGCCTGAGCTCCCCTGGGCATCGTCAGGGCGAGCAGGAGCATCCCGAGCAGCGACCAACTGCACAGGAGCACGAAGTGCTTGAGCTGTGTCTCCCGTCGGCCGGCCAGGTAGCTCAACAAGCTGATCGCCGGTACCAGGGCGATCTGCACGCCGTTCGTCGTACCGAGTGCGAAGGCGACGATGACGATCTCCGTCCACGCCACCGCACCCAGAGCCACCAGCGGCCACCTGCGTCGCCCGATGACCGCGAACGCCAGGACCGCGAGGCAGGCAGCGCGGACCCAGTACGGGTCGTGCCGTGCACCGCTCTCTGCGAGCACGAGGAAGCTCAGCGCGGCCCACAGACCCACGTCCCCCAGGCGGCGCCACTTCATGACGTAGACGCTACACAGTCGCAGTGCGCACGCCGTACTGCCGAAAGTCAGGTCTGCGCGTCAATCAGCTCGAACGGTACGAGAGACAGGTTCGGCACGGGCTCACCGCGCAGCTGCGCGAGTAGCAGGTCCACGGCACGCCGGCCCATCTCTGCCTGGTTCTGCCGGACATGCAGGTACGGCGGTCCGCCGATGGAGTCCCCCGGTGAGTCGAAGCAGGCGACCACTCGGTCACCGCCCAGCGCCCTGTCGACCATGCGGGCCAGGTTGTACTCACACGCGAAGTACGCCGTCACCTCGGGTCTCTGGTCGCGGAAGGCGCGAATGGTGTCCATGTCCGCGCGGACGCTCTCGGTGGTCGTCGAGCCGGGCAGTGTGCTGCGCAAGTCCGTCAGCTCGTAGGGCTGACCGTGCTTTTGATCGGCGAAGGCGGCGCGGAAGCCCTCGAGCCGGTCCTCGATCGAGGAGGTGTTCACCGGCGGCGGCGAGACGAAGGCAACGTGCTCATGTCCCCGATCCAGCAGCCGTGTGGTGAGTGCGCGAGCAGCGGCCACGTTGTCCGTGTGCACCGCGGCCACAGGGATGCCGGAGAGATGACGGTCCACCACAACCACCGGGAACCCGTCGAGCACCTGCCGGAGCAGGCTGGCGTTGTAGAAGTCGCCGTGCACCGGGAACACGATCAGACCGTCCACAGTGGCCACCAGCGAGTCGACAGCCTTCTCCTCATCGGTCTGCCGGCCGTGCGTGCGCCGTACCACCAGGTGGGCGCCGTACTCCGCGCAGCGCTCCTCGATCGCGTTGAGCAGGTCCAGCCCGTAGGCCTCGGACATATCAGGCACGATCAGCGCGATCGACCGGGCCTCGCGGCGCGGCGTCGGGCGGAGCGGGACGGTCAGATCGGTGAGGTCGGGCAGCCGGCGTACGACGAACGTCCCCTTGCCCCTGACGCGCTCCACCAGACCGGCTTCCCGCAGTACCTCCAGGGCGCGCTTGGACGTGATCCGGCTGACCGCAAACTGCGCCGCCAGCTCCATCTCGGACGGCACCCGGTCCCCCGGCCGCAGCGCACCCCGGCGGAGCTGCTCCAGCACGTGAGCGCAGATCCGCTCGTACAGCAGTGCCACAGCTCCTCCTCTCGCCGGTCCGGTTGACATATCCAATCATCCCGGACTGTCGGTGGCGGCTGGCAGCCTGCGGAGCATGGACAGCGCAGGGAAAGTCGCAGTAGTCACCGGAGCCGCGGTCGGCATCGGCCGCGCGATCGCCCAGCGCCTCGCCGCGGCAGGCGCGTCCGTCGTGGTCGCGGACATCGACGCCGCCGGCGGCCGGCGTACGGCGGAGCTGATCGGGAAGTCGGCGCGGTTCGTGCAGGTCGACCTTCGCGACGACGACGCGGTCGCCGACCTCATGAGCTGTCGGCCGCAGATCCTGGTCAACAACGCGGGCGGCGGGGCGGTGCTGACGCCATGCTTCCCGGCAGCTTCCGTCAAGCGCTGGTCCGACTCCCTTGCGGTCAACCTGCGCGCCCCGATGCTCGCCACTCAGCTCGCCCTTCCCGGCATGCAAGCGGCGGGCGGTGGCGCGGTCGTGATCGTGGGGTCGACGGCCGGGCTGGGTTTCGGCCCGCACGTGTCGCCGGAGTACAGCGCCGCCAAGGCAGCCCTGATCCGCTGGACCACCACCCTGGCGCCGCTCCACGCAAGTCACGGTGTGCGGGTGAACTGCGTCGTACCCGACTGGGTAGCCACTGAACGCGGACTGCGTGAACGCGACGCGTTGCCACCGGATGAGCGCGGCCCGGCGCTGGTCCCGCTGGAGGCCGTCACCGACGCCGTCGTCCGCTTCGTGGAGGACGAATCACTCGCCGGTCGCGTCCTGCTCCTGGAACGCGAGCAGGAATCCCACCTGTTGAACTAGTCGCGGCCCCCTCCGGCTGGCACCATGCCGCCATGACCCGCCCACCGGTGCCTGCGTTCGCTGTACGGCCTGTCGCGACCGTCGCGTTGATCGTTGGTGCGGTACTCACTGCGCTGTCCGGACGCTACGGCTACCACCGCGACGAGCTGTACTTCATGGTCGCCGGCCGGCATCTCAGCTGGGGGTACGTCGACCAGCCGCCGCTGACCCCGTTCATCGCGCGCGTGTCGACGGCCGTCTTCGGCGACACCGTGATGGGGCTGCGGGTGCTGTCGACGTTGAGTACTGTCGCCACGATCGTCGTCGTCGCGCTGATCGCGCGGGAGTTCGGCAGCGAGCGGCGCGGTCAGATCCTCGCGGCTGTCTGTGCCGCGGTGTCCGGGTTCGTGATCGGTGTCGGGCATCTGGTCTCCACGGCGACGTACGACCTGCTTGCCTGGATGCTGATCGGTCTGTTCGCGGTGAAGCTGCTGCGGACGGGCGACGGCCGCTGGTGGCTCGCGCTCGGGCTGACGGCCGGGATCGCGTTGGAGAACAAGTACCTCGTCGTGCTGCCGATCGGCGCGCTGCTCATCTCGCTGCTGATCGTGGGACCGCGCGGGGTGCTGCGATCGTGGTGGCTGGTCGCGGGCGTGGCGGTCGCGGGGCTGATCGCGTTGCCGAACGTGCTGTGGCAGTTCCAGCACGACTGGCCGCAGCTCAGGGTCGCGAGCGGGATCAGCGAGGACGACGGCACCGAGAACCGGATCATGTTCGTTCCGCTCCAACTCCTGCAACTGTCACCGTTCCTGGTCCCGGTGTGGGTGGCCGGCTTCCTGCGGATCTGGCGGCAGCTCCGCTGGGCTCGCTCCGTCGCGCTGGCGTATCCGGTGTTGTGCCTCGTCGTGCTCGTGACCGGCGGGAAGTCGTACTACGCATTGCCGCTGCTGCTCGTGCTCGTGGCAGCCGGTTGTGAGCCCGCACTGCGCTGGGTGGATCGTCATCGAGCCCAGGCTGTCGTCGGTTTCGTCCTGACTGCGGTGACATCTGCCGTCTTCACACTGCCGGTCCTGCCCGCGTCAGCCGTCGACTTCGTCATCCCGGTGAACAAGGAGCAGGGGGAGCAGATCGGCTGGCCCGCGTTCACCGCGTCCGTCGCCGGTGCGTGGGGCCAGATCCCGTCTACGGAGCGAGCGACTCTCTTCACCGGCAACTACGGCGAGGCCGGAGCGCTTGTGCGCTACGGACCTGCGCACGGCCTGCCGGCGCCGTACTCCTCGCACATGAGCTTCTGGGACTGGTCGCGGCCGCCGGACACCAACACCGGTCCGGTGCTCCTCGTCGAGATCGAACGGACCCCGATCTTCGAGTCGTACTTCCGCGACTGCAAGCAGGTCGGCACCGTGGACAGCATCGTCTCGAACGACGAGGACGGCACCGCCCTGGTCCTGTGCAGCGCGCCCGCGGAGCCCTGGTCCACCTTGTGGCCGAAGATCCGGCAGTTCTACTGATCTCCTGACGGTCGAACGATGAGGGCGAGCTTGCCGACGGTGGCGCGGGCCTCGAGCTCGGCCAGGGCTTTCGGGCCGTCGGCGAGGTCGTAGACGGTCGGACGGCCGGGTGGGTACACACCGGCCTCGATCAGCTCATCGAGCTCGTGGAGGACCTCGGCGAACAGTTCGGGTGCGTGCTGGATCGTGGTGGTCAGATGCTGGCCGATCACGTGCACCGGGTGCTTGAAGTTGAGCTCCCAATTGCTGATCGACGACTCACCGGCCGCGGCCCCGATGACAACGACCTTCCCGGTCACCCGACGCGCGACCTCGATGCTCTGCCGGAACGTGTCGCCGCCGACGGATTCGAGCACGATGTCGACACCGCGCCCGCCCGTCAACCGGCGTACCTCCACGACCAGGTCCGCTGCCCGGTAGTCGATCACATGATCCGCGCCAAGCCGCCGTACGACGTCATGCTTCGACGCGGACGCGGTGGCGATGACCGTCGCACCGTAGTGCTTCGCGATCCGCACCGCCGCCTGCCCGACACCGCCGGCCGCGGCGTGGATCAGCACGGTGTCACCAGCGGTCAGCTGTCCGAGGGGCCGGAGAGACGCGAGAGCGGTTGCCCAGTTCAGAACCAGGCCGAGGGCTTCCTCGTCACTCCAGCCGTTCGGCACGGGTACGACGGCGTTGGCGGGCATCACCATGTACTCCGCGAACGCGCCGGCACCCGTCCCGATGACATGGTCGCCGAGGGCCACATTCGCCACGTTCTCGCCGAGGGCAACGACCTCACCTGCTGCCTCGAAACCCGCCAGGTACGGCGGCTTCGGGCCACCGTCGTACGTGCCTCGCGTCTGCATCACGTCGGCGAAGTTCACCCCCGCGGCACCGACTTTCACGAGGACCTCCCCCGCCCCCGCCACCGGCACCGCGACGTCCACGACCCGCATCACACCCGGACCGTCCAACGAAGGCTGTTCCAGCGCCCGCACGACCTCACCACCCCTCACTTATGTTTGATGATGATCGTACACCTGTTTGCCGACGATCGAACTCTTTCCCGGCGGCCGGTCACTCCAACCACAGCCGAGCGAAGCGAGGCTTCACCGGGGGCGGTCGACCGAGTGATGAGAGACGCGCCGCACTGGTGAGATAACTGCCCACCTAACAATCGCAGCCGAGCGCAGCGAAGGCGTCCACCGAAGGACGGATGAGGATGTGGTGAGCGACCCACAAACGGAACAACCGCCGTGAGGTAACTGCCCAATCCAACCACCGCAGCCGAGCGAAGCGAAGGCGCAAGGGGTGCGGGTGGCGGAGCCCCCGCCGCGCGGCAAGCGAAGCGCAGCCGCACAAATGACGAAGGCGAGGCGGTCAGCGCAAGTATTGCGCGACACACCTCGCCCATCGCCTTCGTGGACGATACTGGGATCGAACCAGTGACCTCTTCCGTGTCAGGGAAGCGCGCTACCGCTGCGCCAATCGTCCAAGGGAACCTCGTGGGGTTCTCGAGGTGGAGACGGGATTCGAACCCGTGTACACGGCTTTGCAGGCCGTTGCCTCGCCTCTCGGCCACTCCACCACTGAGAAAGCTGGCCTGCCGAACCCTCTCCGAGCGGACGACCGGGTTCGAACCGGCGACCTCAACCTTGGCAAGGTTGCGCTCTACCAACTGAGCTACGTCCGCACTGCGACCGGTTTTCGGTGTCTCCGGCGCGAGAAGAACATTAGCCCATCTCCGCTCCAGTTCAAAAATCGGGGTCCCCGGTACGTCGACGTACCGTCATCAACTGCTCACCTTCGGACTCCCGCGCGGACCGGGATCGCCTGCGCACTAAGGTGTTCCGCGGAAGGAGCACCACATGCGTATCTGGCTGAACGGCGCCTTGCTGGACGACGAGGCGACGGTCTCGCCGCTGGACCACGGGCTGACCACCGGCGACGGCGTTTTCGAGACGATCAAGATCGAGAGCGGCCGGCCGTTCGCGGTCCGGCGGCACCTCGACCGGCTCGTCCGCTCGGCGGTCGGGCTCGGCCTCCCGGCACCGGACGTCGCGGCGATCGAGGCGGGTATCGACGCGGTGGTGGCGGCCGACCCCGGTATCCCGTTCGGCCGGTTGCGGATCACGTACACGGGCGGTGTCTCTCCGCTGTCGTCGGACCGCGGTACGTCGGGCCCGACCGTCCTGATCGCGACGCAGGCGATCAAGCGTCCGGCGCCGATGTCCGAGATCGTCACGGTCCCGTGGGTGCGCAACGAACGCAGCGCGGTCGCCGGCCTCAAAACCACGTCGTACGCCGAGAACGTCCGCGCCCTCGCCTACGCGAAGGAGCGCGGCGGCAGCGAGGCGATCTTCGCGAACACGATCGGCAACCTCAGCGAAGGCACCGGCTCGAACATCTTCTGCGTGTACGACGGTGAGCTTGTCACGCCGACCCTCGAGTCTGGCGCATTGGCCGGCGTGACGCGCGGGCTCGTCCTCGAATGGTTCGGTGGCTTCGAGCGCGACGTACCGCTGGAACAACTCTTCGAGGCCGAGGAGATCTTCCTCACATCCACAACGCGCGACGTGCAGGCCATCCGGCGTGTCGACGACCGCGAGCTCCCCGCCCCCGGCACCATCACCGCCCAGGTCGCCAAGATCTTCACCGAACGCTCCACCGAAAACCCGAACCCGTAGCCCGCGCTTTCCGGAACATAATCGCCAACCGGCGCACACAAGGTTCCGGAAAGACCACCGGCCCGGACCGGCCACCACCGGCGCGCACGCGAGGGGACATCCCCTCGCGCAGTGGGTTCTCCCCTCGTACACCAGCAGAGAACCCCCCAACCGCAGGGGACATCCGTTCGCGTTGTCAGGCGACGCCGACCAATCCTCGGGTGCGATCGGCCGGTGTGTAGTGCGTGCGCTGGGTGCCCGCCGGCTGGGGGGTTACTCGCCCGAGGCTTTGCGGCGTTCGCGGTAGGCGGCTACGTGCAAGCGGTTGCCGCAGGTGCGGGCGTCGCAGTAGCGCTTGGAACGGTTGCGGGACAGGTCGATCAGGGCGTCGTCACAGTCGGGCGCCTCGCATCTGCGGAGACGTTCACGCTCGCCGGCCGAGATGACCTGCGCCAGTGCGATCCCGCACTCCACCGTGATCCGGCACGCCAGCGACGCGCCCGCGCGGGAATAGTGGATGTGCCACGGATGCCCGTCGTGGTTGGTCAGCCGCGGAGTCGACGTACCGCGCGCGATGATCGCGTTGATCATCGTCGCCGCCGACGCGTCGGAATCCGTGGTGAACACCGGCGCGAACAACGGCCGCAGGTCGCGGACCTCGGCCAGGTCCTTGTCCGTCAGCGTATCGACCGCGCTGAACTCCCGTTCCTGGACGAACTTCTCCAGTTCCTCCAGGGTCTCCAGCGAATCGACCTGGCTGTTCGGCCCGGGCATCGTGTTGACGAGCCGGACCAGCGTCCCGAGCGCCTGCTCGGTGTCGTGCGAGAAAGTCACAATCACGTCTCCAACGCGACGGGGTCTCCGTCCTGCAGCAAGAGTAGCCCGGCCCGATTAGATCGTCGCTTCATCATGCGCTATGGTTTCACCCGCAACACCCCACAAGAAACATCAGCACCACCCCGGGCGATTGGCGCAGTGGTAGCGCGCTTCGTTCACACCGAAGAGGTCACTGGTTCGAACCCAGTATCGCCCACGAAGGCGACAGGCGACGTGTGTCCGCGGAAAGCGCGGACCTCGTCGCCTTCGTCATTTGTGCGGCTGCGCTTCGCTTGCCGCGCGGCGGGGGCTCCGCCACCCGCACCCCCTTTGCGCCTTCGCTTCGCTCGGCTGCGGGGGTTGGGTTGGGCAGTTACCTCACCAGCGGTGGTTTCGTTTGTGGGTTACTCACCACACGCCGACCGCCCCTCGGTGGACGCCTTCGCTTCGCTCGGCTCCGTGACTGGGGTGGGCAGTTACCTCACCAACGGTGCTTTCGTTTGTGGGTTACACACCACACGCCGACCGCCCCACGGTGCACGCCTTCGCTTCGCTCGGCTCCGTGGCTGGGGTGGGCAGTTACCTCACCAGCGGTGCTTTCGTTTGTGGGTTACACACCACACGCCGACCGCCCCACGGTGGTGCCTTCGCTTCGCTCGGCTGCACGTTGCTCGCCGCGTGGTCGGGTCGTGGGGCGAGGGTCAGGCGTTGTCGAGCTGGGTCATCAGCGCGGCGTCCAGTTGTATGTCGACGGCCGCTAGGGCTTCTTCGAGTTGGGGGATTGAGGACACGCCAATGAGGGGGACTACGCCGTGGTGCATCAGCCACGCGAGGACGATCTGGTTCGGGGACGCGCCGAGGTCGCCGGCGATCTGACGGAGCGCTTCGAAGCGGACGTACGCCGTCGGATGCGCGTACCCGCGCTGTGCCCAGAACGGCCGATCCGCACGTACATAGGATCCTCCGAGCAACGACTGGTACGCGACCATGGTCAGATCCGGGTTCTCCGACAGATAGTCGAAGTGCTCGATACCGGCATGCTGGAAATGCGGTGTCCCGCGACGCAGGACCCCTTGTAGCGCAGGCGGATTCGGCCACAGGTAGCTCGAGTGCTGCTGAATCACGGAGTACGGCGCGACGCCCTGAGCGACCGCTGTCTGGCGTGCACGATCGAGTCGCCACGTGGCGGTGTTGCTGCACCCGACCAGATCCACGACCCCCTCCGCGGCGAGCCGACCGAAGGCGGCCACGGTCTCGTCCAGCGGCGTACTGCGGTCGTCGATGTGTGCGTAGTACAGGTCGATCCGGTCGACACCCAACCGGCTGAGGCTTCCCTTGACCGCCGACGAAACGGCCGACGCACTCAAGCCCTCCCAGTGCGCGTCCCCCGGATCGCCCGGGACGGTCGTCCGCGCGCCGCACTTGGTCGCGATCACGAGCGAGTCGCGATTGCCGCGGGACCGCAGCCACTGCCCGAGCAGTTCCTCGCTCTCACCGCCGTGGCCGACCCACTGGTTGTAGTTGTTCGACGTATCGATGAACGTCCCGCCCGCCTCCACGAAGCGGTCCAGGATCGCGAAGGCAGTTTCCGCGGGCGTCGACGTACCGAAGTTCATCGCACCGAGACACAACGCACTGACCGGCCTGCGGTTCCCCAGAGACACCATGTCCACCAGCCTGCCTCTTGGACCGCGCTCGAAGTCAACCCCGGCACGGGCAGAATGGCGCGATGACGAGAGAGCCGGGTGAGGTTGCGCGGGAGTGGCAGGTGGCGGATGAGGCCGGGGACGCCGAGCGTGTCGGGCAGCTTGTGCGCGAGCTGACCGAGCTGCTGCCGGACTCCTTCGGGGCCTGGTTCGAGGCTGCTATGCACTCGAAGGCGCGGTGCGAGTGGGCGGAGGCGGCCGAGCGGAACCGGCGGGCCATGGCGCTGTTCTCCGACCAGGAGCGGCAGGAGTTCGAGGGCGCGAACCCGGCCGCCTGGAATCTCGGGATCGCCGCCACTGCTCTCGCGGACTGGGAGACCGCGCGATGGGCGTGGGCTGAGTACGGCATCGGCACGATCGAGCCCGGTCAGGGTCCGATCGACCAGGACTTCGGCCTCACGCCGATCCGGGTCAATCCGGATCGGCCGAGTCTGCGGCACCAGGTGGTTCCGGAGTACGGCGACACCGAGGTCGTGTGGTGCTGGCGCCGGAGTCCTGCGCATGCGGTGATCTCGAGCGTGCCGCTGCCCGAGTCGGGTCATCGCTTCCGGGACGTCGTACTGCACGACGGCGAGCCGAAGGGCGAACGGGAGTTCGGCGGCCGGCAACTGGCGGTCTTCGACGAACTCGCACGGCTCCAGGACTCCGGGATGCCGACGTGGCAGGCGCAAGTGGTCGGCGCCGAGACCGAGGACGTCCACCTGCTCGCCGACCTCGCCGGACCTGCGGGGCTCGGCGTCGACAACTGGTCCGGCATCAGGGTGATGTGCTCGGACTGCTCGCATGGTTCGCCGGACGCACACGACCACGCGCCTGCCCCGACGGATGCGGCCATGCTCGGTCTGGCCGGCTCCGAAGCCGAACTGCGGACATGCCTGGACACCTGGACAGCGCAGCGGCCGCACCTCACTGTGTCGGAGCTGACGTTCCTCTGGTGAGTCAGACGATCCAGGCGCCGTTGTCCATCAGCACGCGGTCCTTGAGTTCGTTGACCTCGCGCCAGGCCTGGATCTTCGTAGGCGTGACGCGGAAGAACGGGTAGTTCGGCAGCGGACGCGGATCGAAGCCCGCCTTGGCCGCGAACGCCGCACCCTCGGCCTCCGACACCTCCGTGATCGAGACCGTGCCGGCCACGTGGATCACGTCGCGCACCTCCCCCAGCGTCAGCTGTACGACGGGATTCGCCAGCAGGTTGCGCGCCGTCGGATTGGAGCGCGACGTCGACAGCAGCAAGGTCCCGTCGCTCCACAGGAACGAGAGCGGCATCAGGTACGGCGTACCGTCCAGGGACGCCGTGGACACCCACGCGTCGACGTCTGCCTCCAGACGGTTCAGGGTGTCCTGCTTGCGGACCTCCAACGGGCGGGCCTCGGCCGTCATCGCTCACTCCTCTGTCACATCTGGTGCTCGTGCTCCGTCAATCGCATGACGGCGCTCGGCCGGTCAGTGTGACAGGTCAACGTACGACAGGTGAAGGATGTGGTCCGGATGGGCGGGGACGACTGGCTCGCGACGCGGTTCGAGCAGAACCGGGACCGGCTGCGGGGCGTCGCGTACCGGATCCTGGGGTCCGAGCCCGAGGCGGAGGACGCGGTCCAGGAGACCTGGATCCGGCTCAGTCGCAGCGACACCGCGACGATCGACAACCTGGGTGGCTGGCTGACGACCGTGGTCGGGCGGATCTGCCTGGACATGCTGCGGACTCGGCGCGGGCGGCCCGAACTGCCGGTCGGCGAGCACTCCCCGGTCCTCGCGGACGACGTCGTACCGGATCCCGAACTCGAAGCAGTACAGGCCGATTCGGTTGGGCTAGCACTGCTAGTGGTTCTCGAGACGCTGTCGCCGGCCGAGCGCCTCGCGTTCGTGCTGCACGATCTCTTCGCCGTACCGTTCGACGACATCGGGCCGATCATCGGCAAATCCCCGGCCGCCGCCCGCCAGATCGCGAGCCGGGCGCGACGGCGGGTCCGCGGTACGCCGGAACCGACCGACGTCGACGTGGTGCGGCAGAAGGAAGTCGTCACCGCCTTCCTCGCCGCGGCCCGTGGTGCGGACTTCTCGGGACTGCTTCACGTGCTGGACCCGGAGGTCGTCGTACGGTCGGACGCGGGCGCGGCAGCCTACGGCAGTACGCCGGGACTTGCGGGAGCCGACCGGGTCGCGCAGGAGTTCTCCGGACGAGCCGCCGCCGCGAAGCTGGTGCTCGTCGACGGAATGCCTGGCCTGGTGTGGATGCAGCGCGGCGAACCGCTGATTGTGTTCTCTTTCACCGTGGTCGACGGGCGTGTCGCCGCGATCGATCTCCGAGGCGATGCGGAGTACCTCGAAAACGTCGATCTGGTGTCGCTGAAGGCGTGACCGGACGGCGTGGCGAGTGGACAGAATCGGTGGGACTCGTGTGACGGATGGGGTGCGATTCAGGCTCGTGACGACCCGGTGAAATCGGGTTTTTGTCCGGGCGGAAAGTGCGCTACTGTTCTGCTCTCGCACCGAGCGGAAACGCGGCGGAGCGCAGCGCGGACGTAGCTCAGTTGGTAGAGCGCAACCTTGCCAAGGTTGAGGTCGCCGGTTCGAACCCGGTCGTCCGCTCGGAGAAGGTTCGGCAGGCCGCCGCCGTACGTGGCGGAATGGCCTCTCTGGTGGAGTGGCCGAGAGGCGAGGCAACGGACTGCAAATCCGTCTACACGGGTTCGAATCCCGTCTCCACCTCGAGGACGATTGGCGCAGCGGTAGCGCGCTTCCCTGACACGGAAGAGGTCACTGGTTCGATCCCAGTATCGTCCACGAAGGCGATGGGCGAGGTGTGTCGCGCAATACTTGCGCTGACCGCCTCGCCTTCGTCATTTGTGCGGCTGCGCTTCGCTTGCCGCGCGGCGGGGGCTCCGCCACCCGCACCCCCTTTGCGCCTTCGCTGCGCTCGGCTGCGGGGGTTGGGTTGGGCGGTTATCTCACCAGCGGTGGTTCCGTTTGCGGGGTCACTCACCACATCCCCATCCGTCCTTCGGTGGACGCCTTCGCTTCGCTCGGCTGCGGGGGTTGGGTGGAGCGCTCGGGTGCGGGGGGCTGGGTAGCGGGGAAAGAAATTTGCACGTGGCGACAGTTTCTTTCCCCGCTGGGCGGGTGCTACTGGTGGCGAGAATGGGCTGTGGCGGCTGTTAGGACTATTGCGGCTCCTGTCAGGGCTGTGAGGGTCAGGTGTTCGTGGAACATCGTGGCGGCGATGGCGGTGGCTACTACTGGTTCGAGTAGGGCTATGACTGAGGCGGTTGAGGCTTTGAGGGTTCTCAGGCCGAGGTAGAACAGGGTGTAGGCGAAGGCCGTGGGGA
Source organism: Kribbella sp. VKM Ac-2566 (assembly GCF_004366005.1). Taxonomy (NCBI): domain Bacteria; kingdom Bacillati; phylum Actinomycetota; class Actinomycetes; order Propionibacteriales; family Kribbellaceae; genus Kribbella; species Kribbella sp. VKM Ac-2566. The sequence continues at coordinate 309,085 of NZ_SODT01000013.1, read as the reverse complement.
TCAGGCCGAAGTACGCGATCAGTAGCCAGCCGACGAGTGACGTCGGTAGCACGGCGAAAGGTGCCAGGAACAAGGCGCCCGCGGTGAAGCCCAGGAGCGCGGTCGTCAGGGGGTCTGGCGTGTTGCGGTTCAGGAGCGTTGTCAGTGAGTAGCCCGCCGCTGACATCACGGCTGCTGCGATACCGGTGAGGTCGGCTGTGCCGCTGGTGGCGGAGAGCAGCACCAGGCCGGCCAGGGCTGCGAAGAGAGCTGGGGTCAGCCGTTCGCGCGCAACGATCGTAATGAAGATCGGAGCCGCCCCCAACGCGATCACGGTGGCTATGCCGACGCCTACACGTGGGATCGCGGTGAAGTAGCCGAGTTGGCATGCGGCCAGGCCCAAACCGCTCAAGACAGGCCGGAGCGGGCTGGCCACGAGCACCGGTCGGAGCGGAGCTCGGCGTACGGCGAGACGTGCGACGGCCAGCCACACAACAGCTGCGGCCAGGCGCCAGAAGGACGTGGACAGCGGCGTGAGGCCGGCGTACTGGGACAGCAGGGCGCCGGTCGGGCCGCCGGTACCCCAGGCCAGGGCGGCGAGAACGACGTAGACGAGGGCACGCCTCGTCGAGAGACGATGATGCATCGGACACTCCGGGAAGGTGTTCGCAACGAGTGGTCGGGGCGTCTGCGAACAGCCCGAAGAAGCCCAGGCCGGAAGACCTGAGCGCGAGGATGCCGTCCGCTAAGCGACGGCCGGCGGAGTGATGATGCGATGCACGAACAGGACCCTAACCAGTCCCCCGGCATCGAGCGAACGGGATTTACATCCGCAGGTACGAGCCGCCGTTGAAGTCGAGGACGGTCCCGGTCGCGAACTCGGCTTCGCGTGACGCCAGGTACAGAATCGCGGCCGCGACCTCGGAAGGGTCGGCCACGCGTTCGAGCGGGCTCTCCAGCCGGCGGCGGTCGTAGCCGTCGCCGGCCAGGTTCACCGCGGCCATGTCGGTGACAGTCCAGCCCGGAGCGATCGCGGTCACCGCGATCCCCTCCGGCCCTAATGCCCGCGCCAGCGACTGCGTGAACGAGACGATCGCCGCCTTCGAGGCGCCGTACGCCGGCTGGTTCGGCTCGCCTCGGAACGCGCCCCGGGACGACACGTTCACGATCCGGCCGCCGCGCGACATGTGCCGCACCGCGCACCACGTGACGTTGGACGGCCCAACGAGATTCACTGCGAGCGTGTCCGCCCATGCCTGCTGCCATTCGGCGTACGTCGTCTCGCGGATCCGGTGCGGGTGGTAGACGCCGGCGTTGTTCACGAGTACGTCGATGCCGCCCAGCGCCGTGGCGGCGTCCGAGACCATCGCCTCGATCGCCGCCGGATCCGCCAGATCTGCCTGCACCGTCAGATGCCCTGAGCCCGGCAACTCCTTCAGCACCTGCGCCGCGGAGTCCGCGGAGGCGCTGTAATGGATCGCCACCCGGTCACCCGCGGCAGCGAACGCCCGCGCCGCCGCCGCACCGATCCCCCGCGAAGCCCCCGTCACCAGCACCGATCGGTTCATACGCCCGATCCTTTCATTGCTGGACAGAACAGCAAACTACGGTCGCGGCTTGTGGTCGCGGCGGTAGGACTTGCTGGCGCGGACCCACTCCTTCTTCGCCTCGGTTCGGAGCCGGACGTCCGCACGACGCGCCATGTACGCCGCCTCGCGCCGCAGCTTCACCCAACTGTCGTAGCGCCGGTACGGCAGCGATCCGTCGTCCAACGCCGCCTGCACCGCGCACCCCGGCTCCATCACGTGCGAGCAGTCCTTGAACTTGCAGTGATCTGCCAACGCCGTGATGTCCGGGAACGCCGCGGCCAGCCCCTCACCGCTCTCCTGCAGACCGATCCCCCGAAGCCCAGGCGTGTCGATCACGACCCCGCCCTGAGGCAGCGCGATCAGCTCGCGCCGTACCGAGGTGTGCCGGCCCTTCCCGTCCTCCCGGATGTCCTGCACATCCAGCAGCTCCACACCTGCCAGCGCATTCACCAGCGACGACTTGCCCGCGCCACTCGAACCTAGCAACGCTAGCGTCGCGTTCCCCAAGTCCTCAGAACCGCGGAGCAGCGCCCGTACGTCGTCCATGCCCGCGCCGGTGGTCGCGCTGCACACCAGTACGTCGGCACCCGGCGCGGCGACCGCCACGTCCTCGGCCACGGACTCGGCGTCCCCGACGAGGTCGGATTTCGTCAGTACGACGACCGGCCGCGCACCGCTCTCCCAGGCCAGCGCCAGGAACCGCTCGATACGCACGATGTTCGGCTCCGGGACCAGGCCGACGACGATCGCGATCACGTCGACGTTCGACGCGAGCACCTGCCCGCGCGACGAGCCGCCGACCTCTGCCCGGACGATTGTCGTACGGCGGGGCAGGACCGACTCGAGCGTGATCCGGTCGTCCGGCCAGAACCGCAGGACGACCCAGTCCCCTGTGCAGGGGCCGGCCTGCGCGTCGGCGGCCATCTCGGCGAGCAGCGCCCCGGACCAGCTGGCGCGAACCGGTCCGTCCTCGGTGAACACCGTCGCCAGACCCTTGTCGACCCGGGCGACGCGTCCCGGGACGAGGTCCTCCGGAACGGACTGCAGAAACTCGGCCGTGGAACTGTCGAGTCCCAGGGCCTGAAGCGTGGCTGACATGCGGCGAACCTTTCAGAGGGTCCGGCCGCGAGATCAGCTCAGCGGACGGACAGTGCGGGAGACAACGGCCCACCGGGCCTGTTGCAAGCTCATGGCAGCTGCCTCCCTTCCGAATCCCAGCGGTCCCGAGCCGGGACCGTGTGTCGCGATGCCGTCAGCCTAGGTCTTCGGTGTCACCCTGCGCACCGGATTTTCCGACCGACGCGGGCTTCCGCGGAGCCTCAGGCTCAACTTGAGCTTCAGGCTCACGCTCAGGTCGAGGCACAGCGGAGGGAGCAGCCTTCCGGGGCCGCTCCGAGAGCTTCTCGATCTTCCGGCCGACCGTCGCCTCCGGCCGCTCCTCCGACTCCACCGGTGTCAGCGTGTGATCGTGCTCGTGGTGCGGATCCGGCTCCGCCTTCATCACCGGCTCGACCTCGTCGTGCTCCACCCGGTCGTCGTCCTCCTCGACGGACGCAGCCTGCTTGACCTCGGCGACCTGCGCCTTGTGCGGCCACAGCCGGTCCACGACCGCGTTCAGCGCAGCGCCGATCAGTACGGCGATGGCGGTCATGTAGAGCCACATCAGTACGGCGATCGGCGCCGCCAGCGGACCGTAGATCGACGTACCGCCGACCGTGCTCTGCAGGATCCAGCGGAGCACGAAGCTGCCGAGGATCCAGATCGACAACGCCAGGAACGAGCCGGGGAGGTCCGAGACCCACGGCGTACGGATCGGGACCGAGAGGTGGTACAGCGTGTTCAAGAAGCCCGCGGACAGGATCGTGACCACCGGCCAGTACAGCTGGTTCAGGAAGTCCAGCCGGTGCGGCAGGAGCGCGTCGACCGCGTCGGGGCCGGCCAGCACCAGCGGCAGGACGATCACGCCGATCACCAGCGCCGCGCAGTACAGCGAGAACGACAGCGCGCGGGTCCGGACGATGCCGCGCTTGCCGCCCATCCCGTACATGATCGTGATGGTGTCCACGAACACGTTCAGCGCGCGGCTGCCGGACCACAGCGCCAGCACGAAACCGATCGAGATGACGTCCGGGCGGCCGCCGTTCAGCACCTGGTCCAGCGTCGGGGCGATGACGTTCTTGATCGAGTCGTCGGTCAGCGCCCGCGCGGCCAGGTCGACGATCTGCTGCTTGATGTCGTTGATCGTCTCGACCTCGAACCACTTGCTCGCGATGTAACCGAGCGAGCCGGCCAGCCCGAAGATCAGCGGCGGCAGCGAGAGGATCGCGAAGAACGCCCCCTCGGCCGCGAGTCCGGTGACCCGGTAGCGCAGACAGACCCCGATCGTCTGGGTGAGCAGCTTCCAGGTCGTCGCGGGGACCTTGCGGACCCATGCCAATGAGAGGGAGCTCCCACCAGTGGGTCCTGCCCCAGAACGTGCCATACCGCTTACCGTACTGACATGGCGGACCCATTCGCGGTAACGAATCAGGCTCCCCCACTGCGGGGCGTGAACTTCTTCACCCGGGACGCGGCGCTCTGTGACGCTCTGCGTCCGTACGCCGACCTCACCGGGGATCTCACAGCCGATCCCGATCTGCTCCGGATCGGCGAGCTCGCGGGATCCGAGGAGGCGCTGTCTCACGCTCTCCCGGCGAACCAGAACGCGCCGGTGCTGCGCACCCACGACCGCTACGGGAACCGGATCGACGAGGTCGAGTTCCACCCGTCGTGGCACTGGCTGATGGAGCAGGCCGTCGGATTCGGGCTGCAAGCGGCGCCGTGGACGAGCGAGCGCCCTTCACCGCACCTGACCCGCGCGGCCGGGTTCTACCTGTGGTCGCAGGTCGAGCCTGGCCACGGCTGCCCGATCTCGATGACGTACGCCGCCGTGCCCGCGCTCAAGGCGGACGCGCAACTCGCGAAGGAGTGGGTCCCGCAGCTCGCCTCCACGCAGTACGACGTACGCCGGCTGCCGGCCGCGTCGAAGAACGGCGTCCTGGCCGGGATGGGGATGACCGAGAAGCAGGGCGGTTCCGACGTACGGGCGAACCTCACGACGGCGACGCCCGCCGGCGACGTGTACCAGCTGAACGGGCACAAGTGGTTCTGCTCGGCCCCGCAGGTGGACGTTTTCCTGGTCCTCGCGCAGGCGCCGGACGGGCTGAGCTGCTTCGTCGTACCGCGGGTCCTTGCCGACGGCAACCGGAACCCGTTCGCCCTGCAGCGGCTGAAGGACAAGCTCGGCAACCGCTCGAACGCCTCCAGCGAGGTCGAGTTCCACGGCACGATCGGGTACCGCCTCGGGGACGAGGGCGCCGGCGTACGGACCATCATCGAGATGGTCGCGGCGACCCGGCTGGACTGCGTGCTCGGCTCGGCCGCGCTCCAGCGGCGCGCACTCGTCGAGGCGAGCTGGCACACGCAGCACCGGTCGGCCTTCGGCGGCCTGCTCGCCGACAAGCCCGCGATGCAGAACGTGCTCGCCGATCTCGCGCTGGAGAGCGAGGCAGCCACCGCGCTCGCCATGCGCCTGGCTGCCGCAGTGGATTCCTCAGACCCGAAGGAAGCAGCATTCCGGCGGATCGGGCTGCCGCTCGCGAAGTTCTGGGTGTGCAAGCGGACGCCGTTCATGGTCGCGGAGGCGCTGGAGTGCCTCGGCGGCAACGGGTACGTCGAGGAGTCCGGGCTGCCGCTGCTCTACCGGGAGTCGCCGCTGAACTCGATCTGGGAAGGATCGGGCAACGTCAACGCGCTCGACGTACTGCGTGCGCTCCGCCGGCCGGAGTCGCTCGAGGCGTGGCTGCTCGAGGTCGGCTCGGTGCAGGGTGCCGATGCGCGGCTCGATGCGGCGGTCAAGGACGTACTGCAAGCGCTTGCTGACATCGAGAACGCCGAGGCCGGTGCTCGCAGACTGGCCGCGCGAATGGCCCTGTGTCTCCAGGCTTCGTTGCTGATCCGGCACTCGACGCCGGAGGTCGCGGACGCGTTCGTGGTGTCCCGGCTGGCCAACGACTGGGGCGGTGTGTTCGGGACGCTGCCACGGACCACACCGTTCGCTGGCATTGTCGAACGCACGATAGGGTGAGCGAGTCGCGACTGGCGCGCTGAAGGTGGAGAACCACCGGGGAGCGAAACCCGTCGGCACCGTGCGCCTGGGTGCCTTCGACCCACTGCAACCGCAGGAGAGACAACGATGACTCAGTCCTTCGACGCCGCCGCCGCGTCGGCCGCGTACAACAACGCGCTGCAGGTGATCGCCGCGGTGGAACCCACCATCGCCGACGCGATCAAGGCCGAACTCGCCGACCAGCGGTCCTCGCTGAAGCTGATCGCGAGCGAGAACTACGCCTCCCCCGCCACCCTGCTCACGATGGGCAACTGGCTGTCGGACAAGTACGCCGAGGGCACCATCGGGCACCGCTTCTACGCCGGCTGCCAGAACGTCGACACCGTCGAGCAGGCGGCCGCGGACCACGCCAAGGCCCTGTTCAACGCGCCCCACGCCTACGTCCAGCCGCACTCCGGTATCGACGCGAACCTGGTCGCGTTCTGGGCGATCCTGGCGCAGCGGATCGAGTCCCCGGCACTGGCCGAGGCGGGCGCGAAGCACGTCAACGACCTGACCGACGAGGACTGGACCAAGCTCCGCAAGGCGCTCGGGGACCAGAAGATGCTCGGCATGTCACTGGACGCCGGTGGTCACCTGACGCACGGCTTCCGGCCGAACATCTCCGGGAAGATGTTCAACCAGCACTCCTACGGCACCGACCCGGAGACCGGCCTGCTCGACTACGACCTCGTTGCCGAGCAGGCGCGCGAGTTCAAGCCGCTGATCCTGATCGCCGGCTACTCGGCGTACCCGCGCAAGATCAACTTCGCCAGGATGCGTGAGATCGCCGACGAGGTCGGCGCCACCCTGATGGTCGACATGGCGCACTTCGCCGGCCTGGTCGCGGGCAAGGTCTTCACCGGCGACTTCGACCCGGTCCCGCACGCGCACGTCACCACGACCACGACCCACAAGTCGCTGCGCGGCCCGCGCGGCGGCATGGTGCTCTGCCAGCCGGAGTACGCCGACGCCGTCGACCGCGGGTGCCCGATGGTGCTGGGCGGTCCGCTCAGCCAGACGATGGCCGCGAAGGCAGTCGCACTCGCCGAGGCGCGGCAGCCGTCGTTCCAGGAGTACGCGCAGGCCGTCGCCGACAACGCGGTCACGCTGGCCGAGGGCCTGATGAAGCGTGGCGTGAAGCTGGTGACGGACGGCACCGAGAACCATCTGGTGCTGCTGGACGTCTCGTCGTACGGCATCACCGGCCGGCAGGCCGAGTCGGCGCTGCTCGACGCGGGCATCGTCACGAACCGGAACGCCGTACCGCGGGACCCGAACGGCGCCTGGTACACGTCGGGTGTCCGGATCGGTACGCCGGCACTCACCACGCGCGGCTTCGGCGGCGACGAGTTCGACCTGGTCGCGGAGCTGATCGTCGACGTCCTGTCCTCGACCACGCCGACCACGACCGCGGCGGGCGCCCCGTCCAAGGCGAAGTACGTGCTGGCCGATGGTGTCGCCGACAAGACCAAGGCCGCTTCGGCCGAGATGCTCGACAAGTTCCCGCTGTACCCGGGTCTCGAGCTCAGCTGACGCACGTCGCGGCGCCCGCTCCTCGTGTCGGGGAGCGGGCGCTGCTTCGTCTGGTCAGGCGTCCTGCTTTACTCCCATCAGGGCATCCTGCGAGGGCTTCTCGGCTCTCGCGGGCATCAGGACCGCGGCGAGGATCGCGCCGGCGGCGGCGATGCAGGCCGAGACCCACATCGTGGTGTTGAGACTGTTGACGAACGCGTCCCGGACATTGTCCAGCAGTTCCGGCGAACCAGCCTTCTCGGCGACCGCGAGCCCGCTGGCCAGGCTCTTCTCCACCGCGTCGGCTGCCTGCGCGGGCAACCCGGCGGTGTCGACGTTGCTCCGGTAGACCGAGTTCAGCACGGTGCCGAGTACGGCGACGCCGACCGTCCCGCCGACCTGTCGAAACGCTTGCAACAGGCCCGATCCGGTCCCCGCCCGCTCCGGGTCGAGCACGCCGAGCGCCGCGTTCATTGCCTGCGGCATCGAGCATCCGAGGCCGAAGCCGACGACCGCGAACCAGATCGCGGTGTACCCGTACCCGGTCCCGAGCTCGGTGAAGGCACCGAGCACGAACCCGGCCGCCATCACCACGAACCCGGACATCACCACCAGCCGCGTGCCGGCCTTCGCCTCGACCGGCTCGGCCAGCTTCGCGCCGACCGTCATACCGCCGATGAACGGCAGCAACTTGAGACCGGTGTGCAGCGCGTCCGATCCGTTGATGCCCTGGAAGTACTGCGGCATCGTGAACAGCAACCCGAAGATCGCGAACACCGATACCGTCAGCAGTACGGCGCCACCGGTGAACACCCGCTCGCTGAACAGCCGCAGCTCGATCAACGGTTCGCTGGTGCGCCGCTGCCACAGCAGGAACCCGGCGATCAGTACGACGGCGAGCCCGAGGAACACGATCGTCACGGTGTCGCCCCAGGACGCCTCGCCTGCTTTGGTCACGCCGTACACGAGGGCCGCGAGACCGGCGCTCGACAGGATCATGCCGAGCCAGTCGATCGCCGGGCGGCTCGCGCTCCGGCTCTCCGGGACGAGCAGCGTGACTGCTAGCGCTGCCAGGAAGGCGATCGGGATGTTGATCACGAAGATCCACTGCCAGCCGGCGTGGTCGAGTAGCAGACCGCCGACGATCGGGCCGAGCGGCATACCGATGCTGTTGGCAACGACGAAGAACCCGATCGCCTTCTTCCGCTCCTCCGCGGTGCGGAACAGCACGGTGATCAGCGAGAGCGCGACCGGGACGATCATGGCCGCGCCGATGCCGAGGAACGCGCGGGCGGCGATCAGCTGGCCGGCCGAGTCCGCCAGCGCGCAGGCGAGCGACGCGAGGCCGAACAGGGAGAGCGCTATCGCGATGATCTTGCGCCGCCCGTACCGGTCGCCGAGCAGACCGGCCGGCAGCAGCAACGCGGCGAGCACCAGGTTGTAGCTGTTCGCCATCCACTGCAGCTGACTGGTGGACGCCTCCAGGTCCTTCGCCAGCGTCGGCAGCGCGACGTTGAGCACGGTGGTGTCCAGACCGAGCACGAGCACGGCGAGACACAGTGCGATGAGCACACCGAAGCGGCGGGCGCCGGTCAGCGTCTGCCCTCCGGTATCGATGGTCGAGGTCATGAATTCAAATTATCAGAAGTCTGTGATAGTTGCGATAGATCAAATTACTGTAAGCTTCAACCATGGTGCAGGAACCGAGCCGGGAGGCCGTCAGCCAGTTCGTCGAGCGCTTCGCGGGGGTGCTGGCGAACAGCGGCGTACCGACGATGTCGGCGCGGGTGATGGGCGCGATGCTGGTCAGCCCGACCGGGACGATGACGGCGGCCGAGCTCGCCGAGGCGTTGCAGATCAGCCAGCCGGCCGTGTCCGGCGCCGTACGTCAGCTGCTTCAGGTCTCCTTCATCACCCGCGAACGGCTGCCCGGCTCACGCAAGGACCACTACCGGATCCGCGAGGACGTCTTCGCCGCGATCTTGGAACGTCGCAACCTGGCCCTCAGCGAGTGGGAGTCGACCAGCCGCTCCGGCGCGTCCCTGTTCGGCGAGGACTCCCCGGTCGGCCGCCGCCTCACCGAAGCCGCCGACTTCTTCGCCTTCATCCACGCCGACATGGACCAAATGATCAAGAACTGGCGCGCGGAACACCCGCGATGAACCGTCGCGAAGCCAGCCAGCTCGTCGGTACGGCGTGGTTGGACAGCGACTACCGGACCCGGTGGGAGACGCGCGTCATGCGCCGGCGCGTGCCGCTCTACCGCGTCGGAGTCGCCGCCCTGCGTGCACTGAACGCGGTGACGGGTGGTCCGAACCGGCCGTCGCTGAAGGTCACCCGGTGGAACCGGATCGGGCCACACGGCGGCACCTTCGTGATGGACAAGCTCGAGACGATGACCGGACGGACCGATCATCCGGTCACCTCGCGGGCCGAGCTGCGCGCCCGTACCTCGTTCGCGTCCCGGCTGGCACGGGCCGTCTCCGCGGACGAGTGGCCGCAGATCATCGCCGAGCACGAGCGGCGCCGGCGTGGCGAGCGTCCGCAGTACCGGTATGTCGGCCATCGGCCGCTGAACGCGACCTCGCACGCGTTGATGGACGAGGCGTGGGTCCGGGGCGAGCTGCCAACGGATCAGTACCGGGCGTGGAACGTGCTGAAGCATGAGGACGAGGGGGCGTTCTACAGCGAGTTCTTCACCGACGGGGACGCGCGCGGTTATCCCGGTGGTGAGACGAATCCCGGCTTCCGGCGGGGGCGGATCATGTTCGACGTCAGTTGGCGGGAGAAAGCCTCGCTGGCGGGTGAGCGCCACGTACTCCGTCGCAGCCGGATCCTCCGCGCGAAGGAACTGGTCAAGTTCTTCCGCACGGAGCTCAAAGAAGCCGTCCGACCGCCCGTATCCTCCCCGGCGCAACCACTCCCGGCTGAACCGCCCACACACCACGCGGTCTACACCGAGCCAGTTGTCGCCGCGATCGCCGATTTCACCAAGCCCGAGGCCCTGCGCTCCCCCACCGCCCGCGGCGAAACCACGCCGGATCGCAAGCGCGCCTCGGCCATCGACCTCGCCAACACCGTCGCCAAGGCACTCCCACCAGTCGTACCAGCAAGAGCGGTGGGCGCAGCTGACGAAGCGGCGGCGGCTGACGGACAGGCGGGAGTGGTCAGCAGTGGGGTGGTCGAGGAAGGTCGGTCAGGATTTGGCGAGCCACCGCCAGTGCAAGCTCGTCCGCCCCATGCGGCGCAACAATCTGCGCACCCACCGGTAGCCCGTCCGCCAGTCCCGCCGGGACACTCACCGCGGGATGCCCAGTCACGTTGAAGATCCAGCACGGGTCGCCGGTCACGATGCTCTGCTCGTGCTGGTCGTAGCCGTGGGCAACGGTCAGCGTCGTCGGAGTCACCAGCGCATCGACCTCGGCAAACAGATCGGCCAGCGCCGTGTTGTTGAAGTCGCGAATCTCCCGCGCACGGTTGGCGGCCGCCGCCTCCGCACCACGCCCATTGTCCAGCCCCCACAACACCGGCCAAGCCTCGTCCGTAGGTCCGAGCTCCAGCGGTACGTCGACCACTTCGAGACCGCACTGGGCCAACCGCTCTCGCACCACCCGATCAACACCCGGGTCCGCAGCCCACCGCCCCAACGTCGAGAAATAAGCAACCCGCGACTGCCGCGCGCTCGCCAACGCAAACGGCCCGCTCGCGCCTGGCCCGACCAGGTCTCCTCCGTACCGCCCCACCTCGAGCGGTCCGGGCTCGGGCGGTACGGGCCAGTGGGGTAGGGATGTGGGGTCGAGGCGGTGGGGGCCGCTGGCGATGCTGGTGGCGAGGATGACGTCGTCGAGGTCCGCGCCGATCACGCCGGCCGTGGTCAGTCCGCCGAGTGCGCGTCCGCCCGGCCGCGGGACGCGACCGTACGTGCCCTTGAACCCGACGATCCCGCAGAACGATGCCGGGATCCGCAGCGACCCGCCGCTGTCACCACCGGTCGCCAGCGGTACGACGCCTGCCGCGACCGCCGCCGCACCACCCGCGGTTGACCCACCAGGTGACCGCTCCAGGTCCCACGGGTTCCGCGTGTACTCGCGTCCGTTCCACCCGAACGTCAGCGACACCGCACCCGACCGCGCCCGCGTCGCCCAACCGATCGGGATGGCGCCGGCGGCGATCAGCCGGGTCAGGATCGGCGACTCAGGCGGCGTACGCGCCTTGATCAGGAACGGTACGCCGGCCAACGGCCCCGTCGGCTCCAACCGCTCAGCCGCCCGGCACGCCCCATCCACATCAAGCTCGTCGAGAAAGTGCAGCACCGGGTCGAGCCGCCGAGCAGCGTCCACCGCCTCCTCAACGACCTCCACCGCGGTGACCGCCCCGGACCGCACCCGCTCCGCAATCCCCCGAGCCGTCCCCCACCCCGACACCGCCGTCATTCCCTCACCCCACCGTCACCGCAGCACCACAGCACCGCAGCACCGCAGCACCGCCGATCCACAGCACCCCAGCACCGCCGACGCAGCGCACCCCGCCAGCCCCGGTGGTCATTCGGCGATCAGGCTGTAGGCGAAGGCGAGGCGGCGGTCGAGCCAGGCCGCTTTGATCCTGATCGACTTGGTTGCCTCGGACAACATGACGATGTCGTCTCCGGCTCGCCACTCCAGCACGCGCTGCTTGGTCGGCTGATCGCCGCCCTCCGCACCGAAGCTCGTGAGCGCGTCGAGCACCCCGCTGAAGAGCCGTCCCGCAGCCTTCTCGGCGAGTTGTTTCGCGTCGCCGCTCAACCACTCGGTCCGCCCGATCACGTCCACCTGGCCGGGCTGCTCGATGCGCCAGTTGGGGCGGAGCAACGGCCGATTGGACGGGATCCGGGTGATGGTCCCGACTGTCACCGCGCCGGCGTCGCGAACGCTCCACGAGTTGTCCCCCGACGGGACGACCGAGCAGAGCAGTTGCGTCAGCTCGGCATCGAGGTACAGCGAGCGTTCCGGACCGACGTACGCACAAGCCGCGAGCACCCGATCGAACTTCCCGCCCTGCGGAACCCGGATCGCCTTCGGCCCCCACCCGATCTTCTTCCGCTTCGGAGTCGCCGGCAGCTCGACCGACCCGACGGTGAATTCCCGGACGCCCTCCCAGCTCAACACCCGCCGGAGTTTACGTGAGCACGTTCCGACGTACACACGGACAGGAGGTGTCCGGCCGCCAGGTAGTGCACCTGAGCGCGATCGCGACCGCGCGTACACCGTCTCACCAGTGCACTACCTGTCCATCTGCACACCTCCCACAACCAGCCGACGCCGCCGGCCGTCCCGACCTTGCGCCCAGCCGGATAACCCTTTGCGTACATGGTTCTCCCCTCATGTGTCAGTAGAGAACCCATCACACGAGGGGATAACCGGCTCTTCTGTCCGATGTGGGTGATGATCAGCCCGATCCGGGGTCGTGCGACAGGTCGTGGTGGGTCGGCACCAGGTATTGCCTGTCCCAGGTCACCAGCGCCTGTCCCCACCCCCGACCGCCGCCCCGCCAACCGTCGCCCCGCCCGGTCGCTCGTCCCTGCGGTGAGCAGACGACGGGTTAACCCCTCGCGTCGGGGGTTCTCTGCTGATACATGAGCGGAGAACCCTGCACACGAGGGGATAACCCCGGCTCTTCTGACGGCGCTCCTCTGACGTGGGGCTCGCCGTTGGGTCAGCGGTTGACGCGGGCGGCTGCCCAGAGGACCAGGGTTGCGAACAGGGTGGCTACCAGGGCGCAGGCGATGGGGACGCTCGACAGGCTGATCAGTGCGCCGAAGCCGACCATTGCGAGCGGCATCATCGCCTCGTCGGACAGGTTGACGATGCTGAAGCTTCGGCCCAGGTACGTCGGGTCGACGGTCTGCTGGAACGCCGCGGACAGCTGCGCCGACGCGATCCCCGCCGTACAGCCGATCATCGCCATCGCGACGAAGACACCGAGCTTCGGCATCAGCCCGATCATCGCGCAACCGGCCGCTTGGACGACCAGCGCCAGCAGACCGGACCGCGCCAGGTCGGCCGGCTTCCACCGCATCGCGACCAGCGCTCCCACCGCGGCCGCGACCCCGGAGCACGCCTCGAACCAGCCGTACCAGGCCGAGCCCCACCCGGCGGAGTGGGTGCGTTGCACCAGTCCGACGGCAAGGATCGGGCCGACACACAGGTTCAACCCTGAGAACGCGATCACCAGTGTCCGCGCCCGGGCGTCCTGCTTGAGGTATGCGAACCCGTCCCGTAGGTCGGCGCGGATCGAGTGGCCTGTGGAGACGGGCTGTGGGAGGCGCGGTTTCACCAGGAACGCCAGTGCCGCCGCGATCACCACGTACGACGCCGCGTCGACGATCATCACGGTGATCAGACCGCCGTGCGCGACCAGCAGGCCGCCGAGCGGGGCGCCTGCGAAGACCGCCAGCCGCTGCGCCAACTGGCTCCCGGCCGACAGTTTCACCAGGTCTTCCGAACGGACCATCCGCCGCGGGAGCGTTCCGGAGGCCGGCGTGTAGAGCGCGTCCACCGCGCCGAACACGACCGCCACCGTAGCTAGCAGTGCTAGCGAAAGTCCCCACATCGCCACGGCCGCCGCGGCGACCGTGAGTACGACGATCCGCGCGAGGTTGGCGAGGATCATCGTCCGGCGGCCGTCGAAGCGATCCGCGAGCGCACCGCCGTACAGCAGGACGAGCGCCTTCGGCAGCGCGCCGATCCCCATCACCAGACCCGCACCGGCCGGGCTCGTGACCTGTGCGGCGCTCCAGGCGAGTCCGACATACCAGGCCATGTCACCCGCCCGCGACACCGCGGACGACGCGATCCATCCCTGTACCCGACGATCCCTCCGGAGCGGCGGAAAGACGTCGGTACTCATGGGCGTGCAGGAACGGCGTGCGCGAAGAAGTAGACCCGGTGCGCGTCCTCACCCTCGGCCGGTCGGTCGGAGTACGAGCGGACCAGCTCCTCGATCCGCTCGCTCAGCTCGGTGAGCTGGTCTGGCGTCAATGTGAGCCATCTCTCGGTGGCGTACGCCGCCCGCAGCCAGGGCTCCTCGAACTCGTACCGCATGTCGAACCACTCCCGCACCTTGCCGACGTGATGAGCGAGGTTCGCGTCCTCGGCGGAGGCCGCGACCAACTCGGCCGCCGGGTCGCCCTTCGCGTCCGCGATCGACCACGAGTACTCCGAGGTGTCGCCGAGCTTCCACCACCGCTCGCGGCGGTTCTTGGCCAGCTCCGGAGCTTCGACGATCACGCCCGCGGACGCGAGAACCTTCAGGTGATGGCTGACATTGCCGACAAGTTCTCCGGTGGACCCGGCCAGCCGCGACGCGGTCGAGGGCCCGTCGACGTTGATCAGGTCGAGCAGCCGACGGCGCAGCGGGTGGTGCATGGCGGCGAGTACGGACGGTGTCACGGTCCGGCGGTTCGGAGGCGTCATGACGAGCACCGTAGCTTCCACAAGAACTCTTGCACAAGAGTTCTTGTACGACGTATTTGCCGCTGGAATCAATCTCCATCAGACTGGTAGAGATAGCCACATCGTGAGATCGGATCTCAGGATGTAGGAATGGGAGTTGATTTGTCAGCGGTTCGCGCTGACGCTTGTGGACATGCTCGCTGCGTTCACCACCCACCTCGTAGGTCGGCTTCATGTCGACCTCGGGCGGATGCGCAGTGCCATCTGTTGTCCTTCGATGTTCTGACAGCCACCCTGCCCGGGCCAACGACGGCCCCCTGATCACCCCCGATCACCGCTGGGTGCGCACCGCGCGGAACGCATCGAACCGACGACGCTTCGATCCTGCCGCCCTCGGTGAGCACCTGTCACGAGGACAAGGACACGCCCCGGATGACTGCCGGCGTCACCTCCCCCGCCCGCAAACCCGCCCGGCCCCGTAAAGGCAAGGGCGAAGGCCAGTGGGCGCTCGGATACCGCGAGCCGCTGAACAAGAACGAAGAGAACAAGAAGAACGACGACGGCCTGAACGTCCGGGCGCGGATCGAGAACGTCTACGCGCACCGCGGCTTCGACTCGATCGACCCCGCCGACCTGCGCGGCCGCTTCCGCTGGTGGGGTCTGTACACCCAGCGCAAGCCCGGGATCGACGGCGGCAAGACCGCGACGCTGGAGCCGGAGGAGCTGGACGACCGCTACTTCATGCTGCGGGTCCGGATCGAGGGCGGCCAGCTGACCACCGAGCAGCTGCGGGTGATCGCCGAGATCTCCACGACGTACGCCCGCGACACCGCGGACATCACCGACCGGCAGAACATCCAGCTGCACTGGATCCGGATCGAGGACGTGCCGACCATCTGGGAGCGGCTCGAGTCGGTGGGGCTCTACACGACCGAGGCGTGCGGCGACGTACCGCGGGTCGTCATCGCGAGCCCCGTTGCGGGTATCGCGGCGGACGAGATCATCGACCCGACGCCGGCCATCGACGAGATCGTCACGAAGTACATCGGCTCGGACGAGTTCTCCAACCTGCCGCGGAAGTTCAAGACGGCGCTCACCGGGCACCCGTCGCACGACGTCGTACCGGAGGTCAACGACATCGCGTTCGTCGGTGTCGTGCACCCCGAGCACGGCCCGGGCTTCGACCTGTGGGTCGGCGGCGGCCTGTCGACGAACCCGATGCTCGCGCAGCGGCTCGGCACCTGGATCCCGCGCGAGGAGGTCGCGGAGGCCTGGTGGGGGGTCACCAGCATCTTCCGCGACTACGGCTACCGCCGGCTGCGGAACCGCGCCCGGCTGAAGTTCCTGCTCGCGGACTGGGGTGTCGAGAAGTTCCGTGAGGTACTGGAAGACAAGTACCTCAAGCGGAAGTTGATCGACGGCCCGGCGCCCGCGGTGCCCGCCGTGCAGGGCGACCACGTCGGGGTGCACAAGCAGAACGACGGCAAGTACTTCGTCGGCGTCGCGCCGGTGGTCGGCCGCGTTTCCGGTACGTCGCTTGCGCAGGTCGCCGACGTGGTGGCGCGGCACGGCTCGAACCGGATCCGCACCACCCCGCAGCAGAAGCTGCTCGTGCTGGACGTCGAGGAGTCGCAGGTCGACTCGCTCGTCGCCGAGCTGGACAAGCTCGGGTTCCAGGCGAACCCGAGCGGCTGGCGGCGGAACACGATGGCCTGCACCGGCATCGAGTTCTGCAAGCTGGCGATCGTCGAGACCAAGGCGAAGGCCGCGCGGCTGATCGAGGAGCTCGAGGAGCGGATCCCCGAGCTCGACGTGCCGATCACCGTGAACCTGAACGGCTGCCCGAACTCCTGCGCCCGGATCCAGACCGCAGACATCGGCCTCAAGGGCCAGCTGGTGATGGGTGCCGACGGCAAGCAGGTCCCGGGCTACCAGGTGCACCTCGGCGGCGGGCTCGGTCTGGACGCCGGCTTCGGCCGGAAGCTCCGCGGCCACAAGGTCACCGCGGACGACCTCACCGACTATGTGGAGCGTGTCACCCAGAACTACCTGAAGGAGCGCAACGAGGGCGAGCGCTTCGCCCAGTGGGTCACCCGAGCGGACGAGGAGGCACTTCAGTGACTGAGCGTGCGGCACCTCTTTACTGCCCCTACTGCGGGGACGAGGACCTTCGTCCTTCCGAAGAAGGCCATGGCGCCTGGGAGTGCCGGCCGTGTGCACGGGTGTTCCAGCTGAAGATGATCGGACTGCGGGTGACGGTGGAATGAGTACGGATCTGAAGACGCTCGCCGAGGAGGCGAACGAACGGCTGGCCGACGCGTCACCCGTGGAGGTGCTCACGTGGGCGCGGGAGACCTTCGGTGACGAGCTGGTCGTGACCGCCTCGATGGCCGACGGCGCACTCCCCCATCTCGCGGCGCAGGCGGCGCCCGGGGTCGACGTACTGTTCCTCGACACCGGCTACCACTTCGCCGAGACGATCGGGACCCGGGACGCGGTGGCGGCGACGCTGCCGATCAACCTCATCAACGCACTGCCGAAGCAGACCGTGGCCGAGCAGGACGCGGAGTACGGCGAGAAGCTGCACGACCGCGATCCGAACAAGTGCTGCGCGCTCCGCAAGGTCGAGCCGCTGAACCGGTACCTGTCCGGCTACAAGGCCTGGGTCACCGGCATTCGCCGCGAGGAGGCGCCGACCCGCGCCAACACGCCGGTCGTCGAGTACGACGAGAAGCGCGACATGGTGAAGCTCAACCCGATCGCGCCGTGGACCCAGGAGGACCTTGACAGCTACATCCAGGACAACGGCGTACTCGTGAACCTGCTGCAGTACGACGGCTACCCGTCGATCGGTTGCGAGCCGTGCACGCAGCGGGTCGCGCCCGGTGAAGACCCGCGCAGCGGCCGCTGGGCGGGCACCGGCAAGGTCGAATGCGGGTTGCACGTATGACCGCGATAGTGGAAACGCCGACGGTCACCGAACTCGACGCGCTCGAGAGCGAGTCCATCTTCATCTTCCGTGAGGTGGCGGCGGAGTTCGAGCGGCCGGTGATCCTGTTCTCCGGCGGCAAGGACTCGATCGTGATGCTGCACCTGGCGCGGAAGGCGTTCGCGCCGGCCGCGGTGCCGTTCACGTTGCTGCACGTCGACACCGGCCACAACTTCCCCGAAGTACTGGCCTATCGCGACGCAGTGGTCGAGCAGCTCGGGCTGCGGCTCGAGGTCGCCAAGGTCGAGGACTACATCGCCGACGGGCGGCTGCGCGAGCGCACCGACGGGACCCGGAACCAGCTGCAGACCGTTCCGTTGCTCGATGCAATCAACGCGCACCGGTTCGACGCCGTCTTCGGCGGCGGCCGGCGTGACGAGGAGCGGGCGCGGGCGAAGGAGCGGATCTTCAGCCTGCGCGACGAGTTCGGTCAGTGGGACCCGCGCAACCAGCGCCCGGAGCTGTGGTCGCTGTACAACGGTCGGCACCGGCCGGGTGAGCATGTGCGAGTGTTCCCGCTGTCCAACTGGACCGAGCTGGACGTATGGAACTACATCGAGCGCGAGCAGATCCCGCTGCCGTCGATCTACTACGCCCACGAGCGGGACGTGTTCGAACGCGACGGCATGCTGCTTGCTGTCGGCCCCTACTCGCAGCCGCGCCCGGGTGAAACCGTCGCCAAGCGCGTGGTCCGGTACCGGACCGTCGGCGACATGTCCTGCACCGGCGCCGTCGCCAGCGTCGCGACATCCGCGGCCGAGGTCGTCATCGAGGTCGCGGCCAGCGAGATCACCGAGCGCGGCGCCACCCGCGCCGACGACCGCGCCAGCGAGGCCGCGATGGAAGACCGTAAACGAGAGGGGTACTTCTGATGAGCACCCTGTTGCGGCTGGCAACGGCCGGATCGGTGGACGACGGCAAGTCGACGCTGGTCGGTCGGCTGCTGCACGACTGCAAGGCGATCCTCGCCGACCAGATCGCGCACGTGAAGACGGTCTCCGAGGCCCGCGGCGGCGACTTCGACTTCGCACTGCTCACCGACGGCCTGCGCGCCGAACGCGAGCAGGGCATCACGATCGACGTCGCCTACCGGTACTTCGCCACCGACAAGCGCTCGTTCATCCTGGCCGACTGCCCCGGGCACGTGCAGTACACCCGGAACACCGTCACCGGCGCCTCGACCGCGGACGTGGTCATCATCCTGGTCGACGCCCGGCACGGCGTCCTCGAGCAAACCCGCCGGCACCTGGCCGTGGCCGGTCTGCTCCGGGTGCCGCACGTCGTACTCGCGGTGAACAAGATCGACCTCGTCGGCTACGACGAGGCCGTGTTCACCAAGATCGCCAAGGACGTCGGCGAGGTCGCCGACCAGCTCGGTATCGCCGACCTGAAGGCGATCCCGGTCTCCGCACTCGTCGGCGACAACGTCGTCGAACACTCCGCCGACACCGCCTGGTACGACGGGCCGACGCTGCTCGAGGTCCTGGAGAACGCGACCGGACGCACCGACACCTCGAACCAGCCGCTGCGGTTCCCGGTGCAGTACGTGATCCGCCCGCAGACCGACGAGTACCGCGACTACCGCGGCTACACCGGAACCGTTGCCTCCGGCACGGTCACGGTCGGCGACCCGGTGATCGTGCTGCCCGCGGGACGCCGTACGTCGATCGCCGGCATCGACCGGCCGGTCGTCACCGCCACGTCGACCGCGGTCGTCGAACGGCCGTCCGCGATCGCCGGCGAAGCCGTCACGGTCCGGCTCGCCGACGACATCGACGTCGCCCGCGGCTCGGTGATCGTCGCCGCCGAGCACTCCCCCGGCACCCGCCGGGAACTGGCGGCCACCATCAGCTGGCTGGCCGACCGGCCACTGACCGTCGGGGCCCGGGTGCTGATCAAGCACACCACCACCACCGCGCAGGCGATCGTCACCAAGATCACCGGCGCGCTGGACCTCGACACGCTCGGAGTCATCGACGCCGCCGAGCTCGCCCTGAACGACATCGGCAAGGTGCAACTCAAGATCGCCGCACCGCTGGCCGCCGACCCGTACTCCAGCAACGCCATCACCGGTTCCTTCCTGCTCATCGACGCCCACGACGGGTGGACGCTCGCGGCCGGAATGATCGACGACGAAGAAGGGGAACTGCTGTGACTGCTCCAGCGCTCGTGATCCTCGCCCACGGCAGCCGCGATCCGCGTTCGGCCGCCACCGTCCACTCGCTCGTCAAGTGCCTGCGCGAGATGCGTGACGACCTGCGGATCGAAGCCTCCTTCCTCGACCACTGCCCGCCCACGCCGTACCAGGTGATCGGCAAGCTCGCCGCCGAAGGCGTCGAAGAGGTCGTCGTCCTGCCGCTGCTGCTGTCGGCCGCGTACCACGCGCGGATCGACGTACCGGCCGTCCTCGACGAGGCGCGCAGCCGGTTCCCGAGCCTGCGGATCATCGCCTCCGACGTGCTCGGGTACGACGACACGCTGCTCGACGTACTCGACCGCCGGATGCGCGCCGAGCTCAAGGGCGGCCGGGTGCGTGAGCTGGACGCGCTGGTACTCGCGGCGGCCGGCTCGAGCGACTCGCACGCGAACGCGAGCGTCACCCGCCTCGCGCGGCTGTGGGGCCAGCGTCACCGGCTCCCGGTGACCGCCGCCTTCGTCTGCGCCGCCTCGCCGTCACCGGCCGAGGCCGTGCTCCAGTGGCGCCTGGAGGGCCGCCGCCACGTCGCGGTCGGCTCGCTGTTCCTCGCCCCCGGCGTACTCCCCGACCGAGCCGAAACCACGTCCCGCCGCGCCGGCGCGGTCGCGGTCTCCGCTCCCCTCGGCGTCAGCGCAGAAGTAGCCCGCCTGGTCCTCCTCCGCTACGGCGTAGCCGGCCTCGATCTCCTCACCCTGGAGCCAGCGCCGCGTCCAGTGATCGCCCGCCCGATGCTGGTGCACTCGGCCTGAGGGCGGACCTGCGCCACTCACCAAACCCACACCCGACCCCGGGCTGAGCGTGCTCAGCCCGGGGTCGTGCTGTCTGCCGGGGCTTGGTGAGTGGCGCACGTCCGGGCCTGACTCCATATAGCGTGATATCTTGATATCATGGCGAAGGACGGGACCAAGAACATCTTGTTGCGGCTCGACCCGGGGCTGGCTGAGCGGTTGCAGACTGTGGCATCGGTGGAGGGGCGTTCGGTGTCGGACGTGGCGCGCGAGGCGATCGCGGCGTTGGTGGATCAGCGCCGGCAGGACGCGCAGTTCAGCCAGTTGCTCGAGCAGAACCTCGCGCGGCACGAGGAGTCGTTGCGCCGGCTGCGTGGAGACGACTGATGCGCTATCTCGGTCGGTACGACGTCCTTGCGATCGCCGCGCGCGTGCTGCGGTGCGACTCCGACGACGTCGTACGCCGATCGAACCTCGACGCGATCGATCGCGTGCTGGACGGCGTACGGCTGACGGGTGGCCTCGCCGAATCGGCTGGGGTGCTGCTCGCTGGTCTGGTTCGGGCGCGCCCGTTCGGCGGGGCGAACCGGGTGGTGGCGGTCGCGGTCGTGCTGCAGTTCGTCACGCTCAACCGGGCCGAGCTGCAACTCGAGCCGGTGGCCGACGTGGACGACCTGCTCGATCGGATCGCCTCCGGTGACGCCGGGCACCCAGAGGCCGCCGCCTTCATCCGGAGCCGGCTCGAGCACCACCCGGTGACGGCCGAGGACCTGCAGGAGCACTTGAAGATCGAGTTGCTCGACGGCCTCGGCGATCTGCTGCAGGACTGGTGGAGGGGAGATCCCATGTACGAACAGTTCAGCGAGCCGGCGCGGCACGTCATCGTGCTGGCGCAGGAGGAGGCGCGCGGCCTCGACCACGTGTACGTCGGCACCGAGCATCTACTGCTCGGGCTGATCACCCTCGGGCAAGGCGTCGCGTCCCGCGTGCTCGCCGACCTGGGCATCACTGCTCCGGCGGTGCGGGATCTGGTCGTCGAGATCATCGGCCGCGGCCGGAGCGGTGCGGCCGCCGGGACGATCCCGTTCACGCCGCGCGCGAAGAGCACGTTCGAGTTCGCGTGGGGCGAGGCGCGGGCCCGTGGCGCGGAGCAGGTCAGCCCGGAGCACCTGCTCCTCGGTGTACTCCACGACGGCGACGGGGTCGGCGGCCAGATCATCACGAAGCTCGCCGAGAGCACCGACGAGGTACGCCGGAAGCTCGAGAAGCACATGAACTGGCGCCGGCGCTCGGAGGACCTCGTCGCGGGCATGCTCGCCGAGGATCCCGCCAACACGTGGACGACGTACGGCCGACGGCATCACCTGCTCGCCGAGCTCAACGCCGTCCTCGAGGAGAACGAGCGCCTGCACGAGCAGGTCGCCGCGCTCCGCGACCTGCTCCGACGGCACAACATCGACCCGGACAGCTGACCTCACGCAGCTTCGACGAGCAGACAGATCCCTACGGTCAGGAACCACAGGTTGGTGCTCAGCAGGAAGCCGCGCTCGAACAGCCCGAAGACCTTGCGCAGTCGCGGGACGAGCGCGATCACCAGCAGAACAAGCGATACGAGCGCGATCATCCGCAGTACCGACAGGAACCCGCCGACGGGCTCCCAGGCGCCGACGGGCTCGAGTTCGGGCGTCAGGCCGGCGATCGCGGCATACGTCAACGCGAAGGCTGCCACCGCGAACGCGTAATGCAACCGCCCGGAG
Organism: Kribbella sp. VKM Ac-2566; assembly: GCF_004366005.1. Lineage (NCBI taxonomy): Bacteria > Bacillati > Actinomycetota > Actinomycetes > Propionibacteriales > Kribbellaceae > Kribbella > Kribbella sp. VKM Ac-2566. The sequence continues at coordinate 286,754 of NZ_SODT01000013.1, read as the reverse complement.
TTCGTCAGCCGCTGTCCTTCCAGGTCGGTCGGGAACTTCAGCATGCCGACTCGCGTCACCGGGATCAGGAACAGGAACACCAACTGCAGCACGGTGACCGTCGGCGTGCCGGGCTCGAACCCGAGGCCGGCGGCCAGTGCCAGGATGCCGGCCGACGAGAGCAGGAGCGCCCAGCGGAACAGGCGCGCGTAGCGGCCGACGCCGTAGTCGCTGACCGCATGCCGCACCGGGTGGTAGCCGGTCGGCAGCAGGTGCAACGCCACGAAAATGCAGAGGTAACCGGCCATCCCCACGACGGCCAGAAGAGCACAGAGCAACGCCATGGGCGCAACCGTATGTGGCGCCGGCCGCGGCAACGAATCCTGTCAGGTTGCGGCCAGGCGCTTCCTCTCGTTCTCCACGTCGAAGTCGGCCGCCGGCCACTGTGGGTTCAGCTCTTTGAGCGTTTCGAGGAGGATCGTGGTGACGGCCCAGTTGCGGTACCACTTGCGGTCGCTCGGGATCACGTACCAGGGCGCGTCAGGCGTGTTGCAGCGCTCGAGCGCGGCGTGGTACGCCTCCATGTAGTCCGGCCACAGCTGGCGCTCGTCGACGTCGCCCGGGTTGTACTTCCAGTGCTTGGTCGGGTCGTCCAGCCGCGCCTCGAGCCGGGCCCGCTGCTCGTCGGCCGAGATGTGCAGGTAGCACTTCACGATCGTCACGCCGCTCGCGGTCAGCTCGGCCTCGAACTCGTTGATCTGGTCGTACCGCCGGGTCCACACGTTCGGCGTGACCAGGTCACGCACCCGGGCGATCAGCACGTCCTCGTAGTGCGACCGGTCGAAGATCCCGATCATCCCGTGCCCCGGCACCGCCTGCCGGATCCGCCACAGGAACCCGCGGCGCTTCTCGGCCGGTGTCGGCGCCTTGAACGACGTGATCTTCAGGCCCTGCGGGTCCATCAGCCCCGCGCCGTGCCGGATCACCCCGCCCTTGCCGGAGGTGTCCATCCCCTGCAGCACCAGCAGAATGCTCCGCTCGCCACCGGTCCGGCCCTCGGCGAACAGCCGCTCCTGCCAGTCCGAGACCTCGGCGCCGAGATTCTCCAGCGCGAGCTTGCCGTCGTCCTTCGTCCCGCTGAACCCCGTCGTCGCACGCGTGTCGTACTTCGTCAGGTCCACCTCGCCGGCCGGCACCCGCAGCTGCTCCCGCAGTCCCCCACCGACGGCCTTCTGGCCCTTCTTCTGCTTCGCCATTAGGTCATCCTGCCTCATCGATCCCACCGGCGCGGGCCAACGCGATCAAGCGCGACAGGGCCCGGAGGTACTTCTTGCGGTAGCCGCCCTTCAGCATCTCGGCCGAGAACAGCTGGTCGAGGGGTACGCCGCTCGCGAGGAGCGGCAGGTTGCGGTCGTACATCCGGTCCGCGAGCACCACCATCCGCAACGCCACGTTCTCGTCGGTCAGCGGCCGTACGTCGGTGATCGCCACCGTCTCGATCCCGTCGAGCAGGGCGCCGTACTTGCTCGGATGCAGCTCGGCCAGGTGCCGGTACAGGTCGACGAAGTGGTCGCACGACGCATTGGCCCGTACTGCGGCCTCCTGCTCGACCTTCTCGTCGGGCCACGGGTCCGGCGCCACGGGCAGGCCCCGGTGCCGGTAGTCGGGCCCGTCCACCCGCCGTACGTCGAAGCGCGCGGCGAGCCCCTGGATCTCGCGGAGGAAGTCGACCGCCTGGAAGCGGCCCTCGCCGAGCTTGTCGGGCAGCGTGTTCGAGGTCGCTGCGAACTCGACGCCGGCCTCGACCAGCTGCCCGAGCAGCCGCGAGATCAGCATCGTGTCGCCGGGGTCGTCGAGCTCGAACTCGTCGATACAGATCAGTCGGTACGACGACAGCGCCTCGACCGCCGTCCGCAGCCCGAGGGCGCCGACCAGGTTGGTGAGCTCGACGAACGTGCAGTACATCTTCGGGCCCGAGGACGCGTGCCACAACGATGCGAGGAGGTGGGTCTTGCCGACGCCGAATCCGCCGTCTAGGTAGATGCCTGGTTTGTCCGGGGACTCGCTCCGACCGCGCAACCGCGACCACAGCGACGGGGCCGGGCGCGGCTTGGCCAGTTTCTCGGCCCGCGCGGACAGCACCGCCAGCGCCTCCGCCTGCGACGGCTCGTCCGGGTCCGGGCGGTACGTGCCGAACCGGACATCGGCGAACCGCGGCGGCGGCACGCACTCGGACAACAGCCGATCCGACGTCACCTCCGGCACCCGCTCACTCAACCGCACCACCATGCGCCCAACCCTAGAGCAGGAAAACTCGGGAAACTCAGCTGTGGCCTTGACCACTTTCTTACTTTCAGTTAGGAAGTTGTGGAGAGGTCGTGAGACCAACGACGAGGAGTCTCCGATGGGCGAACAGCACGTGCGGCGGCGGACGGTTCTGAAAGGGGCGGTGGGTGCGCTCGGCCTCGGGCCGGCGCTGGCCGCCTGTGGGGGCAGTGACAGCGGGGGCGGCACCACGAGCGGCGGGAAGGCCGTGGTCCGGATGTGGTCCTGGTACAACGACCAGGAGGACCAGTTCCCGAAGCTGATCAGCGCGTTCGAGGCCGCGCACAGCAACATCAAGATCGAGAACCGGATCTTCGGCACCCCGGACCAGTACCTGCCCGCGTTGCAGGCGGCGGTCGCGGGTGGCGACGTACCGGAGATCTTCGCGCCGCACACGCGGGCGCTGACCTACGGCACCGGCGGGGTGTCGGCCGACCTGAAGCAGGAGCTCGGCGACGACTTCCTGAAGGACTTCTTCGACTCGGCCAACCAGGAGTACACGCTGGACGGCAAGCAGTACGCCGTCGGCTGGATGGCGCAGACGTTCGGGCTGTTCTACAACCCCGATCTGCTCAAGGCGGCCGGCGTCGGTGAGGACGAGATCGAGACCTGGGACGACCTGATCGCGGCGGCCGCGAAGATCCGCCGTACCGGCAAGCCCCGGTGGCGCTGAGCTGCAATCCGACGACCAGCTCGCTGGACTTCTTCCTGCCGCTGATCACGCAGGTCGCCGACGACCCGACGTACTACCTGAAGCTCGATCAGCTCAAGGACGGCGCGACGTACGAGGACCCGAAGGTGGTCCAGGCGATCGAGCTGCAGCAGAAGATCGTCAAGGCGGGTGTGTTCCAGCCCGGGACGACCGGCACCAGCGGCGACCAGGCGCCGCAGATCTTCTACACGGGCAAGTCCGCGATGCTGTTCAACGGCAGCTGGACGCCGCAGGGGCTCACCAAGGACGCATCGCCGGCGTTCAACAAGTTGTACAAGGTGATGAAGACGCCGGCGATCGCGCCCGGCAAGCGGCACTGGACGGCGAACCAGGCCGGCGCCGGGTGGGCGGTGTCGGCGACCAGCAAGAACAAGGACGCCGCGCTGGAGTTCCTGAAGTTCATGTACTCCGCCGAGCAGTACTCCCCCACCATGAACGACTCGAACTCGATGCCGGCCACGAAGAGCGCGGCAGCCCGGATCGAGTTGCCGATCATGAAGCAGATGACGTCCTGGCTGCTCGACGGCGACGGCTGCCCGCACATCCCGTTCGGGCCCGGCTCGGTGGCCGCCGGCGATCCGCTCGCGAAGATCTTCGACGGCAGCGGCGAGCCGGCGGCGGTCGCGAAGGCGATGCAGCAGGCGGTGCAGAACGCCAAGGGCGGATGATCGGATGGCGACGGCCCTGTCGAGGGAGGACGTCGTACGGCGGTCCGGCGAACGTACGTCGTACCGCTTCGGTTCACCGCTCCGGAAGTCGCAACGGGTCGCCGGGTACCTGTTCGTGCTGCCGACGTTCGCGCTGTTCCTGGCGTTCGTGCTGTGGCCGATCCTCTACACGGCCTATCTGAGCCTGACCTCGTGGGGCGGGTTCGGGCTGCCGCGGTTCGTGAACTTCGACAACTACAGCCGGATGCTGCACGACCCGGTGGCGCGCCGGGCGTTGATCGTCACGCTGGTGCTGACCGGCGTGACGACGGCGATCCTGACGTTCCTCGGCCTCGTCACGGCGGTGCTGGTGAACGTGATCTGGCCGAAGGCCGGTGTCGTCGTCCGGACGATCCTGTTCATTCCCGGGATCGTGTCGTTCGTCGTGTCGGCGGTGCTGTGGAAGCTGATCTACGACCCCAACATCGGCACGCTCAACCGGTTGCTCGGGGCAATCGGCCTGGACAGCCTGCAGCACCCGTGGCTGGCCGACCACAAGACCGTGCTGCCCGCGATCATCGTGGTGACGGTCTGGGGCGGACTCGGGTTCAACATGCTGATCTACTTCGCCGGTCTGCAGAGCATCGATCCCAACCTCTACGAGGCCGCGGCCATGGACGGGGCCAACACGGTCCAGCAGTTCCGCCACATCACGGTCCCGAGTCTGCGGATCGTGACCGGTCTGATCGTCAGCCTCGGGTTGCTCAACGGGTTCAAGGCCTTCGACGTGATCTTCGTGATGACGGGCGGCGGGCCGAACCACGGCAGCGAAGTACTCGGGACCTATCTCTACTCGCTGGCGTTCGGTACGACGTCCGGCTCGATCCCGCAACTGGGATACGCCAGCGCGTTCAGCGTGGTGACGATGGTGCTCTGCACGCTCGCGGTGATCGCGCAGCTCTGGCTGACCCGGAGGGCGGACCGATGAGGAAAACGGCTTTCGGAAAGTCGTTCGCGACTTTCGTGCTGTTTCCGTTCTGTGTCCTGATGGCATTTCCGTTCGGGTGGATGCTGCTCACCTCGCTGCGCGAGCAGAACACGATTTTCAACGGCCCGATCATCCCGCGGAAGTTCACCGGTGCGGCGTACCACGAGGCCTGGACGTCGATCGAGTTCCCCTTGCACTTCTGGAACAGCGTGTGGATCACGTCGGTGACCGTGATCGGGGTGCTGGTCTTCGCGACGCTCAGCGGGTACGCGTTCGCGAAACTGGATTTTCCGTTTCGGAACACGTTGTTCGTGCTGCTGCTGACCACGTTGATGATGCCGTCGACGGCGCTCATCATCCCGCTCTACCTGGAGCTCAAGTCGTTCGGGCTGCTCGACAGCCAGGCCGGTCTGCTGGTGCTGTACATCTCCGGATCGGCGCCGTTCGCGATGTTCCTGATGCGGGCGTTCTTCCAGACGTTGCCCGACGAGCTGATCGAGGCGGCGCGGGTCGACGGCGGCAGCGAGCTGACGATCTTCCGGCGGGTGATCCTGCCGCTCACGAGACCCGGGATCGCGACCGTGGTGATCTTCCAGTTCCTGTCCACCTGGAACGAGTTCCTGATCGCCAACACGGTGCTGCGGAACACCGACTCGCTCCCACTGCAGCCGGTGCTGTTCACGTTGATGGGTCAGTACTCCACGAACTGGCCGGCCCTCACCGCCGGCCTCACGTTGTCCGTCGTACCGGTCGTGATCGTCTACGTCCGGATGCAGCGCCAGTTCGTCGCCGGGATGATGCTCGGCGCCGTCAAGAACTAGAGGAGGTCGGATGCCGATCAAGAACGTCGTGGTCAACTGCGTCGATGTCGAGCGCTCGGTCGAGTACTACACGAGGTTTCTCGAGCTCGAGGTGGTCGGAGAGGTTTCGCCGGAACGCGCCGTCCTCGACGCGGTGACCGCGACGGTCGAGTTACGGGCCGTAGGCAACGGCCGGGAGCAGAGCACCTGGTCCCCGGACGACCTGCAGAAGGGTTTCCGGCATCTCGGCTTCAAGGTCGATCGTCTGGACGAGCGGGCGGAGACACTGAGGGCCGGCGGGGTCGAGTTCAAGCTGGACCCGCTCGATGCCGAAGGCGAGGTCCGGATCTGTTTCTTCTACGACCCGGACGGCACGCTCCTCGAGATGATCCAGGGCGACCTGCAGTACACCGAGATCATGGACGCGGACGGGGTGGCGCGGGAGCGGGCGCTCGGCGTACCGTCACGCCCGCGGTTCGACCACATCGCGGTCACCATCGAGGACCGCGACGCCACCGCGGCCCACTACCACGACCGCCACGGCTTCGACTTCATCGGAACCATCGAGCAGCCGCACGACAGCCGCGGTTTCCACATCGGCTACCTCAAGGGCGGCGACACCGTCCTCGAGGTCTTCACCTACGACGTCCCCAAGACGTCCCGCGACCCGCAACTCGACGTCGCAGGTTTCGCGTACGCCGAACTCGCGGGCGACCCGCCGGACCTGCCGGTCGCGATCTCGCCGGACGGGACGAAGGTCTACGTCGACCCTGACGGATTCGCGTACGCCGTAGGCTCCGACGCATGACTGAAAACTGGCTCCGCCCGCTCGGCTCGACCGGCCTGACCGTCTCCGCCGTTTGCGCCGGCGGCAGCGGGATCGCCGGCATGCCCGCCGTCTTCGGGTACGACGTCACGCCCCAGGAAGCGGTCGACCTGGTACTGCGCGTGTTCGACAGCCCGCTCACCTGGATCGACACCTCCAACGGGTACGGCGACGGCTCCAGCGAGACCCGGATCGGCCAGGCGATCCGCGAGTACGGCGGACTGCCGGAAGGATTCCTGGTCGCGACGAAGGTCGACGCGAAGGACGGCGACTACTCCGGCGCGCGCGTCCGGGCAAGCGTTGCCGAGAGCAAGGAGCGGCTCGGGCTGGACGAGCTGCCACTTGTCCACCTGCATGACCCCGAGGCCCACGACTTCGAGTCGATGCGCGACGCCGTCGACACGCTGATGCAACTGCGCGCCGACGGGGAGATCGGGCATGTCGGCCTGGCGGGCGGCGACACTCGTGAGCTGTCCCGGTACCTGGATCTCGGCGGGTTCGAAGTACTGCTCGTGCACAACCGCTGGAGCTTGGTCGACCACTCGGCCGGCGGCATCTTCCAGCGGGCCCGCGCGGAGGGCATCGCGGTGGTGAACGCGGCGGTCTACGGCGGCGGGATCCTCGCGAACCCGGCCGGCGCGACCAAGTACGCCTACCGCGAGGCGCCGGCCGCGGTCCTGCAGGCCGTGGCGGAGATGGACAAGGCGTGCCGCGACTACGGCATCGACCTCGCGACGGCCGCGCTCCGGCACTCGATCGACGACCCGGGCATCGCCGGGACGGTCGTCGGCATCACCAAGCCCGCGCGCGTCGACGCGCTGCTCGCTGCCCGGGATGCGGACCTGCCGAAGGAACTGCTTAACCGGTTAGGTAGCCTGCTTCCCGACAAGCAGTACTGGGTCGAGAAGGAGACGACGTGACCAACGGCTTCCCGAGCGGGTTCACCTGGGGCGCGGCGACCGCGTCGTACCAGGTCGAGGGTGCGGTCTCCGCGGACGGCCGCGGCCCGAGTATCTGGGACACGTTCGCCCACACTCCGGGACGGATCGCGGACGGCACCACCGGCGACGTGGCCGTTGAGCACTACGTCCGGTTCGCCGACGACGTCCGGCTGCTGGCGGACCTCGGTCTGAGCGCGTACCGGTTCTCGATCGCGTGGCCGCGGATCGTGCCGGCCGGCTCGGGTACGACGAACCAGGCCGGGCTCGACTTCTACCGTAGGCTCGCCGAGACGTGTCTGGAGAACGGCGTCACGCCGTACGCGACGCTGTATCACTGGGACCTGCCGCAGCCGCTCGAGGATGCCGGCGGCTGGCTGGTGCGCGACACGGCCGAGCGTTTCCGCGACTACGCCGCCGTCACCCACGACGCGCTGTCGGACGTGATCAAGCACTGGATGACGCTGAACGAGCCGTGGTGCTCGGCGTTCCTCGGGTACGGCAACGGTGAGCACGCGCCGGGCCGGACCGAAGGCGCCGATGCGCTGAAGGCGGTGCACCACCTGCTGCTCGGACACGGCCTGGCGCTCGACGCGATCCGGTCCGAGGGCGGGACGTACGGCATCGCGCTCAACCCGGCGCCGATCCACGCCGCCACCGACTCCCCCGCCGACCGCGACGCCGCGCGCCGGATCGACGGCCTGCGGAACCGTCTCTTCCTGGAACCGTTGCTGTCCGGGCAGTACCCGGCGGACGTTCTGGAAGACACCGGGATGTCGGAGTGGTTCGAGGCCCAGGAGGCCGACCTGCCGTTGATCGGCGCTCCACTCGACTTCATCGGCGTCAACTACTACTGCCCGACCACGGTGGCGGCGCCGGACGGGCCGATCTCGTCGCCGGTCGCGTCCACCCAACCAGGCAGCGAGAACGTCGTTGCCGTCGACACCGGTCTCCCCAAGACGCAGATGGGCTGGCCGATCCAGGCGACCGGTCTGCGCGACATCCTGGTCACGATCAACAAGCTCGCGCCCGAGCTGCCGTTGTACGTGACGGAGAACGGATCGGCGTACCCGGACTTCGTGACAGCGGACGGGACGGTCGAGGACGACGAGCGACTCGACTATCTGCAGCAGCACGTCGCCGTCTGCCAGGAGCTGGTCACCGAGGGCTTTCCGCTGAAGGGGTACTTCGCCTGGTCGCTGCTCGACAACTTCGAGTGGGCCTGGGGGTACAGCCGCCGCTTCGGCATCGTGTACGTCGACTACACGACGCAGGCGCGCATCGTGAAGAAGAGCGGCCGCTGGCTGCAGGACTTCCTCACGAGCGAGCGTTCTGGTGCGGAGTGAGTTGACTGTGGAGGACGAGTGAGGCGGCGCCCAGCGCCGCCGCGCTCGGCCCCAGCTTGGAGAGTTCAACGCGCGTCGGGTGCATCGCGCGGACGAACGACAGCCGGTTGAGTTCCTGAGACGCGATGCGCATGTAGATGTCGCCGGCCTCGCTGAAGCCGGGGCCGGCGAGGATGATCTGGTCCAGATCCAGCAGGTTCGTGATCGAGAGCAGCGCCTTCGCGAGGTACGTCGCGGACTCCTCGATCAGCTCCACGCACCGCGTATCACCGCTCGCGGCCAGACGCGCGATCTTGGCGAAGTCCGCGCGTACGGACGTCTGACGACCGCGGAGACCGAGCTGGTCGACCAGCGTCGCGTCCTGTTCGGCGCGCGCGACCACCGCCGCCGGAGCAGCCAGGCTCTCCAGGCACCCCTGCCCGCCGCACCAGCACATCGGCCCGTTGACATCGAGGACCATGTGGCCGATCTCGCCGACGTTCGACGACGAGCCGCGGTACACATCGCCGTTCGTCACCAGGCCGAGCCCGAAACCGGCCGCCAGATAAACGGTCGCGAAATCGTTCACCGACGGGATCTTCCCGGCCCAGAACTCGCCGATCGCCGCGCACGTCGAGTCGTTCTCCACCACGATCGGGTGGTCGATGGCCTCCTTCAGCGTGTCCCGCACCGCGAACGGCTCCCAGGCGTACTTCGCCGAGTCCGTCCGCAGCAGGCGCGTCCCGCCGCGGCCCTGCCGGCCGGCCAGTGCGACGCCGACCCCGACCAGCGTGGACGGCTCGATCTCCGCCTTCACGATCAGGTCCTCGAGCTCGGCCGTGATCCGCTTGACGGCGGTCGCCGGCGCGTCCTTCCCGATCCCCCGCGACGACAGCTGCTCGATCACCCGGCCGCTCATGTCGGTGACGACGTACGTCGTACTCGGGGTGTCGACCGCGATACCGACCGCGTGCCGCGCGCGGGGGTTGAACTGCAGCAGCGTGGCACGTTTGCCGCCGGTCGGGTCGCCGTACCCGGTCTCGATGATCAGGCCGTCGGCGAGCAACCGTTTGACCACCCGGGAGATCGACGCGCCGGTCAGGCCGGAGCGGTCGGCGAGGTCGACGCGGGTCACCGTCCCGCTGGAACGGATCAGGTCGAGGATCGCGCTGTGCGTCTCCTGCGCGGTCGCACCTCTCAGCATCTTCGCCACGTCACCCTCCCTCGGAGGGCACTTTAGTACACAACGTAAGGAAGTGGCAGAGATTGACCTCAATCATTGTTGAGGTTCTAGCGTGAGCGGCGTGAAAGCAATCAGACTGCACGCATTCGGTCCGGCGGAGAACCTGGTGTACGAGGAGGTGCCGGACCCCACCCCCGACCGCGGCATGGTGCTGGTCGAGGTCGAGGCCGCCGGCGTCCACCTCGTCGACACGATGATCCGCGCGGGCGCCACCGGCGGCAGCCCGATCCCCGTCCCGGAGCTGCCGACGATCCCGGGACGCGAGGTCGCGGGCCGGGTCAGCGCGGCCGGACCGGACGTCGACCCGACCTGGATCGGCAAGCGCGTCGTGGTCCATCTGGGCATGGTGCCAGGCGGGTACGCCGAACGCGCGGTGGCGAAGGTCGAGTCGCTGTACGAACTTCCCGATCACGTCGACGCCGCCCAGGCAGTCGCCGCGATCGGCACCGGGCGTACGACGGCCGGCATCCTGCAGCAGGCGCATCTCACCGCGGACGACGTCGTACTGATCACGTCAGCCGCGGGCGGGATCGGCAGCTACCTGATCCAGTCGGCACGCAACGCCGGCGCGATCGCCATCGGGCTGGCGGGCGGTCCCGCCAAGGTCGAGACGGTCCGCTCGCTCGGTGCGCAGTACGCGATCGACTACCGCGACCCGGAGTGGACTGCGCAACTGAAGGCCGAGTTGGGCGACCGGGACATCACGCTGCTCTTCGACGGGGTCGGCGGCCCGAACGGCCAGCAGGCGTTCGACCTGCTCGGCGTCGGCGGCCGCGCCCTCATGTTCGGCTGGTCGGGCGGCGGCCCTATCGAATTCACCCACGAGGACCTCATGACACGCAGCCTCACCGCAGGCTGGGCCATCGGCGCCAAACTCACCCGCCAGCTCCGAGCCCTCGAAGCAGCCGCCCTGGATGAAACCACCTCGGGCCGCTGGAAGGCACTCACCACCACATTCCCCCTCTCCGAGGCAGCCGCCGCCCATCAAGCCTTCGAAACACGAGCCACCACCGGAAAGGTCGTCCTCATCCCCTAAGCCCCGGGTTGGGGAGGGTTTCCTGCCCGATTCGGGACAAAAGCCTCCCCAACCTGATCCACCGCGGTGAACTTAGGTGTGGGTCAGGTGTTGCGGGGGGCGTACATGCTGATGAGGACGCCGAGGAGGCAGATGGTGGCGCCGAGGAGGTCGTAGCGGTCGGGTTTGAAACGGTCTACGAGGACGCCCCAGGTGAGTGAGCCGGCTACGAAGATTCCGCCGTAGGCGGCGAGGATCCGGCCGAAGTGCGGGTCGGGCTGGAAGGTGGCGACGAAGCCGTAGGCGCCTAGGGCAACTATTCCGCCGGCGATCCACAGGAGGCCGCGGTTCTCGCGCCAGCCTTGCCAGATCAGCCAGGCTCCCCCGATCTCGGCGAGTGCCGCCAGCAGGAACAGTACGACGGACTTCAGGACGGTCACTGAGCGATCTCCGAGAAGGGCAGCGGGCAGTCGGGATTGCCGGCGCACGTTTCCAGGTCGTCGCAGCCGGCGGCGATGCCGGCGCGGAGGCTCCCCGCGATGACGGTCAGGTCGGCGATCTTGGCTTCCACGTCGGCCAGCTTCGCGCGTGCGCGCGCCTGGAGTCCGGCCCCCTCGCCGACCGCGTGCCGATGCCTGGCAGCGTCGAGCAGCTCGGAGATCTCGGCGAGGGTGAATCCGAGCCGCTGCGCCGCCTTGATCACTCGCAACGTGGTGACGGCCTCGGTCGGGTACATCCGGTGCCCGCCGAGGCTTCGGACCGGCTCGTCGAGCAGTCCGCGGCGTTCGTAGTACCGCAGCGTCTGGGGGTTCACGCCGGCTGCGGCGGCGACTTCCGCAGGTCTCACCGCGGCAGCCGTTCGCTCAACCCGTCGAGTACGGCGGCGTACGCCGACGGAACGTTCACGCGGACCCGAACCTGATTGCCGGGAGCCTCGGTGATCGTGAAGTCGAAGAAGGAGCAGCACTCCGTCTCGCGCGCGGTCAGGTCGGTGACGGTCGCGCGGGACTCACCGGTGAGCACAAGGTCGAGCGTGTGCGGATCGACACGGTCGGCGCTGCGGAGATGGTCGGCGAACAACTGGTCGAACTCGGCGAGCCGCAGCGGCCGCTCAGCCGTCGGCAGTGTGCAAGCAACCGGAACCCAATGGTCGTCCATGCATCGACGGTAAACCCGTACCCGAGTACCAGATGCAACTACGAGCTGATCAACCTTCACCCGTCGGATGGAGCGCGAGAGCTAGGGCTGGTCGGTCCAGGTGAGTACGTAGGCGACTGCGCCGAAGCGGATGTGGTCGCCGGGGCGGACGCGGACCGGGGTGGTGATTCGGAGGCCGTTGACCTCCGTGCCGTTCAGCGAACCGAGGTCGCGGATCATCCAGCCGTCGTCGACGTACCGGAGCTCGGCGTGGCACCGAGACACCGACTCATCGGCCATGCGGAGGGTCGCGCCCGGACCGCGTCCGATCCGGACTGTCGGTGAGCCCGGCGCCGGCAGCGCAAGACCCGGCGGCGGCGCGGCCGGAGTGGTCCGCTTGATCTTGGGCCCCGGCAAGCTGCCCAGGCGTTCGAAGAAGGGGTCGAACCGCGCCAGAAAGCCACTCCGAGCGGTCCGGCCGGCGGCTCGGGTCACCCGCAGCCGCGGAAGTCTGGACCGGACATCGCGCATCCAGCGGCTGCGGCGGGATTCCTCCCGCGGGAGGTCACGGATCGCGTCAGCGAGTTCGCCGCGGCTCTGGGCGCGGAGTACGAAGTTCATCCGGCGGATGAACGTGTCGTGCGACAGCCGGCCCGAGCCGGCGCCGTCGCGGAGGATCGCCAGCGCACGGTCGCGTTCGGCGTCCGACGGACGCGTCCACTCCACCCCGACCGTACTCATGAGGGCATTGTCCGTGGCGGTCCGGTTCACTGTCCACCACGGGACTGTGACAGCAGGTTCCTGGTGACTGTCCGCGCCGTGGGACAGAATGACGGGATGCGACTGCCTGTCATGCCGCCGGTCAAGCCGATGCTCGCCAAACCGGTCAAGGAGATCCCGCGCGGGGACCTGTCCTACGAGCCGAAGTGGGACGGGTTCCGGTCGATCATCTTCCGCGACGGCGACGAGGTGGAGATCGGCAGCCGGAACGAGAAGCCGATGACGCGGTACTTCCCCGAGCTGGTCGAGGCGGTGAAGGCGAATCTCCCGGAGCGCTGCGCGATCGACGGCGAGATCATCGTGATCGGCGAGTCCGGCGACCGGCTCGACTTCGAGGTCCTGCAGCAGCGGATCCACCCGGCCGCGAGCCGCGTGAACATGCTGTCCGAGAAGACCCCGGCCCGGTTCGTCGCGTTCGACCTGCTGGCGCTCGGTGACGACGACTACACGGAGCGCCCGTTCAGCGAACGCCGTACGGCGCTGATCGACGCACTCGCGAACGTGAAGGCGCCGATCCACGTCACCCCCGCGACCGCCGACCACGACACGGCCGCGCAGTGGTTCCAGCAGTTCGAGGGCGCCGGCCTGGACGGGCTGATCGCCAAGCCGCTGGCCGGGACGTACCAGCCGGACAAGCGCGTGATGTTCAAGATCAAGCCGGAGCGTACGGCGGACTGTGTGGTGGCGGGCTACCGCCTGCACAAGAGCGGCCCGGACCGGATCGGCTCACTGCTCCTCGGGCTGTACAACGACGACGGCACCCTGGCGAGCGTCGGCGTGATCGGCGCCTTCCCGATGGAGCGCCGCAAGGAGCTCTTCGAGGAGATGCAGCCGCTCGTCACCACCTTCGACGAGCACCCGTGGGCGTGGGCGAAGCAGGAGGAAGGCGTCCGTACGCCGCGCAACGCCGAGGGCAGCCGGTGGCAGGCAGGCAAGGACCTGTCCTTCATCCCTCTGCGCCCCGAGCTGGTCGTCGAGGTCCGCTACGACCACATGGAAGGCATCCGCTTCCGGCACACCGCGCAGTTCGTCCGCTGGCGCCCCGACCGCACTCCCGAATCCTGCACATACGAGCAGCTGGAGGAGCCGATCAAGTTCGACCTGGCCGACGTACTGTCGAGCGCCCAACGCTGATGCTCTACAGCCTCTACACGCGTCGCCTCCGCCGCCAGCTCGCCGGTCTGCCGAAGCCGGAGCACGTCGCGATCGTGATGGACGGCAATCGCCGCTGGGCGCGTGGCGCCGGCTACGACGACGTACGCATCGGTCATCGCTTCGGCGCCAAGCACCTGGAGCAGTTCCTGCAGTGGAGCTCGGACGCCGGCGTCACCTGTGTCACGGCGTGGGTCGCGTCGGCCGACAACCTGCGCAAACGCGACTCGGCCGAGGTCGATTACCTGATGGAGCTCACCGAGAGCGTGCTGGCCGATCATGTACGCCGTGACCACCGCTGGCGGCTGCACGTCAAGGGCCAGCTGGACCTGTTGCCTGATTCAACGGCCCGCGCGCTGAAGGAAGCGGTCGAGTTGAGCCGCGACCGCGACGCCGGTGATCTGACCCTCGCGATCGGGTATTCGGGCCGGCTCGAGGTCGTCGACGCCGTACGGTCCGTGCTCGACGACGCGGCGGCGGAAGGGACCTCGCTGGAGGAGGTCGCGGACAGGCTCACCGAGGAAGAGATCGGCCGGCACCTGTACGTGCCCGGCCTGCCTGACCCGGATCTGGTCATCCGGACCAGCGGCGAGCTACGGATGTCGGACTTCCTGCTCTGGCAGGCGACCCGCTCGGACATCGAGTTCTGCGACCTCTACTGGCCGGCGTTCCGCGAGGTGGATCTGCTGCGGGCGCTCCGCACGTACGGACGGCGGAGACTGGAACGATCCAGTTGAATACTTCGCGCCGCTGAAGGGGCATCATGGGGGTATACCGACTGGTAAGCGCGGAGGTGGCACGATGTACGACGTCGTACTGCTCGTCGAACAGGAACTGTCCGAGCCCGACGCGAAGCGCGTCGTCGAGCTGCATCAGGACATGCCCGATCCGGTCACGTATCACGTGCTGGTGCCCTGCCACAACGCGGAGGCCGGCGTCGAGGCCTCGATCAGCGCCCTCGGGACCGCGGACCTCTACGGGCCGGGCCTGGCCGGTCAGCGTCAGGACCTCGCCGAGGCGCAGAAGGCGATCGACACCGAGGCCAAGGGCTGCAGCGGGCGGAGCGTCCAGCGGCTGCGCGATCTCGGACAGGCCGCAGAGGGCGGCATCACGCACGACCGGCCGATCGACGCGCTGGTCGCCACCGTGCAGCACGTCCACGGCCAGGAGGTCATCATCCTGACGCGGCCGCACATCGTGGCGGAGTTCTTCCACCTCGACTGGACCAACTCGGCCCGCCGGCACCTCGGCGTACCGGTGCTCCACCTGCTGGAGTACGACTCGAAGCCGGCCGCGGCCAAGTAGTACCGCTCTCCAAAACCGGGTGCGAGCCGCCCGGACCCGCTCTACCCTCCGGGCATGGATCTTCGCGAAGAACGTCGGAGCGACCGACAGGCCGTGCGGGATGTTCACCTGCAGGCGTTCGGTGATCACGGGCCTGTGGTGGCTGACCTGGCCGACACCCTGCGGGACACGATCACCTCTGAGGGCGGCCTCTCACTGGTCGCCGAGCACGACGGGCAGGTGGTCGGCAACGTTATGTTCACCCGCAGTCTTCTCGATGCGGAGCGCCGGCTGGTCGATGTCCAGGTCCTCAGTCCCTTGGGCGTGCTGCCCGAGTTCCATCGGCGCGGCATCGGCTCGGCCCTGGTCCGGCGTGGTTTGGAGGTCCTCGCCGAGCGGAAGGTTCCGCTGGTCTTTCTGGAGGGCGATCCGGGCTTCTACTCGCGGCTAGGCTTCGAGCCCGCCGGCGGCCTAGGTTTCCGAAAGCCGTCCCTGCGTATCCCGGACGGTGCCTTCCAGGTCATCAGGTTCCCGGCGCATGAACCATGGATGACCGGCACCCTGGTCTATGCGGAGGCCTTCTGGCGGCACGACTCGGTCGGCCTCCGCACGGCTTAGTGCTGGAGGAGAGCCGCGTATGTGACGCCGCCGGCCAGGCTGGCGATGAGTAGCGACAGCGTCGTGCGGATTGCGCGCTCACCGGTTCGGCCGTAGTGGCGGCCATCCTCGGAGTGGTATGCGACTTTGAAGCCGGCGTACCCGGCTGCGAGGACGAGACCCAGTTTGATCATCAGACACCTGCCGCGGTACCGGACTCGTTGAACTGCGTGTGATACAGATCAGCGTACTCGCCGCCGGCCGCGAGCAGCTGCTCGTGCGTGCCGCGCTCGACGATGTTGCCGTGGTCAACCACCAGGATCAGGTCCGCGTTCCGCACCGTCGACAGCCGGTGCGCGATCACCAGCGACGTACGGCCTTCCAGGGCGGTGTCCAGCGCCCGCTGAACGGCGACCTCGGACTCCGAGTCGAGGTGCGCGGTCGCCTCGTCCAGTACGACGATCTTCGGGGCCTTCAGCAACAACCGGGCGATTGCGAGTCGTTGCCGCTCACCACCGGACAGCCGGTGACCGCGATCGCCGACCACGGTGTCCAGACCGTCCGGCAGCGCCGACACCAGCTCCCAGATCTGCGCGGCCCGCAGCGCGGCGACCATCTCGTCCTCGGTCGCGTCGGGCTTCGCGTACCCGAGGTTGGCGCGGATCGTGTCGTGGAACATGTGCGCGTCCTGCGTGACGTAGCCGATCGTGTCGTGCAGGGACTGCAGGGTCACGTCGCGCACGTCCTGACCGCCGACGCGCACCGCTCCCCCGCTCACGTCGTACAGCCGGGCGACCAGGTTGGTGATGGTCGTCTTGCCGGCTCCGGACGGGCCGACCAGCGCGACCATCTGCCCGGGCTGTACGACGAAACTCACGTCCTCCAGCACCTGCGCCGAGACGCGCTTGTCCAGGACCGCGACGGACTCGAGGCTGGCCAGCGAGACCTGCTCGGCCGTCGGGTACGCGAACGCCACATGGTCGAACTCGACACTCGCCGCGCCGGCCGGCAGATCCTTCGCGTCCGGGGCGTCCTGGATCATCGGTTCGAGGTCGAGCACCTCGAAGACCCGCTCGAACGACACCAGCGCGGTCATCACGTCGACGCGGACGTTGGATAGTGCGGTCAGCGGACCGTACAGCCGGCCGAGCAGGGCGACGAGTGCGAGCAGCGTGCCAATGGTCAACGTCTCGCGGACGGCCAGGTTGCCGCCCACGCCGTACACCAAGGCTGTCGCCAGCGCGGCGACCAAGGTCAGCGCGGTGAAGAACACGCGGCCGAGCATCGCGATCCGGATGCCCAGGTCGCGGACCCGCCCGGCCCGCTCGCCGAAGTCGGCGTTCTCGAGGTGCGGCTGGCCGAACAGCGTGACCAGGAGCGCGCCGCCGACGCTGAAGCGCTCGGTCATCGAGGTGGACATCTCGGCGTTCAGGTTCATCTGCTCCCGCGTCATCGCGGCCAGGCGGCGGCCGAGGACCCGCGCGGGGATCAGGAAGATCGGCAGCATCAGGATCGCCACCACGGTCAGCTGCCAGCTCAGCGCGAGCATCGCGCCGACGACCAGGATCAGGCTGATGACGTTCGAGACGACGCCGGACAGCGTCGAGGTGAAGGCCTGCTGGGCGCCGATCACGTCGTTGTTGAGCCGCGAGACCAGCGCACCCGTCTGCGTCCGGGTGAAGAACGCGACCGGCATCCGCTGCACATGCGCGAACACCTTCGTGCGCAGGTCGAAGATCAGCCCTTCACCGATCCGCGCCGAGAACCAGCGCTGCACCAGGCCGAGCGCCGCCTCCACGACAGCGAGCAACGCGACCACCAGGGCCAGCGCGGTCACCAGGCCGGCGTTCCCCTTCGAGATCCCGTCGTCGACGATCTTCTTGAACAGCAGCGGCGACGCGATCACCAGCACCGCCGAGACGATCACCAGCAGCAGGAACGCCGTGATGTGCCAGCGGAACGGCCTCGCGAACCGGACGATCCGCCGCAGCGTGCCCTTGGCGAGCTTCTGCTCGAGGACCGACGAGTCCTGGCGCCGCCAGCCCATCGCGCCCATCCCTGGGCGCATCATTCCCGACATCCGGCTCCCTTTCTGTGGTGAACCTTCATAACACCCGGAGTCACTCCGCGCTTCCCGCAACTTTTGGTTGCACATCGGCGCGACCTGGTCTAGAGTCACATGCAACCAAAGGTTGCGAAAGGACGGAAGCAATGACCAGGAGCATCGAGCGGGAGATCCGGGTGGAGGCCAGCCCAGAGGTGGTCTACGAGGTGATCAGCTCGCCGGAGCACCTGCGCGAGTGGTGGCCCGACGACGCCGACCTCGACCCGGCCGCCGGCGCGACCGGCACCGTCACGTTCCGGCGTACGGACGAGACCAAGGTCGTGCCGCTGACCGTGGTGGAGGCCGACCCGCCGCGGCGCTTCTCCTTCCGCTGGGCGTACGACGACGAGCCTGTCACGCCGGAGAACTCGCTCCTGGTCACCTTCGACCTGATCCCGGCCGGCGGCGCCACGCTGCTCCGGTTCGCCGAGACCGGGTACGACGAGGCTTCCAAGCCGGACGAGATGCTCGAGGACCACACCACCGGGTGGGACTACTTCCTCCCCCGGCTCGCGCCGTACGCCGAGCGGCAGGCGCAGCGGCCGTGATCGACGACGAGCTCTGGTCGGCGATCGGTGACCCGACCCGGCGGCGGATGCTCGACCTGCTGCTCGTGAGCGGTGGCGGTACCGCGACCAGTCTCAGCGACCAACTGCCCGTCACCCGGCAGGCGGTCGCGAAGCACCTCGGCGTACTCGACCGGGCCGGGCTGGTGCACTCCACGCCGTCCGGACGGGAACGCCGCTACACCGTGGACGAGGACCGCCTCGCCCACGCGATCAACCAGCTGACCGACGTCACCAGCGCCTGGGACCGGCGGCTGCAACGCATCGCCCGCATCGCCGAGGCGATCGAAAAACACGAGAGGAAACTTCCATGAGCGACATCCTGCACCGCGTTGGCATCCTTGCATCCCCGACGGACGTCTACGCCGCACTCACCACGATCGACGGTCTGGCCGGCTGGTGGACAGAGGACACGACCGGCGACCCCGACGGTGTGATCCACTTCCGCTTCGCGGCCGCGGGCGGCGAGGGCTTCGACATGAAGGTCCTGGAGACGAAGCCCGGCGAGCTCGTCCGCTGGGAGGTCGTCGACGGTCCACCGGAGTGGATCGGCACCCACATCCGCTTCGACCTCTCGCAGACCGACGAGTGGGCGATCGTGCTCTTCAAGCACGAGGGCTGGAAGGAGCCGGTCGAGTTCATGCACCACTGCAGCACCAAGTGGGCCAGCTTCCTGCTCAGCCTCAAGAAGTACGTCGAGACCGGTAAGGGCGACCCGTCCCCGAACGACGTGGTGATCAGCAACTGGCCCTAGGAAAGCGCGGCCAGGAGCTCCTTCAACCGGCGTTCCTGGGCCTCACGCTCGGCCCTGAGCTGGTCGTCGTACGTGCGGTCCGCGGCACCGAGGAGCAACGCCTTGGTCTCGCGGATCGCGCCGGGCAGCGGGCCGAGCAACGCGTCGGCCAGGTCCTTGACCGTCGCCTCCAGTTCGTCCGCCGGTACGACGATGTTCGCGAGGCCGAGCTCCTTCGCCTCCGCGGCCTCGACCCAGCGGCTCGTCGCGCAGATCTCCAGCGCCCGCGAGTACCCGACCAGCTCGACGAGCGGTTTCGTACCGCCGAGGTCCGGGACCAGCCCGAGTGACGGCTCGCGCATACTGAAGCGGGCGTCGGGCGTGACGACCCGCAGGTCACAGGCCAAGGCGAGCTGGAAACCGGCGCCGACCGCATGGCCCTGCACCGCGGCGATGCTGACGATCTCGGGCCGCCGCAGCCAGGAGAACCCGGTCTGGAACTTCGCGATCAGCTCCAGGACCTCGTCGGTCGGCTTGGCGCCGAGGCTCAGCAGCGGCTCTTCGCCCAGATCGTTCTCGCCCATGATCAGCCGGCGGTCCAGACCGGCCGAGAACGACGGCCCCTCCCCCGACACGACCACCACGCGGACGTCGGACGGCAGCGCCGTACCGAAATCGGCCAGTGCACTCCACATCGCGGGCGTCTGGGCGTTGCGCACCTCCGGACGGTCGAGCACCACACGCGCGACCGGTCCGTCCACCGTCAACCGCAGTCCGAGATCCGTCATGGCCCGGATATTACTCGGAAGTAATCAGGCGAGCGAGATCAGGTCGGCGTACTCGTTGGTCCAGAGGTCCTCGACGCCGTCGGGCAGCAGGACGACACGCTCGGGTTCGAGGGCCTCGACGGCGCCCTCGTCGTGGGTGACCAGGACGATCGCGCCCGTGTACGACCGGATCGCGTTCAGCACCTCGGCGCGGGACGCCGGGTCCAGGTTGTTGGTCGGCTCGTCGAGGAGCAGGACGTTCGCCGCCGACACGACCAGCGTGGCGAGGGCGAGACGGGTCTTCTCGCCGCCGGACAGCACCTTGGCGGGCTTGTCCGCGTCGTCGCCGGTGAACAGGAACGAGCCGAGCACGCTGCGCGCCTGCGTCTCGTTCAGGTCCGGGGCGGCGGTCTTCATGTTCTCCAGGACCGTCCTGTTCACGTCCAGGGTCTCGTGCTCCTGGGCGTAGTACCCGAGCTTGAGGCCGTGGCCGTCGATCACCTCGCCGGTGTCCGCCTTCTCGATCCCGCCGAGGATCCGCAGCAGCGTGGTCTTGCCGGCGCCGTTCAGGCCGAGGACGACGACCCGCGAGCCCTTGTCGATCGCCAGGTCGACGTCGGTGAAGATCTCCAGCGAGCCGTACGACTTCGACAGTTCCCGCGCCATCAGCGGCGTCTTGCCGCACGGCGCCGGCGTCGGGAAGGCGATCTTCGCGACGCGATCCTGCTTGCGCTCGTCCTCGAGCGAGGACATCAGCCGCTCGGCCCGGCGCAGCATCTGCTGGGCCGCGGCCGCCTTGGTCGCCTTGGCGCGCATCTTGTTCGCCTGGTCGACCAGCTGGGTCGCCTTCTTCTCCGCGTTCGCCCGCTCGCGCTTGCGGCGCCGCTCGTCGGTCTCCCGCTGGAGCAGGTACGCCTTCCAGCCGACGTTGTACACGTCGATCTCGGCCCGGTTCGCGTCCAGGTGGAAGACCCGGGTGACGGTGTCCTGCAACAGGTTCACGTCGTGGCTGATCATGATCACGCCACCGGCGTACGACTTGAGGAAGTCGCGCAGCCAGATGATCGAGTCGGCGTCCAGGTGGTTGGTCGGCTCGTCGAGGAGCAGCGTCTCGGCCTGCGCGAACAGGATCCGGGCCAGCTCGACCCGGCGGCGCTGACCACCGGACAGGGTCGACAGCGGCTGGCCGAGGACGCGGTCCGGGAGACCGAGGTTGGCCGCGATCCGGGCCGCCTCGGCCTCGGCGGCGTACCCACCGGCGGCGTGCAGGTCCGCCTCGGCCCGCTCGTACCGCCGCATGCCCTTGGCGCGGGTCTTCTCGTCCGCACTCGCCATCGACTTCTCGGCGGAGCGCAACCGCCGTACGACGTCGTCCAGGCCGCGCGCGGACAGGATCCGGTCCCGGGCCAGTACGTCGAGATCGCCGGTGCGCGGGTCCTGCGGCAGGTAGCCGATCTCGCCCGAGGACGTCACGGAACCGCTCGCGGGCAGCCCTTCACCGGCGAGGATCTTGGTCAGCGTCGTCTTGCCGGCGCCGTTGCGGCCGACCAGCCCGACCTTGTCGCCGGGGCCGACCCGGAACGAGGCGGGCGCGAGCAGCTGACGGGCACCGACGCGAACCTCGAGATTGGAAACAGTGATCATCGGGGGTCGCAGGCGTCCTTACGCTGGGATACGGGCTGAGCTCTGGGCGGCATGCCAGTGCCATGGCTGTGTGATCGCGGTGTCACGGCACGCCGAAATCCCCCGCGCTCAGGACTAGTGTAGGTGCCGTGAAATTCAATCCGGATGCGGATCTCGACACCAGCGGCGTCGAGGACACCCGCGGTAGTGGTGGCGGACGCAGCGGTGGCCTCCCCGGCGGGATGATCCCGGTCGGCGGCGGCATCGGCGGCATCATTCTGCTCGTCGTGATCCTGCTGCTGACCGGCGGCCTGCCAGGCGGAGGTGGCAGCGACGAACCGGTGACTCAGAACACGGCGGCCGGCAACCTGGGCTCCTGCAAGAAGGGCACCGACCTGCAGTCGAACTCGAACTGCCGGTTCGTGTTCTACCAGAACTCGATCGAGAGCTTCTGGGCCGCGGAGCTCCCCCGGCGCGGCAAGAAGTACACCCGCGCGCCGCTGCGGGTCTTCGAAGGCTCGGTGAACACCGGCTGCGGCCCGGCGACCAGTGCGGTCGGCCCGTTCTACTGCCCGCCGGACAAGCGGGTGTACCTGGACATCGGGTTCTTCGAGACCCTGCAGAACGACCTGGGCGCCCGCGGCGGCGAGTTCGCCGAGGCGTACGTCGTGGCGCACGAGTACGGCCACCACATCCAGAACCTGTACGGCATCCTCGACCGGATCAAGACCCGCAACGGCCCGGCGTCCGACTCGGTCCGCTCCGAGCTCCAGGCGGACTGTCTCGCCGGGATCTGGACCAACCACGCGACCACGGTCCCGAACTCGAGCGGCCAACCGCTCATCACCGAGCTCACCGAGGACGACATCGCCCGCGGCCTCGACGCCGCCGCCTCGGTCGGCGACGACCGCATCCAGTCGAAGACCCAGGGCCAGGTCACCCCCGAAAGCTTCAGCCACGGCACTGCCGAACAACGCATGCGCTGGTTCCAGAAGGGCATGGACTCAGGCGACATGACGGCCTGCGACACCTGGTCCGCCAACTCCCTCTGAGCCCTGTCCCGCTCACCTGGAGGGTTGCCCCCTGAGATTTTCAATGGGCAACCCTCCAACTCGGGGGATGACCCCTGAGTTGGAGGGTTGTGGAGTTGCGGTCAGGCGACCTGGGCGGGGCGGTGGTAGCCCGGGAGGAGTTCGTCGACGAGGGCGTCGGTTTCGGCCTCGGGGCCGCGAGGGCCGCCGTGTTTGGTGAGGGCGGCGTACATCTGGCCCGCCACGTTGGTGACGTCCGCGGTGGTGCCGAAGTGGGCAGCCAGGCGGAGGGTGGCGCGCCACAGTTCCTCCGAGGCCGGAGAGAAGCTCAGGCCGGTCTGGAGCGCCGTACGCGCCGTATTGCCGTCGTTGTGGCTGAGGGCCGCCTCGGCGAGCCGCAGCGCGGCGTCGACGACGGCCTCCGCCATCCGGCGCTCGATCCCGGACGCGGCGAGCCACGAGTAGCGGCCGCCGGGCAGGTTCGACCAGGCCGGTCCGTGCACCAGGCTGAGCGCCGTCGACAGCGGACCCCGCGGGTCGTCGACCATCGTCGCCTGCTTCGCGAGGGTGCGGAACACGTCCCAGTCGACCCGGACGACGCTGCGGTTCAGCATCCAGCGACCCGACTCGTCGGCGTACATGGCGTCCACACCGACCCAGCGCCGGGTGTGCTCCAGCGCCGCGTCGCGCAGCTCCTCGCTGATGCCGCGCGGCCAGATCGCCCCGGCGAGGACGTTCGGGTGTACGCCGTAGTCCTGGCTGGCCAGGAACGCGATGATCTCCGTCGACAGCGTGATCCGGCCGTCGTCGATGACCCCGCGGGCGTCCACCTCGACCGGGCCGAGCAGGTCGACCTCGACCGGCGCCGGCTGGCTCAGGTCCATGGCGGAGAACTCGTACGCCGGCATGTCCTGCTCGGAGCGGCGCTTGTCGCGGGCGTCCGACTCGGCCGCGTCGAACAGCGCGACCAGGTCGGCGAACTGCTCCGGGTTGACGCTGTGGGCGTCCACCTCGAGACCGAGCAGCCGGCAGACGGCCTGGTTCTTCTCGTCCACGACGAACCGCCACGGCGAGTTCAACACGTCGCCGACCACGACCACCGAGATGCTGCGCTTGGTGTCGGCGGCCAGCCGGTTCAGCTGGTCCTGCTCCTCCGGCGACGGCGGAGAGGACACGAAGATGATCTCCGAGCCCCACAGCGCCGCGTCCGGATGCGTCATCCGGGCCTCGGCGACCGAACCGGCGTTCCGCCGCTGGCAGGCCTGCAGCTGCGCCTCGCTACGGCGGGCGACCTCGGCCATCGCGTCGTCGAGACGGATCCAGTAGCTCAGCCGCGTCGGCGCGAGCGACGACAGGTCGTCGCCGAATCCGACCATGCTGATGTGCGCGCCCTCGGACCACAGGTTCGTCGCCAGCTCGACCGCGAGCGAACCGACCACGTCGCGGGACGCGTTGTTCACGCCGCCGAACGCGACGATCCCGTTCGCGGTGTCGAGGTCGATCAGCACCGTCGCACCGTCGGCGTTCTGGCCGACCGTGACCAGCGTCGGGTACGGCGCCGGCGCGTTGACCTCACCGCTCGGGCCGTACCCGCGGCGCAATGTCCACCGGGTGCCCTCGGCAATCGCCTGCCACGGACCGGGCGGCTCGGGGTGCACGCCGTACGGGTCGAGCACCAGCGTCAGCGACCGGTCGGTCACCAGCGCGGCGACCACCTTCGGCATCGGCCGCTGCAGTTGCGTCATGTCGGCGCCCAGCTTGCGCAGCGAGTTGTCCACGAACTGCGCGGTCGGAACGTCCGACGCCAGCCGCAGCCCGATCTCGGTCTGCCGGTGACCGGCAGCCTTCGGGCCAGGACCCTGCGCCCAGCCGCGGCGCCGCTTCAGCGCCAGCGCCAGACCGGCCGCGAGCAGCGTCGCCCCGAAGCCGAAGATCCCGGCGTCCTTCAGGCTGATGCCGCCGTCGTCGGCCGCGACCGGAGTCGCCTCCGGCACCTGGGTGCCGCCGCCGGCCGGCTCGCCGTGCTCGTGACCCGTGCCTGGAGCGTGCGGCTCGACGGTGACGTTCGGCTGCCCCGGTTTGACGTTCTTCGCGCCCGGGTCGTTCTTCGCGCTGCCGATGACGACCGACGAAGGCTTCTCGATGCCCTGCTCCGAGTAGCGGCCCGGACCGACCGGCTTCGACTCGGGCGTGGTCCGCGTCTCGGTCTTGTTCTCGACCGTGGTCTTCGGCTTGGCCGGGGTCGTCTTCGTGCTGACCGTGGTCTTGGTGGTGGGCTTCGTGGTCGTGTGGTCGCCGATGCTCACCCGGACCGTGTGCACGCCCGGGCCCTTGGCGTCGGCCGGTAGCCGCACCTGCCAGCCCGGCAGGATGAGGTCCGGGTTGGTCAGCCGGCGGCCGTCGGGCTGCAGCTTGTTCTTGTTGAGGTCGTAGATCTCCTTGTACCGGCGACCCTCACCGAGATACCGCTCCGCGATGTCCCACAGGCAGTCGTAGTTCCGGCCCTGCGGCGGACGGACCTCGGTGTACTTCACGACCTGACCCTTGTGGTCGTGGTTCGTCCGTACGCCGACGCTCGTCTTCCCGTGGCTGCCGCTGAGCACCGTGCTGGCTGCCTCGGTCTGGCGGAACTGCGACGTGGAGGACTGCTCGTTGCCGTGCCGCACGCTCACGGACGTCGGGGCTGCCGGGCCGCTCGTGGTGACCGCGCTCGCGACCGGCAGGCTGACACCGGCGCCCGCGGCGATCAGCACGACCGTGCCGATCAGCCGGCGGGCCAGGACCTGGGAACCGCCGCCGAGCGGAACGCGTGGCGAGAGACCGTGACCGCGGATCTCCGCGACCGCCTCCGCGATCAGGCAGACGACGAAGTGCAGCCAGGCGACCCAGATGAAGAACGCGATGATGCCGAGCACCGTCTCGACGCTCAGCTCGCTGAACAGCATGCTCTTGGTGGGCATCTTGTCCGGCCACGGCGTACCGAAGAACCGCAGCAGCACGTACGGCACACCGCCGACGATCGCCAGGATCGCGAGCAGCGCGACGAAGCCCTTCAGCCGGTCCGCGCCCGGACTCCCCTGACCCCGCTGCGGCAACCGAGCCGCCCGCGCAGGCTCATTCGTCCTTACCATCGCTCCTCCATACCCCCACCATCAGCCACCAATGGCCTGAACTTCCTGCACCGGCAATCGCTGAACGGCAGTCACGTTCGCCTGACCGATCGGGTTCCAGCCGCCCTCGCCCTTACCGACCCAGTACGAGACCTCCCAGGTGATCGTCAGCTTCACGGTGTACATGCCGTCCGGCTGACTCGCACTCGACCTCTTGTAGATGTGCTTGCACGGGTTGAGCTGGTCGTTGGGGTCCTTCGTCTCGTCGTAGCCGTCCGGGTCGTCCAACGGCGTGACGCCCATCAGGCACTTGAACGGTTTGGTCCCGTCACCGGGATCGACGGTCATCTCCACGACCAGCGCGCGCATCGTCAGGTTGTGCCTCGGGTCGATGTACCCGCTGTACGCCCCCGGGTTCGACCGGTCCGCCAGCACGCGTGAGCTGTCCGCGGTCAGTGAAAAGTAGGCGGGAATGTTGACGCGGGGCGTAAAGGTCGGCTTGACCACCAGCGCAGGCGGCGGGTAGCTGCTCCGGAATTCGTGCCAGAAGGGTTGCATGTACGGCGGGAACGGGCACTGCGCTTCCTCGGCCGGGCTCACCGGCACGTAGGCGCGCTCCAGGTGGGCCGCATCGCCGCCGTCGTAGGTGTCGAGGTTGTAGTCGGTGATCGTGACCCGGAGAACCCACTTCTTGCCCTCCGGCGCCTGCGGGAGCCGGATGCCCTTGGGGATCTCGAAATCACGGCACGGCACGAACGGCCGGCCGTTCAGCCGCTGGCGCCAGGTGGGCGGCGGCTCTCCGGTGTCAGGTCCCAGGTAGGCCGAGCCGTTGCTGCAGTACGCGCCGAAGCCGGTGGAGTTGACGTACATACTGCAGACGGACGCGCCGGTCTGGATGGTCTCTGCGGCGGCCGTCGTGGCCGGTCCGGCCATGAGTAGTGCGAGTACGGCGCTCAGGGCGAGCAGTGCGCGGCCCACTCTGTTGTGCATCCTCACTCCCCAGACTCGTCTTCCCGCAGATTAACTTCGACCAGGGGCATCATGCCCGTTGCTCAGTGCCCCGTCACCTCTTCGCAACCTGAAATCCGGCATTCCGGTCTAGGCCGGGTAGCGGACGTTTGAGCAGTTCACGCCCTTGCTGGTCGCCATGCGGTACGGCAACCAGCCGACCCCGGTCTGGATCATCTCGATCACCTCGGGCGACCCCTTGGGCGCGACGACAGTCCAGTTCCGGGTCCTCGGGTCCCAGTACTGCGTCCTCTGCGAGCGGCAGATCTGCACAGCGACGGTGTCGTCCGGCGTGGCCTTCGCACCGACTACGACCACACTCCCCGGCGGCTTCATCACCCAGCCGTTGCGCTTGGCATCCACGATCTCCTCCGACACGTCGGCGTAGAAGAACGACGGAAACCGCTTCTTCAGGATTGTGTCGTCTTTGGACACCAGGGCCTGGAAGTAGAGCGGGTAGCTGGTCATGAGGCCTTGGACGGCGGGGTTGGACGCGAAGTTCCCTGGCTTGACGATGACCTGTTGTGCGGCTGGTGCGGTGGGTTTCGCGGTGGTG
This sequence comes from Kribbella sp. VKM Ac-2566, assembly GCF_004366005.1. NCBI lineage: Bacteria > Bacillati > Actinomycetota > Actinomycetes > Propionibacteriales > Kribbellaceae > Kribbella > Kribbella sp. VKM Ac-2566. The sequence continues at coordinate 259,508 of NZ_SODT01000013.1, read as the reverse complement.
GCCGGCCCGGTGGTCGTGGTCGGCTCCGACGACGGTGCGGTGGACGGTGTGCTGGACGTCGTCGTACCGGAGTCGCCGCCGACAGGGACCGGGCGGCCGCCGTCGTTGGAGTCCTTGCTGCAGGCACTCAACAGCAGGACACCAACCACTGCAACGGCCGGGAGGGCAAACCTACGCACGGACAGAATCCTCCGGTGTCTAGCGCCCGCTCGGCGGCGAGCTGCTCGTGGGGCCTGACGGTTCGCCGGTCGGCGGGGTCTCGGACGGGGTCTCGGGCGGGGTCGGCGTCGGCGTCACGTTCGGGGAGCAGGTGGCCGGGAACGGGAACGGCGACAGGGTCCAGATCGGGGTCGGCGATCCGACGGTCCAGGTCGGACACGGCAGATCGATGGTCGGCGGGCGCGGGGTGTCGATCGTCGCACCGGGGCCGTCGGTCGTCGGGTTGACGACGATCGGCGGGATGGTCGGGCTGTCGTCCGCCTTCTCGACGCCCTGCTCGGCGTGCGCCTGGCCGGTGCCGCTGGCCTTCAGCGACTGCTTGCCGATCAGGCCGAGGAACGTCGTCTTGTTGGCGATGTCGACCTTGATGTCGACCTCTTTGTCGGTCAGCGTGGTCGGCCCGCACGCCGTGACCGCCGGGTCGTTCGACCGCACCTGACCGCAGAACTCCGTGATGGCGGCCGCCGCCTTGGCGGTGTCGATCTTCGCCTCGGCGACGTTCAGCTGGATGGCCGCGGCGCCGACGCGCGCGGCCTCCTGCGCGTAGCCGATCGCACGCGACCGGGCGCCCAGCTGCCGGCCGCCGTCGATCACCAGGCCTGCCAGGGTGAAGATCATCACCGCGAGGATCGCGACCGCTGGGCTGAGCGCGCCCCGGCCGAACCGCCGATGGTTGCGTCGCGCATCGATCCGGAAGAACTCGGCAAGCCGCGACCAAGACCGATCAGGCCGATCAGGAGCCGTCACCGCGCACCCCCCGGTACGGATCGAGCGAGGACGTGAACCGCTTGGTGATCTTGGTGTCGCCGCCCAGACCGAGCAGGCCGAGATCGCGGTAGTTGATCGTGCAGCTGACCTCGACCGACAACGGCGAACCGGCCACGAACCCGGTGGTGATCGAGCCCGCCGCCGACTCCTTGCAGGAAGCCACCGCCTGGCTCATCGTCGTGTTCACTGCCTCGTCGACGCGAGCCTGCGCAGCCTGCAGCGACCGCGCCTGACTGGCGCCGCGGGCGCCGTCACGGGCCGCGCTCTCCAGCAACGACGACGTCTGGAAGTACCGCCCGCAGGCCAGCAGGAACATGAACAGCGCCAGCAGCACGGGCGCGAGGATCACCATCTCCAGCGCCATCGTGCCGCGCTCGCGGGTACGGCGGTGCCGCCCGAGAGACCACGGTCTGCGTGTCATCTGCTCGCTCACTTGTCGGCTTCGAACTGTTCGATGCGGCCGGTGGCGGTCCGGGTCACCTTCAGCTCCAGGCCGGGCACCAGCGAAACGGTTTTGCCGGTGACCGTGAACGAGACCACGCCTTCCGGGTCGTTGTACGCCGGGAACGGGACCTTGGCGTTCTGCAGCGTCGTACCGCCGAGCTGCTGGGCGTAGGACTCGACGTCCGCCCGCACCTTCTCCCCCACCGCCGGGGTGTAGACCAGCGGCTGCACCAGCCGCAACTTGGACACGCCCTCCTGCGCCGCGTTCAGCGCGACGGAACGCCCGTACAGCCACAAGGCGGTCTGGATGGACACGAAGATCAGCGCGATGATCGCCGGTGCCAGGATGGACAGCTCGAGTGTGCTGACACCCCGCTCCGACCGTCTCCGCCGAGCTCGTTTCCTCCCCAGCCGCATGGCTCTGCCGTCATTCCTTCTCGATATCCGCGGTGTGCTTGGCGATCACGCGCTTCACCACCACGCCGATCGCGAGCGCGGCGACGACCAGGATCCCCGAGATGATCGCCCACTCGAGTGCGGAGGCGCCCAGCTCGGTGTTCCCCTGCCGTGCGCGGGCCCGCTGGGCCTGCGCACGCGCGACCGCGTAGCCGGCCATGGCCCGCCAGAACATCAACTCCGAGGTCATCCACATGCCTTCCAGATCGTGAGGCCGAAGCAGGCCTCAGTATGCCGTGTTCGACGGGCGACTCGGCCCGACGGATCCCTTGCCCTCATCTCTGTTCGGCCTAACTTCCGAGGATCGCCACACCGGCCGGGAAGGCCAGGAACAGGAAGAACGCCGAGATCATCACGAGCTGCGCGACCAGCATCGACTGCGACCGCTCACCCGCCTTGCCTTCCACGTCGGCCAGTTCCTTGCGCCGCAGCGACGCGGCCCGGGCGAGCAGCGACGAACGGATCTTCGCGCCTTCGTCACCGGCCAGTGCGAGCGCCGACGCCAGGTCCCGCAGTTCCTCGACGCCGAGGTCTTCGCCGAGCCGGGCCATCGCGTCCCACGGCGTGATGCCGATCAGCCGGGCGTTGGCCAGCGCCTGCCGGATCCGGGCCATCGCCCAGTGCTCGCCGATCGTCGAGGCCGTCATCAGCGCCTCGGGCAGACCGCGGCCGCCCGCGAGGTTCATCGCGACCAGGTCCAGGAAGCTGCCGACCACGTGCCGGAAGTCCCGCCGCCGCTTCTCCGCCTCCTGGCGCAACGCCAGGTCGGGCAGGAAGAACGCCAGCGCCATGAACGCCAGCGTGACGATCGCCGGGGCCGCGCCGGGCGCCGTGATGCCGATCGCGGAGAACAGGAACAGCACGATCGGGATGAAGACCATCGCGCCGAGCGCGAAGAACGCCTTGGTGGCGAGCATCGCGGCGAACGGCCGGTTCATCACCGCGAGGTCGCGGCGGAGCTTGCCGAACGCCCAGCCACGCGCGTTCGCCTCCGCCTCGAGCCGGCGCCCCAGGGTCTCCCGGGCGCGGTCGACACCGCCCAGCACCCGTTCGCCGGCGGCGCTCGCGGTGGCGCCGCCGACGTAGCCGCCGCGGCCCGCGTCGATCCGCGCGATCGTGGACAGCACGTTGGCCCGCGGCTTGATGAACATCCGGACCAGGAAGTACACACCGAGTCCGGCGATGCCGCCGGTAATGAAGGCCCAGGTCATCCGCTCACCGTCTCCATCCGCTCGTCGCCCGACCGCGGCAGCCGGTGCTCGTCGGCGAGGCCGATCAGGAACCGGTCCGGCACCTCGATCTTCGCCAGCCGCCGCAGCCACAGCAGCCCGAGCGCGTAGAGCCCGATCACCACGGCCAGCACGACCTGTCCGACGAAGCTCGTGTACGGCGCCATGTACGCCGAGTTGAACAACACCAGACCGGCCGCCATGATCAGCGTGATCGCGACCACCACCTGGACACTGCGCCGCGTCGAACGACGTTCCGCCGCGACCTTCCGGCGTACGTCGAGTTCCTCGCGGGCCGAGTCGGCCAGCGCACTGAGCACCTCGCGCAGACCGGGACCACGCAGGCGGGCGTTCAGCACCAGGGCCGCGACGATCAGATCCGCCGACGGGTCGTCCAGGTCGTCGGCGAACCGCATCAGGGCCGACGGCAACGGTTCGCGGATCCGCAACCGGTCGACCAGCAGGTTCAGGCTGGGCTTGATCGCGGGCGCCGCGTTCACCGCGGTGGCCGGGATCGCCTGCTCCAGGCCGACCGCGCCGGCGATCGTGTCGCGCAACGCCTCGGTCCAGGTGGCCAGTGCGTCCAGGCGGTCGATCGCCCGGCGTTCCTCACCGGTGCCGCCGAAGAAGCGGTCCGCCATCGCGGCGAGCAGGCCGAGGGCGACGGCGAGCACCAGCCAGCGGGTCACCACCAGCACGAGCAGGCCGACCGCGAAGGCGGCGCCCAGCCGGACCATGTTCTTGCGGGCCTCGACGCTGCGGTGGCGGAACAGCGACGGCGTCTCGTCCTTCGGCTCGGTACCGCGGATCGCGACGATCAGCAGCATCACCGCGCCGCCGACCAAGGCCCCGCACAGCAGCGCTCCCAGGGTTCGGTCGTTCATCGCCTCACGCCCACGTTCCGTGCACGAGCGGCTGGTACCCGAAGTGCTCGAGCTCGTCCATGCACGCGATCGGTGCGTGCGCTGCGGCGTGGCCGTCCGGTCCCGGTGCGAACACCTCGCCGGACAGCACTCGGCCGTCCCACCCGGTGACCTCCCGGATGCTCTCGACGTACCGGGTGAGGCCGCCGCCGCGGGAGTAGTCGTTGTGCTTGCGGACGAACACGACGAAGTCCAGCGCGCCGGCGATCAGCATCTGGGTGGCGTCCATCGGCAACCGCTCGCGGGCCTGGATCGCATACGTGCTGATCCGGTTGAACACCTCCATCGAGCTGTTCGAGTGGATCGTGGACAGCGAGCCGTCGTTCCCCTGGCTCATCGCGTTCAGCATCGTGACGATCTCGTCGCCGAGCACCTCACCGACGATGACCCGGCTCGGGTTCATCCGCAGCGAACGCCGGACCAGGTCGGCCATGCTGACCTCGCCGACGCCTTCGGAGTTCGGCAGCCGTTCCTCGAACGCGACCACGTTCGGGTGCAGGTCCTTGAACTCGCCGAGGCCGAGCTCGAGCGAGCGCTCGACCGTGATCAGGCGCTCGTGCGGCTGGATCTCGTTGGCCAGTGCCCGCAGCAGCGTCGTCTTCCCGGAGTTCGTGGCGCCGGCGATCATGATGTTCTTCCGCGCGGCCACCGCGGCCCGCAGGAACGAGCCGACGTCGTCGGAGATGGTTCCGTTGGCCACCAGGTCCTTGAGGAACACCTTGCCGAGGCGGGCCCGCCGGATCGACACCGCGGGACGCGACGTCACGCCCATCACCGCGGACAGCCGGGACCCGTCGGGCAGTCGCAGGTCGAGCTGCGGGTTCGCCGAGTCGAACGGGCGGCTGGTCAGGCCGGCGTGCGCCGCCAGCACCTGGATCAGCTCGACCAGTTCCTCGTCGCTCTCGGCGACCGGCCCCGGGGTCTCCTCGCGGCCGTCGCCGTACTGCACGAAGACCTGGTCGCAGCCGTTGATGTCGATGTTCTCGACCTCGGGGTCGTCGATCAGCGGCTGCAGCCGGCCGACCCCGAACAGCGCAGAGTGGATGGCGCCGGCGATCTGCGCGTCGTCGTCCGGCGTCGGCGGCGTCCGGCCCTCGGCCAGCTCGTACCGCGCGTGGTCCTCGAGCACCTGCACGATCAGCGACCGCGCGTACTCCCGCTCGTCCTCCGCGCTCATCGGAGGTACGCCGTTCACCTGGTCGCGACGCCGCTGCTCGTTCAGCCGCTCGGCGACCTGCACCCGCAGCTTCCGGACGAGTTCCTGGTCTGCGCTCATCGATAATCACCAGGCGGGAAGGCCGCGTTGGCCATGTCGAAGTCCTGCGGCGGCGGAGCGGCGACCAGTGCCGCCATCTCCGCGGTGATGGCGCTCGCGGACCGGATCAGCTGGGTCTTGTCGAGCCGGCCGTGGCCACGCCCGTCGAAGAACGCCGCACCGGCCGGGTCGTACGCGAGGTGCCAACGGTGCCGCACCGGCAGCGACATGGCGTCCAGCACGGACCAGACCTGCTTCACGCCGTCCCGCTGCTTCGGGTCGGCCACGACGACCACGCCGAGCTGTGCGTCGACGTGGTGCACGAGCGTCGACAACCGCTCCCGCAAGTGCGCGACCGAGGAGCCTGTCGCCGTACAAACCAGCACGACGAGACGTGCGGACTGGATGACCGGCAGCTGCGGCGACGACGCACCGATCCGCCCGCAGTCGGCCAGTACGTCGCCGTGCTGCATCTGGTTGAACGAGATGCCGAGCGGGTGCCACAGACCGCCCATGCCACCGACCTGCTCCGGCGAGCGCACACCGAGCAGTACGTCGAGACCACCGTCGAGCTGCTGGCTGTGCGCGAGGATGACCTCGTCGCCCAGCCCCTTCCGGCTCGCGGCCGCGAGACTGACCAGGCCGCGATCGGAGTTGAGGCCGGCTCCACCCGGTCCGGTCATCCGGATCGCCACGTCACTGCCGGCGGGGTCGCACTCGGCCAGCAGCACCTGCCGCGGCCAGAGCGCACCGATGACCAGACTTGCCGTGGTCACCCCGGGCGAGCCCTTCGCGCTCGCCAGCGCCACCAGTGCCATCAGTTGGCCCCGTTGCGTGCGACGTCCGGCTTGGTGCCCGGCGCGAGCTTCACCAGCACCAGGGTCTTGGACGCGGCCGCTGCCGCAACCGTGGTGATGTCGTCGGCCGGGATCAGGATCGTGACGTTGAGTGTGCTGTTCGAGCTCGTCTTGCTGTCGGTGATCGCACCGGCGGTCGACGTCACCTCAGCAGCGCTGACCAACGGCACCGCGGCGCCCTCCGCGTTGGCGGACGGCACGCGGATGACCTTGACGATGTCGCCGACCTCGAGCCCGTCCGACGGCGCGCGCCCGGCCTCCAGGCTGACACCGACCAGGGCGCCGCCGGCCGGGATCGGCTGCTCGTCCTTCTTGGTGAGGTTCTCCGGCGTGACGAACTGGTCCTTGTACAGCCAGGTCTTCGTGTAGCGGCCGATGTACTTCTCCGCTTCCGACCACGGAATCAGGCCGCCGGTGGCACCGGCCAGGTCACCCCGGGAGAGGTCCTTGGCTTCGAGCTTGCTGCCCGGTGGCAGCGCGTCGACCGAGATCGCCACGAAGTCGGAGCGGTTGCCGCTGTTCAGCGCGATCAGCGCCGAGCCGGCGGCGCCGAGCAGGATCAGGATGACCGCGAGCGCGGCCAGGGCAGGACGGCGTTCCCGGCCGCTCGGGAGGCGGGTCGAACCGCCACCCGTCGATCGGCCCGCTGCCCGGGCGCCTTGGGACGAGTTACGCGTGGAGGACGAGAGACTCACCCGCATACCGTAATGGCAGCGAGGTGCCATCCACGCCAGGAGGCCACTCCCGTTACCGCGCCGCGACCCGCTCCAGCTCAGCAGGCTTGAGGAGTTGGTTGAACGTGCCCGGCCCGCCGTACAACTGGTCTAGATAGGCATACATCGCACGCAGGCACAGGCCGATCTGCCGCTGCCAGTCGGGCTGCCCCTCCAGCCAGGTCACGAGGTCCCGCCCTTCGACCAGCGAGACGGCGGCGTTGACCGGCTGCACGAGTCGCTCCGACCGCGGGTCCGGCTCGATCTGCGGGCCGCGCGCCTCCTGGACCGCGGCGGCCAGCGCTGCCTGCTCGGCGCCGGTGAAGAAGTAGTCGAACCCGTGCTTGCCGTGCAGCAGGTCGAGGTACTCGCAGAGCGCGAGGAACAGTTCGATGCCGTCGTACTCGCGGCCGTCCCCGGCGTGGTGCCGCAACTGGGCGACCGTGCTCCGCGCCTGGGGGATGTTCCACTCGGAGTCACCGAACTTCTCCCACATGGACTTGATCCTAGGTGGGCCGCCGGGCGTAAATCGTTAACGGTTCGGGTGAATCGAGTTGCTGGCAAGTAACCGATTGTTTGCTAAATTCCGGACCAGAGGGTCCGGGTGACAACTGGTGATCACCCGGGCACTTAACGGGAGGGGTGATTCGGCTGACTACACCGACGTTGTCCGCCACGGATCCGACGGCTCGCGCGCGCTGGGCGGCCGGAAACGCACTCGGGATCCTGCACCCCTCGGCGGTGCCGCTGCGTGACGGCCGGGTCCGGCTGACCACGAGCGACGACATGCTCGCGGCGCGCGTGATGCAGGCGATCGAGGAGTTCCTCGCCCGCCGGGCCGCGGACCGGGTCGGCGACGACCGTCTGCTGGCGGAGGCCGTCAGCGTGATCGGGACCGAAGTGGGCCGCGCCCGCGGTGAGTTGCCCGCGCGCGGCGCGGTCGACGCCCTCGACCGGTACCTCCGGGTGCCGGGGCTGGATCAGTCCCGTCGTACCGAGGCCGAGGCGATGCTCCGGGTCGCCCTCAGCGGCGCGGCGCCGGACGACCCCGACGCGGCCGCCCGCCTCAGCCGACTGACAACGCCGCAAAACGCCCTCGCGACGTCGGCGCTCGTGTCCGCCTCGGCCGCGATCAACCGCGACGCCGAGCTTCTGGGCGTGGGCACGCCGCCCGCACCGCGGCGTGGCCGCCACCGCGCACAAGTCGGCAGCAGGCACCGCAGAGCGGAAGGTCGTCGCGTCTGGACCTCACAGATCCGCGGCACCGGCCTGACGGTCGGCACGCGTCCGGCCTCGCAGAGCACGCTGACCGATCTGCACGCGCTGAATCTGCTCGCCGCGATGGATCGCCAGGCCCTGACGGCCGCGGTGACCGACCGGCCGGACGTCGACCCCGACGCGCGCCAGGCCCACTTGCGGATCACGGGCTCCGCCGTACCGCAGCAGCTCCGCGTCGAGATCGGCGACACCACCCTGGGCGCGCTGGGGCAGGGCATCATCCGGTCCGGTACGGCGAACGACCCGCACGTACTGCGGATTCCGCCCGGACTCAGCGACGAGCAGGTCCGCTATGTCTGGACGCACCAGCTGACGCTGATGTCGCAGGAGATCGCCGCCGCGGAAGCCGGTCGGCCCCGCGGTGTCCTCGGCAAGTTGAGGTCCGTGTTCAGCCACGACCGCCGCGACCGGCGGCTGCACGCGGACCACGCCGCCTTCCAGAGCCTGCTCGTGGACTGGCACGAGGCGCGCGCCGAGACGCTCGCGAACGGGCACCCGAGCGGGCCGCGCAGCCTCGCCGAGCTCGAGCGCGACCTGGAAGGCCTGGCCCGGACCATTCGCCGGCACGGCGGTTCCGAGCCCGCACTCCCGTGGACCGCCGGAGCAGTCGCAACCCCCGAGGCGACCGCCACAGGCCGGGCCGCCGTGCGCGCCGAGGCCGCGGCGCAGCCCGCCCGGCACACGCCTGCTCACCTGCGCGGTCAGGTCGTCACCCAGATCGAGACCCTCCAGGCCGCGGTCACGGACCTCGACCAGAAGGCGTCGAACAAGCGGAACAGCTCCCAGGACGCAATCGACGAGGCCGAGCAGGCCGACGATGACGCCGGCGCCGAGGACCGGCAACGCGACCGCGGCGCCCCCGAGCGCGCGCGCAAGCTGCGCGTCGTGGCGAAGACCGCGCGGAACAAGGCCGGTCGGCACAGCGAGATCGCCGGTGCCTACGAGCAGGCCGCCGCCGACGCTCGGCAGACCCTGGCCGGATACCAGACGCTCCTCGCCGAGATCGACGCGGACGGCTCGCCGAGCCGGATCGCCGATCTGGCCGCTGCCGCGAAGCAGCAGGTAGCGGTCTACGAACGCAGCCTCGGCCAGGCGATGCCGGTCAAGGATCTGCTGATGACCGGTGTGCCGGAAGGCGACCAGCTCAACCTGCCGGTCGCCGACATCAACCGGGTTCTGGCTGCGAAGTTCAACGAACAGCTGTCGATCCGCGGTCCGCTCCCGGACCCCGCGGCTCAGTACCGGCGGCTGCTGTCCAGCGACGGCATGGTGTTCAACGTCGACACCGACGCCACGACGGACGTGTCGTCGGTGCGTCAGGTGCGGCTGCGACTGATCCCGGACGACATCACCGAGCGCGACGACATCGACTTCAGGATGGCCGAGCAGATGTCGGGCTCGCTCGGCGAGGGCGGCACGAGCGTCGGCACGACCGGCACCCACTCGACGAACGTCAACCTCGGCGTGAACATCGGGGCGCTGATGGCGCTCGCCGCACCCGGTACGCCGGTCCACGCCGCCGCGCAGCTCGTCTCGCCGAAGGTCGAGGTGGCGCGCGGCCGCTCACTCGCCGAGAGCAGCGGGGCGACGGCCCACTACCAGTCCGGCTGGGTCGACGCCAACCGTGGTGAGTCGATCCTCTACGAGTGGTCCGGCAAGTGGCAGATCGAGGTGCGGGCCTCCCCCACCGAGCCCTGGTCGGCGGTCGAGACGGTCGACGCCGGCCGCCGGCAGACCTGGGTCTCCAGCGCGTACACGGTGAAGCCGCCGGCCGAGACCGTCTCGCTGGCAGAGATCGGCCACGGGCAAGAGGTCACCGGCGAGTTCCCGCGGCACACGGTCACCAGCATCACCGGACTGCACGACGTCACCGATCGCCTGGTCCGCAGGGCACAGCAGCAGTACGGCGACCTGGACCGGGTCTCGTACAACCACATCGCCGGCCTGATGGTCAACGACTCGTACCGCCTGCTGCGCGAATTCAGTCAGCCCGGCGGCGTCACCCGGCGGATCCCCACCGGCGGCGAGACGGAGTACGACCTCACCTGGGAGGTCGAGCCGATCTGGGCCGACGCCCGGCTCGTCGGTGAGTCCAGCTCGGAGATGTGGCAGGAAGAGGTCCTGGTCGACTTCGCGGGCGTCAACGCGAGCCAGACCTACACGGCCTCGGTCACCGGCACGGGGTCGGTCTCGTTCCCGGGCAAGCCCTCCCACGTGAGCCCGGTGGCCGCGGCGACCGCGCTCAACAACGTCGGCGGTTCCGGCGTGAACCTGTCACCGAACGCGTCAGCAGGACGTAACGTGTCCCGGTCGGGCGGCCAGAGCGTCAGCATGACCACGATCACCCCGGCCATCCATCGCAACCAGGGGCCGACGCAGGGCGTGCTGGTCGGTCTCAGGGTGCGCGCCACACTCCGCAAGGTCGGCGATCCCAAGGCCGCACCGATCGTCGAGACCGGCAAGTGCAATGCGCTCCTGCGGGTCGCGGAGAACGACCTGCTGCGCGCGGGCGGCCAGGCGGACAAGGACGCCGTACTGCGGGAAGACGACGGCACCGTCAAGGTGGACAAGCAGGGACACGTGCTGCTGCGGGGCGACGCCGAGCCGCCGACCGGCCCGCAGACAGCGCCACCGTGGATGGGCCGTGGCGAGAACCAGTTGCGTGGCGTGGGCAAGGGCCTGGCGCAAAATCTCAAGGGCGCCGAGCGGGCCCGGAACCAAGCGCTGACGCAGCTGAGCACGATGGGCCTGGTCCCCCGGGCCGGCGAGCCGGCGACGGCGATGCAGCTGGCCAACTACGAGCGCGTCGTCCAGCATCTCAGCGCGCCGCGGATCGAGGCCGGGATCAACCAGGCCTGCCAGGGCGGTCTGATCGTGATGCTCGAGGACCAGGGCGCCCTCGGTACGCCGCGCTGGCGGCCGTTCCGGTTGACGGTCACGCAGGAGTACGACGAGGCGACCAAGCAGTTCAAGGTCAAAGGCCTCGGGACGCGCACGAACGAGAACGCCGTCATGCTCGCCATCTCCTCGCAGGCGACCGGCCGGACGTCCGGCCGGTCCCGCTCGGTGCCGCTGTCCGCCGGGGCCGGCGGCTCCCACGGCCCGGCCGAAGGCATCCGCGGCTGGATGGCCAAGGTCGGCGTGAAGTTCAGCCGGAACGCGCTCGGCCGGGCGTTCAGCTGGACGGCCGGGCGACGTGTCCAGCCGGTCACGATCAACGAGAGCACCGAACCCACCGACCTGGTCGAGGAGCAGGTCGACATCAGGTTCGCCGAGATCACCGACGACGGCGACGCCGAACCGATCGCCGACGTCAAGGGCAGCATCGAGATCGCGTACGACAGCTCGATGACCCGTGCCGACACTCCGGTGTACGAGAAGAACCCGAAGCCGCCGCACCACCAGGCCGTCGAGCACGCGTTCCCGGTCGCGATCGATGCCGGTAACCCGGCCGACGTGCTGTGCCAGGAGATCCCCGCCATCCGGTCCGACTCCACCGCGCTGCCCGCGCTGCACGAGGCGCTGTCGCCGACCAGCCTGATCGCGAACCGCGACTGGATGAACGGCAGCTACCGGCTGCCGTTCATGGTGGTCCAGGCCCCGGGCAGCCCGGCGCACGCGCTCGCGGACGGGACGATCCTGCCGCAGGAGTACGAGATCGTGATCCGCGGCGAGGCGGTCAGCCTCACGCATGTCGCGATGAGCCAGGAGAACTCCGTCGACATCAACTTCACGATGACCGACGTCGGCTCCACGTCCGGTACGTCGGCGTCCGGCGGCGTCACCGGGGAGGCCGGGGGCGGACTGGTCGAGGCCGACGGCTCCGCCCGCTCCGGGAACCTGTCGGTCGGCCGCGTCGGCGGGCGGTCGCAGTCCACCACGACCAGCGAGACCTCCGGCGACGAGCGGCTGCTGGTCAACCCGGGCACGCACCACGAGTTCATCGAGCGCCACAAGATGACCGCGGACATCATCCACAACGGTCAGGTGATCAAGTCCGTCGCGCTGCCGGACGCACTGGCCCAGAAGGCGATGGCCGAGCGGCGAGCGCTGGATCTGTATGCCTCCGAGAAGCTCGATCTGCCGCTCTGGGCGGTGTCCGACGCCGCCGAGCGGTACCTGAACGACAGGCTGCCGATCAGTCACCGCGTCGCGGCCGGATTCCTGCGCCGCTACCAGCGGGAGAAGGCCGGCGTCACCACCGGTCTGGCCGCCGAGCACACGGCCGAGAGTCTGGCGGCGAAGCTGCAGGCGAACACCCGGTTCCGCCCCGCTGCGGCGACGACCGCCGAGGCGGAGCTCGACGGGACCGCCAAGGGCGTCGAGGCGATGGCCGCCCGGCGCCGCGTCATGAGCACGTCCGCGGCGTACGACGAGAGCCAGGGTGCGGCCAAGATCGAGTCGCTCACCGTCGAAGGCACCACGAACCAGGTCGACCTGCGGACCCTCGTCGAGCCGCAGGTGGACGAGCTCGCACCAGGTCTGCGGGACGCCAGCCGCGTGCTCCAGGGCGCCTTGGACGTCGACCTGAAGCCCGGGAACTTCCACGGCCATCTCGAGGACATGCTCGGCGCGGACGGCTTCGAGGTTCCGATCGAGGTGCCGATCCAGGGACAGGCACGCCCCGACGTCCTGTTCGTCCAGGTGCACGCCCGGTACGAGGGCGAGCGCACCATCGAAGACGTCCCGACCACTCCCGAAGGCGAGCCCGAGATCCCGAAGGAGGAGGCCGGCAGCATCGACCAGAACTACGACTTCAAGGTGCTCGATCGGTCGGCCGGCCACAACGTGACCGTCTCCGCGGGTGTCGACGGCAAAGGCCCCACCGCTCTCGGAGACGGTTCCGGCGGGGTGGCCACGGACCTGACCAACTCCCAGACGGGCGGGAGCGGCGAGCACAACATCACGATCGACCGGCTGGGCCATTTCGACCCGGTCAAGACGCACCAGAAGATGGTGTTCACGACCCGGGTCGTCCGGGTCCGGAACGCCGGTGCGGCCGCGATGGCCAGTGCCCGCTGGAAGCTCGGTCGGATCGACCCGGCCGACGTCACCAGCGTGTCCGAACCTCGCGAGCTCCGCGCGGACATCGTCCAATGGATCCCCCGCGGTGACCTGATGGACGGCCCGCGGATCGAGACACAGCCGGAGCTGGAGGAACGTGCCGAGCACCGCCCGATCCGGCTCCCGGAGGGCGCTGTCCCGATCCGTGCGGCGCTGCACGCGAAGGGCGCCGGACGGCGCAACGAACTGGCCGAGAACCTGACCGCCCATCTCGAGCAGCCCGGCGTCCTCGGCCGGCGGGGTACGGCGGAGTACCGGCATCTGATCAGGTCGAACCTCAAGCCGAGCGCGCTGAAGGCCAAGGCCGGCCGGTTGCTCGGCGAGGGCATCGCGCTCCAGCCGATGGCGCGGCCGGGCAACGGGCGGACGACGGTGAGCGTCGCGATCAACGCGACCGCGCTGGGCTGGGAACTTCACGGACCGTCGCTCGAGGGCCAGGCCGGCCGGGTCTGGCGCCGGGAGGAGGTGTACCGCTCCTCCCGCAGCAGCAACCACCTGACCCCGGTCACCGCGTCCGGCGGCGTCGACGGCGGGCTGGTCTTCGTCAGCGGCTCGATCGGCGAACAGGTCAAGGAGCAGTCGTCCGACGCCAACGGCACCCGGCTGGAGACCAGCCGGTTCGTCGAGGGTCAGATGGTCACGGTCCGGATCCCGGTGGTGTACGACGCCACGGTCCGGACGACCACCGACAACGGCCGCGGCGAGCCGGTCGTGAAGAAGTCCGTCAACCTGCCGGACCTGGCCCGCGGCGAGATGTACGTCCGGATGCTCCGGCACCAGTACCTCGAAGGACTCCGGCAGATGGAGACCGGCGCGTCGCTGGACGCCGTACTGGCGAACGCGCGGCTCGACGCGCAGCCGGCGGACTTCGGACCGCCGGACCTGACCGAGACCGAGTACGGGCAAGGCAAGGACGGCGCGGTGTACCAGCCGTACCGCCCGCTCCTCAAGGCGATCGAGCGTGCGAGATCCTTGAAGAAGGCGGTGGTGCTACTGGTCCGGGGGGCCGACGGCACCGAGCGCAAGTACAAGGCCGTCCCCGCCGACCCGCAACGGAACACCCCGGCACTTTTCCTCGGCGACCGTGACGGCGGTTTCGCGTCGGCGTTCGCCACCCTGCACCCGAACCTGGCATTGATGGCCGAGGGCCGGGTCGACCTGCGGGAGCTGTACAACACGTCGTCCCCGGACGGCAGCTTCAGCGCGAAGGTGGCCGGCGAGCTGGAGAAGGCGAACGTGCCGCGGGACGTGCTCAAGGCACTCGACTACACGACGGCCGCGCGGACCCTGCCGACCGCCTCCAACCAAGGAGCGCGCACCTCGCCGGGCGGCGCTGCCGGACGGACGATTGCACCAACCGGCCACGGGCCGTCGCTGTCCGGGTCGTGAGCCGATCATGGAAACTCGAGAACGTGGTGGACGAGAGGGGCTTGATGGCATTCGCCGTGGCGCGGACCTGGGACGAGGCGCAGCTGTACCTGGAGCTGCATCCGTGTCCGGACTGCGGGTCGGTCGACGCGCCCTGGGAACAGGCCCTGGTCCAGGTCGACGGTGACCTGGCGTCCAGCTACGCCGCGATCTGCCCGGGCTGTTCCGCGGAACGCGAGTACCTGTTCGGGCTGCCGGCGCACGAGACACCGGTGCGCGGCTGGCCGACGTTCGGCGGTCCGGAGCCGTCCGAGATCCTCGACGCCGGCCAGTGGATGGACGTCGCCGACACCGCCGCGGCGGCCGTCCCCACGGATCCCGTCGAGGCCGGTAGGGTGCTGGCCATCGCGCAGGCCGCCGTCCTCGAGGTGATCAAGTTCGTCCCGGCCGGCGCGGACGCCGTACCGGACGACGAGTTCTGGACACCGCAAGGACAGGCGGTACACGCCGCCGAGCCCGGGCGCTTCCGGCTGGACCGGTTACTCGTGACTCGTGACGTGTACGCCGAACTGGCCGGTGAAATCAGCGAGACAGGAGCGAGCTAACCGATGCCGATCGCAAGGACCCTGGCGGAGGCCGAGATCTACGTCGCGCTGGAAACCGCGCAGGCCGGGCCGGAACCGGGCCTGACCTCGGTCCCGGCTCCGGACTTCGAGCTTGGCGAGAACATCATCGAGGGCCCGGACGCCTGGACCTACCTGTCGCCGATCGGCGAGATCACCATCCCGTACTCGTCCCAGCGCTCGTCCACCCGGCTCGGCGCCCACTGGGGACTGGGCAAGTCGCAGCTCGTCGACGCGGCGGAGTGGGCGGTCGTCGCGCACCTGTACGCCGACCGGACGATCGCGGCCGACCTGGCGTACGACGGCCAACCGGGCCAGGAGCGGTACTACGTCGAGCTCGGCTGGGAACTCGCCGCCGAGGCGATCCGGGAGGCGATGAAGTCCCTGCCGGAAGGTGACAACGGCGGCGACACGGTCCCCGATTCGGAGATCTGGACCAGCTTCGGCGCCGACGCCAAGGCACGCGACCCGTATCTGGTCAGCCGCGCCCGGCTGGAGGACGACCTGGAGTACTACACCGGCACGCTGGCCGACTTCCGCGCGCTGCACGGGCCGGCCTAGGACAGGCCTTAAGGCACGCGCTGGTCCACGTCGATCCGGATCGCCCGGGCGTCGGCACCGGCCTGCTCGAGAACCTTCTGCTTCGGATCCGGTACGCCGAGGAACGGCGGCCGCACCAACGCGGCCAGCTCCTTCAGCCGCGGATCGTCGAGGACCGTGTCGACGGCCCGCCGGTCTCCCCCGCACACCAGTACGTCGAGCTTCGCCGGCGCCAGGATCCGCACCGCGACCTCGGTGGCCGCCGCGAACGCCTCGCGCGCCTGGTTGTCCCGCCGGCGCGCGTACCGCTGCTGCGACCAGCCACCCGCCTTGGTCGTCCCCTGCACGTGCCGCGACCCGACCTTCGAGTCGACAAGCTTGCCGCCGGCAAACACGCCCGCGCCGTAACCACCGCGCCGGACGAGCAGTACGCCGAGCCGTCGCTCGGTGAGCACATGCGCGACGAGCCCTGCGCGGGACAACTCCGCGAGGGGCTCGAAAGGCACTGTGACGACAGCGGACTCGCCGTCCTCGGCCGACAACGTGACGCTCGTCGGCGTCACGTCGTACACGACCTCACCGTGCCGTTCGCCGAAGCCGGTCAGCCACCTGTCCAACCGCTCCGGCGCGACATGAACGGTGCGCGTCATGCTTCAGCTCCCTCGGACAACGCGGCACGCACGATCGCGCGCGCGGACGACAGCATCACGTCCGCAGCCTCGTCGCGGCTCAGTCCGGCGACGTCGACGAGCCAGACCAGCGCCTCGATGCCGACAGAGCTGCGCACGGCGATGGCGAGCCGGTGGACGGCGGCCTCCGACAACCTGTCCCGGGCGGGCGAGAGCGCATCCTCGAACCAGCCGATCCCGCGCCCCTGCCGTAGCGGCAGCTGATCCGGCTGCGTCGACGGCTCGAGCGACAGACGGAGCATCGTGCGCTGCTGCGGCTCGAACTTCAGCAGACTCTCGATGAACGCTGCCACCACCGTGAGCAGCCGCGTCTCGGGATCGTCGCCGCTGTCGGCCGGCAGCAAGGTGGTGAGCTCGACCTCTGGGTGGGCGGCGGCGAGCAGCTCCGCCTGACTGCGGAAGTACCGGTACGCCGTCGTCCGCGAGATCGACGCAGCCGCAGCGGCCTCCTCGACCGTCGGGGCCGACCCGCCCTCGGTGATCAGCTCACGAGCGGCGGCGATCAGGTCGTTGCGCGTGCGCTGCTTCTGCCGGGTCCGTCCGGACTGCTCGTACGCCGTTGACATGGCATACACGGTACCTTACTTTCGTAATGGGACTCGAGTCCCACGAATGGGAGGGGTATTCGACATGACCACACTGGCTGCGACGGTCCGCGATCACGGCGAGGGCGAACGGCGGTGGTTCAGCGGCGGCGGTCTGCAGACCTGGCTGGCGACCTCGGCGGAAACCGGAGGTGCGTTCCTGCTGATCGAGTTCGTCGGCGAGCAGGGCAAAGTGACGCCGCTGCACATCCACCCCGCGTCGGACGAGACGTTCTACCTGCTCGACGGAGAGATCCTGCTGGACCTCGACGGAAAGAAGCGCGGCCTCTCGGCCGGTGGGGTCGCGGTGGTTCCCCGCGGCATACCGCACGCCTTCAAGGTCGTCTCCCCGACGACCAGGATCCTGACGATCCAGACACCCGGCACAGACGAGGCGTTCTACCGGCTCGCCAGCGAACCCGCTCCGGAGGGGAGCCGGCCGATCCCGGTCGACTTCGACCGGATCCGGGAAGCTGCCGAGCAGACCGGCGCCATCCAGATCGTCGGACCGCCACCGTTCTGAGCACATGCGAAGAGCCCGGGCCACCTGACCCGGGCTCTCCCACTGCGGAAACACTCAGACGTTGAAACCCAGCGCGCGCAGCTGGTCGCGGCCGTCGTCGGTGATCTTCTCCGGGCCCCACGGCGGCATCCAGACCCAGTTGATCCGGAAGTCGTTCACGAGGCCGTCGAGCGCCATCCGGGTCTGATCCTCGATCACGTCGGTCAACGGGCAGGCCGCGGACGTCAGCGTCATGTCGATGATCGCCGTACTGGTGTCGTCGACGGTGATCCCGTAGATCAGGCCCAGGTCGACAACGTTGATGCCGAGCTCGGGGTCGACGACGTCCTTGAGAGCCTCGTTGACGTCCTCGACCTTGGGCGGCGTCGTGCCCGCCTGAGCAGCCTCGAGGTCGACCTCGGGCAGCTCGATCTTCTCGTCGGTCTGGTCAGGCATTCTTCACTCCTTCGTTGGCTGCGCCCTGAGTTGCCAGCGCCTGCGCCGTGGCATCCCGCCACGCCGACCAGCCCAGCAGTGCGCACTTCACCCGCGCGGGGAACTGCGCGACGCCCGCGAACGCGACGCCGTCCTCCAGAACCTCTTCGTCCGGTTCGACATTCCCCCGGCCCTGCATCAGCTCGAGGAACTTCTCGTACGTCGCCATGCCCTCGGACACCGGCTTGCCGATCACCAGGTCCGACATCACCGAGGTGGCCGCCTGGCTGATCGAGCAGCCGACGCTGTCGTGCGTGACGCCCTTCACGGTGTCGCCGTCGAGCTCGACCCGGAGCGTCACCTCGTCCCCGCAGGACGGGTTCACGTGGTGCACCTCCACGTCGTACGGGTCCGCGAGACCCGCGTGATGCGGGGTCCGGTAGTGATCCAGGATGATCTCCTGGTAGAGGCTGTCGAGCTGCATATCAGTCCACCTTGAAGAACGATCGGACGAACCCGAGCCCGTCGACGAGCGCGTCGATCTCCTCGGGAGTCGTGTACAGGTAGAAAGACGCTCTGGTCGACGATTGCATTCCGAAC
Organism: Kribbella sp. VKM Ac-2566; assembly: GCF_004366005.1. Classification (NCBI taxonomy): domain Bacteria; kingdom Bacillati; phylum Actinomycetota; class Actinomycetes; order Propionibacteriales; family Kribbellaceae; genus Kribbella; species Kribbella sp. VKM Ac-2566. Next base: position 240,961 of record NZ_SODT01000013.1, on the reverse strand, counting down.
CGCTCGTGCACCGGCCGCGCGCAGTGGTGCCCGGCCCGGACCGCGATCCCCCGGGTGTCCAGCACGGTCGACACGTCGTGCGGGTGTACGCCGTCGAGCGCGAAGCTGATCGCGCCGCCGTGGTCCGTCGCGTCGGTCGGACCGAGCAGCGTCAGGCCGGGAACCGTCTTCAGCCCCTCGAGCGCGTACTCGACGATCGCGTGCTCGTGCGCGGCGATCTTGTCCATCCCGATCCCCGACAGGTAGTCGACGGCCGCACCGAGCCCGACCGCCTGCGCGATCGGCGGCGTACCGGCCTCGAACCGGGCCGGCGGCGGCGCGTACGTCGAGCCGGTCATCCGGACGACCTCGATCATCTCGCCGCCGCCGAGGAACGGCGGCAGCTCGGCGAGCAGCTCGTACCGGCCCCAGAGCACGCCGATACCCGTCGGGCCGACGACCTTGTGACCGGTGAAGACCAGGATGTCCGCGCCGAGCGTGGACACGTCGACCGGGAACTGCGGGACCGCCTGCGACGCGTCCACCACCACGGTCGCGCCGACCGCGTGCGCCTTGGTCGCGATCTCGGTGATCGGGTTGATCGTGCCGAGCGCGTTCGACACCCAGGTGAGGGCGACGACCTTGGTGTTCTCGGTCAGCAGCTCCTCGATGTTGCTGAGGTCCAGCCGCCCGTCCTCGGTCACACCGAACCACTTGAGCGTCGCGCCGGTCCGCTCGCACGCCAGCTGCCACGGGACGATGTTGCTGTGGTGCTCCATCTCGGAGACCACCACGACATCGCCCGGCTTCAGCGCGGCGCCGAGCGTGTGCGCGGCCAGGTTGAGCGCCTCGGAGGCGTTCTTGGTGAAGACGATCTCGTCCCGGTTCGGGGCGCCGATGAACGCGGCCACCTTGTCCCGGCCGCCCTCGTACGCCGCCGTGGCCTCGGCACCGAGCTGATGCATGGCCCGCGCGACGTTCGCGTTGTGCTGGAGGTAGTGGTCCTCGATCGCCTGCACGACCTGGCGCGGCTTCTGCGAGGAGTTCGCCGAGTCCAGGTAGACCAGCGGGAACCCGCCCGCGAGTTCACGCGACAGGATCGGGAAGTCCGCCCGGACCGACTGCAGGTCCAGCGGGCTGCTGAAGGTCCGGGTGATGGTCATGCCTTCGTGCTCGCCTTCAGGAAGCGCTCGTAGCCGTTGGCTTCCAGCTCCTCGGCCAGCTCCGGGCCGCCCTCCTCGGCGACGCGGCCGTCGACGAAGACGTGCACGAAGTCCGGCTTGATGTAGCGCAGGATCCGCGTGTAGTGGGTGATCAGCAGAACGCCCTTGTCACCCTGGGACGCGAACCGGTTGACGCCCTCGGAGACGATCTTCAGCGCGTCGATGTCGAGGCCGGAGTCGGTCTCGTCGAGGATCGCGATCTTCGGGTTCAGCAGCTCCAGCTGGACGATCTCGTGGCGCTTCTTCTCACCGCCGGAGAAGCCCTCGTTGACGTTGCGCTGACCGAAGGTGGGGTCCATGTCCAGGTCGGACAGCGCCTTGTTCACGTCCTTGACCCAGGTGCGCAGCTTCGGCGCCTCGCCGTCGATCGCGGTCTTCGCCGTACGCAGGAAGTTCGCCACCGACACCCCCGGCACCTCGACCGGGTACTGCATCGCCAGGAACAGGCCGGCCCGGGCGCGCTCGTCGACGGCCATGTCCAGCACGTCCTCGCCGTCCAGGGTCACCGTGCCGCTGGTGATGTTGTACTTCGGGTGCCCGGCGATCGAGTACGCCAGCGTCGACTTGCCGGAGCCGTTCGGGCCCATGATCGCGTGCGTCTGACCGCCGGCGATGGTCAGGTCGACGCCGCGCAGGATCTCCTTCGGGCCGTTCTCGGTGTCGACCGACACGTGCAGGTCGCGGATCTCGAGTGTCGCCATGAGGTTTCTTCTATCTCCGTCGTTTACAGGGATGCTTGGTTCAAGGGGTTCTTCACGTCGACGAGTACGTCGTCGCCGTCGAGGCGGACCGGGTAGATCGGCACCGGGTCGTAGGCCGGCAGGCTGGTCGGCTCGCCGGTGCGCAGGTCGAAGCGGGACCCGTGCAGCCAGCACTCGATCTCGCACTCGCCGACGTCGCCCTCGGACAGCTGGATCTGCGCGTGCGAGCACTCGTCCCGCACCGCGAAGTACTGTCCTTCGCTCTTCACGACCGCGACCTCGACACCGCCGACCTCGACCGGGATCACACCCTCGTCGGGGACGTCGGCGGCGGCGCAGGCGCGCTCGAACGTGTCGCTCACTGCCCGACGACCGCCTTGGCCGATGCGCTCAACTCCGCGGCCCGCGCCAGCTTCTGCTCGATCACGTCGTGCAGGTGCTCGGTGACCTCGGGTACGCCGATCTTGCCGATGATGTCGTTGAAGAAGCCGGACACCACCAGCCGCCGGGCCGCGTCCTCGGGGATACCGCGGGCCTGCAGGTAGAACAGCTGCTCGTCGTCGAAGCGGCCGGTCGCGGACGCGTGGCCGGCGCCCTCGATCTCGCCGGTCTCGATCTCCAGGTTCGGCACCGAGTCGGCGCGGGCGCCGTCGGTGAGCACCAGGTTCCTGTTCAGCTCGAAGGTGTCGGTGCCCTCGGCCGCGGCCCGGATCAGCACGTCGCCGATCCACACCGAGCGGGCGTGGTCACCGGCCAGCGCGCCCTTGTACAGCACGTTGCTCTTGCAGTTGGTGGCCTCGTGGTCGACGAAGAGCCGGTTCTCGTGGTGCTGACCGCCTTCGGCGAAGTACACCCCGAGGAGTTCCGCGTCGCCGCCGGGCCCGGCGTACCGGACGTTGGTGGCGACCCGGACGATCTTGCCGCCGAGGGTCACGACCACGTGGTGGAGTTTCGCGTCCCGCCCGACCAGCGCGTCGTGCTGGGCGAGGTGGATGGACTCGTGGTCACCCTGCTGGATGCTGACCACGCGGAGCTCGGAGCCGTCGCCGGTGACGATCTCGACGTTGGTGCCCAGCTCGCCCGCGCCGGTGTGATCGATGATCACGATCGCGCGGCTGTGCCGGCCGGCCTCGACGATCAGATGGCTGAAGCCGCGGGCACCGAGGCTCGCGACGTTCACGTGCACCGGCTCGGTCAGCTCGGCCTCGACCGGGATCCGGACCGCGAACGCGTCGCCCGCGTGGTTCCAGGCGACGGCCGCGGACCGGTCCTGCGGCTTGCCGACCTTCAGCGAGTCCGCCGCGACGGTCTCGAAGACGACGCCCTCCGGACCGGAAGCGTCGATCTTCGGGGTCTCGGTGCCGGCCGCGTCGTCGAACAGGGCCTTGAGCTGCTTGACCGGGGTGAAGCGCCACTCCTCCTCGCGCCCGTTCGGCACCGCGAAGTCGGCCACGTCGTACGACCTCGGCCGCTCACTGCGCGCCTGGAGCGGGACCGGGGACCCCGGCCCGTGGGAGTGTGCCCGGTTGCCAGTGGCAACCAGCGTTTCAGCGGCGGACATCAGCCGACGGCCCCTTCCATCTGCAGCTCGATGAGCCGGTTGAGTTCCAGCGCGTACTCCATCGGGAGCTCGCGGGCGATCGGCTCGATGAAGCCGCGGACGATCATCGCCATCGCCTCGTCCTCGGCCATGCCCCGGCTCATCAGGTAGAAGAGCTGGTCGTCGCTGACCTTGGACACGGTCGCCTCGTGCCCCATCGCCACGTCGTCCTCGCGGACGTCGACGTACGGGTAGGTGTCCGAACGGCTGATGGTGTCGACCAGCAGCGCGTCACAGCGCACCGTGGACTTGCTGTGGTGCGAGCCCGGCGCCACCTCGACCAGACCGCGGTACGACGTCCGGCCGCCGCCGCGGGCCACCGACTTCGACACGATCGAGCTGGAGGTGTACGGCGCGTTGTGCACCATCTTGGAGCCGGCGTCCTGGTGCTGGCCCTCGCCCGCGAACGCGACCGACAGGGTCTCGCCCTTGGCGTGCTCGCCCATCAGGTACACGGCCGGGTACTTCATCGTCACCTTGGAGCCGATGTTGCCGTCGATCCACTCCATGGTCGCGCCCTCTTCGCAGGTGGCGCGCTTGGTGACCAGGTTGTAGACGTTGTTCGACCAGTTCTGGATCGTCGTGTAGCGGCAGCGGGCGCCCTTCTTCACGATGATCTCGACGACTGCGGAGTGCAGCGAGTCGGACTTGTAGATCGGCGCCGTGCAGCCCTCGACGTAGTGCACGTAGGCGTCCTCGTCGACGATGATCAGGGTCCGCTCGAACTGGCCCATGTTCTCGGTGTTGATCCGGAAGTACGCCTGCAGCGGGATGTCCACCTTGACGCCCTTGGGGACGTAGATGAACGAGCCGCCGGACCAGACCGCGGTGTTCAGCGAGGCGAACTTGTTGTCGCCGACCGGGATGACGGAGCCGAAGTACTCCTTGAAGAGCTCCGGGTGCTCCTTCAGGCCGGTGTCGGTGTCCAGGAAGATGACGCCCTGGGCCTCCAGGTCCTCGCGGATCTGGTGGTAGACGACCTCGGACTCGTACTGCGCGGCGACGCCGGCGACCAGGCGCTGCTTCTCCGCCTCCGGGATACCGAGCTTGTCGTAGGTGTTCTTGATGTCCGGCGGCAGGTCCTCCCAGGAGGTGGCCTGCTTCTCGGTCGACCGGACGAAGTACTTGATGTTGTCGAAGTCGATCCCCGACAGGTCGGCGCCCCACGACGGCATCGGCTTGCGGTCGAAGAGCTTCAGGCCCTTCAGGCGCAGGTCGAGCATCCACTCCGGCTCGTTCTTCAGCGCGGAGATGCCCCGCACCACGTCGGTGCTGAGGCCGCGCTGGGCGACCGCACCGGCGGCGTCGGAGTCGGCCCAGCCGTACTGGTAGTTGCCGAGGCCTTCCAGTTCGGGGTGAGCGGTTTGCGTCATCGTGTAGTCCTCGCAGCTTCGCCGTCGGATACAGGGGGAACCGGGCTGGCGCCCGGGATATGCGTCGTACAGACACCGTCGCCGTGGGCGATGGTGGCCAGTCGCTGCACGTGCTTGCCGAGGAGTCTCGAGAACACCTCGGTCTCGGCCTCGCACAACTGGGGGAACTGCGCGGCCACGTGCGCGACCGGGCAGTGGTGCTGGCAGAGCTGGGCGCCGTGGCCCGCCTCTGCCGTGGAGGCGGCGTAGCCGTCGGCCGTCAGGGCCTGGGCGAGCACCTCCGCCTTCTTGCTCTCGGGAGCCTGCGCGAGCAGTTCCCGGTAGCGCTCCTCCACCTCGGAGACCCGGCGCCGGGCGAACTCCGCCACGGCGTCGTCACCGCCTGCCTCGGCGATGAACCGCATCGCGGTCGCCGCGAGGTCGTCGTACGCCTGGTGGAAGGCGTGCCGGCCGGAGTCGGTCAGCACGAACACCTTCGCCGGGCGGCCGCGGCCGCGGGGGCCGTAGACGCGCTCCTCGCGCGATTCCACCAGGCCCTCGTCGAGCAGGTGGTCCAGGTGCCGGCGAACCGCCGCCGGGGTGAGTTCCAGCCGTTCCGCCAGCACCGCGGCGCTGGACGGGCCGTTGGTCAGGATCGAGCGTGCGACCCTGTCCCTGGTGGACTCGTCCCGCGCGCCGGCAGCGCCGTGAGGCACGGCTCGGTCGGTCGCAGGAGTTTTCACAACATCAGTGTCGCGTAATTCCGCGGGCCCTTCAAATAAGGGTCGCCTTACCGGTTCGGGCGCTCACGCGGAACCCGGGACCCGACCGTGAGCGAGGTCACTCCGGGCCGTTCTCTATGCTGCGTTTGTGCCAGTCGCGGTGGAGATCGACAACCTCGTCGTGCGGTGCGGCGAGAAGACCGCGGTCGACGGTCTCGGTCTCACCGTATCCGCCGGCACGGTGACGGCCGTGCTCGGCCCGAACGGCGCCGGCAAGACCACGACCGTGGAGACCTGTGAGGGCTTCCGGCGCCCGGACTCGGGCACTGTCCGGGTCCTCGGCCTGGACCCGCTCGCCGACCACGACGAGCTGATGCCGAAGATCGGCGTGATGCTCCAGGAGGGCGGCGCCTGGTCGGGTGTCCGCGCGGTCGAGATGCTGAAGTACGTCGCCACGCTGCACACCCACCCGCTCGACGTGCCCGCCCTGGTGGAGCGCCTCGACCTGGGCAGTTGCGGGCGGACGCCGTACCGCCGGCTCTCGGGCGGGCAGAAGCAGCGGTTGTCGTTCGCGCTGGCGATCGTGGGACGGCCGGAGATCGCGTTCCTGGACGAGCCGACCACCGGCCTGGACCCGCACGGCCGCCGCGAGATCTGGCAGCTGATCCGCGACCTGCGCGACGACGGCGTGACGGTCGTGCTGACGACGCACGCGATGGACGAGGCCGAGCAGCTGTCCGACCAGGTGCACGTGGTGTCGGCCGGCAAGGTGATCGCCTCCGGCACCCCAGACTCCCTCACCGACCACCACACCAAGTCCCTCGAGGACGTGTTCCTCGAACTGACCGCGCCGAAGCGGGAGACACCATGAGCAGCGCCGCGACGTACGCCCCACGGCCGGGCAGCGCGCCCTGGCCGCGGAAGGTGCTCGCGCACACCCGGATGGAGTTCAAGCTGCTCGTCCGCAACGGCGAGCAACTGCTGCTCGCCCTGGTCATTCCGCTCGGCCTGCTGCTCCTCCTCGGCGGGACCGGCCTCGGCGAGCGGCTGCCGCTCGGCAGCGGCCGGCCGATCGACGAGGCGGTCCCCCGGGTGCTCGCACTCGCCATCCTGTCCTCGTCGTTCACCTCGCTGGCGATCGCGACCGGCTTCGAGCGCCGCTACGGCGTCATCAAGCGCCTCGGCGCCTCACCGCTGTCCCGCACCGGGCTGCTCGCGGGCAAGATCGGTGCGGTCCTGATCGTCGAGGTCATCCAGCTGATCGTTCTGACCGGCACCGGGTTCGCGCTCGGGTGGAAGCCGATCGGCGGGTTCGAGGCCGTCTTCGGCGTCGCCCTCACGGTTCTGTGCGGTACGGCGGCCTTCGCGTCACTGGGTCTGCTGATGGCCGGCGTACTGCGGGCCGAGGCAACGCTGGCCGCGGCGAACCTGCTGTACCTGCTGCTGCTCGTGGGCGGCGCGATCATGACGCCCGTCGACGAGTACCCGGCCGGTATGCAAGGCGTCGTACGACTGCTGCCGAGCGCCGCGCTCGCCAACGGGATCGCGAATTCCACGGTCGAAGGGGTGATTCCGTGGGCGGCGGCGCTCTCACTGGCACTCTGGGCGGGGGTGCTGGGGTACCTGGTGTCCCGCACCTTCCGCTGGGACTGACCTTTAGAGTGTGCCGGTGATGACGACCGAGACCCCGCCCCAAGAGACTGAGCCAGTCAGCGGATTCTGGCGACTGGTTCCCGAGCCGAGCCTGGACGCCGTCCGGCGCTGGGGCTGGGCGTCGGTGGTCGTGAACATCGGCATCGTGGTCACCGGCGGACTGGTCCGGCTGACCGGCTCGGGGCTCGGCTGCCCGACGTGGCCGTCCTGCACCGACGACTCGTACGTCCCGCACGCCGCCCTCGGCATCCACGGCGCGATCGAGTTCACCAACCGGATGCTCGGGTTCGTCGTCGCGATCGTCGCGATCCTCACCTGGCTGGTCGTCATGCGCTACCGCCCGATCCGGCGGGACCTGCGCCGGCTGGCGACCGCGGCCGCGCTCGGGGTCCCGTTGCAAGGGGTGATCGGCGGCATCAGCGTCCTCACCGGCCTGAACCCCTGGATCGTCTCGGCGCACTTCCTGGTCTCGCCGATCATCATCACGCTGACGGTCTCGATGATGCGCCGCTCGCGCACCAGCCCGTACCCGCACACTCCCCCGGTGGTCCGCGCGCTCGCCACCGCCTCGGTGGTGGCGGTCTGGCTGACCGTTGCCCTCGGCACCATTGTGACCGGGGCCGGGCCGCACTCGGGTGATCCGGAGACCGGCCGCAACGGGTTCGACCCCGAGCTGGTCAGTCAGCTGCACTCGGATGTGGTGTTCGGCCTGCTCGGAATCTCGATCGCGCTGGTGATCGCGACCCGCGTGACAGCGACCTCACGCACGCTCCGCAAGCTCGCCGCCTGGCTGCTCGCCGTCGAACTCCTGCAGGGCGCCGTCGGCTTCACGCAGTACTTCACCGGCCTGCCGTGGGGTGTCGTCCTGGTCCACATGTTCCTTGCCGGGCTACTGATCGCCCTCGTCACAGCCGTCTACGGCGAACGCGGCACCCCCGCCACCTGACGAACGCCCGGCGGCCGCTGTGTGATCAGTACGTCGATGCCGTCCAGGATTCGGTCGAGCCCGAAGGTCACGTCGGCGTCGCGGATCTCGTCGGTGTACTGGTCGCCGGCCATCAGAGCGGCCAGGACCGAGTATCCGAGCTCGTGCAGCCGAGGTTCCAGGAACTGTGCCACCGCTGCCGGCTCGACGGTGCTCGCGCTGCTGTCCCGCACATCGCGCCGCGCACTGGCGATCCGCCTGGCATAACCGTCCAGCAGCAACGCGCACGACAGGCTTTCGGCGGGACTGAGCCCGGCACCGGTCAGCACCTTCAGGATCGCCTCTGCCCAGCCGAGCAGGTTCGGCGTCATCGGCGCTCCGCGGATCGGCAGATCGCAGAGCCATGGGTGGATGTCGCACCGATCGACCATCGCCTGTGTCCAGGCGGTCGCCCCGGCTCGCCAGTCCCGTGCGCCGACGACCCCGTCCGGCGCCGGACCCCAGGCTGCGTCACCGAGCAGGACCAGCAGCTCGTCGCGCGAGCTGACGTACCTGTAGATCGCGTTGGCGGTCAGCCCCAGCCGCTGGGCGATCTTGGGCATCGACAACGCGGCGAACCCCTCGGCATCGGCCAGCTCGAGGGCTGCGTCGACGATCTGCTCGACGCTCTGCGTCGGCTTCCGGCCGAGCTTGTTCTTCGACTTGGCGGGCAGACCCCACGCCAGCACCAGCCCCGGCGGCAGGTGCGCATCGTCGGTCAACGGCATCAGGTCGGCTCCTCACGCCTGGCAAAACGCGGTGTTTGACTTCGTGTGTACCTTACACTTTATATTAGTGTGACCCACACACAAATACACCTGAGGATGCGAGCGTGCCCATGGGACAGCAGGATCACCACGACGGACCGGCTCGGCGACGACCGCGGTCCGGCCTTTCTCGCCGGCTCGGAGCATTGCTGACCGCGGCGCTTCTCGCGAGCTCGGCCGCGGCCTGTGGAGGTGCGGCCCAAGCCGCGACGAACAGCCGTGGTACGCCGGAAACTCCCGCAGACGCCGTGGTTTCGACGGACGCCGGGGCAGTACGCGGCACGCTCACCCCGCAGGCCCGGCGTTTCCAAGGAATTCCGTACGCCGCACCGCCGACCGGCCGACTCCGCTGGGCATCGCCGCAACGGGCCGCGTCATGGCGTGGCATCCGGGACGCGACCAAGCCCGGGAATCGCTGCGCCCAGGCCGGAGGGCTGATCGACGAGGCCAGCACGACCGAGGACTGCCTCTACCTCAACGTCACCACGCCCCGCGACAGCGGCGCACACAAGCTGCCGGTGATGGTGTGGATCCACGGCAACGGCTTCATCAACGGAGCCGGCAGCCTGTACGACGCACAGCAGTTGGCGAACAGCGGCCAGGTCGTCGTGGTCAGCCCCAACTACCGGCTGGGCATCTTCGGCTTCCTTGCCCATCCGGCGCTCGACCACGGCGGAGCTCGGCAACTCTCGGGGAACTTCGGCCTCGAGGACCAGCAGGCCGCATTGCGGTGGGTCCGGCGCAACGCGGCGGCATTCGGCGGCGATCCGGGCAATGTCACGATCTTCGGTGAATCCGCCGGCGGCACCAGCGTCTGTTCCCACCTGGTCGCGCCAGGATCCGCAGGACTGTTCCAGAAGGCGATCCTGCAGAGCGCCCAGTGCACCGGGCGGAAGTGGTCGCCCGGACCGCCGACCTGGTTTCCGCTACCCCGCTCCGAGCGCGAGCAGCACGGCCTCGAGGTCGCGGCCGAGATCGGCTGCGCCGACCCGGCGGCCGCTGCGGCCTGTTTGCGAGACAAGCTGCCGGAGGAGCTCACCAAGTGGTCCGACGACGGAGTGGGATCAGGCCCGACCGTTGGTGGTGGAGTGCTGCCTCTCAGCCCGGACCGCGCCTTCGCAACCGGTCGCTTCAACCACGTGCCGATCATCCAGGGCACCACGCGGGACGAACACCGCCTGTTCACCGCCGCGATCGAAACAGCAACCGATCAGGTGACCACCCCGGCCAGTTACAGAGAAGAAGTCCACACGCTGTTCGGGCAGTCGGACGCCGAACGGGTCCTGGCCCGCTATCCCGTCGAACAGTTCCATTCGGCCGGCGAGGCTTTGTCGGCCGTGGTCACGGACTGGGCGTGGGGCTGCCCGGTCCTCGACCGAGACCGCGCAATCGCCGCGCAGACACCGCTGTTCGCGTACGAGTTCGCCGACGAGACCGCTCCGTGGTTCACCACGCTTCCGAAGCCCAACTTCCCGACCGGCGCGTACCACGGCGCCGAACTGCAGTACCTCTTCGCCGACGAGCAACTCCCGGGCCCGAGCACTCCCGGGCAGAAAGAACTCTCCGCGACGATGATGAGCTACTGGACCCAGTTCGCACGCACCGGGAACCCGAACGGTCCGGGTCAGCCACGCTGGCAGCCGTTCCAGAACAAGGACCACGTCCAGTCGCTCGCCCCTGCGAGAATCACCTCGGCCGACCTGGCCCAGGAACACCAATGCGCCTTCTGGGCCTCGATCGGCTCCTGACCTGATCGACAAGGCCGCCGTTCGGGCCAACGCGGGGCACCCGCCACCTGACGGGCGCCCCGCGCGTCACTCAGCAGATCACTTCACTCAGTACTTCACTCAGTACTTCACTCAGTACTTCACTCAGTACTTCACTCGGTAGACCGCGCCGGGGCCGAAGACCGGTCCGGCGACGAACAACTGGCCCCACCGGTTGAAAGCTGTGCCTCCCGGCAGGTTCAGCTGACCGCGGACCAGTTCTCGTTTGTACCCAGCCCGATGTCCCTTGCCCGGGTACTGCAGGTACAGCGAGCCGATGGTCGAGCCGCCCATCTCGAACTTGAGCCAGCTCTCCCGGGCCAGCTGGACCACGGCCAGCTTGCCGTGCGGGCCGCCGGCCAGGTCGACGATCGACGTGTAGCCGTCGGCGTACCGCTTGCAATTGCCCTTGTTCGGCTTGACCGGATCACATACCGCTCCCACGGAGCCTGGCTTGATCCGCCAGATCTCCGACGTTCCCGGTGTCGCCGGGAAGCCGCGGAGTTCACCGACGTACCAGTAGCCGTCCGAACCGACCGTCACCGAGGTGGCGACGGCTTCGGCGGGGATCATCGTCCCGGCCGGCGGGGCCTCCGGTCCGAGGCCGGCCGGCGTCTTCACCACGCGCGGCTTCAACCGGGCAACGGTCTGGATCTTGCCGTTCGGCCAGACCCGGAGCAGGTCGTTGCCGGCGGCATCCGCCACCAGCACGGTGCCGTCCCGTAGCGCCGCGACACCGAACGGGTTCGACTCGGTCGGCGGGTCGGCCAGGTTGTACGGATCCGGGTCGTGCGACTGGTACTTGCCGATGTCCGCGACCGGGACCGGCGACTTGCCCGGACGCAGCCGGAACAGGGTGGCGCCGCCTGGCGGGGTGTCGCCTTCCGGACCGCCACCGCCGGTCAGGGCGTACGTTGTACCCCATTTGTTCGTGTCGATCGCCGGTGCGAATCCTCCCGGGACCTGGCCGAGCTTCCAGGTCTTGTGGCCGTCGGTCGCGTACACCGAGCCGTCGGTGACGCTGTAGATGACCTTGTCCTTGTACGTCGAGACGCCGCGCGGCCCGTCCAGACCCGTTGCCACCGGCTTCAAACTCGAGTGGTTGCCCCCGGCCTCGGCCTGGCCCGCGACCAGGACCGTGGCGGTCAGAGCGAGTGCCGCGACCGCGGCGATGCGTGTTCGTACCCCCATGCGAATCCCCCTGCTGTAACGCCTCCCCAGGCGTGGATCCCCGTCCACAGGCAGATGCCCATCGCAACATCAGATCACGTTCAGGTCAACGGGGTAACGCACCGCGTTCGCCCCGGGACCGTGCGGCACCCGGCAGATACCACGTCCGGTCGCCCAGCAGCGCGAGCACCGCGGGCACGACGAGCATCCGGACCAGCGTCACATCCAGGAAGATCGCCACCGCCAGGCCGACGCCGACGATCTTCACCATGACGGCCGGGTCGGCCGCGAACCCGGCCGCCACCGCGATCATGATCGCGGCCGCGCAGGTGATCACCTTCGCACTCGACGCGAGCCCCTCGACCACGGCCTCCCGGTGCGGCAGGCCCGCGTCGTACGCCTCCCGGACCCGGCTCAGCATGAACACCTCGTAGTCGGTCGACAGCCCGAAGAGGATCGCGAACAGCACCACCGGCGCCCAGGCGACGATCGGCACCGGCTCGGCGAGACCGAGCAGTTCCGAGCCCGGCGAGGTCTGGAACGCCACCGTCAACGCACCGAACGACGCGGCCACCGAGAGCAGGTTGGCCAGCACCGCCTTGACCGCCAGCACGAGCGAGCGGAACACCGCCACCAGCAGCACGCACGTCGCCGCCAGCACGACGAGGATCACCAGCCACAGCCGTTGCTGCAGGACCGTCGTCATGTCCACCGTCGTTGCCGTCGGCCCCGCCAGCTCGGCACCGCCGGGCAACTCCCGGTGCAGCGCACGGACCAGCTCGTACGTCGCCGCGTCCTGCGGACCTGTCTTCGGTACGACGGTCAGCACGGCCGTCGTACCGTCGGCCGATCGCAGCGGCGGCACCACGTCCGCGACGTCCGGTCGGGATGCCACCCGGCTCGCGAGGCTCGTGTCATCGACCCTTGCGCGGTCGACGACCACGGCGAGCGGCCCGTTCCACCCAGGACCGAAGTGCTGGGCGACCAGGTCGTACGCCTGCCGCGTCGGGTTCGACAGCGGTTCGCTGCCGGCGTCGTTCTGACCGAGACGCAGCCCGGCCACCGGCGCCGCGATCACGCCCAGCGCGATCAGTCCGGCCGCGAGGGCAAGCACCGGCCGCCGCACCACGGCCCCCGTGGACCGCTCCGCCCAGGCGGAGCGGAAGGCCGGCGGCGCCTGACCGCGAGGTGCTCGCCGGGGCAACACCCGGCGTCCTGCGGGCACGAGGATCGCCGGCAGCAGGGTGATCGCGGCGAGCATCGTCGCCAGCACCACCACCCCGGCCGCCAACCCCATTGTCGTGAAGCTGGGGATGCCGCTGAACGCCAGCCCGAGGATGCCGATCAGCACGCACAGCCCGGCGAACACCACCGCATGCCCGGCCGTCGCCACCGCCTCGGCGACCGCGTCGAGCGGAGCCGACCCGCGTCCGAGTTCGTCGCGATACCGGGCGATGATCAGCAGGCTGTAGTCGATCCCGACGCCGAGTCCGAGCATCGATCCGAGGGTCGGGCTCACCGTGCTCACGTCGGCGACCGCCGCGAGCAACCCGATCAGCCCCATGCCCACGCCGATCCCGACCAGCGCCATCAGCAACGGCAGCCCGGCCGCGAGCAACGAGCCGAACACCAGAATCAGCACGACGATCGCGACCGCGACCCCGATCGCCTCGGCGACTCCGTTCGGGCCCTGCACCCCTTCCGGGACCTGGCCGCCGACGGCGACCTGGGCGCTCGCCTCCCGCAGCGGAGCCGCAGCCCCGGTCAGCGCGGCCGTGGTCTCCTTCAGATCGAGTCCCTCCGGCCCGACTGCGAACTGTACGGCGATCAACGCCGACCGCCCGTCCGGCGTGACGGACGGCGTCACCGTCTGGACGTGTTCCACCGACCGTAGGGAGTGCACGGTCCGGTCGATTGCACCGGCAGGCAGTCCAGCGGTGGCGCGAGCCACCACGTGGGCCACGGCACCGCTGCGATCCGGGAAGTGGTCCCGAAGCATCGCGGTCGCCCGCGCGCTCGACGTACCCGGAACGTCGGCCGTGTCGCGCAGGCTGCCGCCGGCAGCCACCGAGGCACCGGTCACCGCCCCGAGCAGGAGCAGCCAGAGCACGGCCACGCGCCAGGGATGCGTCCCGCACAGCCGTCCGAGCCGGTGCAGCATGCGCGTCATGTCGATCTCCTCGGTCGTCCGATGAACACCTCCACCAGACCCCGGCACGAGCACCCGGGTCCAACAGCCATCGCTCGCCCGTTGACAACCAGCGGTTGTCGGACAGGATGACGGCGTGGACCTCGACTCGGGCACCCTGCGGGCCTTCGTGACGGTCGCCGACGAAGGTCACTTCGGCCGGGCCGCCGAGCGGCTCGTCATCTCCCAGCAGGCGATCTCGAAGCGGATCAACCGGCTGGAGAGCCAGCTCGGGGTGTCACTGTTCGACCGGTCGCTCCGGAACGTCCGGATCACCGAGACCGGTCGCCGGCTGCTGCCGCTGGCCCGGCAGGCGGTCGACACCGCCGACGCCCTCGCCGTCGAGGCGGCGAGGAACGCGGGCCCACTGCGGATCGACGTTCTCGACGACCACCTGTCGTCGATGCTGATCGCGCGCGGCGTGGCGCAGCGCGGCGACGTCGTCGTCGAGGCCCGGACCCGGACCGATCACCACGACGCCCTCGAGGCGCTGCGGACGACAGACGTCGACATCGCCTTGGGACGGGCCGGCGCGGTCACCGGACCGTGGCCTGCCGACCTCCGGCGCCGGGTCGTGCTGCTCGAGCCGATCCGGCTCCTGGTCGGCGCACGCCATCCGCTGGCGGGACGCGACGCCGTACCGATGGCGGACCTGCGGGACGCTCGGCTCTGGTTCCCGATGACCGGGGCGCCGCGGGAGTGGATCGACCTCGTCGACGAGCTGTGCGCGGACTTCGGGCTGACGGTGGACCGCACCGGGTCGACGCTGGGTCTCGAGTACTTCCTCGGCAGGCTCGCAGACGATCCGGGGCTCGGCACGCTGTTCGGCGGGGCGATGGCGGCACCCGGTCCGGGGCTCGCCGTCGTACCGATCGTCGATCCGGTGCCGGTGTTCGCGTGGTGGGCGATGTGGCGGCGCCGGGTTCCGGACAGCCGGGTCCAGGCCGTCCAGGATGCTGCTTCCAGGCTGTACGGCGTACCGCTGGAAGCGGCGGGCGACACGTGGATGCCCGCGGCCGACCGCGCCCGGCTGTAGGGCACGGCTGTAGGACCTGGCCTCAGTGCAGCAGCGGATCGATCGCGGCGGCGATGAACAGCAGCGCGAGGTAGATGTTCGAGAAGTGGAAGAGCCGCATCGGGCGCAGCGCGGCGCCGTCCGCGCCGGTGTGGGCCCGGACCAACAACCGGCGCGCCTCGCGGAGGAACACGAAACCGAGCACGACCGCGGCCAGCGGGTACACCCAGCCGGTGTCGCCGATCGGCCAGAGCGCCAGCGACGTGATCACCATGACCACGGAGTACGCCATGATCTGCCGCGCGGTGGCGACCGGGGTGGCGACCACGGGAAGCATCGGCACGTCGACCGACGCGTAGTCCTCGCGGTACCGCATCGCGAGCGACCAGGTGTGCGGCGGCGTCCAGAAGAAGACGACCAGGAACAGCACGACCGGCGTCCAGGCCAGCTTGCCGGTGACCGCGGTCCAGCCGATCAGGGTCGGGAAGCAGCCTGCGATCCCGCCCCAGACGATGTTCTGCACGGTCCGGCGCTTGAGCACCATCGTGTAGCCGAAGACGTAGAACAGGTTCGCGGCCAGCGCGAGGCCGGAGGACAGCCAGTTCACGAAGAAGCCGAGCTCGAGGGTCGCCAGCACACCGAGCACGACGCCGAAGATCGTCGCCGAGCGCGGGCTGACCGCGTGCCGCGGCAGCGGGCGGCGCCGGGTCCGGCGCATCTGCTCGTCGATGTCGCGGTCGAGGACGCAGTTGATCGTGTTGGCGCTGCCGGAGGCGAGCACGCCGCCGATCAGCGTGGCCACGACCACCTCGAGACCGGGCACGCCACCGGCTGCCAGGAACATCACCGGCACGGTGGTGATCAGGAGCAGCTCGATGATGCGCGGCTTGGTCAGACCGACGTACGCCTTCACCACGTCGCGCACCGACGGACTCACCGTTGCAGCTGATACAGCGGTAGCGTCCGGCAGCGGCGTCGGGTACGACGTCGTCGCGGCAGAACGCGGGTCGACGGCCGTCACGAACACCTCGAACAGAGTGGGTTGACGCCGGATGAGCGGCGCTGACGATTCAGCAGTCTACGACGCCCCGTAGGAGGGTTCTCGCACCCCCCTCCGATCGGCCGGGTGTGATGTCGGAGACGTCCGGGAACAGCACCAGTTACCAGCTGGTTGACAAGCCTTGGAGCAATGTGCAGCCGACAGGCCGCGTCACAGTAGGCTCTGCGTGAGACACCTAGAAGGTCACCATCGAGAGGAGCGCCGCCGGCGTGACGGAGAAGACCAGCCCAAAGCTTGAATGGACCGAACTGGACCAGCGCGCGGTCGACACCGTACGGGTGCTCGCGATGGATGCGGTCGAGAAGGTCGGCAACGGACATCCCGGTACGGCGATGAGCCTCGCACCGGCGGCGTACCTGCTGTTCCAGAAGGTGATGCGGCACAACCCGGCGGACACCCACTGGGCCGGCCGCGACCGGTTCGTGCTGTCCGCGGGACACTCCAGCCTGACCTTGTACATCCAGCTCTACCTGGCCGGCTTCGGCCTCGAGCTGGACGACCTGAAGTCGCTGCGGACCTGGGGCAGCAAGACCCCGGGCCACCCCGAGTACCGGCACACCGCCGGCGTCGAGACCACCACCGGCCCGCTCGGCCAGGGCATCGGCAACGCGGTCGGCATGGCGATGGCGGCCCGCCGGGAGCGCGGCCTGCTCGACCCGGACGCGCCGAAGGGCGAGAGCCTGTTCGACCACCAGATCTACGTGATCGCGTCCGACGGTGACATCGAGGAAGGCGTCGCCTCCGAGGCGTCGTCGCTGGCCGGGCACCAGAAGCTCGGCAACCTGACGATCATCTACGACGCGAACAAGATCTCGATCGAGGACAACACCGACGTCGCACTGTCCGAGGACGTGGCGGCCCGCTACGCGGCGTACGGCTGGCACGTCCAGGACGTCGACTGGACGCTCGGCGGCACCGGTTACGAGGAGGACGTCCAGGCGCTGTACGACGCGCTCGAGGCGGCCCGGGCCGTGACCGACAAGCCGAGCTTCATCCGGCTGCACACCATCATCGGCTGGCCGGCCCCGAACAAGCAGAACACCGGCAAGATCCACGGCTCGGCGCTCGGCGCCGACGAGGTCGCCGCGACCAAGAAGGTGCTCGGCTGGGATCCGGAGCAGTCGTTCCAGGTCGCCGACGACGTGATCGCGCACACCCGCCAGGCGCTGGACCGGGGCAAGGTCCTGGAGGCCGAGTGGACCGCGAAGTTCGACGAGTGGAAGGCCGCGAACCCGGAGCGGGCCGCGCTGCTCGACCGGCTCTCCAAGCGGGAACTGCCGGCCGGCTGGAAGGACGCCCTGCCGAGCTGGGACGCCGACGCCAAGGGGGTCGCGACCCGCGCCGCCTCCGGTGAGGTGCTGACCAAACTCGCACCGGAGCTCCCCGAGCTCTGGGGCGGCTCGGCCGACCTGGCCGGTTCGAACAACACCACCCCGAAGGGCCAGCCGTCCTTCATCCCGGCGGAGTTCTCGACCAAGGAGTTCTCCGGCGACGAGTACGGCCGGGTCCTGCACTTCGGGATCCGCGAGCACGCCATGGGCTCGGTGCTGAACGGCATCGCGCTGCACGGCCTGACCCGCCCGTACGGCGGTACGTTCCTGGTCTTCTCCGACTACATGCGTCCCTCCGTCCGGCTGGCCGCGCTGATGCAGCTGCCGGTGACGTACGTGTGGACGCACGACTCGATCGGTCTCGGCGAGGACGGTCCGACGCACCAGCCGATCGAGCACCTCTCGGCGCTGCGGGCGATCCCGGGCCTGGACGTCGTACGGCCCGGTGACGCGAACGAGACGGCGGCCGCGTGGGCGACCATCCTCGAGCACACCGACCGCCCGGCCGGCCTGGCACTGACCCGGCAGAACGTGCCGACGTTCCCGCGCGGCACCGACGGCTTCGCGACCACCGAGAACGTGCACAAGGGCGGTTACGTGCTGCTCGACACCGAAGGCACGCCGGACGTGGTGCTGATCGGCACCGGCTCCGAGCTGCAGATCGCGGTCGAGGCCCGCAAGGTCCTGGCCGACGAGGGCGTCAACGCCCGCGTGGTGTCGATGGTGTCCCGCGAGTGGTTCGACGAGCAGGACGACGCGTACCGCGAGTCGGTCATCCCGGCGGACGTGCGGGCCCGGGTCTCGGTCGAGGCCGGGATCGCGCAGAGCTGGCACGACATCGTCGGCGACGCCGGCCGCTCGGTGAGCCTGGAGCACTACGGCGCGTCCGCGGCGTACCAGACGCTGTACGAAGAGTTCGGCATCACCACCGAGGCGGTCGTGCAGGCCGCGAAGGACAGCATCGCCGCCGCCGCGCAGATCAGCGGACCGGGTGTCCCGCCCGGCCGCGCCGCCGCCGGGCCGGTCGGACCGGCCGACGCCGGCGGCACCGGACAGGCCAACTGAGACACCTGACAACAGAAGATTTCGGAAGAAGGCATCGGAACCATGAACGATCGCTTGAAAGCACTCGCCGACGCGGGTGTCTCCATCTGGCTGGACGACCTGTCCCGTGAGCGGCTGACCAGCGGCAGCCTGCAGGCGCTGATCGAGGACAAGCATGTGGTCGGCGTGACCACGAACCCGACCATCTTCGCGAAGGCCATCTCGGACGCCGACGCGTACGCCGAGACGATCGGCCGGCTGGCCGCCGAGGGCGTGTCCGTCGACGAGGCCATCCGGGTGATCACGACGAGCGACGTCCGTGACGCCGCCGACGTGTTCAAGCCGGCGTACGACGACTCCGAGGGCCAGGACGGCCGGGTGTCGATCGAGGTCGAGCCGACGCTCGCGCACGACACCGCGAAGACCGTCGAGCAGGCCAAGCAGCTGTGGGACATCGTCGGCCGGGAGAACGTGTTCATCAAGATCCCGGCCACCAAGGCAGGCCTGCCGGCGATCACCCAGACGCTGGCCGCCGGGATCAGCGTGAACGTGACGCTGATCTTCTCGCTGGAGCGCTACAAGGCGGTTGCGGACGCGTTCCTGACCGGTCTCGAGCAGGCCGTCGAGAACGGTCACGACGTCACCAAGATGGCCAGCGTCGCGTCGTTCTTCGTCAGCCGGGTGGACACCGAGATCGACAAGCGGCTGGAGGCGATCGGCACCGCCGAGGCCAAGGCGCTGAAGGGCAAGGCCGCGATCGCCAACGCCCGGCTCGCGTTCCAGGCGTACGAGGAGATCTTCGCCTCCGACCGCTGGCGGGAGCTGGAGACCGCCGGCGCCAAGCCGCAGCGCCCGCTGTGGGCGTCGACCGGCACCAAGGACCCGTCGTACTCCCCCACCCTGTACGTCGACAACCTGGTCACCCGCGGCGTCGTGAACACGATGCCGGAGGCAACCATCAAGGCGGTCGAGGAGCACAGCGAGATCACCGGCGACACGGTCCGCGGCGACTATGCGGCCGACCGCAAGGTGATCGACGACCTGGAGAGGCTGGGCATCTCGTACGACGAGGTCGTGCAGCTGCTCGAGGACGAGGGCGTCTCGAAGTTCGACGCCTCCTGGTCCGAGCTGCAGGACACCGTCGCGTCGGCCCTCAAGGCGGCTGCCAAGTGAGCACTCCGAAGGTCACCACCCAGAACGGCGACTGGGCCGAGGTCGTCGACAAGCTGGTCGCGGAGAAGATCGCCTCCCGGATCGCCGCGAAGGACGCGACGATCTGGGGCCCGGACGCCGAGTCCGAGGCGTCGATCCGGCTCGGCTGGGTCGACCTGCACGACACCTCACGGCCGCTGCTGGCCGAGATCGAGGCGCTGCAGGCCGACCTGCGGTCCGAGGGCCTGGACCGGACCGTGCTGTCCGGCATGGGCGGCTCGTCGCTGGCTCCGGAGGTCATCACCCGGACGGCGGGCGTGGAGCTCGTCGTCCTCGACTCGACCGACCCGAGCGTGGTCAAGCGCGCCCTGGACGGTGACCTGTCGAAGACCGTGATCGTGGTGTCCAGCAAGTCCGGCGGGACGGTCGAGACCGACAGCCACCGCCGTACCTTCGCCAAGGCGTTCACCGACGCGGGCATCGACGCGGCCTCGCGGATCGTCGTCGTGACGGACCCGGGTTCGCCGTTCGAGAAGCTGTCGGCGGACGAGGGCTACCGCAAGACGTTCCTCGCGGACCCGAACGTCGGCGGACGGTACAGCGCGCTGACGGCGTTCGGCCTGGTGCCGTCCGGTCTGGCCGGCGCCGACATCGCCGAGCTGCTCGACCAGGCAGCCGAGGCGGCGCCGGCGTTGCAGGCCGACTCCACCGACAACCCGGCGCTGTGGCTGGGCGCGGTGCTCGCCGCCAGCGCAGGTCGCGACAAGGCGATCATCACGGCCGACGGTTCCGACATCGTCGGTTTCCCGGACTGGGCCGAGCAGCTGATCGCGGAGAGCACCGGCAAGAACGGCACCGGCGTACTCCCGGTCGCGGTCGAGGTGACCGCTCCGGAGCTGCGTAGCGAGGCTGCCGATCTCACGAATGCTCTGCTGGCGGAGAAGGCGACCAGTGGCGTGCCGACGGCATTGACCTCCGGTTCGCTCGGCGGTCAGTTCCTGCTGTGGGAGGTGGCGACTGCGGTAGCGGGCTACCTGCTCGGCATCAACCCGTTCGACCAGCCGGACGTGGAGAGCGCGAAGAAGGCGGCGCGTGGTCTGCTCGACGCGCAGCCGGAGCCGGAAGCGGCCGCGTTCACCGACGGCGCCGTGGAGGTCCGAGCCACTGAGGGCCTGCTCGACGGTGTGGACTCGCTGCAGGGCGCGGTCGACGCGCTGCTGGGCAAGCTCGATCCGAAGGGCTACGTCGCGGTGATGGCGTACCTGGACTCCGAGCGGGACGCCGACCTGATCGCGATCCGGCCGGCGCTGGCGGCCAAGACGGACCGTCCGGTGACCTTCGGCTGGGGCCCGCGGTTCCTGCACTCGACCGGCCAGTACCACAAGGGCGGCCACCCGGAGGGCGTGTTCCTGCAGATCACCGGGGCGCATCCGACCGACGTGGAGATCCCGGACCGGCCGTTCACGTTCGGGACGCTGATCTCGGCACAGGCGGCCGGTGATGCGGGCGTCATCGCGGAGCGCGGCCGTCCGGTGCTGCGTCTGCACCTGACGGACGTGGCGTCCGGCGTACAGCAGCTTTTGTCCCTGTTCAAGTAACACGACACTCGGAGGAAAGCGGCCCATGACCGCTGAGCTCGGCGAAGAGCCGACAGGTCCGGTGAACCCGCTGCGCGATCCCCAGGATCGGCGGCTGCCGAGGATCGCCGGGCCGTGCAGCCTGGTGATCTTCGGGGTCACCGGCGACCTGGCCCGCAAGAAGCTGATGCCGGCGGTCTACGACCTGGCGAACCGGGGGCTGCTGCCCCCGGGTTTCGCCCTGGTCGGGTTCGCCCGTCGTGACTACACCAACCAGGACTTCGCCCAGATCGTGCACGACTCGGTGAAAGAGCACGCGCGGACACCGTTCCGCGAGGAGGTCTGGCAGCAGCTCGCCGAGGGCTTCCGGTTCGTGCCGGGCGACCTGACCGACGACGAGGCGTTCAAGCGGCTCCGGGAGACGGTCGACGAGCTGGACGTCACCCGCGGGACCGGCGGCAACCACGCGTTCTACCTGTCGATCCCGCCGGGACTGTTCCCGGAGGTCGTGCGGCAGCTGTCCGAGCACGGGTTGACCGACGAGCACCCCGGCTCGTGGCGGCGGGTGGTGATCGAGAAGCCGTTCGGTCACGACCTGAAGAGCGCCCGCGAGCTGAACCAGGTCGTCGAGTCCGTGTTCCCGCCCGAGGCGGTCTTCCGGATCGACCACTACCTGGGCAAGGAGACGGTCCAGAACATCCTCGCGCTGCGATTCGCGAACGCGATGTTCGAGCCGATCTGGAACAGCAACTACGTCGACCACGTACAGATCACGATGGCCGAGGACATCGGCATCGGCGGCCGCGCCGGGTACTACGACGGCATCGGCGCCGCGCGCGACGTGATCCAGAACCACCTCCTCCAACTGCTCGCGCTGGTCGCGATGGAGGAGCCGGTCAGCTTCGACGCCTGGTCGCTGCGCCAGGAGAAGAAGAAGGTGCTGAACGCCGTACAGCTGCCGGAGCGGCTCGACCTGCACAGTGCGCGTGGGCAGTACGCGGCGGGCTGGGCCGGTGGCTCGAAGGTGAAGGGCTACCTGCAGGAGGACGGCATTCCGGCGTCGTCGGCGACGGAGACGTTCGCCGCGCTGCGGGTCGACGTCGACACCCGGCGCTGGGCGGGCGTCCCGTTCTACCTGCGTACCGGCAAGCGGCTCGGCCGGCGC
Organism: Kribbella sp. VKM Ac-2566; assembly: GCF_004366005.1. Lineage (NCBI taxonomy): Bacteria > Bacillati > Actinomycetota > Actinomycetes > Propionibacteriales > Kribbellaceae > Kribbella > Kribbella sp. VKM Ac-2566. The sequence continues at coordinate 218,532 of NZ_SODT01000013.1, read as the reverse complement.
GTCACCGAGGTCGCGGTGATGTTCAAGCGCGCGCCGCACCTGCCGTTCAACAAGACCGAGACCGAAGAGCTCGGGCAGAACGCCCTGGTGCTGCGGATCCAGCCGGACGAGGGCATCACGGTGCGCTTCGGCGCGAAGGTGCCCGGTACGTCGATGGAGATCCGCGACGTGAACATGGACTTCGCGTACGGCGGGTCGTTCACGGAGTCCTCCCCCGAGGCGTACGAGCGGCTGATCCTCGACGTACTGCTCGGTGATCCGCCGCTGTTCCCGCAGCACACCGAGGTCGAACTGGGCTGGAAGATCCTCGACCCGGTGCTCGACTACTGGGCGCGGCACGGGAAGCCGGAGCAGTACGCGTCCGGTGACTGGGGCCCGGACTCGGCCCACGAGATGCTCGCCCGCGACGGACGTGCCTGGAGGCGGCCATGATCATCGACCTGACCGACACCACGTCGAGCGAGATCGCGTCGGCGCTGCTGAAGGCCCGGCGGAACGCGGGGTCGCCGGCCATGGGCATGGTCGGCACCATCGTGGTGGTCGTCGACGAGGCGTCCCACCACGACGCGATGAAGGCCGCGAACGAGGCCGGTCGCGAACACCCGTCCCGGGTCCTGGTCGCGATCCTGCGGCCGGGCCGCGGTGCGTCCGGACTGGACGCCGAGGTGCGGGTCGGCGAGGGCATTCCGGGTGAAGCGGTGCTGCTGCGGCTGCACGGTGAACTGGCGAAGGTGCCGGAGTCCGTGATCACGCCGCTGTTGCTGCCCGACTCCCCCGTCATCGTCTGGTGGCCGGGCGGTGGGCCGCGGGTGCCCGCCGAGGATCCGTTGGGCCGGCTGGGTCGGCGCCGGGTGACCGACGCGGCTGCCACGCGGCGGGCGTCGGTCGACTACAGCGCGCGGGCCGAGGGGTACGCGCCTGGTGACACGGACTTCGCGTGGACACGGTTGACGCCGTGGCGTGCGCTGATGGCGGCCGCGCTGGACCAGTACCCGACGAAGGTGACCGGGGCCGAGGTCGCGGCCGCTCGCGGGAACCCGAGTGCGGATCTGATGGCCGCGTGGTTGCAGTCGCGGCTGAAGGTGCCGGTGGAGCAGCGGAATTCGCGAGGTCCGGGTGTGACCGCCGTACGGCTGTTCACGCCGTCCGGTCCGATCGCGTTGACGCGACCGGACGGTGCGATGGCGACGTTCAGCGTGCCGGGCCAGCCGGATCGGCCGGTGGCGTTGAAGCGGCGTACGACGTCCGAGCTGTTGAGCGAGGAGCTGCGGCGGCTCGATCCGGACGACGTGTACGCGAAGACGCTGGCCTGCATGGTCGAGCGGGACGCGATGCCGGCCGACGCGAAGAAGGTCGCGGAGACGGCGCGCACGTCCACGGCCGCCAAGGTGACCGCGGCAGGCAAGAAGGTCGTGGCCGCCGAGAAGCCGGCCGCGAAGAAGGCAGCCCCGGCGACGAAGGCGGCTGCGAAGAAGTCCGCGGCGAAGAAGACGGCAGCCAAGAAGGCTGCGGGTAAGAAGGCGGTGGGACGCTCATGACCGATGCATCGGCTCCCAGCCGGGTGGTCGACCCGGAACTGTTGATCCACCGCGATGCCACGGCGTTGGCGCACGCAGTGGCGGCACGTTTCATCACCGCGCTGGTCGATGCCCAGAGCAACGGCCGCGTCGCGCAGGTGGTCCTGACCGGCGGCCGGGTCGCGGCTGCGGTCTACCGCTCCGTCGCCGAGTCGCCGGCCGGGGCGAGCATCGACTGGCAGCGGGTCGAGTTCTGGTGGGGCGACGAGCGGTTCCTGCCGCCCGGCGACCCCGAGCGCAACGAGACCCAGGCCCGCGACGCCCTCCTCGCCCACATGGACGTCGACCCGGCTCGCGTCCACCCGATGCCGGCCGATACCGGGCAGTCGCCCGAGGCAGCCGCCGAGGCGTACGCCAGCGAACTCGCTGCGGCCATCTCGGCGTTGAGCGACGACAAGCGCCGCGCCGTACCGGCGTTCGACGTACTGATGCTGGGTGTCGGGCCGGACGGGCACGTGGCGTCGTTGTTCCCAGGCTACCCGCAGGTCGCCGTCACCGACGTGGCGGCGGTCGCGGTGCACGACTCCCCCAAGCCGCCGCCGACCCGCATCTCGCTCACGGTCCCGGCCCTGAACCGCTCGCGCGAGGTCTGGTTCGTCGTCTCCGGTGAGGACAAGGCCGCTGCGGTGGCCGGGGCCCTGAAGGAAACCAGCACCCTCCCTGCCTCGGCCCCCAAGGGCCGCAATCGCACACTGTGGCTCCTCGACGAAGCCGCCGCTTCGCAAATCGAGTAGTGCGGCCGGCGCCGAACTTTGGCGGTGGCAGAGTTGGGGCATGACGTTTCGTGAGTTGCATGCCGGTCGGTTCGTGATGCCGAATGCCTGGGATGCCGGGAGTGCGGTGATCCTGGCGGCGGCCGGGTTCCCGGCGATCGCGACGACCAGCGCCGGGATCGCGTTCTCGCTGGCGAAGGGCGATCACACGCTGCCGGACGGGGCGCCCGCGGTGTCGCGGGAGCAGATGTTCGACCGGGTGCGGGAGATCGCGGCGGCGAGCGCCGTACCGGTGAACGGCGACCTCGAGGACGGGTACGGCGCTGAGCCGTCGCAGGTCGCGGAGACGATCGGGCTGGCCCGCGAGGCCGGGTTGGCCGGCGGGAACATCGAGGACTACGACGGTCGGGAGCTGTACGACGTCGAGCTCGCGGTCGAGCGGATCGTGGCCGCGCGCGAGGCGGCCGGGGACGAGTTCGTGCTGACCGCACGGACCGATGGGCAGTTGCTGCGTACGCCGACGTCGCTGAGCGACTCGATCGACCGGGCGAACCGCTTCCGCGCAGCCGGAGCGGACTGCCTGTACGTCCCGGGCGTCAACGACCTCGACACGATCCGCACCCTCGTCGCCGAGATCGACGGGCCGCTGAACGTCGTCATCGGTCTGGGCACCTCCACGCTGACAGTCGCCGACCTGCAGGCGGCCGGCGTGGTCCGGATCAGCCTCGGCGGCAGCACTGCCCGGGCCGCGCTCGGCTTCATCCGCCGCGGCGCGGAGGAGCTCGCGACGCAGGGCACGATCACCTTCGCCGCCGACCAGATCCCACAGGCTGACTTGAACCAGCTGTTTGCGCGATCATCCAAGGGTGAAGGCTGAAGCCCCGGTAGTGGCGAGAACCCACGGCATCGTGGGCCTCACCACCTGCGCCTGCCTGATCGCCTTCTACGCCGCCGGCGAGCCCTTCGGAATCATCAACGACATCGGCAACGCACTCCTGGGCGTCCTCAGCGCCGCCCTCGCCTGGCTCCTCCGCACCACCACATCACTCGGCACCTCCTCGCCCACCCGTCGGTCCGTCCTCTTCGGAGTTGCCGTGGTCGGGGCGGTGCTGACGGTCGTGGGCACCGTGCTGGTGGTTGCCGACATCACCGGCTTCTACCTCGCCGGGCTGTGGTCGAGTTTCGGGTTCGCTCTGATCGGGGTCTGGCTGGTCGGGATCAGCCGCCTCGGGTTGCCACGACTGCCACGAGCGGCGTTGGTTGCCGGTCTGGTGATGCTGCTCGGGCTGGTCGGCGTACCAGGGATCGTGATGGGTCTCGACGACATGGACAACGCCCCGGCCTGGACATTCGTGGCCGGACTGAGCTGGGCCGGGACCTATCTGCTGTTCCCCGTCTGGAGCCTGCGGCTGGCCGGGCAGGACCGTACCGAACGCCGCAGCTAACGGCGCGCACAGCCAGGAGCACGACCACGCCGTACGCCGCTGCCTCCTCCAATGTCCCGGCCGCAGCACCCACCCTCTGCGCGACCTCCGCGGCTCGCCCCGGATCGCGACCGCCGACCGGCTCCGACCGGAAACAAACCGTAAACGCCTCGCGGGACAGTGCTTGAGTCAGCCCGATCCCGATGGAGGCCCCAGCCATGTTCAGCCTGCAGCAGATCGTCGACGCCCCACCCACCGACGTGGTCCGGGCGTTCACCGAGCCCGAGCCGTTCGCCGCCTGGTTCGTCGCCGAAGGTTTCCGCACCCCGTCCGACCGGGTCACGATCGACGTCCGCCCCGGCGGCCTGATCTCGGCCGTGTTCGTCGCCGCGGACGGCACCGAGGTCCCGTTCATGCTCCGCTTCGGCGAGCTGGACCTCCCGCACCACCTGGTCCTGCACTTCGACCAGCCCGCCGAGGACATCACCGTCGACCTGACCGCCCTCGCCGACGGCCGCACGCGGCTCGACTACCGCAGCGTCGGGCTGTCCGACGAGCAGCAGGCCACGATCGAACCCGGCGTCGGCACGATGCTCGGCCACTTGGCGGCGTACTTCAGCCAGTGACCTATCCGGAGGGTCCTCCGATAAGCGGGATAGGATTCCGGGTATGACAGCTTCCGATTCCACCGACCGTCCGTACGGCGCGTTCCCCGTCCGGATCGGTCTGCAGATCCAGCCCCAGCACGCCCAGTACGCCGACATCCGGCGGACCGTCGCGGCGGCCGAAGAGATCGGCGTCGACGTTGTTTTCAACTGGGACCACTTCTACCCGCTCAGCGGTGAGCCCGAGGGTCTGCACTTCGAGTGCTGGACCATGCTGGCCGCCTGGGCCGAGGCGACCGAGCGGGTCGAGTTCGGCGCCCTGGTCACCTGCAACTCCTACCGCAACCCCGACCTGCTCGCCGACATGGCGCGGACGGTCGACCACATCAGCGACGGCCGGCTGATCTTCGGTATCGGCTCCGGCTGGTTCGAGAAGGACTACGACGAGTACGGCTACGAGTTCGGTACGGCGGGCGGCCGGCTGGACGCCCTCGGCGAGGCGCTGCCGCGGATCGAGCAGCGCTGGGAGAAGCTCAACCCGAAGCCGACCCGGGACATCCCGGTGCTGATCGGCGGCGGCGGTGAGAAGAAGACGCTGAAGCTCGTCGCCAAGCACGCGAACATCTGGCACGGGTTCGGCGACGCCGAGACGATCGCGCACAAGCACGCCGTACTGGACGAGCACTGCAAGACGATCGGCCGCGACCCCGGCGAGATCGAGCGCTCGGTCGCCGTCGGCGACAAGACCCCCGACCAGGTCGGCAAGTCGCTCCTCGACGTCGGCACCCGCCTCTTCACGATCCACTCCTCCGGCCCCGACTACGACCTCGGCCTCCTCCGCGCCTGGGTCTCCTGGCGCGACGAGGTCAACGCCAAGTAGCACCGCCTCAACCTGGGGCACCCACCAACCATCCGGGCGATCCGGAAACGGTTGGTGGGTGCTCAAGGACGTTGTGAGGGGTGGCAGATAGGATTTTCCGCATGTCTACGTTGCCTGGGAACGGTTCGGTGCGGCCTATCACGCGGTGGGGCGAGGACGTCATGCACCGGGTCAATCAGCCTGTCACCGACTTCGGGGACGAACTGCAGACGCTCGTCGCAGACATGGTCGCGACGATGAACGCGGCCGAGGGCGTCGGCCTGGCGGCGAACCAGGTCGGCGTTGACCTGCAGCTGTTCGTGTTCGACTGCCCCGACAAGGAGGGCAAGCGCGTCCAGGGCGTCGTCTGCAATCCGGTGCTGGAGCTTCCGGAGGGCAAGGACCGCAACCTGGACGAGGGCGACGAGGGCTGCCTGTCGCTGCCCGGCGCGTTCACCAAGTGTGCCCGCCCCGACTTCGCCAAGGTCACCGGCGTCGACCAGCACGGGAAGCCGGTCAGCTTCGAGGGCGACGGCCTGCTGGCCCGCTGCCTGCAGCACGAGACCGACCACACGCAGGGCATGGTGTTCGGCGACCGCCTGTCCCGCAAGTACAAGAAGCGCCTGTTCGCGGAGGCCGAGGAGTTCGCTCCCGACTACCCGGCCGACTGGCCCGTCACCCCGATGGTCGAGCACGAGGACGAGCACGAGGACACCCCCGCCACCTGACCTACCAGCGGGCCTTCTCCAGGTCGATCGCCTCGACGGTTTCGGCCGCGGTCCGACCGGTGGTGTCGAGCCACAGGCCTCGGCGCGGGATCTCGTCGAGGCCGGCCTGCAGGGCGCGTACGCCGTCCTCGAGCGAGGGGCCCCAGTCGCGGTACGAGTTGGCGCCGCCGCGGCCGATCTCCCGCTCGACGATCGACTCGACCGACGGGACGAGGACGACGAGATACGGGTCGACGTCGTGCAGCCGGGAGAACCAGCGCTCGACATGGTCGCCCAGGACGATGTCGCTGCAGACGAAGTCGAAACCGGCATCGGCGTAGTGCTGTGCGACCAAGGCGCTGGCGTCGTACCGGAGTTCCAGTTGCCGCACCGCCTCCGCCGACGGGTCCGGCGTCATGACCTCGGCGCCCGCAACGACGCCGCGGTAGAACACGTCGCCGTCGAGCGTCGCGGCCGGCGGACCCATCCGGGCGGCCAGCAGCGGCGCGATCGTCGACTTCCCCGCGGCCTGCATTCCGGTGACGAGAACTACCTTCGGCATGCCCACATCACATCATCCGTGTCGACCGCTTTTCACGGCGTGCACCGAGTTCCAGAGCACGCCTCGGTTCAGTCGGTCCGGGTACGCGGCAAGGATCGCCTCGTAAAGCTCTACCGCACTGGCTGTTTGCTTATCCGCCTCCGCGAAGACCTTCAGGTACTGGCGGGTCTCCTCGATGTACCGCGGGTCGTCCGAGGCGTCTGCCTGCCGGTGCCCCGACACGACCGCGGTCGGCCGGAGGCCCTCCAGTACGTCGAGGGCCGCCAGCCAGTTGTCGATGCCTCCAGCAACCGATTCGGCGAGGTACAGGTGGACGTCGTCGTACACGGCGTCACCGGCGACGAGCAGCCCGATCGACGGGACATGCAGCGCGGAGGTGCCGTCCGTGTCGGTGTGTCCCAGCTCGACGGCGATCAACTCCTCGCCCTCCAGCGTGAAGCGGTCATTCTGCAGCGGGTCGGCGACGATCAGCCGGTCCGGCAGCTGCCCGGGGAATCTCGTCCGCCAGAAGCCGTCCAGCCAGGCCGGGGTGAGATTCAGCTTCATCCCTTCGACGACGGCCGGCGTCGCGATCATCCGGGCCTCCGGGAACCGGTCGAGCACCGGCGCGGCGCCGAAGAAGTGGTCGCCGTGACCGTGGGTGACGAAGATGGTGGTCAGCGTCTTGCCGGTGGCGGCGATCCAGCCGGCCAGATCCTCGCCCTCGGCCGCGGTCATCAATGGATCGACCAGGACAGCATCGCGCTCGCCGTGGATCAGCGTGGCCGCGGTCGGCGACCACATCCGACGGAGCTCGCCGGGCGGGAGGTCGTTGGATACGGCCGGCTTCGAGGGGGCGACGTATGTGGAGTACTTGAGGTTTGTCATACAGACAGCGTCGGACCAGCCGGCACCGCGGAGAAGGCCGCGTCTTCCTAGGTGCGCCGCACCCAGTCAGTCAGTCCGTCAACCGCGCCAACGCCTCCGCACTTGCACTGCCCGGTTCCGCCGTGCCGATGAGCAGCTGCTGACCGGGTGCGGCCCGGACGTCGAAGGTCTGGTAGGTCAGCTCGATCCGGCCGGCCTGCGGGTGGTTGAAGATCTTGTACGCCCGGCTGAACCCGCGCGCCGTCCGGTCCTCCCAGAGTGCCCGGAACTCGGGCGATCGCGACAGCAGGTCCGCCACCTGCGCCGCGATCTCGACGTCGTCCGGGTACGCCGCCGCGTTGAACCGGACCGCGTGGACCGCCCGTCGTACGACCGCCTCCCAGTCGCCGAAGATTTCCCGCGCCTGCGGATGGTCGAACATCATCCGCAGCATGTTCGTCATCCCGAACGGTGCCAGCAGCGCCTGCGCCACGCGGTTCGTCGCGAGGATCTCGTACGCCGGATTCAGCACGTAGGCCGCCGCGGTCGGGAAGTTGTCGAGCAACTGCAACAGCGCCGGATGCACCTGATCCCGCGCGGCTCCGAGGGCGGGCGCCGGGGCCAGGCCGGCCAGCCGGAACAGGTGCGCGCGGGCGTCCGGGTCGAGCCGCAACGCGTGGGCGATCCCGTTGAGGACCTGCGCCGACGGATTCCGCTCGCGGCCTTGCTCGAGCCGCGTGTAGTAGTCGGCGCTGACCACAGCCAGCACGGCGACCTCCTCGCGCCGCAGGCCCGCGACGCGCCGGTCCCGACCTGCCGGCAGACCCACCGCGGCCGGCTCCACCCGGGCCCGCTCGGCACGCAGGAACGCGCCGAGATCGTCCACCGCTCGCATGCCGGTCAGACTACGCGCCGCCAGACGTCCGCCGTGAGCGAGTAGACGGTGGCGTCGAACGGTACGCCGTCGTCCTCGAGCACCGCCTCGTGGTCGAAGGTCATGCCGAGGCGGCGCATGACGGCGATGCTGCGCTCGTTGGGCGAGTCGGTGACGGCGATGATGCGCGGCAGCCCCATGGTCGCGAAACCGTGCTCCAGCCACGACGCCGCCGCCTCGGTCGCGTATCCGTGGCCCCAGTACTCCCGCGCCAGCCGCCACCCGATCTCGAGGTCGTCCGGGTACCACTGCTCCTTGCTCAGTCCGCAGGCGCCGAGGAACACACCGTCCGAGCGTCGCTCGACCGCGAGGAACCCGAACCCCTGTGCTTCGTAGAACGCATTGATCGCCCAGGCGGTCCGGTCCGAGTCCTCACGACTCATCGGCGGCCCGAGATACTGGGTGACCTCGGGATCCGCGTTCAGCGCGGCCCACGGTTCCAGGTCGGACTCGCGGAACGGGCGCAGTACCAGGCGTTCCGTCGTACGCATGAATCACCCTCAGCGAGTGGCGTAGAACGCTACTGCTGCTGAGGATGCCACGTTGAGGGAGTCGACGCCGCCGGCCATCGGGATGCGTACGGTCAGGTCTGCCTGTTCGAGCACATGCGGTTTGAGGCCGTGGCCTTCGGTGCCGAAGATCAGCGCGAGCTTGTCGTCCTTGCGGTCAGCGAGCTCGTCGAGCGTGATCGAGTCGTCGGCGAGCGCCATCGCGGCGGCGACGTACCCGCGGTCCTGCAGGTGCCGCAGGTCGCCGGGCCAGCTCTGCAGGCGGGTCCACGGGACCTGGAAGACGGTCCCCATCGACACCTTGATCGAGCGCCGGTACAGCGGGTCGGCGCACGTCGGCGTCACCAGGACCAGCCCGACGCCGAGCGCGGCGGCGGCGCGGAACCCGGCTCCGACGTTGGTGTGGTCAACGATCTCGTCGAAGATCGCGATCCGCCGTACGTCGTCCGTCAGGAGGTCCGGCAGCGGTACGGCGGGCTGCCGCTTGTACGACGCCAGCGCGCCGCGGTGCACGTGGAACCCGGTGACCTGCTCGGCCAGCTCCTCCGAGACGACGTACACCGGCTTGTCCGGCCATTTCTCCAGCACGTCCTGCAACGAGTCGAGCCACCGCGGCGCCAGCAGGAACGACCGCGGCTCGTACCCGGCGTCCGCCGCCCGGCGAATCACCTTGTCCCCCTCGGCGATGAACAACCCATGCTCTTCTTCGAGGAGCCGCCGAAGACTGACCTCTCGCAACCGAACGTAATCGGAAAGCCGCGAGTCGCCCGCGTCCTCGACCGGCACCAGCGTCACGCGGACTCCACGCCCGGTTCCGACCCGTCTCCCACGCCTTCGGCCGCGGTCGACCCGACGCGTGCCTGCTCGGCCACCTCCACCACGTTGCCGATGACAACGATCGCCGGTGCGCCGATGCCCTCGTCCGCCATCGCCTGTGCGATCCCGGCAAGGTCCGACGTGACCATCCGCTGCCCCGGAAGGGTGCCGTCGGCAATCGCCGCCGCGGGCGTCCCCGCCGGGCGACCACCCTCGATCAAGCGGGACGCGATCGCCGGCAGGTTCTCCACCGCCATCAGCAAGACCAGCGTCCCGTGCAACTGCGCCAACGCATCCCAGTTCACCAGCGAGTCCGGATGGGACGGCGGAATGTGTCCTGACACCACCGTGAACTCGTGCGTCACCCCGCGATGCGTCACCGGGATCCCGGACACCGCCGGCACCGAGATCGAGCTCGTGATCCCAGGCACCACGGTCCACGGGACCCCGGCCGCCGCGCACGCCAGCGCCTCCTCGAACCCGCGCCCGAACACGTACGGATCCCCACCCTTGAGCCGTACGACGACCTTCCCCTGCTGCCCGCGCTCCACCAGGATCCGGTTGATCTCCTCCTGCTGCGCGGCCCGCCCGCGTGGCAACTTCGCCGCGTCGAACAGCTCGACATCAGGATGCAGCTCGTCCAGCAACTGCTGCGGCGCCAGCCGGTCCGCGACCACAACATCCGCCTCGGCCAGCAATCGCCTCCCGCGCACGGTGATCAGATCCGGATCGCCCGGTCCCCCACCGACCAGGTACACCCCGGGCCGCCGGTCCACGTCCCGCGCCGCCAACTCACCGATCCGCAGCCCCTCGAGGATCGCGTCCCGTACGGCGGCCGACCGGCGGTGATCGCCACCGCCGAGAACGCCGATCGTCACGTTGTCGTGCTGCCCGGACGCCGGCGTCCACGCGGTGGCGCGGGACCGGTCGTCCGATCGCACGCAGAAGATCCGCCGTTCCTCCGCCTCCGCCGACACCTGATCGTTGACCGCGGCATCGTCCGTCGCGACTACGACGTACCAGGCTCCGTCGAGGTCACCGGCGGCGTACCCACGCTCGATCCAGGTCAGCGAGGGGTTGCCGAGCAGCCCCTCGATCGTAGGCGTGATCGACGGCGAGACGAGGTCGATCCGCGCCCCGGACTCGAGCAGCCGCGGCAACCGTCGCTGGGCGACTCCGCCGCCGCCGACGACGACCACGCGCCGTCCTTCGAGGACGAGACCGGACAGGTACTGGTTTGTCACGAAGATATCCCCGCGTCCTCGAACGTGGCCATCTCGGCGAGCGCACGGACAGCACAGGTCAGGATCGGGTACGCGAGCACCGCGCCGGTCCCCTCACCGAGCCGCAGGTCCAGGTCGACCAGCGGCTGCAGGCCGAGCTGCTTGAGCGCGACCGCGTGCCCAGGCTCGGCGGACCGGTGCCCGGCGACGCAGTAGTCGATGACGGCCGGGTGGAACGCCTGCGCCACCAGCGCGGCTGCCCCGGCGATCACGCCGTCCAGGATCACCGGGACCTTGTTGGCCGCGGCGCCGAGGATGTACCCGGCGAGAGCCGCATGCTCCAGACCGCCGTACGCCTGCAGAGCCTTGAGCGGTTCGGTCGGCGGTACGGCGTGGAGCACGAGAGCATCCCGTACGACGCCTGTCTTGTGGGCGAGCGCCGCGTCGTCGATGCCCGTCCCGCGACCCGTGACGGCGTCTGCGGTCGCGCCCGTGAAGGTCGCGATCAGCGCTGCCGAGGCGGTGGTGTTGGCGATGCCCATGTCGCCGCTCAGCAGGCAGCGGTAACCGTTCTGGACCAGCTCGTCAGCCAGGTCGAATCCGACCGCGATTGCTGCCCGTGCCTCGTCCTCGGTCAGCGCGTCGGTCTGCGAGAGGTCGCGCGTGCCCGGGCGGACCTTCGCGTGCACGATGTCCAGCTGCTCGACCGGGGTGGCGACACCGACGTCGACGACGCGGACGTCGACGCCGTTGTTCTTCGCGAACGCGTTCACGGCCGCGCCGCCGCCGGCGAAGTTCGCCAGCATCGCGGCGGTCACTTCCTGCGGCCACGGGGACACGTTCTGCGCATGGACGCCGTGATCGGCCGCGAACACCGACACCACGGCCGGGGCCGGCACTGCCTGCGTTCCGGTCATCCCGGCCACCTTCACGGACAGCTCCTCGAGCACACCGAGCGACCCGGCCGGCTTCGTCAGCTGCGCATGCCGCTCCTCGGCCGCCCGCATCGCTCCGGAATCCGCCGGAACAATCCGCTCCAGGTACTCCTCCAGCGCGCCGTCCATCGCGTCCTCCATCCGTTCCCGTCCACCGGTCCGGCCGACGGTCCCGTCGTACCGCTCCGATCTTCGCATCCTCGAGTGTGTCCCCTGGGACGGACCGACGGGATGTGGACAGTAATGTCGGGATCACCACATCCCGCGAGATCCCGGAGGGCTCACAGATGTCGCTTGATCGTCCCGTCGCACCGGACCCGTACGAACTCCTCCCGGAGGTCGGTTCGTTCACCGTCACCAGCACCGACGTCGCCGACGGCGAGCCGCTGTCCGACGACCACGCGTTCGCGGGCGGCAACACGTCGCCGCAGCTCAGCTGGTCCGGTTTCCCGGCGGAGACCAAGGCCTTCGTCGTGACCTGCTACGACCCCGACGCCCCGATCGTCTCCGGCTTCTGGCACTGGGTCCTGGTCAACCTCCCGGCCACGGTCACCGAGCTCCCCACCGGCGCCGGCACCACCGAACGCCTCGACAACGGCGCCTTCCACGTCCGCAACGACTTCGGCACCAAGTCCTTCGGCGGCGCCGCCCCACCCGCAGGCGACCAGATCCACCGCTACTACTTCGTCGTCCACGCCATCGACGTCGAAGCCCTCGACGTCGACTCCGACGCCTCCCCCGCAGTAGTCGGCTTCAACCTAGCCTTCCACACCCTCGCCCGAGCCATCCTCACCCCGACCTACCAGATCCCGGAGTAGTTCCGAGGGGAGTCGCCTCCACCGAGCCGGCTCCCCACCCGCCCTAGCTGGTCCTCCGAGCCTCGACCCGGTCGAAGGCGCCCGCGGGGTACACAAAGACCCGCTTGACGGTCTTGATCGGCTCCTTGGCACCGAGGATCGCTGTCCCCTTCGCACCTGGATGCAGGTAGAAGTTGCTCGAGTTCGACAGCTCGATGCCCTGGTTGTACTTCGCCACATCGCCGTCCTCAGTCGCGAACGCATCGCGCCAGATGTCGACGTAATCGCTGACGGACGTCGCCTCGATCTGCTGCCCGTCGTTCGTGACCACGACGACCTCGTACATGGTGATCGTGTCGTCGGACCTGTTGTCGACCTGCGCGATCAGGTACGTGATCGGTCGCGCCTTCGCCAGTCGGCGATAGTCGCCGTACCGCTCCAATCGCGGGTCCATGATGTTCGCAGGCACTTGAATCGTGCCCACCGCCCCTTGGTACGAGAACGCGTACGTCCCCGGCCCGGTCAATCTGGCCGGAGTCGATGTTGCGCTGTGTGGGCTGCTGACCGGCGGACTCACTGGTGAGCTGCGCGTCGCCGCGGGTGCTGTCGGCGGCGATGGCGGCGACACGCTGGTCGGCGACGCGGAACGCGCGTTGATGACGCACCCCGCACACATGACGAGCACGCCGGTGACCGCTACAAGCTTCGCACCGCGCCACGCGTGGACAATCCCCATTGCTCCCCCTCGCGGCACCGCCCCCAGCACCGCACCGGGCCATTATCGACCCGCCGGCGCCAAACGTATACCCCGGCTGTCATCGGGGTGGTGCGCTCCGGCTCGACCCTCAGAGGGCGGCGACGTAAACCCATTCGCCGGCTTCGCGGGTGAAGGTGCTGGTTTCGGATTGGGTGCCTGGGTTGCCGTTTCTGGTGTAGTGGGCGTGGAACTCGACCGTGCCTTCGCTGTGGAAGGGGCTGCCGCCGGTGGTGCTGACGATTTCCAGGCCGGTCCATTTCTGGCCTGGGGTGAAGTCGATCGTCGCCGGGCGGGTGGTGAGTGACCAGGTCCGGCGCAGGTACGCCGCATCGTTCATCACGAAGGCGGCGTACCTGGACCGCATCAGCTGCTCCGCCGTGGTGGCCGTCGCTTCGCCGCGGTGCAGGCGGCCGCAGCAGTCGGCGTACGGCAGGTCTTGTCCGCAGGGGCAGGTGGGAACTGGCATGTGCCGATTGTCCCCGATCCGTCGGCCGCCCCCGTGATCTACTGCGGTGATGGTGACCGAGGCGGCACGCTGGCGACGGCAGATGGTGCGGCCCGTTCTCGACTGGTACGCCGCTGTGGAAGGCGTCGACGCGGTGATGCTGGGTGGCTCGACTGCCCGTGGCGACGCGGATCGCTGGTCGGATGTCGAGATCGGCGTGTTCTGGCGACGGCCGCCGACGCCTGCTGAGCGTCTCGCGGTCGCGGGAGCAGCTGAGGTGCGGTTGGTGAACGTCGACGGTCCGCCGTGGGACGACCAGCTGTACCTGGGCGAGCCGCGGCCGGACGGGCTGATGGTCGAAGTCGCCCACACGCTGACGCAGACCGTCGAACGCGCCTTGGACGAGTTGCTCAAGGGCAAACCCGATGGCCAGGTCATGCAGTTGGCTCAGGGGATCATCGACGGCCGCGAGGTGATCGGGCCGCGGGCGGAGCTCATCGCGGGCTGGCAGGAGCGCGTGGCGACGTACCCACGTGATTTGGCGGTCGCCGTCGTACGGCACAACGGGAACATCGAGAAGTTCTGGCGCTGGCGGATGTTCTTCGAGCGCGACAACCCGCTCCTGGTCGCGCGCGAGTTCGTGCGCATGACCAACCAGCTTCTCAGCGTCCTCTACGCCCTCAACGGGCGGTACAGCGGTCACGTGCTCGCCTTCAAACGCCTCGACGCGCTCGACCTCCCCTTGGCGCCACCGTCTCTCGCCGCCCGCATCCGCGCCGTCTTCGACCGCCCCGCCCCCGAGGGCGCGCAGACCCTGCACGACCTCATCGAGGAGACCTTCGACCTCGTCGAACACCACCTCCCCGAAGTCGACGTCGACCTCCTACGTGCCACCTTCCACAGCGACCGCAAGCCGCTCGAGTCAGTGGACTGAGAGCCGCGGATCTCGAACCGGCAGGGTCGCGACCTCCGCGCACAGGTCGTCGTACTGCTCCTGACCGAGCTTCTCCGACAGCACCACGTCGACGTGGCCGCCTTTCCGGCCCCAAGCACCGACGATCCGCCCGTCGATCAGCAAACCGTTGGGATGGAAGGAGTCGGCAGCCGCGGTCAGGGCCCGCAGACCGGGCGCGATGAACCGGCCGTCGCGGTCGCGACCGAACAGCCGCAGATCCGGTGCCGCCAGCAACCGCAATCCACGCGGCGCCTCCGCCGACCACAGATGGTCCGCGTCGTCCCGAAGTACCCAGCCGGGTACGCCGTCGAAGTCGACCTCGACCAACTCATCGGCGATTGCATCCCACACCGCGCGCGCATCGGCCGGCGACATCCCGGACCACCACGTGAACACCTTCGGCGTTGTGGGCCCGAAGCAATGAACGTGCCGTCGGCAGAGCTCCAGCCGTGCGTCGGCCACGTCGATGTCCGGGCGCGGCACCTCACGCGCCCACAGCGACGTCGTGTCCCACCGCACCGCGATCCGCCCACTCGCACACGCCTCACGCAGCCCGTGAATCCCGGCCCCGCGCCGCTCCTGCCCACCCAGCGTCCGGCACACGTTTTCCGCGAGTACGTCGATCCGCCGCGAATCCAGCGGCATCCGCCCCAGCGTGAACACCCCGAAGTCCCGCAGCGGCAACACGTACACCGCCGCCCGCGGACTGTACGTCTGGATCAGCGACGGGTGCTCCCAGTCCGCCGGCGAACACCCCGCCATCCGCGCATGCAACCCGAGCAACGCGTCCCGCGGCGCAGTGTCCTGCAACCCGACGTACGCCGCCTCCTCATGCAAGCCCACCGGCAGCCGCTCGACCAGGTTGTTGACCCGCAGCCGGTAGGCAATCGCCTGCTCCCGCCTCACACTCCGCATAGCCCGACCGTAGCCAGAAAACACGCCACCGCCTGACCTGATTCCGAGGAGCACCGGCATGCTGAGGACTTCGCACGGCTCGGGTTCACCGAGTGGAACGGTCAGAGCGGGCTGGAGGTACGACGGGCAGCCGGTGACGTCTTGGCCGTCACGATCACCGTCGAGGTCGGCGTACTCGTCGATCCCCTGTACGACGCCGCGCTCGCCGCCGGTCTGGTCGGGTCGACGCCGCCCGAGGACACACCGTGATCCCGCCGCACGTTCGCCCTGGTCCTGTCCGAGGGCCACCGCCTGACGATCTCGGGGCCGTGCACTCAGCTGCGGAAGTCGTAGTTGTAGACCATGATCGCGCCGACGCCCAGGGCGAGAAGCGCGAGGATCAGGCCGATAGCTGCCGCTGGCTTTCCGCGGCGGTTGCCGGCGAGCCCTGCGATCGCCAGGGCCAGGGCCGGTAGGGCGAACGGGAAGGCCAGGTACTGGCGGATCGGGAACCGGTCGACGAGGTTCGAGAACGGCAGCAACGGCGCGACCAGCCCGGCCAGGCCGAGCAACAGCGCGAGGACACCCAGCACGGCCGAGCCCATCCGCCGATCGACTCCGGGCGGCACGGCGGCAACATGCTGCTGCGCGTGCTCCGGCCAAAGGTGCTGCGGGTACCCGTGGCCTGCGGGCGGAGGGGGCTGTTGCGGATAGGCGCTGGTCTGCCACTGGTGCTGGGCGGCACCTGATTGGGGATAGCCGGAGATGGGCTGCTGCCCATACCCGGGGGCGGGTGGGGGTACGGCGGGACGGGGATCCGGCTCCGCTGGGCGGTCGGTCATGGAAGCTCCACACTCGGGGGGCCAGGCGCGAACTTGTGCCTGCTGCGAATGGCATCTTCCCCGCTGACGCGGCAACTCCCGAGAAGGTTCCCCGACCTACGCAATTACTCCTCGCGCAGCGGGAAGGCGCGGATGATGACAGCGGTGGCGGTGCCGGAGGTTGGTTCGGTGGTGGTGAAGTCGCGGAGGACTCGGTGGAGACGGGCGCGGAGTTCGGCGAGTTCGCCGTCCGCGAGGCTGACGACCTCGCTGAACGCGAAGTCCTCGTCGTCGGAGGTTCTCGCGGCCAACCAGCTCGCGTACGAGGTGTCCTCGAGTTCGCGGTTGAGCGTCGACTGCTCCGCCCGCACCCGGCGCCACGGCTTCACGCGGCCCGCCGCGCCCGGCTCCGGCTCGATCACCCCGAGCGCCTCCAGCCGGCGCAGGTGGAACGAGCACGAGCCGGTGCTCTCCCCCAGCTCGCGCGCGGCGATCGTAGAGGTCGTCGTACCGTCCCGATCGATCAGCGCCAGGAGCGCTTCCCGCAGCGGGTGCGCGCGGACGACGTCCCGACGGTTCGGCGTACTGCTCTCCATGGCGGGCATCCTATCGACACCTTTGCAAAGCTCGTACTTTGCAGAGTACGGTCTTTGCATGCCGACGTACATCCTGGGCAGCCCGAGCCGTCGCCTGCCCGAGGTGACGGACGAGGTACGACGTGGCACGCCGCTGCGCATCACGGAGTACGGCGAGGAGATCCTGCACCGCCCGTGCCGGCCGGTGACCGAGTACGGCGCCGCGCGCTGGGGCGGGCTGATCGACGACATGTTCACGACGATGTGGATCGCCGAGGGCTGTGGCCTGGCCGCGAACCAGGTCGACGTCGACGCACAACTCTTCGTCTACGACCTCACCGACGAGTACGGCGACCGCCATGTCGGGCACGCCTTCAACCCGAGGATCGAGACCGCGCCCGCCCTGGTCGGCACCCAGCGCGGCACCGAAGGCTGCCTGTCCGTACCCGGTGCCAACGCCGTACTGGAGCGTCCGGCCCGCGCGACCCTGCACGCGTACGACGTCAACGGCCGCTCGTTCACGCTCGAGTCGACCGGCTACCTCGCCCGCTGCCTGATCCATGAAACCCAACACCTCGGCGGCACCGTCTACGTCGACCACCTCTCCCCCAGCGTCCGTGCTCACACACTGGCTCAATCAGCCGACCGACGCCCGTCCGTGCTGGACCATCGCGCCGATCGTCAGAATCAACTCGCCGCGCTTCGCCGAACGGGTTAGCGTCCTTGGCGTGGAGGGTCCGAAGCAGGTTGTACGGCGTGGGTACGACGTACTCTCGCGCCGGTACGACGACGCCACCGGCGCCGACTCGAAGTACGAGTCCTGGATCGACGAGCTGATCGCGCGACTTGGGACCACCGGCCGGGTGCTCGACGTGGGATGCGGCAGCGGCGTACCCGTGGCTCGCGCACTCACGGCCGCCGGGCACCACGTGGTCGGCGTGGACATCAGCGAGGTTCAGATCAGCCGCGCACGCGAACTCGTACCGCAGGCCGAATTCGTCAACGCCGACGCGATGTCGCTCGAGTTCCCACCCGAGTCGTTCGATGCTGTTGTCTCGCTCTACGCACTGATCCACCTGCCGCTGGACGAGCAGCAGCAACTCCTCGCGCGGATCGCCACGTGGCTCCGGCCCGGTGGTTGCTTCCTCTGTACGACGGGCCACACCGCGTGGACCGGCACCGAGGACAACTGGCTGGGCGGTGGCGCCCCCATGTGGTGGAGCCACACCGACACGGCGACGTACCGCAGCTGGCTCACGGCGGCCGGGCTCACCATCGACGCCGAATCCTTCGTCCCTGAAGGGTCCGGCGGGCACACGCTCTTCTGGGCTCACCGGCTTTCCGGAACATAACTGCCACCAGGTGACGGCACGTCAGGCGGTCGTCAGCGTTGCCAGGGCGCGGTCCATCGCGGCGTTGAACTCTTCGGGCGACAGCGACAGCCGGGACTTGATGTCCCTGCTCCACTGGTCGGCGAGGACTTCGGCGGCGCCCGCCTCGACACCGTCGAGCGCAGCGTCGGCCAGGTCCGACGGCGCGATTTTGTCCACGGGCCAGCCGGCCGCCATGTCGGTGTCTGCCAGGCCCAGGTGAACGCCCGTCACGATGGTGCCCTGCTCGGCGAGCTCCAGGCGGACGCTGTTGGTCATGGCCCACGCGGCGCCCTTGCTCAGATGGTAGGCGTGGCCGCCGCTGGTCCCGAACCACGACATCGCGGACAGGACGTTCACGATCGCACCCCCTCCGTTCCTGGCAAGGGCCGGCGCGAGCTCCCGGGTCAGACCCAGGGGGCCGAGCATATTGGTCTCCAACTCGAGCCGGATCGCGTCCAAGGAACCGGTCACGAGGTCGGTCCCCGTCTGGATGCCCGCGTTGTTGACAAGCAGCGAGACGTCGGGGGCCGCCGCGGCCGCTGCCCGCACGGACGCGCGGTCGGTGACGTCGAGGGCCAGCACCTCCACGCCGGGCAGGTCCACACTCTCGGGACGGCGAGCCGTGGCGTAGACCTTGCGCGCGCCCCGATCGAGGAGACGCTGGGCGAAGGCGCGACCCAGGCCTCGGTTGGCTCCGGTGACAAGGGCGACTGAGTTGTTGATGTCCATGCCCGGTACGCTAAAACCTGACGTTGACGTCAGGGGCAAGTGCTGGCCGCCGGAACCGATGTGAGAGGAGTCACCATGACCGTCACGGAGACGTCGGCCGAGCCGGTGCTCCGCATCGGGGAGGTGGCGCGGGGCGCCGGCGTCTCGGTACGCGCCGTGCGCTACTACGAGCAGCAGGGGCTGCTCACACCGGAGCGCAGCCCGTCGGGCCAGCGCCTCTATCGGCAGGACGCAGTCACCCTGGTGCGCTTCTTCCAGCAGATGTACGCCGCCGGCCTGACCAGCCAGAGGATCGCGGAGCTCCTGCCCTGCTGGGACTCCGGGCACACCGACGCCGAGCAGCGAGCCATGCTGCGTGCCGAGCGCGACCGCATCCAGGCCAAGGTCGACGACCTGCAGGCCGCCCTGGACCGCCTCGACGAGGTCATCGGGATCACGGACACGCACCCGTAAGACCTCCGGACAGGCCGCGTCTCAGCGGGGCGCGAGGGTTTCTTGGCGTAGCGCTTGGAGTACGTCGAGTTCGCGGTCGATCTCGCGGCGTTTCGTCTCGAGGCGCTGGACCTCCTGGGCGAGCAGCACCTCCAGTACGCCGGTGCGCTCTTCGGGTGGCGCGTCGAGGCACGGCAACAGCTCACCGATGATGGCACTGCCGAGCCCGGCCGCGAACAGGTGCTGGATCATCACGACCCGCTCGACCATCGACTCGTCGAAGTCGCGCCACCCGCCCGGGGTGCGACTCGAGCGGATCAGGTCCTGCTCCTCGTAGTACCGCAAAGAGCGTGTGCTGACGCCGGTGGCCTCGGCGAGCTCTCCGATCCTCATGCACCCAGTGTTGCACTTGACACCAGTGTGAAGTTCCACCCTCAAGGGGTCGCACTATCCCTGGAGGGACTTCATGCACTGGCTCTACCTCGCGATCGCCGTCGTGTTCGAGATCGCCGTGGCGATCTCGGCCGGCAAGGCGCAAGGCTTCAAACACCGCGGCTGGACCGCCGCGACCCTCGTCACCGGCGGACTCGGCACGTACTTCCTGAGCCGCGCCCTCCTCACCTTCGACGTCGGCGTCGGGTACGCCGTGTGGACCTCGCTCGCCGGCGTCGGCATCACCCTGCTCGGCGCGCTCCTCTTCGGCCAGAAACTGACCTGGCACAAGGCCATCGGTATCGCCCTGGTCATCGGCGGCGTCGTCGGGCTCCAACTCTCGAGCGGATCGTGATCGCATGAACGCCAAGCCTCAGTCGTCCCGCACCGCGTGGTTCACGCTGCTGCTCGCCGGCGCCTTCGAAGTCGGGTACGCGCTCTCGGTCGGAGGCAGCCACGCCTTCACCGTGTGGCAATGGTCCGTCGCGGCCGGCGTGTTCTTCCTGCTCACCCTCTGGGCCCTCAGCCAGGCCCTACGCACCATCGAGGTCAGCATCGGCTACGCCACCTGGGCAGGCCTCGGCTCAGCCGGCGCCGCCCTCCTGGGCCCGGTCTTCTTCGACGAATCCCTCACCCCCACCAAAACCCTCTGGCTGGCCGTCATCATCACCGGCGTCATCTACCTGAAACTCGCCGACCGCCAACCCACCCCCAGCTGACACTCCAGGTGGCGGGGAGCCTGGTGGACTCCCCGCCGGTTCGGAAAGCCTCGCCGGAGGCGGTGGTCGACGGGACAGATCGCGGCGCCGCCGGAGGCGGCCAACAAGACAGTCGCCGCGCAGCGGTGTCCGAGTCAGTCCTTGATGCCGGACTGGGTGACGCCTTGGATCAGGTAGCGCTGGAGGAAGGCGAAGATCAGGACCAGCGGGAGGATCGAGACGGCCACCGCCATGAACAGTTCGTGGATGTTGATGGTCTGGGCGGTGACGAACGTCGACATCGCCACCTGGATCGTCCACGACGACGAGTCCTGGCCGATCACGAGCGGCCACAGGAACGAGTTCCAGTTGCCGATGAACGTGATCGCCGCGAGTGCCGCGAAGAACGGCAGGGAGTTCGGTACGACGATCCGCCAGAACACCCCGAAGTACCCGGCGCCGTCGACCCGCGCCGCCTCCTCCAGTTCCTTCGGAAATCCGAGGAAATACTGCCGGAAAAGAAATGCTGCGAACCCGCTGAACAGCGTGGGAATGATCAGGCCACGCAGCGACGACACCCACCCGAGCGACGACACCACGATGAAGCTGGGGATGAACGTCACCGCTGCCGGGATCATCAGCGTCGCGACGATCGCGTAGAAGATCTTGTCCGCGTGCCGATAGGGAATGCGGGCCAGCCCGTACCCCGCCATCGATGCCAGCAGCAACTGTCCCGCCGTCCCCAGGATCCCGACCACAGCGGAGTTGTAGAGAGCCCGCGCGATCGGCACCTCGGTGTCGTTGAACAACTGGCTGATGTTCCCCCACTGCAGGTCCGACGGGAACAACGTCCAGTCCGGCGCCGTGATGTCCGCCTCGGTGGACAACGCGTTGCGCAGGATCAGGTAGAACGGCAGCAGGAACAGCACGACCGCGATGAACAGCGCGATCCAGCGCAGCACCGTCCCGATCCGGCCGATGGTGGTCCGGCTGAACCCGATCGGCTGCGGCGTTCCCGTCGTACGCTCCGAGGCAGCCATCAGTCACCCGCCTTTCCGAACCCGAAGATCCGGCTCTGCAGCAGCGTCACGAGCATGATGATCACCGCCAGGATGAGCGCACCCGCCGACCCGTGACCGAGGTCCTGGATCGAGCCCAGCGAGATGCCGTACAGGTACACCAGCGGCGGCCGTGCGTAGTTCACGTTCCCGATCAGGTTGTAGAACTCGTCGAACGCCTGGTACGCCGCGATCAGGTTCAGGATCAGTACGGCGACCGACGTCGCTCGCAGTTGCGGCAAGGTGATGTACCGGAACACCTGCCAGCCAGGATTCGCCCCGTCCACGTACGCCGCCTCGTAGAGCGCCGGCGAGATTCGCTGCAACCCGGCGATGAACAGGATCATGTAGAACCCGAGTTGCAGCCACAGTCGCACGGTGACGAGCGGAAGCCAGTACCACGGCGGATCGACCGTGGAGAGCCAGGCGATGTTGTCGATCCCGAACCAGCCGAGCACCGTGTTCGCGAGACCGAACCGGACGCCGTTGAAGATCGACAACCGCCAAATCAGCGACGCGACGACGTACGAGCAGGCCGTGGGCAGGAAGAACACCGACCGGAAGAAGGACCGGGCGATCTTCACCTGGTTGACCAGCAACGCCAGCGCCAGCGACAGCACGAACGTCAGCGGAACGATGAAGACCGCGAAGATCGTGAACGTGCCCAGGCTGGACAGGAAGTTGTGGTCGGTGAGCATGTCGACGTAGTTCTGCAGGCCGACGAACTTCGATGGCGTAGCCGTGTTGTACGCCTCGAAGAAGCTGAGGATCAGGCTCCAGATGATCGGCAGGTAGGAGAACACCAGCAGGCCGACCACGAACGGACCGACGAACAGCCAGAACGACAGCGAGTTTCCGGCGATCCCCTTGTGCCGCTTGGGGCGCCGCCGCTCACCGGTGGTGGCGGCATCCGTGGCGGTTTTGACCGAAGCGCTCATCCGAACAGCCGAGACAGCTCGCTGTTGACGGTTTTCTCGGTCTTGGCAATCTCGGCAGCGGGGTCGGCTCCCTTCTTGATGATGTTGGTGAGCATGTCACCGAACGCCGTGTTCATCTTCGGCGTCCAGGCCGGGTTGTCGGTGTAGCCGTAGTCCTGGGTCAGCTTGACCGTGTCGGCGGCGACGCCGCTCTGCAGCTTGGCGGCCTTGGCCGCGAGGCTCTTGCGCGGCGGGATGTGGAAGCCGTAGTTCAGCGACCAGTCCTCCTGGTACTCGGACTTGTCGATCCACAGCCACTTGACGTACTTCTTCGCCGCCTCGACGTTGGCGCTCTTGGCCGACACGAACTGCGTCCAGCCGCCGGAGTAGACGGCCGGCTTGGCCTGCGCGTCGAGTTTCGGGAACGGGATCACGCCGATGTCGTCGCCGAGCGCCTTCTGCATGCCCGGCACCGCCCACATCCCGATCCACTGCATCGCGACCAGACCCTGGTTGATCGCGGTCGGGTCCCACCAGTCCGTGGGGGCACCGAGCAGGATGCTCTTGCTGGCGTACAGCTCGTGCAGTTTGCCGAAGGCCTGGGCCGCGCGATCACCGGTGAAGCCGGGCTTGTTGTCCTTGGTCAGGAACTCCCCGCCGGACGAGTACAGGGCCGGACCACCCATGACGTTGCCGCCGTCGTTACCGACGTAGATGCCCTTCACCTTGTTCGTGGTGAGTTCCTTGGCCGCGGAGATCAGGTCGTCGATCGTCTCCGGCGGCTTGATCCCGGCCTTGTCCAGCAGGCTCTTCTTGTAGTAGATGACCTGCGGGTCGATGATCATCCGGATCCCGTAGATCTTGCCGTCCAGGGTGTTCGTGGCCAGGTCGCCGGGCTGGAAGTCGTCCTTGACGTCGGCCATGATGTCGTCCAGCGCCACCACCTGGTTGCTCTTCACCATGCTGATGTTGAAGTGGCCCTCGAAGACGTCCGGGCCCTTGCTGGACAGCAGGCCGGACGCGAGCTTGGCGTCGTAGTCACCCGGCGTCCACTGCACTGCGACGTTCGCGTCGGGGTACGCCTTGGCGTACTTCAGCGCCGCCTGCTGGGTCCCGGTCTCGCCGTACTGGTGGTACCACTGCGACAGGTTCGGCTTCGAGCCGCCGCTTCCCCCTCCGGACGACGGTCGGCCGGTGTTGCCACCACAGGCCGCGGTGAATGCGGCGAGGGCGGCCAGGCCGCCGGTTCGCTTGAGCAGGTCGCGCCGGGACAGTCCGGCGTTCGGAACATGAGCAGGCATGAATTCCACCTTCCCGAGAGGGAACGTCGCAGGGGACGCACGGTTCCGAGGTACTTAACGGTGTTAAGCATCTCCGAGTTCTGGCACACGGTACTGCAGGTCAATCGTTGTAGAAGTGGCAGCACAATGGCTCAAAAGCGCGCCCGGCGCAAGACCGGGCGCGCTGCTATTTGTTCGAATGTGTGGAATTTGCTTGAGTTGGTATCGGCCCGTGATCAGCCGAAGATCTCGCCCGCCGCCGCCTTCCGGTCCAGCAGGGCCGGCGGTTCGAAGCGGGCGCCATACGTCGCTGCCAGTTCGCGTGCACGTTCTGCGAACTTCTGCACACCATAGGCGTTCACGTACTGCAACGCGCCGCCGTGCAGCGGCGGGAACCCGATGCCGAAGATCGACCCGATGTTGGCGTCCGGCACCGAGCGCAACACGCCCTCGTCGAGGCATTTCACCGTCTCGAGCGCCATCGCGAACAGCATCCGCTCCTGCAGATCGATGAGCGGGACGTCGGCGCCGGCAGCGAAGTGCTCCCGCAACCCAGGCCACAGATGCTTCGGGCCGTCGGCCGGGTAGTCGTAGAACCCCGCACCGGCCGCCTTGCCGCGCCGGCCGAACTCGTTGACGAGCCGGTCGGTCACCGCCATCCCAGGATGGTCGTCGAACGCGCCCGCGCTGTCACCCGCCGCCCGAGCGGCGTCCCGGATCTTCTGCGGCAGCGTCAGCGTCACCTCGTCCAGCATCGCCAGCGGCGGCGCCGGGAACCCGGCCTGGGTCGCGGCGCGCTCGATCATGACCGGGTCGACCCCCTCGGCGACCATCGCGGCGCCTTCCATGACGAGCGTGCCGAACACGCGCGACGTGAAGAACCCACGGCTGTCGTTGACCACGATCGGCGTCTTCTTGATCTGCCGTACGACGTCGTACGCCTGCGCGATCGCCCGGTCCGAGGTCTTCTCCCCCACGATCAGCTCGACCAGCGGCATCCGGTCGACCGGCGAGAAGAAGTGCATGCCGATGAAGTCGTCCGGCCGGTCGACGCCGTCGGCGAGCGCGGTGATCGGCAGCGTGGAGGTGTTCGAGCAGAGCAGCGCGTCCGGCTCGACCACGTCGGCGATCTCCGCGAACACCTTCTGCTTGAGCCCGCTGTCCTCGAACACGGCCTCGATCACCAGGTCGCACCCGGCCAGGTCGTTCGGGTCCCCGGTCGGCGTGATCCGGCTCAGGAACTCCGTGACCTGTTCGGCCGAAGTCCGGCCTTTCGCGACCTGTTTCGCCAGCAGCTTCTCGGAGTATTCCTTTCCGCGCGCAGCCGCCTCCAAAGAAACATCTTTGAGCACAACCTCGAGACCGGCCTTCGCGCACACATAGGCGATTCCCGCGCCCATCATCCCGGCGCCGAGCACACCGACCTTGCGCGCCGCGTACTTCGGTACGCCGGCGGGCCGCGACCCACCCGCGTTGATCGCCTGCAGGTCGAAGAAGAACGCCTGGATCATGTTCTTCGCGATCTGTCCGGTCGCCAGCGACACGAAGTACCGCGACTCGATCCGTGAGGCGGTCTCGAAGTCGACCTGGCTGCCCTCGACCGCGGCGCTCATGATCGCCCGCGGCGCCGGGTACGGCGCGCCTTTGAGCTGCTTGCGCAGGTTCGCCGGGAACGCGGGCAGGAACGCGGCCAGCTTCGGCGAGGACGGCGTACCGCCGGGGATCTTGTACCCGTCGCGGTCCCAGGGCTGTTTGGCATCACCGTCGTACGTCGAAATCCACCGGCGGGCCGCGTCGAGCAGGTCCCCGGCCGGCACGACCTCGTCCACGATGCCCACACTCGCCGCGTGCGCGGGCTTCATCCGCTGGCCCTGCAGCAGCACCTTCATCAGCGCGTCCTGCAGTCCGAGCATCCGGACCGTGCGGGTCACTCCCCCGCCGCCGGGCAGTAGGCCGAGCGTCACCTCGGGTACGCCGATCTCGATCCGGTTGTCGTCGGCAACGATCCGGTGGTGGCAGGCGAGCGCGATCTCGAGCCCGCCGCCGAGCGCGGACCCGTTGATCGCGGCAACGACCGGGACGCCCAACGTCTCCAGGGTCCTGAGCTGCCGCTTGACCTCCTCGATCGTCTCGAACACCTGCGCGGCGTCCGACGGCTGGATCTGCGACAGCTGCTGCAAGTTGCCGCCGGCAAAGAACGTCGACTTCGCCGACGTCACGATCACGCCCTTGATCAGCGCCTTCTCGGCGACCAGGCGTTCGACCGTCCGGCCCATTGCCTCGACGTACGCGTCGTTCATCGTGTTCGCGGAGGCGTCCGGGTCGTTCATCGTCAGCGTGACGACACCGGCGTCGTTCTTCCACTCGATCATGCTGTTCACGCTGGGAGCCTTTCGATGATCGTCGCGACGCCCATCCCGCCGCCGACGCACAGGGTGGCCAGTCCGTAGCGGAGTTCGCGGCGCTCCAGCTCGTCCAGCAGGGTTCCGATCAGCATCGCGCCGGTGGCGCCCAGCGGGTGGCCGAGGGCGATCGCGCCGCCGTTCACGTTCACCTTCTCGTGCGGTACGCCGAGATCCTTCATGAAATGCATGACCGCGGCCGCGAACGCCTCGTTCATCTCGAACAGGTCGATGTCGTCGACCTCGAGCCCGGCCCTGGCCAGCGCCTTGCGGGCGGCCGGCGCCGGGCCGGTCAGCATGATCGTCGGATCCGCGCCGCTGACGCCGGTCGCGACCACCCGGCCGCGCGGCGCCTGACCGAGCGCCGCGCCGGCCTTCTCGTTGCCGACAGCAACCAGGGCCGCACCGTCGACGATGCCCGACGAGTTACCCGCATGGTGCACATGCGAGATCCGCTCGACGGTCAGGTACTTCTCCAGCGCGACCGAGTCGAACCCGCCGTGCTCCCCGATCGCCGCGAACGACAACGGCAGCCCGGCCAGCGTCTCGACGGACGTCCCGGGCCGGACGAGCTGGTCGTGGTCCAGGATCCGCAGGCCGTTGCGATCGACGACCGGTACGACGGAACGCGCGAAGTACCCGTTCGCCCACGCCTTCGCGGCCCGCGCGTGCGACTCGGCGGCGTAGGTGTCGACGTCGGTCCGGGAGAAGCCGTCGATGGTCGCGATCAGGTCCGCGCTGATGCCCTGCGGGATGAACCCGGTCTCGAGGGCGGTCTCCGGGTCCATCGCCCAGGCGCCGCCGTCGGAGCCCATCTTCACGCGGGACATCGACTCGACGCCGCCGGCCAGGATGAAGTCCTCCCAGCCGGACCGCACCCGCTGCGCTGCCTGGTTGACGGCCTCGAGGCCCGAGGCGCAGAAGCGGTTCAACTGCACGCCACCGGTCGTCTCGGGATAGCCGGCCATCAGTACGGCGGTCCGCGCGATGTCCATGCCCTGGTCGCCGATCGGCGTCACGACCCCGAGCACCACGTCGTCGATGGCAGCCGGATCCAGGTCGGGATGCCGGGTCCGCAGCTCCTGCAGCAGTCCGGTGATCAGCTGGATCGGCTTGACCTCGTGCAGCGCACCGGTGGGCTTGCCCTTGCCGCGCGGTGTCCGAATCGCGTCGTACAGAAAGGCTTCGCTGGTCATAGGGGTGATTGTGACAGTAACGCTGTCATGGTGGTCAAGTGGGGGCCGTTATGATCTCCGCCATGTCGGAAGTGGCGGGGGACGCGACCCTGACGGTCGATGAGCTGTCGACCCGGGTCGGGATGACGGTGCGCACGTTGCGGTTCTATGCGGGGCGCGGGCTGATTCCGCCGCCGATCCGGCGCGGGCGGGTCGGGTACTACGGACCGGAGCACATCGCGCGGCTCGACCTGGTGCGTGAGCTACAGGCGCACGGGTTCACGCTGCAGGCGATCGAGGGGTACCTGGACCGGATCCCCACCGACGCGACACCGCAGGACATCGCGCTGCACCGGACGCTGCTGACCCCGTGGATGCGCGATCTGCCCGAAACGCTTGATCGCGCGGCACTGGTACGGCGTACCGGCCGGGAGCTGAACGACGACGACATCGAGATGCTGGTGGCGCTCGGGGTGGTCGAACCGACACCGGACGAGGACGTGTTCCAGGTCGCGACCGCGCATCTGAGCCTCGGCGTCGAGCTGCTCGACCTGGACCTCCCGGTCGAGGCGGTGCTGGACGCCGGCCGGATCTTCACCGAGCACGGCCGCGCGATCGCCGAGGAACTGACCGAGGTGTTCCGCACCAAGGTCTGGCCCCACTACCGCGACTCCGGCGGCCCCCCGGAGCACATCCAGCAACTGGTAGAACGCTTCAAACCAGTCACCATCCAAGGCCTGGTCCTGGCCTACGAACGAGCCGTAGGCGAAACCCAAAGAGACACCATCCGCCGAACCCAGCAAAAACCCCGCTGACCCCCCAACATGCCCCCGGGTGTCCTACGAGTTGGGGACTCGGAGGTAGGTGAGGCCTCGGAGGTCCAGGTAGGTGTTGGTGGGGGTCGTTACTACGCGGAGCAGGACCGTGTCGCAGCCGGCGCAGCGGGCGACTGTGCCGGGGGCGTCGACGTACACGCGGGACTCGGCGAAGACGGTGGTGTTGCCGCAGCCGTTGCACTGGGCAATGGCTGCGGTGAGGTCGACCGCGAACAATTCACTGAGGGCCCCCGCGGCGGCGTTGCCGTCCAAGTAGTTGCTCATCGAGGTCCTCCTGTCGGGCCGAAGCGTTCAGTTCTGACGCGGGCCGGATCGTGTCCGGCCGCAACCAGCAGGTTCGCCACCGTTTCCACGAACGGCGTCGGCCCGCACACGTACGTCGTCGCGCCGTCCTCGGGCTTGAACGCGTACTGCTCGATCAGCTCCGCGTCGATCCGCCCCACCCGAGGCTCCCCGGCCGGCGCCTCCCGCGTGTACACGAGCCGTACGTCGACATTGTCCGAGGCGGCCAGGTCCTTCAGATCGCTCACGTAGATCACCGACTCCGGCCGCCGCACGGAGTACAGCAACCGCGCCGGCGTCGTACCAGCGACCGCATGAGCCTGCAGCATCGCCCGCAACGGCACGACGCCCGATCCCCCGCCGATCAGCTGCACCGGCCCTTCCTGCTCGGGCGTCCACACGAACCACCCGCCGACCGGTCCCCGGATCTCCAACGGATCCCCGACCTTCAGCACGTCGACGAGGTACGGCGACACCTCGCCGCCAGGCACCTGCTCGACGGTCAGCTCGATCGTCGAGCCGTGCGAACCGTCCCAGGCCGACGCGACCGAATACGACCGCGATGCGCGGTACCCGTCCTCCGCGGTCAGCCGTACGTCGAGATGCTGCCCCGCGAGATGCCCCGGCCAGTCCGGTACGTCGAGCACGATCGTGCGAGCCGTCCCGGTCTCCCGCCGTACGTCGGTCACCGTGGCGATCTGCCAAGACATGCGCGCGGTCAGTCGCCGGCGTATCGCTGTTCTTTCCATGGGTCTCCGTACTCGTGATAGCCGGCGGTCTCCCAGAAGCCGAGGTCCTCGGTGTCGGACAGCACCAGGCCCCGGACCCATTTGGCGCTCTTCCAGAAGTACAGGTGCGGAACGAGCAGTCGCGCGGGCCCGCCGTGCTCGGGGTCCAGGGGCTCACCGTCGTACTCGTAGGCGATCCAGGACTGCCCGTCGAGCAGGTCGTCGAGCGGCAGGTTCGTGGTGTAGCCGCCGTAGCTGTGCGCCATCGCGAAGTCTGCGCCGGTCTCGACGTCCGCGAGCAGCGTGTCGAGCGAGACGCCTTTCCAGGTTGTCTGCAGTTTGGACCACCGTGTCACACAGTGGATGTCCTTGGTGATCTCCTCGGCCGGCAGCGCCATCAGGGCCGCCCAGTCCCACTTGTACTTCTCGCCGGTCTCCGTGGTGACCGTGAACTCCCAGTGATCGGTCAGGATGTGCGGGGTCGGCCCCGCCGACAGCACCGGGAACTCGTGCGTCAGGTACTGCCCCGGCGGCAGATCCTTCCCACCCCCGCGCCGACCGGTGAATCCTGGCGACACGATGCCCATAACGACCTCCCTCGGCTCCTGGACGCAGTCAATCACGCTCTCCCCGCGCGCGGGGAGAGCAGCGGGCCGAACACGCGGCTAGACTCCGAACGACGGATGAGTAGCGCCGCATCGGGTACCGGTCATGATCAGGCGGCTGGACCGGCGGAGTGGACATGGGCGTGGCCGCACAGAGTCTCTCGGTGGCGCGCTATGAACAACATCTCGACGATCCCGCTAGGGTGGAAGTTCCGCCCACTGGCGGTTCGATTATGGGCGGATTGGGTGGATCACGACCGTAGCGCGAAGGTGTGGGGAGCGATCAGAGCCGTTGCCGACGGCGCGGCCCCGTCGCTCGCGCACGCCGTGTCGGCCTGCTCACAGGCGCTGTCCGCGGCCGGCGCGGGGCTCGCGATGACGCGCGATGGCGGACTGCTCGAGCCGGTGCTGGCCACGGGTCCGGAGATCGGTGAACTGGACGAGCTCCAGTTCGAGCTCGGCGAGGGGCCGAGTGGTGACGCGTCCGCCATCACTGCGCCGGTGCTCGAGGCGAACCTCGGCGGGGTCGCGGCCGGCCGGCGGTGGCCGGCGTTCGCCGCGGCTGGTGTCCAACGGGGTATGTGCGGCGTCTTCGCGTTCCCGGTCGCCGCCGGAGCCGCGAGGGTCGGCGTACTGACCGTTTACCGGCGGGAGCCGGGACCATTGCAGCGCGAGCAAGTGGAGCAGGCGCTGGTCTTCGCCGATGCGCTCTTCGTGCTCGCCCTGGACAACCGTCACGGTGTCAGCGCGGATCTGGACCAGGTGATCGAGGCTGCGTTCACCGCTCGCCGGGCCGAGGTCCACCAGGCCGCGGGCAGGCTCGCCTCCCAGCAGCGCATCAGTGTCACCGACGCGCTGGCCCGGCTGCGCGCCTACGCGTACAGCAGTGGTTTGCCGTTGTACAAGATCGCCATCGACGTGATGGCCGATCGCCTGCACCTCGACGGTGATCACCCCCCGGGGGGCGGTCCACCGCCGAAGCCGCAGCTGAATGACCCCGGAACGGCCGAGAAGGAAGAGGAGGAGAACTGATGAGTGCGTCCGACCGCAGAGTGCGCGAGGTGTTCATCGAACTGTCGGACACGCTTGTCGACGACTTCGACGTCATCGAGTTCTTGGACCGGCTCGCCGCGCGCTGCAGCGAACTGCTGGGGGTATCGGCCTGTGGCATTCTCCTCGCCGATCATCACGGTGCGCTGAACCTGGTCGCGGCCTCCACCGAACAGGCCCGGCTGGTCGAGCTGAACCAGCTGCAGAACCTCGAGGGCCCGTGTTTCGACGCGTTCAGCACCGGCCGCTCGGTGCAGCATCCGGACCTGCGGACTGCTCGAGGGCGCTGGCCCCGCTTCACCGCAGCCGCTGTCAGCGGCGGGTATCTCTCGGTGCAGGCGCTGCCGATGCGATTGCGCGACACAGTCCTCGGGGCGGTGAATCTGTTCAGCAGGACCACCGGGGAACTGGATGCCGACACCATCACCCTGGGGCAGGCGCTGGCCGACGCGGCCACGATCGGCATCGTGCACCAACGCGCTCTCGCCCGCCAGGAGATCGTCACCGAGCAGCTCCAGACCGCTCTGAACAGCCGGATCCTGATCGAGCAGGCGAAGGGATTCCTCAGCCACAGCCTCGACATGGATGTCGACGAGGCCTTCGCCTTGATGCGTTCGTACGCTCGGACCAACAACCGTCGCCTGACCGATGTCGCCGACGACGTCGTCCAGGCCAGGCTGGATCTCACCCCATCCCCGTCGCCGGAGTAGTTGTCACAAGCCGTGGCGCCTTGCTGACTTACGGGTTAGGGTGATCGGAGCCTGTTCGGGCATGCCCAAGACCTCGGCGCCAGGTGTGTCGCGCCGCCGGAGGGGTTGCGCACGACACACGGTGAGACCCACCACAGGACGCTCACACCGTCTGGCTGGTGATCAGGCGCAGGACCCGTCGCGACGGCGCCACCCCACGTGCGCACCGTGCGACGGTTCCCCTGCGTCTAGACTCCCATCGTTCGCCCGATGATCTCTTTCATGATCTCCGTGGTGCCGCCGTAGATGGTCTGGATGCGGGTGTCCAAGTAGGCCTTCGCGATCGGGTACTCGGTCATGAAGCCGTATCCGCCGTGCAACTGCAGGCACCGGTCGACGACCTTCTTCTGCAGCTCGGTGGTCCACCACTTGGCCATCGCGGCCTCGGCCACGGTCAGCGTTCCGGCGTTGAGTTCCTGGATGCAGCGGTCGACGAACACCCGGGCGATCTGGGTCTCGGTGGCGAGCTCCGCGAGTACGAAACGACTGTTCTGGAACGATCCGATCGGACGGCCGAACGCCTTGCGGTCCTTCACGTACCGCAGCGTGTCCTCGAGCATGTTCTCGCAGGCGGCGGCCGCGACCACCGCGATCGTCAATCGCTCCTGCGGCAGCTTCTCCATCAGGTAGCCGAAACCCTTGCCCTCCTCGCCGAGCAGGTTGTCCACGGGAACCCGGACGTCGTCGAAGAACAGCTCCGCGGTGTCCTGCGCCTTCAGCCCGATCTTGTCCAGGTTCCGCCCGCGCTCGAACCCCGGCATTCCACGCTCGACCACGATCAGCGAGATCCCCTGCGCCCCGGCGTCCGGGTCGGTCTTGGCCACGACGATCACCAGATCGGCGAGAATCCCGTTGGAAATGAAGGTTTTCTGCCCGTTCAGCACGTAGTGGTCGCCGTCGCGCCGAGCGGTGGTCTGGATGCCCTGCAGATCGCTGCCGGCCCCGGGCTCGGTCATCGCGATCGCGGTGATCGTCTCCCCGGAACAGAACGCCGGCAGCCAGCGCGCCATCTGCTCGTCGGTCGCGTAGTCCAGCAGGTACGCCGAATTGATGTCGGTGTGGATGGTGAAGCCGACCCCGCTGGCGCGAACCCGGGTCAGCTCCTCGATCAGCACGGTGTTGAACCGGAAGTCACGAACGCCGCCCCCGCCGTACTGCTCCGGCATCATGAAGCCGAGCAGGCCCGCCGCACCGGCCGCGGTCCAGAGCTCCCGCGGGACGATCCCGGCGTCCTCCCAGCTGTCGTGGTGCGGGACGATCTCCTTGTCGCAGAACGACCGGACGGTCTCCCGGAAGGCGTCGTGATCGGCGTCGAACAGCTGACGTTCCACGGGCGGTTCCTCTCAGTTCGGGCGGTGCTGGTTCTGGACGGCTGCGCCGGACTCCAGCAGCCCGTCGATGTCGGTGATTCCCCAGTCGGCCAGCGCTTCCCGGGTGTGCTCCCCCGGTCGCGCGGGCGGTCGGTCCAGGCGGGTCGGCGTACGGTCGAAGCGCGGCGCCGGTGCCGCCTGCCGGACGCCGTGGTGGTCCACGAACGTGCCTCGGGCAACGAGGTGCGGGTGGTCGCCGGCGAGTGGCAGCACTGGCGCGACGCAGGCGTCCGAGCCGTCGAACAGCTCGGTCCACTCCGCCTGAGTCCGCTGCCGGAACGCCTCGGCCAGAACCTTCCGCAGCTCCGGCCACTGCGACGGATCGTTGCGGTCCGGCGCGTCCAGACCGAGTTTGCCGATCAGCTCGGCGTAGAACTGCGGTTCCAGCGCCCCGACCGCGACATGCTTCCCGTCGGCGGTCTCGTACACGTCGTAGAACGGCGCACCGGTGTCCAGCAGGTTCGTCCCGCGCTCCTGCCGCCACGACCCGGCCGCGAGGGCCCCGAGCAGCATCGTGGTCAGGTGCGCCGATCCGTCCACGATCGCCGCGTCCACGACCTGTCCCCGCCCGCTGCGCTGCGCCTCGTTCAGCGCCGCGAGGACGCCGATCACCAGGTACAGCGAGCCGCCCGCGAAGTCACCGAGCAGGTTCGCCGGCACCTGCGGCGGTCCGTCGGCCCGCCCGATCAGATGCAGAGCGCCGGACAGCGCGAGGTAGTCGATGTCGTGCCCGGCCGCTTGCGCGAGCGGACCGTCCTGCCCCCACCCGGTCATCCGCCCGTACACGAGCCGTGGATTGATCGCGTGACAGTCCGCCGGCCCGAGCCCGAGCCGCTCGGCCACCCCGGGCCGGAATCCTTCGACCAGTACGTCGGCCTGCGCGACCAGCCGCCGTACGACGTCCACGGCGGCGGGCTGCTTGAGATCCAAGGCAGCGCTCCGACGGCCGCGGTTGACGAGATCCAGCTCCGGCGGGCCCATCGACACGCTGCCACCGGGGCGATCGATCCGCAGCACGTCAGCGCCGAGCTCGGCGAGCATCATGCACGCGAACGGCGCCGGACCGAGGCCGGCCAGCTCGACCACCTTCACGCCCTCGAGTGGACCCATGGGCGCTATTGTGACAGTTCTACTGTCACAGTCGTCAAGTCAACTTGCGCGTCCCCACCAGAGCGGTCAGCGGCAGGACCACCATCAGGATCACGACGGCGGCGAGTACGACCGACCATCCCGGCTCGCCTTCCTCGAGATGGGCGAGGTGGAAGATCATGTGCGGCAGCGAGAACGCGAGATACGCCAGCAGCGCCACGGCCGCCAAGTAGCGGTCCAGGCGAATCGCGGCGGCGGTCAGGACGATCCCCAGCCCGAGCGAAGCACCGCCGAAGTCGTGGAAGAGATGGTCGCTGTACGGCGGTGTCCAGTCGACCGTCGGCACGTGGTCGTAGAAGGTCTTCGGAGTGAACGTCAGCCACCCACCGAGAACCAGCTCGAACGCGGCGAAGACGATCAGCACCGCGCGGACGTAGCCCTTCATCGGAGGTAGTCCGCGAAGGTGATCCGCCCGTACGCCGGACCGTCCACCATCGCCGCGCCGTCGGCGTACGCCCGGAAGATCTTGCCGCCCAGCCGCAACGGCAGCACCGGCCGGCACGAGGACCGCGCCTGCTTCCACATCCGGGCCAGTTCGAGAACAGGCCGCCGCTCCGGACCGCCGATGTCCGCGACGCGACCGTTCACCGGAGGCTCGTCGACGAGTTCGGCGAGCCGGACCGCGACGTCCTCGACCGCGATCGGCTGCAGCGGGATCGCGGGGGCGAGCACCATCGGCACGAAACGCTGGGCGCTCAGGACTCGATCGACGAGGTTGTGGAACTGGGTAGCCCGCAGGATCGTGTACGGCACGCCGGACTCGGCGACCAGGCGCTCGACCTCGAGCTTGTGCCGGTAGTACGCGAGCGGAATGCGGTCGATGCCGGCGATCGACATCACCACGAGGTGCTGCACACCCGCGGCGGCTTTGAGCAGGTTGCGAGTCTGCTCGATGTCCCGGCGGCCCTGGCTCGTGGCCAGATGCACAACCACCTCCGACCCGTCGATCGCGGCGGCCAGTCCCTCGCCGGCCGTCAGGTCGCCGACGACCCGGTCAGGTCCGGGCTTCCGGCTCAACACCCGGACCTGATGATCAGCGGCGCACAGTCGAGCCACGGTCGGCCGGCCCAGGGTGCCGGTTCCACCGGTGACAAGGATGGAATTCATTTGCTGGTGTCCTCTCCGTCACCAGCTGAGATCGGGTAGCCCTTCGATTTGTGACAACTGGGCGACGGCGAAGGCCAGCTTTTCCGGGTTCATCACGAACTGCACGTCGGTGATGCCGTCCGGTCCGATGCCGATGAAGCAGATCGCCATGGTCCCGCTGGGCCCGACGGCCAGCAGCGCGGGGCCGCCGTTCGCCTCCGCCAGGTGGGCCTCGATACCGGCGCCGAAACGCTGCAGCGCCCCGGACAGGTAGCGCGCGACCCGGTCGCGGCCGACCAGCACGTTGCGCGCGGCGGACACCTTGCCACCGCTGTCGGCGCGCGACTCCACGTCCTCGGCCAGCAGCTTCTCGAGCTCCTCGATCTCCCCCAGCCGCGCGGCCGCGATGAACCGCTCGACCAGCTTCCGCCAGCCTGCCCGGTCGACCGGCTGCTGGCTCGGTCCCTCGGCGCTGAGCTTCTTCCCCGCCCGTGACGCCAACTGCCGCGCGTTCGCCTCCGACGTGCCGATCAGCTCGGCAACCTCGCGGTACCCGTACGCGAACGCCTCGTGCAGCACGTACGCCGCTCGCTCGGCAGGCGTCAGCCGTTCGAGCAGGAGCAACAGCGCGAACGACACCGATTCCCGCTCCGCCACAACCTCCAACGGACCGAGCGCGTCGAACTCGGCCCGCCCTGTCAGTACAGGTTCCGGCAGCCACTGCCCGACGTACAGCTCCCGCCGCGCCCGGGCCGACGTCAGCTGCTTGATGGACAGGTTCGTGACGATCTTCGCCAGGTACGC
Organism: Kribbella sp. VKM Ac-2566; assembly: GCF_004366005.1. NCBI lineage: Bacteria > Bacillati > Actinomycetota > Actinomycetes > Propionibacteriales > Kribbellaceae > Kribbella > Kribbella sp. VKM Ac-2566. Next base: position 182,423 of record NZ_SODT01000013.1, on the reverse strand, counting down.
GTCCGGATCACGCACGGTCGCGCGGTCGGCATCCTGCCAACGCAGCCACGCGTCCTGCAGAATCTCCTCGGCATCCGTCGCCGTACCGGTCATCCGGTACGCAATCCCGAACAACCGACCCCGCAGCCGTTCGAAATCATCCATCCCGGAACGTGTCCGCGGCTCGCTGGATCTTGGCGTAGAAGTTCGTCCAGGCGGCCTCGTCGAGCTGGTCGGCGTCCTTGCCGCCCTGGCCGTCGATCAGTTCGCGGACGATGTCCGCGTGGCCGGCGTGGTGTGCGGTCTCGTCGACGACGCGGACCAGCAGCGCGCCGAACGTCGTACTGCGTTGGCCTTCGACCCAGTGCGGCACCTCGGCCGGATGGTCCAGGTCGAGCTCGGCGATGGAGAGGTCGCTGTGCGCGCAGGCCTCGCGGTAGAGGCCAGTGATGTACTCCGTCGACTCTGACGGCAGTGCCCACATGTCGGCACCACCCCAGACCGAACCGTCCTCGTTCCAGGGCAACGGCTTCTCCGGTGGGCGACCGACACTCGTGCCGAGGTACACCTGCTCGATCCCGATCAGGTGCTTGACCAGCCCGAGCAGGTTGGTCCCGGACGGCACGAGCGGACGACGCCGGTCGTACTCGCTCAGCCCGTCGAGCTTGGCCAACATCAGCGCCCGGGTGTCCTGGAGATACTGCTGGAGGTGAGACTTCACGGCGCTCCTGGGGGGATGAACGGGACGGATGGTGCGCCGTGCTCGATCAGGTGCAGGAGCGCGGCGGTGTCGGCATACTCGTCGATCATGTCGGCGAGGCGGTCCAGCCGCTCCTCGCGCAGCCCTGCGAACGAGACCGAGCCGTCCGGCGCGGGCTTGCCGGTGAGCGCGGCGACCTCGGTGAGGAACGCGTGCCGCGCCGCGTCGTCGTCGAGCAAACCGTGCCAGATCGTGCCCCACGTGTTGCCGCTGCGGCAGCCACCCGGGAACTCCGACGCGTCCCCGATCACGTCGACGACTCCATGATGGATCTCGTACGCCGTTCGCGCCGGCCGGGCCAGCGTCTTCTCCCGGGCAAAGGTGGTTGCTACCGGCAACAGCCCGAGACCGGTCTCCGAGCCACCCGACTCGACCTCGTACGGGTCGGAGATCGTCGCGCCGAGCATCTGGTAGCCGCCGCAGATGCCGAGCACCGGACGGCCCGCCGCGATCCGTGCCGCCACGGCGTCGGCCAGACCGAGGGACCGCAACCATTCCAGGTCGGCACTGGTCGCGCGCGAGCCCGGCAGGACGACCAGGTCGGCGTCGCGGATCTCCCCCGGGCTCGTGGTGAAGAACACGCTGTTCGTCGGCTCCACCGCGAGCGCGTCCAGGTCGGTGAAGTTGCTGATCCGCGGGAACCGCACCACCGCGATCGTCAACAGGTCGCCCGGCGAAGTACGCCGTACCGGGATGTCCAGCGCGTCCTCGGAGTCCAGCCACAGCTCGGGCAGCCACGGCAGTACGCCGTACGTCGGGCGGCCGGTGACCGAGGCGAGCATGTCGATCCCCGGCTGCAGCAGTGAGACGTCGCCGCGGAACTTGTTCACCAGGAACCCGCTGATCAGCGTCTGGTCGGCGGCGTCCAGCAGCGCGACGGTCCCGAACATCGACGCGAACACTCCCCCGCGGTCGATGTCGCCGACCACGACGACCGGAGCCTTGGTGTGCTGCGCGAGCCCCAGGTTCACGTAGTCCGACTGCCGCAGGTTGATCTCGGTCGGACTGCCCGCGCCCTCGCTGATCACCACGTCGTACCTCGACGCGAGATCGTCGTACGCCGCGAACGCCGCCTTCGCCAGCTCCGCGCGCTCGGTGAGGAAGCCGCGGGCGGACAGCTCACCCCACGGCTCGCCCATCAGGACGACGTGGCTGCGCCGGTCGCTGCCCGGTTTGAGCAACACCGGGTTCATCGCGGCCTCGGGCTCGGCGCCGGCGGCGACGGCCTGGATCCACTGCGCGCGGCCGATCTCGGTGCCGTCCGCGCAGACCATCGAGTTGTTCGACATGTTCTGCGCCTTGTACGGCGCCACCCGAACACCCTGCCGCGCCAGCCACCGGCACAACCCGGTCACGACCGTCGTCTTGCCCGCGTCGGACGTCGTACCGGCGACCAGGAGAGAGCCCACCCGGCTTACCTTAATGCGCGCATCCGGACTACTCGGGTGGCCGGTCGGTGCTCTGGTCGGTGCGCTGGTCGCGCGTCCGGCTCGGGATGCGCGGTGTCGCTCCCTGGAACCTGGTCGCGCCGGCGGTTTCGCGTGCCGACAGCGGCTTGGCGATGTTCTCCAGTGACCGGCCTTCCGCGTTGACACCGAAGAACCAGGCGATGAGACCGCCGGCCAGCATCACGGCCGCGCCGATGATGTAGCCGACCGTGAGCGGTCCGCGTGCCGGGTGGTCGCCCTCGCCGATCAGCGAGGCGAACAGGTACGGCGCGATCACGCCGCCGGTCAGCTGCGAGATCGCGAAGAAGAACGAGATGGCCTGCCCGCGGAGCTCGATCGGGAAGATCTCGCTCACCGTCAGGTACGCCGACGACGCGCCGGCCGACGCGAAGAAGAACACCACGCACCACAGCCCGGTCAGCGACGCGGCGTTCAGTGCGCCGGCGTTGAACAGCAACGCGGTGACGAACAGCACCACGGCCGACAGCGTGTACGTGCCGAGAATCATCTTCCGGCGGCCGACGGTGTCGAACAGGTGCCCGAGCAGCAGCGGACCGGCCAGGTTGCCGATCGCGAACGGGAAGAAGTACAGCGCGACGCTGGAGTCGTTCAGACCGAAGTACGACTTCAGCACCAGCGCGTAGGTGAAGAAGATCGCGTTGTAGAGGAACGCCTGGGTGACCATCATCGAGAAGCCGAGGAACGAGCGGCTGCGGTAGTCGCGGAGCATCACGCGGGCGATCTCGCGGTACGTCACCGGCGGGTAGTCGACCACCTCGATCGCCTCGTCGTCGCGGACCTCGCGCAGTTCGCCACCCTGCCGCCGTACCGTCGCCTCGATGTCGTCGACGGTCCGCTCGGCCTCCTCGACCCGCCCATGGGTCATCAGCCAGCGCGGGCTCTCCGGGATGTGCCGGCGCAGGTAGATGATGATCAGGCCCATCACCGGGCCGATCAGGAAGCACAGCCGCCAGCCCCACTCGACCGGGATGATGTCGGTGTTCAGGAAGACCAGGCCGACCGCGGAGCCGATCAGCGCGCCGCCCCAGTAGGTGCCGTTGACGCCGATGTCGACGCGGCCGCGGTACCTCGACGGGATCAGTTCGTCGATCGCGGAGTTGATCGCGGCGTACTCACCGCCGATGCCCATCCCGGCGATGAACCGGAAGACCAGCAGCGAGCCGAGGTCCCAGGACAGGCCGGCCGCGCCGGACGCGATCAGGTAGACAAGTAGCGTGACGATGAACAGGCTGCGCCGGCCGAGCCGGTCGGTCAGCCGGCCGAACAGCAGCGCGCCGACCACCTCACCGGCCAGATAGATCGACGCCATCAGACCGACCTCGGAGGTGGTCAGGTGCAGGGTCTCTGGTTCCTTCAGCACGTTCCCGACCAGGGAGACCAGCTGGATCTCCAGACCGTCCAGGATCCAGGAGACGCCCAGACCGACGACGATCATCCAATGGAACTTGGTCCAGGGCAGCCGGTCCATCCGGGCCGGCACGAGACTCGGTATCGCCTTGCCGTGCTCCAACGCGTGCTCGCTGCTCATCCTTGCTCCTCCCGGCCCGTGGTTGTTCGAAAGCCCTTGGGCCGGTACCCCGGGAGTGACGATCCGCAAACCCTGGGTGACGATCACCGGACAGGGCCTAAAGTTGCGGACATGGAGAACGAGATCGAGGTCGTCGACGCCAAGGACCGCAGCCGGTACGAGGCGCACGACGCCGAGGGCAACCTGATGGGCTTCGTCGACTACCGCCTGCATCCGGGCGTGATCAGCTTCCTGCACGCCGAGACGCTGCCGGAGTTCCGCGGCCGCGGCGTGGCCGGAACGATCGCCACCAAATCCCTCGACGACGCCCGGGCGCTCGGGCTCCGGGTGAAGCCGGCCTGCTCGTTCTACCAGTCGTTCCTCGAGGAGCACACCGAGTACGCCGACCTCGTGAAGGAGCCGCAGCAGTGACGGTATTGATGCCACGCCTCCGGCGCGGCGGGTCATGGGGCTGGAACTCCCGCCCTTCCCTCGTCGCTCCGGTCGCTTCGCTCCCTCCGCTCCTCAGTCCAGGACGGGAGGCCCCATGACCGGGCCTGTCATGGGGAAGCTCGAGTGGAAGCCGGCGGCCGAGGTGCCTGAGTTGCTCGCGGCGCCGGTGCGGGACGCTCTCGGAGAGCTGCCGGCGTACGCGGCCGCGATCGACGCGGAGCTCGCCGACACCGCGGCCTTCTGTGCGGAGTACGACGTACCGATGGCCGCCTCGGCGAACTGTGTGGTCGTGCTCGGCAAGCGCGGCGGCGAGGCGTCGTACGCCGCGGTGCTGGTGCTGGCCACCGACCGCGCCGACGTGAACGGCGTGATCCGCAAGCACCTCGGCGTCCGGAAGATCTCGTTCGCCGCGCAGGACGACGCGGTCGGCTCGACCGGCATGGAGTACGGCGGGATCACGCCGATCGGGCTGCCCGCCGACTGGCCGGTGCTGGTCGACGAAGCGGTCGTTCGGGCCGGGACCGTGGTGATCGGCAGCGGGATCCGCGGCTCGAAGATCCTCATCGAAGGCACCGAGCTGGCGAAGTTGCCGACCGCGACCGTGCTGGACCTCGCCCAGCACTGACACGGGCGGCGGCTGATGGAGCAGCACGACTGGCCTGCTGAGTACGCCGAACTGACGGCGGCCGACCGGCGTGCCCCACTGCCGCCCGCGGACCTCGACCGGCTCGCGGTCGCCGCGTTCGTCCTCGGTCACGACGACGAGGTCGCCGCGTACCGCGAGCGGGCCTACGAGGAACACCTCGCGCGCGGCGATGTGATGGCCGCGATCCGGACCGGCTTCTGGCTCGGGTTCCACCTGCAGCAGCGGGGCGAGCTCGGGCGGGCCGCGGGCTGGCAGGCGCGGATCGGGCGACTCGTGCCCGACGGCGTACCGCAGCTCGCCGGGCTGGTCGCGATGGCCGACGCGGCGTTGCTGATGAACTCCGGCAACGCCGCCGAGGCGCTCCCCCTGTTCGAGCAGAACATGGGGTTGGCCACCGAGCCGGACGCGATCGTGCTCGGGGCGCTCGGCCGCGGTAACTGCCTCGCGATGCTCGGTCGCGGTGCCGAGGCCCTCAAGGCGCTGGACGAGGCGATGGTGCACGTGACCGCGAGCCGCGTCGGTCCTGAGGTCGCCGGTATGGCGTACTGCTCGGTGATCGCGCTCTGTATGGACCAGTACGACATCCGCCGCGCACAGGAGTGGACGCAGACGCTGACGGGCTGGTGCGACGAGCAGCCCGGCCTCGTCCCGTACCGCGGGGCGTGCCTGGTGCACCGTGCACAGATCCTGCAGCTCCGCGGCGCCTGGGCCGACGCGGCCGGTGCTGCCGAGGACGCGTGTCACCGGCTGTCGGCGGGCATGGTCGGGAACGCGTGGTACCGGCTCGCGGAGGTCGAACGCCAACGCGGACGCTACGAGGCCGCCGAACGTGCCTACCTCGCGGCGGCGGCCGACGGGATGGACGTACAGCCCGGTCTCGCCCGGCTGCGGGCCGCCCAAGGCCGGCTCGATGTCGCCGTCGCCGGCCTGGAACGGGCGCTGGCCGAGGAAACGTTCACACCGAACCGCCCGATGCTGCTCGCCGCACGGGTCGAGCTGGCGATCGAGTGCGGCGACCGGGAGACCGCACGCAAGGCCGCTGCCGAACTGAACGAGCTGGCGCGCGCGGATTCGCCGTACCTGCAGGCTCTGGCGACGTACTCCGAAGGCGCGGTGCGGATCGCGTGCGGCGATCCGCAGGGAGCGATCCCGTGCCTGCGACGGGCGTGGACGCTGTGGCAGCAGCTCGAGATGCCGTACGAAGGCGCGCGAACTCGCCTGCTGGTCGGCCAGGCTTGCCGAGCACTCGGGGACGTCGACGCCGAACAGATGGAGATCGACGGCGCGCGAGCCGTGTTCGAGCGGCTGGGTGCGGTCGTCGAGCTGGCCGCGTTGGAGCAGTCCGATCGGAGCACCGGGCTCAGTCCTCGCGAGCTGGAGGTCCTGCGTCTGCTGGCGACGGGCGCGACGAATCGTGCTGTCGCCGAGCAGTTGTTCCTGAGCGAGCGAACGGTCGCGCGCCATGTCAGCAACATCTTCGGGAAGCTCGGCGTGTCCAGCCGGGCCGCGGCGACGGCGTACGCGTACGAGCACGGGCTGACTGGGTAGAAATGACCAGCCGCCGTTCGGAGGTTGGCATGGTCGGTTGATGTGCTGCTGTGCCGCACCGCCCTAACTTGAGGTCATGGACAGGATCGGGACCGTGGTGATCGGGGCGGGCCAGGCTGGTCTGGCGATCGGCTACTACCTGCGGCAAGCAGGTGAGGACTTCGTCGTCCTCGACGGGCACGAGCGGGTCGGTGACTGCTGGCGGGAGCGGTACGACTCACTGCGGCTGTTCAGCCGGCCGCGGTACGCGAGCCTCCCCGGGTTGCGGATCGGCACGCGGGACTGCCCGAGCCGTGACGAGATGGCCGATTACCTCGAGCAGTACGCCGTACATCACGAGCTGCCGGTGCGTACCGGCGTACGGGTGACTCGGTTGTCGCGGGACGACGACGGGTTCCTGGTGGAGACGACCGGCGGCGACTGGCGAGCGGACCAGGTCGTGGTGGCGGCCGGGATGCACAGTGTGCCGCGGTGGCCGGCGTTCGCGGGCGAGCTCGATCCGTCGATCCGGCAGCTGCATTCGCTGGAGTACCGGAATCCGGAGCAGCTCGCGGACGGGACCGTACTGGTCGTTGGCGCGGCCAACTCTGGCACCGACATCGCGCTGGAGGCCGTGAAGACGCATCGCACACTGCTCGCCGGACGGCACCCGGGGCAGGTCCCGATCGACATCGACTCGACCGTTGGACAGATCTTCACACCGATCGTGATGTTCCTGTTCAAGTATGTGCTCACTCGCCGTACGCCGATGGGCCGCAAGGCGATCGCGAACGCGGTGAAGAGCGGGTTGCCGCTGACCCGCAACAAGCTCGAGCACCTCGACGCGGCCGGGATCGCACGGATCGGGCGCATCGTCGAGGTCCGTGCCGGCAAGCCGGTGACCGCGGACGGCGACGTACTCGACGACGTCCGGACCGTGGTGTGGTCGACCGGGTCGGACCCCGACCACAGCTGGATCGATCTGCCCGTGTTCGACGACGACGGCCGGCCGCGGCACACGCGGGGCGTGTCGGACGACGTACCGGGGCTGTACTTCCTCGGCCTCGACTTCCAGTACGCGATCGCGTCCGCGAGCATCCAAGGCGTGGACCGCGATGCCCGTTTCCTCGTCAAGCATCTCGCCGGCCGGAGTACTCACCGGGCCGTACCGGTGGACAGGCGGTAGCATCACCCGCTGAAATGGGTGCGTGGCTGGGCGTGGATCAGGTTGAGTGAGCAGACAACGGTGAGCGGCGGTCAAGAGGGGCCGACCGCTCTTCGTATCATGCTCGGCGGGCAGTTGCGGCGGATGCGTGAATCCGCCGGGATCAGTCGCGCCGACGCGGGCTGGCAGATCCGGGCGTCGGAGTCGAAGGTCAGCCGGATGGAGCTCGGCCGGGTCGGGTTCAAGGAACGCGACGTCAGCGACCTGCTCGAGTTGTACGGGATGGCCGACGACGACGAGCGCTACCGGTTGATGGAACTGTCCCGGGCCGCGAACAACCCGGGCTGGTGGTCCCGGTACGGCGACGTGATGCCGAGCTGGTTCGCGAACTACGTCGGGCTCGAGGTCGCCGCGGCGCTGATCCGGACGTACGAGGTGATGTTCGTCCCGGGCCTGTTACAGACCGAGGAGTACGCGCGGGCCGTCGTACAGATGGGCAAGTCCTTCCTGCCGCATCAGGAGGTCGACCAGCGGGTGGAGCTGCGGGTGACCCGGCAGCAGATCCTCACCCGGCCGAACCCGGCCCGGCTGTGGGTCGTCATCGACGAGTCGGTGCTGCACCGGCCGGTCGGCGGCCAGGAGGTGATGCGGGCGCAGATCGAGCACCTGCTCAAGTGGTCGCAGCAGCCGAACATCACGTTGCAGGTGATGCCGTTCAGCAGCGTCGGGTATCCCGGCGCCGGCGGCGCGTTCAGTCTGCTGCGGTTCCCGGACGGCGATCTGCCGGACATCGTCTACATCGAGCACGCGGCGAGCGCGGTCTACCTGGACAAGCTCGAAGAGGTCGACGAGTACGTCGCGATCATGGAAGGGCTGACGATCTCCGCGGCCCCGGTGTCCGCCACCGAGGGCCTCCTGGAAGAGGCCCTCGCGCGGATGTAGCTCACGCTACTTTCAGGTCCACCTTGATGTTGCCGCGGGTGGCGTTGGAGTACGGGCAGACCTGGTGCGCCTTGGCGACGAGGTCCTCCGCTACCGGGCCGTCCAGGCCGGGCAGACTGACGACCAGCGCGACCTCGAGGCCGTAGCCGGAGCCGCCGTTGATCGGGCCGATGCCGACCTCGGCGGTGACGGTCGAGCCGTCCATCACATCTTGGTCCAGGCGCGCCTTGCGGGCGACGACCTTCAGCGCACTGTGGAAGCAGGCCGCGTAACCGGCCGCGAACAGCTGCTCCGGGTTGGTTCCGTTGCCGGACCCACCCATCTCGGCCGGCGGCACGACCAAGACGTCGAGCTTGCCGTCGTCGGTGGCGACCTTGCCGTCCCGGCCGCCATTAGCGGTGGCGCGGGCGGTGTACAGAACCTTCTCAACAGCGATGGTCATATCCGGTTTCTCCATATTCGATTCAGCGGGTGGGGTCGAGCAGGAGCTTGCCGACGGTCCGGCGAGCTCGCAGGTCTTCGTGGGCGGAGGCGACGTCGGACAGCGCGTACTCGCCACCGACGATCGGGCGGAGCTTGCCGCCCGCGGTCAGGTCGAACAGCTCGGTCAGCGGACCGCCGAGCAACTGCGGGTTGGCGAAGCAGTCGGCCAGCCAGAAGCCGGCGATCGTCTTCGAACCCTTCATCAACCGGCTCGAGTCGATCGGCGCGGCCGACTGCCGGGACGCCGCACCGAACGTGACCAGACGACCGAACCGGCCCAGGGCGGCGAACGACTCGTCGAACGTCCGACCGCCGACCATCTCGAGCACGATGTCGACGGGCTTGCCGCCGTTCGCCTCGAGGATGCGATCCTTCAGGCCTTCCGGCGTACCGTCGATCGCGGCATCCGCACCCAGGTCGAGGACCTGCTTGCGCTTCTCCTCGGTGGAGGCAGTCGCGATCACGCGGCCCGCGCCCCAGAGCTTGGCGAGCTGAACGGCGAGCGAACCGACCCCGCCGGCACCGGCGTGTACCAGGACGGACTCCCCTGGCTGCAGGTGCGTCGACGTCTTGAGCAGGTGCCACGCGGTGGTGCCCTGCAGGACGAGCGCGAGCGCCTGGCCGTCGGTGACACCTTCGGGAACATCCCACGCGTACGGCGCGTGCGCCACGGCCTGCTCGGCGTACCCACCGGAACCCACCAGCGCGACCACGCGGCGGCCGTCCCCGGTGTGCCCCACGACCTCGCCGCCGGGGATCAGCGGGAGCTCGGTCTTGGAGAGGTAGCTGTTCTCGACCTGGTGGGTGTCGGCGTAGTTGATCCCCGCGCGGTCGACCTTGATCAGGACCTGCCCGTCGCCGGCGACCGGCTCCGGGACGTCGCTGACCTTCAGGACCTCGGGTCCGCCGAACTCGGTGATCTGAATGGCTCGCATACATCGTACTATACACTGTACGTTAGGAGCATCGAAGGGAGATGGGTCACACATGGCTGGGTCTGATGGCTAGGACACCGCGGAACACCCTGAGCGCCGACCTGATCGTGCGGACCGCGCTCGAACTGATGGAAGCCAAGGGCACCGACGCGTTCAGCCTGCGCGGGGTCGCCGGCGAGCTCGGCGTCGGCCCGATGGCGCTCTACACGTACTTCCGGAACAAGGACGATCTGTACGACGCCGTACGCGACCATCTGATGGGGCTGCTCCCCGCAGTACCGTCGGACGCGCCGTGGCCGGACCAGGTGCGGGCGGTCTGCCGGTCGCTGCGATTGTTGATGCTCCAGCACCCTTGCCTTGCGCAACTACTTGCCGGACGGCCGCTGAGCGGGCACGAGACCGCGCGGGTCGCCGAAGGTCTGCTCGGCGTACTGCGGGCCGCCGGGTTCGACGCGGAGACCGCCGCGCGGACGCACACGACCTTGTTCACGTATGTGCTCGGCTCGACGTCGTGGGAGATCCAGATGGCGGCCGAACGCCGCGACCCCGAGGCGTGGCGGCGGCTGCGCACCTCGATGGAGTCGCTGTCGGCGCGGGACTTCCCGTCCGTCGTCGAACTCGCGCCGGAACTGGCCCGGACCACGGGCGGCGACGAACAGTTCGACTACGGCCTGGACCTACTGCTGGCGGGGCTGCAGCTCAGAACACCATCGTGACGATGGCGAGGATGCCGATGCAGACGATCAAGGCCCGGAGTGCGATCGGCGGGAGCTTCCGGCCGTAGCGGGCGCCGATGAAACCGCCGATGGTCGAGCCGACCGCGATCAGACCGGCCGCGAGCCAGTCGATGTCGTGCACGATGATGAACAGGATCGCGGACGCGGTGTTCACGACCGTCGCGAGGACGTTCTTCAGGCCGTTCATCCGCTGCAGGTTCGAGTCCAGGCCGAGGCCGAGGATCGCCATCAGCAGCACGCCTTGCGCGGCTCCGAAGTACCCGCCGTACACACCGGTCGCGAAGACGGCCGGAATCACCCACCACGCCCCGCGGTGCAGGTGCGACGGCGCACTGATCCACTTCGACAGCCACGGCTGGAAGGCAACCAGCAGACAGCCGAGCAGGATCAGGACCGGTACGACGGCATGGAAGGCGGAGTCGGGAAGCGTGAGCAGCAGCACTCCCCCGACGATGCCGCCGGCCAGCGACGCCGGCACCAGACTGATCAGCCGGCCGCGCTGCCCTTCGAGCTCGCGACGGTAGCCGATCGCGCCGGCCGCCGTACCGGGGGCAAGGCCGACCGTGTTGCTGACGTTCGCCAGCACCGGAGGGATGCCGACGGCAAGCAACGCGGGGAAGGTGAGCAGCGTGCCCGACCCCACCACGGCGTTGATCGTTCCCGCGCCCATCCCCGCCAGCAGGACGAACACCGCCTCGAACCATGTCATCGCTGCAGAACTCTACGCACCTGACCAGGCCCTCGCAGATCTGTCCGACGATTGAACACGCAAGAGCCCTCCCGGACCTTCGAAGAAACGGTCCGGGAGGGCTCTCGTGCAGTTGTCAGCGTTGCGGCGGTTCCTGGGCCGGCGGCTCCTGGGACGGGGCCGGCGGCGGCATCGACGGGGTGCTCGGCGCGGCCTGGCTGCGGCTGCTCACGGCCGCGGACTCGGCCGCGGCGATCGCTTCGCGGACCGCGTTGTCGGCCTCGGCCACCGCTGCCGGTGCCGCGGCGGTGTCGAGCTCCGCCACCTCGCCGTTGGACAGCTCCGGCGCCTCCCAGTTGCCCTCGGCTTTCTGCGCGATACCGGCCACCTGGCCGACCGCGCTGCCCAGACCCTTGAGCGCGTCGCCGATCTCGCTCGGCACGATCCACAGCTTGTTCGCGTCGCCCTGGGCGATCGACGGCAGCATCTGCAGGTACTGGTACGCGAGCAGACCCTGGTCCGGCTTGCCGGCGTGGATCGCGTTGAAGACCGTGGTGATGGCCTGCGCCTCACCCTGCGCCTTCAGGATCCGGGCCTGCCGCTCGGCCTCGGCGCGGAGGATGCGGGACTGCTTGTCACCCTCGGCGGTGAGGATCGCGGACTGCTTCTGACCCTCGGCGGACAGAACGGCCGACTGCCGCATACCTTCCGCGGTGAGGATCGCGGCGCGCTTGTCACGGTCGGCGCGCATCTGCTTCTCCATCGAGTCCTGGATCGACGGCGGCGGGTCGATCGAGCGCAGCTCGACGCGGTTCACGCGGATGCCCCACTTGCCGGTGGCCTCGTCCAGCACGTACCGGAGCTTCTCGTTGATCTCCTCACGCGAGGTCAGGGTCTGCTCCAGGTCCATGCCGCCGATGATGTTGCGCAGCGTGGTCATGGTCAGCTGCTCGATGGCCTGGATGTAGTTGGAGATCTCGTACGTCGCGCGCACCGGGTCGTTCACCTGGAAGTAGATGACGGAGTCGATCGACACCATCAGGTTGTCCTCGGTGATGACACCTTGCGGCGGGAACGCGACCACCTGCTCGCGCATGTCGATGGTGTAGCGGACCTTGTCGACGAACGGGGTCAGCAGGTTCAGGCCCGGCTGCAGGCCAGTCTTGAACTTACCGAACCGTTCGACGATGCCGACGGTCTGCTGCTGCACCACCCGGACGGACTTGATCAGTGTGACGATCACCAGTAAGGCGACCAATGCCAGCACTACGAGGAACGCGGTCACTCGACCCTCCACTCGACAGAACGCTCAGGACGGACAGTCTCCTCTATTGACGGGCCATCCGGCGTACCGGTTCCCGGCGCGTCGGCTACGTGCTGCCGCCTTGTCTCCGACAGTACTGCGAAGACAGGACCACCCAACGGTCAGGTCTGGGGCGGATCGCTCGGTTTCGGGGGCTCGGTGTTGCCGAGCTGGTGGTGCAGCGGGTCGCTGACCGGGTAGACGACCGCGGTAGCGCCGTCGATCGACATCACCTCGACGCGCGTGCCCGGGGGGATCGTCGACACCTCGTCGTACGGGCGGGCCGTCCACAGCTCGCCGCCGAGCCGGATCGAGCCGCCGCCGTCGGGATGGATCTCCTTGACCACGAGGCCGGACTTGCCGATCACGTGGGCGGAGCCGGTCTTCAACTCCTGGCCGTGATGGATCTTCCGGACGATCATCGGCCGGATCGCGGCGAGCATCGCCGCCGCGGTGACCAGACCGACGACGATCTGCAGCCACAGCAGCCCCGGGAAGATGGCCGCCACGCCGGCCGCGGTGAGCGCACCGGCGGCCAGCATCAGCAACGTGAAGTCCAGCGAGGCCAGTTCAGCCAGGCCGAGGACGGCAGCGATCGTCAGCCACGCCGCCCACATGTTGTCCCGCAGCCAATCCATCATTTCCCAAGCCTATCCACGTCGGGGGCTTCAAGTAGATGTTTGGACGCACCTCTCGGCTCGCGGGATCCGGATCAGAGGGCGCGGGCGGTGTAGCGGCCGTCCTCCTGTTTGAGGGTGAGGGCCAGGTCGAAGGTCTCGCTGAGGGTCTCCGCGGTCAGGGCCTCGTCCATCGGGCCGGCGGCGACGATGCGGCCCTGCTTGAGGAGCAGGGCGTGGGTGAAGCCGGGCGGGATCTCTTCGACGTGATGTGTGACCAGCACCATCGCGGGCGCTCCGACCGCGGTCGCGATCGAGCTGAGCGAGCGGACGAGCTGCTCGCGTCCGGTCAGATCGAGACCGGCCGCGGGCTCGTCCATCAGCATGAGTTCGGGGTCGGTCATCAGCGCGCGGGCGATCTGGACGCGCTTGCGCTCCCCCTCGGACAGGGTGCCGAACGTACGGCCGGCCAGGTGTGCGATGCCGAGTTCGGCCAGCAACGCGGTGGCGCGTGCGTGGTCCAGTTCGTCGTACTCCTCGATCCAGCGGCCGAGGACGGCGTACGACGCCGACATGACGACGTCGGACACCCGTTCGCTCTTCGGCAACCGGTCGGCGAGCGCGGCGCTGGTCAGCCCGATCCGCGGCCGCAGCTCGAAGACGTCGACCGCGCCGAGCACCTCACCGAGCAGTCCGGCGACCCCGGCCGTCGGGTGCAGCTGGGCGGCGAGGATCTGCAGCAGCGTCGTCTTGCCGGCGCCGTTCGGCCCGATCACCACCCACCGGTCGGCCTCGTCGATCGTCCAGTCGATCCCGTCGAGCAGCCGCGCGTCACCGCGGACGATCGTCACCCCGGCCAGCTCCACCACTGCAGTCATGCTCAAAACCTAAGGGGTCGCCGTCGGCGGGCGGTCGTCGGGTGGTGAGAGACTTGCGGGCGTGCTGACGACCTCCGCCTCGGTTCGGTTCACCGTGTGGACCAACGCGATGCTGGCCGGTGCCTGCGACCCCGACACCGCCGCGCAGAAGATCCTCGGCGACGACGTCGGTCACCACGTCGCGGGCCTCGCCGGGCATCCCGAGCCGGCCACGCTGCCGGTCGCACTGAATCTGCTGCGTGCCGCGGGTACGACGCAGGCGCATCTCGCGCTCCCGGTGCCGGGTGACCCGATCGGCCTGGCCGGACCGCCGACGTTCAACGAGGCCGCACTCGAGACCGGCGAGGCCGTCGTACTCACGGGACCGGAGCTCGGACTCGTTCCGGCGTACGTCGGTCCTGCGGTGCAGTGGACCGCGCTACCGGCCGCTTCGCCGCTGCCGGCCGACCTCGGTGAGGCGGACCGCGGGTTGCGGATGGCGCTGATCGACGCGGCCGAGTCGCTGGCCGCGCTGGATGTCGCACGCTGGAAGCCGGAGGTCGCGGACGCGCTGATCGACATTCGGCGGATCGGCCAGGGGCGCGGGGACGATCTGGCGCCCGGGTACGAGCCGCGCGCGGTGAAGGCCGCGGCGACGGCCAGGCGTTGTCTCGCGATTGCGGACGCCGCTCTCGACGACGACGGCGCAGCCGTCACCGGAGCTGAGGCCGATGCTCGGCGGCGGACGCTGCTCGAGCTGGCCGCCGCGGCGCGGCGGGCGCTGGTAGCGGCCTGCGCGCCGCCCGTTCACGCCTGAGATTTGGACCGGACACTGGACGGTCATCTCACTTAGGTAGCGTTCGTGGTGCGATGACTGAGCTCAGTGAGGTTGAGAGCGCGTCGGCCGACCGGCCCACGTTGCTGGTGACGTTGACGGGCAGCGACCGGCCGGGGCTGACGTCCGCCGTACTGTCGACGCTCGCGACCCGCGGGCTCGACGTGATCGACGCCGAGCAGGTCGTGCTCCGGGGACGTCTGGTGCTCGGCGTACTGCTGTCCGCGCCGCGGGACCACAAGAGCCTGAAGGAAGAGCTGAAGGCGCTGGCCACCGTCCTCGACGTCGAGATCTCGGTGAAGAAAGGTGTCGGCGACAACGAGCCACGGCGCAAGGGCCGCAGCCAGGTGACCGTGATCGGCCACCCGCTGTCCGCGGCCGGTCTCGCCGCGGTCGCCGGACGGATCGCCGACACCGGCGCCAACATCGACCGGATCAGCCGGATGGCGCGGTACCCGGTGACCGCGATGGAGTTCGCCGTCTCCGGCGCCGACCCCGAAGCGCTGCGGACCGTACTCGCCCAGGAAGGCGTCCGGCAGGGCCTCGACATCGCCGTCCAGGACGGCGGCCTGTACCGGCGGGCCAAGCGCCTGATCGTGATGGACGTCGACTCGACGCTCATCCAGGGCGAGGTCATCGAGATGCTCGCCGACCACGCCGGCCGGCTCGACGAGGTCGCCGCCGTCACCGAGCAGGCGATGCGCGGCGAACTGGACTTCGCCGACTCCCTGCGCAACCGGGTCGCGGCCCTCGAAGGACTGCACGCGACGGCCCTCGACGAGGTGTACGCCGCGATCGAACTGGCGCCCGGTGCGCGCACGCTGGTCCGCACGCTCAAGCGGCTCGGGTACCAGTTCGCGATCGTCAGCGGCGGGTTCAGCCAGATCACCGACAAGCTGGCCGCCGAGCTCGGCATCGACTACGCGAAGGCCAACGAGCTGGAGATCGTCGACGGAGTTCTCACCGGCCGCGTCGTCGGCGAGATCGTCGACCGCGCCGGCAAGGCGGCCGCGCTGCGAGAGTTCGCCCAGCGGTCCGGTACGCCGTTGTCCCAGACGGTCGCGATCGGCGACGGGGCCAACGACCTCGACATGCTGGCCGCCGCCGGCCTCGGCGTCGCGTTCAACGCCAAGCCGGTCGTCCGCGCGGCCGCCGACACCCATCTGAGCGTTCCGTACCTGGACACGATCCTCTACCTCCTCGGCATCACCCGCGAGGAAGTCGAGGCCGCGGACGCCGACACCCCGGCCTGAGCCCGAAATGCGGCACGATCGGGCCCATGGACTTCTCGGCTCGGCCCGCCACCCTTGACGACGCGCCCGCGATCCACCGCCTGATCGCCGCGGCGGAGCAGCTCTGGCACGGGCAGGCGGAATCGGCCCCCGACGCGGTGGCCGCCGATCTGCAACGCCCTCTCATCACCCTCGACCTCGACACCCGGGTGATCGAATCCGACGACCAGCTCGTCGCCTGGGCCTGGGTGCACGGCGGGCGGCGCGCGCAGATCGACGTACATCCGTCGTACGTCGGCCTGGGCCTCGGGACCCAGCTGCTCGACTGGGCGGAGGCCCGTGCCCGCGAGCACGGCACCGACTGGCTCGCGCAGACAGTCGACGACGCGGACGAGGCCGGTACGGCGTTGCTCCGGTCGCGCGGGTACGACGTACTCGCGACGAACTGGTTGCTCGAGCGACCGGTCGATGGTGCCGCGCCCGCGGTGCCTGAAGGTGTCACGGTGCGGTCGTTCGCGCCGGGTGACGAGCGGGTTGTGCATCAGGTGGTGCAGGACGCTTTCGACGAGTGGCAGCCGCGGCGGCACGAGTACGAAGAGTGGGCCAAGACGACCATCGAGCGCCCCAGCTTCGATCCCGAACTGTCGCCGGTCGCGGTCGTCGGCGACGAGGTGGTCGGCGTGGCGCTCAGCCTGCATCTCCCCGACTCACCCGATGGGTACGTCCAGCAGGTGGCCGTGCGCAGCGACTTCCGCGGCCGCGGACTGGCCCGCGCGCTACTGGCGGTCGCGGCCGACGGAGCCGGACGCCGAGGCAAGCAATCCTTGACCCTCTGGACCCACTCCGGCACCGGCGCCCTGGCGATGTACGAGCGCCTCGGCATGACGGTCCGCCGCAGTACGACGGTGTATCGCACCCAGCTGTGACGAGCTGTTGACATGCTTCCGTGAGAGCGCTCCCATTGACCTCATCCACCGCCCCTGGAGGTCGACATGCGTATCCGCCCCATCGCACTCGCCTTACTCGCACCGTTACTGGCCGCCGTGTCCCTGAGCGTCGCGGCCGACGCGAGTGTTCCAACTCCACCCGCCGGCTGGACGACTGTGTGGAGCGACGACTTCGACGGGCCCAACGGCAGCCTGCCGTCGGGTTCCAACTGGATCATCGACACCGGCCACGGCTACCCGGGCGGTCCCGGGAACTGGGGTACCGGCGAGATCCAGAACTACACGAACAGCCCCAACAACCTGTCCCTCGACGGCACCGGAAACCTGCGCATCACGCCACGGCGCGATGGCGCCGGCAACTGGACGTCCGCCCGGGTCGAGACGCAACGGAGCGACTTCAAACCGCCCGCCGGTGGGGTTCTGGCGATCGAGAGCCGGATCCAGATGCCGAACGTCACGGGTGACGCCGCGCTCGGGTACTGGCCGGCGTTCTGGGCGCTCGGTGCGCCGTACCGCGGGAACTACTGGAACTGGCCGGGCATCGGCGAGTTCGACATCATGGAGAACGTCAACGGGATCAACTCCGTCTGGGGCGTGCTGCACTGCGGCGTGAACCCCGGCGGCCCGTGCAACGAGACGACCGGCATCGGCGCCAGCCGCGCCTGCCCAGGCTCGACCTGCCAGTCCGCGTTCCACACGTACCGCTTCGAGTGGGACACCAGCATCTCGCCGAACCAGTTGCGCTGGTACGTCGACGGGCAGCAGTGGCACTCGATCAGTCAAGGTCAACTGCCGGCCGACACGTGGACGAACATGACCTCGCACGCCGGCTACTTCATCCTGCTCAACGTCGCCATCGGCGGAGCGTTCCCGGATGCACTCAACGGCCCGACGCCGCGCGCCTCCACGGTCCCCGACAAGCCGATGGTCGTCGACTACGTCGCGGTGACGGCGAAGGGCGGTACGACGACCCCACCGACGACCCCACCGACGACTCCGCCGACGACTCCCCCGCCGGGCGGCTCCTCGGCGTACAGCACCTTGCAGGCGGAGTCGTACGGCCAGCAGTCGGGCATGGGCCTGGAGACCACGACCGACGCCGGCGGCGGCCAGAACCTGATGCAGATCGGCAACGGCGACTGGGCCCTGTACCGCGGCATCGACTTCGGCGGCACCGCGGCAACACAGTTCGTCGCCCGAGTGGCGTCCGGTGCGGCCGGCGGCGTCAGCGGACTCGTCGAGGTACGCCTCGACAGCCGCAGCAACCCTCCCATCGGCAGCTTCGCGATCGCAAGCACCGGCGGCTGGCAGTCCTGGCGAACAGTCCCCGCCAACATGTCGTCCGTGACCGGCACCCACGACGTCTACGTCACCTTCACCAGCGGCCAACCCGCCGACTACGTCAACCTCAACTGGTTCACGTTCACCCACTAACTCCGCCGTACCGAACGCCCTCATCCCAAGTTTGAGAAGCCACCGACCATGAATCGCCGCCGAGAATGGTCGGTGGCTTCTCAAAGTCGCCGTCCCGGAGCGGTGCGGCGGTGGTAGGGGTCGGGGTTAGGCGGCGTGGAGCCATTGGGCGGGGTCGTGGGGGGCTGGGGCGCGCCAGATCGGCGGGTCGCCGGGGCGGGAGCTGCCTCTTGCGAAGGCCGCGCGGAGGCGGGCGATCAGGTCCGATCGCGGATCGAGGACGTCCTCCCAGCCGAAGTGCACGAGCTCTACAGCCCGATCGCTCAGTCGCTGATCGCGCCGGTAGCTGCGGCGCAACTGCCGGCGCCGTTCCTCGGGGCTCTCGCTGTCGTACTTCGCGAGACCGTCGGCCTCACCGATCGTCCGGAACTGTGGCCACCAGAAGTCCACACGCTCGGGCATCCACGCAAAGCCGTCCCAGAACTGGGCCTGGAGGATCGGCATGGGCAGGCCCGCGAGTGCGAAGACTGCTCGGGCTATCGACTCGAGCACCGACTCCGACCTCGGATCGCCGAAGCCGACCGTGTTCCGCGCCCGACGGATTCCCGGCCACTGGAACTGCCGCTCCAGCACGCTTTCGAGATCACCGATGGAGATGCCGCTGCGCAGTGCGTCGTCGACGGTCACGATCGCCTCGCGGAACGGCAGGGCGCGAGCGAGATCCACCACGGTCCTCGCCGCGGAGGTGACCGGCAGCCACAGGTGCCGAGACACATCGGCCGGGTCCAGGGTTGCACGTCGTACGACGATGTCCTGGCGGCGCTGGTTCCGCTTCGTCGTGGCCGGCCGCGTCAACCAGACCGCGGCGGCGGGAGGCGCCGACCGACGCCGGCTGTCCGTCCAGGTGCGCAGCCCCATGAGTCCGGCCGCGCTGAAGTGACTGACAACCGAGCCTGGGTGCAGTGCCTGCGCGCAAGCTGTCCGTGCCACCCCCTCGTCCAAGCGAGCGTCGATGTAGTGCCCGTGGTGGTGTTGCAGAATCTGCTTCCTCAGGAGGCGTCGCAGGTCGGCGTCTCGCAGTCCGGCCATGAGAAGAACCTGCCGGTCTCGCGGCGTCCGAACGAGCTGCAGCACTCGTTGACGAACATCCTCAGCCAGCCGATCCATCCGGCCAGCATGCGCCACAACCCCTCCCCCGCGCGTCGCACTTCCCCTCCCGCTGTGGATAACTCCTCTCGCCGAACCTCGCCGAACCAACTTTGAGAAGCCACCAACCACGGATCGAGGCTGAGAATGGTTGGTGGCTTCTCAAAGTCGGGTGGTTGGGGCGGGATGCGGTGCGGGGCGGTGTGAGCACCTATTCTTCGCGTATGTCTGATGTGCAGGGTGGGGCTGGAGCCCTGTTTGCTATTGGTGGTGCCGAGGACAAGCTGAAGAAGCGGACGGTGCTGCAGGAGTTCGTCGACGCGGCGGGTGGGTCCAAGGCGCGGATCGTGGTGGTGCCCACCGCGTCCGCGCTCGGGCCCGACGTCGTCGACGTGTACCGCGCGCTGTTCGCGGCCCTCGGCGCCGAGAGTGTGGTCGGCGTCCGCCCGGAGAACCGGGAGGACGCCGACGACCCGGCCTTCATCGCCCCGCTGCACGACGCGACCGGCATCTTCATGACCGGCGGCAACCAGCTGAAGCTCGCGGGCGTCGTCACCGGTACGGCGTTCGGCCGCGCGGTGACCGCCGCTCATGCGCGCGGCGCGGCCGTCGGCGGTACGTCGGCCGGCGCGAGCATCCTCGCCGAACACATGATCGCGTTCGGCCGCTCCGGCGCCACCCCACGCCAGCGGATGAGCCAGCTGTCCAGCGGACTCGGCCTGGTCCAGGGCGCGATCGTCGACCAGCACTTCGCCCAGCGGAACCGGTACGGCCGGCTGCTGTCGCTCGTCGCCCAGTCCCCCGGCCTGCTCGGGATCGGCGTCGACGAGGACACCGCGGCGGTCGTCCGCGGCACCCACCTGGAGGTCGTCGGCCGGGGCGCGGTGACGATCTTCGACGGCACCCGGATCACGTCGAACGCCCACAACGCCAAGCGGTCCGAGCCGATCCTCGCGTCCGGCGTCGTACTGCACGTCCTTCCGGCGACCGCGACGTTCGACCTGCAGAACCGCGTGCTGCTGTCGTACGGCCCGCAGCCGCCGGCAGAGGAGATCGCCGAGATGGCGGCCGCCGAGGCCGACCTGCGCAAACTCGCCAAGGAGATCGCCGCCGAGGGCGTGTCGCCGCGGTACTACGAGGAGCGCAAGCGGCGGGCAGGACGCCGTACGGCGAAGTCCGCCAGGTCCGCGATCGGGGCCGGGGAGTCCAGACCGGGGGCGACCGAGCCGATCACGGCCGGCGCCGAACCCGACTCCCCCGACCCGACGCGAGCAGACAACGGAACCCCATGACCGAAACGCACGGCACCCCGGCCCCCGACCTGAAGATCATCGAGACCCGCGTCTACCGCGGCCCGAACATCTGGAGCTACGACCCCGCGATCCACCTGGTGGTCGACCTCGGCTCGCTCGAGAACTTCCCGTCGAACACCATCCCCGGCTTCACCGAGCGACTGCTCGCCGACCTCCCCAGGCTCGACCAGCACCATTGCTCGCGCGGCCGCAAGGGCGGGTTCATCGAGCGCCTGCACGAAGGCACCTGGCTCGGCCACATCACCGAGCACGTCTCGCTGCAGCTCCAGCAGGAGGCCGGCCATGACATGCGCCGCGGCAAGACGCGCCAGGTCAAGGGCTCGCCGGGCGTCTACAACATCATCTACGCGTACGCCGACGAACCTGTCGGGCTCGCGGCGGGTGAACTCGCCGTACGGTTCGTGAACAACCTCGTCCAGCCGGATCCGGCGTTCGACTTCACCACCGAGCTCGAGAAGTTCATCAAGCAGGCCGAGCGAACCGCGTTCGGCCCGTCCACGCAGGCGATCGTCGACGAGGCGGTGTCCCGGGACATCCCGTGGATCCGGCTGAACAAGGCCAGCCTGGTCCAGCTCGGTCAGGGCGTGCACGCGAAGCGGATCCGGGCCACCATGACGTCCGAGACCGGGTCGATCGCGGTCGACGTGGCCAGCGACAAGGACCTGACCACGCGGCTGCTCGCCTCGGCCGGCTTGCCGGTGCCGCGGTCGGAGTCGGTTCGCACGGTCGAGGACGCCGTCTCGATCGCCAACAAGATCGGCTACCCGGTCGTCTGCAAGCCGCTCGACGGCAACCACGGCCGCGGTGTCTGCCTGAACCTGCAGGACGCGGACGCGGTCCGGGAGGCGTTTCCGATCGCGGCCGAGCAGTCCCGGCGCGGCTCC
Organism: Kribbella sp. VKM Ac-2566; assembly: GCF_004366005.1. Classification (NCBI taxonomy): domain Bacteria; kingdom Bacillati; phylum Actinomycetota; class Actinomycetes; order Propionibacteriales; family Kribbellaceae; genus Kribbella; species Kribbella sp. VKM Ac-2566. Next base: position 160,585 of record NZ_SODT01000013.1, on the reverse strand, counting down.
GTGATCGTGGAGAACTTCGTCACCGGCAAGGACTACCGGTGCCTGATCATCAACGGCCGGATGGAGGCGATCGCCGAACGCGTGCCCGCGCACGTGGTCGGCGACGGCATCCACACCGTGGCCGAGCTCGTCGACATCACCAACGCCGACCCGCGGCGCGGTGTCGGGCACGAGAAGATCCTCACCCGGATCACGATCAACAACGCGGCCCGGCAGCTGGTTCGCGACCAGGGTTACGAGCTGGACGACGTACCGCCGGAGGACGTGATGGTGAAGCTCACGCTCACCGGCAACATGTCCACCGGCGGGATCTCGATCGACCGGACCTGGGAGGCGCACCCGGAGAACGTCGAGATCGCCGAGGAGGCGGCCCGGATGATCGGGCTCGACATCGCCGGTATCGACTTCATCTGCCCGGACATCACCCAGCCGGTACGGGAGACCGGCGGCGCGATCTGCGAGGTGAACGCGGCGCCCGGGTTCCGGATGCACACCAACCCGACGATCGGCGAACCGCAGTACATCGCGAAACCGGTGGTGGACATGCTGTTCCCGCCCGGCGCGGTCAGCCGGATCCCGATCGTCGCGGTCACCGGAACGAACGGCAAGACGACCACATCCCGGATGATCAGCCACGTCTTCAAGGGCATGGGCCGCAAGGTCGGTATGACGTCGACCGACGGCATCGTGATCGACGAGCGGCTCGTGATCCGGCAGGACGCGTCCGGCCCGAAGTCCGCCCGGATGGTGCTGCAGAACCCGCGCGTCGACTTCGCGGTGTTCGAGGTGGCACGCGGCGGGATCCTGCGCGAGGGTCTCGGGTACGAGCGCAACGACGTGGCCGTCGTACTGAACGTCCAGCCTGATCACCTCGGTCTGCGCGGGATCGACACGCTCGAGCAGTTGGCCGATGTGAAGGCCGTCCTCGTCGAGGCGGTGCCGCGGACCGGGTACGCCGTACTGAACGCCGACGATCCGTTGGTGCGGAAGATGCGCCGCAAGTGCTCGGGGCAGGTCGTGTGGTTCAGCATGGCCGAGCCGGGCAGCGAGGTCCGCGACTACATCGAGGGGCACTGCCGTCGCGGCGGGCGGGCCGTGGTGCTGGAGCGCTCGGACCTGGGCGACATGATCGTGGTGAAGCACGGGCGCCGCTCGATGCAGCTCGCGTGGACGCATTTGCTGCCGGCAACGTTCGGCGGGCGGGCGATGATGAACGTGCAGAACGCGATGGCGGCGGTCGCGGCGGCGTTCGCGGCGGGTGCACCGTTGCACGACATCCGGCAGGGACTGCGGACGTTCAACACGTCGTACTACCTGTCGCCGGGCCGGCTGAACGAGATCGACGTCGACGGGCGCAGCGTGATCGTCGACTACTGCCACAACGCGCCGGCGATGCGGATGCTCGGCGACTTCGTCGACCGGCTCGGGGAGAGCCTGAGCGCGTCGTCCGAGGTCGGCCGGCCGTCGCGGATCGGCGTGATCGCGACCGCGGGCGACCGGCGCGACGACGACATCCGCGAACTCGGCGAGGTCGCGGCGCAGCACTTCGACGTGGTCATCGTCCGCGAGGACGCCCGGCTGCGCGGGCGCAAGCGGGGCGAGTCCGCGGGACTGGTGCAAGCCGGCGTACGGGCCGCGATGGAGGGCGGCGCGCGATGCCGGCGGGTGGACGTCGTACTCGACGAGCTCGAGGCGGTCCGGTTCGCGTTGGAGCGGTCGAACCCGGGCGATCTCGTGGTGCTGTGTGTCGATCAGCATCAGTCGGTACTCGCGGAGCTCGAATCGGTGTCGCACCTGGCGCAGGCCGGGGCGCGGTCCGGTGACGAGGGTGGTGACCCCGACTTCGTGCAACCCGACGAAGAGATCACAGAGGAGACGCCGCGGGAACTTGCCTAGGGCAAGTCTCGTTGGCCGTTGCGTGAAGACGAAGTTGCTGATGGCTGCGGCGGTGGTCACGTTTCTGGTGTCGTCGTGTGGTTCGACGGAAAAGCCGGCCACTCAGGAGGCGGCAGTGACATCTCCAGGCGTGCTGGTCGAGGACGCGTGGGTGCGGGCGACGACCGGCGCGAAGGACACCACGATGACGGCCGCGTTCCTGTCCCTGACCAATCCCGGCGACACCGACGTGAAGTTGACCTCGGCAACTTCACCGGTCGCCGGAGTGGTGCAACTGCACGAGATGGCGATGCAGGACGGCAAGATGGTGATGCGCGAGAAGGCCGGCGGCATCACCGTCCCCGCCGCCTCCCACGCCCATCTCTCCCCCGGCGGTGACCACATCATGCTGATGTCGCTGAAGCAGCCGCTGAATCCCGGCGACGAGGTCCCGCTCACGCTCAAGTTCTCCGACAACACCACCCACGACCTCAAGGTCCCGGTCAAGGCGTTCACCGAGGAAGAAGAGCACTACCACCCGACGCCCAGCACCAAGTGACCACCAGACGTCAGTTCTTCGGGTACGCCGGTGCGGCCGCCGCAGGCGCCGCGGCCACCGGTGGCGCTGTCGTTGCTCTCGACAACAACAGCGACACCGGGACGCCCGTCGCCCGGACCATTTCGCCGTACGGCGACCATCAAGCCGGGATCGCCCGCAGCGCGCCGGCGGTGGCCGAGTTGGTCAGCTTCAAGCTCGGGACCGATCGGGCCGGGCTCGGACGGCTGATGCGGCTCTGGACGAGTGATCTCGTCGCGCTGGCCGATGGGCGGGCGGCACCTGGGGACACCGCGCCCGAGTTGGCGGTGGCCAACAAGAGCGTGACGGTGACGGTCGGGTTCGGGCCGCGGGTGTTCGAGGTGACCGGGCAGCGGCCGCCCGGGCTCGACGACCTGCCGGTGATGAAGCACGACAGGTTGCAGCCTGCCTGGTCAGGCGGTGACCTGCTGGTGATGGTCGGCGCGGACGACGCGGTCAGCGTGGTGCACGCAGTACGGCGATTGATCGCGGACGCGAAACCGTTCGCGACCCCGCTCTGGCGCCAGACGGGCTTCTGGGACAGCACCGGCCCAGACGGCGAACCGGTCACCGGCCGCAACCTGTTCGGGCAGGTCGACGGCACCGGCAATCCCGTCTTCGGTACGCCGGACTTCGACCGGACCGTGTGGTCCGCCGACGGCCCCGACTGGTTCCGCGGCGGTACGACGCTCGTCGTACGGCGGATCCGGCTGAACGTCGACACCTGGGACGAACTCACCCGCTCCGAGCAAGAACGCGCCATCGGCCGCAAACTCTCCACCGGCGCGCCGCTCACCGGCACCGCCGAGCACGACGAACTCGACCTCGAGGCCCGCGACGCCGACGGCCGGCTCGTCATCGCGCAGAACGCGCACGCCCGCCTCTCGCACCACAGCGAGAACGACGGCCGCCGAATCTTCCGCAAAGGCCTGAACTACGTCCACGACACCGGCGCGACCCGCGAGTCCGGCCTCATCTTCCTCAGCCACCAGGCCGACGTCGCGGGACAGTTCCTCCCGCTGCTCGCCCGCCTGGACGCGGTCGACGCCCTCAACGAGTGGACGACCACCATCGGCTCGGCCGTCTTCGCCCTCCCGCCCGGCTTCCAGCCCGGCGGGTGGCTCGGGCAGTCACTCCTGAGCTGACGGCACGCTGGGACGCCGCGGCAGGAGGCGGCGGCGGGGTTCCTCCTGGTCGATCCAGTCGAGATCGTCGGACAGTACGGCGTCGTTCGACTTGTCGGCGTACGGATCGATCGGCGGCGGTGGCGGCGGGAGGGCGCGCAGCTTGAGCGCCACCATCGGGATCGCGAGCAGGATGCCGACCGCCATCCACGGCCAGTACTCGCGCAGCAGCGGCTCGAACGACTGGAAGAACGCCTCGGTCGACGCGTCACCGACCGCGTCCATCGGCTTCCCGGTCGACTGGCTGACCAGCCGGACGGACGCGACGATGCCGAAGCACACCAGGTAGAACCCGGTCAACGGGATCCAGGACCCCACCGACCGCCAGCCGCGCTTCCAGCAGGCGACGTAGAGCAGGATCGCGAGCCCGGCGCCGACGAGCAGACCGTTCAGCTGCCACAGCCACCGCCAGTCGGCCAGTTGCTCAGCCGGCCGCAGCGCCGTCCAGGCCACCGGCAGCGCCAGCGCGAACGCCGCGACCACCGAACTCCTGGCGCCCAGAGCACCGAAGAACCCGCCGAGAGCGCTTGCCACCAGCAACGTAACCAGCAGATCTCCGAATGAGCTCCCGGTCAACCACCACATGCCCGCGGCAACGATCAGCACGACGGGTACGGCGATCCGGATCCGCCCGATCAGCAGCCCGGCCAGCACGCCGCCGGCGAACCCACCGAGCACCACCAGATCGATCCGCGGCGGCACGAAGTACGTCGTACCCTCCGGCAGCCCCTTCAGATACGTTGCGGAGAAGCCGCCCACGAACCAGGCGACCACCGCGGCCGGAACCGACCACAGGTAGCGCATCACACAACCCCGTTCCCACCCTGGCTGTGCCACGGAACGGCGGCGGCAGGGCTAGTGCTGGGCTCTCTCGACCTTGCTCTTCAAGGTCTCCGGTGTGTCGACAGTAGCTCCCTCGGACCGCAACCAGCCGTCAAGACTCGCCCGATCCTGCAGAGACATGACCGCCACCACATCGCCCGCCCGCGCCTCGGCGACCAGCGCCTGCGCCGCCGCCAACTCGGTCGGGAACGCCGGTACGTCGTCCACGCCGACCGACGCCGCACCCTCGCGGAACACCGCCTCGAGCTCCTCCGGCGGCCGCCCTCGCAGGTAGTCGCTCTTGTGGCCGATCGCGATCCGGTCGGTCGCCCGCGCGCCCATCGCACCGAGCGTCGCGACCATGTCGTCGGCCCGGTCCCCCGGCGATCCGAGCGCCAGCATCAGCCGTCCGCCGGCCGGCCGGACGCCGTTCATGATCTCGAGCAGCGCCTCCAGTCCGGCCTCGTTGTGCGCGAGGTCGATGACGACGGTGAAGTCGCGCAGCGAGTACATGTTCATCCGGCCGGGGTTGTTCTCGTTCGGCGCGAACGAGCTCAGACCCTCGATCACGGCCGCCCGCGGCAGCCCGAGCCCGAGCGCCGCCGACGCCGCGGCCAGCGTGTTCTCGACGTTGTAGTGCGACAGGCCGGACAGCGTCATCGGTACGTCGGCGACCTTGAGCAACGGCTCCGGGTCACGGGACGTGTCGAGCACGGTCACGAACCCGTCCAGCACGGTCGTCGCCCGGCCGCCCTCGTCGAGCACGGTCCGGATCGACGGCGAGTCGGGGTCGCGGGAGAACACCCAGCACTTGGCGGGCGAGCCGAGCCGCATCGCGAACGTCCGCGGGTCGTCGCCGTTCACCACGCACCAGCCGCGCGGGCGGGTGATCTGCGTGATGACCGCCTTCACCTCGGCGAGCTGGTCCACCGTGTCGATCCCGCCCAGCCCGAGATGATCGGCGGACACATTGGTGACCACCGAGACGTCGTTGTACGCGACGCCGATCCCGCGGCGCAGGATCCCGCCGCGGGCAGTCTCGGTCACCGCGAGCTGGATGCCCGGCTGCGACAGCACCTGCCCGGCGCCGCTCGGACCGGAGAAGTCGCCGTACTTCACGAGCTCGCCGTCGAAATACACGCCGTCGGTGCTCGACCAGCCGACGTGCAGCCCGGCGGCGCGGCCGATGTGCGCGATCATCCGCGACGTCGTGGTCTTGCCGTTCGTCCCGGTCACCGCGACCACCGGCACCTTCGGCCGCAGCGTCGGCGGCGGGTTACCCGGCGGCTCGTCCCGCACCCGGTCCCCGACGCTGTGGATCAGTTCGCTCAAATCATCAGAGTGATCAGGGCCGAAGGCGTCCAGCACCTCGACGATCGCCGCCCCGAGTGCCCGCGCCCGTCCCTCGTGAGCCCACGGGAAGGCCACCACGAGCCGCCGTACGTCGGACTCCGGGCGAACCCGGACGCCGATCCGCCCGATGCCGGCCTCCCGGGCGATCCGCCGTACGACGTGACCGACGACCCGGATCGCGAACCGCTGCCGGAACCCCGACCCGATCCGCCCCGGCCGGGTGGCACCCAGCCCGATCGCCTGTGCATACGCCTTCGCCGCCGGAGCGGGCGCGTCGGCGATCGCCGACACGTCCAGCGTCAGCTTGATCGCGGCCCGGCTGAAGTAGAGATTGGCGCCGTCGAGAACGCGGAGCTCCACCAGAGAAGTTGCCACTACGCTCCCATCGCGTGGTAGCCGCCGTCGACATGCACGATCTCGCCGGTGGTCGCGGGAAAGAAGTCACTGAGCAGGGCGACGATGGTGCGCCCGGTCGGCTCCAGGTCGGACGGGTCCCAGCCCAGCGGGGCACGGTCCAGCCACGGCTCCTCGAACTTCTCGAAGCCCGGGATCGCCTTCGCGGCCAGGGTCTTCAGCGGGCCGGCCGACACCAGGTTGCAGCGAATGCCCTGCGCACCGAGGTCGCGCGCCAGGTACCGGTTCGTGGACTCGAGAGCGGCCTTCGCCACCCCCATCCAGTCGTACCCGGGCCACGCCACGGTCGCGTCGAAGGTCATCCCGACGACGCTGCCACCACGGCTCATCAGCGGCGCGCAGGTCACGGCAAGCGCCTTCAGGCTGTACGCCGACACGTGGACGGCCTGCGCCACGTCGTCCCACGGCCCTTCGAGGAATTTGCCGCCGAGGATCGTCTCCGGGTTGCCGTAGGCGATCGAGTGCACCACCCCGTCCAGCCCGTCGACGTGCTCACGGACGGCGTCCGGCAGCGCGGCCAGGTGCTCCGCGTTCGTGACGTCGAGCTCCAGCACCGGAGGCTCGGTCGGCAGCCGTTTCGCGATCCGCTTGGTGATGCTCAGCGCGCGGCCGAAGTTCGAGATCAGCACGGTGGCGCCTTGTTCCTGCGCCACCTTGGCCGTGGCGAAGCCGATCGACGAGTCGAGGGTGACTCCGGCGACCAGGATCCGCTTGCCGTCGAGGATGCCCACCGGCATTCCCTTTCTAGAGTGACTGTGTTTTCAGTTGCCCATGCCGATGCCGCCGTCGACCGGGATCACCGCGCCGGTGATGTAGCCGGCCTCCTCCGACGACAGCCACCGGACCGCGTTCGCGATCTCCTCGGTCAGGCCGAAGCGGCCGAGCGGGATCTGGCTCAGGTACTGCTTCTGCGTCTCCTCCGGCAGGACCGCGGTCATGTCGGTCTCCACGAAGCCTGGCGCGACCACGTTCGCGGTGATGCCGCGGCTGCCCAGCTCGCGGGCGATCGAGCGCGCCATGCCGATCAGGCCGGACTTGCTCGCCGCGTAGTTCACCTGGCCCGGCGAACCCAGCAGGCCGACCACCGAGGAGATGAACACGATCCGGCCCTTGCGCAGCCGCAGCATGCCCTTCGCGGCCCGCCGGGCAACCCGGAACGAGCCGGTGAGGTTGGTCTCGATCACCGAGTCCCAGTCGTCGTCGGACATCCGCAGCAGCAGCGTGTCGCGGGTGATGCCGGCGTTCGCCACCAGCACCTCGACCGGCCCGTGCTGCTCCGCGATCGTGTCGAAGGCGGCGTCGACCTGTACCTGGTCGGTGATGTCGCACTTCACGCCGAGGAAGCCCTCCGGCGGCGGGCTGGTGTTGTACGTGACAGCGACCTGGTCGCCCGCCTCCTTGAACGCGGTCGCGATCGCCAGCCCGATCCCCCGGCTACCGCCGGTCACCAACACAGACCTACCCACAAGCGCTCCTCACATCGTCGACGGAGGAACGCTATCCCACTGCCGCGGGGCGTTCCGACTTAGGAGTCTTCGAGGCGGAAGCCGACCTTCATGGTCACCTGGTAGTGGTCGATCTGGTTGTCCTCGATGTGGCCGCGGATCTCGCTGACCTCGAACCAGTCGAGGTGCCGCAGGGTCTCGCCGGCCCTGGCGATGCCGTTGGTGATCGCCTGGTTCAGGCCCTCTTTCGAGGTGCCCACGATCTCCGTGACCCGGTAGGTGCGATCGGTCATGACGAACCTCTCTCCATCCGGCTGCGCCCGAACGCGCGGCGCGGCGTACCGTTGCTATTGGTGAGGAGGATAGATGTCGAAACGCCATGAGCGGAGCGACGCGACGGTCGTCTCGGTGACGAGTGCGCAGCCGGGCCGGTCCGAGGATCTGGACAGCCGGATCGTGCGCTACGCCTGGATGATGTCGATCCGGATCGTCTGTTTCGTCCTCGCCGTCGTCACCCCGTCCCCGTGGCGCTGGCTTTTCGTGGTCGCAGCGATCGCCCTGCCGTACTTCGCGGTGGTGCTGGCGAACGCCCATCGGTCCGCGACGACGCCCGCCGCGGAGCCGTACGTGGCGCCCGCGAGGCCCGCGATCGGGGACCGTCCGACGGTCGTCGTACCGGCCGACAGCGACACCCCTCGGGACACTTCTCAGGACCGTCCGGCCGACACCGAAAAGTGATCTTGGCCGGGACTGGAAAACTTGGACTGATCCGTGTCAGAATCTCCCGCGTGCCTTGAAGTTCATGAGTGGAATTCAGGGACTTGATGCGGCGTCGGACGGCTCCCCCCGTGGCTGTCCGACGTCGCTTCATTTTGCCCAGGCTATTGATTATTGAGGCATCAGGAATGCAGAGGAATGACACCCGCGGATGACCGAAGAAGCCGCACCGACCGCACCGGCCCTGCCGACCACCTGCTCCGCCAGGGGCTGCGGGAACCCTGCTACCTGGGCGCTGCTGTGGAACAACCCGAAGATCCACACTCCCGACCGGCGTAAGACCTGGCTGGCCTGTGACGAACACAAGGACAGCTTGTCCGACTTCCTCGACCGGAGGTCATTCCTGCGCGAGGTCGAGCCATTCAGCGCATGACGTTGTTTTGACGACGAGCTCGCCCGAGTGGCTAGCGAAAAACTGCATTTCCGGATTGGGCCGGTATGCGCTCAACCGCCGATCGCGGACATCGGGCGGGACGGTTGCAGGAAGCTCGGGTCGTTGATGCCGTGACCCGGAAGTTTGTTGAGCATCGCACGACGCCAGCGGTCGGCCAGTTCGGCGTCGTCGGCCCCGGCCCGCAGCGCGGTCCGCAGATCGGACTCGGTGCGCGCGAACAAGCAGTCCCGGACCTGTCCGTCGGCGGTCAGCCGGACGCGGTCGCAGTCGCCGCAGAACGGGCGCGTGACGGACGCGATGATGCCGACGGTCTGCGGTCCGCCGTCGACCAGGAACGACTCGGCCGGTGCACTCCCCCGCTTCGACGCGTCGTCCGGCGTCAGGTGGAACCGCTCGGTGAGCATGCCGAGAATCTCGTCCGCGGTGATCATCGTCGACCGGTCCCAGCCGTGCTGCGCGTCCAGCGGCATCTGCTCGATGAACCGCAGTTCGTAGCCGCGCTCGAGGCAGAACTCCAGCAATTGCGGCGCACCCGAGTCATTCACGCCGCGCATGAGGACCGCATTGACCTTCACCGGCGTCAGACCGGCGTCGTGCGCGGCCTCCAGCCCGGCAATCACGTCCTGCAGACGGTCCCGCCGGGTCAGTTTCTTGAACGTTTCCTGGTCGACCGTGTCGAGGCTCACATTCACCCGGTCCAGGCCGGCGTCCTTCAGCGCGACAGCCTGCCGCGCGAGGCCGAGCCCGTTGGTCGTCAGCGACACCTCGGGGCGCGGCGCGAGTTCCGTCGTACGGCGGACGATGTCGACCAGGCCGCGCCGGAGCAGTGGTTCGCCGCCGGTGAAGCGGATCTCGTGCACGCCCAGGTGCGTGACCGCGACCGACACCAGGCGGACGACCTCGTCGTCGGTGAGCAGTTCGGGCTTCGCGAGCCAGTCCAGGCCCTCTTCCGGCATGCAGTACGTGCAGCGCAGGTTGCAACGGTCCGTGAGCGACACCCGCAGGTCGGTCGCGGTCCGGCCGTAGCGGTCCGCCAGACCGGTTCGCGTCCCGTCCTGGATCATCGCCGCCTGGATCGTCGTCACGCCCCCAGCGTACGTGCCGCGCGTCGGCGGTTTCAGGGGATGGCTTAAGTTCGAGACGTGGGTCGTCTCCTGAACCTCCGTTGGATCGTCGCCGCGCTGGGTGTACTGGTGCTCGCCGGCGTCTGCGTGCAGCTCGGTCGCTGGCAGCTGCACCGCCTCGATGAACGTAAGGCCCGCAACGAGGTGACCCGGACCAACCTGGCCGCCCCGGCGGCCCCGATCGACCAGATCCTCGGTCCGCCGGGCGTCGTCGGCGACCAGCACGCCTGGCGCACAGTCGTCGTCAAGGGCCGGTACGACGCCTCGAAGCAGGTCGTCCTGAAGTACCGCAACGTCCAGGACAAGCCCGGCTTCGAGATCGTCACGCCGCTCGTCCTCGCAGACGGGAAGGCGTTGCTGGTCGACCGCGGGTTCCTGGCCCGGCAGAGCTCGGAGCTGATGCCGCTGCACGTTCCCGCCGTCCCGGCCGGCGAGGTGACCGTCACTGGCCGCCTGCAGCGCAGCGAACGCGGCGGCCACACCAACGGCGGTACGCCGGACGACGGTACGGCGCGACTCATCAACGGCCCGGACTACGCGAAGGTGCTCGGGCTCGACCTGTACGACGGCTACGTCACCGTGGACAAGCAGGAGCCGGCGAACGACCCGGCGTTCGGCTCGTTCCCCGGTCCGGAGATCGACGACGGGCCGCACTTCTTCTACGCGTTGCAGTGGTTCTTCTTCGCGCTGCTCGCCCTCGGTGGGCTCGTCTACTTCTCCCGGCAGCAGGCGACCGGCAAGCCCGCGGAACAGCAGGCCGAAGCCGTCGAACGACCGGAGGCCCGCGCCGGAGCGCCGGACTGAGGACTGCCGGTACTGCTCGTTGCCTTGCGCAACGACGGTTCTTGCCGTGGGCACGAGATGCGCCGCGCAGTGCGGTGGGGCAGGATGGTGTTGTGGACCTCGGACTGCGTGATCGCACCTACATCGTCACCGGCGCGAGTGCCGGACTCGGCTTCGCCACTGCCAAGGCGCTGGCCGCCGAAGGCGCCCGGCTGGTGATCTCGAGCCGCAACGAGGAGTCGATCGCGCGCGCCGCGGCCGAACTGAACGCGTTGCCAGGGCCCGGCGGGAACGTCGTCGGGATTTCCGTCGACAACGCCGACCCGGACAGCGCGGAGCGGCTGGCCGCGACCGCGATCGCCAAGTGGGGCGAGCTGCACGGCGCGCTGATCAGCGTCGGCGGACCGCGGGCCGGGACCGCGCTGGACACCGACGAGGAGGACTGGCGGTCGGCGTTCGACAGCGTGTTCCTCGGCGGGTTGCGGATCGCGCGCGCGGTCGCCCGGGCCGGCGCCGAGGACACCTCGATCGCGTTCGTGCTCTCCTCGTCGGTGAAGTCCCCGATCGCCGGACTGGCGATCTCGAACGGTCTCCGGCCCGGCCTCGCGATGGTGGCGAAGACGCTCGCCGACGAGCTCGGCCCGAACGGGATGCGGGTGAACGGCCTGATGCCGGGCCGGATCGCGACCGACCGCCTCAAGGAGCTCGACGGCAAGTCGGGGGATCCCGAAGCCGCCCGGCGTGCGTCCGAGAAAACCATCCCGCTGCGCCGTTACGGCTCGCCCGACGAGTTCGGCCGGGTCGCCGCGTTCGTCCTCTCCCCTGCTGCGTCGTACGTCACCGGCGCCATCATCCCGATCGACGGCGGCGCCCTCCGCACGTTCTGACCCGTTGCCCCCGCGATTGGAGGGTTGCCCCCTGAGATTTTCGGGGGGCAACCCTCCAGTTCAGTGGGCAGGTCAGCCCCACTGGCCGGGGACGTAGTCGCCTGCGGGCTGCTGGGTGATGACGTTCAGGCGGTTCCAGGTGTTGATGCCGGCGATTACCGCGACCAGGGCGCCCAACTGCTCCTCGTTGTAGTGCTTGGTGGCGTTCAGCCACACGTCGTCGGAGACTCCGCCGGCGGCGTCGGCGATCCGGGTGCCGGCCTCCGCCAGCGCGAGCGCGGCGCGTTCGGCCTCGGTGTAGACGGTGGCCTCGCGCCACGTCGCGACGAGGTTGATCCGGACCGGGGTCTCGCCGTGGTGCGCGAGATCCTTCGAGTGCATGTCGACGCAATAGGCGCAGCCGTTGATCTGGCTGACCCGTAGCTCGACCAACTCGAGCGTGGTCAATGGGACCCCGACGGTGGTCGCGACCCGGGCCGCGCTGTTCAGGTGCTTGATGAACTTGGTGAGGACGGGGTTGGTGAACAGGTCCAGACGAGCGTCCATAACAGGTGTCTCTCCTTGCGAATGAGCGTTTGACACCCATCCGACGAGACGGCCCTGCAAAGTGTCAGTCCGGGATGATGCGGTTGCCCTGCTCGTCCCAGTGCTCGGCGACCTTCTTGCTGGGCTGGACCCGCGGCGGCTCCCCCGGCATCTTCGGGTAGTCCGGCGGGAAGTTCAGTTCGCCGCCGGGAAGCTCCTCCCACAGCCGCAGCAACGGCTCCAGCGGGTACGCCGTGTCGTCCATGTCCGCCCACGGGTCGCCGTCGGAGAGGTACTCCGGAACCGTGTGCAGGTTGAACGCCCGCGGATCGTCGATCTCGGCGAGCCGCTCCCACGTCATCGGTGTACTCACCGGCGCCCCGGGTCGCGGCCGGAGCGACCAGGCGCCCGCGACCGTGCGGTCTCTGAGGTTCTGGTTGAAGTCCAGGAAGATCGAGGCCTCGCCGCGTTGCTCCTTCCACCAGGCGGTGGTCACACCGTCGTCGCGGCGTTCGAGCTCGCGGCCGAGGCCGATGGCGGCGTGCCGGACCTCGTCGAAGCTCCACTCCGGCCGGATCCGCACGTAGATGTGGATGCCCCGGTTGCCGCTGGTCTTCGGATATCCGCGCAGGCCGAGCTCCTCGAGGAGTTCGCGGGCGACGCCGGCCACCCGCCGGGCATCTGCGAAGGTCGCGCCGGGCTGCGGGTCGAGGTCGATGCGCAGCTCGTCGGGACGATCCAGATCGCCCTTGCGAACAGCCCACGGGTGGAAGGTCAGCGTGCCCATCTGCGCCGCCCACACCGCGGCGGCGGGCTCGCTCAGGCACAACTCGTCGATCGGGCGCCCGTTCGGCGTCAGCACGCGGCAGGTCTCGAGCCAGTCGGGCGCGCCCTTCGGGAGCCGCTTCGAGTAGAAGCCGTCCCCCGTCTGACGACCGGTCGCGTCCACCGACAGCGTCATCCCTTCACGCCATCCGCCGGGCCAGCGTTCCAGAGCGACCGGGCGGTCGCCCGACGCTCGCATGAACGCGGGAGCCACCGCGACGAAGTACTCGCAGACCTGCAGTTTGGTGACCTCCGGAGCCCAGTCGGTCGCCTCGTAGGCCACCCGATCGGGGCTGGACACCCGGACCTCCCGGTCCCCCACGGTGAGCATCACCGCTGTGCTCTTCGCCATGCCGTGACCGTATCGCCCCGGCCGGACAAATCCGCAGGATTTCCGTTGGGCGCACGGGAAAGGCAACTTTTCTCGACCTCTGGCCACGGTAGGTGACCGGGCGGTAACGTTCCTGCACCTCGTTCCTGGGGCGTGAGGCCCCCGGGACACCTGACAAGGAGCGCGAGGATGAACAGATCCGCCCTGTTCGCCGCTGCGACTGCAGTGGCGACCACCACCGCCCTCGGACTGACCAGCGCCACCACAGCAACAGGCACAGCGACCGGTGCGCCGACGGCGTCCCCTGTCCCCACCCCCGCCGCGGCCGTCGCCAAGGCCAAGGAAGCGATCAGCAGCAACCTGACCGCGCTGCGGGCCACGACGGCCGACGCGTTCGTGGTCAAGGACGTGATCGTCGACAAGGACGGCTCCAGCCACGTCCGGATGGACCGCACGATCGGGGGCCTGCCGGTCCTCGGCGGCGACGTGGTCGTGCACCAGTCGAAAGACGGCGCCTTCAAGGGCGCCAGCCTGTCGCTGGGCAGGAGCGCGAACGTCGCCCGTACGCCGAAGGTCAGCAGTGCGACCGCTGCCACGAAGGCGCTCGCCAAGGGCCTGAAGGCCGACGGCAAGCCGAGTCTGGTGATCGATGCCCGCAAGGGCGCGCCGCGGCTGGCCTACCTGGTCACAGCGGTCGGCACCCAGGCCGACGGTACGCCGAGCCGCATCACGACGACGGTGGACGCCCTGACGGGCGCGAAGCTGGTCAGCGAGCAGCACATCGAGACCGCGACCGGTGACGGCAAGAGCCTGTACAGCGGGACGGTGCCGCTCCAGACCTCCACGGCGACCGGTGGCTTCACGCTGACCGATGCGACCCGCGGCGGAGGCTACACAGCCGACGCGAACAACAAGACCGACTCGCTCCTGTGCCAGCTGTTCGGCTTCGGCTGCACGGCACCCACCCGGTTCACCGACGCGGACAACCACTGGGGCACCGGCGCGAACTCCGACCGCGCCACGGCCGCCGTCGACGCGCACTACGGCGCCGCGACGACGTACGACTACTACAAGAACGTCCACGGCCGGAACGGGATCTTCGGCGACGGCAAGGGCGTCCCGAGCCGCGTGCACTACGGCTCCAACTACGTGAACGCGTTCTGGGACGGCAAGCAGATGACGTACGGCGACGGCGACAACGTCGTGGCGGGTCCGCTGGTGTCGATCGACGTGGCCGGCCACGAGATGTCCCACGGCGTCACCGAGCACACCGCGAACCTCACGTACTCCGGCGAGTCCGGCGGCCTGAACGAGGCGACCAGCGACATCTTCGGCACGCTCGTCGAGTTCTACTCCAGCAACTCCTCCGACCCCGGTGACTACTACATCGGCGAGGAGATCATGAAGGACCGCCCGGCGCTCCGGTACATGGACAAGCCGAGCAAGGACGGCAACTCCGCCGACTGCTGGTCCTCCGGTGTCGGCAACCTCGACGTGCACTACTCCTCCGGCGTGGCGAACCACTTCGCCTACCTGCTTGCCGAGGGCACCGGCGCGAAGACGATCGGCGGCCTGCCGCACAACGGGTCGACCTGCAACGGCTCGACGCTGGCCGGGATCGGGCACGACAAGCTCGGCAAGATCTGGTTCCGCGCGTTGACGACGTACATGACGAGCGGTACGACGTACGCGCAGGCCCGGACCGCCACGCTGAACGCGGCCACCGACCTGTACGGCGCCAGCAGCCCGGAGCGGGCCGCCGTCGCCGCCACCTGGTCGGCTGTCAGCGTGAACTGACAACCTGAGAGTTCACCGGTCCTGTCCCACTGGGGCGGACAGGACCGGTGAACAAACGTTTTGACCATTGCCACCGTGTTTGCGCGGACCTACCGTCACAGACATGGGTGGGGTGCCCGGGGGTGGGCCGCGGCTTCGTACAGCGCGGCCGGTACTGCTCGTCGTCGACGCTGACCCGGAGCGTCTGGAGCGGTGCGAGACCGAGTTGGACCGCGGCTTCGGCGCGGACTTCCGGGTCCGCGGCGAGGTGACGGCGGCGGCCGCGCTCGACTGTCTACGGCGCGCGCACGAGTGGGAGCAGCGGGTCGCCGTGGTGATGGTCGACCATGCGCTCCCCGATGACGAACGGGCCGAGATTCTCGCGGCGTCGCGGACGCTGCACCCCGACGCGCGACGGGCGCTGCTGATCGAGTGGGGTGCCTGGGCGCGACGTACGACGGCATCGGCGATCCTGACCGCGATGTCGGTCGGCGACATCAACTACTACGTGCTGAAGCCGTGGATCGCGCACGACGAACTGTTCCACCGCACGGTGGCGGAGTTCGTCCAGGAGTGGTCGCGCTTCGAGGTCGCCAACCTGCGTGAAGTGGTCGTGATCGCGGCCAGTACGTCGGTGCGCGGGCAGGCCGTGCGCAGTCTGCTGGCCCGCAACGGGATCCCGAGCGCGTTCCGGGACAGCGGTTCGGCGCTCGCGAACGACGTACTCGAGTTCATCGGCGAGCCGGATCCCGGCGACGGCGTGCTGGTGTGGATGCCGGCCGTCGGCGGTGCGGTCCTGCACGATCCGACCGACGTGGAGATCGCCGAGGCGTGGGGCGTCCCGACCACGTTGGCGCCCGACGCGGACCGGTCGTTCGACCTGCTGGTCGTCGGGGCCGGACCGGGCGGGCTGGCCGCGGCCGTGTACGGGTCGTCCGAGGGATTGCGGACGCTGGTCGTGGAGCGTGAGTCGATCGGTGGGCAGGCCGGGACGAGTTCGCTGATCCGCAACTATCTCGGGTTCTCGCGCGGCATTCGCGGGTCGGAGCTGGCCCAGCGCGGATACCAGCAGGCGTGGGTGTTCGGGGCGCATTTCGTGCTCATGCGGACAGTGGAGCGGCTGGAGAAGCGGGGCGATCAGTTCGTCGCCGCGATCGGTGCGGTGGGCGAGGTGACAGCCCGAGCCGTCGTGTTGGCCAGCGGCGTGTCCTACCGGCGCCTCGACGTACCTTCGTTGGAGAAGCTCGTGGGCGCCGGCGTGTACTACGGCGCGAGCGTGTCCGAGGCGCATGGTCTGCAGGATCGGGATGCGTGCGTGGTCGGTGGTGGGAACTCGGCAGGGCAGGCGGTCCTGCACCTCGCGCGGTACTGCCGCCGGGTGCTGCTGGTGATCCGTGGTGAGGATCTGGCGGCGAGCATGTCGCAGTACCTCATCGACGCGATCGTTGCCGCCGACAACGTCGTCGTGCGGGCGTCGAGCGAGGTGACCGGCGGCGGCGGCGACGGTCGGCTGGAGTACGTCGTACTGCGGGATCGGCGGACCGGTGACGAGGAGACGGTCCAGGCCGACGGACTCTTCGTGATGATCGGGGCGGTGCCGGGGACCGATTGGCTGCCGGCCGAGGTGGGGCGGGATGCGCACGGTTTCGTGCTGACCGGATCGGACGCCGCCGCGGATCCGCAGTGGCACGAGGATCGGCCGCCACAGCCGTACGAGACGACGGTGCCGGGTCTGTTCGCGGTCGGCGACGTACGGTGCGCGTCGGTCAAGCGGGTGGCGTCGGCCGTCGGTGAGGGATCGGTGGTGGTTTCGCAGATCCACACGCACCTCAAGGTCCGGTCGGATGCCTGAGCGGAAGTTCGTCTACACGCCGGCCATGGTCGGCCTGACTGCCCTGGTGCTGCTCCTGCCGCTCGTGGGCCTCGCGATGGTGCTGCGGGAGCCACGGCTCGACGTGCACTGGGAGCATCATCCCGCACACTTCTGGCTGGTGCTGCTGACTGCCGCGCTGAGCGCCGTACTCGCCTACACGACCGGCGCCGCGGCACTGCGGCGAGGTGATGCGCGGGTGCTGTTCGTGTCGCTGGCGTTCCTGT
The DNA here is from genome assembly GCF_004366005.1 of Kribbella sp. VKM Ac-2566. Lineage (NCBI taxonomy): Bacteria > Bacillati > Actinomycetota > Actinomycetes > Propionibacteriales > Kribbellaceae > Kribbella > Kribbella sp. VKM Ac-2566. The sequence continues at coordinate 143,396 of NZ_SODT01000013.1, read as the reverse complement.
CCGCGGCAGGCTTTCTCGGCCTGCACGCGCTGGCGACGCCGAAGGTGCTGCTGGACACGCCGAACGCCGGCTTCACGCTCGCGACGCCGATCGGGGTCGCCTTGGCGTCGGCGTTCGCGTTCCTGTCGAGCCTGACCGTCTCCGGTGTCGCGTGGGGACGAAGGCTGCGGGTCGGTCTGCTCGTGCTGATGGCCTTGTGGGCGGCTGCTTCGGTACTGCGGATCTGGCCGCTGCACGCGACGTCCGTACCGGAAGTTGCCGACGGCATCCTCACCACCCTCGCCGTACCCACGGTTGTCCTGTACGGCGTTGCCGCCGCGAGGTACTTGCGGACGTGGTGGACGCGGCCGTCGCTGATGCTGCTGTCGATGATCGCGGCGTTCGTGCTGCTCGGCGAGGCGATGGTCGCGCTGGTGTTCGCGCGGAACTGGGCGTTGTCGTGGTGGGAGTGGCACGTGCTCATGCTCAGCGCGTTCGTGCTGGTCGTCGCCGGGGTCCGGATCCAGTGGTACGAGGAACGGTTCGCTGACCTGTACCAAGAGGACACGGTGTCGGGACGGCGCGAGCTGAGCGTGCTGTTCGCGGACCTGCAAGGGTTCACGTCGTTCTCGGAGCAGCACGACCCGTCCGAGGTCACGGCGATGCTCAACACGTACTTCCAGGTCGTCGTACCCCAGGTCGTCCAACGGCACGGCGGCGACGTCGACCGGATCATCGGGGACGCCTTGATGGTCACGTTCAACAAGCGCGGCGACCAGCCGGACCATGCGCGACGAGCGGCCGAGGCCGGCCTGGCGCTGCAGGAGGCGGCGGCCGTCGTACAGGCAGCGCATACGAACTGGCCGCGGTTCCGGGTCGGGATCAACAGCGGGATCGCGTCCGTGACGCTGCTCGGGACGGAAGGCGGGAGAACGCATACCGTCATCGGGGACACCGTGAACGTCGCGTCGCGGATCGAGGGGAAGGCCCCGGGTGGGACGGTCGCGATCGGGCCGGCGACGAAGGCGCTGCTGCCGGAGGCGCGCACCGAGTCCCTCGGGCTGGTCAGTTTGAAGGGAAAGGCCGAGCCGGTCGAGGTCTACCGCCTACTGGCGTTGCGCGGCGAATGATCACCCCTGCCTTCGGCACGTGTTCACGTGTTGGACCTTGGAAGGACCGCATACCGGTGTGAGAATCCGGGAATGTCTGCCCTGTACCGATCACGGCGCCGCCTGGGCGCTCTCGTGGTCACTTCGAGTCTCGTCTTAGCCGGCGCTGCCGCACTGATCGCTCGACCCGCCGACGCCGCGTCCGCCGATGTGCTCATCACCGAGGTGTACGGCGGTGGCGGCAACAGCGGCGCGCCGTACCAGAACGACTTCGTGGAGCTGACCAACAACAGCTCGGCCCCGGTCGACGTGAGCGGCTGGTCGATCCAGTACGCCTCGTCCACCGGATCGTCGTGGCAGGTGACGAAGCTGACCGGAACCATCGCGCCCGGAGCCGCCTACCTGGTCCAGGAGGGCGCCGGCGCCGGGAACGGCCAGCCCCTTCCGACGGCCAACGCGACCGGGACCATCCTGATGTCCGCGGCCACCGGCAAGGTCGCGCTGGTCACGAATCAGACCGCGCTCGCCTGCGGCGCTACCTGCCACGCGGACGCGGGCGTCAAGGACTACGTCGGCTACGGCAGCGCGACGGACTCCGAGACCGCACCCGCGCCGGGCCTGTCGAACACGACCTCGGCCGCGCGGATCGACCCGGCGAAGGACACCGACAACAACAGTGCCGACTTCGCCGCGGGCAACCCGTCGCCGGGCACACTCACCGGTGGTCCGGCCGAGCCGCCGGTGGACGCGAAGATCCACGACATCCAGGGCGCCGCGCACCGGTCGCCGCTGGAGGGCAAGCAGGTCGCGAACGTCACCGGTGTGGTGACGGTGAAGGGCAGCAACGGGTTCTGGTTCCAGGACCCGCAACCGGACGCGGACCCGGCCACCAGCGAGGGCCTGTTCGTGTTCACCAGCTCCGCGCCGACGGTCTCCGTGGGCGACGCCGTGACGGTCGAGGGTTCGGTCGCCGAGTTCCGCCCGGGCGGCTCCGGCGGTACGACGAACCTGACGACCACCGAGCTGACCAACCCGAAGGTCACCGTGACCGGGACTGCCGCCGTACCTGCGCCGACCATCGTCGGAGCGGGCGGGCGCGTGCCGCCGTCGACCGTGATCGAGGACGACGCGTCCGGTGACGTGGAAACGACCAGCACGGCGTTCGACCCGGCTACCGACGGTCTCGACTTCTGGGAGTCGCTGGAGGGGATGTGGCTGGGGATCAACCAGCCTGAGGTCACCGGTCCGACGAGTTCGTTCCGCGAACTGTCCGTCGTACCGGCTGGTGCGGGTGTGCGCACGGTCCGCGGCGGGATCCTGCTGCAGAAGACCGACAGCAACCCGGAGCGGGTGCTGCTGGACGACGTACTGACCGCGATCCCGGACGCGAAGACGGGCGACAAGCTGGCCGGTGTGGTGACAGGCGTCCTCGACTACTCGTTCGGCAACTTCAAGCTGTTGCCGACCACCACGCCGACCGTGATCGACGGCGGGGTCAAGCGCGAGACGACCAAGGCCTCGTCGCCGGTGCAGCTGTCGGTGGCGACGTTCAACGTGGAGAACCTGGACCCGTCCGACGGCGACGCCAAGTTCGACGGGCTGGCCCAGGCGGTCGTGCACAACCTCGCGTCGCCGGACATCCTCGGTCTCGAGGAGGTCCAGGACGACGACGGCGCGGTCAACTCCGGTACGACGAGCGCGGACAAGACGCTCGGCCTGCTGGCGGCGGCGATCGTGAAGGCGGGCGGGCCGCAGTACACCTGGAAGCAGATCGACCCGGTGAACAACGCCGAAGGCGGCGAGCCGGGCGGCAACATCCGGGTCGCGTTCCTGTACCGGACGGACAAGGCGGTGAAGTTCGTCGACACACCCGGCGGGACCTCGACGACGCCGACCACGATCGTCACGGACAACGCCGGCCGGCCGCACCTGAGCGCGTCGCCGGGCCGGATCGACCCGGCCAACCCGGCCTGGGCCGCCACCCGGGTGCCGCTCGCGGGCGAGTTCAAGTGGCACGGGCAGACCGTGTTCGTGGTCGTGAACCACTTCAGCTCGAAGGGCGGCGACAACCCGCTGTGGGGCCGCTTCCAGCCGCCGGTGCAGGTGACCGCGGAGAAGCGGCACCAGCAGGCGACCGTGGTGCGCGGGTTCGTGGACCAGATCCTGGCCAAGGACAAGGGCGCGAACGTCGTCGTCCTCGGTGACCTGAACGACTTCGACTGGTCGCAGACTGCGGACATCCTGGTCGGCTCGGGCAAGACCGCGCTGATCGACCTGCCGCGGACACTGCCGCTGCCGGAGCGGTACAGCTACGTGTTCGAGGGCAACAGCCAGATCCTGGACCAGATCCTGATCTCGCAGAACCTGCGGCCGGCGTCGGCGTACGACGTCGTCCACATGAACGCGGAGTTCCCGGACCAGATCTCCGACCACGACCCGCAGGTGGTGAAACTGGTCCCGCTGCCGTCCTGGGTGCGGTAACCCCTGAGTGTTGCGGCAGTCTTACGTGGGGCGCCCGGGCGGGATTTTCCTTGCCCGGGACCCGATACTTGAGTCGTGACTGATTCCACCAAGCAGTACGCCGTACAGAAGTCCGAGGCGGAGTGGAAGGCCGAGCTCTCCCCCGCCGAGTTCCATGTGCTGCGCCAGGCCGGCACGGAGCGGCCGTTCGTCGGTGAGTACACCGACACCAAGACGGTCGGCGTGTACAAGTGCCGGGCGTGCGACGCGGAGCTGTTCCGGAGCGAGACCAAGTTCGACTCGCACTGCGGCTGGCCGTCGTTCTTCGCGCCGCTCGCCGAGGACCGGGTCGAGTACATCGAGGACCACGCCCTCGGCATGAAGCGCGTCGAGGTCCGCTGCGCCAACTGCGGCTCCCACCTCGGCCACGTCTTCGAGGGCGAGGGCTACGGCACCCCCACGGACCTCCGCTACTGCATCAACAGCATCAGCCTCACCCTCGCGCCTGCCTGAGCCGAGCCTGACCGACGCTAGCCCGGTGGGGTCCTAGACTGGGGCGGCTGGTGGAGTCTGGGGAAGGAAATTGGTGGCTGACGACGTCCGTGGTCCGCGGGTTCTCGATGTGCTGGCGGCGGAGGAGCCGTGGGAGGTGCCGGGCGCGTGGCTGGCCCGCATCCGGGCGCAACTCAAGGCCTGGGCCGACGATCCCGAGGCGCTGCGGCCGTTGCGCCCCGAGGCGTTCCCGGACTTCGTCAAGGGCACACCCGCCGCGGTCTGGTACACCCACCAGGTAGCTCCGCTGCTGACCGGGTGGATCCCGGTCCTGCACGGTGAGTACGCCGACCTGGGGACCGAGCTGACCCACGAGTTCTACCGGCCGTCCTCCCGCCTCGGCGGCAGCGGCCACGTGATCTACGCCGCGCAGACCGACTGGCATCTGCAGGCGATCGCCGGCGCGCGCGGCTTCCGCGAGAACGGCCGCAGGCACGCTCTGCAGCTTTCCCGCAACGTCGCCGCGATGTTCGTCGACGCTCCCCCGATGGCGGCGCGCGCCACGGCCCTGACCGCCGCGTTCGACCGCGTCCTGGCCGACCGTGAGCTCACCGAACTGCACGTCGCCGGCGAGTACGACGACATCGCGAAGTACTGGCGTACCGAGGCGCTCAAGGACTCCGAGCGCGCCGTACTCCCTGAACTCGCCGGCCCCACCGCCGCCCTGCGGTACTCGCTGAACTCGGTCCGGGACACGCACGCCCGGATGCTGATGCTGAGCCCGGACGAGTACGCCGGCGACTTCGCCCAGGTTCTGGCCGAGCTGATCCTGGCGACCGGACTGCGCGGAATCCCGAAGTCCGTCGCGACCGTCCTCGGCAACTCCGCAATTGACGTGCACAAGGCCCTCCAGGAGATCGACCCGACGTTCTCGCTGCAGACCTGGCACGGCCATGTCAACCAGTGGATGTCCCGCGCGATCCGCAACGGCCAGGCGCCGCTCGCCCGGTCCTGGGGCGCCGCCGCCGCACGCGTCGGCGTACACCTGGCCGGTGTGCTCAACCGGGCGCCGTGGCCGGAGCCGGAGGTGCCGGACCTGACCACGCTGTTCCGGATGCTCGACCGGGAGCGGTGGAGCGCCCTCGAGAACCAGGCAGCGGCCAACCAGGAGGCCTCGCTCTCGGCCGCCTGGAAGGACGTCAAGAAGGACGAAGAGGAGAGGGCGGGCGACGCAGAAGGCGGCACGCTCGACGATCCGCTGCCGAAGCCGGTCGACTACAGCGACAACCCGCTGGCCGAACTCGACTCGCTGATCGGCCTGGAGTCGGTCAAGGACGCGGTCCGCAAAATGGTCGCCGAGGTGAAGACGAACCTCCGCCGGGCCGAGCTCGGGCTCCCGAGTCACGAGCGCGCGCGGCACATGGTGTTCGTCGGCAAGCCCGGTACGGCGAAGACCACGATCGCCCGTCTGCTCAGCCGGATCTACCACCAGCTCGGCGTCCTGGAGAAGGGCCACGTGGTCGAGGTCGACCGCTCCGACCTGGTCGGAGCCGGGGTCGGTTCGACCGCGCCGATGACCGCGGCCAAGTTCCGCGAGGCGCTCGGCGGTGTGCTGTTCATCGACGAGGCGTACAGCCTGACGCCGGAGAACACTCCGGGCGACTACGGCCTGGAAGCGGTCGCGACGATCCTGAAGCTGATGGAGGACCACCGCAACGACTGCATCGTGATCGTCGCCGGGTACCACCGCGAGATGCAGCGGTTCATGGAGTCCAACACCGGCCTGCAGTCCCGGTTCCCGAAGCTGCTGTCGTTCAGCGAGTACGACACCGACCAGCTGGTCGCGATCTTCGAGCTGCAGGCCCGGCAGAAGGGCATGATCTACGGCGAGGAAGTGCTGGACAAGGTCCGCGCCGTCATCCCGCCCGCGCCGCGTGGCCACAGCTTCGGTAACGGCCGTTTCATCCGGAACGTGCTCGAGGAGGCCGTCTCCAACCAGGCCACCCGGCTGTCCGCCAGCGACCCGGACAAGCTCACCGAGCGGGACCTGCGCGAGCTGATCCCGTCCGACGTCCGGCCCCCGACCTCGATGCGCGCCGAGGACTACCTGCTGCAGAAGCCCGGCACCTAAACCGGGGTGGCGAGCGCGACCGGGTTGCCCTCCGGGTCGGCGAGGTACGCCTGGCGCTCGCCCCAGGGCATCGTGGCCGGCTCCTGCAGGACCGGGTGGCCGGCCGCGCGGAAGCGTTCCACTTCGGCCTCGACGTCGTCGACGTACACGAACAGCTCGAAGCGCGGCGCCGTACCGACCGTGATGCCGAGCTGTGCCTCGGGCCAGTTGGCGTCGGACAGGCCGAGGGACGACTCGCCGCGCTCCAGGCCGACGTAGTGCGGGTCGCCCTCCAGCGGGAACTGGTACGTCGGTTCGTAGCCGAGGAGCGCGTAGAAGTCGACGGACCGGCGTACGTCGGACACGTACAGCACCGGGAACGCCTTGCGGTGCATCAGACCAGGTTGGCGATCAGATCGCCGGGCTCGGTCCGCTTGCCGGTGTAGAACGGGATCTCCTCGCGGACGTGCCGGCGGGCCGTCGACGCGCGCAGGTCGCGCATCAGGTCGACCATCCGGTGCAGCTCGTCGGCCTCGAACGCGAGGATCCACTCGTAGTCACCGAGCGCGAACGACGCCACGGTGTTCGCCCGCACGTCCGGGTAGGTGCGCGCCATCTTGCCGTGCTCGGCGAGCATGAACCGGCGCTCCTCGTCCGGCAGCAGGTACCACTCGTAGGACCGGACGAACGGGTACACGCAGATGTAGCCGCGCGGCTCCTCGTCGGCCAGGAACGCCGGAATGTGGCTCTTGTTGAACTCGGCCGGCCGGTGCAGCGCGAACTGCGACCAGACCGGCACCAGGTGCCGCCCGAGCCGTGAGCGGCGCAACTGGTGGTACGCCTCCTGCAGCGCGTCCGAGGTCGGCGCGTGCCACCAGATCATGAAGTCGGCGTCCGCCCGGAAGCCCTCGACGTCGTAGAACCCGCGGATCACCACGTCGGCGGCGGCCAGCTTCCCGACCAGATCGTTGAGCTCGGCGGTCAGCTCGTCCCGGTCGACGTCACCGAGCGGCGTCTCGACCTTGAACACCGACCACAGGGTGTAGCGGATGACATCGTTGAGCTCACGGGCCTTCGGCTTACCAGTCACGACTTCATTGTCTCCAATGCGTTCAGGTGTTCCCGCACCCGGGTGGCCGCCTTGCCACCCGAGGCCACACACGCGGCGATCCCGACACCCCGGTACGCCGCTCCGCACACCGCCAGCCCGGGTACGCCGGACACCGCGGCCTCCACCCGGTCGACGCGATCCAGGTGCCCGACGGCGTACTGCGGAAGACCACCGCCCCACCGCGTCACCAGCGACCCGACCACCTCGGCCTGCAGTCCGATCGCCGTGCGCAGATCTGCCACCGCGAGCCGAACCAGCTCCTCGTCGGACCGCTGCAGCACGTACTCCTCACCGAGCCGCCCGACCGAGGCGCGCAGTACCGCGAGGTCACCACCGGCCTCCGCGGACCACGCCCACTTGGCGTGCGAGTACGTTGACGCCTTGATCGTCCGGCCCTCCACGGACGGCACCAGGAACCCCGACCCGGCGGCCCCCGACGGCCAGTCCCGCTTCCGGACGGCGAGCGTGACGATCGCCATGCTCGCGTACTCGATACCCGCCAGCTCGGTCGATGCCGCGGGCACCAACTCCCCCAGCATCCGTCCGGCCGGAGCAGCCGGTACGGCGACCACGACCGCGTCCGCCGAGAGGTACGTCGGCGCGGGCACGGGTCCCCCCTCCAGCTCGAACCCGTCGGCGGTCCGCGAGATCCGGCGTACGGCGAGCTTGGTGCGGATCTCGACGCCGCGAGCGGTCAGCTCCTGCTCGAGGGCTCCGATCAGGCGGTTGATGCCGCCGACGATGCCGGCGAAGACCGGTTGGCCGGCGCGCTTCTGGCCCAGTTCGCGCAGCTCGGCCGTGGCGGCGAGCAGGCTCGGCGCGGTCCGCAGCTTCGCGTACAGGTCGGGTACGGCGGCGGCGAGCGAAATCTCCTCGGCCTTCCCGGCGTACACCCCGCCGAGCAGCGGGTCGATCAGCTTGTCGGTCACCGCGGACCCCATGCGGTCGGCGACGAACCGCCCGATCGCCACATCCTCCGTCAGCGCGGGCGCGGGCAGGTCGGCCTCGTGCGCGACCTGCTCGGCGGCCGCGTCCCCGAGTACGTCGGCGGTCGCGGCCGGATCGATCGGGACACCCATCACGGTCGGCGGGATCGCGCGGATCCGGTCGCCGATCCACAGCCCGGCCGAGGTGGTTGCCGGATGCACCAGGTCGTCCCCGAGCCCGACGGCCCGGATCAGCTCCACCGCCTCCGGCCGCCGCGCCAGCACCGACTCGGCGCCCAGATCGACCGGCACCCCCTCGATCGCGTCCCCGGCCAGCTTCCCGCCGAGCCGCGGCGACCCTTCGAGGACCGTGATCCGCGGCGGGTTCGGCCCGGTCGCGAGCGCATGCGCCGCCGCCAGCCCGCTGATCCCGCCGCCGACCACAACCACCCGGTTCACGCCGTTCACTCGGACTCCAAGCTCAACTCGTACTTCGTTCCCGGCCCGAGGTCGGTGCTGGAGCTCCCGACCGGCCGGAATCCGGTGCGCGTCAGCACCGCCTGCGAGGCGCCGTTGTGGTTCGAGGCCCCGGCCGTGAGCGCCTTCAGTCCGTACTCCGTCCGTGCGACCTCGATGAGCGCCCGCACGGCCGCTGTCGCGAGGCCCTTCCCGGCCCACTTCTCGGCGATCCGGTAGCCCAGCTCGGCCGACCCGTTCTCGAGGTCCATCAGGTTCACCCGGCCGACCACGGCTCCGGTGTTGTCGACCAGCACGTGGAAGCGGCAGACGCCGGCCTCCTGCTCGGCGAGCAGCGCGGCGTGCCGGGTCGCGTAGTCCGTGAAGAACTCCTCGCCGCGGTCCCAGATCCACGAGGCGAAGTACTGCCGGTTCTCCTGCTCGAACGCGAGCACCGCGTCCGCGTGGTCCGCTCCCAGCGGCTCCAGGGTGACGTCGTAATCAGGCAGGTACATGGGCCGACTTCGTCTGGACGTACTGCGCGACCCGGTGCAACACCTCGGGATCGGCGTTCGGCGGGACGCCGTGGCCGAGGTTGAAGATGTGACCGGGAGCCGCCTTGCCCTCGGCGAGGATCCGGTCGATCTCCGGCTCGATGGTCTCCCACCCGGTGAACAGCAGGGCCGGGTCGAGGTTGCCCTGGACCGGCTTCGGGGCGCCCTCGGCGGCAGTAACCCGGCGTACGGCCTCGTCCAGCGGGACGCGCCAGTCGACGCCGACGACATCGGCCCCGGCCGCGCTCATCAGACCGAGCAGCTCGCCCGTGTTCACACCGAAGTGCACCCGCGGTACGCCGTACTCCTTGAGCGCCTCGAACACCTTCGCGGAGTGCGGCAGCACGAACCGCTCGTAGTCCCGCGGCGACAACCCACCGGCCCACGAGTCGAACAACTGGATCGCCGACGCGCCGGCCTCGACCTGCACGGCCAGGTACGCGATGGCGACGTCCGCCAGCCGGTCGGCCAGCGCGTGCCACAGGTCGGGTTTGCCGTGCATCATCGCCTTGGTCTTGGCGAAGTCCTTGCTGGGCCCGCCCTCGACCAGGTACGACGCGACCGTGAACGGGGCACCGGCGAACCCGATCAACGGCGTACCGCCGAGCTCGGTGACCAACTGCTGCACGGACTCCGTGGTGAACGAAACGTCGCTCGGAGTGACCGGACGCACCGTGGCAACGCCTGCGGCGTCCCGGATCGGGTCTGCGACGACCGGACCGACACCCGGCTTGATCTCGACGCCGAAACCGGCCGCTTTCAGCGGAAGCACGATGTCGGAGTAGTAGATCGCCGCGTCGACGCCGTAACGGCGGACCGGCTGCAGCGTTATCTCCACGACGAGGTCGGGCCGCATACAGGACTCGAGCATCGTGATGCCCTCGCGGACGGCACGGTACTCGGGCAGCGCCCGCCCGGCCTGCCGCATGAACCACACCGGAGTGTGCGGCACCGGCTCACCCCGAGCGGCGAGCAGATAGGCGGAACGGTCCGGAGTGGAGGGTGGCGTCACTGGCACACAGCGATGATCCCACGCTGTGATCACGGCACAGCGACCCGGTCGCGCCTGGCATACACACAGCTACCGGCGCGTCTTAGCAGGCGGCGGTGAGTAATCAGTCGTAGGCTGCCGACATGGGTGCCCGCAAGCAGGTCGACGCGCCACCCGCGGAGTTCGCCGAGGCAGTCTCGCAGTTACGAGGTGCCCGGTTCCGACCCGAGGTTTTCGTCGAGGAGATGCCCGCACCGCAGCGGATCGCACCGCATGCGGCGGCGGTCAGCGCCGACGTGACGGTCGACGGCGACGATGTCGCCACCGGCCGCCTGGTCGTCCTCTACGACCCGGACGGGAACGACGCCTGGCAGTCGACCTTCCGCTGTGTCGCATACGTGCGCGCCGCCGTCGAACCGGAGATGGTGACCGACGCGCTGCTCGGCGGCGTGGGCTGGACCTGGCTGATGGAGGCTCTCGGGGACCGCGGTGCCGACTTCCTGGCCCCGAGCGGTACCGTCACCAGGGTGGTATCGGAGAGCTTCGGCGGCATGGCCGACGACGACGCGACCGCGGAGATCGAGATCCGCGCGTCCTGGAGTCCCGTGCCCGGCCCCGGCGGGACGGTCGACGTGACCCGGCACGCCGAGGCGTGGGGTGAGGTGCTGTGTACGGCGGCCGGACTGCCGCCGGTGCCGCCGGGGGTGGTCGCGATGCCGACCCGGCGTGGACAGCGGGGCCGATGAGCCCAGCCAACACCCAGCCGTCGTCCGCTCCGGACGACCCGATCGCGAACCTGCCCCTGCTGGAACTCAGGGACGGGTTGTCGGAGGTGATCGACTCCGATTCCGCGCTCAACGACACCGTCGAGGCGTTCCGCTCCGGCACGGGTCCGGTGGCTGTCGACGCCGAGCGCGCCTCCGGCTACCGCTACTCGCACCGCGCGTACCTCGTCCAGCTGCGCCGTGAGGGCTCCGGGTCCGCGCTCGTCGACCCGATCCCGTTCGGCGACCTGTCCGTGCTCGGCGACGCGATCGTCGACACCGAGTGGATCATCCACGCCGCGAACCAGGACCTGGCCTGCCTGGCCGAGGTCGGGATGGTGCCGCGGCAGGTGTTCGACACCGAACTCGCCGGCCGCCTGCTCGGGTACCCGAAGGTCGGGCTCGCCTCGCTCGTGAGCGAAGTACTCGGCTACCGGATGCGCAAGGAGCACTCCGCGGCCGACTGGTCGACCCGGCCGCTCCCGGCGCCCTGGCTGGTGTACGCAGCCCTGGACGTCGAGATGCTGATCGAGCTGCGGAACGCGATCGAGCAGGAGCTGCGCCGCGAAGGCAAGTGGGACTGGGCGGAGCAGGAGTTCGCCGCGATCCTGGACGCTCCCCCGCGGGAGCCGAAACCGGACCCATGGCGCCGTACGTCGGGTATGCACCGGGTCCGGAACCGCCGCAGCCTGGCCGTCGTCCGGGCGCTCTGGGAGGCCCGCGACCAGATCGCCGCGTCGGCCGACATCTCCCCCGGCCGCGTGCTGCCGGACGCCGCAATCGTCGAGGCGGCGTCCGCGATGCCGACCGACCGCGACACGCTGCAGAAGCTGACCGCCTTCAAAGGCCGCGGCGCCCACCGCCACATGCGGACCTGGTGGGAGGCCATCGACCACGCCCGCAGGCTCCCCGACTCCGAACTCCCCAAGCAAGGCCCGAGGTACGACGGCCCGCCGCCGGCCCGCGCCTGGGCCGACCGCGACCCGGACGCCGCGGCCCGCCTGTCGGCCGCCCGCGCCGCCGTCGCCGAGATCGCCGAGGCCCACCGCCTCCCCACCGAGAACCTCCTCGCCCCGGACACGATCCGCCGCCTGGCCTGGTCCCCACCACCGGACATGAGCCGCGAAGTCGTCGAAACGTTCCTCCGCGACCATCACGCCCGCGAGTGGCAGATCGCCCTCACCGCCGAAGTCCTCACGGCAGCAATGACCTCCGAGGCGAAGAAGCCCCTCGACTGACCTGCCGGATCTCGTCCCGGAGGGTGAGGACGATCTGGAGTGCGCCGAGCAGGATCACTCCTGAGATGATGGCGAAGATCTGGCGATAGCTGAGCAGGCTGACCAGCAGACTGCCGAGAGCCAGCGAGATCGCCTGCGGGGTGGAGACGAGGACGTCGACCGCGGTCGACACCCGGCCGATGAGGTGCGTCGGCGAGCGTCGCTGCATGAGCGTCGTGAACGCGACGAAGGTCCACGGCAGCCCGAGACCGCAGATGGCCGCGCCGACCAGCACCACGGCGATGGTGGGCGCGGCGATGCAGACGACGGTCGCGACAGCCAGCACAGTCAGACCCAGAGCACAGCAGAGGATCTCACCGAGACGGCGTACGGCGCGGCCGGCGGTGAGACCGCCGATGATCGCTCCGACGCCCTGGCACGTCACGAAGACGCCCGAGAAGGTCGGCGGCTTGCCGAACGCGTCCATCAGCGCGTAGATCGACGACTCGAAGAAGCCGATGACGAGAATCGAGATCGCCAGTCCGGCGAGGACGTGGCGGAGCACCCGGTCGCCGGCCAGGAAGCGAACGCCGGCCAGGACATCCTCCCGGAAGCTGTGCCTTTCCGGAGCAGGCGTCTCGGTGACCTTGAGGGTCGCGATCAGCACGCCGGCCACGGCGAACGTGGTCGCGTCGACGACCGCCACCAGCCAGCCGCCCGCGGTCGCGAAGATCGCGGCGCCGACCAGTGGGCCGAACAACCGGTAGCCCTCCTTGAGCGTCGCGAGGCTGGAATTGGCGTCGACCAGCAGGTCGTCCGGCAGCAGCTCTTTGAGGAGCCCGTTGACCGCGGCGGGCAGTACGACGAACGAAACGCCGTACAGGAAGGCGACCAGCCAGATCAGCCACACGTCGCTCTCGTCCCGCACGAGCACGAGGGGCAGCACCGCGACCGCACTGGCGAAGTTGCCCCAGACGAGGATCGCCTTGCGGGGCAGCCGGTCCACCCAGACGCCGAGCAGTGGGGCACCGAGCGCGGGAAGCACCATGAAGAAGAACGTCAGGCCGGCGAGCGCGTTGGAGCCGGTGAGGGTCTTCACCCACATGCTCAGCACCAGCAGCATCACCGAGTCGCCGAGCATCGACGTACTCAGCCCACCGAAGAGGCGCGGGAACCCGGGCTGCGCGAACAGCTTCCTCATGCCGGCTCGACCCCTGGGAAGTACGTCGGTACGCCCCAGGAGACGAACTCGCAGAGCCGCGCGCCGGCCGGCCGCTGCGCCGGGTCGGTCAGCCGCTCCACGTGCCGGTCGAGGACGGCGTTGATCGCGTCGTTCATCTCCTTGAGCTCGTCCGCAGTCAGCCAGGCGATCATCTCCGTGTTGCTCCGTGCGGCACGCCACTCCTCGGCGTCCTCCGGCGCGCGCTCCTGCGACTCCCGCAGCCGGTCGATGGCCCGCCCCATGACTACCTCGGACAGCGCCTGCGCGGCCCGCCGCTCCTCGACAGATGGCGACGCATGCTCCTCGTCCCATCGGAATCCGAGACCGGGCACCGTCCAGGGCCGCTGCCGCCCCTTCCCACCCTCGGCCTCGACCACGAACCCGTGCTGGGCGAGCTTCCGCAGGTGCCACGAGCAGTTGGCGGGCGTCTCGTCCAGCCGATCGGCAAGCTCGGTCGCGGTCAACGGGCCGCTGACCGACAACAGCTCGACGAGGGCCATCCGGACCGGATGGGCCAGCGCGTTGAGCTCCCGCGGGTCACTGAGGCGGCGATGCGGCGTCGGCATGCATCGAAAGTACTCTTTCGAAAGAGTCGTTGCAATGCGTCGGAGCGCAGAAGAAATCGCCCGCCGCGGAAGCGACGGGCGATCTGGCCGGGTAGTTCTAGGCCGGGAGCTGGGCCTCGATGGCGGCGACTACCTCGTCCGATTCCGGCTCGGTGCGGGGGCGGAAGCGGGCGGCGACGGTGCCCTCAGGGCTGATCAGGAACTTCTCGAAGTTCCACTGGATGTCGCCGGCCTCGCCGTCGGCGTCCGGGGTGAGGGTGAGTTCGGCGTACAGCGGGTGGCGGCCCTCGCCGTTGACCTCGAGCTTGTCGAGCATCGGGAACGTCACGCCGTACGTCGTGGAGCAGAAGGTGTCGATCTCCTCGGCGGTGCCGGGCTCCTGGCCGCCGAACTGGTTGCACGGGGCGCCCAGCACGGTGAAGCCGCGGGACGCGTACTTCTTCTGCAGGTTCTCCAGGCCCTCGTACTGCGGTGTCAGACCACACTTCGACGCCACGTTCACGACCAGGACGGCCTTGCCCTTGTAATCACCGAGCGAGGTCGCGGCACCGGACAGGGTGGTCAACGGGATGTCGTACAGGCTCATGCTTGTCCTTGGGAGGTTGGGAGGTTTTGGGCGAGAAAGTCTTCGGTACGCCGCCACGCCAGCGCGGACGCCTCTGCATGGTGGAACATCGGCAGCGGGTTGTCGAACGCGTGACCCGCGCCGTCGTACCGGTGGATCTCGACCCGATCGTCACCGCCGAGTGCGGGCACGATCGCGTCGACGTCCAGGTACGCGTCGGCGTTGCCGAAGTGGTGCAGGCTGGTGGCGGTCACCTTCGGCGCGAGCTCGAGCAGATCGGGCAACGCGGAGCCGTAGTAGCTCACCAGAACGTCCGGCGACGACACAGCGGCCACGTTGTAGCCGAGCCCGCCACCGAAGCAGAAGCCGATTACCCCGGTGCCCTTCCCCCGCGCCTTCAGGTACTCCAGTGCTACGACAGCGTCGGTCACGGCCTGGTCCCAGTCGAGACGTCCGACGATGCTCATCGCGCGCGGTAGGAGCTCCGGCGAGGACTCGTCGAGCTCGGTGTCGTCCAGCCGCCAGTAGATCTCAGGCGCGACCACGTAGTACCCGAGGGCGTGCAGGTCCGCCGCGCGCTGCTTGATGTAGTCGGAGACTCCGAAGATCTCCTGCAGTAGCAGGACTCCCGGTGTCTCGGTGTCAGCGGATCCCCACTCGTGGACCGGCAGCAGACCTGATCCGGTATCGATCTCCGACGTCACACAGTGAAGCGTACGACCTCGCGCGTGACCGGCTCGGGTGCGGGTGCCGGTGCGGGCACCCACGCCTTGGTCTCCGCGATGGCGTCGAGGAGCAGGTGGTACAGCCGGTCGTCCGGATCCGGTACGCAGGCCTGCGAGATCCCCTCGACCGCGCAGGAGATCGCGCGGGGCGCCGTACGGCGGGCGAAGTCCGGGGTCGCGCGACGCGAACGGGCGGTGAAGGACCGCGCCCACTTGGTCGCCGACGGGACCGCCTCCAGCACCGCGAGCGACGCCGGCTCGATGTCGTCAGGCGCCCGGCCGTCGAGCAGGGCGAGTTGCTTCTCCCCCACCAGCAGGGCGACGGCCAGGATGTACTGGCGCTCCTGCGAGACGACAGGCAGCGCGTGCTGGATGCAGCGCGCGGTCACCCGCGGTACGACGTGCGGGTCGTCCGGGGTCAGGCCGATCACCGACGGGATCAACGGAGCCAGCCGCGACCGGCCGGAATCCGTCGTGCAGTCGTTCACGTCACGCGCGACGCCGGCCAGCAGCGGGTGCGTGCAGGACGGGTGGTCCGACCACGGCTCACCGGCCAGGTAGGACGCGAACTCCATGAAGCAGGCGCCTTTGCGCGGACTGCGGTGCTTCCCCCGGCTCAGGACCGGCACGGACAGATCAAGATTGTTCATGGAACAACTCCAGAAACGCGGACCTTGAACTCCAGCATGCGCCCATTCGCGCCGCTTTGCCACGGCTGACTGATTTGTGAGCCGTCGCACAGGCGTGGGAACTTTGGCGGTTCTGTTACCGACGGGTAGCATCGGGGTAGCTTTCCCGACCCCCAGAGGAGGGCCCTCGTGCCCCGTGAGATCCGCGATGTCGTGTTCGTCGACGGCGTTCGCACCCCGTTCGGCAAGGCCAAGGGCCAGTACGCCGAGACGCGCGCCGACGACCTGGTGATCAAATGCATCCGGGAGCTGCTGCGGCGGAACCCGGGTCTGCCCCCGCAACGGGTGGACGAGGTCGCGATCGCGGCCACCACCCAGATCGGCGACCAGGGCCTGACCATCGGCCGGACCGCCGCGCTGCTGGCCGGCCTGCCGAACACCACGCCCGGCTACTCGATCGACCGGATGTGCGCCGGCGCGATGACCGCCGTCACCACCACCGCTGCCGGGATCGCCTTCGGCGCGTACGACGTGGTCGTTGCCGGCGGCGTCGAGCACATGGGGCGGCACCCGATGGGCGAGGGCGTCGACCCGAACCCGCGGATCATCTCCGAGAAACTGGTCGACACCTCGGCCCTGGTGATGGGGTCGACCGCGGAGAACCTGCACGACCGGTTCCCCTCGATCACCAAGGAGCGCGCCGACGCGTTCGCGGTCGCCTCCCAGGAGCGCGCCGCGAAGGCCTACGCGAACGATCTGATCCAGCCCGACCTGGTGCCGATCGCCACGCGGTCGGCCGAGCTGGGCTGGGGCTACGCCACCACCGACGAGCCGATGCGCCCGGGCACCACGATGGAGGACCTGGCCAAGCTGAAGACCCCGTTCCGTCCGCACGGCCGGGTCACGGCAGGCAACTCCGCGGGTATCAACGACGGTGCGACCGCCGCGCTGATCACGTCGGCCGAAGCCGCCGAGGAGCTCGGCCTGAAGCCGAAGATGAAGCTGGTGTCCTACGGCTTCGTCGGCGTCGAGCCCGAGGTGATGGGTTTCGGGCCGGTGCCCGCGACCGAGAAGGCACTGAAGCTGGCCGGCCTGACCATCGACGACATCCAGGCCTTCGAGGTCAACGAGGCGTTCGCGGTCCAGGTGCTGGCGTTCCTGGAGCACTACGGCATCGCCGACGACGACCCGCGGGTCAACCCGTACGGCGGCGCGATCGCCTTCGGCCACCCGCTGGCTTCGTCCGGCGTCCGGCTGATGAACCAGCTGGCCAAGCAGTTCGAGCAGCGCCCCGAGGTCCGCTACGGCCTCACCACCATGTGCGTCGGCCTCGGCATGGGCGGCACGGTCATCTGGGAGAACCCGAACTGGGAAGGTGCAGCCGCATGAGTCTGCAGGATCTGATCGACAGCGCGTCGGCGCTGTCGACCGACGAGGTTGTCACGCTCGCCCACTCGCGGGACGTCGTACTGCCGAACAAGGCCGGCACGATGGCGCTCATCACGCTGGACAACGGGCACGACCACACCAAGCCGAACACCTTCGGTCCCAAGGGCCTCGGCTCGCTGAACGAAGCCATCGACGCGGCACTCGCCCGCGACGAGATCGTCGCGATCGGTGTCACCGGCAAGCCGTTCATCCTGGCCGCGGGCGCCGACCTGACCGGCGTACCGAAGCTGACCGACCGGGAGCAGGCGCTGGCGCTCGGCAGGATCGGGCACGGTGTCCTGCGGAAACTGGTCGACGGCGGCAAGCCGTCGTTCGCGTTCGTGAACGGCGTCGCGCTCGGCGGCGGGCTCGAGGTCGCGCTGCATGCCACCTACCGGACCGTGTCGGTGGCCGCGGGCATGCTGTCGACGCCGGAGGTCTTCCTCGGCCTGATCCCGGGCTGGGGCGGCAACTTCCTGCTGCCGAACCTGATCGGCGCGGACAACGCGGTGAAGGTCGTCGTCGAGAACGCCCTCAACCAGAACAAGATGCTCAGCGGGCCGGAGGCGGTGAAGCTGGGCATCGGCGACGTACTGCTGGAGTCGGCGGACTTCCTCGAGCAGTCGCTGATCTGGGCGTCGAAGGTTCTCACGGGCGAGGTCACGGTCCGGCGGGCAGAGATCGACCGCGGCGACGCGTGGGACGCGGCTGTTGCCCGGGGCAAGAGTTTCGCCGACGTCAAGGTGAGCGGCGCGGCGCCGGCGCCGTACCGGGCGCTGGACCTGATCGCGGCCGCTCGCGACAACGACCGGGACCGTGGGTTCGCGGCCGAGGACGAGGCGCTCGCCGACCTGATCATGAGCGAGGAGCTGCGTAGCGGCCTCTACGCCTTCGACCTGGTGAACAAGCGCGCCAAGCGCCCGGCCGGCGCGCCGGACAAGTCGCTGGCGCGGCCGGTCTCGAAGGTCGGTGTCGTCGGTGCGGGTCTGATGGCGGGTCAGCTGGCGCTGCTGTTCGCGCGGCGGCTCGAGGTTCCCGTCGTACTGACGGACCTCGACCAGGAGCGTGTGGACCGCGGCGTCGGGTATGTGCACGGTGAGATCGACAAGCTGCTCGGCAAGGGCAGGATCCGTGCGGACAAGGCGAACCAGCTGAAGGCGCTCGTCACCGGTTCTGTGGACAAGGGCGCGTTCGCGGACGCCGACTTCGTGATCGAGGCCGTGTTCGAGGAGCTGCAACTGAAGAAGACGATCTTCGCCGACCTGGAGAAGATCGTCCGGCCGGACGCGATCCTGGCCACCAACACCTCGTCGTTGTCGGTGACGGAGATGGCCGCGGACCTGGAGCACCCGGAGCGGGTTGTCGGGTTCCACTTCTTCAACCCGGTCGCGGTGCTGCCGCTGCTGGAGATCATCCGCGCGGACCGTACCGACGACGCGTCGCTCGCTACGGCGTTCGCGGTCGGCAAGACGCTCAAGAAGTCCTGCGTGCTCGTGAAGGACGCGCCGGCGTTCGTGGTCAACCGGCTGCTGACCCGCTTCCTCGGCGAGGTCAGCGCGGCGGTGGACGAAGGTACGCCGATCCTCGAGGCGGACAAGGCGCTGTCGGCGCTCGGTCTGCCGATGCCGCCGTTCGTCCTGCTGCAGCTGGTCGGGCTGCCGGTCGCGCTGCACGTCGCGGAGACGATGAACCGGGCGTACCCGGAGCGGTTCGCGGTGTCGGAGAACCTGGCGAAGGTCGTCGCGGCGGGCAAGAGCTCGTTCTACATCTGGCCGGAGGGCAAGCCGGTCGTGGACCCGGAGGTCGAGGCGCTGGTGACGGTCGGCGACAAGCCGTCCACCGCCGACGAGCTGCGCACCCAGGTGCTGACCGCGCTCGCCGAGGAGATCCGGATCATGCTCGACGAGGGCGTGGTCGCGGAGGCCCAGGACATCGACCTGTGCCTGCTTCTGGGCGCCGGCTGGCCGTTCCACCTCGGCGGCATCACGCCGTACCTGGACCGCTCCGGCATCGCGGAGAAGGTCAACGGGAGTCGCTTCCTGCCGAAGGGTGTGGCGAGTCTCGCCTGACAGACCGCTGGGGGGCGGTACGGAGCCGGAAGCCCGCTCCGTCCCCCAGCACCTTCAGCCCTTGAACTTCTTGGCTGCGGCGACGAGTTGGGCCGCGGTCAGGCCGGTGTCCTTGGTCAGGACCGCTTCGCCGTGCTGCGAGAGGTCGACGTACAGGGTGGCGAGTTTCTTCTCGCCGAGCTTGTCGGCCAGGTACTCGAGGATCCACCAGCTGGTTCCGTAGGCCCGGTCGGCGTCGTCGGCGAAGACCTTCTCGTTGGGCAGCGCTGTCAGCTTCGACAGGTACTTCGCTCGGACGCGCTTGCGGTACGGGTCGACGGACCAGTGCGGATCGTCCTCGATCGAGCGGCAGCGGACGTATTCGGCAAGACCTTCGACGGCCCAGATGGGCGCGTTGACCCCCAGCGTCGAGGTCGCCACGTGGGTCATCTCGTGGACCAGGAGGTCCTTGTCGAGCTTCTTGCGGAGTGCGGGGTTCACGACGATCCGGCTGCCGATCGGGCGCCCGATCGGCTTCCCCAGCTGCTCCCCCTCGAACAGCGTCACGGCCTTCGCCGCGATCGTCCAGCCGCCGCCGCTGCCGGCCGTCCAGAGCGTCGACATCACCCCCGGCAGCGGCATCGCCACGACCAGCACCGCCCCGTTCCACGGCCGCTTCCAGTGCTTGCGGACCGACGTCACGGCGTTGTCCGCGACCTTCGCGACCTTCGTGCCGAGACTCGCCTCGCGCTTGTCGACGACCACCACGACCTTGCCCCGCCGGACCAGCTGGACCTCGTCGAAGTCCCACGGCTGGCGATGGCCGGCCTCGGTCAGCAGCTCGTCGATCGCGGTGTCGTCGACGAGCACCCAGGCCCCGGCCCGCGGCACGAAGGTGTACCCGAGGTCGGTCTGCACGGGCCGCGGATCCAGCCCGGCAATCTGGTACCGCATCATCACCCGCGTCGAGAACGCCCGCGTCCCGAACTTCTCGACCAGGGCCGGCGCCCCGTCGAACCCGTCGGCGGTGAAGTACCGCAGCGTGCTGAACCCGAACTTCCGCAGGTTCGTGAACAGCGTCCGCTGCCGCGCGACCAGCTCGGTCTGCTTCGGGTCGACCGGGGCCAGGAACGCCTTCAGATCGCCCTTGAGCACGGCGGCCGATCGTCGGGCCAGGATCACGTCCAGCGCCTTCTTGCGGGCGGCCTTCTGCGAAGCGGTGAGCTGTCCAGGCGGCGTACTGGGCGATGCCCGCACGGCGAGCACGGTGGTCCCGGACGCAGCGTCACCGTGCCAGGCCCTGACAGCGACAACCCCGCCGGACGCGACCAGCGCCAGCGCGGCAACGCCTGCGAACAGGCGTTTCGGGTGGTTCATCGGTGTCCCCCTCGGACGGTCGGCTGATCCTAACCGCAGCCGACCGTCCCCGGGGACCGGATCAGGCCTTCTGGACCTCGCCGGTGCGCTCCTCCAGCCCGACGCGGCTCCGCCGGTAGCCGTACACGGCGTAGAGGACGAAGCCGAGCACCATCCAGATCGCGAACCGCAGCCAGGTCTCCAGCGACAGGTTCAGCATCAGGTAGAGGCAGATCAGCGCCGCCAGGATCGGGATCACCGGGTTGCCCGGCACCCGGAACGAGCGCTGGATGTCGGGACGGCTCCGGCGCAGCAGAGGCACCGCGATCGACACCAGGGTAAAGGCGGCCAGCGTGCCGATGTTCACCATCTCCTCGAGCTTGCCGATCGGGGTCACCCCGGCCACGATCGCGACGAGCACGCCGATGCCGATCGTCAGGCGGTACGGCGTACCCCACTTCGGGTGCGTCTTGCCGAGCTCCCGCGGCATCAGGTGGTCGCGGCTCATCGCGAACACGACGCGCGCGGCGCCGATCATCAGGGTCAGTACGACGGTGGTCAGACCGGCGACCGCACCCGCGGAGATCAGCGTCGCGAATCCACCGCGGCCGACGGACCGGAACGCTTCCGCGAGCGCGGCCTCACCGCTGATGTCGGAGTACTTCACCATGCCAGTGATGACGATGCAGACCAGCACGTAGAGGACGGTGCAGATGGCCAGTGAGCCGATGATGCCGCGCGGCAGGTCGCGCTGCGGGTTCTTCGCTTCCTCGGCCGTGGTCGCGACCACGTCGAACCCGATGAACGCGAAGAACACCAGCGACGCGCCGGACACCAGGCCCATCACGCCGAACGTCGACGGCGTGAACCCGAACAGCGCCTGGAACAACGGCGTCGTGATGGTGACTCCCGCATCAGGGGTCTCGACACTCGGCGGGATGAACGGCGTCAGGTTCGAGCCCTTGATGTAGAACAGGCCGGCGACGATCACGAACAGCACCACGAACAGCTTGATCGCGACGAGCACCAGGTTGACCCGCAGGGACTCCTTGATGCCGATCGTCGCGAGGGTCGCCAGCACCAGGACGAGCAGCATCGCCAGCACGTTGACGTTGCTGTCCGGTCCGATCGACGACGGCCAGCCCAACCCGATCTGGTCGAGGAACAAGGCGGCGTACGTCGACCAGCCCTGGGCCACGACGCTTGCCCCGAGCATCAACTCGAGCAGCAGGTCCCAGCCGATGATCCAGGCGAAGATCTCACCGAGCGCGAAGTACGAGAACGTGTACGCCGAACCCGACACCGGCACGGTGGACGAGAACTCGGCGTAGCACAGTGCGGCCAGCGCGCAGCAGACGGCGGCCAGCACGAAGGACAGTGCGATCCCCGGACCGGCGTACAGCTTGGCGGCGCGGCCGGTGAGGGTGAAGATCCCGGCACCGATGATGACGCCGATGCCGAAGACGGTCAGATCGACCGCGGTGAGGCGTTTCTTCAGCTGGTACTCCGGCTCGTCGGTGTCGGCGATCGACTGTTCGATCGTCTTCTTCCGCACAAGACTCATCTGCGCCTCCTCAAGGTGGACGGAACCTCTTCGAGGTTGCTCCTCTGACAGCGCGAGGTCAAACCGGCACTCAGCGTTGTGGCCGGTATGTTGTCAGTGACGTCCAGAGGGTCGCTTCGGTGAGCCCGGTGCGACTCAGCAGGATGCGATCGCGGGACGCCTGATCGGTGCCGTTGCGCGCCATGTCCTCGTACAGCTCCTCGACCTTGCCGAGCCCGATCCGCTGCACGAGAAAGCGCACCGCCAGCCAGCTGACGCCGTACACGTCGGCGGAGTTCTGGTAGAAGCCCGCGTCGCTCGGCAGCGCGCTCAGCTGCGGTACGGCGTCGTCGATGACCTCCTGCTCCCACTTGCCGACCTCGCCCGGTCCGCTGACGGCCTCGATCCCGCGCCAGGACACGTACTCCGCGGCGCCTTCGGCCAGCCACAACGGTTCGTACCCGCCGAGGTCCGCGGTCGCGACGTGGGTGATCTCGTGCGACAGCAGGATCTCGTCGACGCGGTCGCGCTCGTTCGGGTTGATCACGACGTACCCGCCGGCGACCGCACCGTCGGCGGTGTCCTGACCGGGCAGCGAGGAGAACGTCGTACCGGTGCTCGCCGCGGACTCGATGTCCTCGTCGGCGAACCTGGCGTCGCGGACCTCGGTCTCGTCGAGCGCGATCACGAACACCGAGCCGGTCCAGTGCAGCGGCCAGTACGTCGCGACCTCGTGCAGCCCCTCGGCCGCTTCGGTGGCGATCGCCCGGCCGCGGCTCGTGTCGCCCTTCTCCACGACGACGAGGACCCGTGGACCGCGCTGCACCTCGATCCGGCCGAGGTCCCAGGCCTCGCGGTGCGCGCCCGGCCCGAGGTCGTTGTCCAGTTCGTCGTCGGCGGTGAGCAGCCAGTGGCCGCCGCGGGCGACGAACGTGTAGCCGAGCTCGGTCGTCACCGGCGTGAAGTCGACCTTCGGGATCTGGTACCGCATCAGGATCCGGACCAGGTACGTCGTACTGCCGTGGGCCCTGAGGACGGCCGGGTTGAAGCGCTCCTCGGCCTGGCTGTAGCCGAGCTCGGTGAAGCCGATCTCGACCAGGTTCGCGAACAGGATCTTCTGCGCGGCGCGGAGTTTCTTGTTCGCCGGATCGACGTCGGCCAGGAACAGCGCCTCGTTGCCGGTCTGCACGGCCTGGGCGCGGCGGATCAGGATGGTGTCGATCGCGACCCGCCGGGCGGCGACCGTGGCGGCGATCCGGGACGGCTTGGTGGCCTTCGGCGGCGCCGGTGTCGCGGTCTGCGTGGCGGCGGCGCGCTCGTGGGCGTCCTGCTCTCGTTGTTCAACGGTGTAGACGACGCCGCCCGACACCAGGGCAACCGCCAGCACCAGGCCGAGCCAGCGGCGGGGCCCAGCAGGCAGCCCTTCATTGGGCGTCGTCGCACTCACTTCGGGTCGTTCTCCTCCGAGTACCCGATCGTTGCAGCCGGGCTACCCTACTCGACGCTCGCCGCTTTACGCTGCGGCTGCCGCCTTGAGGGCGGCGAAAAGTCCCGCCTCGGTCATCCCGAGATGCTCGAGCATGATCCGGTCGCGTTCCTTCTGCGTCGAGCCGAGCGCGGCCAGCTCCCGGTACAGCGTGCCGACCTCGACCCCGCCGAACCGCGTGAACAGGTAGTCGAGCGCGAGCCAGGACAACGGGTACGAACTGTCGGCCTGGTCGAAGAACGTGTCGTCGGCGGGCAGGCTCTTCGCCTTCGCCAGGTACTTCGTCCGCACGTCCAGCCGGTACTCCTTGATCGCCAGGTCCTTCTGCCCGTCCATCGGCAGGAACTCGACGTACGTCGCGGCACCTTCGACCAGCCAGCGTGGGCCGTACGGACCGTACGGCGCGGTGGCGACGTGGGTGAACTCGTGGGCCAGCGTGCGGGCGTCGACCTTGTTCCGGTTGTGGGGATTCACGACGACGTACGAGTCGGCCCGCTGTCCCTCGCCAGTGACCTCGCCGGGCAGCGTGCGGTACACCCAGGTCGCCATCGCGAGCGCGTCCTCGGCGTTCTTCGGCTGTGTGTAGTCGGCGCCGCGGACCAACTTGTCGTCGAGCGCGATCACCACACCCGATCCGTTCCAGCCGCCGGGCCAGCGCTTCGAGACCGCCTGCACCGCGCTGAGCGACATCTTGACCAGCTTGTCCGCAAGGGCGTCCTGGCCCTTCTCGACAACCACGAGAACGCGGGCAGCGCGCTTCACGAGGACCGCGTCCATGTCCCACGCTTCCTGATGCGAGCCGCGCGGCAGGCGCTGGTCCAGGTCGGAGTCGGAGACCAGCATCCAGGTGCCGTTGGGCCGGGAAGTGAAGGTGTAGCCGAGCATCGCGCGGACCGGGACCAGGTCGATGCCGCGGATCTGGTAGGTCATCGCGACGGCCACGAGGTACGTCGACGGGCCGTACTTCTGGGCGATCGTGTCGTCGTACTGCTGGGCCAGTTGCTGGTAGGTGAGCTTCGCGAATCCGAACTGGCGCAGGTTCGTGAACAGGGTCCGCTGGCTCGCGACGAGCCGCTTGTTGCCGGGGTCGACGTCGGCGAGAAACGCCTGCTCGTTGCCGGCGAGGACCGCTTCCGAGCGGCGCCGCAGTACCTGGTCGACGGCCGCCGATCGCGCGGCCTGGTCGACCGTCGGCGTGTTGGTGGTGGCGTCGGCGGCGCGGCCGTCGGTCTGGCTGGAGCGATGCAGGGCGAGACCGCCGGCCACCGCGACCGCAACCAGGGCGATCGACAGCAGGACCGGCCAGACGCGCGAACGCCGGCGCGTGGCCGCGTGGCGGCTGTGTCGCCCTGCCTCGGCCACGGTCCCCTGCTACGTACCCGGGCGGTCGCCGGCGGTGTCCGGCTCGCTCAGAGCTTCTGCCTGCTGCGTGAGCTGCTCGGTGATTTCCCGGGCCACCTCTTGGCCGGTGAGCCCGATCGCCTGCAGTACGACGGCGCGCTTGGCGTGCTCGAGGAACTCCTGCGGTACGCCGAAGTCGCGGAAGGGAGTCGCGACTCCTGCATCGCGCAGCGCTTGGGCGATCATCGTGCCGCAGCCGCCGGCGCGGCCGTTGTCCTCGATCGTGGCGACCAGCTCGAATTCCTTGGCCAGCTCGACCAGCTGCGGGTTCACCGGCTTCACCCAGCGCGGGTCGACCACGGTGACACCGAAGCCGTGCGCCTCCAGGCGCTGCGCGACCTCCATCGCGGTCGCCGCCATCGCGCCGATACCGACCAGCAGCACGTCCTTGCCTGATCGATGGAGTACATCCATCTCCCCGACGTGGTCGATCGCCTCGATGTCCGGGAACACCTCGCCCTTCGCGTAGCGCAGCACCGTCGGGGCGTCGTCGACCGCGACGGCCTCGTTCAGGAGCTCCTGGACCCGCTTGCCGTCCCGCGGAGCGGCGAGGCGCAGCTCGGGGACGAGGTTGGCCAGGGACATGTCGTAGATGCCGTTGTGGGTCGGGCCGTCATCACCAGTGACGCCCGCACGGTCGAGGACGAAGGTCACGCCGCACCTGTGCAGTGCGACGTCCAGCAGCAGCTGGTCGAAGGCGCGGTTGAGGAACGTCGAGTAGAGGCCGACGACCGGGTGCAGGCCGCCCAGCGCGAGGCCGGCGGCGCTGGTCACCGCGTGCTGCTCGGCGATACCGACGTCGAAGATCCGGTCCGGGAACTCCTCCGCGAACGGCGCGAGTCCGGTCGGGTGCAGCATCGCCGCGGTGATCGCCACCACGTCCGGCCGCCGGTGGCCGATCTTGATCAGCTCGTCGGAGAACACGTCCGTCCAGCCGCGCGGCTTGTTCACCGGGCGGATCTGGTGGAGGTTGTCCTCCTCGTCCTGCTCGGCGGCGGCGTACCCGAAGCCCTTCTTGGTCACCGCGTGCACGATCACCGGGCCGCCGAACGCCTTGGCGTTGCGGAGCGCGTCCTCGAGCGCCTGCCGGTCGTGACCGTCGACGGGACCGACGTACTTGAGGCCGAGGTCCTCGAACATGCCCTGCGGGGCGAGCATGTCCTTCAGGCCCTTCTTGACGCCGTGCAGCACCTCGTACATCGGCGGGCCGACGTACGGCGTCCGGCCGAGGTTCTTCTTGATCAGGTCGAGGACCTTCTCGTACCGCGGGTTGGTCCGCAGGCTGGTGAGGTGGGTCGCGAGGCCGCCGACGGTCGGGCTGTACGACCGGCCGTTGTCGTTGACGATGATGACGAGGTTGAGGTCCTTGGCGGCGGCGATGTTGTTCAGCGCCTCCCAGGCCATACCGCCGGTCAGCGCGCCGTCGCCGATCACCGCGACCACGTGCCGGTCCTCGCCGCGCACCCGGTACGCCTTGGCCAGGCCGTCGGCGTACGACAAGGCGGTCGAGGCGTGGCAGTTCTCGATCACGTCGTGCTCGGACTCGGCCTGGCTCGGGTATCCGGACAGGCCGCCCTGCTGACGGAGCGTGCCGAAGTCCCCCGCCCGGCCGGTGACGAGCTTGTGCACGTACGCCTGGTGGCCGATGTCGAACAGGAGCCGGTCCCGCGGGGAGTCGAACACCCGGTGCATCGCCAGGGTGACCTCGACCATGCCGAGGTTCGGGCCGAGGTGGCCCCCGGTGCGGGTCACCGTCTCGACCAGCACGTCCCGGATCTCGGTCGCCAGATCGGTCAGCTGTTCATCGGTCAGCTTCTTGAGGTCCGCCGGACCCTCTACCGTCTCCAGCACGCGCATCGAGCTCCTCCTGCGGGTCGTCCTCGAATGCTTGAGTCTATATCTCAGACTCCAAGACGCCCGCCGGGTGTGCCTGGTTCGGAGGTGTGCTGGGTCTCACTTAGGGTGATCGTGTGGAGATGGTGAGGACCCTGTTCCGGAAGTACGACGGGCAGCCGCATCGCCTGGTCGAGGCGGTCCGGCTCGGCGAGGACGAGCACGGCCTCTGGGTCGGTTCCGCCCCGGGTACCCGCGGGCAGCGCGCCGACGGCAGCTGGACCACGATCGACCACCACCGGGTCCGGCTGTTCCCGCACGGCCAGTGGTGGAGCGCTCTGTTCAACGACGAACCGCACCAGACCGCGATCTACTGCGACATCACGATGCCGGCCGAGTTCGGCGTCGACTCGGTCACCGCCGTCGACCTCGACCTCGACATCCGCCTGCTCCGCGACGGCACCGTGCGCGTGATGGACGAGGACGAGTTCCACGAGCACCAGGTCCGCTACAACTACCCTCCCCAGGTGATCGCCACCGCTCGAGCGACCTGCGACCACCTCGCCACCGTCATCACCACGGCAGAACCGTTCGTCACGGCGTACAAGCCGTACCTCGAACAGATCCGCGCGCTCGCACGGTAACCGGCTCCCGTCGGCTAGGAGCCCCCCTGAACCAACGAGAGCCGGTCACGATGACGACCTCTGGGCCGGCACGCCACCATCCTCCGTCGCATTCCGCGATCGGTCCACTCCCCACAGCAAAGTTGCATCAAGTTGCAGGAGCATTGGGCCCAGAGATGGGCGGAGGGCTGACTATGCTGCGGCGGTGGGGATCACGGTGAAGATCGTCGAGGTGTCGGGGGCAGGGCGGGTCGGTACGACGACTCTGCTGGAGCTGGTGTCGAGCAGGATCACGCTGCGCGACCTCGTCCGGACGCGCGTCCGGGAGGAAGTCGCGCGCTTGAACGCCGAGCCGGACCAGCAGCGGCACCTCGACTGGGAGCAGCAGGCCGATCGGGCGATCGAGGCGTTCGGGCGGAACGGGTTCTTCGTGCTGGTCGACGACCGGCAGGTGACCGAGCTCGACGAGGAACTCGAGCTGACCGCGGACTCCGACATCCGCTTCGTGCGCCTGGTCCAGCTGGTCGGTGGCTGAGCGTGGCAGGCGATAGTGAGGCCGCCACGCTGGTGGCCGCGGCGCTGCAGGCCCTGCGGGGCCGGTCGTGGACAGCTGACGCCGATGCTCGGGCTATGCCCGAGATCCAGGTGATCCTGCAGGCCCCGGACGCCCTGCGGCTGGAGTGCATTCTCACCGTCTCGGATCGGGTCAACAGCTATCACTGCGCCCAACTGTTGTTGGTGATCGCGCGGAAGCGCCTCCAGCTGTCGGCGGCGCACATCGAGCGGTTACTGACCCCGCGCATCGGCCAGTTCGAGCAGTCCCAGGGTTGGCGGAGCAGCGAGGCTCTCCGCGCGGTGAGCCGCCAGATCGAGCACGCGTACGCCGCACTCCCGGGCGCGGAGCAGGAACTCTTGAAACCACTGCTCGCGCGTGCGGCCGAGCAAGTTCAGGACGCGGCGACGGCGACGAGGCTGCGGAAACTCGTGGGCCCTGAAGAGGGGCTCCGCGTCGACCTGATCGACGAGGGGGACGACATCGGCCCTCGCCTGCGCTGCGCGCTCGAGACAGCTGACGAACCGGCCGAGGCGCGCGCGGCGGTGCTCGATCTCCTCGCGGCGTTTCCCACCCAGGGCAAGCCCGCGAAGAAGTGGCTCACCGAGGCCGAGCGCGTGACCGGCCTGTTGTCCAAGCCCGCGGCTCTCATCGGCGCCCTCCTCGACGCGGCTCTCGACGCAGCCGATATCGAGCCGCGGCGCACCACCGCCGTCACTCGCTACGTCACCGCGGGCAATGAGGCCTTCCTGTGTGGAGTTGTCGCGATCGCCGGCGTACTGCGGGACCCGACGCTCCTGCCGCAGCTTCGGCGGCTCGCGGTCAAGACCGTGACCGTGATCGGAGGCCAGTTCGGCAATCCCCGAAGCCTCCGGCTCGCCAACTCGTCGGCGCAGGCGATGGCCGATATCGGCGGTGCGTCGTCGATCACCGAGCTGCTCGCGCTCGAGCGTTCCGTTCGCCACGGGACGCTGCTGAGGCAGGTCCGCAAGGCCATCGACGCGCTGGCATCCGCGCAGGGACTGACCCGCGACCAGTTGCTCGAACGCGCCGTCGAAACCCATGACCTCGACGCCGACGGCAAGCGCCGACAACCGCTGACGCGGGGATCGGCCGAGCTCGTGGTGGACGGAAGAACGGCAACCCTTCTGTACGTCGACGAGAAGCAGACGCCCCGGAAATCGGTGCCGCCTGACGTGAAACAGACCGAGGCTGAAACGCTCGCCGCGCTCCGCAACGAGCTCAAGGCGATCCGGAAGACGATCGCCGGCGAGCGCGTGCGGCTGGACGGCCTGATGGCAGCGGACCGCCGCTGGCCACTCGACAACTGGCGCACCTGGTACCTGGACCATCCGATCACCGGCCGGATGACACGCACGCTGGTCTGGGTCTTCAGCACCCCGGACGGGCCGGACGTCGTCGGAGTCCCACTCGATGCCGCGACGGTGGTCACGAGTTCGGGTCAGCAGGCCGCGATCCCGCCGGATGCGGAGGTGCGGCTCTGGCACCCGATCCACGCGACCGCGGACGACGTACGCGCCTGGCGACGGTACTTGCTCGAGCAGCAGGTCGTTCAGCCGTTCAAGCAGGCGTTCCGCGAGCTCTACGTGCTCACGCCCGCCGAGGAACAGACCCGCGTGTACTCGAACCGATTCGCCGGTCACGTCTTCGGGCAGGTCCAGGCCCGCGCGCTGATGAAAGGGCGTGGCTGGGCGCCGGTCGCGGTCGCGTGGTGGGACGACGGTATCGACCACGGCGTCGCCCGGCGTACCTTCGACGCAGCCGGGATCCGCGCCGAGTTCTACTTCGACCCGATCCACGACCAGGAGCCGGCCGCGACCGACCTCTACCCGTACTGCACCAGCGATCAGGTGCGGTTCGTCGACGTACGGACCGATGAGACGATCGAGCTCGCCGAGGTGCCGCCGCTCGTCCTGACCGAGGCGCTGCGCGACGTCGACCTGTTCGTCGCGGTCACGTCGATCGGCGCCGATCCGGAATGGCTCGACCGCGGGACCGAGCGCCGCTTCGAGACGTACTGGCATACGTTCGGCTTCGGCGAACTGTCCGCGGCCGGCGAGATCCGCCGCGAGGTGCTCGAACAACTCGTCCCGCGGCTGGCCATCGCCGACCGGTGCGAGTTCGAGGACCGCTACCTGACGGTGCGCGGCGATCTGCGGACCTATCGGATTCATCTGGGCAGCGGCAACATCCTGATGTCACCGAACGACCAGTACCTCTGCATCGTCGCCGCTCGCGACAGCCAGGCGCAGAAGCTGTTCCTCCCGTTCGACGACGACCCCGTCCTCAGCCTGGTGCTCAGCAAGGCGTTCCTGCTCGCGAACGACACGGCGATCAAGGACCCCACGATCGTCGCCCAGATCAACCGCCGCTGACCCGGCGGCCGATAGGTTTAGGTCATGCGTGATGTCCGGGTGGTGTACCGAAAGTTCGACGAGAAGCTGCACTGGCATCAGTGGATGCGGTATCTGGGCGAGGACGAGTACGGCCTCTGGCTGGGCGCGCCGGCGGGGTCCGTGTCGCAGCGCGGGGACGAGCCGGTGGTGACCCAGGAGCAGGCGCATGTGCAACTGTTCCCGCGGGACATGTGGTTCACCGCGATCTTCAACGATGAGCCGCGGTACACCGAGATCTACGCGGACATCACCACGCCGGTCGAGTTCTCCGCGGACGTGGTGACGATGATCGATCTCGACCTGGACGTGATCAAGCGCCGCGACGGGACCGTGTTCATCGACGACGAGGACGAGTTCGCCGAGCACCAGGTGAAGTACAGCTACCCGCCCGACGTGATCGCCACCGCTCGCCGGACCTGCGACTGGCTCGTCGGCGCAGTCTCCACCGACGAGCCGTTCCTGACGGTCTACAAGACCCACCTCGACAAGATCAGATAACCGAGGTGCGCGGACTGGGGGCGGTCGCTGCACTCCTTGCAGTACTCACACCACCGACGCCGGCGGCACTGCCGGCGGAGGACTGTCTCGTCCAGGTGCCTGCCGGCGCCCGCTGCGGCCGCCTCGAGGTCCCCGAGAACCGCGACGCGCCGGCCACGCGGACGATCACGATCCCGTACGTCGTCGTACCGGCACGCGAGGCCGCCGCGAAGAAGCCGCCGCTCGTCTTCATGGGTGGCGGACCCGGCTCAGGAACGATCCAGCTCGCCTACTTCTTCGCCGGCCTGGCTCCCGACCGCGACGTCGTACTGGTGGAGCAACGCGGCGGCGACCGCGCGACCCCCGACCTCGACTGCGAGGAGGCGGACAAGCGGTTCGCGGACATGTTCACCCGCACCGAGGACCCGTACGCCGAGGCGAACACCGTCGCCGCGGCGATGCGCACCTGCCTCGACGACTTCCGCCGCTCCGGCGGGGATCCCCGCGGTTACACGGCCCGCGCCGCGGCACTCGACCTCCGGGACCTCCGCGTCGCGCTCGGCTACCCGCACTGGTCGCTCTACGGCCTGTCCTGGTCGACCGGCGTGATGGCGCAACTGGCCACCCTCGATCCGGCGGGTGTCGACGCTGTCGTGCTCGACTCGTTCAGCCCACCGTCCGTCGACTTCGCCCAGAACGGGTACGACGGCCTCCGCACCAGCCTCGGCCCCGACGCCTACGCCGACCTGGTCAAGGCAGCCGCTCAACTCGACGCGCATCCACAAGCGGTCCCCGGCCACAACCCGGTCACCAACGAATCCCGCACGTACCGTCTGACGGGCGACGATCTCGTCACCCTCGTGCACTCCGCGGCGTACGAGGTCGACCTGCTCCCGATCCTGCCGCTGCTCCTCCACCAACTCGCCGAGGGCAGGTACGGCGCACTCAACACGTTGGTTGCCGTCGGCATCGGTGAGCTGGTGAGCCACAATCTCGGCCAGTACTGGCTGATGCAGTGCCAGGACGAGGTCCCCTACCGTACGGCGGGAGCTCGCCACGCCCGCCCGGTGATCGCCTGGCTCGCCGCGGACGACGTGGTCTGCGGGCAGCTCGGGCTCCTCCGCTCCCCCGCAGCAACCCGCGAACCTGTGCACTTCACTCAGCCCACCCTGGTTCTGGCGGGTGCTCAGGATCCGATCACGCCGGCGCAGACCGCTCAGAGCGCGTCGGCCGGTCTGCCGCACCGGCAGTTCGTCGAGTTCGCCGGAATCGGACACGCGGTCGTGCTGTCCAGTCGCTGCGGCCGCACTGTGGTGACGGCTTGGCTCGATCAGCCCGGTCGATCACTCGAGCAGTGCCAGCACGAACCGCCGTACCAGGTCGTGCGGCCGATCGATCTGCATCTGACCAGTCGGCTCGCGGCAACCGCGGCCGGTGCGACGGACGGTCGCTACCTGCCCATCGTGCCCGCGGCGCTCTTCGTGCTCCTTGTGGTGGGCTGGATCCTCGGGTGGATCGTCCACGCGATCGTCCGCCGCCGTGTGCGACTGTGGAACGTGCTGCCACCGGTGCTTGGGCTGTTGTTCCTCGGCTCGTTCGGCGCATTGCTGTGGTCCGAGTACGACGTGCTCCCGGCGCGGCTGCTCCTCGGCGTACCGCACCTCGCCCCGTGGACCGGCGTACTGCTGCTCGCCGCCCTGCCGTGGTGGGTGAAGGCGCGCAGTTGGTGGTCGGCCGGCGCCGGCGTGATCTGGCTGACCGGCCTTGCCTGGTTCACAGTTGTCGTCGTGCTACCGAGCTAGATGAACTCTGAGCGTGCCGTTCTTGAGCATCATCACGCCGGGGAGCGGGCCGCGTTGGCCGGCGTACATGTCGGCGATCGGGGCCACCGTGAGGTAGAGGTTCTGGCCGGCCGGGACGTCGACGGCGATGGCGGGGAGCTCGATCGTGCGCCGTACGCCGCGGGCCGTGTACCTCTCGCGCAACGGCATGGTGTTGTTCTGCACGATCTTCGCGGTGAGCGGGTTCTTGCCGACGCTCAGCGCGAAGTACGCCGCGGACCGCGGGATGACGGTGTAGACGTCAGCGGTCAGCGTGGGCGTGCCGGCGATCGTGATCGGGCCCTTGGCGATCGGCAGGTTGACGGGCAGTCCGACACCGGTCGGCGCGACGATCTTGCCGAGCGGGTACCGCTTGTTCGGCGTCAGGCTCCGTTGTGTGAGGCAACGGCCGTCGGCGGTCGACAGGTGGTACGCGCCGAAGCCGGTGAGGCCGGTCGACCGGTGCAGGAGTTGCAGCTGCATGAAGCGGATCGACAGGCTCGAGAAACTGGGTGATCCGAGCGCGATCGAGCACGGGTCGCCCGCGGTCGCGTAGCCGGGCGGTACGACACTGGGCAGCGTGTGACCGCCGTTGTACCCGACGAAGATCGACCCGGCCCGGGCCCGCGCGGTAAGTGCCCGGTCGAAGTTCGCGAGCCCCTGGTTGAGGTTGAACAGATTGTCGGAGATGCCCTGCCCGAACAGCACCGGGAGATCGAGTTTGCGGCCCTGTTGCACGTGCCAGGCCGGCCCGTTGTGCGCGAAGAACGCGTCGAGATCGCGCCCGGCCTTCCCGACCGGCCAGGTGCCGGTCGTGATGAGTGCCACGAAGGCGGCCGACACCGCGGGCGGCAGATGCGTGCCGCCGCCCGCGAACAGGATCGACAGCCACATCGTCCGGGCGGCCTCCTGCGGCGCAAGGCTCTGCTTGAGGTCCCACCAGGTGATCTCCGGAGCGAGCGCGTCGAACCGGGTCCGTCCGCTGTCACGAAGTTCGGTGAAGGCGCCGGCGAACTGGTACCCACCGCCGTACGACCCGCCGATGGCGCCGATCAGCGGATCGCCGGGGCGTTGCTTCGTGACCCAGTCCAGGCTTGCGACCAGGTCGACGAGCTTCACCACGTCGCGGCCCTCGTAGTCCGGGTTCATCACGTGCGCGACGCCGGTGCTCTGGCCGAAGCTGCGCTGGTCGAAGCTGAGTACGCCGAAGCCCGCGTCGAGCCAGGCCTTGAACGCGGCCGGATCGGTGGTCCGGCTGCCGCCCCACCCGTGGCTGTGGAAGATCAGCGGCACGGTGTGCCGGGCCGAGGCGGTTGCCGGTTTGAACAGCGAGTAGCAGATCCGTACGGGCGTCGTCGTACCAGGCTCCGGCACCGACGCGACACATCCGTTCGTCACCGTGCCGGCAGCGGTCGCCGGTGTCACCGGCGCGAGCAGCAGAGCGACCACACCGGCCAGCGAAAGCACACGACGCATCAGTCACCCCAAGTGATCGACGGATCTCGCTTCGCACACGCTAGAGGACAGGTCAGGCGATGACCAGATCCGATGCTCAGCCGTGGGCGAACGGTTGGGTGGAAACCGCGGCGCGCTGCGACACTGTGCCCGTGCATATCGCGATCGAGGTCGTGGCCCTCGTCGCCGTCGTCGCGGGTGTCGCCGCGCTGGCGCGGCGGATAGGGCTCTCGGCCCCTCTGCTCCTGGTCGTCGTCGGGGTCGCCGCGTCGTACCTGCCGTTCATCCCGCGGGTCGAGCTCGAGCCCGAGGTCGTGCTGGTCGGGTTCCTGCCGCCGCTGCTGTACTCGGCCGCGATCAAGACCAGCCTGGTCGACTTCTCCAAGCACCGGCGGTCCATCGGGCTGCTGTCCGTCGGCCTGGTCGCGTTCACCGCGCTCGGCGTCGGCGTCGTCGCCTGGTGGCTGCTCGGGCGGGTGGCGGAGTCGATCGGCCAGGAACCACTGCCCTTCTGGGCCGCGTTCGCGATCGGCGCCGTCGTCGCGCCGCCCGACGCGGTCGCCGCGACCGCGATCGCCAAACGGGTCGGTCTGCCCCGCCGCGTGGTCACGATCCTCGAGGGCGAAAGCCTGATGAACGACGCGACCGCGCTGGTCTGCCTGCGTACGGCGATCGGTGCCGCCCTGGTGGCGCCCACGGTGTGGCACGTCGGCCTCGACTTCCTGCGGGCGGCCGGCGGCGGCGTGCTGGTGGGCATCGTCGTGACGTTCGTGCTCGCCAAGATCCGGCGCCGGTTCACCGATCCGGTGCTGGACACCACGCTCAGCCTGACCGCGCCGTTCATCGCCTACATCGCGGCCGAGAACCACTACGTCCACGCATCCGGTGTTCTCGCGGTCGTCGTCACCGGCCTGTTCCTCGGCCACAAGGCCCCGATCATCCAGTCGGCGAAGTCGCGGATGTCGGAGCGGACCAACTGGCGGACGTTCCAGTTCCTGCTGGAGAACACGGTCTTCCTGCTGATCGGGCTGCAGACCCGGTGGATCCTCGACGACCTCACCGAGAGCCCGCTGCCGACGTGGCTGATCGCGGCCACGACGGTCGCGGTGTTCGTCGCGGTGGTGCTGCTGCGGCCGATCTGGATCATCCCGACCACGATGCTGTCCCGGCGTTTCCTCGGCCCCTCGCGTCCCGGACCCGTTTCGCGCGGTGCGCTGATCGTGGTGTCGTGGGCCGGGATGCGCGGCGTGGTCACCCTGGCCGCGGTCTTCACGCTGCCCGAGGACACGCCGCATCGCGAGGTTCTCGTGTTCATCGCACTGGCCGTCACCGCGGGCACGCTGCTCGTCCAGGGCTCGACGCTGCCCTGGCTGGTACGTCGCCTGCGCCTGCCGGGACCGGATCCCGCGGAGGACGCGTTGCAGGAGGCCGCCGTACTGCAAGGTGCTCATCGCGCCGCGATCGCGAAGCTCGACGAGCTCTCGACGCCGACGGACCCGCCCGCGGTTCTCGATGTACTGCGGCAGCGGGGTGAGGCGCGGGCGCAGGCCGCGTGGGAGCGGCTGGGGCGGCCGGAGACCGAGTACGAGACGCCGAGCGAGGCGTACCGGCGGCTGCGGATCGCGATGCTCGAGGCGGAACGCGCCCACATCCTGAAGGTCCGCGACGCCGGGATGGTCGCCGACGAGGTGCTTCAGCGGGCGCAGAACGCGCTCGACATCGAGGAGTCGATCCTGGACCGCGACGAGGACGACGACGTCGGCGGCCGCTCCGAGGACCTGAAGCCGAAGACGACGCCGGGTGGCGCGTGCGAGCACCTGGAACAGGCACCGGTCGTGGTCACGCCGAACACACCGGACGGCTGCGAGGAGTGCCTGGCCGAAGGAGGTTCGTGGGTCCACCTGCGGCTCTGCCTGGGGTGTGGTCACGTCGGGTGCTGCGACTCGTCGGTGATGAAGCACGCGAGCAAGCACCACGACGAGAGCAAGCATCCGGTGATGCGCAGCTTCGAGCCGGGTGAGACGTGGCGCTGGTGCTTCGTCGACGAGAAGCTAGGTTGACGATATGGCGGACTGTCTCTTCTGCTCCATCATCGCCGGTACGACGCCGGCGCAGATCGTTCTGGACACGCCGGAGGTCGTGGGGTTCCTCGACATCCGGCCGGTGTTCAAAGGGCACACGTTGCTCGTTCCGCGGACCCATGTTCCGACGATGGTCGAGATGTCCGACGAGGTGATGGTCCCGCTGTTCGGCGCGGCCCGCTCGGTGGCGACCGCCGTACGGACCGCGTTCGACGCGCAGGGGTCGTTCGTTGCCGTGAACAACGTCGTGTCCCAGTCGGTGCCGCACCTGCACGTCCACGTCGTACCGCGCACGAAGGGTGACGGCCTGCGCGGCTTCTTCTGGCCGCGAACCAAGTACGCCGACACCGCCGAGGCCGAGGAGTACGCCGGCAAACTCCGCGCCGCCCTGTCCGACTAGAAGCGGCGGGACTGCGGGGTATCAGCGGACCGGTCGGTCAAGGCGGTCCTCCAGGTTCGCGAGCGCGCGCTCGACAGCCGCGCGGACGGTGTGATCGGGATCGTCGGCGAGGGCGCGGATCGCGTCGGCGTGCTCGTACTCCCCCGCGGCGCCGATCGCGCGCACAGCCGCCGCACGAACCCTCGGCAGCTCGTGATCGAGCATCGGGAGCAGGGCGTCGACGAGTTGGCCGAGCTCGCGCTGTGCGGTGATCCGCGCGACGTGCTCCCGGACCCGCCAGGCAGGATCCCGTGCCGCGACCATCAGCGCGTCGACCACGTCGTCGCGCCACACGTACAAGAACACCCGGGCGGCCCACACCCGGATGCAGTAGTAGTTGACCGGATCAACAGGCGCCTTCCAGCCACCCGGATTCTCCGACCCGGTGATCGCCACCAGCTTCGGCAACTCGGCGCCGTACGCCGCCTCACCCGGGATCTGTCCGGTCAGGAAGGCGACGCACCAGTCGATCACCGCGTCCTCGCCGTACGTCGCACATGCGGCCCGCACCACGTCGCGCGGTGACTCCCGGTCGGCCATGGAATCAGTAAACCGCGGGCCACCGACAGTTCCGGTGACCCGCGGCTACTGGCGCCTGTGTCAGCTCCGTCAGCTCGCGATCAGCGACCGGAGGACGTACTGCAGGATGCCGCCGTTGCGGTAGTAGTCGGCCTCGCCCGGGGTGTCGATGCGGACGACCGCGTCGAACTCCTTCACGCCGCCGTCGGGCGCGGTCACCTTGACGTGCACCGTGCGCGGGATCTCGCCGTCGTTCAGCGCGGTGACGCCGGTGATGTCGAAGGTCTCCTCGCCGGTCAGGCCGAGGGACTCCGCGTTCTCACCCTCCGGGTACTGCAGCGGCAGCACGCCCATGCCGATCAGGTTCGACCGGTGGATCCGCTCGAAGGACTCCGTGATGACAGCCTTCGCGCCGAGCAGCGCCGTACCCTTCGCGGCCCAGTCCCGCGACGAGCCCGAGCCGTACTCCTTGCCGGCCAGGATCACCAGCGGCGTGCCCTGCTCGGCGTACGCCTGGGCGGCGTCGTAGATCGTCGTGACCGGCGCGTCGTCCTTGGTGAAGTCGCGGGTGAAGCCGCCCTCGGTGCCCGGCGCGATCTGGTTGCGCAGCCGGATGTTCGCGAACGTGCCGCGGATCATCACCTCGTGGTTGCCCCGGCGGGAACCGTACGAGTTGA
Source organism: Kribbella sp. VKM Ac-2566 (assembly GCF_004366005.1). Lineage (NCBI taxonomy): Bacteria > Bacillati > Actinomycetota > Actinomycetes > Propionibacteriales > Kribbellaceae > Kribbella > Kribbella sp. VKM Ac-2566. The sequence goes on along the minus strand of NZ_SODT01000013.1, from coordinate 105,364 downwards.
AGTCCTTGCGGTCCACACCGTGCTCGGCCAGGTACTTGCCCGCGGGGCTGTCCGCCTTGATCGAACCGGCCGGCGAGATGTGGTCGGTGGTGACCGAGTCGCCCAGCTTGGCCAGCACGCGGGCACCGGCGATGTCGGTGACCGGCGACGGGTCCTTCGCCATACCGTCGAAGTACGGAGGCTTCCGGACGTACGTCGACTCGGGGTCCCAGGCGAACGTCTTGCCCTCGGGCGTCGGCAGCGACTGCCAGCGCTCGTCACCGGCGAACACGTCGGCGTAGTCCTTGGTGAACATCTCCTTGTTGATCGAGCTCGCGATGGTCCGCTCGACCTCCTCGGCGCTCGGCCAGATGTCCTTCAGGAACACGTCGTTGCCGTCGGTGTCCTGGCCCAGAGGATCGGTCTCGAAGTCGAAGTCCATGGTGCCGGCCAGCGCGTACGCGATCACCAGCGGCGGCGACGCGAGGTAGTTCATCTTCACGTCCGGGTTGATCCGGCCCTCGAAGTTCCGGTTGCCGGACAGCACACTCACGACGGCGAGGTCGGCTTCCTGCACCCCGGCCGACACGGCCTCCGGCAGCGGGCCGGAGTTGCCGATGCACGTCGTACAGCCATAGCCGACCAGGTGGAAGCCGAGCTTCTCCAGGTACGGCGTGACGCCGGCCTTCTCGTAGTAGTCGGTGACGACCTTCGACCCGGGCGCGAGCGACGTCTTTACCCACGGCTTCGACGCCAGGCCCTTGTCGACCGCGTTCTTCGCCAGCAGCGCCGCGGCGAGCATGACGGACGGGTTCGAGGTGTTGGTGCAGGAGGTGATGGAGGCGATCACGACGTGACCGTGGTCGAGCTCGACCTCCTGGCCGTCCAGGCTGATCTTGGTCTTCTTCGACGGGCGACCCCCGTCTCCCGATCCGTGCGGGACGTGCGGCTCGTCGTCGGTGTTGCCGTGGCCGTTCGGGGCGTCACTGGCCGGGAAGCTGCCGAGCTCGGACGGGTCGACCTCGAGCTCCTCGGTCGCGTAGTCGACGAGCGCGCCGCGGAAGCCTTCCTTGGCCTCGCTCAGCGCGACCCGGTCCTGCGGCCGCTTCGGGCCCGCGATCGACGGTACGACTGTCGACAGGTCGAGCTCGAGGTACTCCGAGAAGCGCGGCTCGACGTCCGGGTTGTGCCACAGGCCCTGCTCCTTGGCGTATGCCTCGACGAGCGCGACCTCGTCGTCGCCGCGCCCGGTCAGCCGCAGGTACTCCAGGGTGACGTCGTCGATCGGGAAGATCGCGCAGGTGGAGCCGAACTCCGGGCTCATGTTGCCGATCGTGGCGCGGTTCGCCAGCGGGACCGCCGCGACACCGTCGCCGTAGAACTCGACGAACTTGCCGACCACACCGTGCTTGCGCAGCATCTGGGTGATCGTCAGCACGACGTCGGTCGCGGTCGCACCGGCCGGGACGGACCCGGTCAGCTTGAAGCCGACGACCTTCGGGATCAGCATCGACACCGGCTGGCCGAGCATCGCGGCCTCGGCCTCGATCCCGCCGACGCCCCAGCCGAGCACGCCGAGACCGTTCACCATCGTGGTGTGGCTGTCGGTGCCGACACAGGTGTCGGGGTAGGCCTGGCCGTTGCGGACCATCACGGTGCGGGCCAGGTGCTCGATGTTGACCTGGTGCACGATGCCGGTGCCCGGCGGGACGACCTTGAACTCGTCGAACGCGGTCTGGCCCCAGCGCAGGAACTGGTACCGCTCGCGGTTCCGCCCGTACTCGAACTCGACGTTGCGCTCGAACGCGTCCGGCGTACCGAACACGTCGATGATGACCGAGTGGTCGATGACGAGCTCGGCCGGAGCGAGCGGGTTGATCCTGGTCGGGTCACCGCCGAGCTCGGCGACCGCCTCGCGCATCGTGGCCAGGTCGACCACGCACGGGACGCCGGTGAAGTCCTGCATGATCACCCGGGCCGGGGTGAACTGGATCTCGGTGTCCGGGGCCGCGTTCTGGTCCCAGTTGCCGAGCTTGGTGATGTGCTCGGCGGTGATGTTCGCGCCGTCCTCGGTGCGCAGCAGGTTCTCCAGCAGGACCTTCAGCGAGTACGGCAGCGTGTCCGCACCCTCGATGCCCGCCAACCTGAAGATCTCGTACGACTGTCCGTTGACCTCGAGTGCACCTTTGGCACCGAAGCTGTCGACGCTCGCCATCACCCTGCTCCTCTGTCCAGTCCGTGTCCGCTGTGCCCATCCTGCCGAGGGCAACGCCCGGCCGCGAGGTCAGGTCGCCCTAACCTTGCGCCGCAAACTCTCTCGACATCAAGATACACGACATCGAGTCAACCTTCCGGTCGATCAGGAAACCTGTGGAAGAACTTCGGCCGCGATCAGGTCGAGGTGGTCGAGGTCCTGCAGATCCATGATCTGGACGTACTGCCGCTGCGATCCGACGGCCGCGAACCGACCCAACCGGTCCACGACCTCGGCGGGCGTCCCCGCGACGGCGTTCGCCTTGAGGTCCTCGACGTCGCGGCCGATCGCCTCGGCCCGCTGCTTCACCTCGGCGTCGTCCTTGCCGACCACCACGGTGTGCGCGGTGGACAGCGCGAGCGTGTTCGGGTCACGGCCGATCGCGGTGCAGGCCGCCTGGACCCGCTGGAACAACGTCTCGGTCACCTCGACGCCGCGGAAGCCTGCGTTGAACTCGGCGGCGTACTTCGCGGCGAGCTCCGGCGTACGCTTCTTGCCCGCGCCGCCCACGATGATCGGCGGGTGCGGCTGCTGCACCGGCTTCGGCAGCGCCGGCGAATCGCTGATCTGGTAGTGCTCGCCCTGGAAGTCGTACTTCTCCCCCACCGGGGTGTCCCACAGGCCGGTGATCAGCTCGAGCTGTTCGGTGAGGAGGTCGAAGCGGCCGGGGGTGTCGGGGAAGTCGAGGCCGTACGCCTTGTGCTCGGCTTCGTACCAGCCGGCGCCGAGCCCGAGTTCGGCGCGGCCGCCGCTCATCTGGTCGACCTGCGCGACCGAGATCGCCAGTACGCCGGGGTTGCGGAACGTCGCGGAGCTGACCAGCGTGCCGAGCTTGATCCGCTGCGTCTCACGGGCCAGACCGGCCAATGTGATCCACGAGTCGGTCGGGCCCGGGAGGCCGTCGTTGTCGCCCATGACGAGGTAGTGGTCGGAACGGAAGAACGCGTCGAACCCGTTCTCCTCCGTCTTGCGGGCGACCGCGAGAAGGTCGTCGTACGAGGCGCCCTGCTGAGGTTCGGTGAAGATCCTGAGAAGCATGGCGCCAACGCTATCTCGCGCTGGTGTACAGCTTCTCCAGGTACGACGGCTGCCACTCGGCACCGCGGTTGTACAGCCTGCGGACCAGCCCGTTCACGTCGAAGCGCTCCTCGACCGGGTTGTCCCACCAGTCGGGCACCTGGTCGTACCAACGGTCGATCCGCAGCGTTCGGCCGGCCGCGTCGATCCGCGCGAACAGCCAGCCGCCCTGCTCACCTTGTGCCTCGGTCAGCCAGAGATCGCCGAGCAGGCCGCTGAGTTTGTCGGCGGCGAACTCCGGGTCGTCCACGTCCGGCGGTTCCAGGTCGAAGCGGTACGACGGCGCACCCGGGTCGAGCACCTGCACCTGGATCGTGAACCCCGACGGCACGATCGCCGTCCGCGCCCGGCACCAGTCGTGCAACGCCCGCACGGCAGCCGACTCCTCCGGCTTCGGCCGGGGCCGCTCCACCTCGGCCCGCATTGCCTCCTCGAGCGATCCGGGCTCCGGCACGAGCCGAGGCCCACCACCGCCCAACCCCAACCCAGCCACCAACATCCCACCAAGAGCCGCCCCGTCCAGACGGTCCGGTTCGCCGACGGATGCGACCGACTTCAGCCCAGCCGACACGACGTGCGGCTCGGCGTGCGGCTCGGTATGCGGCTCGGTATGCGGCTCGGTGTTCGGCTCGGTGTGCGGCTCGGACCAGGGCTCCGGCTCCGGCTCGGGAGTCGGGTGAGGTTCGGGCTCCGGCATCGGTCCCGGCTGAGGCTCGGGCTCGGGCTGTGGGAACGGCTCGGGCTCGGGCTCGGGGTGTGGGAACGGCTGCGGCTCGGGCTCGGGTAGCGGCTCCGGAACGGGCTCGGGGTTCGGAACTGGCCCTGGGATCGGCTCGGGATCCGGGAAGGGCGCTGGACCGGGCTCCGGCGCGGGGACGGGGTGCGGCTCGGGGCTGGGTGGGGTCGGCTCGGGGGCGGGCGGGGTGGGCTCTGGAGCGGGTGGCGTGGGCTGCGGCCAGGGGGCCGGGTGGGGCTCCGGCTGAGGCCACGGTTCCGGCTGTGGTTGCGGCCAAGGCTGGGGTTGAGGGTGAGGCTCAACTTGAGCTTCAACCTCGGCCACAGCGGGGATTTCGGCCGTCTGGTCGTCATCCTCGTCCGCGCCCGCGAACTCGGCGACCTGCGGCTCCGGCTCAGGAGCAGGAGCGAACGGAGACGGCCCGGTGAAGGACGACAGCTCGTCTTCCTCGTCGGCCGGCGCCGGCTCCAGCACCGCCTCGATCTCAGCAGTAGGTGCGTCGTCGTCCTCGAACTCCGCACTCGAGGCGACAGGAGACTCCACCGGCGCCACCTCAGCCGCGGCAGCGGGCGCCGAGCCGGCGGGGTCCTCCACCCACTCACCGTTGATCCAGGCAGGGCCCGTCCAGGCCGGGTCTGGTGTCGGCTCAGGGAAGGGGTCGTATGCGCTGGTGGCTTCCTCGTCGGCCCAGGACGACTGCTCCGCGGTCTCCCAGTCCTGGTCAGCCGCGGACCCCGCACTGGCAGGAGCGTCCGCGAAGAGGCTGTTGTAGAAGTCATCGCCCTCGTACACCCCACCCCCAACCCGTGGTGGTTCGGAGGACGGCAGCGTCGGATCGTACGCATGGGACGTCGGCAGCCCGGGACTCGAGATGTTCTCCGGAAGGTACGCGCCGGGCGTCGAGGGATCCGCGGGCGGCGGTGGGTCGGCGATCGGCTGGCCGGTGAAGGGGCTGATGCCGGGTGGGACGACGTACGACTCCTCGTCGTCGCCTGGCGGGATATCTCCGATCACGGGATCTTCAACGACCGAGACCTCGGCCGTGTCAGGGTCTGCGTCGAAACTTGCCGGTTCTGCAACGTTTCGGGTGAAGTCCTCGCCCGCGGCGACGCCGGCCGGCAGGTCCGGTTGCACCGGTGACCGCGGGTCGATCCCGAAGTGGCTGAAGAACGCCCCGAGCGCCGCCGCCGAGATCCCGGGACCGGCCGCGGCCCGGATCAGCTCCACGCCGTACGGGCGGAGTTCGTCGAGGCTGCCCAGGTAGTCGGACCATTCCGCGACCCACTGGACCATCTCGTCGGCGGCCGCTTCGTCCGAGGTGATCCACTCCCCGATCGGCGTGAACCCGTCGTCGACCGGCTGCCACGGGTCGCCCGGGTACGACGCGCGCGCCCAGCTCCCGTTGAACGCGCCGTACACGAACCCGAGCTCGCCCGCCGTCTGGCGCTGCCGCACCTCCGGCTGCCCGATCCAGTCCGGCGACCCGGCCAGCAGGTCCTCGCCGGCCGTCCGGCTGTGCTGCGTGTGGAATCCCCACAGCACCGCCCGCCCGTCCTCCAGGCGCGCCATCCGGAGCACGGACGCGGTCTCGTCCTGGTGGTGGTACCCGTCCGCGTCGGCGTACCAGCGGCGGTCGAAGCCCGTGGCGTGCGCGACCGCGGCGAGTGCGCTCCAGCGGGCGCGCAACTCCTCCGGGTCGTCCAGGTCAACGAGCGGCATCAGGTCTCCAAGCGCATTTGGATCCAGGCCCAGACGCTACCCGAGCCGTCCTTGACTGGCCACATCACTATCCACAGGCTCGAGGATGGCTACGCATTCGATGTGGTGGGTCATGCCGAAGAGGTCGAAGGCGCGCAGGGAGGCGATCCCGTACCCGAGGCCGCCGAACGTCTTCAGGTCCCGGGCCAGTGCCGCCGGGTCGCACGCGACGTACGCCACCCGCCGCGGTCCGAGCGCCGCGATCCGCCGTACGACGTCCTTCCCGGCGCCGGTCCGCGGCGGGTCCAGGACGACCAGGTCCACATGCTCCAGGCCATGGCCGGCCGCCGCATTCAGCACCCGGTCGACGTCGCCGTTCTCCAGCGTCACGCCGTCCAGGTCGTGCAGGTTCCGCCGGGCGTTCCGGACCGCGTCCTTGTCGCCCTCGATCGCCAGCACCGGGCAACCGGCCTCGGCCAGGAACGCCGCGAACAACCCGACACCCGAATACAGGTCGAGCGCGGTCTCACCAGCAGCAGGCTCCAGCCCACTCAGTACGGCGTCCACCAGCGTCTCCGGCGCCGCCGGGTGGACCTGCCAGAACCCACCGGCATCCACCAGGAACCGCCGGTCGCGCACCACCTCGACCAGCCGCTCCCCCGGGTCCTTGTCGGTCAGTACGGCGGTCTTCCCCTCTGAGGACACCACCGCCTGCACCGACGACACCCCCGGCCACCGTGAGCTCAGCACGTCCGGCGTCCCCGGATGCGCGAGCAGGCACTTGTCGATCGGGACCAGGTCGTGGGAGCGGTGCGCGTACATACCGGGCCGCTCGTCCACGACGGCGTACCGCATCCGCGTCCGCCACCCCAGCCCGTCGTCACCGGGCGACTCCATCACGATGGTCCGTTCGATCCCACCGATCCGCCGGAGCGTGTCCGACACGACGGTCGCCTTCAGCCGCCGCTGCTCGACGATGTTGGCGTGCTGGAAGTCGCACCCGCCGCACAGGCCCGGTCCGGCGTACGGGCACGGCGGCTCGATCCGTTGCGGGGACGGCGTGAGCACCTGGACCGCGTCGGCCCGCAGGTACTTCGCCGTCTGTTCCGTGATCCGGGCGTGCACCAGCTCGCCCGGCAGCGCGTGCCGGACGAAGACCACCTGCCCCTCGTGCCGGGCGACACAGTGTCCCCCGTGCGCGACTGGCCCTACCTCCAGCTCGACTACCGCCCCAACCAGACTGTTCTCGCCGGTCATGGGGCCTCCCGTCCTGGACCGAGGAGCGCAGGGAGCGAGGCGACCGAAGCGACGAGGGAAGGACTGGAGTTCCAGCCCCATGACCCGCCGCGACGGAGTCGCGGCATTTGTTCTGTCACCGATCTCCTGACGACTTGCGGGCACCGCGCCGTACCTGGCCGGCTACCCGTTCCACCCGGTCCTGCCGTTCCTCGGCCCCCTGCGACGAGAGCAGCTGGTAAGGAACGGACGTAACCATCACACCAGGTGTGAACAAGAGCCGCCCCTTGAGCCGCAGCGCACTCTGGTTGTGCAGGAGGTGCTCCCACCAGTGTCCGACGACGTACTCCGGGATGTAGACCATCACCACGTCCCGCGGCGACTGCCGCCGGATGTCGCGCACGTACTGCAGGATCGGCCGGGTGATTTCCCGGTACGGCGAGGCGAGCCGCTTCAGCGGGATCGGGATGCCGCGGGTCTCCCACTCGGCCTGCAGCTGGTCCGCCTCGTCCCGGTCGACGTCGACGGTGACAGCCTCGAGCTGGTACGGACGGGCCGCCTTGGCGAAGGCCAGCGCCCGCAGCGTCGGCTTGTGCAGCTTCGACACCAGCACGATCGCGTGCACCCGTGACGGCAGCATCAAGGGCTCGTCGCCCTCGGCCGCCATCTGCCGGCGGACCGTGTCGTAGTGCCGGTGGATGCCCTTCATCAGCAGGAACAGGCAGGCCATCGCGATGATCGCGATGTACGCGCCGAGCAGGAACTTGGTGATCAGCACGATCACCAGCACGACGCCGGTCAGCGTCAGGCCGATCGCGTTGATCACCCGGGACCGGATCGCCCGGGCCCGTTTGCCCGGGTCCTGCTCGTCGCGCAGCAGCCGGGTCCAGTGCCGGACCATGCCGATCTGGCTGATCGTGAACGAGACGAACACGCCGACGATGTAGAGCTGGATCAGCCGGGTCACCTCGGCGTTGAACGAGACGATCAGCACGATCGCGAAACCGGCCAGGATGACGATGCCGTTGCTGAACGCCAGCCGGTCGCCGCGGGTGTGCAGCTGCCGCGGCAGGTACCCGTCGCGGGCCAGGATCGAGCCGAGCACCGGGAACCCGTTGAACGCGGTGTTCGCGGCCAGTACCAGGATCACGCCGGTCGCGGCCGCGACCAGGTAGAAGCCGGGCGAGAAGTGGTCGAAGATGCCCTTGGCGAGCTGGCCGATCACCGGGTCCTGGTGGTACCCCTCGCCGACCGGCACGCCGTCGCGGAGCAGCTGGGTCCCGGGGTCCTCGGCGAACCGGACCTTCATCACGTTCGCCAGCGTCACGACGCTGACCACCATCGCGATCGAGATGCTCCCGAGCAGCGCCAGCGTGGTCGCCGCGTTCCGGCTCTTCGGCTTCTTGAACGCCGGTACGCCGTTGCTGATCGCCTCCACACCGGTCAGGGCGGCGCACCCGGACGAGAACGCCCGCAGGATCAGGAACGCCATCGCGATCCCGCTCGCTCCGTGCGCGAACTGGTCCTCGGCCGCGATGTCGAGGCCGGAGCTCGACGCGTCCGGAAGGTGCCCGAACAGCAACCGGCCGAAGCCCCAGGCCGCCATCCCGAGGATGGTGAACATGAAGATGTACGTCGGGATCGCGAACGCCGCCCCCGACTCGCGCACGCCCCGCAGGTTCATCGTGGTCAGGAAGAGCACCGCGATCACGGCCGCGGTCGCCTGGTGCCCCTCCAGTGCCGGGATCGCCGAGGCGGCGTACTGCGCCGCCGACGAGATCGACACCGCGACGGTGAGGACGTAGTCGACCATCAGGGCGCTCGCCACCGTCAGGCCCGCGGTCGGGCCGAGGTTCACGTTGGCGACCTCGTAGTCGCCGCCGCCGGACGGGTAGGCGTGCACGTTCTGCCGGTACGACAGCACGACGACGACCAGCACCACCGCGACCGCGAGCGAGATCTTCCACGAGATCGTCAGCGCCGCGAGCCCGGCGATCGACAGGGTCAGGAAGATCTCGTCGGGGGCGTAAGCGACCGACGACAGCGCGTCGCTCGCGAACACCGGAAGGGCGATGCGCTTCGGCAGCAGGGTCTCACCCAGCTGAGTGCTGCGCAGTTTGCGTCCGAGCAGCAGCCGTTTGCTGATATCGCCTAGAGCGGGAGTCACACCGGTGATGTTAGAGGCACCCTCAGGTCGGTGTAGCGTCTATCCCTGCCGAACCGAGCCAGCCGCCCGCCACGGGGCAGGGAGTGATCAGCGAGTGCACGTCGTCATCATGGGCTGCGGCCGCGTCGGGTCGATGCTCGCCCGCGGTCTGGAGAAACGCGGCCACACGGTCGCGATCATCGACCAGTCGGCCGACGCGTTCCGCCGGCTGAGCCCCGCGTACACCGGCCGGACCATCGTCGGGATGGGCTTCGACCGCGAGGTGCTGATCGAGGCCGGGATCGAGGACGCCGAGGCGTTCGCGGCGGTGTCGAACGGCGACAACTCGAACATCCTGGCCGCCCGCGTGGCACGCGAGACGTTCGGGATCAGCAACGTGGTGGCCCGGATCTACGACCCGGGCCGCGCCGAGGTGTACCAGCGGCTCGGCATCCCCACGGTCGGCACCGTCCGCTGGACCGTCGACCAGATGATGCGCCGGCTGCTGCCCGAGGGCTCCGAGCCGGAGTGGCGCGACCCGTCGGCCACCGTCCGGCTGGCCGAGGTACACGTGCACGCGGACTGGATCGGCCGGCCCGCGTTCGACATCGAGAAGGCGACGGGCGCCCGGGTCGCGTTCCTGACCCGGCTCGGTGAGGGCATCCTGCCCCGGGCCGACACAGTCGTCCAAGAGGGTGACCTGGTCCACGTCGTGATGCTGGAGCGGGACGCCGCCGCCATCGAGGCCCAGCTCGGCACCAAACCTGAAGAGGCCTGAGGAGCTGTGATGCGGGTAGCCATCGCGGGAGCCGGCAACGTAGGTCGTTCGATCGCCGGCGAACTGCTCGAGAACGGCCACGAGGTCCTGCTGATCGACAAGGACCCCCGGGCGATCAAGGCCGAGTCGGTGCCGCGTGCCGAGTGGCTGCTGGCCGACGCCTGCGAGCTGTCCTCGCTCGAGGAGGCCGCGCTGCAGCGTTGCCAGGTCGCGATCGCCAGTACCGGTGACGACAAGGTCAACCTGGTCGTCTCACTGCTCGCCAAGACCGAGTTCGGAGTACCCCGGACCGTTGCCCGGGTCAACCACCCGCGCAACGAGTGGATGTTCAACGAGGCCTGGGGCGTGGACGTGTCGGTGTCCACGCCGCGGATCATGTCCGCGCTCGTCGAGGAGGCGGTGTCGGTCGGTGACCTGGTCCGGCTGTTCACCTTCCGCCAGGGCGACGCGAACCTGGTCGAGCTGACACTGCCCGAGGACTCCCCGATGATCGGTCAGCGCGTCGGCGACGTCGACTGGCCGCTGGACACGGCCCTGGTCGTCATCCTCCGCGAAGGCCGCGTCCTGCGCCCGGACCCGGAAGGCACGCTCGAACTCAACGACGAGCTCCTCTTCGTCGCCGCCGACGAAACCGAAGAGCAACTCGAGGACATGCTCTCCCCCCACCACCGCAAGTCGGAGTAGCGGGTAGCACGTCCTAGGGTGGCCGGATGGCGCAGATCCAGCAGTTCCAGGTCAACTTGTTCTGCGACGACGTGGACAGTTGCCTCGCGTTCTACACGCGCCTCGGCCTGACGGAGATGTTTCGGGCACCGTCCTCTGGTCCCGTCGCGCACGTGGAGGTCGAGGCAGCCGGGATTCGTATCGGCCTGACCTCGGCGCGCGTCGCCAACGAACTGGTCGACCTCGGCGTCGAGCCGGCTGATCGTCCCGCGACAGAGCTCGTGTTCTGGTGCGACGACGTGGACGCCCTGTACGACCAGGCTCTGGCCGCAGGCGCCACCGCCGTCGTCCCACCGACCGACTCCCCGGACGGCCGCCTGCACTACGCCTGGGTACGCGATCCTGAAGCCCACCAACTCAAGTTCGTCCAGAACCGCGCTTGATCTCCGCAGTTCCGTCAATCACGCGGACTCGCAGATGCAGAGTTGAAGCGGCGAATCCGTGGTGAACGGTCCACCGGACCAGTCGCCGAAGCGCTCGACGAGCCGAAGGCCGCCCAGCGACACGAGCAGCGGCAGCTCCTGCGGGAAGATGCTCCTGATTTCGAGCGGCGCGACGACGAAGTCGGGCTCGGAGTCGGTCGAGAGGTACCACGTCCCGCGGGTAACTTGCGCGGGCGCATCGTAGATCTCAGCGACCTCGACGCCGACGTCGCCGCGGTCAGGATCCATGAACGACAACGACTCCCGGGCACGCCGTACGCCGTCAGCTTCGGCAAGTAGGCGCACGCTCGGGTTGAACACATCGAAGACGAACCGCGCTCCAGGCGCCAGATGTCCTCGAACGGACCGGAAGCAGCTCACCAGGTCCTCGGCCACGTGCAGATGCAATAGCGAATTGGCCGTGATGAACACGAAGTCGAACGTGCGGCCCAGGTCGAAGGCCCGCATGTCGCCCTGCATCCATTCCACGGCTACACCGCGCTCGTTCGCCTTACGCTGAGCCTCAGCGAGCATCTCCGACGAGAAGTCCACGCCGACGCACGGATGCCCGTCGGACGCGATGGGGATCAGCTTGTGCCCGGTGCCGCACCCGAGCTCCAGCACGCGCCCGCCTCGCCGATCGGCGTAGGCCCGGTAGAAGTCAACCGCAGGCCCACCACCCGGAAACATCAGGTCATAAAGCCTCGCGTGCGAGTAGAACGCGTCACTCATCAAGCACTCCTTCTTTGCGACGAACGGTTGGCCGTGACCGCCTGCCGACTCAAGCCTCCCCGGCACGAGACTGGACACGTTGCCTGCGGGATAGTGGATTTCTAAGCCACCTCACAGGAGGGGAACACACATGAAGCGACATCTCGCACTTGGCGCGTCAACGGTCGCCGCGGTCGCGTTGCCCGCGTTGCCGGCCGTCGCCGACGCCCCGCCCGGACACGGTCTGGAGACGTTCACCGTGGCCTGCGCCGAGGGCGCGATCACCGTCGTCGGCACGCCCGGCGACTCGGCGAGCCGGTGGATCGACGACCAGCACATGGTCCTGCTGTCAATCAGCTTTACGCCTACCGGGGGCGTAGAAATCGTCGCCAAGACATTTGGCAAGAAGACTGGCCTCGCCTCGAACGCGGTCAGCTGCACGGTGACGGACCCGGACGGCACCGCCACCGTGGTGCGGGTGCCCGTGCCGCCGGAGGGATAGCACATCCTGAGCCCACTTCGTTGCCGCGTCGGCTGGTAGACCGGGAGTCCACCTCCCACGCCGGGCTGTGTCCGGATTGCGTTGGGCTGGTTACTTTTTGTTGGCGCGGAGTAGGTGGGTGATGCTGTCTCGGGCTTCGTCCCATTTTTCGGGGGGCATCGAGCCGCGGAGTACGGCGTACGCGAGCCAGATCGCCAGCGCGTAGAACGGGAGGCCGAGGCCGATCTTGGCGATACCGAGGGCGTTCAGGCTGCCGGTGAAGTAGAGCGGGACCTGGACGATCAACCGGATCGCGAACAGGCCCACGAACACCAGCGTCGCGCGGGAGAAGCCTCTCAGCAGCACCGGATCGCGGCGCCAGGCGGTGCCGGTCTGTGTGATCACGCCGTACAGGAAGCCGAACAAGGGCCAGCGGATCAGGACTGTGATCAGGTACAGCAGGCCGTAGCCGAGGTTGGTGAGCAGCCCGGGGACGTAGAAGTCCTTGGCGTTGCCGGTGCGGTTCGCGACCCAGGCCGAGATCAGTACGCCGATGAAGCCGCCGAACACGTTCCGCAGCGCCTGCCGGCGGACGAGACGCACCACGGCGAGCACCGCGGCGATACCGACCGCGATGATCAGGGACAGCTGCAGTTTGTGGTCGGTGACGGCGTACGCGACCAGGAAGGCGATCCAGGGCAGCCCGATGTCGAGCAGTGCACCCCACCCGCCGAGCGCGTGGAAGAAGTCCTTGTCGGTCGACTTCGGAGGCGGCGGCTGCGTGGCGGCAGCCTCCACCTCGGGCTTCAGGATCTCGACGAGCTTCTCCTGCAGGTCGTCGTCGATCTGGTCCCGGCGGGACGTCGGGTCAGCCATGGGCTGCCTGGGGCCGCAGCTCGTAGCGCGGGTTGAACATCACCCGGTCGCCGTCGACGACGCCGATCCGCCCGGAGGCGATCAGTTCCGAACCGGCGTGGATGCCGCCGATCTTGCGGCGGCCGAGCCAGATCAGCTTCACCGTGCCGGTGCCGTCGTACAACTCACCCTCCAGTGCCGGTACGCCGCCGCGTGGGCTGAACGTGATGGTGCGCAGCGTGCCGTACAGCGTGACGAGCTCTCGGTCGTGGCAGCCGGTGATGGACCGCGCGCCACAGTCCTGCGCGAAGTCCTTCAGGACCTCCGCATCCTCTTGGTCGCGGTCCCCGGCCAGGCCGCGGAAGGCACGCTTCCACAGCCCCTCGGGTTTGTTGCTGCCCATGGCGTCGAGTGTAGTCCGCTAGGCCTCTTCGGGCTCATTCGGCTGGGCGCCCGGCGGCATCTGCAGCGGCAGCGACTCGCGGACAGCCATCGGCTCGTTACCGCGGACCACGATAGTGTTGCGCAGCGTCGCTTCCATCGGCTCGGCGGCGTCCGGCTCGACGGCGGCGCGGCCGAGGACCGTGCCGCGGAGCAGCCAGCGCGGGCCGTCCACCCCGATCACGCGGGAGGTCTGGCTGAAGACCTGTCCTTCCGGGTCCTCGACGGGGACGACCAGCACCAGTTCGGTACCGAACGGTCCCTCGGTCTCTGTCGCCGTACCACCCATCCGGGCTGCCTCGCCGGCGATCTCCTGGCGGACCTCGTCCCAGATGCCGCTGGTCTTCGGGGCCGCGAACGCGCGCAGCTCCAGGGCGGAGTCGTCCAGCATCAGCAGCACCGCCTGCACCACGCCGCTCTGCTCGTCGACCTGCAGGCCCAGCTCCATGCCGGGCATGCCGGTGACGACCAGCGCACCCAGGTCGATCCGGTCCTCCGCCTCCAGGTCGGCGGCGTCGACCTCGGTCGAGTCGAACGGGCCTTCGGCGCGGACGTCCGCCGTACCGGTCTCGTCGAGGGTCTCGCCCGTCTCGGGCTCGTCGTTCTTGCCCTTACGGCGGAAGATCACAGCTGTTGCCTACTTCCTTGGTCTTGGTGCCGGCGCTGATACAGCGCCGTAGTCTCGCGCATCCGGCAGGTCAACGGGTGCACCTGGTCAGCGTGTCACATCGGCGAAACCGCCGGTGGACCCGTGCCCCTGGTCACCTCGTGCCGAACCCGGCAGCGAGGTTACTTCGACGAACCGGGCCTTCTCGACCTGCTGGATGACCAGCTGCGCGATCCGGTCGCCGCGCCGCACGGTCACCTCGGCGTGCGGGTCGAGGTTGATCAGGCAGACCTTGATCTCGCCGCGGTACCCGGCGTCGACGGTTCCGGGGGCGTTCACGATCGAGACGCCGTGCTTCGCGGCCAGCCCGGAGCGCGGGTGCACGAACGCGGCGTACCCGTTCTGCAGGGCGATCGCGATCCCGGTCCCGACCAGGCCGCGCTCGCCCGGTTTCAGGGTCAGGTCGGCGGCCGCCACCAGGTCCGCGCCGGCGTCGCCGGGGTGCGCGTACGACGGGAGCGGGAGGTCGGGGTCGAGTCGCTGGATGAGTACCTCGGTCACGAGAGGCGACCCTATCGAGCGGACCGGACGGACCACATGCCAGGCTGGTCCTGTGGGCCTGGAACAGAGTACGTATCGCGAGAGTCTGCGGGTGCCGGTGTCGTGGTGGATCATCGCCGCCGCCGCTGTGGTCACGCTGTTCGCCATCGTCGCCGTACCGGTCGGGACGATGGCCGGCGCCGTGGTCGGTGGGCTCGCCGCGGTCCTGCTCCTGGCGCTGTTCCTCCGGTACGGCGGCGCTCGCGTGGAGGTCGACGACACCCGGCTGCACGCCGGGCGGGCGGAGATCGACCGGACGTATCTGGGCACGGTCGAGGCGCTGACCGGCGATGACGCCCGGCGCGCGTTCGGACGCGATTGCGACCCGAAGGCGTTCCTGGTACTGCGGAGCTACATCAGCGGGGCCGTGCGGGTACAGATCACCGATCCGGCCGACCCCGCGCCGTACTGGCTGATCGCGACGCGCCACCCGGACCGATTGGCTGCCGCCCTGAGCGGGCACAGCGTGGGAAGATCCTGACTGTCGGCAGTCGTACTAGGAGGGCGTTGTGGTCGGAGCGAAGATCGGCTGGAAGCTGGTACAGGCCGCCTTCACGATCGTGGTGGGCCTGGCCGCGAGCAAGGCGGTCAGCACGGCCTGGAAGCTGGGATCGGGCGGGAAGCCGCCGAAGGACGGCCACGGCGGGTACGCCGAGGTCATGACCTGGGCCGCTGCGAGCGCTGCCGCCGCAGCCGCCGGCAAGCTCTTCGCAGAGCGCCGCGCGGCCGCGTACTGGCTCAAGTCCACCGGCTACGCGCCGCCCGGCTACGAGGCGGACGCCACCGCGCGACTGGTGAAGGGCACCGACACCGGGCTGGTCAAGAAAGACTGAGCCAAGAAGACCAGCAGGCACGACAGCGGGACCGTTCCACCGGAGTGGGACGGTCCCGCTGTGCGTTTGCTTACGAAGTAGGGCGCTGGTGTCAGGCTGCGCAGTCGCGGCAGATCAGCTGCCCGTTCTTCGTCTCGGCGAGCTGGCTGCGGTGGTGAACCAGGAAGCAGCTCGAACAGGTGAACTCGTCGGCCTGACGCGGGAGGACCCGGACCGCCAGCTCTTCGTGGCTGAGGTCCGCGCCGGGCAGCTCGAAGCTCTCCGCGGCCTCGGCCTCGTCCTCGTCGACCTTGCCGGAGTTCTTGTCGTGACGGCGAGTCTTCAGTTCCTCGATCGACTCTTCGGAAGCGTCCTCGTCCGTCTTGCGCGGGGCGTCGTAATCAGTCGCCATGGTGTTTCCCTGCCCTCTTCGTACCCGTGGTGTTGCCTGCTGAGCCCTTGAACGGGTGGAGCGGCCGAGAAATTCCGCGCCGGAGCACCGCGCCGAACTTTCGTCCCCCGAAACCCTTGACAGCCAGGCCGGGATCGGCAAACACCGTTCCCGAGGACGGGATTGTGCCCTATAAAGGCCCGCAATGCACGACTGGGTCCATGCTGTGGCCCGCGTGTCGCCACAAATGTCAGGACCGAACAGCAGAATGCTCGTTAGTGCGCAGTACTGCGCAGAAACGAGCACTCACCGGCACTTACACGCGCAACGGGTTCGCCGCGGCCAGCAACGCGTGGAACGGCTCGAACAGAGCCGGAGTGGCCGCGATCGACATCTCCGGCGACACCGGGGCGCCGTTCAGCCCGCCGACCCGGGCTCCGGCCTCGGCCGCGATCAGGGCGCCCGCGCCGTAGTCCCACGGGTTCAGCCCGCGTTCGTACACCACGTCGAGCCGGCCGCAGGCCACGTAGCACAGGTCGATCGCGCCGACCCCGATCCGGCGGATGTCGCGGACGTTCGTGATCAGGTGCTGGATCACCTCGGCCTGGACCTGGCGGCGCGCCGGGTCGTACCCGAACCCGGTCCCGACCAGCGCCTGGCTCAGCTCGGTCGCGCCCGACACCTGGATCGGCTTGCCGTCCGCGAACGCCCCGCCGCCGAGGGTCGCGGTGAACACCTCGCCCTTGGGCGCGTCCACCACCACACCGGCGACCGTCTCCCCGCCGTACTCCACCGCGATCGAGACGGCGTACGTCGGGAGGTCGTAGAGGTAGTTGACCGTGCCGTCGATCGGGTCGACGACCCAGCGCACCCCGCTGGTGCCGACCACGTCGTCGCCCTCCTCGCCTTGGAACGAGTCGTCCGGCCGGGCGCGCAGCACCCGGGCCCTGATCAGCTCCTCGGACTCACGGTCGACCGCCGTGACCACATCGGTGATGGTGCTCTTGGTCTCGGCGACGGTGATCGTGCCGCGGCGGCGTTCGACGATCAGCTGCGCTGCCTCCTCCGCCACCTCCACGGCCAGCTTGAGGAGATCCTGCGGGCTCTCAGAGGCACTCATACAGCTTCCTTCGCGATAGGTCGGCGCAGCGGTGGGCAGCAGTCGTGACGGCAGTCGTCCCAGCCCGGCCCGAGTTTGCCGACGCAGGGCCGGGCAGGCTGCTCCCCGCGCTCGGCCGCGGCCCGCTCGACCACCAGGTCGCGGAGCATGGTGACGAACTTCTCGTCCGTCCCCGGCGTCGCGGCGCGCGCCATCGGCAGTCCGAGCTTCGCGGCCGTCTTCGCGGCCTCGGTGTCGAGGTCGTAGATGACCTCCATGTGGTCGCTCACGAAGCCGATCGGTACCACGGCCACACCGGGCACCCCGTCGGCGGCCAGCACCTCCAGGTGGTCGTTGACGTCCGGCTCGAGCCACGGCACCTGCGGCGGCCCGGACCGCGAGCAGTAGACGAGGTCGGTACGCCGGGTCTGCCCGGTGCGCCGCTCGAGCTCGGCCGTGATCTCCGCGGCGACGTCCAGGTGCCAGTCGACGTACCCGTTGCCGTCCGGGCCGCTGGTCGCGTTCATCGCGGCCGGGATCGAGTGCGTGACGTAGGCGATCGCGGCGCCGTCCGGGAGCTTGCTCAGCGCGTCGGCGGTCGACTCCACGAACGACCCGACGAAGCCGGGGTGGTTCGCGTAGTGCCGCAGCTTGTCGATCCGCGGCGCGTCCGGAACCTCGCGGGCGGCGTCCTCGAGGTTCTCCCGGTACTGCCGGCAGCCGGAGTAAGACGGGTAGGCGGACGTGACGATCACCACCGCGCGGCGGATGCCGTCCGCGGCCATCTCACGCATCGTGTCGGTCAGGTACGGCGCCCAGTTGCGGTTGCCCCAGTAGATCGGCAGGTCCAGCCCGATCTCGTCGAACGACGCCCGCAGCGCCTTGAGCAGCGCCCGGTTCTGGTCGTTGATCGGGCTCTTGCCGCCGAACGAGTAGTAGTGCTCGCCGACCTCCTTCAACCGCTCGTCCGGGATCCCGCGGCCGCGGGTCACGTTCTGCAGGAAGGGCAGCACGTCGTCGGGTTTCTCGGGACCACCGAAGGAGAGCAGCAGGACAGCGTCGTACGGGGGTGCAGCAGGCGACATATTCCAAGCTTCTCAGACGGACATGACCTAAGCTGCTCCCGGTCTCTCATGCTCAAGCCTTACTTCCATCTCATGCGCCGCCGCGGAGCGGCATCGTTCTTCGCTGCCGGGATTCTCGGGCGGATGCCGATCTCGATGATCGGGCTCGGCATCGTGATCCTGATCGCCCAGGAGAGCGGTTCGTACGGTCTCGCCGGCGCGGTCTCCGGCGTGGCCGTGATCGCCGGTGCGCTGACCGGCCCCATCCAGGGCCGGCTGGTCGATCGGTTCGGGCAGCGCGGGCTGATCCTGATCGGCTCAGTCGCCTGCACGGTCGGTCTGGCCGTACTGCTCGTCGCTGTGCGTGCCGACGCGCCTACGTGGGTCCTGTACGTGCTGTCGTTCATTGCCGGTGGCACCCGTCCCCAGGTCGGTTCGTTCGTCCGGGCGCGGTGGACGCACCTGCTGGGCCGTGGTCGAGCCCTGCAGACGGCATTCGCTCTGGAGGCGGTCGGCGACGAGGTGGTCTTCATCGTCGGTCCGGTGCTCGTCACGACGCTGGCGACGCAGGCGAGTCCGTACGCCGCTCTGTCCGCGGCCGGCGTACTGGGACTGGCCGGTGGCATCTGGCTGGCGCTGCTGCGCGCCTCCGACCCGCCAGGTCGTGGCAAGTCGGACGGCACCGAGCAGGCACCACTCCCCTGGCTTTCGATCTTGCTGCTCAGCCTGATCGGTCTCGGCCTCGGTGCGACGCTCGGTGGCGCGGAGGTGATCACCGTGGCGTTCACCACCGAGAAGGGACAGGCAGGGCTGGCTGGCGTCGTACTGGCGATCTGGGCGTTCGGGAGCCTGCTGGCCGGGCTCTGGTACGGCTCGGTGCACTGGCGGGCTCCGGTCGAGCGACGGCTGCTGCTCGGCACGATCGCGCTCGCGATCACGCTCGCACCACTCCCCTGGGTCAACAGCATCCCGCTGCTCGGCGCCGTGCTGTTCTGCTGCGGTATGACGATCGCCCCGACGATGGTCGCGGTCACCGCCTGTGTCGAGGAGTGGGTGCCGCCGCAGCGGCTGACCGAAGCGATCACCTGGACCGTCACGGGCATCCTGCTCGGCGTGGCACCGGGCAACGCGGCCGCCGGCCATGCGGTCGACGTCTGGGGCCCGTCGGACGCGTACTGGGTCCCGTTCGGCGTCGGTATCGCCTGCGCGCTCGTCGCCGCGGCCTCCATCACCTTCGCCCGCCCCAAGGAACGATTCGCCCACAATTAGGCTTGCATCTCCTGTTACGGGAGGTGTGAGGGTGGCGGGTATGGACCACTCGATCGGTGCGGCGGCGCGGCTCGCCGGGGTGTCGGTGAAGGCCGTGCGGCACTACTCCGACCTCGGGCTGCTGACGGTACGGCGTACCGCTGCCGGCCATCGACGGTACGACGAGAATGCCGTCGTACGGCTGCGGCTGATCCGGACTTTGCGTGCCCTGGACCTGGATCTGCCGACGATCCACGCCGTACTGCGGGACGATCGTTCCCTCGCGGAGGTCGCGGCGACCCACGCCGATGCGCTGGCGATCCAGATCCGCACGCTACGCCGGCAGCACGCCCTGCTCACGGTCCTCGCCAACCATCCCGACCCGGAGGACGTGTACCTCATGACCGAACAGTCCGAGCAGGCCGCGCAGGACAGCCGCGCGCTGATCGCCGACTTCCTCGATACGACGCTCGCCGGCGCCGCCCCCGCCGTCCGCCAGAATCTGACGCCGGTCCTGCCCGAGGACGCCGAACCGCAGCAGGTCGAGGCCTGGCTGGAGCTGACGGCGCTGGTATCCGCGCCCGACTTCCGGGATTCGGTACGTCGTCTTATGGCCGGCTACCTCGCCCTGGCCGGAGACGATCCGCTCCGGGCGGACCCGGCGTACCGCAGTCGCCTGATCGAGCTTCGGCGTACCGAGGCCGGACCGCACTGGCACCGCTACGTGGAATTGGTTGCCATCGTCAACGGATGGGCCCCGCCGTCACGGATTGCGGGGTAGCGGCGCGTTCCAGCCGCGGCGGATCGCGAGCAGCCGGATCGCGAAGCACACCACCGCGGCGGAAATCGGGACCCACAGGGCGTGGTACTCCAACGCCGACGCGACGACCACGATGCCGGCCCCGAGCAGTGCCGGGGTGGCGTAGATCTCCGAGCGGAGAACGACCGGGACGCGGCCGCTGAGCACGTCCCGCAGTACTCCCCCGCCGATGCCCGAGAGCGTGCCGAGGAGCGCGGCCGAGATCGGCGACAGCCCGGAGTCGATCGCCTTCAGCGCACCGGTCACGCAGAACAAGGCGAGGCCGGCCGCGTCGAAGATGTTCACCAGCCGCTCGACGCGGCCGATGCCCGGATGCAGGAAGAACGTCAGCAGACCGGCCGCGATCGGGACCACCAGGTAGCGCCAGTCGCGGAGCGCGGCCGGCGGGGTCTCACCGATCAGCACGTCCCGGATGAATCCACCGCCGAGCCCGGTGACCAGCGCGAGCACCTGGATCCCGAACACGTCCAGCTTCTTCCGTACGCCGACCAGCGCACCAGTGATCCCGAACACGAAGATCCCGACCAGATCGAGCACCTGCAGCACCACGGATCCACTCACAGCCCGAACGCTAAACCACGAGCGCTGCGCCGCTGCGGGGTTCTATCGTTCGTGGACATGAGCCGCGCCCCGGACGTCGACTACTTCGCCACCTCGTCGCGACCCGGCTGGGAATCGCTCCCGCCGGCCCTCCACGAGGCCCTCGCCGTTGCCCTAGGCACTCAGATCGCCTCCGTCTCGTCGCCGGTCAGCTCAGGCTTCACCGGAGGCTTCGCTGCCCAAGCACAGCTTGCGGACGGCCGCCGCGTCTTCATCAAGGCAGCCGAGGAAGGCCTGCACGCCTACGAGGCGTACCAGCGCGAAGCCGAGGTCGTCCCCCAACTCCCGAAAGCAATCCAAGCCCCAGCCATCATCACCACCGCCCACGTCGATAGCTGGTTCGCCGTCGTCTCGGAATTTGTCGAGGGGCGGATGCCTGGGGCTCCTTGGACGGTGGGGGACTTTGGGGTGGTTGCTGCTGCTTGTGAGGAGTTGGCCGGGGTGTTGGAGCCGAGTCCGTTGGGTGGGCTCAGTAGGTTCGCGGATCTGGTCGGCGATGACGTCGACGTGCCGGCGCAGATCCTGGCGGGTGAGCGGGAGATGCCGACCGGCCTGCAGGACTGGCTGCCGCGCGTGCTGCCGGAACTCGCGGAGCTGGCCAAGCTCGCGCCCGAAGCTCTCACCGGCGACTCCGCCACGCACTCCGATCTCCGCCCGGACAACATCCTGATCGACAACGTCGGCACCTGCTGGACCATCGACTGGAACTGGCTGGCCCTCGGCCCGCGCTGGGTGGACTGGGTCGGCCTGCTGCCGGTCGCCCAGCACCAAGGCATCGACACGTTCACCGCCATCACCCGCAGCCCGCTCACAGCCGACGTACCGAAGGACCACCTTGACTCGTTCGTGGCCGTGATCGCGGCGTACATGATGAAGAACACCGAGGCCCCGCCCCCGCCCGGCTGTACGCCGACACTGCGCGAGCACCAGCGGCTGTACGCGTGGACATTCCTCGACTGGCTCGCCGTACGACGCAACTGGCCTACCGTGGAGGTATGACGAAGGCTCCCACCAGCAGGTTCAAGGTCGAGGTGCTCGACGGCGACCGGACGTCGCGGCGCGAGGACGTCGTCAGCACCGAGGAACCGCTGGAGCTTCGGCTCGAATGGCCGGGCCGGCCGCCCGAGCCGCTGGTCGTCACGATGCGCACCCCCGGCTCCGACTTCGAACTGGCCGCCGGGTTCTGCCTCGGCGAGGGGTTCGCGGTCCGGCCGGACGCGATCCGGACCGTTGCCTACTGCACCGATGTCACGCTGACCCCTGAGCAGCAGTTCAACACCGTCACCGTCACGTTCGACGGTCCCCCGGACCGCGAACCGCCCCAGCGGTACGGCGTGACGTCGGCCGCCTGCGGTGTCTGCGGGCAGCAGAGCCTCGACGAACTCGCCGAGCGCGAGTACGACCCGGTGGACCCGGTCGAGGCACCGGTCGACGTCGTACGCCGCCTTCCCGACCTCCTCCGCGAAGCTCAGCCGATGTTCAGCCGCACCGGCGGTCTGCACGCCGCGGGCCTGTTCACCGCTGACGGCCGCAAGGTCGTGGTGAAGGAGGACATCGGCCGGCACAACGCGGTCGACAAGGTCGTCGGCTGGACCGTCCTCAACCAGCACAGCCGCAAGGGCCTGATACTCGCCGTCAGCGGCCGCGCCGGCTACGAGATCGTCCAGAAAGCGGTCGCCGCCGGCCTCGGCATGATCGTCGCGGTCGGCGCACCCTCGAGCCTCGCCGTGGACCTCGCCCGCCGATCCAGCATCACCCTCGCCGGCTTCACCCGCGGCGACCGCTGCGTCGTCTACTCCGCGCCGGAGCGGATCATCCGTCCAGCTTGATGAACGTCGCCTTCGGGACGTACTCGTAGCGGTCGGGCATGCAGGTCAGGATGATGACCTGGCCGTGGTCGCCGGCGCGGCCGAGGAGGGCGCCCATGTCGCGGAGGCGAGCCTTGTCGGACCAGCCGAGAGCGTCGTCGAAGATCACCGGCACGCTGCCCTCGCCG
Source organism: Kribbella sp. VKM Ac-2566 (assembly GCF_004366005.1). NCBI lineage: Bacteria > Bacillati > Actinomycetota > Actinomycetes > Propionibacteriales > Kribbellaceae > Kribbella > Kribbella sp. VKM Ac-2566. Next base: position 82,590 of record NZ_SODT01000013.1, on the reverse strand, counting down.
GTGCTGACGAGGTGGCTGATCGCCAGTCGCGTGATGATCGCCATTTGCTCCTGAGCACCCGTCGACAATGCCTCGACCGGCAACCGGACACCGTCCAGTTCGCGCTCCGCGACCGCGAGGTCGTCGTCCAGCCAGACCCGGAACGACGGTCCGTACACACTGCGGCCGAGCGCCTCGATCCGGCTTTGCAACGGCTCGGAGTACTTCGTCTGCGCCTCGGCCCGATGCCGGCTCAGCGTCTCGTGCACACGTCGTGCCGCCTCGGCCCGCCGCAGGAGGCTGTCGTGCTCCGTGCGTACGGCGGCCAGCTCCAGCTCGGCCACGTCCCGTCGCGTCGCCAGCCCGTCCCGCCCGGACTGCTCCAGGCGGCCTTCCGTCGTACGCAACGCGTCACGCAAGTTGTCCCGCTCGCCCTGCAACCGCGTCGCCACAGCCAACGCATGCGTCAGCTCCCCCGCGACCTGATCCGCCCCAGCCTCGTCCGCCTGCTCCTGTACAGCGGTCAGCTCCTCGAGCACCGCCTCGACCTCAGCCGTCGCCTCGGTCTCGGCCGCCGCCACTGCCTCGTCGTCGAGCACCGCCCGCGCGGCCTCGAGCGCCTCGACGGCCGCAGCCAGCCGCTCTCCTGCCAGCTCGGACCGGGCTCGCGCGTTCTGTGCCTCGGACCGGTCCTCGTCCGCCGCCTTGCGCGCCTGCGCGGCCGCGAACTCCGCATCCGTCAGCAACCGCTCGGCGTCGGCCAGCCCGCTCCGGGCCTCTTCGAGCACCCGCTGAGCGCTGGAGAGGTCGTCCGGCTCCGGCTCCGGTACGTCGAAGTCGTCGAACAGCGTGTCGTGCGGCGACGCGAATTCCTCGAACAGCGACATCTGCCCTGGAACGCCCTCGACCGCGGCCTCTTTGCCGCCGGCGTCCTCGGCCTCCTCGTCGGTGCCGAGCCGGGCGGTCAGTACGGCGATCCGCTCCCCCGGATCACCTCCGGCCGTCAGCGACTTCTCGGTCCGCCGCGCCTCGTTGAGCTCGGCAGTCGCGGTGTCCGCCTTCCGCAACAGCTCCCGCGCCGCGGCAACGTCCTTGACGCCGGCCTTCTTCAGCAGGTCCTTCTCCCGCCGTACGGCGTCGTCGACGCGCGAGCGCAGCGCCGCCGCGTCACCGCCGGCGCGGACGGTCACCTCGACCTGTCCCGGCACGCCGACCAGGAGCTCACCGGAGACGAGAACCTCGGTCGACTCGTCGAAACCGAGCTCCGCCGGCACGTTGCCTTCGAGCCCGGTCCCGGACAGTTCCACGGGCTCCGACCCAAGTCGCCGTACCGACACCTCGGGAACGCCGGCCGCGAGCGCCGCGCGAGCCTCGACCACCGCCGCGCGGGCATCCTCCAACGCGGCCACCAACGCGTCGTCGACCTTGATCCGGTCCAGGATCGTCCAGGCCGCCGCGATCCGCGCCCGGACGTCGATCAGCTCCGTCTGCTGGCCGACCAGCCGGTCCAGCTCGGCGCGATCCATCAGGTCGGAGACGCGACGTTCCGCGGTCTGTACGTCGGTACGCCGTAGGTCCTTGAGCTCCACGACCTCCGCCAGCGCGGCCTCTGCCGCCTGGACGGTCTCGGCCGCGGTCTTGGCGACGAGTTCCGCGTCGGCCCGCCGCGCGGCGAGCTCGGTGTGAGCCTTCGTGAACCGCTCGACCTCGTCGAGCAGGCGTTCCCGCTCCAGCCGGGTGCGAGTGTGGTTCTCCAACCGGGCTCGTGCGGTCTCCGCGCGGGACCTCACCGAGTCGCGGCGGAGCAGGATCTCGTCGGTCGCCTGCTTGCGTTCGCGCAGTGCCTCCACACCGGCCAGGTGCTCGGTCAGTCGGGCGGTCACGTCCGCGAGATCGAGATTCAGCCGCTCGGCGCGACGGATGTCGGACTGGACCTCCTCCATCGCCTGCAACGCCTGCTTGAACCCCAGCTCGGCGGCGGCCACGGCCTTCGCCGAGCGCGCGAAGTCACCGGTCGGCTTGCCGCGCGGCGTCCAGTACCGCAGGAACTCGTGCTCGACGGCCGTCACCAGCGGCATCGACGCACCGTCGACCGGGGTGCCCGACTCCGCGGTCACCGCGGTGATCAGCGGCTCGGCGTCGGCCGGCGTTGGCAGCACCAACGACTGGCCCTGGCTGACCATCAAGGTCTGCCACAGCACCGGGTCCACGTTCTCGTGGAACAGGCGCTCGGCCTCGTTGTGCGCCTCGCGCCCGGTCCACGACTGCCGCCGGCCGTCGGGCTCCGCGATCGTCAGCTCGGTGGACCGGTTCTTCAGCCAGCGCTTCGAGTAGGTCAGCTCGCGGCCCGCGAGGCTGAGCTCGACGGTCACTTCCGGCCCGACGTCCTGGCCGACCGGCTGGATGTCGCGGATCCGCGTCGACTTCGAGTCGTCGGGCAGGTCGAAGATCAGCCCGAACGCCTCGACCAGGCTGGACTTCCCGACCTCGTTGTCGCCGACCACCACGGTGGTGCCGAGCGCGCGGAACCGGACAATGCGGTCCTTGACGCCACGGAAGTCCCGTAGCGCCAAGCTGTGTAATCTCACCGCAGTCTCATCCCGCGTCCCGCGCCAACCGGTGCATCAACGACAACGCCGCACCCGCGCTCTCGTCGCCGCCGGCCAAGGCCTGCCGCAACTCCTCCATCGCGGCCCGCGCCGGTCCGCTCAGCTGCAGCGACTCCAGGTCCGCCGCGTCCGGCGCCGGCCGCACGGTCCAGAACTTCGCCCAGCGCTCGACGCTCGCGAAGACCTCGCCCTGCGCGTCGATGATCGTGTCCAGCCGGGCCAGCAACGGCAACGACAGCGATCCGTCACCGGCCAGCCGCACGTACGTCCGCTCCTTGTCCGGCAGCTCGGCGAACCAGTCCTCGAGCGCCGTGATCGACTCCTCGTCGAACAGCTCGACGCGATGATCCACCATGTGCCACGCCCCGACGCGGATCGGCTCGACGTCGATCTCGCCGGCGCCGATGACCACCTTCAAGACATTGCCCGGCGCGTCCTCTTCGGGCGACGTGACCTCCTGCGTCCCGGAGAACCAGATCCGGTCGGTGACCCGCGTCGTCGAGTGCCGATCGCCGAGGCCGACGTACTGCAGCCGGCCGTCCGCGACCGCGGCCTCCAGCGCCGCCTGGTCGATCGTCGGTACGTCGGACATGCCGCCGGACAGACTCGTCAACTGGCCGTGGGCGAGCAGGATCCGCGTCGTCTTCGGGTCTGCTGTCAGGTCGGCGTACCCGGGCGCGGCCGGGTCCGAGAGCGGGCGCCGCGACCGCCACGGTGCGCCGACGAGCTCGACCCCCGGCACGATCTGGAAAGGCGTCGTTTCGGTCAGCACCGTCACGTGGTCCGGCGCGTGCGCCAGCCACTGGCTCGAGGTCCACAGCGACCCCGGCTCCAGCGCGTCGTGGTTGCCCGGGAGCAGCACGACCGGGACCGGGATCCGCTTGAGCGCCTCGCACGCCCGCAGGATGGTCTGCCGCTCGACCTGGTTGTGCTCGAACACGTCCCCGGTGACGACCACGAACGCCGCCCCGGTCCGCTCCGCGACCTCGCCGATCCGCGCGACAGCATCCAGCCGCGCCTGACCCCACCGGGCCTGCCCGTCCGGCCCCAGGAACCGGCGCATCATGCCCAGCTGCCAGTCCGAGCTGTGCAGAAACGTGATCGACTCGTCCATAGCGGAATGAACGCTAACCCGCCCCACCGACAACCGCCCAACCCAACACACCCCAACCCCCACACCGCCCACACTCCGGACGCACCTTGAGCCTGCACCAACCGTTTCGCCGCCCTCGAAATGACTGGTGGAGGCTCAAGGACGATGAGAGGGTCCGGATGTGTATCTGGAGACGGAGCGTTTGCGGTTGGGGCGGTTCACCCGCGGCGACGTCGAGTTGCTGGTGGACTTGGACTCCGATCCTGAGGTGATGCGGTTCCTGACCGCGCAGGCGACACCGCGGGACGAGGTCGAGAGCGTCGTACTGCCGGCGATCCTCAAGGTGTACGCCGAGCGTCCGGAGCTGGGGACGTTCAAGGCCGAGGATGCGGAGGGTTTCGTCGGGTGGTTCGGGCTTCAGCCGGCCGCGGATCCGCGGACCGTGAACGTCGGGTACCGGCTGAAGCGGACCGCCTGGGGCAAAGGATATGCGACCGAAGGCACCCGCGCCTTGATCACGCACGCGTTCACCGAGCTCGGGATGGAGCGGGTGGAGGCGGACACGATGGCGGTCAACCACCGGTCGCGGGACGTGATGCGGCGGTCCGGGCTGCGGTTCGAGAAGGTGTACCACGAACACTTCGACGACCCGCTGCCCGGAACCGAGTTCGGGGAGGTCCTGTACGCCGTCGACCGCGCGACCTGGGATGCTGAGGCGCATGAGTGACGAGCGACCGTACGCCGTACTGGACATCGACGCGACCCTGTCCGACACCAGCAAGCGGCTGCAGTTCATCGAGCGGAAACCGAAGGACTGGGACTCGTTCTTCGATCACGCCAAGGACGATGCCGTCCTCGAGGAGGGCCTCGCGGTCGCGACGACGCTGGCGGCGGACCACGAGATCGTCTACCTGACCGGCCGACCGGAGCGGACCCGGCGGGACACCGAGAAGTGGCTGAAGGACAACGGCTTCCCGGACGGCAAGGTCTACATGCGCGGCAACACCGACCGCCGCCCGTCGATGCTGATGAAACTCGGCCGCCTGAAACGCCTCGCCGAGCGCCGCCCGGTCGCCGTCCTGGTCGACGACGACATCTCGGTCATCAAGGCCGCCGAGAAGGCCGGCTACACGGTGATGAGGGCCGACTGGGGACTCGACGCCGAGACCCAGCCGACCCTCTTCGAAGCCCAGGAATCCGAAGGACGCACCTGAGCCCGCCTCACCCTGCTACTTGCTGAGGCCGACGATCAGGGTGTTGGCGTACGGCGGGTAGGACGACAGGTAGAAGTTCTGCACCTTCGAACCGTGCAGGAACGCGTTCCGCGCGTAGATCAGCGGCACGACCGGTGCGTCGGCCATGATCTGCTTGTCCAGCGCGGCCCACAGCCCGGCCGCCTTCGTCCGGTCCGGCTCGGCCGTCGCGGCGGCGATCGCCGTGTCCACCGCGGGGTTGGAGTAGCGGGAGATGTTGTAGCCGCCGTTCCCGATCTCCGAGGACGCGAAGAGCGGCTGGATGTTGCCGATCGCGCTCGGGAAGTCCGGCAGCCAGCTCGACACGGTCAGGTCGAAGTCCGGCTTGTTGCCGGTGATGAGGTCGGTCAGCGGCTCACTGTCCAGCGGCTTGATGGTGACGGTGATCCCGGCCCGCTTCAGGCCCTGCTGGATCGCCTGCGCCACGCCGAGACCGGTCGTGTTGTCGGCGGCCAGCACCAGGTTCAGGTTGCTGACGCCCGCCGCGGCCAGCATCTGCTTGGCCTTCGCAGGGTCACCGGCCGGCGGCGCCTCGTACGAGTCGTACTTGGTGTACCCGTCGATCCCCGGCGTGATCAGAGTCGACGCGATCTCACCGCCGTACTCCGGACCGCCTTCGGCGACCTGGACAGCCTGCTTGTCGACGGCGTACTCGATCGCCTTGCGGACCGCGGGGTTGGCCAGCGCCGGCCGCTTGGTGTTCATCGCCAGGTACTCCAGCGCGCCGGACGGCGAGGTCGCCACCCGGGCCTTGACGGCCGGATTGCCGGTGATCGTCGGGATCAGCGCCGCCGGGACCGACGTACCGGTGGTGGCGGCGAACTTGTCGTCGCCGGCGTCGGCGATCAGGCGCTGGTTGACGACGTCGGGCTGCAGGCCCATGTCGGTCACGATCGAGTCCGGCAGGCCGGTCCGGGCCGGGTCGGTCGACTTGTCCCAGTTCGGGTTCCGGGTCAGGACCAGCTTCGAGCCCGGCGTGTACGACTGCACCTGGTACGGGCCGCTGGCCATCGGCTTCTCGCCGTAGTGCGCCGGGTCGGTGTCGGCCTTCTTCGGCACCGGGGAGAACGCCGGCATGCTGACGATCCACGGCCAGTCGCCGTACGGCTTGTTCAGCTTGAACACGATCGTGGTCTCGTCCGGCGTCTCGATCGAGGCCAGGTCGCCGCCCTTGTACGGGCCGGTGTACTTGTCGCCGCCTACCAGGAGCGACTTGTGGTAGCCGAGACCGCCGGACAGTTCCGGCGCGAACGACCGCTCGACGCCGTACTTGATGTCAGCGGCAACGATCGGCGAACCGTCGGCGTACTTGAGACCCGGCTTGAGCTTGTAGGTCCACGTCTTGCCGCCATCAGTGACCTGCCCCGTGTCGGTAGCGAGGTCCGGGACCAGCTCGGTCGGCTTGCTCGGGTCGGTCTTCCACGACGTCAGGCCGCGCAGCACCAGGTGGATCCCGCTGATGCCCAGGTTCTGGCTCTTGGCGGGGTCGTAGCTGATTTCCTTGCTGGTGCTGAGGATGTGGAAGGTGCCGCCTTGCTCCGCTGCCGCAGTACTACCGCCAGTGGTGCCGGACTTGTCATTGGCGTTGCACGCGGCCGCCGCCAGCGCCAGCACGGCCGCTAGCGCGACCGCTCGGGATAGGTGTTTCATTGTGTCCTCTCAGAGGTGGGGAGCTCAGGGAAATAGCAGGCGGCCCGGTGCTCGGTGGAACCTTCGACGGGTTCGAGCACTGGTCGTTTCGTTGCGCAGACGTCCTCGGCCTTGTAACAGCGGGTCCGGAAGGGACATCCGGATGGCGGGTTGACAGGGGTCGGTACGTCGCCCGTCAGCACGATGCGATCACGCGAGACGCCCGGTTCCGGGACGGGGACGGCGGACAGCAACGCCTTCGTGTACGGGTGGGCCGGCGACTCGTACACCTGCGCCGCCGGGCCTTCTTCGACGATCGTGCCGAGATACATCACGGCGATCCGGTCGGCGACCTGACGGACGACGGCCAGGTCATGGGCGACCAGCACGTACGACAGGCCGAGCTCGTCGCGCAGGTCGGCGAGCAGGTTCAGCACCTGGGCCTGCACCGACACGTCCAGCGCGGACACCGGCTCGTCGCAGACCAGTAGATCGGGTTTGACCGACAGCGCCCGCGCGATCCCGATCCGCTGACGCTGACCGCCCGAGAACTCGTGCGGGTACCGCACCAGGTGCTCCTCGGCCAGTCCGACCTGTTCGAGCAGTTCGACGAGCTGGGCCCGGGTAGGGCGGAGTCCTTGGGCGCGGAACGGCGTACTCAGAATCGTCGCCACCGACTGCCGCGGGTTCAGTGAGGCCTGCGGGTCCTGGAAGACCATCTGGATGCGGCGGCGGATCGGGCGCAGCCGGCGGCCCTTGACCTTGGTGACGTCCTTGCCGCCGATCTCGACCCGGCCCTGCGTCGGGTCGAGCAGCCGGGTCGCGACCCGGGCCAGTGTGGACTTGCCGGAACCCGATTCGCCCACGAGACCGAGGGTTTCGCCCTTGCGTACGACGAGATTGACGCCGTCGACCGCGCGAACGGCCTGCGCCTTCTGCCACGGTACGCCGCGCAACCCGAAGTACTTCTTGACGTCCTTGAGCGCCAGCAACTCGTCGCTCACAAGATCACCTCCGGACGCCGCCCCAAATGGCACGCCGCCTCGTGATCACCTTCGCCAGGACGCGGCGTGAGCTCGGGCCGCTCGGTGATGCACCGCTCCCCCACCAGATGCGTGTAAGCGCACCGCGGCTGGAACGGGCACCCGGTCGTGATCGAGCCCGGCCCCGGCGGAGTGCCCGGGATCGTGGTCAGCCGCGGTTTCGGCGGTACGTCGACGCGCGGCATCGCACCCAGCAACCCGAGGCTGTACGGGTGCGCCGCCCGGAAGAACAGATCGCGTACGGTGCCACGCTCGGCCGCGCGCCCGGCGTACATCACCAGGACGTCGTCCGCGACCTCCGCGACCACTCCGAGGTCGTGCGAGATCAGGATCAGGGCCGTGCCGAACTCGTCCTGGACGTCGTCCAGCAAGCGCATGATCTGCGCCTGCACGGTCACGTCGAGTGCGGTCGTCGGCTCGTCCGCGATCAGCACTCTCGGGTCGTTCACGAGAGCCATAGCAATCACGACCCGCTGCCGCATTCCCCCGGAGAACTCGTGCGGGTAGCTGTCCGCGCGGCGGGCCGCGTCCGGGATGCCGACCTTGTCCAGCATCTCGACCGCCCGCCGGCGCGCGACCTTCTTCGGGACGTCGTGGTGCAGCCGGTAGGCCTCGGCGACCTGCCAGCCGACGGAGTAGTACGGGTTCAGCGCGGACAGGGCGTCCTGGAAGACCATCGCGATGTCGTTGCCGCGGATCTTGCGGAGCTCGTCGTTCGGCAGGCCGGCCAGCTGCCGGCCGTCGAGCAGCACCTCGCCGGTGACGTCGGCGTTCGACGGCAGCAGACCCATCACCGCGGACGAGCTGACGCTCTTCCCGGAGCCGGACTCGCCGACGATCGCGAGCGTCTGTCCCGGCGCGACCGCGAAGTCGATACCGTCGACGGCCGGCACCGGACCGTTCTCGGTCGAGAACGTGACATGCAGGTCGTGCACTTCCAATACCGGCTCAGCCATGACTCACCCTCGGATCGAGCACACCGTGCACTATGTCCACCACCAGGTTCGCCAGGATGATCAGGAACGCCGAGAACAACGTGACGCCGACGACCACGGCCACGTCGAGCTGGCCGACGGCGCTGATCAGCAGGTCGCCGAGGCCTTGCATGCTGAACACCTTCTCGGTCAGGATCGCGCCGCCGAGCAGACCACCGAGGTCGAGACCGAACAGCGTGATGACCGGGACCAGCACGCCCCGCAGCCCGTGGGTCAGGACCACCCGCGCCTCGCCGGCACCCTTCGCCCGGGCCGTGGTGATGTAGTCGAGGTTGAGCTCCTCGAGCATCTGCGACCGGGTCAGCCGGATGTACGACGCCGCTTGCAGGATCGCCAGCACGATCCAGGGCGTGATCAGGTGCCAGGCCCAGTCGACCGGGCTCTCGGTCAACGGGACGTAGCCGTTGACCGGGACCATGTTCAGCCAGAACCCGAACACCAGGATCGCGAGCAGGCCGAGCAGGAACGACGGGGTCGAGACGCCGGCCAGCGCGACGCCGACGGCCAACCGGTCGAGGATGCGGCCCCGGTTCAACGCGGCGATCACGCCGAGCGAGACGCCGAACAGCAGCCAGAGAACGGCGGCACCGAGCGCGATCGACGCGGTGATCGGCAGCCGGTCCGTGATCAGCGTGGTGACCGGTCGAGCGAGCGGGAACGAGTAGCCGAAGCAGGGAGCGTTGCAGTGCACGGCCGCCGTACCGTCACCGAAGGTGCGGCCGGCGACGATGCCCTTCAGGAAGTTCAGGTACTGCTGCAGGGTGCTCTGGTCGAGCTGCATGAAATGCCGCGCCTGCTCGAGGCGGTCCGGCGTACAGGGCTTGCCGCACGCCAGGTGGGCGGGGTCGGCGGGGATCGCGTAGAAGATCAGGTAGACGGCGAGGCTCAGCGCCAGCATCACGAGCAGCGCGCCGAACAACCGCCGGATCAGGAACCAGACGAGGTCGGGCATCAGTTCGTCCTCCGCAACCGGACGTCGAACGCGTCCCGTACGCCGTCGCCCAGCAACGTGAACCCGAGGACCGCCAGGAACAGCATCGCGCCCGGGAACAGCAGGAACCACGGGTCCGCGCCGGTGTACACCCAGGCGATCGAGTCCGAGATCGACCGTCCGAGACTCGGTGTCGGCGGTGGCACGCCGACCCCGAGGAACGACAGCGCCGCCTCGGCGCCGATGTAGCCGGGGATCGCGAGGGTGGCGACGACGAGGACCGGGCCGAGCAGGTTCGGCAGCAGTTCGCGGGTGATCACCATCCAGCCGCTCGACCCGACGCTGCGGGCCGCCTCGACGAACTCGCGGGCCACCAGCGAGCGCGCCTGGTTCCGGATCAGGCGGGCCAGGCCGGCCCAGCCGAAGAAGCTGAGCACCAGGATCAGCAGCAGCCAGCGCGGGAACCTGGCCGGCACAACGATGCCCAGGGCAATCATGAAGACGAGCTGCGGGAAGCCGAAGAGGAAGTCGAGCAGCCGCGACAGCACCGCGTCGTACCAGCCGCCGAGGTACGCCGCGCTGATCCCGGCGAGGGTGCCGACGACGGTGGTGATCAGCGTGACGACGACCGCGATGAACAGCGACGTACGCAGACCGAGGACGACGATCGAGAACAGGTCCCGGCCGGTCAGCGGCTCCACCCCGAACCAATGGGTGCCGCTCGCTCCACCGATCGCACCGCGTGGCGCGTTGCCGCGCGCCGGATCGAGCAGGTCGATGTGGTACGTCGTCGCGTCCTGACCGGCCAGCCGCACCAGCAGGGGCGCGGCGGCGGCGATCACGATCAGCAGGGCGACCACGACCAGGCCGACCCGCGCACTGCGGTCACGCCGCATCCGGCGCATCGCTTGCCGGGTGGGCGATACGGTCCCGGCGACCGAGGAACTCACAAGCACTCCCGACAGGTTCGAAGCTCGAGCTGACAAAACCTAGGCGGCATCCTCCCACCACGGCGGTCGCGTCTCGAATCCCGAGAATGTCGGGTTGTTAACTGTGGATTCGGATAGGTGCTGTCGAGTGGTTACGCTCCGCGTGTGGATGCCATGGTGGAGATCGGTGACCGGGTGCTGCTGTACGCCGTTTACGGCCCGGACGGCGGCGTACCCGTGATGTCGTTCGGGGGTACGCCGAGTACGCGGTGGAAACGACCCGAGGTGGTCGCGACGATCGAGTCGTCCGGGGTGCGGATGGTGATGCCGGACCGGCCCGGGTACGGCGGATCGACCCGGCAACCTGGCCGGACCGTGGCCTCGGTCGCTGTTGATGCTGCGGCTCTCGCGGACTCGCTCGGCTGGGAACGGTTCGCGGTCACGGGCGGCTCGGGAGGCGGTCCGCACGCGTTGGCCTGCGCCGCACTGCTGCCCGATCGCGTGACCCGCTGCGCGGTGACTGGGAGCAACGCGCCGTCGCTCGTCGACGGTCCCGAACCGACCGAGGAGGAGGAACGGGCGGACCCACGGCGCAACCGCACCTCCTGGCGAGCGGTTCACGGGGACCTGCGACCTGGGCTCGAGGAAACAGCTCGCACGATCATGGCCGCCGTGGAGGAGGGCGGACCCGAGTTCCCGCCGGACCCCGGCTCGCCACCAGGTCCCCCGGCCCGGGAGGACCCGGAAGCTGTGGCTCGTCTGACGGCCACCTTCGTCACCGGTCACGACGGCTGGATCGACGATCACAGAGCGTTCGCTCAGCCGTGGGGCTTCGAGCTCGGCGAAATCCGGGTCCCGGTCAGCCTCTGGCACGGCTCTGCTGACGAGCGCGCCGGCAAGTACGCCGACCACCTCGCCGCAGCGATCCCGCACGCCGAACGCAAGTACTACGTGGGCGGCCATGTCCCGCCGACAAATGCGTACCGCGAACTGCTGCGGTGGCTGACACTGTCCTGATGGACCTAGCACGTCAGCTCGTTCTGGAGCTGTATCCGGAGGCCCGGGCCGCCTGGCTCGGCGGGAGCGTGGTGCGCGGTGACGCGAGTCCGACGTCCGACCTGGACATCACGGTGCTGCTGGACGGACCGCCGGCACCGCGGAGGAAGTCGCTGGAGTACGGCGGTTGGCCGGTCGAGCTGTTCGTGCACACCGAGAAGTCACTGCGCTACTTCGCCGACAAGGACCAGCTACGACGCCAGCCGACCATGATGCGGCTGGTCGGTGAATCCGTCGTACTGGTGGACGCTGACGGGTCGGGTGCGCGGCTGCAGCAGGAGTTCCTGGCCGAGGTGGCTGCCGGACCGAAGCCGCTGTCGGCGGACGAGCTCGACCTGCTGCGCTACACGGTCACGGACCTCCTGGAAGACCTGTCAGCCGCAGAAGGTGATGTGCGCCTGGCGATCACGTCGGTGCTGTGGCAGGAGGCGGCTCGGCTGTTGCTGACGGGCGCCGGTCATTGGTCCGGGACCGGCAAGGGTCTGCTGCGCGAGGTCAGGGCGTACGACGTTGCTCACGGCACCGACCACGCTGCGAAGTTACTCGACGGCGTGCGGGCCTCGGACGACCGTCTGGTGGCTGCTGTGGACGACATCCTTGCCGCTTATGGAGGACGGTTGTTCAGTGGTTTCGAGCTGGCTGCCGACATCTAGCTAGTCGATCAGCTCCCAGCGGCGCTTGGGGAACGTGCGTACGGCGACGAGGGCGGCTGCTGCGCCCAGGAGTACGCCGGGGATGATCCAGCGCCATCCGGTGAAGACGTTGGTGGTCGTGGACGCTTGAGCCTGAGCTGGTGGGTCAGGTGCCGGTGCCGGTTCTGGCGTGGACTCCTCGGCCGTGTAGCCGTCGTTCAGGCTGGGGCCGCCGTAGAACTCGCCGCTGAGCAGCTTGAGGTCGTTGAGCAGCTTCAGGAGCTTCACCGGGTCGGTGGCGCGGTGCCACGTGGGCTTCGCGGGTTTGCTCCCGGACATCAGGTCCTCGGTGGCGATCCACGGTCCGCCCGGTGCGTCAGGGTAAATGATGTCGATGCGCCAGACGGACATGTCGTGGATCAGCCAGGTAGCGCGGACGAACCGGCCGGACAGGTGCTCACCACTCGGCTTGCCTGGTGTCAGCTCGGTGAGCTTGACCAGTTCGCCGTACCGCGGGTCGTTGTAGCCGAAAGCGACGACCGACGGCGGTGCGCTGAGCAGAACGCTGGTCGGGCCGCCGGCGTGTGCGGGCGTGACACCGATCGTTAAGAGCACGACAACGAGCATGAGGATGCGGCGGACCATGGCAGCTCTCCCTCTCGGATTCTCTGTTGCTGCTGGTACACCGCCCGCGGTCAGGAGGTTCCGGTCGCCAGCTCCACGGCGCGGGCCTTGTCGACACCTTCGAGACGGAACGTGACACCGCCGCGCTCCCAGACCAGTGTCGGTCCGGCGATCCGTACGACGCGCTTGTCGACCAGCACCAACTGGTGCGGCGTACTGAACCAGAAGCCGGGGACCTCGGGGACGTAGCCGAGCTCGCCGTAGTACTGCTTGATGTACCTCGGCTCGAGCCCGGACTGGAACTGCTCCAGCCGTACGCCGTCCCAGCTGGTCGCTAGGAAGCCTTTTGACGCCTCTACGCCCGTCGGCGTACCCAGTGCCCTGGGGAGCTGTGGCGTGAAGCCAGCGACGCGTGCAGCGGCCTCCAGGGACATGTGACCGCCCACCGTCGGAGGTGGTGGCGCAGTACTCGGTCCGGTGCCCACCGGCTCCGCCTGGACTCCCCCGATGTGCAGCCACTCCGCGACTGTCGCTCGTACCGGAGGGGTGAGTGCAGCGCCCGCGACCAGGATCAGGAAGCCGGCCAGGAACGCCCGCCACCTGTCCCGCAGCCGCTTCCGCACCGGGACCTCGGCGACCCGTGCCAGCACCGCCGCCGTCAGTCCGTCGTCTACGGGAGGTACGACGGCTGAGTGTCCGACGGATCGCAGTTCGTCTTCGAGACTCATCGCTGCACCTCCTTGTCGGGTAGAGCGTCACGCAACCGACCCAGCGCGCGGTGTAGCCGTGACTTGACGGTTCCTCGCGGCCAGCCGAGTACAACGGCGGTCTCCTGCTCGTCGAGGTCCAACAGGTACCTGCAGGTCACCACTAGCCGCATCTGCTCGGGCAACGCGCGTACAGCGGCCAGCAACTCGGTACGTCGCTCCAACGACACAGCCGCGTCGGCTGGATCCAGTACGACGTCCAGCGGCGCCGCAAGCTCCTCCCGGCGTGCCCGCCGTCCGCGGGCACGGACAGCGTTCCGGGTCTCGTTGGCCACGATCCGCAACAACCAGGGCCGGAACGCCGCGCCCTCCCGGAATCCGCCGAGCGCTCTGAACGCCTTGACGAACGCCTCCTGCACCACGTCGTCCGCGTCCGCTCCGGCGCCCAGGAAGACCGCGGTCCGCTTCGCCACGGAGGCATGCCGATCCACCAGCTCGCTGTACGCGACCGAGTCTCCGCCACGCACCCGAGCCACAATCTCGGCTTCCTCACCCAGGCTGATCCAGGGCCCCCAATCTGCTCCGCTGTCTACTTCCGGACACTGGCACTACACCGCCGATCATCTCCAGGTTCCCGTGTATAGGGTCGGTGTCGTGCCTGATATCGACGCAAGCTTTCTCGCTCTCCCCCGGCAGGAGTTGGCGGCGGCCGCCCTGCAACGGGCCCGTGACCTCGGGGCCACGTTCGCCGAGTTCCGGCTGGAACGGATCCGGTCCGAGTCCATCTCCCTGCGCGACAGCGTGCTGGAGAGCGCGAAGGACGACGAGGACCTCGGTCTCGCCGTCCGCGTGATCCACGACGGCACCTGGGGTTTCGCCGCCGGCGTCGCGCTGACCACCGACGAAGCGGTCATCCTGGCCGAGCAGGCGGTGAACATGGCCCAGGTGTCCCGGCCGATCAACGCCGAGACGATCGAGCTCGCCGACGAGCCGACGTACGACGACGTCACCTGGGTCTCGTCGTACGAGATCGACCCGTTCAGCGTTCCGCGGGCCGAGAAGGTCGCGCTGCTCACCGACTACAGCGACCGCCTCCTCAAGGCCGAGGGCGTCGCCCACGTGAGCGTCCACGTCGCCACGATCCACGAGTGCAAGTACTACGCGAACACCGCCGGTACGTCGTACACGCAGCAACGCGTCCGGATCGGCCCCGACATCACCGCGCACGCCGTCGCCGAGGACCGCTTCGACTCGATGTCGTCCACCGCCCCGCCGGCCGGCCGCGGCTGGGAGTACATGACCGGCACCGGCTGGAACTGGGACGAGGAGCTCGCCCAGATCCCCGCCTGGCTGGCCGAGAAGATGGCCGCACCGACCGTCGAAGCCGGCACGTACGACGTCGTCATCGACCCGTCCAACCTCTGGCTCACGATCCACGAGTCGATCGGCCACGCCACCGAGCTCGACCGGGCGCTCGGCTACGAGGCGAACTACGCGGGCACCAGCTTCGCCACGCTCGACCAGCTCGGCACGCTCAAGTACGGCTCGCCCGTCATGCACGTCACCGGCGACCGCACGGCGGAGCACGGCCTGTCCACCGTCGGGTACGACGACGAGGGCGTCGCCGGCCAGCAGTGGGACCTGGTCAAGGACGGCATCCTGGTCGGGTACCAGGTCGACCGCCGGATGGCGAAGAAGAACGAGGACGTGCTCGGCACGCCGCGCTCCAACGGGTGCGCGTACGCCGACTCGTCCGGCCACATCCCGATCCAGCGGATGGCCAACGTCTCGCTGCAGCCCGCCCCGGACGGCCCGTCCACCGAGGAGCTGATCAGCCGGGTGCGGAACGGGATCTACATCGTCGGCGACAAGTCCTGGTCGATCGACATGCAGCGGTACAACTTCCAGTTCACCGGTCAGCGGTTCTACAAGATCACCGACGGCAAGCTCGAGGGCCAGCTCCGCGACGTCGCGTACCAGGCCACGACCACCGACTTCTGGGGGTCGATGGAGGCCGTCGGCGGTCCGCAGACGTACGTCCTCGGCGGCGCGCTGAACTGTGGCAAGGCCGAGCCCGGACAGTCCGGCGCCGTCAGCCACGGTTGCCCGTCCGCCCTGTTCCGCGGCGTCCGCATTCTCAACACCACTCAGGAGGCCGGCCGGTGACGGACATTCAACTCACCCCGCAGGACACGATCGAGCGGGGCCTCGCCCTGGCCGCGGCCGAGGGCGCCGACGGTTGCGTCGTACTCGTCGCCGAGACCTCCAGCACCAACCTGCGCTGGGCGAACAACACCCTGACCACGAACGGCGCGATGCGCGGCTCGAGCGTGACCGTGATCGCCACGGTCGGTGCCGGCGAGGGCACGGCGGCCGGCGTCATCGGCCGCTCGTCGGTCACCGAGGACTCGTTGCGCGAGATCGTGTCCGCCGCGATCGCGACCGCCCGCGCGGCGGGCCCGGCCGAGGACGCCCGCCCGCTCGTCGACGGTACGACGGGAGCGGACTGGGACCTCGAGCCGGAGGAGACGACCGTCGGCGTGTTCGAGAAGTTCGCACCGTCGCTCGGCGAATCGCTCAAGCGCGCCTCGGCCGAGGCGCGCCACCTCTACGGCTTCGCCAACCACGAGGTCGTGACGCTGTACGTCGGTTCCTCGACGGGACTGCGGCTGCGCCAGGCGCTCCCCCGCGGGTACGTGTCGTCGACCGGCAAGAACACCGACCTCAGCCACTCGGCCTGGGT
Organism: Kribbella sp. VKM Ac-2566; assembly: GCF_004366005.1. Lineage (NCBI taxonomy): Bacteria > Bacillati > Actinomycetota > Actinomycetes > Propionibacteriales > Kribbellaceae > Kribbella > Kribbella sp. VKM Ac-2566. The sequence goes on along the minus strand of NZ_SODT01000013.1, from coordinate 66,367 downwards.
CGGCACCGCCACGCGCGACTTCACCGACGTCGACCCGCTCGCGCTGGACGCCGAGCTCACTCGCCGCCTCGGCTGGGCGAACCGGACGGTGTCCGTCGACGCCGGCCGGCACCCGACGATCCTGCCGCCGGCCGCGGTCGCGGACCTGATGACGTACCTGTACTGGCAGCTCGACGGCCGGGACGCGCTCGAGGGCCGGACCGTGTTCTCCAAGGCCGGTGGCGGCACCCGGCTCGGCGAAACCCTGTCGTCACAGCCGGTGAACCTGCACTCCGACCCGGCGCTCCCCGGGCTCGAAGCGTTCGGGTTCGCGGTGGCGCGTTCGTCCGGCGGCTCGTCGAGCGTCTTCGACAACGGGCTCACGCTCGCGGCCACGGACTGGATCCGCGGCGGCAAGCTCGAGCACCTGATGACGAGCCGGTACACCGCCGGTCTCATCGATGCGCCGACGGCCACCCCGGACATCGAGAACTACGTGGTCTCGGTCGACGGTGCGACCGGTTCGACCGACGACCTGGTCGCCGGGCTCGGCAACGGGCTGCTCCTGACCTGCCTGTGGTACATCCGGATGGTCGACCCGCAGACGCTGCTGCTCACCGGCCTCACCCGCGACGGCGTCTACCTGGTCGAGAACGGCGAGGTCACCGGGGCGGTCAACAACTTCCGTTTCAACGAAAGCCCGGTCGACCTGCTGTCCCGGTTCACCGCGGCCGGCGCGACCGTTCCGTCGTACTCGCGGGAATGGGGCGACTACTTCTCCCGCACCGCGACCCCGCCCCTGCTGGTGCCCGACTTCAACATGTCGAGCGTCAGCCAGGCGAACTGATCACTGTCCTGGTCACTGCCCTGGTCACGGTCGTGGTCACTGCCCTGATCAGTGCTTGGTGAGGGCGACGCGCCACATCTCGCGTTGGCCTTCGTGGTACGGCGTGAGCTCGTCGAGCTGCCAGTTCTCGGCGAGCTCACGCACCAGGGCCTCGTCGAAGAAGCGGCCGACGAAGCCGTCGTGCACGGACAGCCCGTCGCCGAGCTGCTGCCAGTCCCGCGAGCAGGGGTCGCCGGTCGACCACACGGCGTACACGAAAACCCCGCCCGGGCTGAGCACCCGGCGGATCTCGGACACGAGTGACCGCAGCTCGGACGGCGAGAACGTCATGTTCAGCAGGAGATTCGCGAACACCGCGTTCACTGCGCCGTCGGCGGGCGGCAACGGGTCGCGGACGTCGTGCAACGCGGCGGTGACGCGGTCGTCGAGCCCTTCGCGCTGCGCCTCGTGCCGCAGCTGGTCGAGCGCGGTCTCGCTGAAGTCGGTGGCGTGCACGCTGAATCCCTGTCTGGCCAGGAAAAGCGCGTCCCTGCCGTGGCCGGCGCCGAGTTCCAGCACGTCATCGATGCCTGCGGCACCGAATCTCGCCACGGCCTGCTGCGCGGCGGCCGATGGCTCCAGTCCGTGCAGCTGCGGACGTCTCGCGTACGCCGAGTCCCAACGTTCCTGCTGAGCTCTCGCGAGCTCGACATGCCCAGTGTTTCCTCTATGCATGGTGCTCCCCGTGTTCGTCACGCCGGTCTGGACGATCGGCAGACCGCGCCAGCCTACGTCAGAACTTTGAGTAGACGTACTCAAGCGGCGGGCCGTTCCCCGCCGGGACAGTGGAAGGGACCCGAGGAGGACTCGATGCCGACCGCCGCCATCACCTGCCCCACCTGCCGCGCCCAGCTGCGCCTGACGATCGAGCCGGCCCCTTCTCCACAGCCTCACCCACAACCCGAACTCCGCCTCCCCGCCGCCCCACCCCACCTCGGCATCCATCCCCCACCCCCTCCCCCAGAACTCCCTGTCGAACCCCCTGTCGCACCGCCCGCCGCGCCGCCTGTCGCACCGTCCGCAGCGCCGCCTGTTGCGGCTCGTTCGACGCGGCCGGCGTCCGGGGCTCGCCCGCCGTACCCGACGACCTTCGGCGATCCCCGCCCGCTCCCCCAACCCCCGACCGACCAGCCCCCGAGGCCCTCCAGGATCCGCCGCCTGAGCCCTCAGGCCACCCTCCTCACCCTCGGCGTACTCCTGCTCCTGGCAGCCGGCGTCACTTTCCTCGCCGTCAACTGGGACAGCCTCCCCGTCGCCGCCCAGGCCGCCATCATCGGCACCCTCGCCGCCCTCTCCTTCGCCGGCTCGATCCCAGCGAGCCGCCGGAAACTGGCAGGCACCGCCGAAGCCCTCGCCATCCTCGGCACCGGTCTGCTCACCGTCGACCTGTACGGCGCCCGCGCCCTCGGCCTGATCCCACCGACCGCCGTCGACGGCTTCACCTACAGCGCGATCGTCTTCGCGATCATCGCCGTACTCGCGCTCCTGATGACCCGCCTCGCCCCCAAGGTCGTCACGTACGGCGTCACCACGGTCATCGCCGCCCAACTCCCGATCCCGCTCGTCCTGATCGACCGCGCGAGCCTCCCGGTCCTGCTCGGCGCGCTCCTGGTCCAGGTCGTCAGCACGCTGTACCTGTCCGCGAAGGGCACCGCGATCGTCCGCCGTACCGGATCCATCACCGCCGCCATCGTCTTCTGCGGCATCCTCGTAGCCGGCATGACCCGCACGCTCCTGGGCCTCCTCACCACGACCACCTTGTCCATCACGATCGCGACCGCCGCAATCGTCTGCGTCGCCGCAGCGACCGGCATCGCGATCCTCCACAAGCGCCCACTCCCCGCGGCGCTCCCCTCCGGCCTCGGCGAATGCGTCTGCGCCGCAGCCGCAGCCTTCGCGGTCGCCACCACGCTCCCGCAACTCCCCGGCCCGAGCCGCTGGTTCACCACAGCACTCGCCACGGCCCTCGCCATCATCGAGCTCGTCGCTGCCCGCCGTACCGGCAAACTCGCTGTCGTCCTGCACAGCGCAACCATCACGGTGGCCGCCGTCGACCTCACCTACTGCGTGGCCACGGACGACATCCGCCAACTCGGCTACCTCGCCGCGATCCTCGCCGTACTGGCGGTTCTCGCTGCCGTCCGCAAACTCACCGACCCCGCCCCCACCGCAGCCGTCGCCAGCCTGAGCGCCCAGCTCGCGATCGTCCTGTTCGCGTTCGATGGGTACGTCGACACGTGGCCGGCCGCCGTCGCACTAGCCGCCGTGGCCGCGATCGGCATCGCGGTCACCTGCCGGTACGTCGGCAAGCCGCTGGAACCCGTCCTGCTCACCACCGCCGCCTGCGCCGCCGTACTGGCCGAGATCGCTGCCGTGGCGGCGTCCCCCTACACCGCAACCGGCGCAGTCCTGACCATCGTCTCCGCCCCGCTGATTGCCTACGGCATGAATCCGCGCCGCCGCCCGACCCTGCTACAGGCCGCGGTCCTGCTCATCATCGCCAACACCGCCTTCATGCTCGGCGCCGACGCACACACCCTGGAGTGGTACACCGTCCCGCCGGCCCTGATCCTGCTGGCCGTCGGCATCGTTGCCTGGCGCAACCAACCGAGCTGGGTCTTCCTCGGCCCCGGCCTGATGCTCGGCCTCGCTCCCTCTGCCCTGATCGCCGACACCACCGACAACTGGCTCCGCGCAACCCTCGTGGTAGCCGCCGCAGTCCTCCTCATCCTGATCGGCGTCCGCCAATCCCTCCAGTCCCCCTTCGTCATCGGCTCCGGCGTCGTAGCCAAGATCGCCATCGCCCAGTTCCTGGAAGTAGCCCCCTTGATCCCCCGCTGGATCACCCTCGCCACCGCCGGCCTGATCCTCCTCACCACCGGCGCAACCTACGAACGCCGCCTGACCCAAGCCAAACAAGCCACCCGCTGGATATCGAACCTCCGCTGACTCAAGCGCTTGCCACGACGCGCTGACAGCCGCACCCCGACGCGGAATCCATCGCATACTGAAAGTGTTCGCTGACTGCGTTGGGGGACGCATGTTCGACCCTCTGGTCCAAGGGCTGCCTAACGACTCCTACTTGGCGCCTGTCTTCCTGTCGCTGCGAGGTCACGACGGGGTAACCCCGAAACGCCTGGCTGCTTCGGGAATCGCCCAGAACCTGCTGCGTCTCCCCATCGTCCAGAACAAGGCTGTCCAGACAGGCAACAAACCAGCGGACGCGGCATTCGCGGTCATCGTCGAACAAGTCGCGCAACTGGAGTCCCCGACCGACCGCCTCATCGCCGACGCGATCCTCAACCTCGGCATCTATCGCGAAACGTACAAGTCTCGGAACATCTCCGGTCGAGCCATCCATCGCCTCACCACAGGCGGGGTGGGCGACCGCCGACTCGCTGTCGTCGACCAATGGCAGGCCCTGCACGAGGCGCTCGACGCCGCACCACCCGCCGGGCCGGCTCCCGGCGAGCACACGCTGCGCAGCCGCCTGGAACGAGAAGTCTTCGAACGACTGAGCACCTTGCTGGTCAATCCCAGACCCACCTTCGAGATCTCCGCTCCGGGCGAACCAATCGCACCCTCGACGGCGCAGACCGTCGACGCAACAGCTGCCGGGAAGGTCATCGTGGTCGGCGGAGCCGCATTCGACCACACCTGGCGCATCGGTTCGGTGCCTCCGGTGGGAACGTCGACAATGGCGATGGCGTTCGCTCGTACCCCTGGCGGCAAAGGCGTCAGCCAAGCCGTCGCCGCCGCCCATCTGGACCTCGACGTGTCGTTGATAGCCGCCGTCGCACGCGACGACGACGGGCGGGAGATCGAGGCCCACCTCGAACGCGAAGGCGTCGACACCTCCCTGCTCCACCGAGTCGAGCGCCCCAGCGCCAGAACACCGGCCACCGGAATCTACGAACTGCCCTACGGCAACAGTTCGGCCGCAGTGTTCCGAGACATCGACCTCGACGTGCCCACCATCGACCGCCATGCGGCCGCCCTCACCACCTGCGACGTACTCCTCCTCACCTTCGAACTCCCCATGCCAGTCCTGAAACACGTCCTCGACCTGGTCGCCGACGCTCCGAATCCTCCCGTCGTCATCGTCACACCTGGCCAGCCCTATTCGAACGGTCACCTGGTCAGCCCCCTGCTCAAGCAGATGGACTATCTCGTCGCACATCTGTGGGAGCTGGAGGGATTCGCGTTCTCCGACGAGGCGAAGTACGACCCCGAACTGCTCAGCGACGACCTGCTGAGCCGCGGCCTGAGATCCCTCTGCCTGCTGAGCGTTCCGGACGGCGGAAGCGTTTACGAGCGCGGTAAGCCGACCGCCCAGATTCCCAGACCGCACAGGAACATCCAGGAGGCGTCGATCACGCGGGACGCCTTCTGTGCCGCGTTGGCCGCCCGCCTGATCGAGGACCGATCCCGCACGGAAAACACCTTCCTGTGGGCAGCAGCCGCAATGGCAAGCTTCGCCGACAACTACCACCAGGCCCCCACCACCCACCCGAGCCGAGCGACCATCAACGAACGCTTCGCCCAGATGCCGCGCGGCGAGGCCAGCTGAGGCTGCCACTTGGCAAACCCGCCGTCCGACTTGGCAACCGCGTTCGCCGAACGACCGGAGCGGCGGCGCCAACACCGTCCGCTGCGCAACAAATCCGGCACTGGCGGTCACAAGTGTCCCTGTCACGATCGAAGCAGAGGCACTCCACGCGCCTTCAGCGGAGTCGGCAGGGACCCGATCCCGGAACCGCCGGCCGCGCGAGATCGAGGATCGAGGGACGCCATGGCAACCAACCAGGCACTCGCATTGATGCTCATCTTCGGCTTTTCGTTCGCGATCGCCAAGAACTGGAGGAAGGTACTCGTCTTCCTCGGCGCACTGGCCATGACCGCGGCCCTCTTCGGTGTCTACTCCATCGTCGAGGCGGTCCGCGACATCGACACGATCCACAGCGACGTGGACCCCGCCGGCATCCAGGCCGGTCACCCCGACGCGACCACAGACGCGACCGCACGGTCGGCCGCACCGCGCGGACGCTGACAATCTGACAGGACGGGCGTCGCGGCCGACCCGGCCGCGGCGCCCGGAAGAGGAGACGGTGAGACCCGATGCTCGGCAGATCTAGTTCGGACAACTCGTCGCCTGGCCGGGTTGTCGTTGTCGGTGGCGCGGTCATGGATGCCACGTTCAGGACCAAGCAGTTGCCGGCTCCGGAGACCTCGGCCGAGGCACTCGGCTTCAGCCTTTCCCCTGGCGGAAAAGGCCTGATGCAAGCAGTTGCCTCAGCGCGGCTCGGCCTGCACACCTCACTCGTGGCCGCGGTCGCCACCGACCGATTCGGTGACGAGATCGTCGAGTACCTGGAGCGGGAGCACGTGGACACGTCGCTCCTCGAACGCGTCCCGAACGCCGACACGCCGTTCACCGGCGTGTTCCAGCAACAGCTCGGCGACAGCATCGCCGCCAACTGGCGCAACGATAAGGAGATCCGCCTGGAGTCCGGCGACGTGGCCGATCGCCGCGAGGAGCTCGCTGGATGCGACGTACTCCTGGTCACGTTCGAGGTGCCCCGCGACACGTTGGAGGACACGGTCGCGCTGGCACACGAACGGTCCGACGAGCGCCCGATCGTGATCGTCACGCCGGGCCAGCCGTACAGCGACGACGCGGTCTCGGCCGACACCCTCGCGCAGATCGACTATCTCGTCGCACATGCCTGGGAGCTGGAGCCGTTCGCGCGCCACGCCGCCTTCGACCCCGACTCCGTGGCCCGCACGCTGCTTGCCTTCGGCGTCGAAACCCTCTGCCTGCTCGGCACCGGCGGCTGCAACGCGTACTCGCGTCCGATGCCCGACGTCCTCCGGGTCGCTGCGCCGCCCGCGATCTACAAGGAGTCGTCGGTCGCCCGCGACGCCTTCTGCGCTGCGCTGGCCGCCCAGTTGATCGACAACGAGAGCAAGTTCTCCGAGGACGTGGCTCGCTGGGCGACAGCTGCCATGTCCTGCGCGGCCTCCGACTTCCCGCGCCGAAACCCCCTGCCGACCCGGCGCCGCATCAACGACCTGCTGGACGTCAGTCGGCTGGAGGGCGCAAGGACGTCCGAATGCTAGAAGAATCTCCTCAGCCGTTCGGGCATGACCGGAAGGTGGTCAGGACCCAGAGCCGTGACGAGTCTCCCCAGGCGATCCTGGACCTCGTCATCGTCGAGCTCCGCGGGACCGAGCCGGAGAACCGACTCGTACGAGACGCCGTGGCTCGAACGGATGCTGCTGTGCGACGCGTGCAGCACTTCGTCCTCGCCGAAAGTCGAGGACTGGCCGCAGGTCAGGTCGACGATGAGCCGGTCCGGATCGTCGGCATCACCGACCTCCAGCCAGCAGTGGTCCGGCAGATCCTCCGAGGACTCTCGAACGGCCCACACATCGCCGTAGCAGTACATCGCCGGCACCGCGTGGACCTCTCGCAGGACGGCCATCAGCCAGGCCGAGGTCACACCGCACTGCCCTGTCGAAGGTCGATCCTGGTGATCGGCGTAACGCCAATGAACCGTCTTCTCGTCCCACCCCTTCGAGACAAGGTCTCGGTACGCCGTGAGCGCCGTACGCCAGTCTGCCGCCGCCTGATCATGCGCGTGGTACGCCGAGACTGCGGTAGCTGGATCATCACTCAGAGTCACCTCGGCGATGCTAGCAGCGCAGTTCGACGACCACCAGATCCACGGCCGCAGATCTGCCCGGCGCTCCAGCAGAGCTCAACGGAGTATGCGGTGCTGATGCTCCGGCAGCACGCGTTCCGTCGCACCGCGAACGCGGCAGCAGAAGATCAACGAGTCACGGAGCTCGACCTGACTCCTCCGCGCCTTCCGGTCCAGCGCACAGAGCTCGTCGATGCTCCGGACCGACGGGAAGGCCGCCCACATCTGGCGCAGGCTCATGTACCTACCCTTGTAGTACAGGTACGGCCGGGCCCGGACGGTCATCCACAGCTGCCAGTTGGACGCCAGGTAGCTGGCGCCCGTGAAACCAAGATTCGGGTCGACGACGGTGGTCAGCAGGTCGACGTCGCCTCTCTTCTGGAGGAACTTCCGCACCCGCGCCAGCAAGTAGGACACCGCGTTGGGCGGTGCGCCGTCGAACGAGTACACCCGCGACACGTCCCAGATCGCCGCCTGCGGCACACCGAACTGCTGCACCACCTGGTCGGCCACACGCTTCCACTCCAGCGGGGACGCACTGCACAGAGTCAGCGGAGCACCGGTGTTCTTGTCGACCAGCGCGAAGTTGAGCGAGCCGCGCCGGGCGTTGCGTAGGTAGTGCAGGCTGTCGAAGACCCGGCCGGCGTCGTCTCCGATCTGCCGGAACTCGAGTTCCGACAGGGCGTACTCGCGCCGCGGAACCAGGTCTCGCACTGCCCACTGATCCTTGCGCAATCGCAAGGCGTTGCTGATGACAACGGACGCCGCCTCCCAGTAGCTGACGGCACCGGCGCCGTCCGCGTAGCAGGGCAGATGCAGGCGGGTCCGTACGGCGAGTTCGCGCCGGTCGACGCCGAAGAGACGGGCCAGCCGCAGCAGGCGGTCCACGGATTCTGTGACCGTGGGACCGCTGCGGGAATTGTTGGAGAATTTCTCGGACATGAATACGCGCGGCAATTCACGAATTGTCAGAGAATTGCCGCCGAGCTGATCCGGAACCAGATCGCCGGAAATGGCTTCGCACGCCGGACGGCTTGCTGCCAAGGCGGACTGAGGCATGGTCATCCTTCCCCACTCGACTCGCCCGCCCCGCCCCCTGCGCGGCGGCTACGAGTCATTGGCGATTGTCCGCGCAGCCTCATTCCGTTGGCAAGATTATTTCTAAATATACCGGTTCGACGGTGTGCAAGGGATTGGGAATGGTGCCGGTTACTGGTATCGGTGGACGTGTGTCCAGGTCGGTGTAACCGAGTGTCAGGCGGTATCCGTTCAAGGGGTAACGCAGGAACGACGGGCCGGTCAGCGCGGTGGCTGCCAGTCGGTCGGTGTATTCGGGGTGTTTTTCGGTGTAGCGGTGTACCTCGCCCCGAACTACACCCCAGAAGGTTTCCTCCGGGATGAGTCGGTGGGCGGCGAGAGGGTTGAGGACACCCAGGAGGAGGGCGTCTACGACGTACTGGCGGAGGATCGGCCACGGTTTGCGTGGGAGGACTCGCGCGTGGGAGTCGGGTTCGGGGCCGCGGGCAACTATTGGGTCGGTGGAGAGGTTGATGTCGTCGACGAGGTCCTTGATGACGAGGCGCGTGGGGAGGCCGCTCGGTGAGCAGATGATGGCGAGGTTTTCACCGTGCGGGTTGACCGTGATGCCGTAGTGGTGGAGCAGGTGGAGCAGTGGCCGTAGCAGGGTGGAGAGGAAGTGGCCGAGCCAGGTTTCGGCGTCGACGCCGGCGCGGGCGATCGCGGCTGGTGCGAAGCCGGGATGGAGTACGGCGGCCAGCGGCCACACGGTCTCACCGTCTCGCAGGCGGGGGTCGATGGGGTCTCGCCAGATGACGCCCACGGTCTCGGTCCATTGGTAGGGGATGCCGGTGTGGGTCGAGAGTTCGGGGTGCGGGACGGTGACCGAGGCAACCTCGCCCAACAACTCGGTGCCGAGGTTGTGGAAGGTCTGGTCGCGGGACCAGAGGCCGCGCAGCCATTGGGTGATCATCGGGGCCGCGAGGGTGCAATGCGACGGGATACCGCGGTAGACCGAGGTGTTCAGGATCTTCAGGGGAAGCTTGACCTGGTAGCGCGAAGGATTCGAGATGTTGACCATCGTGCGGATCGACTGGGTCGGGAGGTACTCGTCGGGGCTCTCCCCCAGCACCACGATCTCCCCGGTGGCGAGCTCACGGGCCCATTGGGTGCGGACGACGTGGTCCAGTTGCCACGGGTGGCACGGGAGCCACACGTACGCGTCGGGGTCGTCCAGCCGTGCGCGGAACGCCTCGACGGTGGGAGGGTCCAGCTCTCTGGCGATGACCGAGTGCTCCGAGAGCTCCGGCGTACCGCGGAACTCGGCGAGACCACGTCGTACGGCGAGCCAGACCAGGTGCAGCGGAGTACGCGCCTCTGGGGCGTACAGCTCGCTGTCGGAGGCCGAGAAGCCCAGGCGGCCCTTGTTGGCGACCAGGAGCGGGTGCCCGGTCAGGTGCCCTTCCAGCCGACTGTGGTGCAGCTCTAGCAACTCAGAAGCGGGCACTGCCGTAGAGGCCATCCGTACGTCGGCCGCGAGCGTGCTCGTCAGCTCCGCGACGTACCCGGCCACAGTGGACCCGTCGACCCCCAGTACGTCGGCAGCGTCGACGAAGAACCGGATCGGGTCGGTGGCGACCTCGCTCTCGTCGTTGCCGAGGATGCCGGCCGTGGTACGTCGGATCGACGCCGGATCGACCCGCCAACTGCCGAAGCCACCGCGCGTCGCCTCGAACACGTACGACACTGCCCCGAGGTCCAGCCGGTTGCCGACGGGCTCCAGCAAACCCTCCGTGCAGAACTGCGAGATGAGCTTCGCCAGCAGCTCCGACGAACACTCGGTCCAGACACTCATCCGGGGATCGCAAACGTCGTGTACGCGGTGGACTTGGGCAGCCGGAACACCTCTCGGCCGGCCACGCTGTTCAGGATCGTTGCGTTGCGGATCGCTCCGATGCCGAGGTCCGGTGCAGCGACGCCATGGCTGTGCAGGTCCGCGTTCGCGACGAAGATCCGCCCCTCCAGAGCGCCCCGTACGCTGTGGTCGCGGTTGATGACCCAGCGACCGGCAGCATCGTGCTCGATCTGTGATTGCAGCGACTCCAGGAACGGCAGTGGGCGGTTCCGGTACCCGGTCGCGGCGACGACAGCGCCTGTCAGGTGCTGGAAGGTCTTCCCGCTGTCCGCGTGCAGCATGGTGAGTTCCAGCCCGTCAGCACGCGCCACCGCGGAGACGACAGCCACACCACACTGCAGTTCAACCGGCAGGTCCCGCGAGTACAGGACGTCGTGGATGTCGTCCAGCGTCTCCGACGAGATGCCCTTGTAGTGCCGCCACTGCTCCTTCACCAGCTTGTCGCGTACCGGCTCATCCAGTCCGTGGAAGTAGTCGACGTACGACGGGGTCGTCATCTCCAGCACCAGCTTGGAGTAGTCCAGCGGAGCGAACGACGGCGTACGGGTCAACCACGACACAGCAGGACCGTTGGCTCGCAGCAGGTCCAGAGCGCACTCAGCACCCGACTGCCCGGATCCAACCACGGTCACCCGACCTGTGCGCAGTAGATCCTCCCTGCGGAAAAGGTAGTCCGCGGAGTGCGTGAATCGCTCAGCAGGCAGCCCTGCCAGCGCAGCAGGTACGAACGGCTCGGTGCCGACGCCGACCACCAGATGCCGAGCCTCGAACTGCTCAACGCTGTCACCACGCTCCACAGTCAGCTCGAACGACGAGCCGTTCCACTCCACGTCCTGCACGTGGTGACCGAAATGCAGTGAGTCCAGCTGGGCGGCACACCACCGCAGGTACGTTTCGTACTCCCTCCGCGTCGGATGGAACTTCTCCCGCACGTAGAACTGGTACAGCCGGTCGTTGTCCCTCAAATACGACAGAAACGACAGGTGATGCGCCGGCTCGACCAACGACACCAGATCCGCCAGGAACGACACCTGCAGCATTGCGTCCTCGAACATCAGCCCGCGATGCCAGGTGAACTCCGGCCGGCTGTCGAGCACAGCCAGCTGTACGTCGTCCACACCGTCCGCCAGTGCGGCCAGTCCGAGGTTGAACGGCCCGCAGCCGATCGCAATCACGTCGTACACGTCATGCCTCCCTGCACAGCCCGGGTACGGACCATCAGTAGTGCTGTCTTCTCGGGCAGCTGTAGCTCCCCGTGCTGGACGAATCCGGCCGCGGCGAACGCGCGGACGGAGGGGGTGTTCTCGATGTCCGGTTCGGCGACCACCTGCGCACAGGACGGCTCTGCGCGCAGCACCTCATCAGCGAGCCAGCGCAGCAGCTGCCGCCCGAGGCCCTGGCCGACGCGCGCGACCTCACCGATCGCCACGTGCACGCCCCGGTCCTCTTCGCCGTACGCGTAGTACCCCGCAAGGCGGTCGTGCCGGACCCGGTACAACTCGACGTACGCGAACTCCTCCGCCTCCGCCGCGACCAAGTAGGGCGTGGAGTGCTCCCCCGCAGCTTGTTGCTCGATCTCCTGCGCCCAGCGCTCCACAGACCAGCTCTGCTGCCACCAGCGCCGGACGTGTGGCTGCGACATCCACAGTGCGATGCGTGGGGCGTCTGACGGGCCCGCCGGCCGCAGCTCGAACGACGTCACCGCAGCGGGTTAGGGATGTCGAGGTAGACGGACTGTGCGTCCAGTGGCGCGACTACCTCGTCTATGCCCCGCAGCCGGGTCAGCATGTTCGCCTTGCACGGCAGCATCTCCGCCTCGAGCCACCGCCGCGCCAGCCGATCGCCAGAAGGTCCAGCAGCCTTCAGCAGTGGCAGAGCGAGTGTCAGCCGCTCCCGCACCACACCGAGCAGCTCGTCCTCGTCGGCGACCCCGTCCGCCGCCAGACACCCCACCACGGCCAGCGCCTGGTTGTGCAGCAGGTAGTAGGTCAGCCGGTCGTCGACGATCGGGTCGTCCACCACCGCCAGCGTCGAGTCACGCAGGCCGGTGACCGCCAGCAGACTAGGCAGGTACGACGACGCGAGGTAGTAGCCCTGGTTGTCGCGATAAGCGCCGCCCTTGATCCGCCCTGCCCCGTCCAGCCGCACCAGCGTGTTCTGCTGGTGCGCCTCGAGACCGATGCCCGTCTCGGCGTACAGGTGCAGCATCGGGATCAGCACGTTGTCGATGTACGCCGAAACCCACGCGACCGGATCCTCCGCCGCGAAGACACTCAACCGACTCACACCGCCCGGACGCGGAGCGACGAGCCCCGCCAGGCAGGCGTAGCTGTTGACGTCCGCCGGGACCTCCCGCACAGCAACGTCGAGACCGGTCAACGTCGGTCCACCCTCGTCGAGCGCGACCCAAGCCGGGTCGCGAACGATGGTGAAGCGCGGGTGCGCGGTCGCCGTACCCGCGTTGTACGCCGCATCGAGCAGTCGATTGATCTCCAGCCCGCGCCGCAGTTCGGTCGGCGTCGACTCCCGCCGAGAGTTCGTGATCCGCAGTCCGAGCGACAGCTTCAGCATCACCGGCAGATCCGGATGGAACACGGTCCGCAGGCTGGACGTCGGGTACCACTGGGCGCCGCCAGGTCCCAGTGCCTTCACACGACCGGCAGAGATCAGCGACGCGACCCGCGGACGCTCGGCCACCGCCGCCGCCTGCCACGGATGAGCCGGGATCAGCACCCGGCCCGACGACGGAGTGATGCCGGCCAGCGCGCCCATCAACTGCACAGCGTCCAGTCCCTGCAGCGAGGGCGCGCCGGCCACCTGGTCCGACGACACCAGTTCGGCGTCGGCTTCGAACCAGTGCACTGCGAAACGGCCGCCGAGCTCCGGCGAGTACGCCGCAAGCTCGTTACCGCTCAGTCCGTCCCGGCTCTTCGGCGCCGGGTGGTTCAGATGCCCGAACAGCAACGCCTGCTCGAGCTCCAGGAAGCGTCCCGGCCCCCGCCGGCCGTCTGCGAGCTCGACGAAGAGCGCGACGTTGCGCACTGATTCCGCCGTCCGCGCCGCCAGGTCGTCGATCTCAGCCGGATCCGCGCCGACGGACAACAACCGCACGAGTTCCTCGGGTACGGCGGGTACGCCGTCCACCTGTACGTCGGTGAACTGGTGCAACCCGGTCCGCGACGCGTGCGCCACCCGCGCCGTCACCGTCGAACCGCCGACCTCCAAGCTCAGCGCACCGACCGCGACCGGTACGGACGACTCCCGGGTGTAACACCGCAGGATCGCGTTCAGATGAGCATCAGCCGCAATAGTCACGCCGCTCCTTCGCCGGTCTGGACGTCGAGGCCGGTGGCCACGACCTGGTCGAGCAGGTCCTCGATGTCCGTCGCGGTGGCGTTCGGGTTCAGCAGCGTCAGCTTCAACGCGACCGCCGCCGGGCGGCCGCCGCGGGCCGGCAGCTTGGTCCGGCCGATCAGCACCCGCCCCGACGTCAGCAACCGGCGCCGGACCTCGCCCTGGAGCGCGTCCAGTCCGGACGCGTCCAGGCCCTGCCCGGCGACCCGGAACAGCACCGTGGTCAGGGTCACCGGCGCCAGCAACTCAAGGTTGCTGTCGGCAACGACCCGGGCCGCGGCGGCGTGCGCGAGCTCGTGGCAGGTGTCGACCATCGTTCCCAGTCCGGCCCGTCCGTATGCCGTCAGCGTGGTGGCGACCTTGACCGCGTCCGGCCGGCGGGTGGTCTGCAGACTGCGGCCGAGCAGCCCGTCCAGCCCGGAGTCGATGTCGTCGGCCGGGTTCAGGTAGTCCACCGAGCGGTCGAACGCCGCGAACCGGCTCCGGTCCGCCACCAGCAGCACGCTGGTCGCGGCCGGCTGCCAGCCGATCTTGTGCAGGTCGAGCGTCACCGAGTCCGCCAGCGGCACGTCGGCGAGCAGCGGCGCCAGCCGGTCCGAGAACAGCGCCCCGAACCCGTACGCCGCGTCGACGTGCAGCCAGACGCCGTACTGCCGGGCCAGCGCGGCGATCGGCGCGATCGGATCCACCGATCCGAAGTCCGTCGTACCCGCGGTCGCGATCACGGCCACCGGCGTACGGCCGGGCTTCGCGAGCTCGTCGGCGAGCACGTCGGTCCGCATCCGGAAGTTCTCGTCGGAGGCGATCGTGATCGCGGCCTGCTCGCCGAGCCCGAGCGCGGCGCAGGCTCGCTGGATCGAGAAGTGGGCGAGTTCGGAGCAGAACACGACCGGCCGGTCGACGCCCTGCAGACCGTTCCGCCGTACGTCGACACCCGCGACGGCGGCCGCGCTGTCGCGGGCGATCAGGATCGCGAGCAGGTTCGAGATCGAGCCGCCGGGCGTCAGTACGCCGTCCGCCCGCGGGCCGAATCCGGCGAGCGCTGCCAGCGCCCGCACGACCCACTGCTCGATCGCGAGCGTCGCGGGACCGGAGTCGTAGGTGTCCATCGAGGCATTCGACGCCGAGGCCAGCGCGTCTGCGTCGACCGCGACCTGCAGCACCGGCGGCTGCAGGTGCGCCGCGGCGTGCGGGTGGCTCAGGTCGATCCCGTGCTCGTCGAGCAGCCCCGCGATCAGGTCGAGCGCGGCGGACTCGCCCACTCCGGTCGACGGCACCCGCGGCTCACCCAGCACCTCGGCAGCGCGCCGCAGTACCGCTCCCGGCGAACCGTGCGGCAACGGTCCGCGCTCACGGTCCGAGACCGTCGAGGCCAGCGGCCAGCGGGCGGCGAACGGATCGCGAACAGGTGCGGGCGGGGCTGTCACGGCGGACAGACGCGCGGGCTGCGACATCCAGATCTCCCGGGAAGTTGTCGAGTAAGGCAACCCTTACTAAGGCAGACCTAACCTTTGTCCGCCTCACCCACCGTGTCAACTCGACCACGTCCGAAGTGGCAATCCTCACGGCCCACGCAACCACCCCACCCCCTCCGGCATCTCACGAACAAGGGTCGAAGGGGGACGGACATGACAGCTGCCGTAAAGGGCCGGCGTGACACTTACGTCCGCATCGGCATGATGACGGTCGGCGATCTCGGCGTCGTCGGCGGTCTGGCCGGCTGGATCCTGGGTTGGCGGTTCGGCCACCTGCTGGTCACGCTCAGCCTCGTGTTGCTGATCGCAGGCATGTGGCCTGGCAAGTTCCGGCCGCGCCGGTCCGTGGCCGGCGGACACGTTCTGATCGGCCGTCACCTCAAGGGTGTGGAGGCACTGGACAGCGCGCGCAAGGCGGCGCATCACTACCGTAAGTTCGCTGCCAGGCATCCCGACGAGGGTCTGGTGTTACTGGCCGGAACACTTGACTGGCAGCGAGCGCTGCTCCGGGAACTGGGCAGGCACGAGGAGGCCGAGCCGGTCGCCCGCGAGGCCGTCGAGACGTGGCGAGAGGTCGTGACCACTGACTCGAGCCGCCGCGAGAACTTGTCCAAAGCGCTGCACCACCTGACCGGCACGCTCGCAGGACTGAATCGGGAGGGTGAGCTGACCACACTCACCGAGGAAGCGGTCGTCGTCCAGCGGTCCCTGGTGGCAACGCAGGAGGTACTACTCGCTCTGCACCTGCAGAACCTCGCCACCCAGCTGCGGCGTACCGATCGGTGGGAGGCGGCGCTTCCTGTCGCCGAGGAGGCCGCGACGCTCTACCGGCGTCTGGTGCCGACAGATCCGGACCTGCTCGAGAACGCGGCTGACACAACAGAGGGCTTGGCTACGACCCTGCGACGCCTCGAGCGTCCGCTGGAGGCCCTGCAGTCGACGCAGGAGTGGGTCGAGTACGAGCGCACGCTGGCCGACAGGGTCCCGGACCACAGGCCCGAGCTCGCCGAGGCGCTCCGTGTGCTCGGCAGCCGCTCGGCCAATCTCCACCGCACCGAGGACGGCATCGCGAGTTGGCGCGAGTCCCTCGAGCTCTGGCGGCAGCTGGTCTCGGAAAGCGAGGAGCACCGCGCCGGCTATGCGGACGCGTGCAACCTGATCGGGCACGGCCTGGGTGTCGTCGGCGAGTCCACGGAGTCGCTGGCAGTCTTCCGTACCGGTCTCGACGTACGGCGGACGCTGGCGACACTCGATTCGCGACAGTACGACGACCTGCTGGACGACCTCGCACGAGCCACGCAGACGACGCTCGTACCTGAGTTGGCAGCCGAGGCGGTCGCCGTCGCCCGCGAGCACACCGACGCCCTGAGCGCGGAAACTCTCTCGCGGGCCGCCGATCGGCTGCGGGAAGCAGGCTTCACCGTGGAGGCCGAAGAGCTGTCAGCCCGCCGTAGCTGAACACCAGTGGGGGCCGGTGGTCCAGCCGAGGAGGCGGCGGCCGCCGTTGGGGGTGCGGCCTTGGGAGTCGAAGCGGGCGCCTGCGGCCACGTCGAGGAGCCCGGTGACGGCTGGTTCGAAGGGTGGGCCCAGGACGCGAGCCTGTTTCTCGAGCTTGGTCAGGACGTCCGTCTGGTCGCTGTAGCTGAGGAAGAAGATTCCCTGACGCCACGCGTACGCCGTGTTCTTCAGGCCCTGCAGTCCGCTGATCCAGGTCGAGACCGGCTGGGTCTGACGCTGGATCGCCCAGCTGAACGCGCGGTCCGCGAGCTCGGGGCCGACCTCGCGGAGCCAGTCGGTCAGGTCGAGCGCCTCGATCAGTACGGCGAGGTTGTGCGACGTCAGGATCTGGCTCTGCTCCAGCACCGTCCCGTTCTGGGCGACGTACCCGGGAGTCTGCGAGGTGTGCGCCTCCCGAGCACGACGGTGGCACATCTCCGCGAAGTCGTCGGACGTCAGCTTGCGCCAGCGGATCAGCGAACGCTGCTCGGCGGCCGGCCACGCAGCGGGCAGGTCGTAGTAGCGCCCGTACAACGTTCCGGACAGCACCCGGCTCGCGACCGACGCCGCCTCCCGCCACTTCGCCGTGAACGTGCCCATGAAGATGTCGGCAGCGACCTCCTCGACGAGCGGCAGTCCGAGATCGGCCTGCTTGACCAGCGTGCGGAACTCGCGGACGAGCGGGTTCGGCAGGATCGTCTGCGGGAACGCGCCGAGCGCGACAGTCGTGGTCTCCCGCAACGTCTGCGCGGCGGCTCGCTTCGCCTTCTGAGAGCGGTCGCGGTACGGCGCGACGGCGGAGATCCACGGCAGCTCGTCGAACCGCACCTGGTGTTCGAGGTTCAGCAGCAGCAGACTGCGCCGACGACGGAAGGCCGCGTAGGTCTGCGCATAGACCGAGGCCAGCACCGGATCCGCGATATTTGCCGCCAGCAACTGTGACGTGACCTGCGGCAGGACCTCGGCCAGCACCTCCCCCGAGCCGATGACGCCGCGATCCACCAGCTCGCCGATCGGCGCCTCGAGCGCCCGGGCCGCCTTCGCCAGCAGGTGCGGCGGCATCGCCACGCCGGCGGCCGCGGGTAGTTCCGCGCCGTCGACGTCCCCCGCGATCGGATCGAGCGCGGGCAGTCCGCCGTCGCGCGGGTAGCGGTCCAGCCGCGTACTCAGCACGTGTGCCAAAGTCGCGTACGTCGGACGCGCCGCCGCCTCGTTCTGCGCCGTACGCAAGGCCGCGCGGGCCTCCGATCCGGGCGCTCCGTGGGCGCTGATCGTGTTGGCCAGCGCGCGGCGGATCCACCCGACCTCGCGACCGGTCAGGGCCGAGCTGTCGACGCGACAGCGCTCCAGGGCCGACTGCAGCCGTGCGAAGTTGCTCTTCGGGTGCCGCGCGTGATGCAACTCGGCCGCGGTCGCGTAGTCGTCCAGCCACTGGCGCCGCCGTTCCACCCAGTCGTCCGGCCAGACGCGGCACGGCCAGCCACCGCTCACCGTACCCGACACCAGCTCCGGGAGGTCACCGTCGACGGTGTCGCACCACAGCGCCACCAGCCGGTCGTGGAGCGGGTTCCAGACCTGGAGGGTCTCCCGCATCGCGGCAATCCGCGGCGGCACCATGGCCTGCCGCAACTGAGCACGGACCTCGTCCACCGACTGCCGCCGTACGACCGCCCCGGCCGGAGCCGACGACGGACCGAACGTCGGGGTGAAACGGAGCCGGTGCATCAACGGACGCAGCTCGGCCACCAGGTCGAGCGCGGCGGCGAAGTGCCCGTGCTCGAGCAACCAGGCGACCACCAGCAGCGCCGACTCCTCCGGTACGTCGACGCGGCAACGCCCGGTGCGCAGCGCCTGCCCCAGCTCCGCAAGCCCTTCGTCACCGAGGTACCAGAGATTGACCCGCTCCCGGTCCGTCTCCCCCGGCGCATTCACCGGCAGCCGGGCCAGCTCGTCGGCACTCGGCGGCGACTCCGCCACGTACCGTCCGGTCGCGAACCCTCCGGTCACCACTTCCAGCGTGACCCACACAGGCGTGTCGGCGACGGGCGTCCGCGACCCGATCGTCAGCCGTCCGGACGCCATCCCCTCGAGAACGGTGCGCCAGGCATCGACGCGGACCGCGGCGCGCCGACGTACCGCTGGATCGTCCGCAACCAGCGCCCGTTCGAGCGCGTGCTGAAGCCGGCCCGTCGCGTACATCCGGAACCCCCCGCTCTCTGGATGGAACAACGCTTCGACATGGAGGCAGGACTCGAACCTGCGCCCTCCCGGTCCGAAGCCGGGCGATCTACCCCTGATCTACTCCATGCGGTCTAGGCAACTTCGGTACAGCCTAACGACCGTAGGGGGTTCTCGTGAGGACAAACGTTGCGACGGTCAGGTGGGTGATGGCTTCGCCGTTGCGGATCACGTGGAGTTTTTCGCCGGCCAGGTAGCCGTCTCGGCCCTGGTAGAGGTCGGGGGCGAGGGGTGACAGGCGGGTCGTCAGGCCGCCGGAGAGTTGCAGGATTCCCGCGCAGACGGAGATCGTCAGCGGCGTGTTGCCCCAGTACCAGTGGCCGAGCAGTTCGGCGCCCTGGGCCAGCGGCGGCTCCGGCACCCACTCCTGCGTGATCGGCGGCTCGTACCGGGTCAGGATGCGGACCAGGTCGGGAGCCAGCGAGGCCACCCGTCCGTACGTCGCGTTGCCGAGCGTCACCGCACCGACCCGGCGGACCCGGTCGACGAACAGCCCCGCGAGGAAACCCGGCATCGAACCGGTGTGACCGATCAGCAGATGTGGATCGTCCGCGATCAGCCGCAGCCCGAGCCCGTACGACGCATTCAGCCCCTCCCGCGGATCCGACGCGACCGGCGCCGCCATCTCCTCGACCGACTCCCGGCTCAGCACCTCGTGCACCGGGTCGATCCAGAACGTCGCGTACCGCGCCAGGTCCTCGATCGTGCTCCACAACTGCCCCGCCGGTGCCATCGCACCCGAGTCGTACGCCGGCTCCGGGTCCAGCTGCCCGCTGAACGGGTGCACCGAGAATCCGTCGGCGGCCGGGGCCGACGGGAAGTACGACGTACGCCGCATCTCGAGCGGATCGAGGATGCGCTCCTGCGTCAGCTCCAGCCAGGACACCCCGCGCAGGCGCGCCACGATCTCGCCGAGCAAACCGTACCCGAGGTTCGAGTAGTGGTGCCGGCGATCCGCCGGGCCGGCCGCCTGCGAGTCGTTCATCGCGGCGGCCAGCTCGTCGAACGTGACGCCCGGATTCCGTTCCCACCAAGGGCCCTCGGGCTCCGCGTTCATCCCGCCGCTGTGCGCGAGCAGGTGCCGGATCGTCAGGTCCCCGAACGCGATCCCCGGCAGATGCTTGCCGACAGCATCGTTCAGCGACAGCAGCCCGTCGTCGCGGCACTGCATGATCAGGACCGCCGTCATCGTCTTCGTGATCGACCCGATCCGGTACTGCACATCCGCCCCCGGCAAGGCTCCGTCAGCCGTCGCGAACCGGCCCCGCGCCCCGGTCCACACCAGCTCCCCGTCCCGCAGCACCCCGGCGTTCACCGACGGCAACTTCGACTCCCCCTGCGCTGTCGCGATCTCGGCGAACAGAGCAGCGGCGGTGTCCGGACGTACGTCGGTCAGCTGAGTCAACTGGAGTCTCCAGGCAGGTCGTGGGCAGACCAGTATGCCCGTTTTACTCGAACGCCTCCGGTGCAGGGCAGGAGCAGATGAGGTTGCGGTCGCCGTACGCGCCGTCGATGCGGCGGACCGGCGGCCAGTACTTCGAGGCGCGGTCGACCGAGCGGGGGAAGGCGGCCTCTTCGCGGGTGTAGGCGTGCTCCCACTTGTCGTTGATCACCGACTCCGCGGTGTGCGGCGCGTTCACCAGCGGGTTGTCGGCGGCCGGCCATTCGCCCGCGGCGACCCGGTCGATCTCGTGCCGGATCGCGATCATCGCGTCGCAGAAGCGGTCCAGCTCACCGAGGTCCTCGGACTCGGTCGGCTCGACCATCAGCGTGCCCGCGACCGGGAACGACATCGTCGGCGCGTGGAAGCCGTAGTCGATCAGCCGCTTCGCGACGTCGTCGACGCTGATCCCGGTCTCCTTGGTCATCGGCCGCAGGTCCAGGATGCACTCGTGCGCGACCAGGCCGTTCTCGCCGGTGTAGAGCACCGGGAACGCACCTTCGAGCCGCTTCGCCACGTAGTTCGCGGTCAGTACGGCGGCCTTCGTCGCCGCCGTCAGGCCCTCGGCGCCCATCATCCGGATGTACGCCCAGGAGATCGCCAGCACACCGGCCGAACCGAACGGCGCCGCGCTGATCGGGCCGACACCGGAGTCCGGACCGGCCTGGTCGAGCAGCGGGTGGTTCGGCAGGTACGGCGCGAGGTGCGCCGCGACCGCGACCGGGCCGACACCGGGGCCACCGCCGCCGTGCGGGATGCAGAACGTCTTGTGCAGGTTCAGGTGGCTGACGTCGCCGCCGAACTCGCCCGGCTTCGCGAGCCCGAGCAGGGCGTTGAGGTTCGCGCCGTCGACGTACACCTGGCCGCCGTGGTCGTGGACGATCCGGCAGACCTCGCGGACGCTCTCCTCGTACACGCCGTGCGTGGACGGGTACGTGATCATGATCGCCGCGAGCTTGGCCGCGTGCTCGGAGGCCTTCGCGCGCAGGTCGTCGAGGTCGATCGTGCCGTCGTCGTTGCCCTTGACAACAACGACCTTCATACCGGCCATCACCGCGGAGGCGGCGTTGGTGCCGTGCGCGGACGCCGGGATCAGGCAGACGTTGCGATCCTCGGAGCCGTTGGCGCGGTGGTATCCGCGGATCGCCAGCAGGCCGGCCAGTTCACCCTGTGAGCCCGCGTTCGGCTGGATCGAGACCTTCGCGTACCCGGTGACCTCGGCCAGCCAGCGCTCCAGTTGACCGATGAGCTTCACGTAGCCGGCCGCGTCCTCGATCGGCGCGAGCGGGTGCAGGTCGGCGAACTCCGGCCAGGTGACCGGCTCCATCTCGGTGGTCGCGTTCAGCTTCATGGTGCAGGACCCGAGCGGGATCATGCCGCGGTCGAGCGCGTAGTCCTTGTCGGACAGCTTGCGCAGGTACC
The DNA here is from genome assembly GCF_004366005.1 of Kribbella sp. VKM Ac-2566. Taxonomy (NCBI): domain Bacteria; kingdom Bacillati; phylum Actinomycetota; class Actinomycetes; order Propionibacteriales; family Kribbellaceae; genus Kribbella; species Kribbella sp. VKM Ac-2566. Next base: position 44,439 of record NZ_SODT01000013.1, on the reverse strand, counting down.
GCAGCATCGCCGTCTCGGACCGATGTGTGTTGAACACCGGGTGTGTCAGGTACTCCGTGGTCCGCGGCACGCTCAGGGCAGCAGCCTCGAGCGTGTCGTCGTACTGCACGCCGAAGGACTGGCAGACGCGGGTCAGCGTCGCGACGTCGGTCTTCTCGTCGCAGGAGATGCCGACGTGGTCCGCGTCGACGAGCCGCAGCCAGATCCCGTTCTGCCGGGCGGCGTCCACCACGTCGGCGGCGCGACCCGGGACCCGGGCGAGGACGGTGTCGAAGAAGTCGCCGTGGACGACCTCGACACCGCCGGCGCGCAGCGAGGCGGCGAGCTTCCCGGCGTACGAGTGCACGCGCTCGGCGATCGCCCGCAGTCCGTCGGGACCGTGGTAGACGGCGTACATGGACGCGACGACCGCGAGCAGGACCTGCGCCGTACAGATGTTCGACGTCGCCTTCTCGCGACGGATGTGCTGCTCACGGGTCTGCAGTGCCAGCCGGTACGCCGGGGCACCGTCGGTGTCGACCGATACGCCGACGAGGCGGCCTGGCAACGACCGCTCCAGGCCGGACCGGACCGACATGAAGCCGGCGTGCGGGCCACCGTAGAACAGCGGTACGCCGAAACGCTGCGAGGAACCGATGACGATGTCGGCGCCCGCCTCCCCCGGTGCCTCGAGCACCGTCAGGGCGAGCAGATCGGAGGCCACGGCAACCAACGTGTCGCGCCCGTGTGCCGCCTCGATCAGCGGCTTGAGGTCGCGGACGACACCGTTGGACCCCGGGTACTGCACGAGGAGGCCGAAGAAGTCGCCGTCGGGCAGGCCGTCGGTGGTGTCGGCGACGACGACCTCGATGCCGAGCGCCTCGGCGCGGGTCTGCACGACGGCGATCGTCTGCGCGAAGGTGTCGGCGTCGACCAGGAAACGGTCGGACTTGCTCTTCTTGTTCGACCGGTGCGCCAGCGTCATCGCCTCGGCGGCCGCGGTGCCCTCGTCGAGCAGCGACGCGTTCGCGGTCGGCAGCCCGGTCAGGTCGGAGACGACGGTCTGGAAGTTCAGCAGCGCCTCGAGCCGGCCCTGGGAGATCTCCGGCTGGTACGGCGTGTACGCCGTGTACCAGGCCGGGTTCTCGACCAGGCGGCGGACGATCACGGACGGGGTGAAGGTGCCGTAGTACCCCTGGCCGATCATCGACGTGGCGACGGTGTTGCGGGCCGCGAGCTGACGGAGCTCGGTCAGCGCGTCGACCTCGGAGGCCGGTTCGGGCAGCCGCAGCGCCTCGGCCGAGCGGATCGAGGCCGGGACCGCGGCGTCCACGAGCGCGTCCACGTCGTCGTACCCGAGGAGTTCGACCATCCGGGCGATCTCGTCCGGGCGCGGCCCGATGTGCCGGTCGGCGAAGGTCGCCGAGAGCTGGGGGGTGTCGTTCACTAGAGGCTCCGATGCTGACAGACGCTGCCGGTGGCCTCCCCCTCTGTCACGCGCGCTGCGCTCCAGAGTCGCCTGCGACACTCGGTCCATGGGCCTGAGAGGTTCCGGGGAGGAATTGCCCCTTCGGCGCCCGATGACACGGGACTCTCCCGAGTGCTGTGAACGGCTGCCTCGAGGCTACCAGGAACCCCGCAACAGTTCTGACAGGGTCAGCCGGTCATCCGGGCGCGGCGGCGAGCGGCGAGCTCGTCGTTCGCGTGGGAGTCGCCGTCACCCTCGTCGTGACCGTCGGCCCGCTCGGTCGGCAGCTCGGAGAGCGAACCCTCGACCTCGCGCCAGACACCACCGAGTGCGATCCCGAACACGCCCTGGCCGCCGGCCAGCAGGTCGATGACCTCGTCGGGCGACGTGCACATGTAGACCGACGCGCCGTCACTCATCAGCGTGATCTGGGTCAGGTCGTCGAACCCGCGCTTGCTGAGGTGCGCGATCGCGGTCCGGATCTGCTGCAGCGAGATCCCGGCGTCGAGCAGCCGCTTGATGACCTTCAGCAACAGAACGTCACGGAAACCGTACAACCGTTGCGTCCCCGAGCCGGTCGCCGGGCGGACGGACGGGGAGACCAGGCCGGTGCGGGCCCAGTAGTCGAGCTGCCGGTAGGTGATCCCGGCCGCGGCGCAGGCCGTCGGACCGCGGAACCCGACGTCCTCCGGCATCGGCCGCAGGTCGTCGTCGAACAGCAGACCCTGAACGCCGGCGGTGGCAGTAGCGGCTGCCACAGCCTCTGCGTGCGCGTCGGACGTCGACTGCGCCGTCAGATCCGTGTCCCCGGTGCGTGTCACGCCTGAGCCTCCCTGGATACCGACTGGAACGAGCCATCTCCGTGGAGTGACACCACCCCACGACTTCTTCACGGTAAGCCGCCGCCCTGACCGGGTCAACGACAACCGCATCGAGCCGGGAGCGTGTCGCGACCGCCGTACGAATCGTTACCTCGGTCCTGTTGCTGTCAGCTCTTGTCGAAGTCCTCCGGAGTCACCTGGTCGAGAAACTCCCGGAACCGCTCGACCTCCTCTTCCTCCTCCACCTCGTCGGCGCCGTTCGTCTCACTCTCCGGGACCGGGATCCCGGCCTCGGCGAGGATCTCCTCGGCGCAGAACACCGGCGTCCCGGTCCGCAGCGCGATCGCGATCGAGTCCGACGGCCTGGCCGAGATCTCGGTCTTGTCGTCGAACACCAGGATCGCCTCGAAGATGCCGTCGGTCAGGTTCACGATCCGGACCTGGCTGAGGGTGTGCCCGAGGACCCGGATGGTCTCCGCGAACAGGTCGTGCGTCAGCGGCCGGGGCGGCTCCATGCCCTGCTGGGCGAAGGCGATCGCACTCGCCTCGGCCGCACCGATCCAGATCGGCAGGTACCGCTCACCTCCGACCTCTTTCAGCAGCACGATCGGCTGACTCGAGGGCATCTCTACCCGGACTCCGACCACGTCGACTTCGCGCACACGTTCAGCCTACTCCGAGCCGAAGGCCCGGGTAGGCCCACGGGGGTTCGCTGTGGACAGCCTTACGAACGCGGGAGGCGGGAGCGGACCAGAGCGGTGTGGAGACGGACGGTGAGGGCGGCCAGCTCGCCGGTCTGCTCGGTACGGCGGGGCCCGGTGACCTGTTCGATCAGGCCGACCTCGCGGTCCGCCGCCGTACGGAACGCCCGCAGGTGCCGAGGTTCGAGACCGTACGCCGCCAGCTCGGCCGCGACCTGCGCGATCACGATCGCGTCACCGCCGTAGTGGTTGCCGCTGGCTACCACCAGCCCGTGACTCTCCAGCTCGTCGAGCAGTTCGGACGGTACGCCGGCAGCGGCCCGCAGCTCGTCCCGGGTCAGCCGCAGCTCGGTGCCGGTAGCACCGAAGTCTTCAGGGACGGGCTGACCCGGTGTCTGCGGCAACGAACTCGGCGCGACCGGCGGACCGGCAGCAGCCGGCTGCAGACCGCGGTCGATCGCACCGAGGTGTTCCTTGATCACTTTCAGCGGCAGGTACTGATCGCGTTGCGCCGTCAGCACGTACCGCAACCGGTCGAGGTCGGCGGCACTGAACTTGCGGTAGCCCGACGCCGTACGGGCAGGCGTCACCAGCCCCTCGGCCTCCAGGAACCGGATCTTGGAGATCGTGACGTCGGCGAACTCGGCCTGCAGGAGCTGCAGCACCTCTCCGATGCCGCGGCCTCCCACAGGGCCTTCGGCGCTGGGATCAGGCTTGGCCACTGGCGTAGTACACCAGCCGGTACTTGCCGATCTGGACCTCGTCGCCGTTGGTCAGCTGGACCTCGTCGATCCGGTCACGGTTGACGTACGTGCCGTTCAGGCTGCCGACGTCGCGGACCTTCACGCCGTACGGGTCGCGGCGGAACTCGGCGTGCCGGCGCGACACCGTCACGTCGTCGAGGAAGATGTCGCTGTCCGGGTGCCGGCCGGCGGTGACCACGTCGACGTCGAGCAGGAAGCGGCTGCCCGCGTTCGGTCCGCGCTGGACGATCAGCAGGGCGGATCCGGCCGGCAGCGCGCCGACCGCGGCCGCGTCGTCCGCGGACAGCGGCTCGCCGGTACGTTCCGGCTCCGGCTCGGCGCCGATCGGGGTCAGCATCGCCGTGTCGGTGACGCCCGGCGTCGGCTGCTGCGGCTGGTGAGCCGCCGGGGCTGCCGCCGGGCGGTCCGCGCCAGGCAGCATCGCTCCGCACTGCGAGCAGAACCGGCTGCCCTCGGAGTTCTCGTGCCCGCACTGGTTGCAGAACGGCATGCTGTGATCCTCCCGATCGCCGGTGGTCCGGCGACGTTTTCGATAGACCCCGTGGTAACAGTGTGGACATGGACCTCAACCCTCGACCAGCGGTTGAGGTCCGTAACTTATCAGCCCTGATTCAGGCTTGGTCGAGCTGGGCCTGGTAGGCCTCGGCGTCCATCAGCGCGGCCACCTCGGCGGTGTCCTCGACGTCGATGTCGAGCAGCCAGCCCTCGCCGTACGGGTCGCTGTTCACCAGGTCCGGCTGGTCGGCCAGCGCCTCGTTGACAGCGGTCACCGTTCCGTTCACCGGGGCGAACAGGTCACTCACGCTCTTGGTCGACTCCAGCTCGCCACAGGCATCGCCGGCCCGCACGACGCTGCCGACGTCGGGCAGCTGCACGAACACGATGTCACCGAGCTGGTCCTGCGCGAAGTCGGTGATGCCGACCCGCACGGGCCCTTCCTCGCCTGCCTTCAGCCACTCGTGCTCGGCCGTGTACTTCAGGTCTTCGGGGTACACCTTTGTCCTCGTTTCTACTTCGTGGGGCTGGGCGCCGGGCGAGCGTAACGATGCTCCTCCGGCGCGTGCAAGGCAGTGATCGAGACGCTCTCGAGCTCGTTGACCTCGGCGGTTCCCCCCACCTGCGGGCCGGTCACCTCACTGACCAGACCGCCCGGGAAGTTCGCCGCCTCGGACAGGTTGTGGGACTCCCCGATCGCCTCGATGACGTACGGCGAGTTCACCTTCTGGCCGTCGATCCCGATTCCCGGGGCGTCGTCCACGAAGTCCGTGCTGGCCACCACCCGGACCGCTCCGTTGATCTGGATGGCCTCGGCGCCGGCGTCCCGCAGTTCCTCGATCGCGTCCAGCAGGTTGCTCGACGTCATCTTGCCCTGCGGGTCGTTCAGCGTGATCCGGACCCCCGGGCCCTGCGCGGGCAGCGTACCGGCGAGGATGCCGAGGGTGCGGACCTGCGCCTCCGCCTGCTCGCGGGCCGTCTGTGCCTTGTCGGCGCTGGAGGACAGCGAGTTCTTCCGCTCCTCCAGATCGGCGATCTCACCCTCCAGCCGCCGGGTGTTCTGCCCGAGCCCGTCGAGGATCGCGATCAGGTCCTCGCGGCGGGCGTTCTGGTAGCCGTCGTCGGCCCGGTTCACCCGGACCTGCACGACCGCGACACAGGCCACCAGGGCGAGCACGACCGCGACGATCGCCTGGCCGCGGGACGGCTTGAACCCGGCCCGCAGCCTGCGCAGCGCCAGGTTCGGCGTCCGCGGCTTCGGCATCGGCGTCGGGGTCTGCGGCTGCGGCGGCTCGACCGCGGCCTTGTCCGGCTGGTCCGGCGTGTCCGGTTTGTCAGGTTTCTCGTCGCTCATGATCAGGCCCGGAAGATGTGCCGGCGGATCGCGGCCATGTTGGTGAAGATGCGGATGCCGAGGACGACGACCACACCGGTGGACAGCTGCGACCCGACGCCGAGCTGGTCGCCCAGGTAGACGATCAGGGCCGCGATCAGCACGTTGGACACGAACGACACGACGAACACCTTGTCGTCGAAGATCCCGTCGAGGAACGCGCGCAGCGCGCCGAACACCGCGTCCAGCGCGGCCACGACCGCGATCGGCAGGTACGGCTGCGCCCAGTCCGGTACGTCGGGCGCCACCAGCAGACCGACGACGACACCGATCACCAGCCCGAGTACGGCGATCATCTCGTTCCCACCTTCGCGTAGCGCAACGCGATGGTCGCATCGGCCGGCACCAGCAAGGAGTCCTCCGTCGTGATCGTCATCCGGACATCGAAGTTGCTCACCAGGTACTGCACCCACTGCCCGCCCGAGCTCTGCGCGAACCGGGCCGGCATGGTCGCGGTGTCCCCGATCGCGAGCACCGTGTACGGCGGGGTCAGCGAACTGTAGTCAACGGTGATGGCACTGCCCGCACCGCGGATCGCGGTCAGCGACGTGATCCGGTGACCGTTCACCGCGATCGCCTCCGCACCGGACGTCCACAGGCCGTTGACCAGCTGCTGCAGGTCGACGTCGAGCAGCCGGCCTTCCTTGGCGTCGGCATTCTTGGCGTCGTCGATCACCGCCTTGATCCCCGGGCCGGTCACCGCGATCGCTCCGGTCTGCAGCTCGAGGTCGTCGAGCTTCTGCTGCAGCGCGGCGCCCGTACTGTCGTTGCTCAGTCCGCTCGCCTGCAACCGGCGTACCTCGTCGGCGAGCCGGGACTGGTTGTTGCGCAGCACGGTCAGCCGGTTGTCGGCCTGGTTGATGCGGGTGATCAGCTCCTTGCGCTGCTTCTCCGCCTCCGGTGCGCTGCGGTAGTTCTGCGCGGCGGCGACCGCGAGCAGGAAGCCGAGTACGGCGGCGGCCACCACGAGCATGATCCGGTGCCGGGATCGGGCCTGCTTGCCGTCCTGGTTCGAACGGGTGCGAGCGGCGACGGCGTACCCCTCGTCGATGGGGTGCGCCATCAGGTTGTTCAGCAGCGACATCGACGCGTCGACGCGCCGTGGCTGCTGGGTCGGCGGCTGGGTCGGCTGCTCTGGGGCTTGCTGGGTCACCCTGCCGGGCCCTTGATCGGTTTGACCGTCTGGATCAGGTGCCGCAGCTGGGCGAAGTACAGCGCGCCGGCCCAGTAGTACAGACCGGTCCCCCAGATCGCGAACGCCCAGCCGAACACGCGGGCGAGCAGGTTGAGGGTGCTGTCGCCGTCGCCGAGCAGGAGCAGCGGGAACGCGTACAGCAGGCAGAACGTGGCGGACTTGCCGAGGAAGTGCACCGGCAGCGCGTTGAACCCGCGGCGGTGCAGCGCCGGCAGCGTGAAGGTGAGCAGCAGGTCCCGCAGCGGCAGCGCGATCGCCAGCCACCAGGGGATGATGTCGCGCAGGGCCAGGCCGATGACGGTCGCGAAGATGTACAGCCGGTCGGCCACCGGGTCGAGCATCTGACCCAGGCGACTGGTCTGGTTCATCCGGCGGGCGATCTGGCCGTCGGCCCAGTCGGTGAACCCGGACACGGCCAGCACGAGCAGGGCCCAGCCGTCTTCCTTGGGTCCGAGGACCAGCCACAGGAACAGTGGCACCCCCAGCAACCTCAGGAAGCTGAGCGCGTTCGGGATCGTCCACACCCGGTCGGACACTTCCAAGTCCGGCACGCGACCCCTCCCTCTCTCCACCCTGGATACCCGTCGTAACTCTACTGGGGAGCCCCGACAGGTTTACGCCCGGCCGTCCCGGGGCACGCCCCGGCTTTCCCCTGATACCAGAACGCGCCGTTTTCCCCGCCGCTACGCCTGCGACGAACCGGTGACCCGATCGATACCCAAGGGTGATGCTTACCCTGAGCAGATGAGGTTCCTGGTACTGATCTACGGCAACCCGGAGTCCCGCGCGGTCTGGGACTCGCTGACCGACGAGCAGAAGAAGGAAGGCATGGCCGGGTACGCCGCTCTGCACGAGGCGCTCGCCGTGCAGGGTGAGCTGGTCGCGTCGGAGTCGCTCGACGCCCCGGAGCTGACCAAACAGGTCCTGGTCCGCGACGGTAAGCCGCTGACGACGGACGGCCCGTTCGCCGAGGTGAAGGAGCAGTTGGCCGGCTTCTACCTGCTGGACTGCGACTCGATGGACCGCGCGGTGGAGATCGTCGCGCAGATCCCGGAGGCGCCGTTCAGCGTCGTGGAAGTGCGTCCCGTACGTGACCTCAGCGCGTTCAGCTGATGCTCGAGGAGCTGCTCCGCGAGCAGGCGCCCCAGGTGCTCGGCGCACTGGTCCGGCGGTACGGCGACTTCGACGCGTGCGAGGACGCCGTACAAGAGGCCCTGCTGGCCGCGTCGCTGCAGTGGCCGGGTGAAGGTGTTCCGGCCAATCCGCGCAGCTGGCTGATCACGGTCGCTTCGCGGCGGCGGATCGAGGTACTGCGGAACGAGGCGGCCCGGACGCGGCGGGAGGAGACCGTCGCGTCATGGACTCCCCCGGAGCCTGCGTCGTCGGAGGACGACTCACTGACATTGCTGATGCTGTGCTGTCATCCGGCACTGACGCCGCAGTCGCAGGTGGCGCTCACACTGCGCGCCGTCGGCGGGTTGACGACCGGGGAGATCGCGCGGGCCTTTCTGGTGCCGGAGGCAACGATCGGGCAGCGGATCAGCCGGGCGAAGGCGAAGCTCCAGGGTGCGCGGTTCGCGATGCCGCCGGCGGCGGAGCAGCCCGAACGGCTGGCCGCCGTACTGCATGTGCTGTATCTCGTCTTCAACGAGGGCTACACGGCCTCGTCCGGTACGTCGCTGCACCGGGTCGAGCTGAGTGCGGAGGCGATCCGGTTGACACGCCAGCTGCATGCTTCGTTGCCGGCCGAGGGTGAGGTGACCGGGCTGCTCGCGTTGATGCTGCTGACCGACGCGCGTCGGCCTGCCCGTACGACGGCGGACGGGGCGCTGGTGCCGTTGCCGGAGCAGGACCGGTCGTTGTGGGACAAGGCGGCGATCGCCGAGGGCACCGAGTTGATCGAGTCGACGTTGCGATCGGCGCCGGTCGGGCGGTACCAGCTGCAGGCGGCGATCGCCGCGGTCCACGACTCGGCGGCGGACGCCGACGAGACCGACTGGCGCGAGATCCTGATGCTGTACGAACTGCTCGAGGCGACCGCGCCGGGTCCGATGGTGACGCTGAACCGGATCGTCGCGGTCGCGATGGTGCACGGCCCCGCCGCCGGGCTGGCGTTGCTCGACGACGTGGATCCGGCGTTGAAGGAGCACCATCGGCTGGCCGCCGTACGGGCGCATCTGCTCGACCTGTCCGGCGAAGGGGCTGCCGCGCGATCGGCGTACGAGCTCGCCGCGCGGCTCACCCAGAGTCTTCCCGAGCAGCGCTACCTGCGGTCGCGCGCGGCTAACCTGCGATCTTCGGCCGGCCCCAGCTGAGCTCGGCCTGGATCGTCAGGTCGAGTACGCCGTCCTTCGCGTACGGACGGAGCGCTTCCGCGACACCGGCGTCGAACGCGGCAGCCTCGTCGGCGGGCATCAGGTCGCGGGCCAGGCTGGACGTGGAGTGCAGCCTCTCGATGTAGTTGGCGACCGTCTGCCGGTATTCGACGCGCGTGGTGCGCGCCGTACCGGTGAGGTCGAGCAGGCCGCGTTCGACGATCGCGTCGACGACGTTGAACTTCGGGTCGTAGTTCTGTTTGCGCGAGTGCCGCTCGATCACCGGGATCAGCTCAGCCGTCCACGGCTCCTCGACCGGGCCGTGCTCGATGACGACGAGCTGGGCGTTCGGCGTCAGGTGCGGGACGATTCGCGCGAACGTCTGCTCCCACGGCATCCAGTGGATGCTCGCCCCGGCCGTCACCAGTGCGTACGGGCCGTCGAGGTCGGCGGCCTCGATCGGGTTGACCTGCCAGGTGAGGTTCGGGTGGTCGCCACCCGGGCGCTGCTTGCCCGCCGCGACCATCGGCGCCGAGAAGTCGATCGCGTCGATGTGCTCGACCCGCGGCGCGAGCGGCCGCGCGATCGCGCCTTCACCGGCGCCGATGTCGAGCACCCGCCGCGGCTCGTCGGCGATCAGCTCCTCGAGCCGATCGAACACCTCGTCCGGGTACGGCGGCCGATGCTGATAGGCCTCCGCCACTGCCTCCTGCTGGAACGTCGCCGCAAGCTCAGTCATGTCTCGGAGCCTAGACCGGGCCGCACCACCCGATCACCGGATTCTGCTGCCGGCCGACGAGCGCGCTCGTAACCTGCCCGACTCCTTCGAACACGCGCCTGAAACACGCGCTTCCTACTTTGAGAGTCCACATCAGCCGCACGAGGCGGTGAGGCCCGATGATGTCCGAGCACGTCGACCCGTTCATCGGGACCGGCGCCACCGACCTGCCCACGCCCAAGGGCCTGGCCGCGACCTGGTGGTGGCCCAAGCCGCAGGTCGGCAACACCCATCCGGGCGCCACGCACCCCTTCGGGATGGTGTCGGCCAGCCCGTACTCCGGGGCCTACCCGACCGGTTACGGGCTGTACGACTTCAACACCGAGGGCGTGCCCGACCTGTTGTACGACCGCCCGGTCGCCTCCGGCTTCACCCACTTCCAGCAGTCCGGCACCGGCGCGATCCGCAAGTACTACAACTACTTCCGGGTCACGCCGATGCTCGGCCCGCTCGACGACCTGGGCACCGCCTGGGACCTGCTCGACGAGGTGGCCGAGCCCGGGTACTACGCGGCGACGCTGAGTTCAGGGGTGCGGTGCGAGGTGACCGTCGGCCCCAAATCGGCCGTCCACCGGTACACCTTCCCGGCGAATGACGCCGCCCGGATCGTCATCGACGCCTCGACCGGCGGTCTGGCCATCCCGCACAGCCAGACCGTGCCGCTGAAGGCGCACCTGGCGATGCTGGAGCCGGGGGTGGCTCAAGGGGAGATCCACGTCGAGGGTGTGCCGCTGGCCGTACACCTGGAGGTCGACGCCCCCGGCTGGCGGCAGCTGCTGTGGTACGACCGGCGCCTCATGCCCGGCGGCACCCGCCTCGACTTCGACTACATCCGGCCGACCACACTGCGGCCCTTCGGGCTGATGTTCATGGGCCCTTCGCGCGCCGAGCAGACCGTCGAGGTGCGGCTGGGGTTCTCCCTGCGCGGGTGTGCGACAGCCCGCGACAACCTGCACGCGGACGTCGGCAGCATCCAGGCCACCTTTGCCGGCCGGCGCGATCACACGGCAGCCACCTGGCGCGACCACCTCGGCAAGGTCTCGATCAAGTCCGAGTCCGATGACCAGGCAACGGTTTTCGGCACCGCGCTCTACCACTCGCTGATCAAGCCGTGCTTCGCCCCGGACGAGAGCCCGTCGTGGACGACCGAGGGCCCGTACGCCTTCGACATCTGCACCATGTGGGACATCTACCGCACCCAACTGCCGCTGATGACCACGCTGTTCCCGCAGCGTTCGGTCGAGCTGGCCGGCGCGCTGCTGTCGATCTGCGAGCAGGAGGGCAACCTGCCGATCGGCTACCGGATGGCCAAGGGCGCCGACCGGTTCTCCCGGCAGGGCAGCGCCCTCGCGCACACCTTCTTCGCCGACCTGTGCCAACTGGATCTGCCGGGGATCGACTGGGACTGGGCCATGGTGCACCTGGAGATGGACCTGCGCCGGACGTACGGCGAGGACTATCTGGTGCACGGTGTGGCGCATCCGATCAGCCACACCCTCGACCTGGCGTACGCCTACCACTGCACCGCGGCGATCGCCGGCAAGGTGCGTGACCGGATGCTGGCCCAGCAGATGCGCGACCTCGCCCAGGGCTGGCGGGCGGCGTACGACCCGGGCACCGGCCTGTTGCGCGACTCGACGTTCTACGAGGGCGGCCGGTGGAACTACTCCTTCCGGCTGCTGCACGACATGCGCGCCCGGATCGCGCTGACGGGCGGAGACGAGGCGTTCGTCCGGCTGCTCGACCGGTTCTTCGGGTACGGCGCCGTACCGGTCACCCAGCCGGGAGTGGCTCCGAGCGTGGCCGAGATGGACGCCGGGTACGGCCTGTGCAGGTTCGAGGGACTGAACAACGAACCGGACTACGAGGCGCCGTGGTCCTACCACTACGCCGGACGGCCGGACCGAACCGCCGAGGTGGTGCATGCTGCGGTCGCCAACCAGTTCGGCACCGGCCGGGGCGGGCTGCCGGGTAACGACGACTCCGGCGGGCTGTCCGCGTGGTACGTGTGGGCGACGCTCGGGCTGTTCCCGGTGGCCGGCCAGAACCTGTTCCTGGTGAGCGCGCCGGCCGTGGCGGAGTCCACGACCCGGCTGCCCGAGGGCGAGCTGTCCATCACCACCACAGGTTTCGAGCCGGTCGAGGCAGGAGGACCGGTCTCCTACGTCCAGTCCATCGCGGTGGACGGCAAGACCCTGGAACGCCCCTGGATCTCCGGCCGGGAACTGCGGCACATCCGCAACCTGCACATCGAGCTCGGCCCTCGGCCCTCGGGCTGGGGCACCCGGATCAGGCCACCGTCCACATCCGACCCGCTGCACCCCACTGGAGGTGACGCATGAACATCCCGTCCACGCCCAACCGCCGTCTGGTCGTTGTCGTCCGCGCCGATCCGGTGATCTGCGGGCACTCCGGTGAGGCCCGGTGCCTCGCGGAGGTGGCGCTCACCCGCGGGTACGACGACGTACGGATCGTGACCTGGCCGTTGGACGCGCTGGAGGCGGCCGGGCTGCCGTTGAAACCACTCGACCGCGTGCTGCCGTACAGCCCTGGGATCACCGTGGAGCGGCCCGATCCCGTCGGCGACTACCGGGTTCCGGACGGGCGCTACCTGTCCGGGCTCATCGGGCGGCTGGTCGAGCTGTTCAGCGACGGGGTGCCGACGGTGGCGATGTCGCTGTACCTGAGCCCGCACGCGATCGCCGTACAGGAGGCCGTCCAGGTGGCGCGCCGGATCGGGCCGGCGCGGGTCACCACGGTGGCTGAGGCGGTGGGCTCCGACATCACCAACGTGGTGCGCGAGTGCGTGGACACCGGCCGGTTCGGGGCGGCCGCGCACATCCTTTCGGTCTACCTGGCGGCCGACCACTGCGTGGCGGTCTCGGAGTACACCAGGGACCTGATCGTGGCCTCGGCGGCGACCCTCGACGGTATGCACGGCACGACGTTCGCGCAGCAGTGCCGTGAGCGGATCGCCATCTCCTACCCGGCGGTCGATTCCTCGTCCTACCTGTCACTCACCGATGACGGGATCGGCGAAACGCTTACCCGTCGGGGCCTTTCGCGGGACGGGTACGTGCTGTTCCTGTCCCGGATCGCCTCGGCGAAGGGCGTCGACGACCTGATCGACGCCTACGCCGGGTCGCGGTCGGCCGAGCAGGTGCAGCTGGTCCTGGCCGGGCGCGGTCCGCAGGAAGACGAGGTACTGGCGCGGGTGGCGGCAGCGGGGCTGGGCGAGCGAGTGCGGGTGCTGACCGATGTGGACGACGCGGAGAAGCCGGCGCTGATGGCCGGGAGCGCGGCGTTCGTGCTGCCGACACGCGAGCAGCCGGAGTTCGTGGAGACGTTCGGAATCGCGCTGGTCGAGAAGGCTCTCGCCGGTGGCGGGCCGATCATCACCTGCGCGACCGGCGGTGTGCCCGAGGCCGTCGGTGATACGGCCTTGCTGGTGCCGCAGCGTGATCCGGCCACGCTGCGGACCGTGCTTGACGAGGTCGTGTGCGACTGGACCCGCGAGCAGCGCGTGGCGGCCGAGCGGCGCGCTCGGGAGTACGCGTTGCAGTTCGACCGGGTAGCGGTGTTCGACCGTCTCTTCGCGCGCGCCGAGTCTCCCGCCGTCCACGTCGCCTGACGGCCTACTCGCTGTCCCAGACGGTCGAGTGCTGCTCGAAGTGCGCCGGGTCGCTGTGCACCGGGATGACGCACAGCAGATGCCCGCCCGGGGCACGGAGGGTGTGGCACCCCTGCCAGCTCGCGACCTCGACCGCGCCGAGCCCGGTCAGGCGGGCGACCTCGGCGGCGACGTCGTCGGTCTCGATGTCCAGGTGGTACCGCGGCTCGTCGTCGACCGACTGGATCGCGGTCACGTACCCCGGGACGGCGTCGTGGAGGCTGATGAACTGTGGCTCACCCTCCGGCGAAGACGTCCGTACGCCGAGAGCCTTGGACCAGAACGCCGTGGCGTCCGGCACCTCGTCCCGCTTGACGTCGATCAGAAACGTGGAAATCCGGCTCCGATGCATGAAGTCAACCTATGTTGGCGAGTTGATCAGTCGTAAGTGGCTTGGGCGTGCCAGGTGGTTCGGCAGAGGGTGAAGAGCCAGGCGCGGGTGTCGGCGGTCTGGAACTGGAAGCGGGCCTGGCGGGACTCGGTGCTGGGGTCCCACCAGCGTTCCGCGGTGAGCCAGGGTCCGGCCCAGGCGGTGATCGGGTGGATCTTGTTGCTGTCGGCAACTTGAACGCCGGGGCCGCGGGCCGGGAGCAGGGTGAACGCGGTGGGTACGCCGGACAACTCGCCGCGGGCACTGACCGACACCTGGGTGCCGTCCGAGGCGAACACCTTCGCGGGGATCGGCTCCGGGAAGACCATGGTCGGCGCCAGCGCCGGCCAGCGCTTCGCCGTACCGATCGAGCCGGTGATCGAGCCGGGCCAGGGCTGGTCCGGCGGCCGTGCCGGGACCGCCGGATCACCCCACGGGACCAGCGTCTGCCGCTCCGCGAACCCGCGACCGCCGCCGATCACCACCGACACCACCGCACCGTGACCGAGCATGCTCTGCACCCGCGACAACGCCCGGTGGATCCGCTCGTCCGGACCGCCGCCCCACAACCCGTCGACATGCGCGCCGACCGGATCCGCCTGGTCCGGGACCAGCCGCACCCGGACGACCGGTGACGTCAGCTCGCTGGTCGCCGTACCGCTCCCCTGCAGTTGCCAGCGCACCCGGTCCACCACGTCCGCCGCGGTGAACCAGCGCGGGTGCAGCCACTCCCGCTCGTGGATCCGCCCGGACTCGGTGCCGACCTCGACCCGCAACGTCGTACACACCAGCCCGAGCTCGGTCAGCCGGGCGATCAGCTCGTCGGCGACCGCCCGGACCGCGAACGCGACCTGGTCGACCCGGTCCACGGACGGCTCGAAGTCGAGCGTCCTGGTGAGCTCCGGCGGGATCTCCCGGCCGGTCACCGGGCGGTCGTCGTACCCACGGGCCAGCCGATGGGCGAAGGCGCCGTCCGGACCGAACCGGGTCAGCACCTCGGTCCGGGGCAACTGCGCGAACGCACCCAGCGACCGCAGCCCCAGCCGGCGCAGCAGATCCGTGAGCGCCGGCTGCTCGAGTACGTCGACCGACAGCGGCGCGAGGAACTCCGGTGAACCGTCCGGCGGCACCACGTGCACCCGGGTCCGCGCGGAACTCACCCGGGCCGCCTGCTCCGCGGCGAACGGCCCGTCGGCGATCCCGATCCGGCTGCCGTGCACGTCGTACGTCTCGAGCCGGTCGAGCAGCTTCCCCGCGGCCGCCTCCTCGCTGCCGTAGAACCGTGCCGGGCCGCGCGCCTTCAACGCGCACATCCCCGGCCGGATCACCTGCACGCCCGGCGTGATCGCCTCCAGGCACGAGATCACCGGGTCGAACGCCCGCGCGTCGATCACCGGGTCGTACTTCAGCACGACCAGCTCCGGGCACCGCGACTGCGCGTCCCGGGCCCGCTGCCCGCGCCGCACCCCTTCGGCGCGCGCGGTGGCGGAGGTGGCAAGCACCTTTCCCTTCTCCAGTACGGCGATCGGCTCGTCCGGTGATCGCCCGGTCGCCACCGCGGCCGCCGCCACCGGCCAGTCCGGCACCCAGATCACCATCGTCCGGGTCAGCCCGTTCACCAGCCCATTCATCAGCCCGCCCATCAGCCCACCGCGCCGATCTGGTCCGCCCACTCCTCCGGCCGGGCTTCCGAGGTCCCGGTGGAGCGGATCGTGCCGTCGGGGGCGGGCAGCCAGAGCTCGTGACGAGCGCGTACGGCGGCGCGCCGGCCGGTCACCGCGACGGTCGCACGGCGGGCGGTGAGCAGGCCTTCGCCGTCGCCGAGTCCGGTCCAGGTGTTGCTCTCGATCTCGAACCGGGCCTCGCTGCCGGGCCAGGACCCGTACGCGATCAGCATCGCGCCGCGGGTCCGGAGCCGCGCGGCGAGCCGGGACGCCTCCCCCGGTGTCACCTCACCGGGCGGGCGGACGACCACCACGGTCAGCGCGTCGACCAGCGCGGCGACGACGCTCAGCCACTCGGGCCCCGGATCCGGAACGAGCACGAGACGCTCCAGGTCCACCCCGAGCCCGCGCGCCGCCTCGGCCCCGAACGACGGCACGCCGACCACACCGCACCAGGCGCCCTCCGCGGACGGACCGGCCATCAGCGCCATCACCAGCGCGGCACTCCCCCGCACCGAGTACACCGAACCGCCGCGCAGGCTCGCTCCCGCCAGCAGCTCACCCACTGCCGGATGCGTCGGCAGCTCCCGGTCCACCCCCGCCGTGTCCAAAGCCTGCTGCACCCGAGCCACCGACGGCGCCTCGGCGGCGGCCTTCAGCAATGACTTCTGGGCAGACTTCCGGTCCTTGGCCTGAGCGAGGAGCAGACGGGCCTGGTCGAGCGCCGTGACCCGACTCGCCGTTGCCTCGCTCCCCGTCATACTCCCATGTTCGAACACCTGTTCGAACAAGTCAATCCGGTCGCCCACAGCCGCCCAGCACATAGGGTAGGAGGCATGCCGAGGAC
Source organism: Kribbella sp. VKM Ac-2566 (assembly GCF_004366005.1). Classification (NCBI taxonomy): domain Bacteria; kingdom Bacillati; phylum Actinomycetota; class Actinomycetes; order Propionibacteriales; family Kribbellaceae; genus Kribbella; species Kribbella sp. VKM Ac-2566. Next base: position 27,979 of record NZ_SODT01000013.1, on the reverse strand, counting down.
TATTGCGACCAATACCAAGGTCGGGCTCGACGGGTTGCTGGAGTTTGTGCGGCCGCGTCATCACATGCTGCTGATGACCACCCGGGCCGACGGGACGGTGCAGGCTTCGCCGGTGTCGGGCGGTGTGGACACGGAGGGCCGGATCGTCATCTCGTCGTACCCGGAGCGGGCGAAGAGCACGAACGTGAAGCGGGCCGGCAAGGCCAGCGTGGTCGTGCTGTCGGACGAGTGGAACGGCGCGTGGGTGCAGGTGGACGGCAGCGGTGAGGTGATCGAGCTGCCGGACGCGGTGGAGGCGCTGGTCGACTACTACCGCTCCATCTCCGGTGAGCACCCGGACTGGGACGAGTACCGCGAGGCGATGGTGAAGCAGGGCAAGTGCCTCATCCGCATCACCCCGGAGCGCTGGAGCCCGATCGCCACCGGCGGCTTCCCAGCACATCTCGCTGATTAGATGCGGACGGCGCTGGTAGTCCACGCACACCCCGACGACGAGGTGTTCGCCACCGGCGCCGCCACGTCTGTGCTGAACGAGCAGGGCTGGCACGTCGTACTGCGGGTCGCTACCGCCGGCATGCACGGAGCCCTCGATCATCTCGGCGCCTCCTGCGCACTGCTCGGGATCAACGAGTGGGACTGGCTGGGAGCGGTGGACCAGTGGGTCGACGACGGCGGTCGCGCTGGACCACGGTCATTGGCCGCGGCATCGCCGGACGACGTGGCCGAAGCGATCGAGGTCGCGGCCGCCGTGATCGAGCCGGAGCTCATCCTCACAGTCGGCAGTGACGGGCTGACAGGTCACCCGGACCACATCGCCATCTCACAAGGGGTGCAGCGCGCACTCCGGCGCGTCGACTGTCGTGCGCTGGGTGCACGCGTGAGAGCCCAGGACGTGCGTGCGGGTGAGCAACTGATCCAGCAACTCGCGCCGGGTCAGCAGGTCGGGTCAGGCCACGTCAAAGGGTGCGATGCACCGCTGGAGGAGATCGGCGGAGCGTCCGAGCAGCGACGGCGGCAGGCACTGGACGAGTACTACGACGGCCTGGGCAGCAAGCCGCTCGAAGAACTCCTAGGAGTGCACCGGGCGAGCAGCGACGGGCTGCTGCTGCGTGCGGTGTTCGACGCGACCGGCTGGCAGCAGGACCGGTTCGAGGAGCTCACTGCCCTTACTGCTTCGAGCGACGCGCCATCGTCTCGGTGATGCGCTGCATGGCGCCTTCGAGGTGCTCGCGCAGCGCTGCCTCCGCACCCTCCTCGTCGTGCGCCAGGCACGCGTCGAGAATCGCCTGGTGCTCGCGACGGGTCTGCTCGATCCGGGCCTTGGTCTGCCGCGAACCGAACCGGTAGCGCTCGCTGTTCTGCCAGACCGGCTCGATCGCCCGCGGCAGCCACCGCGAACCGCCGGCCCGGTAGATCGCGAAGTGGAACTCGGTGTGCGCCTGCCGGGACGCGATGTTGTCGCCCAGCTTCGACAACCGGACGTGCTCGGCCAGTGCGGTCCGGGCGGCCGCCGCGTCCGAGTCGGAGAAGCGTGTCGCGGCCGCACGCACTGCCAGGGACTCCAGTGCCAGCCGGGTCTCGTGGGTGTCGCGCAGGTCCTCCATCGACAGCTCACGCACCCAGGCGCCCTTGTGCGGGACGATCTCGACCAGTCCGAGCGCCGCCATCCGCCGGAGCCCTTCCCGGATCGGCATCTGGCTCATGTCCAGTCGCTTGGCGAGCTCCTCCAGCCGGAGCGCCGTACCGCTGGGAAGTTCGCCGGACAGGATGAGTTCGTGCAGCTCGGCGGCAGCTTCCTCGGCGAGCGTACGACGCCCGGTCGGCCCCCCAGGCGTGAGCTCGAGTCGTCGGATCATCAGTAGCGGGCTGCCTCTCTCCTCTTGAGCTCTGGAGGTACCGTAGCCGCCGACCGGGTATCTGGCGGCCTTCGACCACAGATTGCTCAGCTCAAAGCCCAGCAAACATGAGCGGTCTAGGCCACTGGTGCTCTCTCAGAGACCTGTCAGGTCGAGCAGAACCCGGCCTGCTTGCCGGTCCAGCACGTCGCCGATCCGCTCTGCCGGTACGACCTCGTAGTCCGCTCGCCAGGACACCGCTGCGATATCGGCCAGCGCCTGACCGACCGCATCCGGCGCCAGCGTGGTCCGCTGCAGGTTCACGGGCAGCACCCGCAGGTCCCGGCCGATCAGCTGGTGCAAGTCGATCGTGGTGAACTCACCGGCCTTGTAGCCCAGTGCTGCGATCCGTCCGCCCGGAGAGATGTGCCCGAGCACCCCACCGGCCACCGGACCGCCCATCGTGTCGATGACTGCGTCGCACCACGGAAGCTCTCGGCCCACCTGTCCCAGACCGTCCACACGGACCAGCTGATCCACCACTCCGGTCGCACCGTCGGCGCGGTCGTCCAGCGACACCAGGCCGATCACCCGGGACGCACCGGCCGACCGTGCGATCGCAGCACACATGTGCCCGACCAGACCGGTGACACCGGTGACCACGACCGTCTCACCCTCTTGTACGTCGGCAACCCGTCGTACGGCGGTGTGTGCCGTCAACGCCGGCGTCATCAACGCGAGCGCCGTACCCGGCTCCAGCGAGGACGGCAGCCGGTGTACGGCGGCATTCGGAACGACGGCGTACCGGCCCCAGACACCGTCCCGTGTCACGCCGACGCCCTCACCACGGACCACGACCGGCGTGCCCGCCTCAAAAGCGTCCGACCTCACGACCACACCGGCTCCCTCGGAGCCCGGCATGAACGGCACGGACGGCTGCTTTCCGGCCAGTGTCGACCGGTCCAGTGGAGTCACCGCGGCCAGCCGCATCTCCACCAACGTCTCACCCGGACCGGCGGTCAGCTCGACCTCTTCGGCCTTCAGCTGCTCTCCCGGTCCATGACTGCGCAGGACAGTCCCCCGTGTACTCACGCCTCTTCCCCGTTCCCCACGATTTGATATCTGATCACAACCACGACCAGACGCAACCCACGTCTCACCACTCGGCGACCTCCTTCGCCAGCGGCCGCGTCAGCACCTCGGCCGCGGCGGACCGGTCGGTGGACACTTCGTCGCTGCCCATCGGGAACGGCCAGTCGCTCCCGGCCAGCACCCGCTCGGGCCCGAACGTCTTCGTCAGCAGCTCCAGTACGGCGTCGTCGTGGACCAGGTCGTCGACGTAGAAGCGGCGCAGGGCCTCGGCCACCGGCAAGGACACCGGCTCGATCCCCGGGCGTTCCTGGTCGATCCCGCGCTGCCACCGTCCGGCGACGGCCGCCGTCACACCACCCCCATGGCACAGACAGAACCGGATTCCCGGGAACCGCCCCGGCACGTCCGCGAAGACGAGCGAAGCCGCCGCCAGTCCGGTCTCGTACGGATTCCCCAACAGGTTCGACAGGTAGAACGAGTCAAGGCGCTTGTCGTCACTGTGTCCCGGGTGAATCAGCGTGAACGCCTCCAGCGCGTCCAGCACTCGCCACACCGGATCCAGCCCGGCGTAGCTCGGCGTACCGAGGGCAAAACCGCTGAAGACGCCCTCACTGGCCAGTCCGGCAGCTACAGAGGGTGCAGCCGGGTCGAGCAGCGGTAGGTGCCCCAGCACGCGCAGCTGCGGTGTGGCGAGCTCCCGGAGCCCCTGGTTCACCAGCTCGGTCCACTCGAGGCTGGCGTCGTACCGGAAGAGGGCCGGCGGCACTGACACCACAGCACCGTCCAGGTCCTGTGAGGAGATCCAGTGCAGCAGTGCGGCCGGGTCGGCGAGCCGGCGCAGCGGCAGCCGCTCCCCGTCGACGACCAGCGAGCCTCTGTCGACGGACAGCCCGAACTCACCCCGATGTGCCGCCGCCAGCACGGTCGGCGGGATCAGGTGCGTGTGGATGTCCCAGCCGGCCATGTCAGCGGGCGTCCTCGTCGTTGTCGTAGAAGTCCGGACGCTCCGGGTAGTGCGGACCGTCGTACACCTCCAGCAGGACAGAGGTCTCCTCGGCGCGCGTGGGACCGTGGACGACGCCCTTCGGGTTCCAGTAGAAGCTGCCCTTGGTCAGCGTCGTACCGGTCGGCAGGTACACGTACCGGCCGGACAGGCAGAACATGAACTGGTTCGAGGCGTGCTTGTGCTCCGACGGGATCCCCGAGCCCTTCTCGAACCGCACCAGTGCGATCGACGCCTCGGTCACCGGGTCCCGCCACAGCATCTTGTGGGACAGGCCGTCCAGCGACTTCTCCACCCACTCCAGGTCCTCCGTCTGCAGCAGAATCTCCTGCAAGGGCTGGTCAAAACTCATGGCGCCTCCCGTCCTGTGACGCGCATGTACAGCTCCTCCGCCACACCAGTACCCATCGGAGCTACCGCGGCGATGTGACCGTCCGGCCGGATCAGTACGACGCTGTCCGCCGGTACGCCGTACCTCTTGGTGGCGACGCTGCCCGGATCGAACAGGGCCCTGTCACGCAGACCGGAGTCGTGCGGCGCATCCCACCGGGACACCGCGTAGTGCTGCAACGCGGGCGACTCGTTCACCGGGATCTCCGGCCGGCGCCGTACGTCGGTGAAGTAGAGCGCCACGAACGAGTCGCGGCACAGGTCATGGATCGACGTACGACCGGTCGGGCTCTGCAGCACCAGGTCGGGCGCCCGGTCCCCCGCCCGTACGGCGGGCGGTGCGGCGGAGGTAGCCACCATCGACCAGTCGCCCACACCCTCGACATCCAGCCGCACGCTCAGCAGCGTCCTGTTGTACGCCGTGGCCCACGCTCCCGTGTCCTCGGTGACAGCACCGCGCTGGAAGGACATGTACTTGCGGGCCGCCTCCGCCATCTCGCCCGAGCCCTCGATCGCTACCGGCCGCTGCTCCCGCTCGTAGCCGTCCAGCAACGACGGATCAGCCCAGCCACGCAGCACCCAGGCCAGCCGCCACGGCAGGTTGGACGCGTCCAGCGCACCCGTGTTCAGACCGAGCGCCCACATCGGAGTGATCAGGTGTGCCGCGTCACCCATCAGGAAGACCTTGCGGTCCTTGGTCCACTGCTCGGCGACCCGGTGGTGCACGTTGTAGACGACCGAGCCCATGAGCTCGATCCGGTCCACCTCGCCGATGAACTGCTTCACCTTCACCAGCAGGTCCTCGTCACCCGGCGCGTCGGCGCCGGGTGCCAGCGGGAACAGGAACCGCCAGTTGTCCGGCTGCCGGATCAGCACCATCCACTCGGACTTGTCCGCGAAGTACGCGAGGTACGGGTAGTCCCGCGCGTTGTCGACGTCCAGGTCCACCACGACGTCGATCAGCATGTACCGCTCGGGCAGGGTCTCCCCCACCACCTTCACCCCGAGCGCATCACGGATCCGCGAACGCCCGCCGTCACAGGCCAGCAGGTACGACGCTTCCAGCTCCTGCGGGCCGTCAGGGGTCTCCAGTTGCAGTACGACGCGATCGTCGCGGACCTCGAACGACGTCATCCGGTGCTGCGTCCGCACCGGCTCCGGAAGAGCTGCCGCCAGCAGCGGCTCCATCTTCTGCTGCGGCAGGTTGATGACGAACGGGAACTGGGTGTCGTTCACAAGCTCGGCCAGCTGCACCGAGGCGCGCGGAGTGTTGGTGGCCCGGTCGATGTCGCCGATCTCGTCGATCCGCAGCGCGGCGCCGAGGATGCCGTCGACCGCGCCGTACCGGTTCCAGATCTCAAGCGTCCGGCTGAGCGTCGTACCGGCCTTGGTGTCGGACGACAGGACGGCGTCCTCCTCCAGCAGCACGTACGGGATGCCGTAGTGCGCGAGACCGAGCGCGGTGGTCAGACCGATCGGTCCGGCACCCACCACGGCAACAGGCAGCTGTTCAGTCACTTACTACTCCACAAAGCTCGTGAGCTTGGCAAAGGCACGTTCCCGGGTCAGCAGCGACCCGGTCATCGCGGCCGCGTCGGACAGCAGGAACAGCAACGGGCCGACCACGTCCTCGGGGTCGCCGATACCTATGGTGTCCTCCCAGTGGTCCCGGTCCGCACCGGCGTTCGCACCTCGGAACTGCTCCGTGTCGATCACCCCTGGCGCGACCACGTTCACCCGGACCCGGTCGCCGGCCACCTCCACGGCCAGCGTCTTGGCGAACGCCACCAGCGCCGCCTTGCTCGCCGCGTACGCCGCAGCGCCCGCAAACCCGGTCGACGCCATCCCGGACGTGAACACCACCACCGAACCGGACTGCCGCGCCACCATGTGCGGTACGACGGCCTGACACGCCCAGACAACACCGTCCAGATTCACCTGCAACGTCCGGGTCCACTCGGCCGCATCCATCTCCAGCACCGTCGACCGCGGCTGCACCGCCGCACCCGCGACCAGACCATCGATACGCCCGTACCGCTCCAGCACACCCGCCACCGCAGCCTCGACCGCGGACCGGTCAGCCACGTCCACCACGACGTACTCGACGCCTTCCACCGGTGCAGTGACGTCGAAGACGACCGCAGTACCACCTGCAGCGTTCACTGCGGTGGCCAGCGCCGCACCGATTCCTCGGGCGCCACCTGTGATCACCACGACCTCACCGGTCGCGTCGAAGCGCACCTTCACGGCGTCTCCTTCTTTGACGTCATGGTCTCCGTGATCCGCTGGAACGCGCCGGCCAGGTGACTGCGCAGCGCCTGCTCGGCCGCGTCCGGGTCCCGTGCCACGCACGCGTCCAGGATCGCCTGGTGCTCCTGCCGGCTCCGCTCGATCAGGAACGCGGTCGGACGGCTGCCGAACCGGTAGCGCTCGCTGTTCTGCCAGACCGGCTCGATTGCTCGCGGCAACCACTGTGAACCACTGGCCCGGTAGATCGCGAAGTGGAAGTCCGCGTGAGCCTCACGTGCACCCGTGGAGTCCTCGGCGCGTGACAACCGGAGGTGCTCGGCCAAGGCGGCCGCTGCCTTCGTCAGGTCCTCTTCGGTGAAGCGGAGTGCAGCCGCGCGTACGGCGAGACTCTCCAACGCCAGCCGCGTCTCGTGTGTGTCTCGCAGGTCCGACAGCGACAGGTCACGCACCCACGCGCCACGGTGGGGGATGATCTCGACCAGCCCCAATGCCTCCAGCCGGCGCAGACCTTCACGCACTGGCATCTGGCTCATCTCGAGCCGACTGGCCAGCTCCACAAGGCGAAGAGGCGTACCACTGGGTAGCTCACCGGACAGGATCAGCTGGTGCAGCTCCGCGGCCGCGTGCTCCGCGAGAGTACGGCGACCACTCTTGCCGCCACCTGGCAACAGCTCCAACGGCCCGCTCATACCCGAGCCACCCGATTACGCAACGAGCCGAGCTTGTCGGACCGGGTGACGATCACGTCACCGTCCTGCAGGAACACCTGTGGCTCGCGGGCGTTTCCGATACCGGCCGGCGTACCCGTGAGCAGCAGGTCCCCCGGGCGCAACGTCATACCGAACGACAGCTCACTGATAAGCGTTGCGACATCGAACGCCATCTGCCGCGTCGACGCGTCCTGCCGCACCTCGTCGTTCACCAGGCACTCCAGGTGAATGTCCTGTGGGTCGCCCACCTCGTCGGCGGTGACGATCCAGGGACCCAGCGGCATGGTGTCGTCGATGCTCTTGCCCTTCAGCCACTGCCCGCCGTGCGCACGCTGCAGGTCCCGCTGCGACACGTCGTTCGCGAGCGTGTAGCCCCAGACGTGGCCGAGCGCCTCGTCGACCGGGATGTTCTTGCCCGTCTTGCCGATCACCAGCGCGACCTCGGCCTCGTAGTCCCACTTTGCCGAGATCGCCGGGTCCCAGGCGATGTCGTCGTACGGGCCGATCACCACGTCCGGACCTTTGGTGAAGAACGTCGGGTGCTCGGGCCGGTCCACGTCCTGGCCCTCGCGCTTGCCCTTGCTCTCCTCGAAGTGGTCCCAGTAGTTCCACCCCGTGCACAGGATGTCGCGCCGGAACCGCCGCAGCGGCGCCCGCAGAATCCCTTCGCTGTAAGGGATCTTGTCCACCACCTCGGCCGGGCCGGCGATCACCTCGGTCAGATCCGTTGCGTCGAGCAACAGAACCGCATCGCCGTCGAGTACGCCGGGCCGCTCGCTGCCGGCGTACTCCACCATCACGTACTTCATCTCAGGTCCACTCGACGCCACGCATCACGAGTTCCCCCCTGGTCATGCGACCACGGCGATCGCGTTGATCTCGATCAGGTAGTCGGGGTGCGCGAGCTTGCTGACCTCGACCATCGTCGAGGCCGGCAGCGGCTCGGTGAAGTACTGCGCCCGGATCTCGTGGATCTTGGCGAAGTCCTCCATGTTGCGCACGTAGACGTCCACCCGGCAGACGTCCGCGAGCGTGCCGCCGGCCGCCTCGACCGCCGACTTCACGTTCTCGCACACCTGCCGGGTCTGTTCGCGGACGTCCCCGACGCCGGCGATGCTGCCGTCCGGCCTGCGGGCGGTCATCCCGGAGACGAACACCAGCCGCCCGGTCGCCTCGATCGTGGTCGCCTGTGAGAACACCCCGTTCGGGCTCCGCAGCGCGTCGGTAGAAATCTGTGTCTTCGGCATCAGCTCACACCATCCTCGACGGGACAACGGCGCCGACTGCGCGTGCGGTCGCCAGCAGCCCGTCCAGTCCCGACCTTTCGATCCGTACGCCGTTGCGCCGCTGCTGCGCCGCCCGCTCGGCCTCGATCTCCCCCGGCAGGTACAGCCGGTTCACCCCCGGCGCCGTCGCACTCCCCCGGACCCGGGCGGCCAGCCCGGACGAGCGGCGCTTGAAGTCTTCGACGCCGCCCATCAGCTCCGGGTCGATCGCCAGGAACAGGTGCGCGCAGTCGTTCGGCCGGTCCGGCTCCCGGTACAGCGGGCGGACCTGGTCGCCCCACCCGCCGCCGCTCAGGACGCCGGTGAGCACGTCGATCATCAGCGCCAGCCCGAAGCCCTTGTGGCCCGCGGCCGGCAGCAGCATGCCCAGCACCGCCTCGTCCGGGTCCGTGGTCGGCGTGCCCGAGGAGTCGGTGGCCCAGGTGTCCGGGATCGGCCGCCCGGCCGAGGCCGCGAGCCGGATCTTGCCCAGGGCAACAGCCGACAACGCCATGTCCAGGACGATCTCCACACCGGCCGTGGTCGGCACCGCGATGGCGAGGGGGTTGTTGCCGACCAGCCGCTCCGCACCGCCCGGGGCGGGCATCAGCGGCGTGGTGTTCGACATCGCGATACCGATCCGCCCCGCCTGGCCGGCTTGCATCGCCCAGCGGCTGGCCGCGCCGAAGTGGTGGGCGTTGCGCACCGAGACGATGCCGATCCCGTACCGGCCGGCGCGCTCGATCGCGTGCCGCATCGCCTGCGGGCTGGACAGCTGGCCCATCCCGCCGCGGGCGTCCACCACCATCGCGGCACCGGCGTCGAACAGGATGTCGAGCTCGCGTTCCCGGGTCACACCGCCGGCGTTCAGGCGTTCGACGTACATCGGGACCAGCATCACGCCGTGCGAGCTGACGCCCCGCAGGTCGGCCTCGACGAGCGCCGTGGCGATCTCGGTCGCGTCCGCGGAGTCGAATCCGAGCGCCGTGAACACCCCCGCCACGGTCGCCTCCAGCCACTCCGGCCGAACCAGCACCCGCCGATCCGCATCAGAAGCCTGAGCCGTCATCGCTTCTCCTGTGCCCAAGGCAGGAGCCAGTGCTCAAGGAGGACCAGGGCGTAGAACAAGACGATGCTCATCACGCTCAGCAGGGTGATCGCGGCGAACGCGAGGGTGGTGTCCGCGCTCGCGCCGGACTGCTGGATCACGTACCCGAGCCCCTTGGTGGCGCCAACGAACTCGGAGATCACCGAACCGATCACCGCCAGCGAGATCGCCACCTTGAACCCGGTGAAGATCTGCGGCATCGCGTACCGCAGCCGAAGCTTGAAGAACTCCTGCGCCCGGCTCGCGTTCAGCGACCGCATCAGCTCGACCAGCTCGGTCGGCGTCGACTTCATGCCCTGCGCGGTCGAGATGACGATCGGGAAGAAGCACATCAGCAGCACCATCACGACCTTCGGCCACTGCCCGAAGCCCATCCAGATCACCAGCAGCGGCGCGATCGCCACCTTCGGGATCGAGTTCACCATCAGCAGCAGCGGGTACGCCAGCCGCTCGAGGATCACCGAGCGGACGATCACCAGCGCGATCGGCACACCGATCACGATCGCGAGCAGGAAACCCTCGATCGTCTCGAGCAACGACGTACCGGTTTCCTGCAGCAGGTAACCGGGCTGCTCGAAGAACTTGACCACCACGTCCCACGGGCTCGGCAGCAGGTACGGCTGGATCGAGAACGCGACCGTCGCGCCCCACCACAACCCGATCGCGGCGGCCAGGCCGATGATCGGGAGTACGACGGCGGCCACCGGGGAATCGGTCAGCCAGGTCCGTTTCGGCATCGTCCGCCGGGTCGTCACGGCCGCACCTCGTCGACCGGACGCACCTCGCCGGGCACACCCGGCTCGCCGGACTCCTTCTCGGCCAGCAGCGCGTGCAACCGGCCGCTGATCGCGGCGACCTCGGTCAGGTGCGCGTTCTGGCCGAGGCTGCGCGGCCGCGGGATGTCGATGTCGACGACCTCCCGCATCCGGCCCGGCCGCGGGGTCAGCACGACCACCCGGTCGGCCAGCAGGACGGCCTCCTCGATCGAGTGCGTGACGAACACGATCGTGGTGGACAGTTCCATCTTGATCCGCTGCAGTTCCTCGGACAGCTCGGTCCGGGTGAGCGCGTCGAGCGCGGAGAACGGCTCGTCCATCAGCATCACCTGCGGGTCGCGGATCAGCGACCGGCACAACGACACCCGCTGCTGCATGCCGCCGGACAGCTCGTGCGGCAGCCGCCGCTCGAACCCCTGCAACCCGACCAGCTCGAGCAGCTGACGGGCCCGGTCCCGGTACGCCGCCTTGCCGCGATCCCCCTGGCCCTTGTCGATCTCGACCGGCAGCATCACGTTCGACAGCACCGAACGCCACGGCAGCAGGGCCGGCCGCTGGAACATGAACGAGACGTCCCGGCGCGGTCCGGTGACGGGCTGCCCCGCCACCTGAACCGCACCGGACGTCGGAGGCAGGAGTCCCGCGATCAGCCGGAGCAGCGTGGACTTGCCACAGCCGGACCGGCCGATCAGCGTGACGAACTCACCGCCGCGAACGTGCAGGTCGATCTTCTCCAGGGCGGTCACCTGGCCCTCGCGTCCGTCGAAGACCTGTCCCACGCCGTCCAGGCGAATCATCCGGTTCCAGTACTCCTAACCTCAGCTCTTCGGCGCGAGGCTCATCGTCACGAGATCCTCGGGCTTGACCGCGCCCTTGCCGATCGCGTTCGACTCCTCGAGCAGCGAGATGACCTTCTGCACCCGCTCCTGCGTGACGTCGCCCAGCGGACCCTCGAAGCCCGTCGGCTTGATGTAGTCCTTCATGATCTTCAGTTCCGCTTTGGCGACGTCGACATCGGTGTTCGGCACGTACTTCTTCAGGATCTCGGCGGCGCCGTCCGGGTCGTCGTACGTGTCCTGCAGGCCCTTCAGCAGCGCGTTGGTGAACTTCTTCACCTGGTCCGGGTGGTCCTTGGCCATGTCCGTCCGGGTGATGATCGCGTTCCCGTACAGGTCCGGCAGGGCCTTGCCGTACGGAAGCACGACCGCCTTGCGGTGCTTGTCCTTGTCGGCCTTCTCGATCAGCGGCTGGCCGACCACGAACTGCCCGATGCCCTGAACCTTGCCCGACGCCAGCAGGGCCGGCAGCCCGGGCGGCGGCGAGGGGAGGAAGGTGACCGACGCCGGGTCGATACCGACCGCCTTGGCGTAGACCGGGAACATCACCGTGTTGGTGGAGCCCGGCTGGTCGCCGATCGTCTTGCCGGGCAGATCCTTCGGGCTGTTGATGCCCAGTCCCTCGAGCGACATGATCGCGGCCATCGACCGCTGGTGGATCATGCCCGCCGTGGTGACCGGGAGCTTCTGCTTGGCGAGGGTGATCGCGATCGCGGTGAAGTCGCCGATGCCGTAGTCGGCCTGACCGCCGGCGACCAGCTTCATCACGTCGACGGTGCCGCTGCCGGGCGTGATCTTGACGTCGAAACCGGCGTCCTTGAAGTACCCCTTCTCCAGGGCGACGTACGCGTACGCCTCACGCCCGAAGGTGTTGAACGACGTCAGGTAGTTGACCTTCTGCAACCCGTCGCCGCCGGCCTGCTTGCCGCTGTCGTCGTCGTTGCACGCACTCACCAGGGCGAGCCCCAGGACCGCCATCAGGGCGATGACGGAACGCCTCAACCTCATATCGACCTCTCTCGTCCCGATATTTGATCAAACATCAAATCCGGAAAGGTGGTCAATCCACCCGCGGGGTCTTCACGGGGACTTAACGTCCACCGCGCCGGGTCCTCGCGGTCCTGCTGACCACCCGTCCTGGAGCCGTTCCCCATACCTGTCCGAAAACACATGCTGTAACCGGACGGGCACCCGCCCCGACCACAGACCGTACCTGCCGCAGCAGCAGATCGCGACGCCCGCAGAGACCGAACTCGGCGACACACCGTCAAATTTGCGTAAACCTCAACTTCTTCGTGAGCCGGCCCACCCGGTCCCGGCCGGAATCACGGGTTTACCTCCGTTCACTCCGGGGAGGGAGGTGGCGGTCCGCCGGCTTTGACAGGATGTGAGCGTGCACGAGGTGACGCGACGGGTGTGGCGGGCGATCAGTTGCCTGTGGCGTCCGTCGACGTACCTGCGCTGGGTGTACCTGCTGCTCGGCGCGGCGCTGGTCCTGGCGTTCATCCTGGTCGGCAGCGCGCTCGGCGCGGTGGTCTCCGATCTCGGCCTGCCGAAGGTTGCCACCAGCACCATCTGGGTCCTGATGGGCCTGGTGCCGCCGATCGTGCTCGGCCTGCTGCCCGCCGTCCGCGAGGTCGAGGGCATCGCGGTCGAGTCGCTGCTCGCGGTGCGGTTCGAGGAGCGGCCGCTCGGCCCGGCGCGGACCTGGCCGCAGCGGCGGCGGACCACAGTGTGGTTCTGCCTGCACCTGCTGGCGGGCGGCATCGTCGGCATCCTCAGCACGATCGTCTTCGGCCTCGGCGCGATCTGGCTGGCCGCGCCGTTCCGCTCCCCCGGTGCTCGCGACGTCGTCCCCGGCTGGTCGTACGACGTCCACGGCGACTGGACCGACCTGTGGATGCCGGCCGCCGCGATCGGCGGTCTCGTCGGGCTGTTCCTGCTGTCGGCCGCTGTCGGCGCCCTGCTGGCGTACCTGGCGCCCCGCGTGCTCGGTCCGACCGCGGCGGAGCGCATCGAGCTCCTCGAGAAGCAGACCGCGACCCTTGCCGAGCGCAACCGTCTGGCCCGCGAACTGCACGACAGCGTCGGGCATGCGCTGAGCCTGGTCACGATCCAGGCGGCGGCAGCGCGTCGCGTGCTGGCCAGCGATCCGGAGTTCGCCGAGACCGCGCTGGCCGCGATGGAGACCTCCGCCCGCGCGGCGCTGGCAGATCTCGACCACGTACTCGGTCTGCTCCGCGACGACCGGCGGCCAGGCTCCCGGACCACGCCGCAGACCACGCTCGGGGGTCTGGACCGGCTGGTCGACGCCACCCGGGCCGGCGGGATCACGATCGAGGTCGAACGGTCGGGCGCGCTGGACCAACTGCCTGCCGCGGTCTCCCGGGAGGCGTACCGGATCGTCCAGGAGGGCCTGACCAACGCGATCCGGCATGCCGGACGCCCGGCCGGCGAGCTGACCGTGCACCTGTCGATCTGCCTCGACGCATCCGGGCTGCGGCTCGTCGTGACCAACCCCGTGACCAACCCCGTGAGCGGCACGTCGGATCACTCCGGGGGCGGCCGCGGGTTGGCCGGGATCCGTGAAAGAGTCGCCGTACTGCGGGGAAGCGTCGACGCCGGCCCGGTCGCTCGGCCCGACGACCCGGGATGGCAACTGGCAGTCCGGTTACCCGTCAGCGTGACGAAGGGATGACATGAACCTGTCGGTGGTCGTGGTCGATGACGAGCCGCTGATCCGTAGCGGGTTGCGGGCCATCATCAACGCCGAGGAGGACCTCACGGTCGTCGGTGAGGCCGGCGACGGGGCCGAGGTGCTCCCGCTGGTACGTCGTACCGGCGCGGACGTCGTGCTGATGGACGTCCGGATGCCCGCGGTGGACGGCATCCAGGCGACGAGACTGCTGCTGGACAGCCTCGACCCGGCACCGCGCGTCCTGGTCGTCACGACGTTCGAGAACGACGACTACGTGTACGACGCGCTGCGCGCCGGAGCGTCCGGGTTCCTGCTCAAGCGGACCCCGCCGGACGACATCATCGCGGCGATCCGGACGGTCGCGAAGAGCGAGTCGCTGCTGTTCCCGGAGGCGATCCGCGCGCTTGCCCTCGCCCACGCCGGCGCCCCGGCGGCGAGCGGACTCGACCGGTACCAGCTGACCGAGCGCGAGCAGGAGGTGCTCCGGCTGATGGCGCGCGGACTGTCGAACGCGGAGATCGCCGCGGAGCTGGTCCTCGGCCTGCAAACGGTCAAGACGCACGTCGCGAACGTGCTCGCCAAGCTCAATGCCCGGGATCGCACCCAAGCGGTGATCCGCGCCTACGAGTCAGGCTTCGTGCCCCTGCACTAGATCGCCGGACTAGATCGCCGGACTAGGTGCTGGCGGGGTCGTCGGCCTCGGCGAGGGTGCAGGCGTTGTGCAGCGGGTCGACGGCGTTGGCCTTCATCGCCAGGCGCTGCAGGAGCATGCGGAAGCTGGACCGCTCCGACTCGTCGAGGATGCCCAGCATCTCGTCCTCGGTGGCCCGTAGCCGCCGCTCGAGATCACAGAGGGCCTCGTGGCCTTCGTCGGTGGGCGCGATCAGCCGCGCCCGGCGGTCGGCCGGGTCGGGCCGGCGCTGCACCAGCCCTGCCTTCTCCAGGTCGTCGAGCAGGTAGGTCATCACGGTCCGGTCGACACCGAGCTGAGCGGCCAGGTCGAGCTGCCGTTTCGGTCCCTCGGCGCTCGTCGTGGCGAGCACTTGGTAGCCGCGCGGTCCGCCGGGCAACCCTTCCAGCGCCGCCGCGGACGCCTTCGCGTACCGCCGGAAGACGACGCCCAGCGCCCAGCCGAGGTCGGCCTCCACCGGTGCGCCACTGGCGACGGCGGGCTCGACCCCTCGCGTACCTGGGGTCGCGACGTCGGGCGGAGTACTGGACATGTCCCCATCGTACGTGGTGTACGACACCCGGAATACGATCTGACTTGAATATGTTCTGCTCAACAGATTATCTTCGATACAGCTCAATAGAGCACGGCCCCCTCAACATGATGGAGAACGAATGAGCACCCTGCTACGCGTCGACGCCAGCATCCGGCTGGACGGCTCGGTGTCCCGCGCGCTCGCGGACAGCGCCGAGGCCGCCTGGAAGGCTGAGCACCCGGACGGTGTCGTGGTACGGCGTGACCTCGGACGGCACCCGCTGCCCGCAACCTTGTGGCCGACGCTGGCCGCGGCCCAGGTGGGTCAGGAGCCGGTCGCCGAATCGGACCGGATGCCGCTCGCCGAGGCCCAGGCGATCGCCGACGAACTGAAGGCGGAGATCGTGAACGCCGACGCGGTCCTGCTCGCCGTACCGATGTACAACTACGGCATCGCACAGAACGTGAAGACCTGGATCGACGTGCTGGTGATCGACAAGGACCTGGCCTTCGGTTCGCGCCCGCTCGTCGGCAGGCCGGCGATCTTCGCCATCGCCCGGGGCGGCGGCTACGGTCCCGGTTCGCCGAAGCACGGCTGGGACCACGCCACGCCGTACCTCGAGCGCATCTTTGGTGACGTCTTCGGGATGAACATCCGAACCGCCGCGGCGGAGCTCACCCTCGCCCCGATCACCCCGGGCATGGAGGAGCTGATCGACGCGTCCAAGGTCTCGGAGTCCGAGGCGCACGTGCAGGCCGAGAACCACGGCACCGTCGTCGCCCGCGAACTCATCGGCGGCCAGGCGGCCTAGTACCTAGGTCCGCGACCAGGTCGACAGGGTCACCGACAACGTGACCATGGCCGGCTCCGGGAGTACGGCGATCCGCTGGAGCAGCTCGTGGTAGTTCAGGTGGCGCGCGCTCGGCGTCATCAGCACGAGCTGCTCCACGGCCGAGCGGTCGAGGCGCATGGTCTCCTCGACCAGCTCGGTGCCGACGCGCTCGAACTCCCCCGCGAGCGACTCCTCCAGCCGGCGTTCCTTCTGCTCGTCGACGCTCACCATCCCGAGTACGTCGACGAGCTCGCCGAGGTGCTGCTGGTTCGGTGTGACCACGAGCAACCGGCCGCCGGGGGCCAGGACGCGGGCCATCTCGGCGGCGTTGCGCGGAGCGAACACGTTCAGCAGCAGTTTCGCCGCGCCGTCCATCAACGGCAGTTCACGCCATGCGTCGCACACCACGGACGCGATCCGCGGGTCCGCTCGGGCCGCGCGACGGGCGGCGTACTTCGACACGTCCAGCGCGATCCCGCGGCGCCGTGGGGACAGGCCGAGGACACCGGACAGGTAGTAGGCAGTGCCGGCGCCGACCTCGACGACCAGGTCGTCCTCGCCCAGTCCGGCTTGCAGGATCAGTGCGTCCCGGATCGGGGCGTAGTGGCCGGTGCCGAGGAAGACCGTGCGGGCGCCGACCATCGCGGCCGAGTCGCCCTCGATCCCGTTCGAGGCCGACGGCAACAAGTTCAGGTAGCCCTGCTTGGCCAGGTCGTAGGCATGGCCGCGCGGGCAGCGCGCCGTACGGTCGTCCAGCGCCAGCCGGTCAGCACACACCGGACAACGCAGGACGGCCACCAGGTCAGCTTGCACGCGGCCTAGGTTATGTCGCGGCTGGTGATTCGCGCCCAGGCGGCGGCGTAGAAGACGACCAGGTACCCGCCTTGGAGGAGCAGGTTGCGGCCTATCTCGTGCCAGTACGGCGGGTCGCGGAGCAGGTCGGCGAACGACTGCCAGCGATAGACCAGCAGCCACGGGTGGATCGCGTGCAGCTGTGGGATCGCGGTCAGGATGCCGAGCACGATGAACGTGCCGAACGTCGCCGCCATCGCGGCCAGCGGCGTCGAGGTCAGCGACGAGACGAACAGGCCGATACCGGCGAGTCCGAGCAGCGACAGCGAGATCACGACGGCGATCCCGAGCGCGCGGAGCAGGCCCTCGCCGAGCGAGACCGTCGAGCCGGACAGCAGCAGGACGTCGCCGACCGGGAACAGGATGAAGCCGACGATCAGGCCGGAGATCCAGATCGTCATCGTCGCGGCCAGGCAGAAGACCGCGAGGGCGACCATCTTGGCGGCGAGCAGCCGGGACCGGCCGGCCGGTGCGGTGAGCAGGTTGCGCAGCGTGCCGAGGCTGGCCTCGCCGGCCAGTGACTCCCCCGAGATCACGGTCACCGCCGTCGGCAGGAAGAACGGCAGCGACAGGCCGAGGCTGGCGACGATCAGGAACAGGCCGTTGCCGGCGATCTGCCCGATGAAGCCCTCGGCGCCGCTGTCCGAGCCGGCGATCTTGATCGCGATCCCGATCAGCAGCGGTACGGCGGCCAGCACCCCGAGCCCCACCTGGGTCCGAGTCCGCGCGAACACCAGCCGCAGTTCGGAGAGGAACAACGCGAGAGTGTGCCGCCCCGCACCAGGTCGTTGTGCATCGGCCAACGGGGCCGGTTCGGCTGTTGCTTCATTCGGCGACATCGAAGCCCTCCCCGGTGAGTGCTACGAAGGCGTCTTCGAGGCTTGGCCGTTCCAGGCCGAAGCCGTGGATGCGGACGTCGGCGGCGACCAGCGCCGCCGCGAACTTCTCGATCGGCAGCTCCCCGGGATCACCCTCGACCGTGTCACCGCTCGTCTTCAGATCCGTCACGCCCAGCCCCTGCAACGTCTCGGCCGCCGTCCCGGCATCCGGCGTACGGACGACCAGCCGCGGGCGGAGCTCGGCGCGCAGGTCCTCGACCGTCGACTGCCGGAGCAGCTTCCCGCGGCTCATCACGGCCGCGTGCGTGCAGACCTGCTCGACCTCGGCGAGCAGATGGGTCGACGTGAACACCGTCGTACCGTCGCTCGCCAACTCCTGGATCAGGTGCCGGACCTCGCGGGTGCCCTGCGGGTCGAGGCCGTTCGTCGGCTCGTCCAGCACGAGCAGCTCGCGGCGCTGCATCAGCGCGACCGCGATCGCGAGCCGTTGCCGCATACCGAGCGAGTATGCGCGGACCTTCTTGCCGGCCGCGTTCGACAGCCCGACCCGTTCGAGCGCCTCGCCGGCGCGCGCCTTCCGGGTCTTCGGATCGGCGGTGCGGTCGGCGGCGTCGAACCGGAGCAGGTTCGCCTGGCCGGTCCAGAACGGGTAGAACGCCGGCCCTTCGACCAGCGCGCCGACCCGGGGCAGGACCCGCAGGTGCGCCTTCGGCATCGGCTCGCCGAGCAGCTCGACCTCGCCGGAGGTCGGCGCGATCAGGCCGAGCAGCATCCGGATCGTCGTCGTCTTTCCCGACCCGTTCGGGCCGAGGAAGCCGAACACGCTGCCGGCCGGCACCTCCAGGTCGACCGCGTCCACCGCGACCTCTCCGCCGTGGAACCGCTTGGTCAGCCCGTGGGTGACGACCGGCGCGCTCGTCATCTGGCTGTTCAGCGGGGGGCCTTCGCCGCGGCGGCCTGCAGGGTGTCCGGCGTGACCAGGCCGACGAAGACTCTGCCGTCGTCGGTGATCAATGCGCTCACCATCTTGCTGGTCAGCACCTTGCCCTTGCCCCACGTGCCCGACACGGTCGGCGCCTTCGCGAGCAGCTGCGCGAGCGGCCCGTTCCCGGTCAGCCGGCCGGTCTGCGCACCGCGGATCATCGCGACGCTCTCCCAGCCCTCACCGATCACGGTCGGATCGTCCGCCTTCGCCGTACCCGGCTTGAGCTGCTTCGGCTCGATCTGCTTCGGGGCGACGCGCTTCGGTCCGACCTGCGACGGCACCTTCTTGTCCGTGACCTTCACACCCTGCGGCGGCGTGAACGTGAACGTGCTCGCGGACGGTACGTCGAAAGACACCGAGCTGAAGCCCACCTCGACCGCGGGGTCGTTGCCGGTCCGCGGCATCACCGTCACGTCCAGCGGGACCCAGGTCTTGGAGTCGATCGCCAGCGTCACAGAACCCACGGTCGTCTTGTCGGTCTTCGGCACCAGGCGCAGCTTGTACGCATCCCGGCCGGCGACCTTCTCGGTGCCGCTGACCTCGACCTTGGTGGTCGGGTCGATCGCGTCGAGGAACTGCTTGGCGACGGCCTGCGGGTCGTACGACGGCACCGCCTTCTCCGGCTTCGCCGTCTTGTGCTCGGGGACCGTCAGCTTCACGGCCTCGCGCCGGGAGGAGTCGTACGCCCAGGCGGACTTGCCGTCGGTGGTCCAGACCCGCTCGGCCTGGTTGTCGAGCACCGAGACCCGCGCCTTGTCCGGGCTCGCGAACGCGACCCGCGCGGTGTGCTGACCGCTCAGCATCTCGGTCAGCTGCTCGCTACCGGCCGGCGCGCCGGGGATGGCCGGCAGGCCGAGGTCCGCGTCCGAGCGGACCGTGCCGCTGAGGCCGTCGACCTTCGCTGTCTGCACCTTTGCGAGCAGATCCTGCGCGGAGATCCCGGGCAGCTTCGGCGAGGCATCCGCGACCACTGGTCCGAGTGCCCCCACCCCTGCCACAACCGCGACTGCCGTAACCGGAACCAACCACCGTCGACTGCGCTGTGCTACGCCCATGGATACAGCCTCGCACCGGGCCGGACCGGAACCAAGCCCACTCAGGGTAGGTTCACCCGAAAGAGTGAGCCCGGCGTACGACCGTGGTCGTACGCCGGGGAGCTCAGCGGGACTGCAGGGCGTCGAGGGCGACCGTCATCGCGGCGGCGACGCGGAAGTCCAGGCGCTCGTCCTGGACGGTGATCCGGTAGCGGTCCCGGACCGACATCTTCCGCTCCACCGACAGCACTGGCTTGCCGGAGCCGTCCTCGACGAAGTCGAAGTGGAAGATGAACGGTAGCGGGATCTCCCCGACGAACGGCACGAAGTCCCAGACCCGGCGCACGATCGCGATCGTCTGATTCCGCTCGGTCCCGTAGGCGTGCACGTCGCCGTTGCCCAGCTGCCAGCTCGATCGGAGCAGGCTCTTCGCGAACTCCTTCTTGAAACCACCGATCGGCTGCCCGCCGGCGTCGTACACGTCGTATCCGGAGCCGAGGTCGACCACCGAGCGCGCCTTGAACGAGAACACCGGCTGGGTCTTGGTGTCGTCGCTGTAGAACGTCACCTGCTCCTTGAACGCCATCCGCTTCTGCTGCGCGAACGCGAGCAACTGCCCGTCGGTCCCGTCCGGGTTGGTGGCGATCAGCTCGTACTTGTTCGCCATCAACGTCACACGCTGCTTCATCGAGAACGCGGGCACGTACATAACTGCAGTCATGTCGTGGAGTGTGTCAGACCACAGGCCGACGCACCGACCTGCAGGCCGCGAGCGAGCGCCTCGGCGCGCTCCGAATTCTCTTCGATCTGTACGACGAGGTTGCCGACACCCTGCAGCGCGAGGTCGCGGGCGATCTCGACGCCGAACTCGACCGCCTCGGCGGGTGTGCGCGCCGGCCGCCACAACACCCCGAAGTCGGCGGGCGGCCGGTCTGCCTTCAGATCGACGACCAGTGCCTCGGCCTGCCGCAGCTGCGTGGCGTCGCCGCCGACGATCACGTGGACCCGCTGACCGGTTGCCGGTACGGCGTTCTGCGCGGCCTGCAGGGCGTCGTCGACGATCGACGTGTCGCGGCGGCCCCATTCCTCGTGGTGGACCGCCCACGACAGCGGGCGCCGCTTCGCCCATCCGGAACGCACGAGCTCGGGCGCTGCGGCGAACTCGTCGACGTACCCGACGCAGAGGTAGCCGACCAACTCGATGTGGGCGGGCAGGTCGAGGACCGCGGCGACCTCACCTGGTTCGAAGAACGAGACCCAGCCGACGCCGAGGCCCTCGGCGCGGGCGGCGAGCCAGAGGTTCTGGATCGCGATCGCCGCGGAGAACATGGTCGTCCGCGGATCCGCGTGCCGGCCGAGGACGTGCCGTCCGCCGCGGCCGGGGTCGCAGGTCACCGCGAGGTTCAGCGGGGTGTCGAGGATCGCCTCGATCTTGAGTCCGTCGAACGCGGCGCGGCGATCTTCCGGGAGGGACGCGGCGAACACGTCCCGTTGCGCGGTCGCGAGATCGTGCACCTTGCGGCGGGTCGCGAGGTCGCGGATCACCAGGAAGTCCCACGGCTGGCTCAGCCCGACACTCGGCGCCCGATGCGCGGCCTCCAGCACCCGCCCGAGCGTCACGTCGTCGACGGGCAGGTCCAGGAATCCCCGCCGTACGTCACGCCGCTCGGCAATCACCCGCTGCACAACGTCCCGATCCCGCACGTCATACCCAGCCGCCCGCTGCACCACTGCGCGACCAGGTGCCTCGCTCCCAGCCGCCCGCTGCACCACTGCGCGACCAGGTGCCTCGCTCCCAGCCGCCCGCTGCACAACCACGCGACCCGGGGCCTCGTTCCCAGCCGCCGCCTGGACACCGATCGCGATGGTGGTGTTGGGGGTTTGCCGTTTCGGGACGAGGAGTCGGGCGCCGGTTGCGAGGACGGCTGCTTCGGCGACGCTCGGGGTTCCTTTGAGTTGCTCGACCTGGGCGCTCGGGGTCGGCGCCGACTGCTTGGCGAGCTCGTCCTTCGAGAACGTGCGAAGCCCAGCGCCGAGCTGCGCAACCAGTTCTTGCAGCGCAGGCTCGTTCTCCTTGCCGGTGATCGTGACGACCAGTCGGACCTCGCCCGCGAGTTCGTGCAGGGCTGCCGTCACGAGATCCTGCAGTTCCGCGGACGGCGTACCGGTGCGGAGTCCAACGCCGACGACCAGGTTCACCGCGCACGCTCGCGGGCGGCAGCGACCAGGCGGGCCGGGACGTCCGGGGTGGCGGTCCAGTGCAGGTGCAGGTACGACGCGTGGACGTGGGGAAGGGTGATTCCCTCGACGCCGCCGGGGAGATGCCAGGCCGGTTGTACGTCGGCCTCGAGGTCGACCGTGGTGCGGTGGAACTCGTGGCCGCGCACCCGGCGTCCTTCGTCGAAGAACGCGGTGCTCGTCGCGGCGATCGCCGTACGGTAGCCGAGGGTGAGGCGGGTGGTCATGCGGGCGGTCGCCGGGAGTACGCCGGTCATCGGGTGACCGGCGAGTTCGCGGCAGAGGTAGAGCAGACCGGCGCATTCGGCGATCACCGGGAGACCGTCGGCGACCGCGGCGGCCACTTGTTTGCGCAGCTCGACGTTCGCGGAGAGCGCCTCGGCATGCAACTCCGGGAAGCCGCCGCCGAGGTAGAGCGCAGCGGTTGCCTCGGGCAACGGATCGGCAAGTGGGTCGAAGGTGACGATCTCCGCTCCGGCAGCGGTGAGCAGCTCGGTCGTCTCCGTGTAGTGGAACGAGAACACCGGCCCCGCCGCAACAGCCACCACCGGCCGCACCTGCCGAACTGCGCTCGCCGCCGGGGCGGTCGAACCTGCGCCAGCTCGCGGTGGTGTGCGCTGGGGTGCGTCAAGGGCGGTGGTTGGAGTCCAGGGGGTGGCTTGGTGGGGTGGAGCGGAGTGGGCCGCGGCTACTACTGCCTGAAGGTCTACGCCTTGGCGGACCAGTTCTGCGGCGGCGTCCACGGCTTGTTCGGCTTCGGTGTGTTGTTCGTTGGCCGGAACCAGGCCGAGGTGGCGGCTGGGGACTGTCAGGCGGGTGTCGCGGCGGAGGACACCGAGGACCGGTACGCCGGTCGGCGCGACCCCGGCTCGTACTTCGGCCTCGTGGCGGTCCGAACCCACCTTGTTCAAGATCACCCCGACGATGCGGATCTCGGTGTCGAAGGCAACGAAACCTTGCACTACGGCGCCGACGCTCCGGCCCGCCGCCGACGCGTCGACGACCAGCACGACAGGTGCCTTCAGCAACTTCGCGACGTGGGCCGTCGAGGAGAAACCTTCCGTCCCGAGCGCACCGTCGTACAGCCCCATCACACCCTCGACCACGGCCAGGTCCGCACCCTCGGAACCGTGCTCGAACAGGGGTCCCACCAGCTCCTCCCCCGACAGCATCGGATCGAGGTTCCGCCCCGGCCGTCCGGTCGCGACCGCGTGGAACCCGGGATCGATGTAGTCCGGCCCCACCTTGAACCCGGCCACCACATGACCGGCCCGCCGCAACGCCGCCATCAACCCAACGGCAACGGTGGTCTTACCCGCCCCGGACGCCGGCGCCGCAACCACCACCCGCGGAATCATGACTGCTCCCCCAGTCCGCGCGGGCTCGCCGACCCCACTCCGCGCGGGCTCGCCTGGGTCACCACTCGATGCCCTTCTGGCCCTTCTGGCCGGCGTCCATCGGGTGCTTGAGCTTCGTCATCTGGGTGGCGAGGTCGGCGGCCTCGAGGAGCTTGGGATGGGCGTCGCGTCCGGTGATCACGACGTACTGGTGTCCGGGACGGTTGACGAGCGTGTCGACGACCTCGTCCACGTCGACCCAGCCCCACTTCATCGGATACGTGAACTCGTCGAGCACATACAGGTCATGGGTCTCGGCGGCCAGCCGGCGCTGGATCTCCCGCCAGCCCTCGACCGCGTCGGCGGCGTGGTCCTCCTCGGTACCCGCCTTGCGGGACCAGCTCCAGCCCTCGCCCATCTTGTGCCACTCGACCGGCCCGCCCTCACCGGTCGATTCGTGCAGCCGGCCGAGCGCCTTGAACGCGCTCTCCTCGCCGACCTTCCACTTCGCGCTCTTCACGAACTGGAAGACCCCGAGGTTCCAGCCCTGGTTCCAGGCCCGCAGCGCCATCCCGAACGCCGCCGTCGACTTCCCCTTCATCTCGCCGGTGTGCACCATCAGCAGCGGACGGTTGCGACGCTGGCGGGTGGTCAGGCCGTCCTCCGGTACGGCGACCGGCTGTCCCTTCGGCATCTCAGGCCGCCTTCCGTTCGGTGACCGTCCGGATGAGGTTGCCCGCGGCAACGTCTCCGAGGTCGAGGTACTCCGCTCCGAGGTCCGCGGCGAGCTCCGCCGAAAGTCCGAGACGGATGCCGCGGCGCGGCTCGCAATCCACCACGACGGTCGCGATCCCGCGCTGCGCCAGCCATCCGGCCGCCTGGCGGGCGCGGGCGAACGCGTTCTCGCCGTGGGTCGCGCGGCCGTCGGTCACGAGGACGAGGAGCGGGCGTCGGCGCGGATCGCGGATCGCGGCGATCCGCAGTACCTCGGCCGCCTGCAGCAGCCCTTCGGCGAGCGGCGTACGGCCACCGGTCGGGAGGGATTCGAGCCGTCGTACGGCGGTCTCGACGCTGCCCGTCGGCGGCAACGCGACCGTCGCTCCGGCGCCGGCGAACGTGACGAGGCCCACCGTGTCGCGGCGCTGGTACGCGTCGAGGAGGAGCGAGACGATCGCCGTCTTCACCTCACCCATCCGCTTCTTCGTCCCCATCGAACCGGAGGCGTCGACGCAGAACAGCACGAGATTGCCCTCACGCCCTTCCCGCACCGCGAGCCGCACATCGTCCGCCCGCACCACCAGTCCAGGACCGCT
The DNA here is from genome assembly GCF_004366005.1 of Kribbella sp. VKM Ac-2566. Classification (NCBI taxonomy): domain Bacteria; kingdom Bacillati; phylum Actinomycetota; class Actinomycetes; order Propionibacteriales; family Kribbellaceae; genus Kribbella; species Kribbella sp. VKM Ac-2566. The sequence goes on along the minus strand of NZ_SODT01000013.1, from coordinate 3,381 downwards.
GCGCCCGCGAACCTTCTGGTACGGCGCTGCGTTGCGCATCGTCCCGAGCAAATGCGGCCGCCCCGCCTCATGCCCAACCCTGCCGCGATCCCCCACGACACGCCCCACCTCGGTGATCGCCCGCGACCGCCGCCCCGCAACACCCGCCCCTGCCACCTGGACACTCAGCAGCCGAGCCTTGTACGGCGCAGAACTCCCCACAACCTCACCACTCGGCGCGACGCCCGCTCCGTCCGACTCGGTCGTCTGGTCCTCCGGGCCCTTCCGGCGGTCACCCGCGTTCGACGGGAGGCGGTCAGGTGCGGTGGCGTCCGCAGCGGTGGTCGGATCCGCCGTGTCAGTGCCGGCGTGCTGTGTGCCGGCAGGTTCAGCGCCCTTGTCTGTCGACTCGCCCGATCCGTCCGCTTGGCGGTGGTCGCCGGCCTCGTTCCCGTCCGATCCGCCGGAGCTGCCCGGTCCGCCTGGGCTCGGGTCGTCGTCCGGGTCTTCGGGTGGGGTGCTGTTGTTGATGGCCTCTTCCAGCTGCTGGTCGTCCAGGCCGGGGGCGTCGAACGGGTTCCGGCGGCGGCGGTGTGGGAGGGCGAGTTTGGCCGCGGCCCGCACATCGTCGACCTCGACGACCGTGCGGCCGGACCAGGCTGCGTGGGCGACCGCCGTACGGGCCGTGACCAGGTCGGCGCGCATCCCGTCGACGTCGAACGACGCGCAGATCTCCGCGATCTGGCGGAGCGCCGAGTCGGTCAGGATCACCTCGGTCAGCAGGTCGCGCGCCTTCACGATGCGTTCGGCGAGTTCCCGCTGCGCACCGTCGTACCGGGCAACGAAGCTCTCCGGGTCCGCCTCGTAGGTGAGCCGCGCGCGCATCACCTCCACGCGGACGGCGGGATCGCGGCTGGCGACCACGTCGACGGTCAGCCCGAACCGGTCGAGGAGCTGCGGCCGGAGCTCGCCCTCCTCGGGGTTCATCGTGCCGACGAGCACGAACCGCGCCGGGTGGGTCACCGACACACCGTCCCGCTCGACGCTCGCACGCCCCATCGCGGCGGCGTCGAGGAGCACGTCGACCAGGTGGTCGTGGAGCAGGTTGACCTCGTCGACGTACAGCAACCCGCGATGCGCCGCGGCGAGCAGACCAGGCTCGTACGCCGTCACGCCCTCCGCGAGCGCCTTCTCCAGATGCAACGACCCGAGCACCCGATCCTCGGTCGCCCCCACCGGCAACTCCACCAGCCGAGCGGCACGCACACCCCGCCCGCCGGCACCCTGCGAGGCAGCACGCTCCGCAGCCGCCCGCCCCAGCGCGTCACGGTCCGGGGCAGGTTCCAGGACTGCGTGCGGGCCATCGGGACAGGACGAGTCCGGGTGGTCCGGATCGCACGAGAAGCGGCAGCCCGGCACCACGTCGACGGGCGGCAGGATCTCGGTGAGGGCGCGGACGGCGGTCGACTTCGCCGTACCCTTCTCGCCGCGGATCAGCACACCGCCGATGGCCGGCGAGATCGTCGCCAGGATCAGCGCGAGCTGGAGATCGTCCATCCCGACGATCGCGGTGAACGGGAACGAGTTCGACGGTCCGCTGAATGACGGAGCCCGCATCGGCGGTGGTCCCTTTCGTCGAGCGGGTGTCCACGCCCGCTACGGCCGGTACGCCGGCCCACGATGATCGCGAGCCTGCGGACGGCGGCAGATGTCCTGGCTTCCGGGATTCCTCCCGGTCACAGTGGCGGGACCGCCCCGGACTCCCAGCACGCTGGTCACCGGTGTTCCTCCACAGCCGTCGGCCCGATCATGACACATCCCCCCGCGCCACAACGCACCCCCGGTCACGTGGCACTCACCACGTACCGTGTGCCCATGATCAAGGCCTGCCTCAACGGCGACCGCACGGGGGAGGATCACCAAGGCGTGCCGATCACACCCGACGAGCTGGGACGGGACGCCGCCGCAGCCGTCGCCGCAGGAGCCGACGCGCTGCACATCCACCCTCGCGGAGCGAGCGGGCTCGAGACCCTCGAGTACGCCGACGTACAGGCAGCGGTGACCGCCGTACGACGGAACTGCCCCGGCGTGCCCGTCGGCGTGTCAACGAGAGAAGCCGCTCGTCCCGGATCTGGACGAGCGGCTCCGGTTGATCACAGCGTGGGAATCGGTAGCAGACTTCGCGAGCGTCAACTTCCACGAGAAAGGCGCCGAACGCGTCGCGGGCCTCTTGCTGGCCAAAGGCATCGGTGTAGAGGCAGGGCTGTTCACCCCTGAGGCGGCACGGAAATACCTCGCATGTGCTCGTAGAGGCGATCCCAGGCATCTCCCCCGGCCCGGACGGCGTCACCGCGGCCCGCGCCGTACTGGACCTCCTGCCACCCGCCGACACACTGGTGCACGGCGAGAACGAGTGGGCCTGGCCAGTACTGCGCTGGGCGCAGTCGGAGGGGTACAACCTCAGAGCCGGCCTGGAAGACATGCTCACCACCCCCAAAGGACAACCAGCGCAGTCAAACGCCGACCTACTGCACTACATCTGACCGCCGAGGAGGCCTCGCGGGTCACGGGATCCGAGGAAGACAGCCGACCACGCCGGCCGCCTGCTGCACAAGCTTCCTCGTCAGCTCGACCCGCTGCTTCGCGTGGCAGCGGCCGTCTCTCCGGAGAACACGCGGCAATCCGACCGCTGGAACATGAGGCCCCGGTCGCCAATTCTTAGCGGCAGGTTCGAGCCGTCGACGGCGCCGGTGAGATGACCGGCACTGTCGCGTCGTACCACCAGCTCGCGTCGGTCGCCTGGCAGATCTTGGCACCGGCCGCAGGTGGCTCGGCCGACCCGCAAGCCGCCAGCCCTACGACGAGCGGCACCGCCAACAGCACCGCACTTCTCCGCGCGCAGTACTAGCGATCGGTCGTCAGGACAACCGAGCATGCGACTTTCTAGACCTTCCTCGCCCTCGATCGGTAGCTCGACCACGGCATCCACGTGTTTGCTTGAGTCGAACGCATGTTCTAATATAGGTCCATGACGGCGGTGGTGACGGCGCAGCTTCCCGGCGAGCAGGCACTCGCCGGAGCCGAGGCTGCGTGGGCGCTGGTGCCGCCGGATGATTTGCCCGACCTCGCGGATCCATGTCCTCCGCGTTATCTGGGCGAGGAGGACTGGTACGACGACCTGCCGCCGATGTCGCGGGTGGACGGGCTGGAGTGGGAACTGTGGGCCGGGGTCGAGCAGGACGAGGCCGAACGCGAGATGCTTCGCCTGAAAGCACCCGCCTGGGTCTTCCTGCCGCCCGGCGCCGAACTCGCCGCGGCGCTGGAGGAGCTGCGGCCACAGTGCGAGTCACCGATCGCGCTGATCGAGGCCATGAAGGCCGCAGCCCGCATGGAAGCCTGGGC
>NZ_SODT01000012.1:703726-735774 GCF_004366005.1 Kribbella sp. VKM Ac-2566 | reverse complement strand
GCTCAGAAACCTAGACAGAGAACGGCGTGCGCCACTCCAGGCACGCTCAAATCACCCACACATACAGCAGAAGAGCCGGATAACCCGTCGTCTGCTCGACGGGTGGGGTGGCCCACCGGCGCGGCGACGGCGGGCGGCAGCGGGGCGCGACGGGTGGGGTGGCGGTGGGTGGCGGTGGGCGCGACGGGTGGGGTGGCGGCGGGGAGGTGGGAGTGGGGACAGGCGGTGGGGAGTGGGGACTGGCAATAGCAGGTGCGGACCCACCATTGCCTGTTGCATGAGCCCGGATCGGGCAATCACCGCCTACATAGCGGGCAGCCGGTGGAGGCGAGATCGGGCAGGAGAGCCTGCTGTCCTCTGGGCAGGGCGGGTGGCGTGGGGTGTCGGTGGGTGGGGTTAGCGTCGAGGCATGAGGTTTTCGGTGACAGTGGGGGCTGTGGGGGTCGGGCGGGATCCGCGGGGGCTCGCGGAGTTGGCGAAGGTTGTGGAGGGGGCGGGGTGGGACGGGTTGTTTCTGGAGGACTATCTGGTCTACCAGGGGGATGTGTCTCAGCCGACGTACGATCCATGGGTTTGTCTGGCGGCGATGGCGATGACCACCGAGCGGATCCGGATCGGGACGACCGTCACTCCCTTGCCGAGGCGGAGGCCGTGGAAGGTGGCGGCGGAGGCGGTGGCGGTGGATCAGCTGTCCGGCGGCCGGATGATCCTCGGGGTCGGGATCGGGGATCCTGGGGACCCGTTCATGGAGAGCAACGATCCGCGGGTGCTCGCGGAGATGCTCGACGAAGGGCTCGCGGTCATCGACCAACTGTGGACCGGGCAGCCGGTGACCTACAGCGGGAAGCACTACACGCTGAAGGACGCGCAACTGACGGCCCGGCCGGTGCAGGAGCCGAGGATCCCGATCTGGGTAGGAGGCAACTTTCTCGTGCCGTCGGTACGGCGGCGGATCCTTCGCTGGGACGGCTCCTGCGCGTACAAAGGCAGCACGGACGCACCCCAGCAGATCACGCCGGACGACGTCCGCGCGCTACGTGCCGACGGCGGCCGGGACCTCGAGGTGAAGGTGAGCGGCGGGGATCCAGCCGCGTTCGCGGAAGCCGGCGCGACGTGGTGGGGGCGATGGATCCCGCCGCTGTCCGTCACCGAGACGCGAGCCATCATCGAGCAAGGCCCTCCGGTGCTCTGAACCGTTGACAGCGCGGCGGCCTCGGGAGAGACTGCCGATGTTTTTAACGTTCAAAACGTCCGTGGGAGGTCGCTGTGGCTACTTTGAAGCAGGTCGCCGCCCACGCCGAGGTCTCCGTGCAGACGGTGTCGAACGCGCTGAACGCCCCGCACCGCCTGCGCGCGGACACGCTCGAACGGGTCAACCGCTCCATCGAGCTGCTCAACTACCGGCCCAATCGTAACGCCCGCAGCCTCCGCACCAGCGCGGTCGAGCTGATCGGGTACTGCGTGCCGAGCTGGCCGAACCAGACGCACCTGGTGATGGACCAGTTCCTGCACGCCCTCTGCGCCGCCGCCGAGCGCACCGGCCGGCACATCCTGCTTTTCACCGCACCGGGCGGCGTCGACGGTATGCCGACGTACGACGACCTGCACGCACGCCGGATGGTCGACGGGTTCGTCCTGTCGCAGACCGAGACGCACGACCCGCGGCACGGCTGGCTGAAGGAACAGGGCATCCCGTTCGTCAGCTTCGGCCGGGTGTGGAAGGAAACCACGCAACCCGGCCCGTGGGTGGATGTCGACGGCGCGGCCGGCTCCGCGATGGCGGTCCGGCACCTGTACGAGAGCGGCCGCCGCCGGATCGCCTTCCTGGGCTGGCCGAAGTCGTCCGGCCTCGGCGAGGACCGGGTCGGCGGCTGGCGCGACGCGTGCAAGGACCTCGGTCTGCCGACGACCGGGCTGACCGTCCGGTGCCGCGAGGACAGCATCGAGGAGGGTGCTCGCGCCACCGCGCGGCTGCTCGACGCCGGCCGGACCGTCGACGGGATCGTTGCCCTGAGCGACATTCTCGCCCTCGGCGCGCTCCGCGAGCTCACCCGCCGCGGCCTCATCCCCGGCCACGACGTCGGCGTCACCGGCTTCGACGACTCGCCGCTCGCCGAGGTCGTGTCCCCCGGCCTGACCAGCCTCCGGCAACCGATGGACCAGATCGCCGAAGAGCTGATCACGATCCTGACCGGCTCCAGCAACGGGAGTCCGGTCGAACGCCTGTTGCGGCCAGAACTGGTGATCAGGGGCAGCTCGGCCCCTGGCTGATTTTCGGCGCTTCTCCCCGGGCGCCGCGAGAAGGAGGAACCGCCATGACTCCCTATCCGACCAACCGAAGTCGCCGACGTGGTGCAGCCCCACCCGGCCGGAAACCGATGCGGAAGATCGCCGGTGTCGCCCTGCTGGCCACCGCCGTCGTGCTGGCCGGCACCGCCTCGGCCACCGCCGGCTCATCCGGTACCACCGCAACCAGGGCGACGGCACCGTCCGAACTCTCCGAGACCACCCGCCTGACCGATCGGCGTTCGCTCGTCGTCGGCGACCGCGCCTACGCGATGGGCGACGAGTCCGGTCTCTACCCCGCCGCCGGGTGGCACATCCGCGGTGAGATGGGCGGCTTCTGGTCGCAGCCGATCAAGCTCCTGGACGGCATCTGGTTCGGTCTCGACGGCAATTGGCTCGGCAAGCAGGTGCCCGCCGCGAAGTACACCAGCGGCCACGGCTACAGCCGGATCGACTACTCCGGATCCGTGAACGTACGCCGTACCGACTTCGTCCCCGACGGCATCCGCGCGACGCTCGTCGGACTCACCCTGAGCTCGAGTACGGCGAAGACGGTCAAGCTCGACGTCGACGCGCACTCCGAGTTGATGCAGCCGTACCCGTGGGGCTGGACCACTCCGAGCGCCGCGGACGCGAATCTGCCCGACACCGGCGACTTCAGCGACGGCGCGCTCCGCTTCCGCGAGCAGGGCACCCCGTCGTACCCGAACGCGACCGCGCACGACTACGCCGCGTTCGTCGGATCGTCCCTGCGTCCGACAAGCCACCAGCTCGGCGCGGATCACCGCGGACCGCAGAGCCCGGCGGTGACGTGTCCGGCCGACGGTACGACGCCTGCTCGGTGCGACGACTCGCTCGTCGGGAAGGGCACCGGCGGCCGGCTCACGTACGACGTACCGCTGGCCGCGGGTCAGCAGAAGACGATCTGGTTCGCCGTGGCCGGATCGGACCAGGGCAGCCGGGCCGCGGAACGCGAGTACGGCAAGGCGCTGAGCGACCCGGACAAGTTGCTGCGGGCAAAGACTTCCGCGCGGCACCAGATCGATGCGCAATCTGCAGTGGACCTTCCTGGTGACCGTTTACTGCAGCAGAGCGTCGAGTGGAGCAAGCAGAACCTCGCGGACTCGGTGCAGGAGGCGCGCAACCTGCAGATCCGGGACGTGAACGAAGGCAAGGACTACCCGGCGCCGGTCGGGACGGTGCCGACCGCCCGCTGGTTCGGCGCCGGCTTCCCGGACTATCCGTGGCTGTTCGCGACCGATGGCGAGTACACGGCCTTCGCTGCAGTCGCAGCCGGACAGTTCGACACCGTGAAGGAGCACCTGCGGGCGCTCCGCGATGTCAGTGACCTGTTGAACAACCGCAGCGGCAAGGTCGCGCACGAGGTGACACCGACCGGCGACGTGTACTTCGGCTCGAACCAGAGCGCGGGCAACACCGACGAGACGGTGAAGTTCCCGAGTACGGTCGCACTGCTGTGGCGCTGGACTGGTGACAACAAGTTCCGCGACGAGATGTACGACTTCAGCGTCCGGAACCTGCAGTACATCTACAAGTCCCTCGACAAGGACAACGACGGCTGGCCCGAAGGACTCGCGAACGTCGAGCGCGCGGGCATGGGCGTCGAGAAACTCGACAGCACCGTGTACCTCGCCCGCGGTCTGCGGGATCTGGCCGACCTGGCCGCGTCCAAGCACGACACGCAGGTGCAGCAGTGGGCGACCGGCCGCGCCAACGACCTCGAGTCCAAGTTCGAGGCGCAATGGTGGGTACCGGCGGCGAAGGGGTACGCCGACTCGGTCGACGACCCGGCCAACCCGGCGAACGACAACACCCCGATCTTCCAGCGGCACTGGATCGGCGTCACGCCGATGGAAGCGGTATTGACCCGTCCCGGCCAGACGTCGCCGCTGGCGTCGGCCGAGCACGCGAAGATCGCGCTCGACCAGCGCGAAACCTCTTGCTACACAGGGGAATTCGGCCTCTTCCATACCGGGACCGGCCCGACCTCAGCCGCGGGCGGCAACCGCGGTGACACGTGTGACCCGGTCGTCTCGACGGTCCAGAGCGAGCGCACCATGTTCGGTCTGAACACATCGATCATGGCGGTTGCGGAGGGCAACTTCGGCCGCCTGGGCACGACGCAGCAGCAGCGGTACACCACCGGCAACGCCCGGATCCAGCTCGACCCGTCGGTCTGGGAGACGCCCGGTGCGATGCCCGAGATCGCTCCGTCGCCGGACTCGCCGGCGAACATCGGCCGGCCGTTCTACGACCGCTCGATGACGCTGCAGGCCTGGGGCGCGTACGGCATCCTCTGGCCGGTGATCCACCAGCAGCTCGGCGTCGATCCCGATCTGGGACACGGGCGGATCGCCGTCGTACCGCAACTTCCCGAAGGCCAGCAGAAGGTGGCCGGCAGCAACATCCGGGTCGGTCGCGGGGCGGTCGATGTGTCGGCACGCCTTACAGGTAAGGCGTTGTCGACCGAGGTGACCGCGAAGAACACCGACGCGGCGCTCACGGTCGGCGCCGTACTGCCGACCGGCGCACAGGTGCGGAGTGTGGCGGTCGACGGTCACGCGGCGCAGTACCAGCTGGTCACGACCAGCCGCGGGACGGAGGTGCGGGTACCGGCGAGCGGCGCGCACACGCTCCTGACGATCACGCTGAAGTAGATCTCTCGAGGGCCGGCCGGTGCGCAAACGTTTAGCACACCGGCCGGCCTTCTCATGCCCGGGAATCCGGTACTGCGGAGTCTTGATGCGCAACGAGAAGGCGGGCCCCTCCGAGTATGAGTCGGAGGGGCCCGCACAGCTGAAGGAAAGTGACGTCTCCAGCTTCCCGATACGGGTCCGTGGAGGCCGGCAGACCCCGTCACCGGTCTACCTCGGTGGGGATCCCCACCGCGAGGGCCCTCGGTTTCCGTTCGACCCGCCGCTTCGATCGAAGCAGCGTGTCGACCTTTCTACCGCTGTCGGCAGTCCCGGCACAACCCTTTACAGGCAACAGTTTCGGTCGTCCACAGTGGGACCGCAATCATCCACAGAAACCGTCCGGGTTATGCACAGCCCCTGTGCATAACCCCCTTAGCCCTTAGGCGGTTTGACTGCCATCGGGTGCAGGAGCCGGTACCCGGCGTACACGCCGAGCACGCTGACCACCAGGACGGACGGTACGGCGACCGCGAGGGGTGGACGGTGGTACCCGATGTTGTTCAGCACGTCCGCGAGCCACTGAGCGACGAGGAGGAACTCGGCCGCCGCCGCGGGCACCAGGGCGAGCGGCAGCAGCAGGATGCCGCGCCAGAATCCGAACCGGACGAAGGTGATGCCGAGCAGCCAGCCCGTCACCTCGTGGGCGACGATCAGCAGGAAGAACTCGATGAACACCAGACCGACCTGCGACGTACTCGTGAACAGGTGCGGGTTGGTCAGTTTGCCGGGCCAGTCCTGCCACACGTACAGAACGTGTTCCACCTGGTAGACCAGCACCCACAGCAGCGCGGTGGCCGCCGCGGCACCCGTGAGATAGATGCCTGCGGCAACCGAAAGCATCCGGCGGGTGATGCCCTGAGAGATCAGCAAGGCGAAGTACGCCGGGGTGACGGTGATGCCGACCGCCATCGAGAAGTACTTCGGCGACTGGGTGCCGTAGTCCCACGCACTGCTGGTGACGCCGCCGGACAGAAGCTGGATGACGATCCCGACGAGGAACAACGCGAGGACCATCACCGCCCAGTAGCCGAGCAGCATCGGCCGCAGACCGATCGCCAGCGCCCGCAGCACGTGCTTGAGCCGATGCCAGTCTGTGATCCCGCGCGGCAACGTCGCCCCAGTCTGGACCGCCGTACTCATGACTTGACCCCCGTGAGGTGGACGAACAGGTCCTGGAGACCGACCGGGCCGATCTCCAGGCCGGCGGCGGTCGCCTGTGCGAGCAGCGCCGGGTCGAGGTCGCCGAGGACCGTGGTCGACTTGGTGCCGCCCAGCCGTTCCTCCGCGAGCACGGTGAAGCTCGCGGTGAACTCGTCGACGGTCGCGGCCGGACCGACGATCGAGGCGCCACGCCCGCGGAGCGCGTCGACCGGCGACTGGGTGACGAGTCGGCCCTGGTCGAGGATCACGACCTCCTCGAGCATCGCGCTCACCTCACTCACCAGATGGGTTGAGAGCACGATCGTCCGCGGCATCTCGGCGTAGTCCGCGAGCAGCATGTCGTAGAAGAGGTTCCGCGACGGGACGTCCATGCCCAGGTAGCTCTCGTCGAAGATCGTCAACGGGGCGCGGCTGGCGAGACCGAGGACGACGCCGAGCGCGGACTTCTTACCGCGGGAGAGCTTTTGGATCTTCTTGTTCAGCGGGACCTCGAAGCGGTCCAGGAGTTCGCCGGCGAGGTCGGCGTCCCAGTACGGGCGCAGCGCCGCCGCGAGCCCGACCGCGTGCTTGACGGGTACGGCGTCCGGACGGTCACCGGACTCGCGGATCAGGCACACCCGGCTCGTGACGACCGCGTTCTCGTACGGCTCCTGCGCCGCACCGAGGTCACCGCCCTCGATCAGCACCCGCCCCTCGTCGGGCCGCCGGAACCCGGCCAGCGTGGCGGCGAGCGTGCTCTTGCCGGACCCGTTCCGGCCGAGCAGCCCGTGGATCTTCCCAGGCGCGAGACGCAGGTCGAGCCGGTCCAACGCGGGCACACCGGCGAACCGGACCGAGAGATCCTCGGTCCTGACAGTCAGGGCGGCGGTCATCAGGCTTCTCCGTAGGTGCGGATGTGCTGGAGGATGTCTTTGAGGGGGATGCCGATCGCCTTGGCCTCACGGATCATCGGGTCGACGACGTCGGCGAAGAACGAGTCGCGGCGGCCGGTGCGGAGCAGATCGCGGGCATTCGGCGCGACGAACATGCCGATCCCGCGCTTCTTGTAGAGGACGCCGTCGTCGACCAGCTGGGCGAACCCCTTGGCGGCGGTGGCCGGGTTGATCCGGTAGAAGGCGGCGTACTGGTTGGTCGACATCACCTGCTCGCCCTCGGCCAGCGCGCCGGTCACGATGTCGTTCTTGATCTGCTCCGCGATCTGCAGGTAGATCGGACTCCGGTCGTCGAACACCACTCCACCCCCTTCCTCGGTTCATTACTTGAGCAACGAACCATAGCGGCGCCGAGGGTCAGCCTGCGGTCGAGTACTGCGACTGCTGGAGTGACTTCTTCAGGGCCGGTACGACGGGACCTACGCGTACCGCGAGCTGGGCCAGGCGATCCTTGTGCCGGGCCTGCTGCTCCTTCGTGACGACGGTGCGTAGATCCGCCGTGGACGCGAGTACGACGACAGCGGCGTCGCGGAGGTCGACCCGAGTGACGAGCCGGGACGGTCGCAGGGTGTCGCGGGCGCTCTGGAGGATGTGGCGGCGTACCAGAGGTTGGCGCAGCGTGATGCGGGCTGCCGGGAAGATGCCGAGGACGCGGTGCGGCTCGACCTTGATCAGATGCGCGCGGGCGAGCTCGTCGCGAACCTGACGGACGGTCACGCCGGCCCGCCGATCGATCCAGTGCCGCCAGCGCCGCGGGCCAACCGCCCGCAACTCCTCGAGCACCGCCGCAACCACCGGATCCACCGGCGCCGGCACGGAACCCGATCCAGCCGAGCCCGATCCAGCTGAACGCGATCCGGTGGAGCGCGGTCCCGGCGTCGCCACCCGCGCCCGCCCATTGTCATCGTCGATGTTCCCGCTGAGCTGCAGGTCGATCAGCACCGCCGCCCGTAGCACCTTCCCCAGCTTCGACCGGGCCGTCAGCCGCCCGCGCTCCGGATCGTAGGCCAGCAGAAAAACCCTGGCAGCCAAGGAGTTCGGGACAGCCGCGTTGCCGAGCGCAACTGTCTTTCGGGGCCGGGCCGGTCGCCTGGCCGACGTCGAGCGTTCCGGCCGCCGCAGCGGCGTCACCACAGCTCTACTCATCGTTGTCCTCCTTGGACGGGCGGCCCGGGCGACGTTGTTTCGTCACACCGGTCGGGAGGCGACCGGCGTCGGCCAGGGCACGGCGGAGCAGGAACTCGATCTGGGCGTTCGTGCTGCGCAGGTCGTCGGACGCCCAGCGGGCGAGCGCGTCGTGCACCGCGGGATCCAGCCGGAGCAGGATCTTCTTCCGTTCGACAGGCACCGCAGGCTCACTGGTAGAGCGAGCCGGCGTTGACCACCGGCTGCGCGTCGCGATCGCCGCACAGCACCACCAGCAGGTTGCTGACCATCGTCGCCTTGCGCTCCTCGTCGAGGTCGACGACCTCGTGCTCGGACAACCGGTCCAGCGCCAACTCGACCATGCCGACCGCACCTTCGACGATCCGCTGCCGGGCCGCGACGACCGCACCGGCCTGCTGGCGGCGCAGCATCGCCTGAGCGATCTCGGGCGCGTACGCGAGATGCGTGATCCGGGACTCGATCACCCGGACACCGGCGGCCTGCACGCGGGCACCGATCTCCGCCGACAGCGTCTCGGTGATCTCGTCGGTGCTGTCCCGCAACGACATCCCACCGTCCTCGGTGTGGACGTCGTACGGGTAGCTGTTGGCGATGTGCCGTACGGCGGTCTCGGTCTGGATCGCCACGAACTCGACGAAGTCGTCCACCTCGAACATCGCCTGCGCGGTGTCCTCGACCTGCCACACGACGACAGCGGCGATCTCGATCGGGTTGCCGTCGGCATCGTTGACCTTGGCAACGGCTGTCTCGTGGTTACGGATCCTTGTCGAGACCTCGCGCCGCGTGGAGATCGGGTTCACCCAGCGCAGACCGTCCGTCCGGATCGTGCCGGCGTACCGTCCGAGGACCTGCAGGACCCGGGCCCGCCCCGGCGAGACCGCGGTCAGCCCGCCCGCGACGATCAGCGCGGCCAGGAACACCAGGATCCCCGCCGTGATCAGTGCGCCGTTGCCGCCACTGAGGACGGACAACAGCACGCCGGCCACCGCCAGCACGAACGCCACCACTGCCATCGGCCACCCGTTCAGCCCCCGCCCCGCGCGCTCGGCCACCTTCGGCGCCGGCATCTCCACCGCGACATCCACCATCACAAGCTCCTCTCGAATAGCTCGAAGGTAGCAAAGTGATATCACATTTAGCAAGCGGTGATTCCGTCTCCTCTCATGGGTCCGCCCATCAGATGCAGGGTTGAGGGCACTCGGCCCGCGGCCGGGGCGGGAGGTCAGGGGAGGCGGGTGGCGAGGGATTCGAGGTGGGACTGCCAGAGGGCGGAGTGGGAGTTGGGGAGGGGGTCGATGGCGGAGGGGCCCCAGGCGTGGATGGGGCGGATGCCGTGCAGGGCGTTGACGAGCCAGGCCTCGGTGGTGTTCTGCAGCGCCTCGGGGGTGATCGAGTGCTCGACGACCTCCACGCCCTGATTGGCGGCGATCCGGCGCAGGAGCTGGGCAGTGACCGAAGGGAGCAGTGGGCGGTCCGCCTCCGGGAAGCAGAGGGTGTCGTCCTCCCACCACACGACGGCCGAGTACGCCGCCTCGAGGATCGTCCCGTCGGTATCCAGGAGCAGGATCTCGTCGGCGCGGTCGGCCGCGGACTCCTTCAACTTGCCGAGCAGCTCCAGGTCCGGCCCCTTCACCCGCGGCGCCGTCCGCGGATCCGGTCCCTCGTGTACGGCGACCCGCACCCGGCCACCGATCGGCGGCGCCGGCCGAAGCTGCAGCGCCAACTCCCCCGGCGCCTTCAACTCGAACCGCGGGAACCATCGTCCGAACCCCGGCAGCCGCCCGATCTGCTCGTCCCAGAACCGCTCCGCGGCGACCCCCGCCGCGGCACACGACCGGACGAACCGGTCCCGATGCAGTTCCAGTCCCCGAACCTTGCCATTGGCAACCAGAAACGAGTCCGCCACCAACAGTTCCGTCATTGTCCCCCACCTTGTCCGCCGACGGCAGCCGTTGCCTTCAGCACCATTTCGTCGTACTCCGCGACCGGGTCGGAGTCGAGCACGATCGCACCCCCGGCCCCGATCACGGTCTCGTCCGCGGTCAGCACCGCCGTCCGGATCACCACACTCAGGTCCGCCCGCCCGTCCACGGTCAGGTAGCCGAGCGCACCGGAGTACACCCCCCGCGCGCTCCACTCCAACGAGTCGATGATCTCCATCGTGCGGATCTTCGGCGCGCCCGTCATCGACCCCGGCGGGAAGCACGCGCGGACCGCGTCCACCGCGGTCACGCCGTCGCGCAGCCGGCCGCGGACGGTTGTCACCAGTTGGTGCACGGTGCGGTAGCTCTCGACCTGCATCAGCTGCGGCACGTTCACGGTCCCTGGCACGCTGACCCGGCCGAGGTCGTTGCGGATCAGGTCGACGATCATCAGGTTCTCGGCGCGGGTCTTGTCGTCCTCGGCGAGCGCCTTCGCCGCGAGCTGGTCCTGCGCCGGGTCGAGATCCCGCGGCGCGGTCCCCTTGATCGGCCGGCATTCGGCCCAGCCGTCCGCGTCCACGGTCAGGAACCGCTCCGGCGACGAGCTCGCCACCGCGAGATCGCCGTACCTGAGGAAGGCGGCGTACGGCGCGGGGTTCGCGGACCGCTGCCAGCGGAAGAACTCGAACGGGTCCTGGACCGCGGGCAGCCGGACCCGGTTCGTCAGGTTGACCTCGTACGTCTGGCCCGCCTCGAGCTCGGCCAGGACATGCGCGATGCCGGCCAGGTACGTCGTGCGGTCCTGCTCCAGATGCGCCTCGAGATCCAGCCTGGCGATCGCGGGGATGTCGACGCTGCCCATGAACCAGTTCGACGCGGCTTCCTGTGCCTTGTCCAACCAGCCCTCGCCGACGCCGGCCTCGTCGAGCGCCACCAGATGGGTGACGTCGCGGTCGTGGTCGATGACGACGAACCGGTTCGCCCAGATCCACAGCGCGTCGGGCGTCGGGGCCTCGTGTGCGGCCACTCCTCCGGTCAGGGCCTTGAGCTCGTAGCCGAAGTAGCCGACGTACCCACCGCAGAACAGGCCGGTCAGCTCGAGGGGCGGCTCCGCGGCGCGGGCCGCCAGCAGTTCGTTCAGTTCGGCGAAGACGTCGCCGTCGGTCACGTCCCGGGTGATGACGTCGTCTGTCGTCGTACCGAGGACCGAGAGCTTGCGGGCCGTGCGGTCGGTCAGGCTGCCGTCGAGCCAGTAGGCGACCGGCTCGGCGGCGAGCAGCTCGCGGTAGACAGTCTCACCGTCGAGCGCCCGGTCGAGCGTCCGGACGGACCAGCGCAGCGCACTCACAGGCACACGGTACCGAGATCAGGACGTGGTCAGGGCCACCTTGGTCCGCATCGCGGTGATCCGGCGGATCGGGATCGCGACCTCGAGGCCGTCCTTGGACTCGGCGCGGTCCGCGAGCCAGGCCGCCGCGGTGTCCCGGCGGACGTCCGGCGTACCCGGGAGGTAGAGCGCGTTCACCAGCCGCATCGCGTCGTCGCGGCTGTGGATCATGTACACGTACCGCTCGCGCTGGCTCTCCATCACGTCGAACCCGGCGTGCTTCAGCTGATCCTTCAGCTCGGTGATCTCACCGCCGGCCGGGAACTGCGGTGTCGACCGCAGCCGTGTGGTCAGACCGCTCAGCGTGCGGATGTCGCCGCGCCGCAGCGGCCGTACGGCGGGCACGATCGCGGCCAGTACGCCGCCGCGCCGCAGCACCCGCGCCGCCTCGGCGAGCACGTCTGCCAGCGGCTGGAGGACCATCAGACCCATCGAGCACGTGACGACGTCGAAGACCTCGTTCGCGAACGGCAGGTGCAGCGCATCGGCCCGTACCTTCGGGCCGGGCGCACCGGCGAGCTGGGCCTCGTTGTTGTCGACCCCGACGACCCATCGCCCGTACAGCTCCCGCGCCACCGGCCCGTTGCCGCAGGCCAGGTCGAGCACCCTGCGCGCCTCGCCCGAGACAGCACGGACGAGCCAGCGGTACGGCGTGTGATCGCCGGCCACGGCACGGGACAACAGGGCTTCGGTACTCCCCGGAGCCGCGGTGTGGAACTCCCGCAGGTACTCCGGCCAGTTGATCGCATTCTCAGACATCGCGGCCCGAACCTACCGGCCAGCGACCCGGCGTGCCTCGCCGGGTGCTCAGCGTTAACACTTTGTTGACTGTCAGACTCTGCTGACGAAGATGTGGCCCGCGGTTTCGTCGGTGATGACGCCGCCGGCTTCGCGGCTCCCGACCAGGACGCCCTCGGCGTCCAGGGTGGAGTCGACCTCGCGACCGGGCAGTGCCCCGGCCCGGCGCAGGACCGCCATCGCGAAGTCGTCGGTCTGCACCGGCTCGGCAATCCGCCGTACCAGCACTCGCACGCTCTCGCCGGTGGCTGCGTCGAGGACCTGGTCCAGGGGCTCGACACCGATCCGGAAGTCCCCGATGTTGCTCACCTGGTGGTCCTTCTGCAGCTCCTCCAGGCCCGGGATCGGGTTGCCGTACGGCGATTCGGTCGGGTTGCCGAGCAGCTGCAGCAGCCGCAGCTCGACGGCGTCGCTCATCACGTGCTCCCACCGGCAGGCCTCGGCGTGCACGTCCTCCCACTCGAGCCCGATCACGTCGACCAGCAGCCGCTCGGCCAGGCGGTGCTTGCGCATCACCCGGACCGCCTGCTTGCGGCCGACGTCGGTGAGCTCCAGGTGGCGGTCGCCCTCCACCTTGATCAACCCGTCGCGTTCCATCCGCGCGACCGTCTGGCTGACCGTCGGACCGGACTGGTGCAGCCGCTCGGCGATCCGCGCGCGCAGCGGCAGGATGCCTTCTTCTTCCAGCTCGTAGACGGTCCGCAGGTACATCTCGGTGGTATCGATCAGCTCGCTCACGACCACCATTCTCACCTATTGAGGCAAGCCTTACCCAATTCGGCTGGGTACCGGGGCACGATGAGCACGGTGACGGCAGTGATGTGGTTCCGGCGGGACCTTCGGTTGAGCGACAACCCGGCACTCCTCGACGCGGCGGTCCACGGTCGCGTGCTCGGACTGTTCGTGGTGGATCCGTTGCTGTGGGGACGATCCGGCGATCCGCGCAGGGATCAGTTGGCCGCGTCGTTGCGCAGCCTGTCGGAGTCGATGGGCGGGCGGCTCGTCGTACGGCGGGGTGATCCGGCGGTCGTCGTACCGGCGATCGCGGACGAGGTCGGTGCGGCGAGCATGCACGTGAGCGCGGACTACGCGCCGTACGGGCAGCAACGGGATGAAGAGGTTGAAGCCTCATTGAAGTGTCCGTTGGTGCGGACGGGATCGCCGTACGCCGTCGCGCCAGGGCGGGTGCTGAATCAGCAGGGGCGGTCGTACCAGGTGTTCACGCCGTACTTCAAGGCATGGCTGGCGCACGGGTGGCGGCAGCCGGTGGAGGCGCCGTCGCGCGTTCGATGGATCAAGGCGGACAGCGAGGACTTGCCGGATAGCTCGCTGGTCGCGGGTGAGCAGGCGGCGCTCGACCGATGGCGGGACTACGACGTTACGGCGTACGACGACGAACGCGACCGGCCCGATCTCGACAGGACGTCGCGGATGTCGATCCCGTTGAAGTACGGCGAGATCCACCCGCGGACGATGCTCGCCGACCTGGCCCGCAAACGCAGCGCCGGCGCGGAGGCGTACCGCCGCGAACTGGCCTGGCGCGAGTTCTGCGCCGACCTGCTGGCGCGGCACCCGCACGCCGCGTGGAAACCGCTGCGTTCCGAGTTCGACCGGATGCGGTACGACGAACCGGGTGAGCTCCTCGACGCCTGGCAGGAAGGCCGCACCGGATTCCCGTTCGTCGACGCGGGGATGCGGCAACTGGCCGAGACCGGGTTCATGCACAACCGCGTCCGGATGGTCGTCGCGTCGTTCCTGGTCAAGGATCTCCACGTGCACTGGAAGTTCGGCGCGCGGTGGTTCATGCGCACGTTGCGCGACGGCGACCTCGCCTCGAACTCGCTCAACTGGCAGTGGGTGGCCGGCTGCGGCGCGGACGCGGCGCCGTACTTCCGGATCTTCAATCCGGTCAGCCAGGGCCTGAAGTTCGACCCCGACGGCGCTTACGTACGGCGCTGGATCCCCGAGCTCCGCGACCTCGACGGCCGGACCGCTCACGAGCCGTGGAAGCACGGCGGGGCGGACGGCTACCCGGAACCCGTCGTCGACCACGCGGAGGCGCGCACCGAGGCACTCCGCAGGTACGACGCCATCCGCTCTTGACGTCCCGTTGTCTCGTACATCTATAGTGCTAGTTACATAGATGAATGGGGTTATCGATGATCGAGTTCCATCTGGACGGCCGGTCGGGGGTCTCGCCGTACCAGCAGATCGTTCAGCAGGTCCGGAACGCGCTGCGGCTCGGACTGCTGCGGGAGGGTGATCAGCTGCCGACCGTGAAGGACGTGGTGGCGGCGCTGGCGATCAACCCGAACACCGTGCTCAAGGCGTACCGCGAGCTCGAGCACGAAGGCCTGGTGCAGGCCCGGCCCGGGCGCGGCACGTTCGTCACCCGCACCCTCACCGACAACACACTCGCCGCCCACGGCCCGCTCCGCCAGGACCTCCGCCGCTGGCTGAGCAAGGCCCGCAAGGCGGGCCTCGACGACGAAAGCATCGAAGCCCTGTTCCTGACCACCTTTCGGTCCGCCGCTCAGGAGGACATAGCGTGACCACAGTTCTGCAGGCTCATGGGTTGGGGAAGAAGTACGGGCGGCGCTGGGCGCTGGCCGATTGTGATTTGGAAGTGCCGGCTGGGCATGTGGTCGGGCTCGTGGGGCCGAACGGTGCCGGTAAGAGCACGTTGCTGAATCTGGCGGTCGGGATGATCACGCCGTCCGCCGGGTCTGTCGAGGTGTTGTCGGCGCCGGCGGGCACGCAACAGGCGAAGGTCGGGTACGTCGCGCAGGACACGCCGACGTACAGCCGACTGAGTGTCGCGGACCATCTGCGGCTCGGGTCGCGGCTGAACCCGGCGTGGGACGATGCCCTTGCACAGCAACGGATCCAGCGCCTGAAGCTCGACCCGAAGCAGCGCGCCGGGCGGCTGTCCGGCGGTCAGCGCGCACAGCTCGCGCTCACGCTCGGGCTGGCCAAGCGCCCCGACCTGCTGATCCTCGACGAGCCGGTGGCGGCGCTCGATCCGCTCGCCCGGCGCGAGTTCCTCCAGGACCTGATGGAGGCGGTCGCCGACCAGGAGCTGAGCGTCGTACTGTCCTCGCACCTCGTCTCCGATGTCGAGCGGGCCTGTGACTACCTGATCGTCCTCGTGGAGTCGCGGGTGCAGGTCAGCGGCGAGATCGACACGTTGCTGGCGACGCACTTCCGGCTGACCGGTCCGCGGCGTGACCAGAAGGACCTGCCACGCGACCAGCATGTCGTGACGGCAAGCCACACCGACCGGCAGTCGACGTACCTGATCCGGACCGACAAGCCGATCCTGGATCCGGCCTGGACGGTCTCCCAACTCACGCTCGAAGACCTGGTGCTGGCCTACATGGGCCGCGACGTCCAGCCCGAGCGCCCGGTCCTGGAGGTGCAGCGATGATCTGGCTGACCTGGCGACAGTTCCGCATCCAGTTCCTGGTGGTCGCCGCGGTGATCCTGGCCACCGCGGTCTTCCTGGCCGTGACCGGCCCGAATCTGCTCGACGACTACCACCGCCTGACCACCAATTTCATCCAGAGCCTCGGGTACGAACGGCTCAACCCGATCCTGTACCGCGTCGGTCAACTCCTGCTGTACGCCGTACCTCCGGTGATCGGCGCCTTCTGGGGCGCGCCGCTGATCGCGCGTGAACTGGAGACCGGTACGCACCGGCTCGTCTGGAGCCAGAGCATCTCCCGCTGGCGCTGGCTGGCCACGAAACTCGGCGTCACCGGCCTGACCGCGATGGGGATCACGGGCCTGCTCAGCCTGGCGGTGACGTGGTGGTCGGACCCGATCGACGACGCGATCAACGCCGGCCAGGACTCGAACAGCTATCTGCCGCGACTGTTTCCACCGGTCTTCGCCGCCCGCGGCCTGGTTCCGGTCGGGTACACGGCCTTCGCGTTCGCCCTCGGCGTCGCGGTGGGACTCGTCGTACGGCGGACCTTGGTGGCGCTCGCGATCACCCTGGCCGCCGTGATCCTGGTGCAGGCCCTCACACCGTCGTTCGTCCGGCCGCACCTGCTCGCACCGACGGACCAGTACGTCGTCGCGTCCGCGGAGAACATCCGGGGCTTCGGGCTCAGCGGAGACGGACCGAATCCGCAGGTGACGATGATGGAGGTCGCGACCGGATCGGTCGGGGCGTGGAAGTTGTCCGACAAGACCGTGGACAAGTCCGGCAAGGCGGCCAAGCTGCCGTCCTGGGTGACCGCCTGCGCACCAGCACCACCCGGGATGACTCAGCAACCGACGAGCACCGCGGACCGCACCGCGTGTTTCCAGCGGCTGTCCGACGAGGGGTACCGGCAGCACGTGCGGTACTTCACGGCGAACACGTTCTGGGCGTTGCAGTGGCGTGAGTTCGGGTTGTTCCTGGGGCTGGCATTGCTGCTGTGCGGGTTCAGCTTCTGGCGGATCCGGCGCGACCTGTCGTGAAGCGCCGTACCAGCAGGGCTGCGGCGAGGGCGGCCGCGGCGACGACCGCCGACGTCCACGGCAGGGTGACTGCGAGGACGACGCACCCGGTCAGGCCGATCACGTTGACGGCGCGCGGCCAGCGGCGCTGATCGGCCGGCTGGGTGAAGGCGGACGCGTTCGCGATCGCGTAGTACAGCAGGACTCCGAACGACGAGAAGCCGATCACGCCCCGCAGATCGGTCGTGAGGACGAGGATCCCGACCACCGCGGCGAGCGCGAGCTCGGCGTGGTGCGGGACCTGGTAGCGGGGATGTACTGCGGCCAGCCACGTGGGCAGGTCGCGATTGCGGGCCATGGCGAGCGTGGTGCGGCCGATGCCGGCGATCAGGGCGAGCAGGGCGCCGAGGCTGGCAAGTGCGGCACCGATCCTGACGACCGGTACCGCCCAGACCGCACCGACCCCGTCGACCGCGGCCGCGAGGGGCGCCGTGGTCGACGCGGGGTCGCCGGTCCGCAGCAGCGCCAGTGCGACGGCCAGGTAGATGCCGATGGCAATGACCAGCGCGATCGTGATCGCCCGCGGGATGGTTCGCGCCGGCTCCCGGACCTCCTCCCCCATCGTGGCGATCCGGGCGTAGCCGGCGAACGCGAAGAACAACAGGCCCGCCGACTGCAGAACGCCGTACGGCGAGGTGCTGGTCGTCTCGTGATGCTGCGGGGCACCCGTGAACAGGACGACGAGCACGAGGGCCAGTACGACGAGGGTGCAGGTGACGAGGATCCTGGTGAGGCGTGCCGTCCTCGTCACGCCCCGGTAGTTGACGGCCGCCAGCGCGAGGACTGCCGCGAGAGCGATCAACCGGCGCAACCAGCCGATGTCGGTGGCGTAGGTTGCGAAGGTGAGCGCCATCGCGGCACACGATGCGGTCTTGCCGATCACGAAACACCAGCCGGCGGCGAATCCCCACCACTCCCCCAGGCGCTCACGCCCGTAGACGTAGGTGCCGCCCGATACGGGGTAGACAGCCGCCAGTTGCGCCGACGACGCCGCGTTGCAATAGGCAACGATCGCGGCGAGGACGAGGCCGAGCAGCAGACCGGACCCGGCGGCCTGCGCAGCCGGCGCCCAGACCGCGAAGACCCCGGCCCCGACCATCGAGCCGAGCCCGATGAGCACCGCATCTCCCACTCCCAACCGCCGCGCCAGCGCGGGACCGCTCTGCGGAGGGCTGGGGCGCCCCGGGTGAGCCGCGTCCTCGAGGCCGGGGCGGTCGGCGTTCATCTCAGTCGTCCGCCGCCATCGCCGCCGCGATCTTGGCTTCGGCATCGGCGACGTCCTCCTTGGGGGCTTCGGGCAGCAGGTCCGCCCACAGCGGCAGCATCTCCCGGCGCGCCTCGAGCATCCCGAGCGGACGCGGGAAGAACCAGACGTGGAAGTGGGCCGAACCGTCGCCCCAACGATAGACGTGCACCCGCGCGATGTCGCCGAGGGCGAGGATCGCCCGCTCGATGCGTGCGACGACCGGACCGTAGCTCTGCGCCACCTTGTCCGGCAGGTCGGAGAACGAGTCGTGGTGACCGCGGCTGGCCAGCCACACCACGCCCGGGATGGTGACGCCGGTGGCGCGGCACAGCGCCCAGTCGTCGTCGTACCAGAGCGGCGGTTCGTGTTCGGAGTTCTCGAAGTCGGCGAGCCAGTCACACAGGCCGCAGTGCGGGCCGCCGGGCTCACCGACGCGGGGCGGTTCGGGGATCACCCGGGGCTGCGGCTCGAGGCGGACCAGCGGTTCGGCGTACGGAAGCGTCATGGCGGTCTCCAGTGTTCAGGAGCTGATGATGCCGCCTAGTGAAACATGCTCGTTGCAGGAAATGCAACAGGCATGTTTCATGCTTCGAGGACGCCGCGGAGGACCAGGTCGAGGGTGAGCCGCCGGGCCCGGGACCGCGACCAGTGGTGCCGGCCGCGCATGTGCACGTAGGTGAAGGCCGCCGAGACCATCAGCACCTCGGCGACGTCGCTGACCCGGCCGTGCGGGTGCAGCGTGCCGTCCGCCTCGCCTTCGCGGAGGAACCGCTCGAACGGGTCCAGGAACGAGACCGGCCCGTTGCGCGCCTGCTCCTGATGGAAGACCAGGTCCGACGACAGCATCAGCGGCAGATGCCGGTCGATCACGTCGAAAAGCGCCTCCAGCGTCCGGATCAGGCCTTCCCGACCGGACCCCGTGCCAGCGAGCACCGGCCACAACGTGTCCCGGTAGTCCTCCGCCAGCGCGTCGAGCAGCGAGTTCAGCAGCATCTCGACGGTGAATCCCTGCCGCCACAGCGTGACCCGGGAGCGTCCGACCTTCTCCGCGACCCGTTCCAGGGTCACGCCGGACCAGCCGTGCTCGGCCAGTACGGCGATGGTCGCCGTCCGGAGCGTCTCGTCCACCGCCACCGTCATCCGCGACCCCTCACTCTTGTGCAACGAGGTTGTTGCACTGCACGATGACTGTACCAACCACCGAGGGAGCACGCGTGGAGACCAGGACCGAGATCCAGGTGCGGTTCACCGAGCAGGAGCGGGACGGACTGACCGCGCTCGCGGCCGGTCTGCGAGGAGTGGCCGAGTCCGACCTCACCGAGGAGGACGCGCTGGTCGCGGCGCTGGAGCTCGCCCTGACCCGCCTGATCGAGGATTTCGAGGTCCCCGACCCGGCCGCCCGCGACCAGGTCCAACGCGCCCGCGACAACCTCCGAGCCAACTGGATCCGCGGCAGCGCAACCCTCTGACCAACCACCCCCCTCGCCCCACCGCCCTCCCTCGCACCCGCCCTCACCGCACGGCCCTCACCGCACCGCCGGCCGCCGCCCTCACCGGGCCGCCGTCTACCGCCGCACTCCCCACCACGAGGGGATATCCGTCCGCGTGTTGGGTTCTCCCCTCGCATACCAGGGGAGAACCCCTGACGAGACGGGATATCCCTTCGTGTTGGGGTGGGTGGTTGAGGTGGCGGGCTGACGGGCGGCGCGTGCAATCTGGACAGGAGGTGTCGGGTCGCTGGGTAGTGCACCTGAGCGTGAGTGTGGTCGTGCGTACGGTGTCTCGCTGGTGCTCTACCTGTCGAGCTTGTACGCCGTCGGCCGACTGCCGGGGGGCGTTCGGGGTGGTGACAGGTTGTCCCCGTGGTGGGGTGGGTGGTTAGACCGCGTTCAGTACGCCGAGCAGGCGGGCGACCTCGGTGGCGACGGCGTCTCGGGCCGGGCCGAGGTACTTGCGGGTGTCGACCAGTTTGGGGTTGTCGGCGAGGACCTGGCGGACCTTGTCGGTGAAGACGTTGTTGAGGTGGGTGGCGATGTTGACCTTGGTCATGCCGGCGTCGACCGCCCGGGTCAGGTCGGGGTCCGCGACACCGGAGGAGCCGTGCAGGACCAGCGGTACGGCGACAGCCTCGTGCAGGCGGGTGATGAGGTCGAAGTCGAGCGTCGCCGTACGCTCGGTCATCGCATGCGAGGAACCGACCGCGACGGCGAGCGCATCCACACCGGTCGCTTCGGCGAAGGCGACGGCCTCGTCGGGACGGGTACGGGCGCCGGGCGCGTGGACGCCGTCCTTGCCGCCGACCTCGCCGATCTCCGCCTCGACGAAGACACCGTGATCGTGGCAGAAGACCGTCACCTCGGTGGTCGCTGCGACGTTGTCGGCGTACTCGAGCTTGGAGGCGTCGTACATCACCGACGTGAACCCGAGCGTGACGGCCTCGGTGACCAGGTCCCGATCCATCGCGTGGTCCAGGTGCACGACGACCGGCACCGTGGCGGCGGCCGCCGCGGCCAGCGTCGCGACCCCGATCGGCTTCAGCGCACCGTGGTACTTCACCGCGTTCTCGCTGATCTGGAGGATCACCGGCGCACCGGCCTGCTCGGCACCCGCGATCAGCGCGATCGCGTGCTCCAGCTGGATCACGTTGAACGCGCCGACCCCACGGCCGGCCTTGGCCGCGGCCAGCACGACCTCGGCACCGGATACCAACGGCATGGGAACTCCTTCTAATTAACGATGACCTGGGGTTGCCAGCGCCGATAAGCGGCGAGATCAATGTCTCCGGCAACAGGTGTCAGCACAGCGGCAGCAGAAGCGGCGACAGCGGACTTGAGTACGACGGACCAGTCCGGCTCCGGCGATTCCGCGACAGCTGCCGCGACGACCGCCGTACACGCGTCGCCCGCACCGGTCGGGTTGCCGCGCACGGTCTCGACCGGCAACGCCCGCCAGACACCCTTCTTGCTGGCGGCAACCATCCCGCGTGGTCCGTCGGTGATCACGGCCGCGGTCGCACCGAGCGCGACCAGCTCCGACGCGCCCTCTTCGACCTCCACGTCGCCAACGGCAGCACGCAGTTCGGCAGCGTTCGCGCGCACCACCGCACCGGCGCGCGCAGCGGCGTTCAGCGCATCGCCGCCCGCATCGATCACCGTCAGTACGTCGTGGTGCCGGGCGCGGACCGCGATCTCGGCGTACGCGTCGGCCGGCAGCCCCGGCGGCAGGCTGCCCGAGCACGCGAGCACCCCGAGCCGTCCCCACGGCATCCGGTCGCCGAACGCTCGCCACTCGTCCGCGGTCACCGTCGGCCCGGCCTCGTTGAAGATCGTGGCGTCCCCGTCCACATCATTGACGATGGCAACGGTACGGCGGGTCTCGCCGGCGATCGGGGTGAGGAGCGCGGTCAGCCCGGCGTCGAACAGTTCCTCGGCGACCAGCTCACCGGTGACCCCGCCGACGAATCCGAGCACCAGCACCTGGTGCCCGAGCGTCGCTGCCACCCGCGCGACGTTCACGCCCTTACCGCCCGCGCGCCGCCGGATCCGGTCGACGCGATGGCTGCCGCCGACCCGCAACTCGTCGACCTCGTACGTGACGTCCAGCGCGAGGTTGAGGGTGACGGTACCGATCAATCCAGCCACGACCCGGCCCGCATGACCTTCTGCACGGCGTACTCGTCGTCGAGCAGCACCAGGTCTGCCCGCTTCCCGGTCTCGATCGAGCCCACGTCGTACCAGCCGAACGCCTGCGCCGGCGTCGTCGACGCCATCCGGGACGCATCCACGAGGGATACCCCGGACTTCACCGCATTGCGGTAGGCGACATCCATGGTCAGCGTGCTGCCGGCGATCGAGTGGCTGCCGTGGGCGAGCGTCGCCAGACCGTCCTTGACGTCGACCTCGAGGCTGCCGATCTTGTACCGGCCGTTCGGCATCCCGGTCGCCTCCATCGCGTCGGTGATCAGCGCGATCCGGTTCACCCCGGCCGCCGCGAGCGCGACCCGGACCACCTGCGGGTCCAGGTGCATGCCGTCGTTGATCACCTCGAGCAGCAGCCGTTCGTCGTTGAGCGCGGCGCCGACCGGGCCCGGGTCGCGGTGGTGGAACGGCCGCATCCCGTTGAACAGGTGCGTCGCGACGGTCGCACCGGCGTCGGCTCCCGCGACCATCTGCTCGTACGTCGCGTCCGTGTGCCCGAGCGCGGCGACCGCGCCGGCGTCGACGACCTGGCGAATCGCGTCCAGCCCGTTCTCCAGCTCCGGCGCGATCGTCACCATCTTCACCGCGTCGCTCAGCACCTTGGTGACATCGTCCTTGAGCGGCGGCCGGAGCAGCGTCGGCTCGTGCGCACCGCAGCGTGCCTCGGACAGGAACGGTCCTTCGAGGTGCACGCCAGCGATGACACCGTCGGCGATCAGCTCGGCGAGGCAGTCCGTCTGCGCGACGAGTTCGTCGAGCGGCGCCGTCACCAGGCTGGCCAGCGTGGTCGTCGTACCGTGCTTGCCGTGGAAGGCCGCGACCTTGCGCGCCTCCTCCGGATCCGTGGTCGAGTACGTCGACCCGCCGCCGCCGTGCGTGTGGATGTCGACGAACCCCGGGACAACGGTCACGTCGCCGAGGTCCTCGGGCCGCTTGCCGTCGGCCGGCATCCCCTCGGACCGCCGGCCGAAGGCGCGGATGTCCTCGCCCTCCACCTGGATCCAGGCGTTCTCCAGAACGTCGTCCGGCGTCACCACGCGACCCACGCGATAGGTCGTCATCCCCTGGCCTCCTCGTTGGCGGCTGCGCGGTCCCAGGCCATCTGGGCGGCGCCGAGCATGCCGGCTTCCTCGCCCAGGACGGCCGCCACGATCTCCGGTTCGCGCTGGAACGTCAGTCGCGCGTGGACACCTTCGCGCAGCGGCTGCAGCAGGGTCTCGCCGGCGCCCACCAGACCGCCGCCGATCGCGATCCGGGTCGGGGCGACCAGGGTCGTGTAGAGCACCAGGGCGTCGATCAGGGCCGCCAGCGCGTCGTGCCAGACCTGCGCGGCGTCCGGGTCCCCGGCCGCGAGCAGTTCCATCACCTCGCGCGCGCCGTCGACGGTCCGCCCGGTGCGGGCGGCGTACCGCCTGGCGAGCGCGGCCGCGGACGCGACCGTCTCGAGGCAGCCCCATTGACCACACGCGCAGAGCTCGGCGGCGTCGCCGTGGATGAACTTGGAGTGCCCGAGCTCACCGGCGTACCCGTCGCCGCTGACCAGGGAGCCGTCGACGATCATCGCGGCCGCGATCCCGGTGCCGAGCGGGAGGAACATCGAGTTCGTGGTGCCGGCCAGCGCGCCGTGCCGCAGTTCGGCGTACCCGCCGGCGCGGACGTCGTGCGCGAGCACGATCGGTACGCCGTCGCCGACCGCGGCCTTCAGCTCGGCGAGGACCGGCGTACCGGTCCATTCGAGGTTCTCGGCGCCGACCGTGCCGTGCTCGGCGTCGATGACACCGGGGACGACGACACCGATGGCGCGCACGTGATGACCCTCCGCGGTCGCCTTCTGGCTGAGCTCGACGACGGTCTCCAGCAGGGCGTCGAGCACGGCACGGCCACCGTCTCGCGCGTCGGCCCGGGGCGTCGGCCTGGTCTCGCGGTGCAGCACGGCACCGTCGGCGGCGACCAGGCCGCACTTCATCCGGGTTCCACCGAGGTCGACGGCAACCACGACTTCACAGGGGTCCACGGAGCGCCATTATGCAGCGTTACCTGGCAGTCCGAACATCCATGAGCAGAATCCGGACAAACTCACACGGACCAGTGCGCAATCTGGTCCACAAACTGACTGGGAACCGTGGGCAGGGAATCCACGGTTTCCAGGTGTCAGGAACGTAGGCCGTGGTCGAACGCGGCCACCAGGAAGGTGACCAGGTTCTCGGCCAGTTTGCCCGGGTCCTCGGTGCCGGCGGCACCCGGCGTCGGGGACAGCGCCTGCGACTGATGGAGCGCGAGCAGGCCGAGCATGTTCATGTACCCGAACGCGACCGCGTCCGGTGATGCCTGCGGCAGCGCCTGCTGCAGCGCCGCCAGGTACCTGCTCTCGATCGGCTCCGACTCGACCGCGTACAGCTCACGGATCCGGCGGCTCGGATCGAACGCGATCCGGCCGATGAACCGTGCGACCACGGCGCCGCGTTCACCGCGGCGCAGCACCAGTTCCAGTCCGGGCTCGACGAAGGCCCGGATCAGGGCCTCCGGTGTCGGCGGAGCGCCCGCCTCCAACTGGTCCAGCCGGCGCCGCCGTTCGGCGTTGACCGGCGCCATCGCCCGCGCCACGGCAGCGCGGAGCAGGGCCTCTTTCGAGCCGAAGTGATAGTTGACCGCCGCGATGTTCGCTGCCGCCGCGACCGTGATGGCGCGCAGCGACGTTCCCTCGTAACCCCCTTCACCGAACCGTTGCTCGGCGACGTTGAGCAATCTCTCCCGGGTCGTTTCGACCGGTGTCTCCACAGAGTTCTCCTTCCCCCCGGCTACCGCTCGCGCAGGCACCCCACCTGCTCACGCGCAGTAGCCTGCAGTCAGCATAGTTCAAACGGTCATTTGAACTGGAGGGCTCAGCTCACTTGTTCCGAGAAATCCTCAGATTTCTCTGAAACCCTTTCCTTCCCAGCACTCTCACCCTTCACACCTCCACCACGGCACGTACACAAACGAGTGATTCCTGTGAGTGCATTAGGGTCGTGGGCCATGACTGTTGTGCGGGTCGAGCGGCGATTCCAGGGGCCGGACAGGTCGGGCAACGGCGGGTATGTCGCAGGTCTGGTCGGGACCTCGCTGGCAGCGGACCTCGCGCCGGAGTCGGTGCCGAAGGTGACACTGCGGATGCCGCCGCCGCTGGAGAAGGACCTCGAACTGTGCGCCGGCCGGTTGACGGACGGTGACGCCTTGGTGGCGGAAGCGCTGCCGGTCGACAGTGAGTTCCTCGCTGACGCGACGATCGATCCGGTGCCGCCCGAAGAGGCTCGCGCGGCCGAGGCGGCGTACCGCGGTCTGCGCAACCACCCGTTCCCGAGTTGCTTCGTGTGCGGGCCGGCGAACCAAAGCGGTCTGCGCCTGAAGCCCGGCCCGCTCGGAGAGGGCCGTACGGCGTGCACCTGGACGCCCGCCGCGGACCTCGCGACCGACGGCCTGGTCGACGAGGTGTTCCTGTGGGCGGCGCTCGACTGCCCCGGCGGCTGGACGATCGACCTCGAAGGACGCCCCTCCGTGCTCGGCCAGTTGACCGCGTGCATCGACGCGCGCCCGGAGGCGGGCGAGGAATGCGTCGCGCTCGGCCGCTATCTCGGCGAGGACGGCCGCAAGACGTTCACGGCCAGCACCCTGTACGACGCCGACGGCCGCGTCCTCGCCCGCGCCAAGCACACCTGGATCACGGTCGACCCAGCCGCCTTCAATTAGCGCTGGGGAATCCCGCTGATCACTTCAGGTGCGTAGCAGTCCCCACTTCAGCGAGCGCGGGCGGCGTGGGCGCGGACCTTGGCGCGGTTGCCGCAGGTGGCCATCGAGCACCAGCGGCGGCGGCCGCGGGCGTCGAGGAACAACCAGCCGCACGACGGGCAGGTCCGCACGTGCTCGCGAGACGAGCCGGTCAGTAGCTCGCCCGCGAGCAACGCGAGATTGTGCAGCGGGAGGTCCAGATCCTCCGGCAACTCCCAGACCGGACCATCCTCGGAGCGCACGAGTTGTCGTCTCCCCGAGGCCTTCTCGATCAGCCGGGCCGCGGCCGCGAACGTGTGATCGGTCGCCTGCCCGGTGAGTACGTCGTACAACTCGGACCGGAAATCGAGTGTGGTCTGCAGTCGCCGGCCCATTTCGATCGGACTGCTCCCGGACCGCTCGATCAGCCGGAACACGGTCGCCGGCGGCAGCAGGCCGACGTACGAGTTCCAGATCAGGAAGGCCTCGTACGACGTCAGCCACTCGGTCCGGGCGGTGCCACGGGTGGTCCACTCGGACCGGGTGTTGACGAAGTCGAGCACCGGATGCGCGCCGACCGGCTTGGGCAGGACGACGCCCTGCACAAGCTCGAGATGGGACGGCAACGCGCTCATCGAACTACCTGGCCGGCGTCGTGGGCTGGGTGGTCGGTTGCTGGTTGGTCGTGGTCGGCACCGGGATGCTGACGTTGCCGTTCTGCGGGATGACCATGAACTGGATCTTGCCCGACTCGATCGCGGTCTTCAGCAGGTAACCCTGCGCCCCGAGCATCGCGACCTGCTGCTTGACCGACTGCAGCTCGACGTTCACCTGCTGGTTCTTCTGCTCCTGCGTCGCCTTCGCGAGCTCGGCGCGCTGCTTGGCCTCCAGGCCGTCGATGATGCCCTTGTCCAGCGGCATCGGCTTCTGGACCGTGAAGGACAGCTCACCGCAGTCGTTGCTGCCGTTGTAGCCCGGGCCGCAGAAGTAGTCGCCGCCGACCGCGGCCGGCAGCAGCCGGGTGAACTCCTTGGCCGCCGCGGACTGGAACGCCGACTTCATCTTCTCGTTGTTGTAGAGCTCCGCCCAACCGTAGTTGGTCGCGACCGCGGACAGGGCCCGGTCGATCTGCGGGCGGAAGTAGCTCTGCAGCATGTCGTTCCAGCCGCTCTCCTCGTACGCCTCGGTCTTCAGACCGATCCGCTCGTGGAACGACTTCAGCACGTCCTTGTTGCGGTTCAGCGTGAAGTAGACCTGGACGCGGACGCCGAGCCGGACGTTGTCCTTGCTGACCACGGTGACCTCGTCGGCAGCATCCGTGTCCGCGCCGTCGCCGCCGATGATGTACGAGCGCTGGTCGATCGGGTACGTGTACAGCGTGTCGCCCGGGCCGATCAGCTTGTTCGTCGAGCCGGGCGGAACCACCGACTTGAACTTCTTGTCCTCG
Organism: Kribbella sp. VKM Ac-2566; assembly: GCF_004366005.1. Lineage (NCBI taxonomy): Bacteria > Bacillati > Actinomycetota > Actinomycetes > Propionibacteriales > Kribbellaceae > Kribbella > Kribbella sp. VKM Ac-2566. Next base: position 708,763 of record NZ_SODT01000012.1, on the reverse strand, counting down.
ATCACGCCGCCGCCGTAGTGCAGACCGATCCGGTTGGCGTCGGTGTTGGCGAAGTTGAAGATGTTGAACAAGATGATGATCACGATCACCACCAGGATCAGCACCCCGATCACCTTCACCTTGCCGCCGCCCCCCTTGGGCTTGATCGCCGCCGCGGCGTTCCCCAGCTTTGCCATCAGTCGTGTAGCTCCTTGCGTTCCACCAGTCGCCGGACGTCGGCGAGGGTCAGGTCGGCGGTGACCGCGACGTCCCGCGGCACCGACGGATGCGAGCTGAGCGTACGCAGACCCTGCTCCGCAGCCGCGACTGCCCGCTCCAGTGCCCTGACCTCCTGCAGCAGCGCCCGATGTTCGGCGTTCAGCGTGGCCAGTGCCTGCTCCGCGGTCACGGCCCGCCGGTACGAGGACCACGCGAACCAGGCAGCGCCGATCAACAACACGATCGCCGGCAGTCCGAGTCTGATCATGCCGTCGATTGTGGTTCATCCCAGGGCGAAATTGTGTTGAAGCCTCAAGCGGGTGGCAGTAAGTTCGCAGTACACGCGAAGGGAGGTGGTCCAACGCATGAATTGCTATCGGACTCGTGAGGTGGCGGCGGGCTAACCGCCAACCACAGTTAAGTGGGCAAGTGGTCGGCCGAAACCAACGCCAGCCACCGGGCCTGCGGGCAGTCAGGTAGTCCGCCTGACCCTGAGTTCGGCCACCCGGTCGTGTCTCTGGAAGCGCCCGCAGGCTTCTCTTATTCGGGCGGCGGGCAGTCCAGGCCGAGTGCCCCGCCGATCTCGAAGAGCTGCGCCTCGAAGTACGCCGCGGCGTCCGGCAGCACCCAGTGGAGCTGGCCGAAGACCTCCATGCAGATCAGGCCGTAGAGCCGGGTCCAGTAGTTCAGCGACAGGTAGATCGCGCCGGGCGGCATCCCGTGGAAGTGCTCCGACTCGGCCGTGAGCTGCTCGACCAGCACGGTCCCGAGCTCGTCGTCGGCCGGGTGCGGGAACGGCTTCTGGTGCCAGATCTGCGCCACGAGTTCCTTGAACAGCGCCCCGAACCGCATCGCCGCCTGATGCCCGGGCGTCTCCTCGTGACCGTCGCCCTCAGGATCGGGTACGGCGGTACCGAACAGCAGCCCGAACTCGGCCGGATGCGCCAGCGCCCAGTCCCGCAGACCGTTCGCGAGCAGGTAGAGCCGGGCGCCGAGATCGACGTCCTCCTCGGCGCACTGCAGATCCATCAACGCGGTCGTCAGCTCGTCGTACAGGTCCGCGATCAGGGCGCTGACCAGCGCCTCGTGGCTCGGGAAGTACCGGTACAGCGCGGGCGGGGTGAGGCCGAGCTCGCGCGCCACCGCGCGCAGACCGACGGCCGCGGTCCCGCCGGCGACCAGCAGCCGGCGGGCGGCCGCCTTGATCTCCGCCAGCGTCGCTGCTCGCCGCCGGTCTCGGCTGTCCACCTTCAAAACTCTCCTTGACATCGCCGTGGGGCAGGACCTTAGAGTGAACACCGTTAACAGTTAACGCTGTTCACTCATGCTCCTGCCGCTCAATCTACGCCCTGGGAGACAGTTTCGTGTTCGAGACGCTCGGCCGTTTCGCCTACCGGCGGCGCCGTCTGGTGCTCGCCCTGACCGGTGTCTTCGTCGCCCTCGGCCTCGTCTGGGGCACCGGCGTGTTCGGCTCGCTGGCCAACGGCGGCTTCGACGCGCCGGACACCGAAGCCGCGAACGCCGTCAAGACCATCGAGGAGAACGTCGGCCGCACCGGCACCGACGTGATCGTGCTCTACCGCGACCCGTCGTCGACCGTGGCCGATCCGGCCTTCCGGCAGTCCGTCGAGAGCGATCTGGCCGAGTTGCCGACCGCCGACGTGACCGCGGTCTCGACGTACTGGAGCACCAAGTCCCCGGTGTTCGTGTCCAAGGACCAGCACAGCACGTACGCCGTCCTCACGCTGGCCGGGGCGACGCCGGAGGACCGGCTGGAGACGTTCCACAAGATCGCCTCGCAGGTCCGCTCGGGACCGGCGGGTCTGGACACGAAGGTCGGCGGCGAGGTCGCGGTCTTCGACGAGGTGAACACCCAGACCGAGCACGACATCGTGAAGGCCGAGACGATCTCGACGCCGATCGTGCTGGTGCTGCTGGTGGTCGTGTTCGGCGGCCTGGTCGCCGCGTCGCTGCCGCTGTTCGTCGGTGCGCTCGCGATCCTCGGCGCGTTCGTGCTGCTCCGCGGCCTGTCGGCGGTCACCGACGTGTCGATCTTCTCGATCAACATCGTCACGATGATCGGCCTCGGACTGGCCATCGACTACGCGCTGTTCATCGTCACCCGGTTCCGCGAGGAGCTTGCTCGCGGTAACGATGTGGAGACGGCGCTGACTGCGACCATGGCCACGGCCGGGCGGACGGTGGCGTTCTCCGGCGTGACGGTCGGCGTGGCGATCAGCAGCCTGGTCCTGTTCCCGGTGATGTTCCTGAAGTCGATGGCGTACGGCGGTGCGGCCGCGGTGGCGATCGCGATGATCGCGGCCCTGACCGCGTTGCCCGCGTTGCTCGCGGTGCTCGGACACCGGGTGAACAACCTGCGCATCTTCAAGCCCCGCAAGGCTTCCAGCGATCACGGCGCCTGGTACCGGCTGGCGCACAGCGTGATGCGACGCCCGGTGCGGTACGTCGTCGTGCTCGTCCCGGTGCTGCTCGTGCTCGGAATTCCCTTCCTGGGCGCCCAACTCGGCGGGGTCGACCACCGGTCGTTGCCGTCCGGTGCCACCTCGCGGACGGTGACCGAAACGCTGCAGCGCGACTTCCCGGGAGCCGGCGGGTCGGACATCTACGCGGCGGTGCGGTTCGACTCCGCCCCGAGTGATCCATCTGCGGCGTTGGCGCCGTACATCGCTGGGTTGAAGCAGGTGCGGGACGTCGAGGACGTGCGGATCGGCGGGTACGAGCATGGCGTGGCGTCGGTTGTCGTGCACACTCGCTTCACCGGGCAGGAGTTGTCGGCGCGGGATGTCGTGCACGGGGTGCGGGCGGTGCCGGCGCCGTCGGGGACCGACGTACAGGTCGGTGGTGAGACGGCGGCGGTGATCGACCTGCTCGACGTGCTGAAGGAGCGGGCGCCGTACATGGCCGGATTCATCGTGGTGGTGACGTTCCTGCTGCTGTTCGTTGCCTTCGGCTCGTTCGTGCTGCCTCTGAAGGCATTGGTCATGAACGTGCTGTCGCTGTCCGCGGCGTTCGGCGCGATGGTGTGGATATTCCAGGACGGGCATCTGTCCGGGTTCCTGGACTTCACGCCGGCCGGGTTCCTGGACGCGACCAACCCGGTGCTGCTGTTCGCCGTCCTGTTCGGGCTGTCGATGGACTACGAGGTGTTCCTGCTCAGCCGGATCCGGGAGGAGTACGACAAGACCGGCGACAACACCCAGGCGGTCGCGCTCGGGCTGCAGCGGACCGGCGGCATCATCACCAGCGCGGCACTGCTGCTGATCATCGTGGTCGCGGCGTTCTCCACGTCGGGCATCGTGTTCGTGAAGATGATCGGTGTCGGGCTGGTGATCGCGATCGCGCTGGACGCGACGATCGTGCGGGCGTTGCTCGTGCCGGCCACGATGCGGCTACTCGGACGCGCGAACTGGTGGGCGCCGGCGCCGCTGGCGCGCTGGTGGAAGTCGCACGGTTTCCGGGAAGAGCCTCAGGGCTGGAGCCGCGACAGCTCCCAGTCGCCGCCGGAGCTGGTCCGGCGGTAGGCCAGGCGGTCGTGCAGACGGCCGGTGCGGCCCTGCCAGAACTCGAACGCCTCCGGGGCCACCAGGTAACCGCCCCAGAAGTACGGCGTGGAGATCTCGGTGCCCTCCGGCCACTGCCGCTCGTACGACTCGTACTGCAGGTCGAGCTCCTCACGGGAGGCCACCGGCTGGCTCTGCTGGGACGCCCAGGCACCGAGCTGTGACTCGCGCGGGCGGCTTGCGAAGTACTCGTCGACCTCGTCGCCGGGCAGCTTGGTGACGGTGCCTTCGACACGGACCTGCCGCTCCATCGCGTGCCAGGGGAACACGAGGGCGCAGTGCGGGTTGGCAGCCAGGTCGTCGGCCTTGCGGGACTGCTGGTTGGTGTAGAAGACGAACCCGCGCTCGTCCACACGCTTCAGCAGCACGGTCCGCGCCGACGGGCGTCCGGCCTGGTCAGCGGTCGCGAGCACCATCGCGTTGGGCTCGGCCAGGCCGACTTCCCTGGCCTGCTCCAGCCAGGTCTGGAACTGCACGACCGGGTCGGGAGCGACCTGGCTCTCCAGCAACTCACCGAGTCCGTACGTACGCCGCATCTCCGCAAGGTCCACGCTTCGAGCCTACTTACGTCCGAACCTGCTCCGTCGATAGGCCCGCCACAACTTGGTGCGCCCGATCCTGCGGACGACCGGACTGCGGCGTCTCGTGGCGGTTGACGGCTCAGGGGCTGGTTGCTGTTGAGCTTTGGGGGCCGGGGTGATCGGCAGGCGGCGGTTGACCTCGTCGAGGTGCTGATCGAACGTGGCTCGCCAGAGCGCCTGACGGAGCGTGGCTTCACCCGCAGCCGAGCTGGCGCCGGCCACCGAGGCAGCCCACAACGTGTCGAGGGACTCGAAGCCGTCAACGTCCTTGAGGAGCTGCTCGATCAGGTCGCGATCGGCGGCGTCAGCGAGGCAACGGACCTTCGCCGGGCTCCTGCGCGTGCTGACCGTCGGGCTGGGTTTGAAGAACGGTACGTCGGCCCACGCGGGCACCAGCCGCCGGACGAGCTCGCGGTGCAGTGCGTTGTCGACGCGTTGCGCGGGATCGAGCGCGAACGCCGACCGGACGAACGAGGGGATCAGGAGGGGCGAGACGACGCCAGTGCGCTCCCCCGTCGTACCCCAGCGGCGGAGGCGTTCGACGACGTAGAAGTAGTCGAGCATCGTCGCGTTCTCGATGTCACCGTGGACCGCGGTCCGCAACACGCGCTCGACCTGCTCGGCAACGGCCGCACGCGCTGCGCCCGCGGGTCCTGCTGCCGCGACCAGACGGGTCT
>NZ_SODT01000012.1:0-703627 GCF_004366005.1 Kribbella sp. VKM Ac-2566 | reverse complement strand
CACCGTGGACCGCGGTCCGCAACACGCGCTCGACCTGCTCGGCAACGGCCGCACGCGCTGCGCCCGCGGGTCCTGCTGCCGCGACCAGACGGGTCTGGAGGTGGTTGCTGAAGGCATCCAGCTTGCTCGGCAGCGGGAGTGCGTCGAGTTGCAGCACGTCGCGTGGGTAGAAGTGGCCGTGCGCCACCTCGCCGCCGGCGCCACCGATCGCCAAGTGGGCAACGCCCGCAAGCGTTGCGGGTGGCGTGTGGAAGAGGTAGCTGGCCGGGCGCAAGCCCTCGGCGAACCGGTGCCAGCGCAGCGCTCGATTGACCATTTCCAGCGGCTGCGGCTTGGCCATCGGTTTGGCAGCGACCGGTTTACCTGGGGTCTTCCGACTCACCACGTGTTCGACTGGCTGCTCCAACAGCTGCACGAGCGACTCAGCGACCTCCAGCTCACCAGGGACCGCGTCGTAGCTGTTGAGCTTCAGATCGACACCCGCGGCCAGGAATGCACCTGCGACGACACGTGAGTCGCGGCCGCCACTCAGGTCGACCGTCGGCCGTCCCGGCCACAGGCTGCCGACCGACCGCGCCACGTCCTGCAGTGCGGCAGCGGTCTCCTCTGCTGTGTCGGCATCGTCTGTCGACCACACGCTGGTCATCTCGATCCGGCTGACGGTCCGCTGCCGACGGTAGCCATCGGCAACGATATGCGTCGCACCGGGAACAGTCAGCACACCGTCGTACGGCGTGCTGTCGTCCATGAACCAACCGCAGGCCGCGGCGAAACTCCAGCCACGCGCCGCTGCCACAGCGGGAACGCCCGCGAAGAGCAGGGCAGCAGCGGGCCGGTTGGTCCAGACCCACCCGTCGGGCAGTCGCAGCTGGAACAGCCGTCCGACACCGATCGAGTCGGTGAACAGGTCCAGGCGTTCGTCACTCGGGTCCAGGACCGCTAGCGTGAACGGTGGCGCCAGCTCTAGGAAGCCGGCCGGAGTACGCCGTACTGCCTTGGCCAACTGCGCCGGGGCGTCACACGGCTTGATGTCGCCGATCACGCGCTGATAGCCGAGCGGGGCGTGCACGCTGGCCACGCGGACGTCACCGTTGTCGTGCCAGGACGGCCAGAGACACGTCCCGTCGTGGCGATCCCACATGTGCAGTCCGACCGTGAGGCCGTCGTACCCCTGGTGTTTGGCCTCGTGCTTCCAGAGATCGCCGTAGTACGCCTCCACGCGGGCACGACCGGCGGCGGCCCGCGCGGCGCTGTCGCGCGCGAACGTGTAGGCGATCAGCGTTTCCATGCAGAGCCTGATGCAGGCTCCGCTGGGAAAGTTATTGCTGCTGGCCCGGGTACTGCGGTGGCTGGTTCTGGGGCTGGCTCTGGGGCTGGTCCTGCGGCTGACGGTATGGCTGCGGCGGCTGGTACGGCTGCTGGCCCGGGTAGCCGCCCCACTGCTGCGTCTGCGGGTACGTGGACTGGTAGCCGCTGCTGCCCTGCGCCAGCCCAGGGGGCATCGGAGTCCTGGCGAGCTTCGACTCCTGCGTCCAGCGCCGGATGCCGACCAGCAACAGCGGTATGCCGAACAGGATGACGGACCCGTCGAACAGCAGGTACGACGAGCCGTACCGCGAGCCCGGGAACTCGAAGAGCTTCATCAGGTCGATCGTCTGCCGCACCGGCAGCAGCATCGCGGCCAGACCGACCGCCGTCAGCAGCAGCCCCGACCCGGTCGTCACACCCGCGCCGATGGCCGGCGCCATCATCAGCAGGCCGAGCACGACCGCGATCACGACCAGCAGTGCGAGCCAGGGCAGCGTCTGGCCCGGGTCGTCGCGGAACAGCTGCAGGCGCCGCGTCAACCGGGTGGTTGCGTAGGACGAGGCACCCACCGCGACGTATGTGGCGATGACGCCGATCACGAGCCCGAGGGCGGGGAGGGGCTTTGTCATGAACCGAGACTAGACCTCCGTACGGTCCACCCTCGGGAACCTCCGAACCGGTCACAAAACTGCCCGCGCGTCGGCGCGGACAACTATGCTGCCTGAGCGCCCAGGTGCGCGGGCTCTCCTGGTGGGCCTGCGTCCTGACACGAGGACGAGGGAGTCGCATGTCTGATCCGAGGACCGAGGTGCAGCACGGGCTGGAGGGTGTGGTCGCGTTCGATACGCAGATCGCCGAGCCGGACAAGGAAGGTTCGGCGCTCCGGTACCGCGGCGTGGACATCGAGGACCTGGTCGGCCGGGTGCCGTTCGAGAACGTCTGGGGCCTGCTCGTCGACGGCGCGTTCACGCCGGGCCTGCCGCCCGCCGAGCCGTTCCCGCTGCCCGTGCACACCGGCGACGTGCGGGTCGACGTACAGTCCGCGCTGGCGATGCTCGCACCCGCCTGGGGTCTGCGGCCGCTGTACGACATCGACGACGTGCAGGCACGTGAGGATCTGTCCCGGGCGGCCGTGATGGCGCTGTCGTACGTCGCGCAGGCGGCGCGCGGGACCGGGCAGCCGATGGTGCCGCAACGCGAGGTGGACAAGGCGACCACGATCACCGAGCGGTTCATGATCCGCTGGCGTGGCGAGCCGGACCCGAAGCACGTGCGGGCGGTCGACGCGTACTGGACGTCCGCGGCCGAGCACGGCATGAACGCGTCGACGTTCACCGCGCGGGTGATCGCATCGACCGGGGCGGATGTCGCCGCGGCGCTGTCCGGCGCGGTCGGTGCGATGTCCGGGCCGCTGCACGGCGGGGCACCGGCGCGGGTGCTGACGATGATCGAGGGCGTCGAGCGCAGCGGTGACGCCCGTTCGTACGTGAAGGGTCTGCTGGACGCGGGCGACCGGCTGATGGGCTTCGGGCACCGTGTCTACCGGGCGGAGGACCCGCGCGCCAGGGTGCTTCGCCGTACGGCGCGTGAACTCGCCGCCCCGCGGTACGAGGTGGCCGAGGCGCTGGAGCAGGCCGCGCTGGCCGAGCTGCGGGAGCGGCGTCCGGACCGGGTTCTGGAGACGAACGTGGAGTTCTGGGCGGCGATCGTCCTGGACTTCGCGGAGGTGCCGCCGCCGATGTTCACGTCGATGTTCACCTGCGCGCGGACCGCCGGCTGGAGCGCCCACGTCCTGGAGCAGAAACGCACGGGCCGCCTGATCCGCCCCTCGGCGATCTACTCCGGCCCGGCATCTCGCCCCGCCGACGCAATCGAGGGCTGGAACCCCAACTGGGCTTAGCGATCCTGGCTGGGGGTCCGGCCGGTTCGTTGTTTGTACTGGCGGCTGAAGTACGGGACGTCGGTGTAGCCGAGAGCGGCGGCCGTTTCGGTGACGGTCATGCCGCTCTCGGTGAGCAGCTGGTGCGCCCGGTCGATCCGCGCCTGGATCAGGTACTGGGCGGGTGACATCCCGAACTGCGCGACGAAACGGCGGGTGAACTGGGCCCTGCTGAGCGACGCGCGGCGCGCCATCTCCGCGACGGTCCAGTCCATGCCCGGGTCCTGCCGGAGCTGCCTGGCGATGTCGTCGACCGCGGTGTCGATGACGCTGCGGCCCGGGTGGTGGACGGCGTCCCAGATCAGCGCGACCAGTTGCTCGAGGCACAGTTCGGCCTGATGCCGGCCGAGGGCGTCACCACGGCGGTACGAGGCGTCGCTGGTCCGCGCGAGGACGCCGAGCAGCTCGCAGTCGAGCACCTCACCCCAGCGCGGATCAGGTGCTGCGGTCGTGGTGGTCTCGAAGTGCATGCCGAAGACCAGAAGCCTTCGGTGCGGGTCGTGAGTGGCTCGTGGGGCATCGCCGGGTTGGAAGACCGCGCAGACGCCGGGGCGTAGTTCCTGGCGGTTCCCGTCGAGTTCGAGGGCGCCCCGACCGTCGACGACGCACCAGAGCAGGTGGTCCCGCAGCGGGCGCGACGTCCAGGACCAGCTGGGTTCGCAGCGCCAGAAGGTCGGGGCGGACATCCGCTCGAGCCGCAGTCGGTGCAACAAAAGTTCAAGTCCTCGCGTGAATCGTCCGTGGTCCCGTGCGGTGCAGCCGCAGGAAAATGGGGTTCAACGGAAGACTAGGACAGATTCGCGGGAGCCGTGCATGAGCGTTTCATCCAAGGTTGTCGACGTACATCAGGAAGAGTTCGACCGCACCGGGTACACGTTGGTGCGGGGGTTGTTCTCCACGGACGAGGCCGAGCGGCTGCGGGACCACTACATGGACGTACGGCGCCGTGGGCCGCAGGCGCACGACTTCGCGGGGCACACGTCGACCGACCGGGACCCCCTCAAGCGGTACCCGCGGATGGCGCAGATGCACCGGTGGGACGACGTGTCGCTGCAGTGGATGATCGACCCACGCATCGATCAGGTGATGACGGCGCTGCTCGGCAGGTCGCCGTACGCCGTGCAGACGATGCTCTACTTCAAGCCGCCGGGCTCCCGCGGGCAGGCGCTGCATCAGGACAACTTCTACCTGAAGGCCGATCCGGGGACCTGTGTCGCGGCGTGGATGGCGCTCGACCGGGTCGACGAGGCGAACGGGTGTCTCGAAGTCGTCCCCGGGTCGCACCGCTGGCCGATCCTGTGCACGGAGAAGGCCGACACCACGGTCAGCTTCACCGACGTCACGGTCCCGCTCCCGTCCACGGGCGCGGCCGTACCCGTGGAGATGGAGCCGGGTGACGTGTTGTTCTTCCACGGCGCACTGGTCCACGGCAGCAACCCGAACATCACGACCGACCGCTTCCGGCGGGCGCTCATCGGCCACTACATCCAGGGCGAGGCGGAGCGGGTCGCGCAGTACTACCACCCGGCGCTGCGGATGGACGGGACCGAGCTCACCCTCGAGGTCGCCGAAGGCGGCGGCGCCTGCGGCGAGTGGACCGAAACCCCCGACGGCCCGGTTGCCCTCCTCACCGGCACCGAACGCACCACCCGTAAGCACGAATAGCCCCTTCGCGCGTCTCCGGGCGCCGGATCCGTACGGCGGGACGCTCGGCGTACGGATCCGGTGCACAAAGTGGACCCCGGGTGGTGGGTCGGGTGGGATGTGCGAAGATGGAGCGCGCTGACAGCGTCGTCGGCCTTCTTGCTGCAGACGACGAAGGGGACCGCTGGTGACCAGCGAAATCAAGATTCCTGAAGAGCTCAAGCCCGCTGACGGCCGCTTCGGGGCCGGGCCGTCCAAGGTCCGTCCGGAAGCCGTCGCCGCCCTGGCGACCGAGGGCGCGAAGCTGCTCGGCACCTCCCACCGGCAGGCGCCGGTGAAGAACCTGGTGAAGCGGGTCCAGGAAGGCGTCGCCGAGCTCTTCCAGCTGCCGGACGGGTACCAGGTGGTGCTCGGCAACGGCGGCTCGACCGCGTTCTGGGACGTCGCGACGTTCGGGCTGATCCGGGAGAAGAGCCAGCACCTGAGCTTCGGTGAGTTCTCCTCGAAGTTCGCGAAGGCCTCGCAGCTGGCACCGCACCTCGGCGATCCGTCGATCGTGAAGGCCGAGCCCGGAAGCCGCCCGGTCGCGGTGGCGGAGGCCGGCGTCGACCTGTACGCGTGGCCCCACAACGAGACCTCCACCGGCGTGATGGCGCCGGTCAAGCGGGTCGAGGGCGCCGACGAGGGTGCGCTGGTCGCGATCGACGCCACCTCGGGCGCGGCCGGTCTGCCGGTCGACCTCAACGAGGCCGACGTCTACTACTTCGCACCGCAGAAGGGCTTCGCCTCCGACGGCGGCCTGTGGATCGCGCTGATGAGCCCGGCCGCTCTCGCGCGGGTCGAGGAGATCGCCGCCTCCGGCCGGTGGATCCCGGCGTTCCTGGACCTGGCGACGGCGGTCGACAACTCCAGCAAGAACCAGACGTACAACACGCCGTCGCTCGCCACCCTCTTCCTGATGGCGGAGCAGACCGACTGGATCAACAGCCAGGGTGGCCTGGAGTGGAGCGTCGCCCGTACGACGGACTCCAGCACCCGCCTGTACACGTGGGCCGAGAAGTCCGAGTACGCCACGCCGTACGTCACCGACCCCGACGCCCGCTCGCTCGTCGTCGGCACCATCGACCTCGACGACTCGATCGACGCCACCGCGGTCGCCAAGACCCTGCGCGCCAACGGCATCGTCGACACCGAGCCCTACCGCAAACTCGGCCGCAACCAGCTCCGCGTAGCCATGTTCCCCGCGGTGAACCCCGACGACGTCGAGAAACTGACCCAGTCCATCGACTACGTGGTCGAGAACCTCAAGTAACCCGTACCACCAACAGCCGCCGACCCCACCCGGGTCGGCGGCTGTCCCTATCCCCACCACACCCCGCACGCGGCATGCAGGCTGGCGGGTTATGTGTGCGATGGCGGGAAGTAGTAGGCCAGCGGTGACATAACCCGCTACTGGTGACCTGCAGGCGGGCTGGCATGAGGCCGCCGCACCGGCGAGAGGCTGTACGCAGGCACACCTTCACGCTCAGGTGGCACTGCCCAGCCATCCGGCACATGCGGGCCGGACCGGCTGGGGTCAGGAGTGTTGGCGGCGGCGCGGGGTGGGTGGGGATTGGCCTGTCAGGCGGGCGTTCTCGGCCTGGCGGTCCAGGCGTTCGCGGCGGCCCGGGGGGAAGGTGATGACGGTGATGATGAGGGCGAAGAGGGCGGCGCCGACGATGATCCAGCGGAGGTTGTGACTCTTGCCGGAGTCGGAGTTGTTGCTGTCGGCGCTGGTTGCAGGCTTGGGGGTGGCGCTGGCCGAGGGGGGCGTGGAGGCGGCCGACTTGGCCGGCACCTGGACCTGGTAGACGCCCGAATTCGCGCCCTCGCTGCCGACCAGGACGGTCCCGTCGGTGGGACCGACGGCGACGGTCTCTCCCTGGCCGAGCGGAGCGGCGCCGCGGGCGATGGCGTTGGGCGTCTCACCCCAGGCCACCGTCGTCACATCGGCATACGTGCGCAGCACCACCCGTTGACCGTCCGGCAGGAACGTCCCGTCGGTGATCACCCCGGACGGCGCCGCCGCGAGCTTGGTCAGGTCATTGGTGCCCTTGCGGGACGGTGCGGGCGGCGCCGCGTAGATCGCGCCGGTACCTTTGAGCGCCTTCGTCACGATATAGAGCTGGCTGGTCCCCGGCTCGATCAGCAGAGTCTCGGCGTCGTGCGCACCGTCCGGGTACTTGAAGTCATACCGGTGGTACGTGACGTTGGACTGGTCCTCGAGCGTTTCCGGCTCCGGGATCGTGTAGATCTCGATCTGGTCCCGGTTCTCCTTGTTGTCGCCGATGTCCGCGACGTAGATCGTGCCGTCCCGGTCCACCCCGAGCGCCTCGACGTCGGTGACCTTCGCACCGAACCGCAGGACTGCTTCCACCTTGCCGTTGGCGTCGAGCGCGAACACCCGCCCGGTGTCGCCGGAGTCGTTCACGGTCCAGTAGGTCCCGGGGTGCTTGACGCTCTTCGCCAGCCCGGACGACTCCTGGATCCGGTCGTCCCGGATCGTGAACAGCTTCTTCGGCGCCGGCGTCGTCGGCCCCGCATCCGAACCCGCCGAACCCGCTGAGCTCGCAGCGGCCGTCGACGCGGGCAGCGCCACACCCGCCAGCGTGCACAGCGTCGCCCCCAGCAGAGCGAGCGCGGTCCGGACCTGTCTCACGACACCACCTCGGCGGCCGGGGTCTGCTCGGCCGGCGGGAGGAGCAGCTGGGCCAGCCGCGGCGTCACCTGCCATTCGGCGACCATCGACCGGTACTCGGCCTGCAGGTCCGCGGTCGGCTTGGCACCGGTCCGGGCAGCGCGGAGCAACAGATTGCGCGGCGTGTGCTGACTGTCCACGAACTGCACGACCTCCACCCGGTAACCGACCTGTCGGAGCACCGCTGCCCGCAGGGAGTCCGTCAGGACGTCGGCGAACCGCTCACGAACGATGCCATATCTCGTCATCAGCGCATAAGGCGCCGGTGGTGTGACGCTCTTCAGCTGCTTTTGGATGTCGTGATGACAACATGGGGCCGCGAGAACCAGTGAAGCCTCCCAGCCGACGGCTCGCGCGAGCGCGTCGTCGGTCGCGGTGTCGCAGGCGTGCAGCGCCAGGACGACGTCCGGCCGGACGTCCAGCTCCGCGCCCTCGATCGTCGCATCCAGGAACCGCAGGTGCTCCTGCCAGCCGAGCGCCTCGACCACCCGCGTGTTCCGCTTCCGCGCCGCCGGGTTGTGGTCGATACCGGTCATCCGGACGTCGTGACCGGCCGCGGTGAGCAGGTGGTACGCCGCGAGCGTGAGGTAGGCGTTCCCGCAGCCGAGGTCGACCACCTGCAGCGGCCGTCCGGCCGCGATCCGCCCGGCCGAAACCGCGTCGTCGAGGGCCGGCGCGAGCAGCTTGCAGAACTCCTCGATCTGCTTGTACTTCGCCTGCCGGGACGGCTTCACCCGGCCCTGGTGGTCGCTGATCCCGAGCTCGATCAGGAACGGCGCCGCCGGATCGAGCACCCGGCGTTTCACCCGGTCGTGACCGGTCTCCTGCTCCCGGTGGTCCTCCTGCCGATGCAGCAGCTCCTTGCCCTTCTTGGTGTACCGCAGCCGCAGCGTCTGGCTCGTCGTCTCGACGTGCCACGACCCGTACGGCAGGTCGAGAAGCTCGTCGACCGCCTTCTCCAGGTCCGCGCCCGCCACGTTCCGCGTATGCGCCTGGCGCTCGTCGAACTCGGTGATCTGCAGGTGCCGCTGACCCTTCAGATCGACGTACCGCAGCTCGACCCGGAGGTACGACGGCGGCTCCAGGCCGCGGCGCCGGCCCGAGGCCAGACCGCGCACCAAACCACTCTGATCGAGCAGGGCAGCACGGACCACCGCCCGCGCTCCGGACTCCTCCGGCAGCGCCGACTCGTCCGACCGCACCTCTGGCTGCACCGCGCCATTGTCCCCGACCCGTCGGGTCGATCACAAAAGGGTCTCGTCCACCCACCGTCGCAACCGAGGAACTCGCCGCAGTCACCCCCCGCCGGCTCATGGGAGTTGCTGATCGTCGGCGAGCAGCCCCAGCCCTCTGAGGCGGGTGATGATGCCGCCTTCCTGGCGGCCCAGGGCCTCGACAAGTTGCTCCAGGGTCGCGCTGTTGTTGTACATCTCGATCAGGGTCTGCTCGTCCTCGGGACTCCACTGGCGGAACGCGTTCGGGTGGGTCTTCCGGGCGCGCTTGATCTTGTGGGTCATCGAGCGCGGGTTCATCGGCTCGAGTGACCGGATCCGGGCCTGCCGGTGGCGGCCGACCTCCTCGCCCTCCCGCCAGAACACCACTGCCCCGTCGTCGAATGTCATCAGGTCGGCCGGCACGTCGCAGTAGTCGGCGTCCTCGAGCATCACGCGCATCATCGCTGGTTCTCTCCGTCTCCTCGGTGGATGCGTGGTCGACAGAGAAGATGCCGCGATCCCGTCGCCTCTCGACGCGCCGATTCGCGACCTGTGGACAACCGAATCGCACATCTTCTTTGCAAAATAGCTTTGCAAAGACTCTTTGCAGTCCTATGCTCGGAATCATGAGTGACGAGAACCAGAGCGCGGAGCCCGCGCGAACAGTCCGGCTGGACCGCCACCTCGTGCGCGCGCTGGCGCACCCCATGCGGAACCGGATCCTCGGCCTCCTCCGGGTCTACGGCCCGCAGACCGCCACAACCCTGGCCGGACGGCTGGGCGTGAACACCGGCGCGACCAGCTACCACCTCCGCCAACTCGCGGACGCCGGCCTGGTGATCGAGGACGACAACCGCGGCAACGCCCGCGACCGCTGGTGGAAGTCGGCCCACCAGGGCACCGAGTTCAACGCGTCCGAACTGCTGGATCAGGAGCCCGAGCTGGCTCTGGGCTTCCTGCACGGTGTCGGCCAGACCTACGCCGAGAACATCTTCGGCTTCATCGACGCGATGCAGACGATGCCCGACGACTGGCGCGACGCCAGCATGCTCTCGGACTACTTCTTCCACCTCCGGGCCGACCAGCTGGAGGCGATGATGCGCGAGGTCATGGCGGTCCTGGAGAAGTACAAGACGCCGGACCTGACCGCTCCGCTCCCGGAAGGCGCCGAGCAGGTCACCGTCCAGATCCAGGCGTTCCCGCGCGAGACGCGCTAGCGGCACAGGGGTGAGGCGAACAATGGGCGACAAGGGCAATCGGGCGCCGTTGGCGGCGTTCCTGGTGGCGAACGTGGTGTCGATCTGCGGGACCCGGGTCAGCGCGATCGCGATCCCGTGGTTCGTCCTGATCACTACCGGCTCCCCGGTCAAGACCGGCCTGGTGGCGCTGGCAGAGATGGCACCGCTGGTCGTGGTGAAGGCAATCGGCGGCCCGCTGATCGACAAGGTCGGTGCACGCCGGATCAGCGTCGTGGCAGACACCACCAGTACGGCGGTGGTCGCACTGATCCCCCTCCTGCACGAGCTAGGCCTCCTGCACTACCCGACCCTGCTGGTGCTGGTCGCGATCGCCGGCGCTCTCCGTGGACCAGGAGACGCCGCCAAGGCGACTCTGATCCCGGACATCGCCCGGGTGGCCAGGGTCCCCCTGGAGCGGGTGACAGGCCTGGAGAGTACGACGGAACGCCTGGCGGGCTTCTTCGCGTTCGCTCTCGCCGGCGGCCTCATCACCCTGGTCGGAGCAGTCAACGCCCTCTGGATCGACGCGGTCTCGTTCGGCATCTGCGCCGTACTGATCGCCCGCTGGATTCCCAAGCACACGACGCCCGCGCCAAAGGAGGAGGAGAACTACGGCCGCCGGCTGCTCGAGGGCTGGACCTTCCTGCGTACCGACAAGCTCCTGCTGCCGCTGGTCGTCATGATCGCGGTGACCAACCTGCTCGACGCCGCGACCGGCACGGTATTACTGCCCGTCTGGATCAAGGACCACGGCTACGGCCCCGGCCACACCAGCCTGATCCTCACGTCGTTCGGAGTGACTGCGACGCTGTTCGCCTTACTGGCCTCGGCCATCGGCGACCGCATCCCGCGCAAGCTCGTCTTCACGGTCGCGTTCCTGATCGCCGGAGCACCGCGCTTCGTCGCGATGGCCACCGATGCGCCGATCTGGACCCTGATGGCGGTGTACGCCGTCGGCGGCATCGGAGCCGGCTTCATCAATCCTGTGCTCGGTGCGATCCAGCTCGAACGGATCCCCAGCCACCTGCGCGGACGGGTCAACTCACTGTCCAACGCTGTCTGCTGGACCGGCGTACCCCTGGGTGGTCTCGTGGCCGGTGGGGCCGTCGCCGCCATCGGTCTGGCACCTGCACTGCTCGCAGGTGGCGCGGTCTATCTGATCGCGACCATGTCACCGGTACTGATCGGCCGACACGAGCAATGGAGAGCTACCCAGCCAGCTACACAGGGTCCGACGGATCCTCCGGAAACGGCGGCAGATCCAGATCGGGTGGCAGTCGGAACGTCTTAGCCTTCGTGGCGTTGTCCAGCTCGCGCCGCATCCGCTCTCGCTCCGCTCGCAGCAGACCGAGCATCACCAGGTCCAGCAACATCCCACCGGCAGCCGCGAACTGGGTCGCGGCGAACTGGAAGACCTGTGTCATCAGCAGCGACACCAGCACCGCCAGCTCGAACAGCCGGACCGCCCTGGCCCGATTGCGCCTCCGCAACGCCAAGGCGCCACGCACCGTGAACGTTGCCGACAGCAGGCTCCCTGCCGTCACACCGAGCACCGGAAGGCGGTTGAGGCCCTCACCCAGGACAGCGGCGATGACAAGAGCAGCCACGAACTGGACCGCCAGCGCGGCGACAGCGATCGGCGGCGCCATCGGGTGGGTGGCGAGCCGCTCGAACCCGCGTTGCAGCGCCCGCCAGGCCGCGTCCACCGGAGCGGCCAGCTCGACCTCGTCCGGCGGACACGCGGCCAACAGCTCGGCAGTCTCCCGACGGCCCTCGATCTGCGGGGGTACGGCGCGCAGCAGCTCGGCTGCCTCGGCACGGCGCCGCCGGGACAGGCCGCCCGCGACCCCTTCGACCGAGTGGTCGATGACGTTCGCCAGCTCCTCCCGCGGGTCGATCGGCCGCCGCGTGGTCAGGAAGCGGAACCCGAGCACGATCAGCACGAAGACGACGTACACGATCGCGGCTGTCGGCTTGTAGAAGTAGTTGTTGTCCGAGGTGACGAACTTCCCCACCTCGTCGATGAACAGCCCGAACCCGATCCCGCCGACCGTCGCCGCGGCCGGCCGCACCACGGGACCGACGTACCCGAGGAGCAGGGAGATCGCCACCAGCATCAGCAGCCCGCCCGGCAGCACGTGGGCGATGTGCAGACCCTTGCCGCCGATCTGCGGGTACCCGCTCAGGCTGAGGATCAGCCGGGTGATCAGCACCGTCGCGACACCGGACACCACGAACGTGGTCAGGTGCTCCCCCGAACGCACGTTCCGGACCAGCCCCGCCCGCATGAGGTACGACGAACGTTCACCAGCCGCCGTCATGAGTCACAGTCCCATGACCCGCCGCGACGGAGTCGCAGCATGTGCACAGTCATGGGGCCACACGTTAGCGTCAGCGGACCAGTGCCGCGACCACGACGATGGCGACCAGGGCGGCCAGTACGAGCGAGGTCACCAGTCGGCGCGTGCGGGGGTCCACGAGGTCAGGGTATGGGGAAGTTCCCGCCCAGCGTCCCGTGGGGGTCGGTGCGGACGGGTGGTTCAGCGGAGGCTGACCAGCGGCTCCGGGCGGTGGACGCCGCGGGGGTGGTAGCCGAGGGCGTCGGACAGGCCGAGGTAGTCGGACAGGAGCCAGATGATGGCCAGCCACATCTCGGTACCTTGCAGGCCCGGGATCGCGCGGTCGTCGGTGCCGTCCGGGGCGAAGGCGAAGCCGGCGCCGTCGACCCAGCGGGTGAGGATCGCACGCAGCTGCGCCTCGGCCCAGCGACGGCCCTCCTGCTCGCCGTACGTCGTCTGCTTGCGCGCCAGCCACAGCGGGTGGATGACGTCGAGCACGTTGCACGCGTTGTAGTTGTCGCCGGTGAACATCCGCCGGTCGTTGCTGTGGGCAAGAACCGTGGCGACGGCCTGCTCGGGGTACGGCAGCGGGAGCCCGAACTGGGCGTAGGTGCCGCGAGTGAGGCGGTAGAAACCGTTCACGACCTGCAGCAGTCCGTCGTCGGGATGCGGCGAGCCCCAGGTCCCGGACGCCGGATCGGCCCGCGTGAGCAGCCATCCCATCAGCGATTCGAGCGCGCCGGATTCCTGGTGATCGTGGAGGTTCCGGGCCAGCGCCGTACCGAGTGCGTCGATGCCGGAGCCGGCCGACCAGGCCCTTCTTGCCCAGGGCAAGTTGTCGAGATCGTCGAGGGTGAAGTCGGTGGTGATCGGGTGTTCGAAGCTGCTTCCGAGGACCTGTAGGGCGTAGCCTACGCACAGGACGTGGTAGCTCGCGGGCCCTTCCAGGACTGAGAGTTCGGCGTCCGACGGCTTGCCGAGACCGTCGTCGGACAGGTCTCCGGGTGATACCAGTCCGGTGGCCGGATCCTGGCGTGCGCGGAGCCGCCGGACGAGGTCGTCACGGGTGTGGCCGGCCGGCGTCCGACGTACCAGCAGGTCCGCGATCTCGATCGCGTCGCACCAGGGGCGGATCTCCGGTTCACGGTCGATCCCGGGACGGTCGACGAAGCGGGCGCCGTCCCAGCAGCGCGCGAGTACGTCGTCGGTCTGCTCGCGAGCCTTCGCGGCAAAGTCCTTGAGCACGGCGGGTAGATCACCTGACATGGATGCTCCTGTCCGCGAGCGGAGGATGCGGGCGGGGTTGCCGGCCGCGACCGAGTTGGCCGGGATGTCCTTGGTGACGACGGCGCCGGCGCCGATGATGGTGTGCGGTCCGACGGTGACGCCGTCCAGGATCGTCACGTTGGAGCCGATCCAGACGTCGTCGCCGATCGTGATGCCGACGGCGGTGTGCGGCTGCTTGAAGATCGGCTCGCCGGGCGCCGTGCCGTGGTTGAACGCGAGCAGCGAGGTGTGCGCGCCGATCCGGACGCCGTCGCCGATCGTCACCACACCGCGCACCGCGGCGAACGGATTGATCGTCGAGTCGGCACCGAGCGCGATCCGGCCGGTCACGTAGGCGTGCGCGGCGATGTACGACCGGTCCCCCATCCGCAGCTCGTCGCAGTACACCGCGGCCGACTCCGCGACGTACACGTCCGGGGCGAGCTCGAGCGACCCGCCGAGCCGCGCCTGGCGTTCGGCCTGCCGGTCACGCTCTGCCTCGGAGGCCTTCCGGGCGTACTCCCAGGGCAGGAAATCCAGTCGCAACGGCTCGTTCGGCACCATGGGAAAACGCTATCCAATTCCCGGGATGCAAACCAGCCCCGAAAGGCCGCTGCTAACCTCCCGTCTGACATGAACACTTTTCCGTCTGTGCGAGGGGCGGCCGGGCGATGACGACGAGCGGACCCGTGGCAGACGGCGACGACGGCAGCGACGGTGGCGGCGACGGTACGGCGGGCAGCACCCGCCGGAGTCACCGGGTCACGATCAGCGATCTCGCACGCCGCCTGCACATCTCGAAGGCGTCCGTCTCGTACGCGCTGAACGGCCGCGCCGGGGTCAGCGACGAGACGCGCCAGCGAGTGCTCGACCTGGCCGAGGAGCTGGGCTTCCACCCGAACTCCGCCGCGGTCGCGCTGTCGGCGAGCCGCACCCGGACGATCGGAATCGTGATCGCCAGGGACCCCGCGCTGATCTCGACCGAAGCGTTCTACATGCGCACGCTGGTCGGCATCGAGCAGTACCTGAACGAGGTCGACTCGTCGCTGCTGCTCCGGCTCACGGGCGAGCACGGCGAGGACCTCGACGTACTCCGGCGGTGGTCGCGGCAGGGGCGCGTGGACGGGTTCATCCTGTTCGACGAGCACGACGACGACCCGCGGATCCCGGTCCTGAAGGAGCTCGGGGTGCCGTGCGTGGTGGTCAGCTCGAACGCGCCGGACGACTCGGTCGGGCGATTGATCAGCTCGCCGGAGGAGACCGTCACACTGCTGCTCGATCACCTGGTCGAGCTCGGGCACACGAACGTCGCACACATCAGCGGGCCGTTCACGTTCATCCATGAACGGTTGCGGGTGCAGACGCTGCGGGAACACGCGGCGCGGCACGGGATGACGGTGCGGCACATCGAGGGCAGTTACCGGTACGACGACGGCGCGGAACTCACCCGCCGGTTGCTGACCGGCCCCAATCCGCCGACAGCGATCGTGCTCGGGAACGACCTGATGGCGGTCGCGGCGCTCCGGGTCGCGATGGATCTGGGTACGGCGGTGCCCGGCGAGGTCTCGATCGTCGCCTGGGACGACTCGCCGCTGTGCGAACTCGCGCGGCCCGGGATCACCGCGGTCGACCAGAAGACCATGGAACGCGGCCGCGCCGCCGCCGACCTGCTGCTCCGGATCGTCACCGGCGACCACGCGCTCCACGAGGAGGCTCCGGCCGGCGAACTCCGTCACCGCGAGTCGTCGGGCCCAGCACACTCCTGAAACGTCGACACAGTTTGAAGACTGTGTGAAATCGGGCTCTCGCAGAGAGTGTTGGATTGCGCTTGCCGGGCTCCGGGTGAAGATTGGCCGGGTCACGAGGTCGTAACGAAGACGCCTCTACTGAACCGGTTAGGGTTACGGAACTTAACCGGTTAGGCCAGTATGGGGCCGATCCGCCTCCGCAGCTCTGCGGGGGCTCGAGACGGGACGAGGGAGTCCGACGTGAGACTGCGTTCGCTTGTAGCCGCGGTTGCGGCGACCGCCATGGGAATCAGCCTCGCCGCCTGTGGTGGCGGCGACAAGGACGATTCCTCCGGCGGCAGCACCGGTGACCAGACGCTGACCTACTGGGCCAGCAACCAGGGCACCAGCCTCGACAACGACAAGGAGGTCCTGACCCCGGTCCTGCAGAAGTTCACCCAGGAGACCGGGATCAAGGTGAACCTCGAGGTGATCGGCTGGAACGACCTGCAGACCCGGATCCAGACCGCGATCACCTCGGGTCAGGCGCCGGACGTGGTCAACATCGGCAACACCTGGGCGGCCTCGCTGCAGGCCACCGACGCGTTCCTGCCGTTCGACGGCGACGCGATGACCGCGATCGGGGGCAAGGACAAGTTCGTGCCGACGGCTCTGGCGACCGGCGGCAAGGAAGGCACCGACCCGACCTCGGTCCCGCTCTACGGTCTGGCCTACGGCCTGTACTACAACAAGGCGATGTTCGCCGCGGCCGGCCTGCAGCCGCCGAAGACCTGGGAAGACATGGTCGCCGCGGCCAAGAAGCTGACCAACCCGGCGAAGAACCAGTGGGGTATGGCGCTGGCAGCCGGCAGCTACACCGAGAACGTGCACTTCGCATTCATCAACGCGGCGCAGAACAAGGCCGACTGGTTCAACAGCGACGGCAAGCCGATCTTCACCGGTGACGGCAACGTACAGGGCGTCCTGCGGTACCTCGACCTGATGCAGAAGGACAAGGTCGCGAACCCGTCGAACGCGCAGTACGACAACGGCACCAAGTCGGTGAACGACTTCGCCACCAAGAAGGTCGCGATGGTCATCAACCAGAACAACGCCGACTCGTCGATCGTTGCCAACGGCATGAAGGCCGGCGAGTACGGCGTCGTACCGTTCCCGGCTCCGACCGGTGGCGAGCAGGTGGCCAGCCACGTGGCAGGTATCAACCTGTCGGTCTTCAAGAACACCAAGCACAAGGACGCGGCGCTGAAGTTCGTGAAGTACATGACGGACGCGAACACCCAGACCACGCTGGGCAAGCCGTTCTCCTCGCTGCCGGTGCTGAAGGACGCCAAGCCGGTCTTCACCACCGACGCAGCCGAGGCGGCCACCTTCCAGGACGTCTACAACACCAAGTCCAAGCCGCTGCCGCTGGTGCCGGCCGAGGACCAGTTCGAGAGCACTGTCGGCAAGGCGATGAACGCCATGTTCGCCAAGATCGCGACCGGCGGGACGGTGACCGCCGACGATGTGAAGGCGGCCCTCAAGACCGCCGAGGACCAGGTCGCCGCCAGCAGCTGACGTACGGCGCTTGCGTCCGGAGAACCGGTGGTACCTCTCGCCGGTTCTCCGGACGCAACGCACGTGTCCACTGCGATCCGAGAGACAGGAGGCGACCACCCGGATGTCCGTCGCAACCGAAACCGCCGCTCCGGCACCGGCCCCGCCGAGGAAGCGAAGCCGGCTCGAACACCGGCCCGGCCTGAACCGGTGGCTGCCGTACGCGCTGCTGGCCCCGGCAGTGCTGCTGGAACTGTTCATCCACATCATCCCGATGCTGGTCGGGATCTGGATGAGCTTCGTCAAACTGACCAAGTTCTTCATCGCGAACTGGTCCTCCGCGCCCGGTGCCGGGCTCGGCAACTACAAGGTCGCGCTCGACTTCAACAACGCGGTAGGGCAAGGGCTGCTGAAGTCCTTCGGCGTCACGGTCGTCTTCTCGCTCGTCACGGTCGCGTTCTCGTGGGTGCTGGGGATGGCCGCCGCGGTCGCCCTGCAGCCGGAGTTCCGCGGCCGGGGCATCGTCCGCACCTTGTTTCTGGTGCCGTACGCGCTCCCGGCGTACGCCGGAATCCTGACCTGGAACTTCATGCTCCAGCGCGACACCGGCGCGGTGAACCACGTCCTCGAGCAGCTGCACCTCAGCGACGGCAGGACGTTCTGGCTGATCGGCGGCAACGCGCTGATCTCGCTGATCACGGTGGCCGGCTGGAAGCTGTGGACGTTCGCGTTCCTCACGTTGATGGCCGGTATGCAGAGCATCCCGCGGGACCTCTACGAGGCCGCGTCGGTGGACGGGGCCGGCAACATCCGGCAGTGGCGCAACATCACGCTCCCCTCACTGCGGCCGGTGAACCTGGTGCTCGTCCTCGTGCTGTTCCTGTGGACGTTCAGCGACTTCAACACGCCGTACGTGCTGTTCGGTACGGCGCAGCCGCCGGCCGGTGACCTGATCACGTTCCACATCTACAACGCGTCGTTCCTGACCTGGAACTTCGGCACCGGTGCGGCGATGTCCGTGCTGCTGCTGATCTTCCTGATGATCGTCACCGGCGCCTATCTGCTCGTCACCGGAAGGAGGTCGCGTCGTGCGTGAGACCAGGGGTTTCAAGATCTACCGCGGTGTCACCCTCACAGTGCTCGGGTTGTTCGTCCTGGTGCCGCTGTACGTGATGATCACGTCGTCGCTCAAGCCTCTGAAGGACGTGCAGGGCGCGTTCACCTGGTGGCCGTCGAACCTGACGCTGGCGCCGTTCGTGGACATGTGGAAGACGGTGCCGCTGGCGAAGTACTTCGTGAACTCGACGATCGTGTCGGTGGCGGCGACGGTGTTCTCGGTGGCGATCGCGATCCTGGCCGCGTTCGCGGTGTCGCGGTTCAAGTTCCGCGGGCGGACCGTGTTCACGACGACGGTGCTGTCGACGCAGATGTTCCCGGGTGTGCTGTTCCTGCTGCCGTTGTTCCTGATCTTCGTGAACATCAACAACTCGTTCGGGCTGCAGCTGGTCGGGACGCGACTCGGGCTGATCATCACGTACCTGACGTTCAGCTTGCCGTTCTCGATCTGGATGCTAGCCGGGTACTTCGACAGCATCCCGCGCGAGCTGGACGAGGCGGCGCTCGTGGACGGCTGCGGTCCGATGGGCGCGCTCTGGCGCGTCGTACTGCCCGCGGCGCGACCTGGTGTGATCGCTGTGGCGATCTACTCGTTCATGACCGCGTGGGGCGAGGTCCTGTTCGCGTCCGTGATGACCACCGAGGCCAACCGCACACTCTCGGTCGGTCTGCGCCAGTACTCCACGCAGACCAACATCTACTGGAACCAGATCATGGCCGCCGCTCTAGTCGTCAGCGTCCCCGTCGTCATCGGCTTCCTCCTGGCCCAACGCCACTTCGTCGCCGGCGTTACGGCAGGTGCGGTGAAGTAGGTCAGACGAAGAGCTTTTCGCCCCAGTACCCGCCGGGGGTGACCCCGGCGGGGCAGGCGAAGATGCCGGAACCCACGTGGTGGATGTATTCGTTCATCGTGTCGTTCTTGGCCAGTTGGTTCTGGATGGGGATGAACTGTTTGCGCGGGTCGCGTTGGTAGGCGAGGAAGAACAGGCCCGCGTCGAGGCGGCCGAGGCCGTCCGAGCCGTCGACGAAGTTGTAGCCGCGACGTAGCAGTTCGGCGCCGTTGTTGAACTGCGGGTGCGCGAGCCGCACATGCGAGTCCATCGGCACCTTCGGCAGGCCGTCGGAGTTCTTCGCGGTGAAGTCGATCGCGTCGAACTCGTCCGCCTTGCCCAGCGGGGCGCCGGTGCCCTTCCCGCGGCCGATGATCGTCTCCTGCTCGCCGAGCGACGTACGGTCCCAGGTCTCGATGTTCATCCGGATCCGCCGCGACACCAGGTACGCGCCGCCGACCATCCACTCCGGGCCGTCCTCGGGCTGCACCCACAGCTGCTGCTCGAGCTTGTCGGCTTCCTCGAGCTTGAGGTTGTTCGTCCCGTCCTTGAACCCGAACAGGTTCCGCGGCGTCGCCTGCGCCCGCGACGTCGACGACGTACGGCCGAATCCGAGCTGCGAGTACCGTACGGCGACCCGCCCGAACCCGATCCGCGCCAGGTTCCGGATCGCGTGTACGGCGACCTGCGGGTCGTCCGAACACGCCTGTACGGCGATGTCGCCGCCGGACCGCGCCGGGTCGAGGTCGTCGCCGATGAAGTGCGGCAGGTCGACCAGCGCCTTGGGACGCTTGGCCGCGAGCCCGAACCGCTTGTCGAACAACGACGGCCCGAATCCGACAGTGATCGTCAGCCGCGCCGGCGGCAGGCCGACCGCCTCACCGGTGTCCTCAGGAGGCGCCTCGCCCGGCCCGTTCACGGCGCCGTACTGACCGATGTCGCGACCGGCGGTGAGCAGCGCCGCTGCGGCGGTCCACTCCTTCAGCAACGCGATCAGGTCGTCCCGCTTCGTCGTGGTCACGTCGAAGGCGGCGAAGTGCAGCCGGTCCTGGACCGGCGTGGTGATCCCGGCCTGGTGCGGGCCGTGGAACTCGACCGGCCCGTTGTTGTCCGCGGCGTGCGACTCCTCACCGGACAGCGCCGAGTGCGCGGCGTACCCCGCGACTCCAGTCGCGACCGCGGCACCCGCGGCCCCGAACAGGCCGCGGCGAGAGATCCCCTTGTGCTCACTCATTTCTTCGCGAGCACCCCGGCGACCTTGCTGACCGGCTCGGCCAGCCCGTCGACGACCGCGCCGAGAGCCTTCTTCTCGGCCTCGGTCGCGGTGTACGGCTTGAAGCCGTCACCGTCGCGGTACTTGTCCAGCGACGCGAAGACGGCCTTGAACTGGGCGTCCAGCTGGGTGACGAGCGCCGCGTCGCGCTTCTGCAGGGCCGGGCGGAGCGCCTGGATCGCGGCCTGTGAGCCCTCGACGTTCGCCTCGAAGTCCCACAGGTCGGTGTGCGAGTAGCGGTCTTCCTCGCCGGTGACCTTGCCGGTCGCGACCTCGTCGAGCAGTTCCTTGGCGCCGTTCGCCAGCTGCAGCGGGGTGAGCTTGACGACCTTCGCCTTCGCGACCACCGTCTTCACATCGGTCAGCAGCAGGTCGGCGTACTTCTCCATGCCCTTGGTGGAGTTGGAGACCCACAGCGCCTGCTCGATCCGGTGGTACCCGGTCCACTCGGTGCCCGGCTCGACGTCGTTGACGCGGGCGTCGATCTTCGGGTCGAGGTCACCGAACGACTCGGCGACCGGCTCGATCCGCTCCCAGTACGTGCGCGACACCGGGAACAGCGCCTTCGCCTTCGCGACGTCGCCGGCCTTCACCGCGGTCACGAATTCGGTGGTCTTCTGCTCCAGCGCGACCGCCTGCGAGTTCACGTACCGCTGGTAGCCCTCGGTCGCCTGCTTCAGCGCGGTGTCGGTGTCGGCCTGCGCGGGCGCGTCGCCGGTGACGGTGAGGTCGCCGCGGATCCCGTCGCCGACCATGCCCGGCTTGCAGACCGCCTGGTACTTACCGGTCGGCAACTCGACGATCAGGTCCCGCTTCAGGCCCGGTCCGATGTTCTCGACCTCACCCATCACCCGGTCGCCGTCGGCGTACACGTAGAACTCGGTGACCTTGCTGCCGCCGTTCGTGACCGAGAACGTGCTGGTCCCGGACTTCACGTCGCGGCGGCTCAGGTCGCAACCCGAGTCGGACGCCTTCACCGACACCGGGCCGGTGCTGTCGTCCTTCGCCGCGGGCTCGTCCTTCGCACACGCGGTCAGCGCGGCGAGGCCGAGGACGACACCGAAAATGGAGGCCCGACGGGCCAGTGAGGTGGACATGGTTCTCCTGGTGTTCAGGCCGCGTTGTGAGCGGTCGTCGCCGGTACGGCGGGTGGTGTGGAGCTCTTCACCGGACGGAAGTAGAGCACCATCACCGGGACGAGATAGACGACCCACGCGATCGCCTCCAGCACGGACGGTGCCGGGTTGAAGTTGAAGATGCCCTTCAGCAGTACGCCGTACCAGCTGTCCGGCGGGATCACGTGGGAGATGTCGAAGGCCAGCGTGTGCAGGCCGGGCAGGATGTTCGCCTCCTGCAGGTCGTGGAAGCCGTACGCGAAGATGCCGGCCGCGACCAGGATCAGCACCGCGCCGGTCCACTTGAAGAACACGGCCAGGTTGATCTTCACGGCGCCCTTGTAGATCGCGACGCCGAGCAGCACCGCGGTCGCGAGCCCGAGCAGGACGCCGACGAACGGTACGGCGGTGGTCGCGGTGGCGGCCGACGCGTACACGATGAACGCGGTCTCGATGCTCTCCCGGAACACCGCCAGGAAGGCGAGAATGACGACCGCGCGCGACCCCACCTCGAGCGCCTGCCCCATCCGCTCGCGCAGTTCCCTGGCGATGCTGCGGGAGGCCTTGCGCATCCAGAAGATCATCCAGGTGACGAAGCCGACCGCGAGGATCGACATCACCCCGCCGACGGTCTCCTGGGTGGTGAACGACTTCGCGGTCAGCGCGGTGACGAACTGGAGCAGACCCCAGGCGGCGACCGCCACGGCCAGCGCCGTGGCGACACCGATCCAGACCAGTTTGAGTCGATCCCGGTGGCCCGACTTGACCAGGAAGGTGGCGAGGATGCTGACGACCAGCGAGGCCTCGAGTCCTTCACGAAGTCCGATCAGGTAGTTCGCGAGCATGGCGGGACTCTCTCAGTGCGGTGTTACGGCATTAGGTACGGCTAACCTTCCTGAGGTTAACCTAAGAAGTCCCATTCGCCTACCGTGATGTACGCCGCACTGTGGCCCGGGCCTTCACCCAACCGGGACTCGATCAACTGCAGGCTGCCCGCGGTCCACGTCGGGCTTTGGTAGGTGTCGAAGACGCGCATCCAGCGGGTGACGTCGATCGGCCGGCGCAGCCGCGCCAGCGTGACGTGCGGCGTGAATTTCCGGCCCTCGACGGTCACACCGGCCCGGTTGGCGGCCGCCTTCGCCGTCATCGACAGGTGTTTCAGCGACTCGGTCTCGTCACGCACCCCGACATACAGCACGCGGGCATCCGGGACACCGGGGAACGCGCCCGCCCCGGCCAGTTGCAGCTCGAACGGTTTCTGTCGCTTGGCGGCGAGCTCCAGCCGCTCCTCGAGTTCCTCGGTCTTCCAGTCCGGCACCTCACCCAGGAACGCCAGCGTGAGATGCCAGTGCTCGTCCGAAGCCCACCGGATGTCGTCGTCCGGATGGTCCCGGCGCGGCTCGACGAACTCGCTCAGATCCTCCACTACCTCTTGAGGTGGCACTACGGCCACGAACAATCGCATCCGAAAATGCTATCGGTGGTGGAAACTGCTTTTGTGTCCGAGTTCAAGCTGCCTTCGCCGTGTGTGGTGATCCTGGTGGGTCCGGGGGCCTCCGGGAAGTCGACGTGGGCGGCGGAGCATTTCGGGGCTGAGCTGGTGGTGTCGAGTGATCGGCTGCGGGCGTTGGTCGGGGCCGGTGAGGACGACATCGCGGCGAGTGCCGACGCGTTCGCGTTGCTGGAAGAGGTGGTGCGGCAACGGATCGGGCGGCGGCTGACGACTGTCGTCGACACCTTGGGGTTGGACCGCGAGAAGCGGGTGCGCTGGCTCAGCCTGGCTCGCGAGGCCGGGATGCCCTGTGTCGCGGTGGGTTTCGACACGCCGGGCGAGGAGTGCCGGCGGCGGAATCGGGAGCGTACGGCGAAGCGGATCCCGGCCGACGTACTGGCGTCGCAGCTACGGACCTGGGCTTCGGTGAAGCAGGAGCTGCCGACGGAGGGGTACGACGACGTACTACAGCCGACTGCCGTGCGAGTGGTGCCGAACGCCTTCGTGGAGTCGACCGCGGCGCACGCGCGGCAATCCGAGACGCCTGTGGGGTTGCGGTTCGGACTGCAACTGAGCAGATATCCGGGCGGTCGGGAGGGCCTGGCTTCGTGGGTTCGTGAGGTGGCGGAGCGGGCCGAGGCGGTCGGGTTCGACGCGATCTACGTGATGGATCACTTCCGGCAGATCCCGCAGGTGGGGCGGGCGTGGGAGGACTTCCTGGAGAGCTGGACGACGCTCGGGTACCTGGCCGCGTGCACGACCCGCGTTCGGCTGGGGACGCTGGTTTCGGGCATCACGTACCGGAACGTCGCCCACCTCGGAAAGATCGCGGCGACGCTGGATGTGTTGAGTGGTGGGCGGGCGGTGTGCGGGGTCGGGCTCGCGTGGTTCGAAGCGGAGCACAAGGCGTACGGCTGGCCGTTTCCGCCAGTGAGTGAACGCTATGCGTTGCTCGAGGACGCCTTGCAGTTGTTGCCGGTCTTATGGGGCCCTGGCAACAAACCGTTCCGCGGCAAGGTTCTCGACGTACCGGACACCACTTGTTATCCGCGTCCGCTGCAAGAACACCTGCCCGTGCTCGTCGGCGGGAGTGGGCCGCGGACACTGCGCCTGGCCGGGCGGTACGCGGATGCGGTGAATGTGTTCGGGGATGTCGCCGCTGTCCGGAAGGCTGCCGGCTACCTGGGCGATCGACCGGTTGAGCTGACGCATCTGTCGACAACTCTGGTGGGCAAGGACTCGCAGCAGTTGGACGAGCTCGTACGGCGGTTGCGTCCGCGGAACGTGAACCCGGCCAAGTACGCGGCCTCCGTGAACGCCGGCACCGTCGACGATCAGATCGGGCGGTTCCGCGAGCTGTCCGAGGCGGGGGTGGCCGAGGTGATGATCAGCCTCCCCGACCTCGACACCCTCGACACGGTGGCCGATGTGATCTCAGCCTTTCGGGTCTAGTTTCAGCTTCAGCAGGGCGTTCTCGATCAGTTCGGGCATGGCCGGGTGGATCCAGTACTGGCCGCGCGCCATCGTGTACGCGTCCAGTCCGAAGCTCATCGCCTGGATCACCGGCTGGATCACGGTGGGCGCCTGCGGGCCGATCACGTGGCAGCCGAGGATCTGCCCGCTCTCCGGGTCGGCGAGCACCTTTGCGAACCCGGTGGTGTCCTCCATCGCCCAGCCGTACGCGATGTCGGCGTACTGCTGAACCGCTTTCACATAAGGGATTCCGCGTTCCTGCGCCTGCTCCTCGGTGAGGCCGACGGACGCGATCTGCGGCGCGCTGAAGACCGCGTGCGGGACGAAGCGGTGGTCGGCCTCGATCCGGTCGTCGGGGTTGAGCAGGTTGTGCTTCACCACCCGGGCCTCGTGGTTCGCGACATGCTTCAGCTGGTGCGGAGTGGTCACATCGCCGAGCGCGTAGATGCCGTCGACGTTGGTCTGCTGGTATTTGTCCACGACCACGCGGCCCTCGTGGTCGACCTCGACGCCGGTCGCGTCCAGGTTCAGCAGGTCCGAGTTCGCTTCCCGGCCGACCGCGACCAGCAGCTCGTCGACGACCAGCTCGTCGGAGCCTTCCGGATGCAACATGCCGAGCAGGATCGAGCCGTCGTCACGCCGTGCCACCCGGACGGTTTCGTGGTTCAGGCGTACGTCGTACTTGTCCTGGGCGATCTCGGTGTAACGCTCGGCGAGCTCGCCGTCCTCGTGCCGGAGCAGCAGGCTGGAACGGGCGATGATCGTCACCTCGACGCCGAACGACGCGAAGACGTGCGCGAACTCGGCCGCGACGAACCCGCTGCCGATGATCGCGAGCCGGCGCGGCAGTTCCTCGAGGCGCATGATCGTGTTCGACGTGTGGAACCCGGTCTCCTCGAGGCCCGGAATCGGGGGCACGATCGGCCGGCTGCCGCTGGCGATCACGAACCGGTCCGCGCTGAACACGCTCGTCGACGCGTCCTTGCCGTCGACCGTCATTTCCTTGAACCCGGTGAACCGGCCGGTTCCGTCGTACACGGTGACGTTCGCGTTGTCCGGGTTGTGGTGCCGGTACTCCGAGCCGCCCGCCGCGATCGGATCGATCCGGCCGAAGATCCGGTCCCGGACGTCGGTCCAGCGGACGTCGAGCAACTGCTCGTCGACGCCGTACCGCGCACTCACCGACGGGGTCGCGGCCACGTCGGCGGCGTGCACGAACATCTTGGTCGGGATGCACCCGACGTTCAGGCAGGTGCCGCCGAACGTGCCGCGCTCGACGATCGCCACCTTCCAGTCGGCGAACCGCCGATTGACGATGGTGTTACCGGAGCCGGTCCCGATGATGACGAGGTCGTAATGGGTCACACCTCATTGTGCGCGTTACGCGCAACTGGCCCGGTGACCGGGGAGGATGAGCGGGTGGCACTCGGTGAGCTGACGAGCACGTACGGCACGGTCGTCTGGGACGGCATCGGCACTCTCCGGATCCGGTACGGCGGGACGCTCGTACGGACTCGTCTGGGTGAGCGGATCGTGCCCGTCGAGGCACTGCGCGCCGTTGAGCTCACCGAGGCGGGACTCCGGCTCGTACTTCGTGACGGCGCCGACCCGCTGCAGTCGGTGACGCAGCCGATCGAGCTCTACGACTTCCCGGGCGTCGATCACCAGGTCGCCGAGGGGATCGCCCGTGACATCGGCCAGGCCCTCGTGCGTCGCGACGTACCGCAGACGGCCGCCACCGCGTGGCTGGTCGCGCCGCCACCCGCGCCCGACCGGATCGAGGGGCGGGACGCGACGCTCGCGGTGGCGAACGGGCAGCTCACGTTCAAGTACCACCGGTCCGTGGGCCGTCAGAAGAAGGCACTCGGCGATCCGTGGTCGGTGCCGCTCGGGGACATCGTCGACGTGGAATGGGCGCCGTCGGCCGGCCTCGGCGCGCGTGGATTCCTCCGGATCAGCACGTCCGCGACCCCCGACGTACGCCCGAAGCCCAAGCACGACCCCGCGGCAATGCTCACCCGACGCGCAGCCGAAGCCGACGCACTCTTCTTCGCCGCGCGCCTACTGACCCGAATCCGCCCCTAGGCGACCTGGGGCTTCTTCTGTGGTACGTCGGGTGCGTCGACGACTGCCTTCTCGCCGAGTAGTTCGGTCTGGGGCAGGACCTCGAGGTGGGGGCGCGGGAGCAGCCGCGGGCGGATCGCCAGACCACGCCGGCGGGAGAAGTACAGTACCGAGCCGACCGTGCCGAGCACGGTGAGCCCACCGCCGACGATCAGCGACCAGCGGGCGCCCATCACCTGCCCGATCCAGCCGATGAACGGCGACCCGAGCGGCGTGCCGCCCATCAGGACCGTCATGTACAGCGCCATCACCCGGCCGCGCATCGTCGGCTCGATGCTCAACTGCATCGTCGCGTTCGCCGAGGTGAGCATGGTGAGGGAGGTCAGTCCGACCAGGGGCAGAACGAGCGCGAAGGTCAGGTACGTCGGCATCAGCGCACTCACGATCTCGAGCAGACCGAACGCCACCGCCGCACCGATCACGAGCCGCGCGCGGATCCGGACCCGCCGGGCCGCGAGCAAGGCGCCGGACAGCGAGCCGATCGCCAGGATCGAGCCGAGAATGCCGTACTCCCCCGCGCCCTTGTGGAACGCACTCGTCGCCATCAGCGCCGAGGTCATCTGGAAGTTCAGCCCGAAGGTGCCGGCGAAGAAGACCGCGACCAGGACCATCATCAGGTCGGGCCGCCGCCACAGGTACCGCATACCGTCGCGGATCATGCCCTTGTCCCGCGCAGCGGGCTTCGGCGTGTGCAGTTCACCGGTGCGCATCAGCCGCAGCGACACGATCACCGCGGCATAGGTGAACCCGTTGATCATGATCACCGGACCGGTGCCGATCCAGTTGATCAGCAGACCGGCCAGCGCCGGACCGAGCAGCCGGGCCGCGTTGAAGGAGGCCGAGTTCAGTCCGACAGCGTTCGAGAGTTCGTCGCGGCCGACCATCTCGACCACGAAGGCCTGCCGGGTCGGGGCGTCGAACGCCGTACCCACACCGAACAGGAGAGCCAGCAGATACACGTGCCACGTCTGCACGACGCCGGCGATCGTCAGACCACCGAGGGTCAGAGCGACGGTGGCCATCGCGATCTGGGTGAGCGTCAGCACGGTCCGCTTCGGAAACCGGTCGGCGATCAGACCGGCGTACGGGCCGAGCAGGAGCGCCGGCAGGAACTGGAGGCCGGTGACGATGCCGAGCGCCGTACCCGAATGGGTCAGCTCCAGGACCAGCCAGTCCTGGGCGACCCGCTGCATCCAGGTGCCGACGTTGGAGATGATCGCGCCCGAGGCGTAGAGCCGGAAGTTCCGGACCTTGAACGCGCGGAAGGTGGGGCTCATCGAGCCGCCAGTCGTTCGAGAACAGGTGCTGCCTTGCGCAGGATGTCGCGCTCCTCAGGGGTCAGTTGCTTGAGCTTCTTGTGCAGCCACTCGTCGCGGCGCTTGCGGTTCGCCAGGATCAGCTCGTCGGCGCGGGCGGTCAGCTCGACGACGATCTGCCGCTTGTCGGTCGGATGCGGGCGGCGGACCACCAGGCCCGCATCCGCCATGTTCGTCACGATCCGCGTCATCGACGGCGGCTTCACCTGCTCGTGGGCGGCCAGCTCGCCGATCGTCATCGCCTCGTGCTTGGCCAGCGCGCCGAGCACGCTGAGCTGGTTCGCGGTGAGGTCGTGACCGGGCTCGCGCTGCCGGCGGATCTGCCGGGACAGCCGCAGGGTCGACGACCGCAGAGCACTCGCCAGCCCGACATCACTCTTCACCTGCTGCGCTACGACTTCGGGCATGTCTTTACCTTAACTCATTACCTTTGCTAACTAAAAACGTTGGACCGCCAGCTGGTATTCCCCGCGAGGTGGCGGCCGATAGAGTTCGCGCTCATGGGGACGACGGCGGAGCTGGAGCGGTACGAGCAGAGGTTCCGGCGGGCGGGACTGCCGCTGTTCATCGAGGACTTCTCGCCGACACACGACATCTTCACGCGGGCGGCGCCACTGCTGGTGCTGGTGTTCCTGGCCGAGATGCTCGGCGCCACGTCGCTCGAATGGGACTGGTGGCAGAACCTGCTGGCCGCGATCGGCGGCCTGGTCGCACTGATCGCCGGGTTCGGCCTGCTCAACGGGCTACGAGGGCGACCGTTCGGATCGTTGCCCACCCGCTTCGGGACTCCGGAGCTGGCGGTGTTCGTCTTGCTGCCGGCGTTGCTCCCGGTAGTCACGCAAGGACAGGTCAAGCAGTTCTTCGGCGTAGCCTTCGGCAACCTCGTGCTGGTCGGACTGGTGTACGTCGTGGTCGGCTACGGCTTCATCGCGACCGTCGTCTGGGGAGTACGCCAACTGGCCCGCGAGCTGGCCAACTCGGTCGCCAGCTTCGTCCGGGCGCTGCCGCTCCTGCTGGTCTTCTCGCTGGTGCTGTTCATGACCGCGGACATGTGGCAGGTGTTCGCGTGGATGCCCGCCGCCTTCATCGTCTTCTCCGTGATCGCCTTCACCTTGCTGAGCACGGTGTTCCTGCTGATCCGGTTGCCGCTGGAGGTGGACGCGATCGAGCGCACCGCCGGCTCCGGCCCGCCGCTGAGCCGCAGCCAGCGCTTCAACGTCAGCGTCAGCCTGGTGATCCGGCAGTGGATGCAGGTGCTCGTGGTGAGCGCCGGCGTCGGGCTGTTCTTCATTGCCTTCGGCATGCTCGCGATCAGCGAGCACATCTATCGGCAGTGGGGCGTCGACGCCGGCTCGTGGTCGTACCACGTCGAACTGCTGAACCATCCGCTCGTCCTCAGCGCCTCCCTGATCAAGGTCGCCGTCGGCATCGCGAACTTCACCGGGCTCTACTACTCGATCGCATTGCTCACGGACTCGACGTACCGCACGGAATTCCTCGACCACGTCAGCAACGAACTCCGCGAACTCTTCACCGCAAGAGCCGAGTACCTCGAACTCCGCCGTACCGCTCAGCCGTTCCCGCGGGCCTAGGTCAGCCAGTCGGACAGGGGGCCGATGGCGAAGTAGATGACGAACAGGGCCGCGACGACCCACATCAGCGGGTGCACCTGGCGGGCCTTGCCGCGGACGGTCTTGAGGATCACGTACGAGACGAAACCGGCGCCGATACCGGCCGAGATCGAGTACGTGAACGGCATCAGGACGATCGTCAGGAACGCCGGGAACGCGACCTCGAGGTCGTCGAAGTCGATGCCCTTCACCTGCGTCATCATCAGGAACCCGACCAGGATCAGTGCCGGCGTCGCCGCCTCGTACGGGACCAGCGTCACCAGCGGCGCGACCACCATCGAGATCAGGAAGCAGATCCCGGTCACCACACTCGCCAGCCCGGTCCGCGCGCCTTCACCGACGCCCGAGGCCGATTCGATGTACGACGTGTTGCTCGAGACGGACGCGGCGCCACCGGCGGCGGCCGCGACACTGTCCACGATGAGGATGCGCTGCGAGTTCGGCGGGATGCCGTCGGCGTCGTTCAGGCCCGCCTCGGCCCCGATCGCGGTCATCGTGCCCATCGTGTCGAAGAAGTCGGCGAGCATCAGCGTGAAGATCAGCAGCAGCGCCGACACCACACCGACCTTGTCGAACGAGCCGAACAGGTTGAACTCGCCGACCGTGTCCAGGTTCGGTTTCGTGAACCACTGGTCCGGCAGCTTCGGCACGCTCAGACCCCAGCCGCCGGGGTTCTTGTCGGTGCGGGCGCCGATGTTCGCAACCGACTCGATGACGATCGCCAGCACGGTCGCGGCCAGGATGCCGATCAGGATCGCGCCCTTCACCTTCCGGGCGTACAGCGTGACGATCAGGATCAGGCCGACCACGAAGACCAGCACCGGCCAGCCGCGGAGGTTGCCGCTGACACCGAGTTCGACGGGCGGGCCGCTGAGCGCCGCGGGACGCCGTACGAAGCCCGCGTCGACGACGCCGATGAACGCGATGAACAGGCCGATACCGACGCTGATCGCGACCTTCAGCTGCAGCGGCACCGCCTCGAACACCGCTTTCCGGAAGCCGGTGAGCACCAGGACCAGGATGATCAGGCCCTCGAGGACCACCAGGCCCATCGCGTCCGCCCAGGTCATCTTGGTCGCGATCGAGAACGCGATGAACGCGTTCAGGCCGAGACCGGTGGCGAGTGCGAGCGGGAAGTTCGCGACCAGGCCCATCAGGATCGTGACGACCCCCGCGACCAGCGCCGTCGCGACCGCGATCTTCGCGATCGCCGCCGCCGGGTCGGTGCCGCCGCCGACGAACTGGCCGGCGCCGTCCTTGACGGTGCCGATGATCAGCGGGTTCAGCACGACGATGTAGGCCATCGTGAAGAACGTGACCAGTCCGCCGCGGATCTCCCGGCCGAGCGTGGATCCGCGTTCGCTGATCTTGAAGAACGAGTCCAGAGGACCGGAACCGGAGCGGGCCGTCGCGGCCTGGGGCGAGCTCATGACCGCATCGTGCCAGTTCCTACCGGGCAGTTGCGAGTACTAATCGCAAACGAGGCTAAGGTGGTGCTGTGACGGAGGAGCAGGAGCCGGCCAAGGATCGCATGGAGCGCACGGACAAGAAGCGCACCGACCCGACCAGCCAACTCGCCCGCGGCGAACTGGTGCACGCCGAGGTCAAGCCGCTCGACCTGTCCGGCATCCCCAGCGTGATCACCGGTATCACCCTCTGGGCCGTCGCGTTCGTCGTACTCTTCCTCTTCCGCGGCCGCCTCGAGGACGACGGCCTCGACTGGTGGCTCTGGGTCCCGGTCGCCGGCTTCGGCCTCGGCCTCATCGGCCTCTGGTACTGCAAACGCCGCTGGACCGCCATCCAGGGCGGCCACCGGTCCGCCACCGAGGACTGACCCCGCGCGTCGCCAGTAGGCCGGAGCTCACCGCCCCGGCTTTGCGATCAGTCCTCGGTGGGGGTCAGGTCGAGGGTGTCGTAGCCGGTGGTGTCGAAGGCGTGATCAGGCGTCGGGGGTTCGGCCAGGTCGATGGTGGCGTCGGAGTGGGCGCCGCAGCCGTAGTCGTAGGCGACGACGCGGGCCTCGCCGGGAGCCATTTCGTTGGCGCAGACGCCGAAGGCCTGGCCGAGGCTGTCGGCGAGGCGGATCCAGTAGCCGCACGAGAAACACTTGTACGGGACGGCCTGTGCGATCGCGGACGTCGGACCGAACTCCCCGCCGTACCAGCGCTCGGCGGCGTCTTCACGCCCGTACGGCGAGAGCACGCGCTCACGACCGAGGCCGAGCTCCTCGACGACCGTGAGCACATCCTCCGGTGCGTCCGAGGTCTCGGTGAACCCGGGCTCGAGGCGCGGGTCGTCGGGAAGGGTCGGGAACAGGTCGCCCGGGCGGAGGTCGCCGGGCTGGACACGTTCCGACCACGGGACCCACTCCGGCGCGACGACGGCCTCGTCGCCGGGCAGCATCACGACCTCGTTGATCGTGACGGTCTTGGCGCGGGCCGCGCGCGTCACCGTGACGGCCCAGCGCCAGCCGCGGTACCCGGGGTGGGTGGAGGCGAAGTAGTGGGTGACGAGGCGCTCGCCCTCGACCAGATGACCGAGGTGCTCCCCGACCTGCGCGGCGCCGGCCTCGGCGATCGCGGCCTCGCGGGCCGGTTCGACCGCCGCGACGCAGACGGCGTCGGGCTTCGCACGTACCGGTTCCGGGCTTTTGACGGGAGTCACAATCGCCCATTCTCGCACGCCGCCCGCCGTACGCCGAACCGCCGTCACCCACCCCCGATCAGGGGTCCTTTCGCGCCGTGCCTGCCGTCTGTCCCCGGCACGAGGCAGGATGGATTCATGCAACCCCGCGACCCGAGCGCCTCCGGCGGCAAACGCGACGGCGATCCCGCCGCCGGACGGCCGCGCGCGGACGCCGGGCCCGGCACCACACACACCGGCAACGGCAAGCCGAACGCCGGCCCTGGGAAGGCGGACGGGAAGTCTGCGGGCGAGCGGTTCAGCGATGCCCGGGACCGGGTGGGGACTGCCGGCAAGAAGGTGGGCCACGCCTCGAAGATCGGCGCCGAGGGCGTTGCTTCGGCGTCCAAGAAGGCCGCTGAGGTCGGCAGCAAGGTCGGGCGCGCGACCGGCCGCAGGATCCGCGGCCTGACCAGCGCTCAAGGCGCCGGCGAGTCAGGCCTGTCGCGGCTGATCGAGCTGGGTGCGGTGAACGCGGCAGGCGACACGGCGTTCGCGGTCTCCCTGGCAGGGACGGTGTTCTTCACCGTGCCGAGCGACCAGGCCCGCGACCGGGTGGCGCTGTTCCTGCTGCTGACGATGGCGCCGTTCGCGTTGATGGCGCCGTTGATCGGCCCGATCCTCGACCGGTTCCGGCACGGCCGGCGCTGGGCGATCGGTGCGACCCTCGGCGTCCGCGCGTTCCTGGTCTGGAGCCTGGCGTCGTCGATCGCCGGCCACGGCTCCGCCTGGTTGTATCCGGCCGCCCTCGGCTGCCTGGTCGCATCCAAGGCGTACGGCGTGACCCGCGCGTCCGCCGTACCGCGGCTGCTCCCCAAACAGATCACGCTCGTCACGGCCAACTCCCGGATCTCGCTCGCCGGTGTCGCCGGCGCGACCATCGGCGCCGGGATCGCCGGCGCGTTCGCCGCGATCGGCCCGCAGTGGTCGCTGCGCTGGGCCGCGCTCGTG
Source organism: Kribbella sp. VKM Ac-2566 (assembly GCF_004366005.1). NCBI lineage: Bacteria > Bacillati > Actinomycetota > Actinomycetes > Propionibacteriales > Kribbellaceae > Kribbella > Kribbella sp. VKM Ac-2566. The sequence goes on along the minus strand of NZ_SODT01000012.1, from coordinate 670,655 downwards.
TACATCGTCGGCCTGGTGCTCGCGATCCGGCTGCCCTCCGCGGTCGACTCCCCCGCCGACGAAGAAGTGACCGGTACGGCGGGACGGGACGCGCGCCGCCGCGCGATCACGGCCGCGGTGGCCCGCGGGATCCGCTGCAACCTGGGACTGCGGTTCGTGTCCGGGTTCCTGACCATGTACCTGGCGTTCCTGCTCCGCGACCAGCCGATCAGCGGGATCAAGGGCGCCGTCGCGGCCGGCGCGGTGATCGCCGCGGCCGGGATCGGGAACAGTCTCGGCACTCTCGTCGGATCGTTGCTCAGGGCCCGCAAACCGGAAGTGGTCGTGCTCGTGGTGCTGCTCGCGGACGCGACCGTGGCGGTCGCGGTCGCGGTGTTGTACGGCCTGCCGATCCTGATAGCCCTGGGCCTGGTCGCGGGTCTGTGCAGCTCGCTCGGAAAGCTGTCGCTGGACGCGATGATCCAGCGCGACGTCCCGGAGTCCGTCCGTACGTCGGTGTTCGCGCGATCCGAGACGGTGCTGCAGCTCGCGTGGGTGCTCGGCGGCGGCTGCGGGATCGTACTGCCGCTGATCCCGCGACTCGGGTTCGGGTTCCTCGCGGGCGTGCTACTGATCGTCGTGTTCCTGGTACTGCGGATGCGTCCGACCGACCGCCCGGCCGAAGGGCCGCTGCGCCCCGGCGGCCTCGGCGGGCCCCGCACCGACCACGCGCCGCATCGGCAGCCGCCGGAGCACCGGCATCCGGCGAGCGACGAGCGCCCGGAGAGCACCACCCGGACGATCCTCAGCGTCGCCGAGCAGCGGGCGAACCGCCAGCGCCGTTCGAGCTCGCACGACGAGCCGACCGTCGAGTGGCGCTCCGGCGATCAGAAGCCGCCGCCCGACCAACCCATGGGCCGCTGGTGGAGCGGTCAGACCGACGAGGACGAGACCACCGGCGAGAACACGGCTCCCTGGTCCGAGGAACCAACCGTCGAACGCGACCGGAACCACCCCTTCAAACGCCGCCCCGGCGGCGATGCCCCGCGCCACCCACCCCGCTGACGCTGGCCGCATCTGATGGGTTAACCCATGAGATGGCGGGTTGGCCCATCGCATACCAGCTGCAAACCCACCATCTCGGGGGTTGACCCCTGAGATGGTGGGCGGCCGCCGCTCGTTGGCGGGTTCAGGCTGCGGGGACTAAGTCGGCCTCCTCGGGGGCGGGTTCCTCAGCGGGGGCGGTGGCGTGGGTGGTGCCGCGCAGGGTGAGGGTGGTGGCTACCGCGGTGGCGAGCAGGAGGACGGCACCGACCAGGGCGACGACGTTCATGCTGTGGGTGAAGGCGTGGCGGGCGGTGGCCAAGACGGTGTCGGCCAACTGCGCGGGCAGGTGGGCGGCTGCGGCAGTCGCCGCGGGCAGACCCTCGCGGACAGGAGCCGCGACACCGGCCGGCAGATTGGACGGGACATCGGCGCGGTAGACCGCAGTACCGATCGATCCCAGGACCGCGATCCCGAGGGCCCCGCCGAACTCCGCGCAGGTCTCCATCACCGCGGACGCCGAGCCGGCGCGCTCCGGAGCAACTGAACCGACGACGGCCTCGGTCACCAGAGTCATCACCATCACCAGACCGGCGGCCAGTAGACCGGCACCGGTGAGCGGCACCGCCAGCGACGAGCCGACGTGCAACTGAGTGAGTACGCCGTAGCCCGAAGCCGCGAGGACGAACGCGCCACCAATCACGTAGGCACGGTCCATCTTCCCGGCGAGCGCGGTGGCCAACGGAGCCGCGCCACCGACCAGTACCGACGGTGCCAGCGACCACAGCGCCGCCTTCAAAGGGCTCAGACCGTGCACCAACTGCAGGTACTGAGTCAGGAACACCGCGTTGCCCATCAGCGCCAGGGTCCCGATGGTGTTCGCCGCCAGCGACCCGCTGAACGCGCGATTCCGGAACATCGACAGGTCGACCATCGGGTGCGCCGCGGTCCGCTGCCGCTGCACGAACAGCACCCCGAACACCAGCCCCGCCACGATCGCGACCACCGGCAGCGCAGACACACCGTGCGCAGCCATCTCCTTAACGCCCCAGATGACGGGAAGGACGGCGGCCAGCGACAGCACCGAACCGAGCAGGTCGAACCGCCCGCGCACCGGAGCCTTGAACTCGGGCAGCAGCACCGGCGCGAGGACGACCAGCAGAACCATCGCCGGGGTGTTGATCAGGAACACCGAACCCCACCAGAAGTGCTCCAGCAGGAACCCGCCGAGCACCGGACCGAGGGTGATCCCGCCCATCATCACCGCGCTCCAGAACGCGATCGCCTTCGACCGCTGCTTCGGGTCGTGGAACATGTTCCGGATCAGCGCCAGGGTCGACGGCATCAGGGTGGCACCGCCGATCCCGAGCAGCGCGCGGGCCGCGATCAGCTGCTCCGGGTTCTGGGCGTACGCCGCCGCGACCGAGGCGACTCCGAAGCCGATCGCACCGAAGAGCAGCAGCCGGCGGCGGCCGATCCGGTCGCCGAGCGAACCCATGGTGATCAGCAGCCCGGCCAGCACGAACCCGTAGATGTCGAAGATCCACAGCTGCTCGGTCGCGTTCACGCCGAGGTCCGCGCTGATGAACGGAACCGCGAAGTACAGCACCGACACGTCCATCGAGACCAGCAGCAGCGGCAGCGCGAGCACCCCGAGCGCGATCCACTCCTTGCGTCCCGCCCGTTCTGTCGAACCCATGACACCCCTCCGGAGTTATCTGTCTACGCCGCACACTGTGTGCGCCATACACAGACCATACACAGGACTGTCTATGCTGTAAACAGATAGGATTCAAGGAAGGTAAAGAGAGCCTCGCTTCGCTCGGCGGAGGGGAGGGAGAGGATGGCCGGCCATGGACGAGAACGAACTGCCGCGGGTGTTGCAGCAGCTCTGGGGGATCGAGGGGCGGAGCCGCCCGGGGCCGAAGCCGGCCTTCCACATCAGCGACATCGCGCGGGCCGCGATCAAACTGGCCGACGCGGGCGGTCTCGGCGCCGTCTCGATGAGCAAGGTGGCGGCCGAGCTCGGCTTCACCACGATGTCGCTCTACCGGTACGTCGACGCCAAGGACGACCTGTACGTCGTGATGCTCGAACACGCCTTCGCCGAGCCGCCGGTCCTGGACCCTGAGCTCGACTGGCGCGGCCGGATCACCGCGTGGGCCGAGGCGTTCCGCGACGCGCTCCGGCGGCACCCGTGGATTCTGCAGATCCCGATCCAGGAGCCGCCGCTGTCACCGAACCAGCTCGCGTGGATGGAGTCGGGTCTGGACGCGTTCGACGGCACGCCGCTCACGCCGCAGGACCGGCTGTCCGCGATGCTGCTGGTGAACATCTACGTCCGCGGTACGGCGCAACTCACCGCGAACATGCGCACCGAACCGGACGAGGTCCGTGAGGCCGACCGGCTCTACACCGAGCGCCTGACGATGCTCGCGACCCCGGACCGTTTCCCCGGGATCGCGGCCACCCTCGAGCAGCCCGTCGACGAGGGCTACGCCGGCGACTTCGACGCAGCCGAGTTCGGCTTCGGCCTGAACACCGTCCTCGACGGCATCCACACCCGCATCACCCGCCAAACCCCCTGACTCCGCGGCAACCGCATTTGCCTGGTTGACCAGGCACATCGGGGGTTCCTGACCGCTGATCAGGGTCCAGAACCCACCACTTGGTGGGTCAGCCAGGCAAATTGGTGGGTCAGCCAGGCAAATGCGGACCGGGTGGGTGGGTCAGACGTCGAGTTTGTCGGCGACGCCGCGGAGGACGGTGGCGACCTGGCGGGCGGACTTACTGTCGGGCTGGCGGCCGCGGCGGTAGCCCTCGCCGAGGCGGTCGAGGAGCTTGATCAGGTCCTCGATGACGACCTGCATGTCCTCGGGCTTCGGCCGCATCGCCTTCGCCACCGACGGCGGCGGGTCGATCAGCCGGACCTGGAGGGCCTGCTCGCCCTTGCGTCCCTCGACGACACCGAACTCGACCTTCTGGCCCGGCTTCAGGTTGGTGACACCCGACGGCAAGGCCTCGGCGCGGACGTACACGTCCCCGCCCTCCTCCTTGCTGAGGAATCCGAACCCCTTCTCGGAGTCATACCACTTCACCTTGCCAACGGGCACGGGAGACCTCTCTTTGAAACAAGCGCAGTAGACGTCAATCGTTCGGAACCAATCGAGCGCGAAGCGCGACTGAAAACCCAGCGTACGTGAACCGGCGCGGCGGCGCCTCCGGGAAACTACCTGATCGAGAAGACTTCCCGCACCCCTTACAAGTTCCGGTACTTTTCCGGCTCCGGCAGCCGCTCGTTCATCGATCCGGACCGGAACCCGCGCGGATCCACCCGCGCCGCCGGGAAACCTTCGGCCATGACCGCATTCACCAGCGACTCGTGGTCCACCTGGTCCAGCAGCGCGGCGTCGATCTCGATCGAGGCACTGTCCCCGAGGTCCCGGACCCGCACGTTCTGGACGCCGTACGACGCCAATCGCGAACGGACCGTCTGCTCGGCGCGATCGACGCGGGCGAGCAGGTTCGGGGTGATCCGGATGCCGTACGCGATCCGGCTGGACAGGCACGCCGCGGCCGGCTTGTCCGAGGTCTCGAGTCCCCAGCTGCGCGACGCCGTACGGATCTGGGCCTTGGTCAGCCGCGCGTCCTTCAGCGGGGTCAGCGCACCGCGCTCGAAGGCGGCCCGGATCCCCGGCCGGAAGCCGGCGATCGCGTCGTCCGCGTTCGTCCCGGTCGCGATCGCGGTGATTCCGAACTCGTCCGCGATCGGCTGCAGCGTCTCGACCAGCTCGGCCTTGCAGAAGTAGCACCGGGCGCCCGAGTTCGCCTGGTACCCCTCGCGCTCCATCTCGTGTGTGTGCGGCGTGACGTGGCGGACGCCGAGGGTGTCCGCGAACCGCGCCGCCGGCTCGAGCTCCGCGGCCGGCAGCGAAGGCGACACTGCCGTCGCCGCGACGACGTTCGCCGGGCCGATCGCCCGCGCCGCCGCCGCGAGCAGGAACGCCGAGTCGGCGCCGCCACTGAACGCGACCACCATCTTGTCGTACGTCGACAGCCGCCGCATGAGCGCTTCGAGCCGCTGCTCGAGCACGTACTCGTCGAGCCAGGCCGGGAACTCGGTCAGATCGTTCAGCACCACGTCGGCGCCGTACGCGCGCAACTCGTCCGCGGTGAACGGGCCGGTCGCGACCGACACCGCGAGCGCGCCGGCCGCATGCGCTCCGTCGATGTCAGCAGTGTGGTCGCCGACGTAGATCGTGGCCCGGTGCTCGCGCAGCGCCGTACCTTTCTCGGCGCCGTGCAGGTCGCCGACCGGCTCGTCGACGTCCAGGCCGAGGTGTTCGAGGTGCAGACGGACCGACGGGGTGTACTTCGCGGAGACGACCATCGTCCGCCCGCGCAATGCCCGAATCGCGGCCAGTGACTCGGCCACACCCGGCAGCGGCAGGCTGCCCGTGATCGCGTGCGACGGGTAGTGCTCGCGGTACCGCGCGACCATCGCCTCGACCTGCTCGGGCGGGAACCAGTTCGCCATCTCCCAGGTCAGCGGCGGCCCGAGCCGGCTCACCACCAGGTCGGTGTCGATCGGCACGCCGGTCTCCGCGGCCAGCAGGTCCCAGACGGCCTGGATCCCGGGCCGGGAGTCGATCAGCGTCATGTCCAGGTCGAACCCGACCACCAGTTCCGGGACGTCGGCGGTATCGGGAGTGGGCTGGATCGCGGCGGTTGACACGTCCCCAACCCTAACAAGCGCCTGACGGTCCGCATCCCGAAACGTCGCTTAAGTCCACTAAATCAGTTGGATTATGGGACATAACAACCGACCCGAGGGAGCACGCATGACCACGCAACTCGAAGCGCCGGAGATCACTGTCACCAAGGCCGGCGGGGCGATCGGCGCCGTGATCGGCAACGTCCAGCTCGACGGCGACCTGGCGCCGGAGACCGTCGCCGCGATCCGGCAGGCCCTGCTCGACCACAAGGTGATCTTCTTCCGCGACCAGCACCACCTCGACGACGCCGGCCAGCTCGCCTTCGCGAAGTTGCTCGGTACGCCGACACTCGCGCACCCGACCTCGAAGAGCCTCGACGGCGCCGCGAACGTCCTGCCGATCGACTCGGACTACAGCAAGGCGAACAGCTGGCACACCGACGTCACGTTCGTCGACCGGATCCCCGCGATCAGTCTGCTCCGTGCTGTCACGCTCCCGGCGTACGGCGGGAACACCACCTGGGCCAACACGGTCACGGCGTACGCGAAGCTGCCGCAGTCGCTGCAGGCGCTCGTCGATCGCCTGTGGGCGGTGCACAGCAACAAGTACGACTACGCCGGGCATGCCGACGAAGGGCGTATCGGCGGTGTGGACGTGAAGGTCGAGGAGCACCGCAAACAGTTCGAGTCGAAGGTGTTCGAGACCGAGCACCCGGTGGTCCGCGTCCATCCCGAGACGGGCGAGCGCGCGCTCGTGCTCGGTCATTTCGTACGCCGGTTCGTCGGACTGAGCAGCACCGAGACGACCGCGCTGTTCCAGCTCCTGCAGAACCGGGTCACGAACCTCGACAACACCGTCCGCTGGCAGTGGCAGCCGGGCGACCTGGCGATCTGGGACAACCGCGCGACGCAGCACTACGGCGTCGCCGACTACGACGACCTCCCCCGCCGGCTGCACCGGATCACGCTCGCCGGCGACGTACCCGTCAGCGTGGACGGCGTCCGCAGTACGCCGCGGACGGGCGACGCCTCGCACTTCTCCGCACTTGACAACTGAAGACACGATGTCCGAGCACTTGACATCCGGAGCCGTTTTGTAAACCCTCATCCGCATGGACTCGTTTGCCGATCGAACCAAGCGCCGGCTGCGTGACGAGTTGCTGGACGCTGCACAGGACGCCATCGAAACAGGTGGGTACGACGGACTTCGGATGGCCGAGGTGGCTCGTCGTACCGGGGTGTCCCGGCAGACCGTCTACAACGAGTTCGGCGACAAGTGGGGCGTACTGGAGGCCGTCGCGGCACGCGAGACCGAACGGTTCCTGCTGGATGTGAACGCGGCGCTCGCCGAGCAGTCCGATCCGATCGACGGTCTCCGGGCCGCGGTCGAGCGGGCGCTCACGCTCGCCGGGGAGAACCCGCTGATCAAGGCGGCGCTGAGCCAGCCGGGATCCGACCAAGCCAGCCAGCTGCTGACAACACGGGGGCAGCAGGTGCTGGAGCTGGCACAGCTACGGCTGGATGCCCATGTCAGGGAGCACTGGCCGGAGGTGCCGGCGGAGGACGCGACCAGCTGCGTCGACGTCGCCTTGCGCGTCGTCATCAGCCACATCGTCACCCCGGGCCCTCCCCCGGCGGTGGTGGCGGCGCAGTTGGCTCGCGTCCTCTCGCCCTTCTTAGCCGAGTCACGGAGGTTGCACGTATGAACGAGCTGCACAGACAGGGCTTCACCTCGCTCCGGGCCGGTGGGCTGAACTGGGACGCGTTGCCGCTGCGGCTGTTCGACAAGGGCAACCGCAAGTTCTGGAACCCGCGCGACATCGACTTCAGCCAGGACGCCAAGGACTGGCAGGAGCTGGGCGACAACGACAAGGACAATGCGTTGATGCTCTGCTCGCAGTTCATCGCGGGCGAGGAGGCGGTGACCGAGGACCTGCAGCCGTTCCTGCGGGCGATGGCCGCCGAGGGGCGCTTCGGCGACGAGATGTACCTGACCCAGTTCTGCTTCGAGGAGGCCAAGCACACCGCGGTCTTCCGGCTCTGGCTGGACGCCGTCGGCGTCACCGAGGACCTGCACCGGTACGTCGAGAACAACCCGGGCTACCGCGCGATCTTCTACGAGGCGCTGCCCGTCGCGCTCAAGTCGCTCGCCGACGACCCGTCACCGGCCAACCAGGTCCGCGCGTCGGTGACCTACAACCACGTGGTGGAAGGAACTCTGGCCCTCACCGGATACCACGCGTGGAACCTGCTCTGTACGGCGCGCGGCGTCCTGCCCGGGATGCAGGAGCTGATCCGCCGGATCGGCGACGACGAGCGCCGGCACATGGCGTGGGGCACCTTCACCTGCCGCCGGCACGTCGCCGGTGACGCGTCGAACTGGAAGGTCGTCACCGACACGATGGAGGAGCTCCTCCCGCACGCGCTGACCCAGATCCAGTGGGCGATGGACAACTCCCCCGAGCTCCCGCCGGAGATCAACCCGACCGCGTTGATGACGTACGCCGGCGATCGCGCCACCCGCCGGCTCGGCGCGATCGAGTCGGCCGTCGGCGCGGACGTGGCCGGGATCGACCTCGACTACTCCCCCGAGAAGCTCGAGGACGACTTCGGCGACGAAGACTCAGCCGCGCTGGCGGCGGTTCGCTAGCAGAACAACGAGCGCTGCCGTCGCCAGTACTGCGGGAAGCCAGGTGACCGTCGTCGTACCGAGATGGTCGGCGACCTGGCCGCCGGTGAAGGCGCCTAGTGCGATCGATCCGTTGTAAATGCCCACCAGCACGGCGGACGATGATTCGGGGGCACTGGGCGCCGCCGCGTGTCCCCACGCCTGGGTGCTGACACTAGTTCCGCCGTACGCGAGGCCCCAGATCACCAATAGGACAAGGGATCCGGCGAGGGTGGCGCCGAGGACGGGCATGGCCAGCGCTGTCAGGGCGATGCCTCCGGCGATGACGGTGAGAGCGCGGGTCGGGCGGAGGGCACCGGTGAGGAAGTTGCCGATGACACCGGCCACGCCGTACGCGAGGAGCAGCGTGCCGATCAGCGCCGGGCCGGTGTGCGGCTCGAGGAGCGGGCGAACATAGGTGTACGCCGCGAAGTGGCCGGTCACGATCAGCGCGACGAGGACCAGCCCTACGCGCACCTGCTTGATCTGCAGCACTTCCCGTACGTCGGCCAGCCGGACTGCACGCTCCGGGGGCAGGGTGGGCAGGAAGGTGCTGAGAGCAACAGTTAGTCCGAGGGCGAGCAGTCCGACGCCGGCGAAGGCCCAGCGCCAACCGACGAGTTCACCGACGTACGCACCGGCCGGAATCCCTAGCACGGAGGCGATTCCGATGCCGCTGAAGATGAGTGAGGTGGCCGGTCCGGCGGCGTGTTCGGGTACGACGCGGCGCGCGAGGCTGACCGTGAAGAGCCAGACGCCGCCGATCGAGATGCCCATCAGGACGCGGGCTGCGAGGAAGACCGGATAGACCGGGGCTGTTGCGGCGATGAACGCGGCGACGGCGAGCAGGACCATCAGACCGCTGAGGACTGTTCTGCGGTCGAGCTTGCCGAGCAGCAACGGGAGGACAGGTGAGGCGACTGCCGACACGATGCCTGTGACGGTGAGGCTCAGGCCGGCGGTGCCTTCGGTGATGTGGAGAGTGTCGCTCATCGGGGTGAGCAGGCCGACCGGGAGCATCTCGGCGGTGACCACGGTGAAGACCGTGGCGGCCATGGTCACGGACGCGGCCCAGGCCCGCGCGTCGGTGGCCGACTGGTCGACGCAGATCGTTGTCATATCACCAGTGAGCCGTCGCAAGGTGGTGCGGAACAACGGCGATGTGGTCATGCTTGTATTAGCTGAGCTAATCGATGATCGTGGAGTCATGGCTGTCGAGATCCGCGAACTGGAGTGTTTCCTGGTGTTGTCCGAGGAACTGCACTTCGGACGTACCGCGGAACGGCTCTACCTCTCGCAGAGCCGGGTCAGCCAAATGCTGCAGTCGCTGGAGCGGCGGATCGGCGGGCCGTTGTTCGAGCGGACGAGCCGTCGGGTCGCGCTGACGCCGTTGGGCAAGGAGTTCCTGACGTCATTGCGGCCCGCGTACGCCGCTCTGGAGCGGGTGGTCGAGGACGCCCGCGAGTTCGCGGCCTGTGTGAAGGGCAAGCTGCGGATCGGGTTCCAGGGGTCCGCGAACGACGACATGCTCCGAGCGGTGTCGGCGTTCCAGGCGCGTAATCCGAACTGCCTGATCGACGTCTGCGAGCTCCCGCTGAACGATCCGTTCGGGGCGCTCCGTCGCGGCACCGTCGACGCGGCCGTCGTACTGCTGCCGGTCGCCGAAGACGATCTGGTCGTGGGTCCGGTCTTCTCGCGCCACCCGCAAACCCTCGCGGTGTGCAAGCGGCACCGGCTCGCCGACCGGGCCTCGATCGACGCCGAGGACCTGGCCGGCGAGACCCTGATCGCCTTCTCCGGCCCGGCGCCCGGCTACTGGCGCCAGGCCCAGGCGCCCATCCAGACACCCAGCGGCGCGCTCATCCACCGTGGCCCCGACGTCGCCACCTTGCAGGAAGGCCTGTCGCTGATCGCCGCCAACCGCGGCGCGATGCTCGTCTGCCAACCCACCGCCGCCCTCAACGGCCGGGCCGGCATCGTCACGGTCCCCCTGACCGGCCTCCCCGACTCCGCCCTCGCCCTCGTCTGGCGCCGCGGCGAACAGACCGCCTCCGTCAAGGCCTTCGCCGAACACCTGAAGGCCTAACGACAGGAGGTGTCGGTCGGCTGGGTAGTGCACCTGAGCGGGAATCCGGTTGTGCGTACGGTGTCTCGCCGGTGCACTACCTGTCCTTGCGCACCTCGGTGTCGGCTGCGGTGATCAGGCGGCCGTCGGCGGCGTGTACTTCGAGTGGTCGGAGGGGCTGCTGATCGCGGCGGTCCAAGAGTTGTGAGTGCGGCTCGCCGGCCTCGAAGGCGAAGGCCTCACCCCACTGGCGCAAGGCCACGATCACCGGGAAGAGCGCCTCACCCTTGGCGGTCAGGACGTACTCGTGCCGGGCGCCGGCCGGGACGGTCTCGAGAATGCCGTTGTCGACCAGAGATCGCAGGCGTGCGCTGAGGATGTTCTTCGCGACACCGAGGCTGCGCTGGAAGTCACCGAACCGGCGGCTGCCGTCGAACGCGTCGCGCACGATCAGCAGCGACCACCAGTCGCCGACCACATCCACCGACCGCGCCACCGGGCAGCTCTCACCGTCGAACCTGGTCCGCTTGACCATCCCGCACCTCCTGGTTGCAACATGCTACCAACTCCTCTTACGGTGGCAACATGCAACCAAAACTCCTGGCGGTGGCAGCCGGCGTCGCGGTCGCCACCGTGTACTTCGCCCAGCCGCTCCTCGTCACGATGGGAAGCGACCTCGGCATCGCGCCCGGGACGGTCGGCGTCGTCGTCACCGTGACGCAAGTCGGCTACGGCCTCGGTCTGTTCTTCCTCGTACCGCTGGGCGATCTGCTCGACCGTCGGCGACTCGTCCAGGTCCAGTTCCTGCTGCTGGCGGTTGCGCTGCTCACCACTGCTCTGGCCAGGAACGCCGCGATGTTGATGATCGGACTCGGCGCCGTCGGCGCACTCGCCGTCGTCGCGCAGTCCCTGGTCGTGCTCGGCGCCGCGCCGAGCGATCCGGCCGAGCGCGGCCGGACGGTCGGCACCATCACCACCGGCATCGTGCTCGGCATCCTCCTGGCCCGCACCGCGTCCGGCATCCTCACGGACCTCCTTGGCTGGCGAGCCATCTACCTGATCGCATGCGCCGCCTCCCTTGCAATCACAATGTTCTTCGTCCGGTCTGCCCCACAGCCCAGGGTTCGGTTGACGTACGGCGAACTACTGCGGTCGACCGTTGATCTCTGGCGCGAGCGACTGTTCCGCGAGAGCGCGATCCGCGCATTCTTCATCTTCGCGTCGTTCTCCACGCTCTGGAGCTCGATCGCCCTGCCGCTGTCCGAGCGTTCGTTGTCCCACACCGAGATCGGTGCGTTCGGCCTGATCGGCGCGGCGGGCGCACTCGCAGCCGGTCCGGCCGGCCGACTCGCGGATCGTGGCTACGGGCGAGTCGTGACAACAGCAGCTTCGGTGCTGTTGGCAACGAGTTGGGCGGTCACGGCCTGGACGCCGAGATCCCTGGTGGCGTTGGCGATCGGCACGATCCTGCTCGACCTCGCCGTACAGGCCGTGCACGTCACCAACCAGAGCCGGATCTACCCGCTCCGGCCGGAGGCGGGCGGCCGGATCATCGGCGGCTACATGATCTTCTACTCACTCGGCAGCGGCACCGGCGCGATCGCGTCCACCATGCTCTACGAACACGCCGGCTGGACCGGCGTCTGCCTCCTCGGCACAGCCTTCGGACTGGGCTCGGTCCTGACAACGCTCAGCCGAGCACCGCGAGGGGTCACAGGCCCAGGAGTTCGACGGACTTCTCGCGCATCTCGACCTTGCGGATCTTGCCGGTGACGGTCATCGGGAAGTCGTCGACGAGCAGGACGTAGCGCGGGATCTTGAAGTGCGCGAGTTTCCCGGTGGCGAAGGTCCTGATCGCTTCCGCGTCGAGCGGATCCGCGCCGGGCTTGAGTTTGATCCAGGCGCAGAGTTCCTCGCCGTACTTCTCGTCGGGGACGCCAATGACCTGGACGTCGGCGATCGACGGGTGCGTGTAGAGGAACTCCTCGATCTCCCGCGGGTACACGTTCTCGCCGCCACGGATGACCATGTCCTTGATCCGGCCGACGATGTTCACGTACCCGTCCTCGCGCATCGTCGCGAGATCCCCCGTGTGCATCCAGCGCGCCTCGTCGATCGCCTCGGCGGTCTTGTCCGGCTCGTCCCAGTACCCGAGCATCACGGAGTACCCGCGGGTGCACAGCTCGCCGGGCTCACCGCGTTCGACAACCAGCCCGGTAGCCGGGTCGACGAGCTTCACCTCGACGTGCGGCATCACGCGGCCGACGGTCGACGTACGGCGGTCCAGGTCGTCGTCCCGCCTCGTCTGCGTGGACACCGGCGATGTCTCGGTCATGCCGTAGCAGATCGCGACCTCGGCCATGTGCATGTCCGCGACGCAGCGCTTCATCACCTCGATCGGGCACGGCGATCCCGCCATCACACCGGTCCGCAACGACGTCAGGTCGTAGTCCGCGAAGTCCGGCAGGCCGAGTTCGGCGATGAACATCGTCGGTACGCCGTACAGCCCGGTGCATCGTTCGTCCTGGACGGCTTTGAGCGTCGCGGCCGGGTCGAACGCCGGCCCCGGGATCACCATGCACGCGCCGTGCGTGGTGCAGCCGAGGTTGCCCATCACCATGCCGAAGCAGTGGTAGAACGGCACCGGGATACACAGGCGATCCTCGGCGGTGAACGCGATCGTCTCGGTGACGAAGAAGCCGTTGTTCAGGATGTTGTGGTGGCTGAGGGTCGCACCCTTCGGGAATCCCGTCGTACCGCTGGTGTACTGGATGTTGATCGGGTCGTCGAAGGACAGCTCCGCCTCGCGGGCGTGCAGCTCGTCGACAGGGATCCGCGAAGCGTCGTCGCGCAGGGCGTCCCAGTCGCCGGTGCCGAGGTAGATCGTCTCCTCGAGGGCGGCGAGGTCAGGCTTCACTTCCTCGACCATCGACCGGTAGTCGCTTGTTTTGAAGGCGGTTGCGCTGATCAGCAGCCGGACGCCGGACTGGTTCAGCGCGTAGGCGAGCTCGTGCGTGCGGTATGCCGGGTTGATGTTCACCAGGATCGCGCCCATCAGCGCGGTGGCGTACTGCGTGATCGTCCATTCGGCCTGGTTCGGGGCCCAGATGCCGACCCGATCACCCTTCGCGATCCCGCGGGCCATCAGCCCCCGCGCGACCAGTTCGACCTCGGCGCCGAACTCGTCGTACGTCCAGCGCCGCCCGGTCTGCACCTCCACGAGCGCCTCACGGTCGCCGTGCGTGCTGATCGTGCGTCTCAGGTTCGCGCCGATCGTCTCACCCAGCAACGGAACCTCGGACACCCCGGACGCATACGACGGCAGGCTCATGCTTGCCATATTCACGCCGCCCAGATACCTCCGCAAGTCCGCCGGGCCAGCTAACTAAGTTCTGAAAAGCGGGCATATGCCTGATAAAGTGGGCATAGGAGGTGGTGCAGATGCAGTTCCCTGAGCCGATGTCGAGCGTCGTTCCTGGGTTACACGGCCGGGTTCTCGGCGTCCTCGCGCGAACCGACCGGCCGTTGACCGGTCGCGCGGTAGCCGGGTTACTGAGGGCACCGGCCAGCCCGAGCGGCGTCCAGAAGGTGCTGGATGATCTGGTGAGCAACGGCGTCGTGCTTGCAGAGCCGGCCGGCCGGGCACGCCTCTACACCCTCAACCGGGATCACGTGGCATACCAAGCGATCGATCAACTCGCACGGCTGCGGGAGTTGCTGCTCGAACGCATCAAGGTAGAGGCCAAGACGTGGGCCGTACCGGCGAAGGCGATCTGGCTCTTCGGCTCGACCGCGCGCGGACAGGGTGGGTCGGACAGCGATCTCGACCTCCTGATCGTCAGGTCTGACGACGTCGACGATTCGGATCCTCGCTGGCTCGAGCAGGTCGAAACCCTGTCCGCACACGCAACCCTCTGGTCCGGCAACTCGTGCGAGGTCGTCGAATACAGCGCCCAGGAGGTGCAGGACCTGATCAGCCACGGCGAGCGCCTGGTGACCGAGCTGCGGAGGGACGCCGTACCTATTGCCGGCAGCACACCCCGCCAAGTCCTCAACCGGAAGGCCGGCTAGTGCCCGCACTCGACGACGCCCGGGCACACCTGGCGAAGGCCAGGGAGTTTCTGGAGGCCGCCGAGCTGAACAACGATCTCCAGCTCTACAACGCCGCAGCATCGAACGCCGTCACCTCCGGCATCAACTCCAAGGACGCGATCTGTCTTGCGCTGACCGGCCAGGCTCGCAAGTCCGACAACCACGCGGAGGCGGTTGTGGAGTTGAAGAGGGCTGGGGCAGCGGGCCGAGACAGCAGTACGACGCTGTCCCGGTTGCTGAAACTGAAGTCGAAGTCGCAGTACCAGGCGAGCTCGGTGTCGGCGGCCGACGCGGCGAAGAGCATCGACTGGGCGGCTCGTCGATGCTGCAGTGTGAGATGCCCAGGTGACTTGCGGGTGATGCCAGACTGGCGGTTATGGACACAGGGGTGAGTGTTGTCGGGTCAGGGCAGGTCAGTGGTACGCCGGATATTCTGCGTGTCACGTTCGGCGTCGAGCAGGTCGCTCCGGATGTCGCGGCCGCTGTGGCGACGGTCGGCGAGCGTACGGACGCGGTGATTGCGGCGCTGCGGGCGCAGGGGGTCGAGGAGTCGCAGCTGGGCACGAGTTCGGTGAGCGTGTTCCAGGAGTACCGGGAGCCTGGCTCGGACGCGGCGTACCGGGCGTCGCACACGGTCCTGGTGGAGACGAAGGACCTGACCGGCTTCGGCGCGCTGCTGAACGCCGCCGTGGATGCTGTCGGCAACAGTCTCGCGCTGCACGGGCTGCAGTTCGACATCGAGGACAAGTCCGAGCTGCTGGTCCAGGCCCGGGAGCTGGCGTTCCAGCAGGCCAAGACGAAGGCCGCGCACCTGGCCGGCCTGGCCGGGTTCTCCCTCGGCTCGGTGACCGCGATCTCCGAGAACCACGGCCACGCGCCGCTCGGGCTGGAGAGCCGGCGGCTGTCGGCGTCCAAGGCGTACGACTCGGCCATCAACATCGTGCCCGACGACCAGAACGTCGTCGTCTCTCTCCAGGTGCACTTCGCCTGGGCGTAACGCGCGTCTCAAATCGAGCACAGGGCTTGCGTTGTCGGCGGCGTCGTACAGACTGCTCTCATGTATGCACCGGCGCCGCTCCGGCGGCAACTGAGTCGGTCCGGGCTGTTACTGCTCGGACCGGCGTTCGTCGCCGCCGTGGCGTACGTCGATCCGGGCAACTTCGCCACCAACATCGCCGCCGGCGCGACGTACGGCTACCTGCTGTGCTGGGTGGTCGTCGGCGCCAACCTGATGGCCGTCCTGGTGCAGTATCTGGCCGCCAAGGCCAGCATCGCGACCGGCCGGACCCTGCCCCAGCTGTGCCGTGACCACTTCCGCCGATCGACCTCGACCGGGCTGTGGGCGCAGGCCGAGGTGGTGGCGATCGCGACCGACCTGGCCGAGGTCGTCGGCGGCGCGATCGCGCTGAATCTGCTGTTCGGCGTCCCGCTGCTGATCGGCGGCGTGATCACCGGCATCGTCTCGTTCGGGCTGCTCATCTACCAGTCGAAGCGCGGCCAACGACCGTTCGAGGCCGCAATCATCGGCCTGCTCGCCGTCGTACTCATCGGCTTCGTCGTCTCCACGGCCAAATCGGACCCATCGGCGAGCGGCGTGGTCGGCGGCCTCGTGCCGCGGCTGGACGGCACCGATTCACTCGTGCTCGCGGCCGGAATGCTCGGCGCGACCGTGATGCCGCACGCGATCTGGCTGCACGGTGCACTGGTCACCGACCGGCACTGGAAGACCATCCGCTCCGAGCTCGGCAAATCGCGCGTCCTGCGGGCCACCCGGGTCGACGTTGCGGTCGCGATGGCGCTCGCCGGAGCGGTCAACCTGGCGATGGTCGTGCTGGCCGCGGCCGCACTGAAGGGCAGCGGCGCCGACTCCCTCGACGCCGCCCACCTCGCGATCGGCGACCGGCTCGGCCAGCTACCGGCCCTGCTGTTCGCGCTCGCGCTCCTGGCCAGCGGCTTCGCGTCCTCCTCGGTCGGGACATACGCCGGTTCGGTGATCCTGGACGGCTTCTGGAAACGCCACGTCCCACTCCCGGTCCGGCGGCTGATCACCCTGATCCCCGCCCTGCTGATCCTTGCGATCGGCATCGACCCGAGCCGCGCGCTGGTGGTTTCCCAGGTCGTGCTGAGCTTCGGCATCCCCTGCGCACTGTGGCCGCTGGTGAGATTGACCGCTTCCCGGCGCGTCATGGGCGACCTCGTCAACCGGAAGGCGACTACTCTCGCCGCATGCCTGGTAGCCACCGCCGTCACGGCCCTCAACGTCGTACTGATCGTGCTGACCGTGCGGGGATGACGTGACCCGGGTGTACGCCGTGAGCGACATCCACGGCCACCTGGAGAAACTGACGGCCGCACTGCACGCCGCCGGTCTCACCGATGCCGACGGCAACTGGACCGCCGGCGAGGACACCCGGCTGTGGTTCCTCGGCGACTTCTTCGACCGCGGCCCGGACGGCATCGGCGTACTGCGGTACGTCCGCGGCCTGATCGACCAGGCGCCGGACGGCGCGATCCGGATGCTGCTCGGCAACCATGAGATCCTCGCGCTCGGGATGTACAAGTTCGGCGACACGTTCGTCCCGCACGACGGCATCACGCTGCGCAGCTTCGAGCGTTCGTGGGCCCTGAACGGCGGCCAGGACCGCGACCAGGAGCTGCTCACCGACGACGACGTCGCCTGGCTGCTCGACCAGCCGCTGCTCGGACTGGACGCCGACCAGTTGCTGATGCACTCGGACACCGCCGAGTACGTCGAGTGGGGCGACACGATCGACCAGATCAACTCCACGGCCGCGGCCGAGCTGCACTCCGACGACATCGAGGTGTGGTGGGAGATCTGGCGCCGGACGACGTCGCGGTACGCGTTCCGCGGCCCGAGCGGTCCGGACGTCGCCCGGATCCTCCTGCAGCACCTCGGCGGCCGCCGGATCGTGCACGGCCACAGCATCGTCGCCGACCAACTCGGCATCGACCCGCAGTTCCTCACCGGCCCGCACCTGTACGCCGACGGCCTCGCCCTGGGCATCGACGGCGGCGCCTTCGACGGCGGCCCGTGCCTAGTGGTCGAGCTCACCGCGGAGTGACTCGACAACCACATCCAGGCAGGACCGGAACGATCGCTTTCCGCCGGCGTCGATCCACCGGCTGAACGCGTTCTGGAGCACCGCCGAGCCGACCTGCGCCATCAGCGCGGCGTCCTCCGCCGGCAGCCCGCGTTCCTCCAGCCCTTCGCGGAGCGCCGCGGTGACGGATGCGAGCTTGGTCCGCTCGCGCTCCTGCAGCTCGGGGCTCGCGGCGATCACGGCACGACGTACGTCGGTGTCCTCGGCCATGTCCGCGAGCAACTCACCGATTGCGACGGCGGTCTGCAGTACGGCGGGCCACGGTGCAACCGAGGGGTCGACGGCGCGGATCGCCTCGGTCACGGCCGCGGGCAGGCGTTGCGAACCCGCGAACAGAACCTCGCGCTTGTCCGGGAAGTAGCGGAAGTACGAGCGCCGGGTCAGGCCGGCGTGCTCGGCGATCTGGTTGACGGTCACCGCGTCGTACCCGTGCTCGGCGTACAGCTCGAGGGCGGCCTTGCGCAGCCGCTGCTCGGCTCCGGGGTCCCATCGCGCCATGCCCGGAGTCTAGCAAGAGTGATGTCTCAGAGTGTTATCGTTGCTGATGACACTCTGAGACATCACTTCCCAGGAGGCTCGACATGATCTGGATTCTTGGCGCGACCGGGCGGACCGGGCGCGAGATCGCGGCCCAGGTCGCGGCGCGCGGCGGTACGCCGGTACTGGTCGGACGCAACGCCGAACGGCTCCACAAGACCGCCGCCGAGCTGGGTCTGGCCGGCGTCGAGGTGATCGAGACCGATCAGCCGGCCGCCGAGATCGCCCGCCGCCGGCCGGCCGTGGTGGTGAACACGATCGGCGGGTACGCCGAGACCGCCGTGCCGATCGCGCGGGCGTGCCTCCCCGGCGGGCACTACGTTGACCTGGCCAACGATCTGGTCGCGATGCCGCGGCTGCTGGCGCTGCACGACGACGCCGTCGCCGCGGGCAGCACGTTCGTGACAGGTGCCGGGTTCGGGGTGCTGGGAACCGAGGCGGTGGTCGCTCACCTGTGTACGGATCGACCGACACCGAGCCACGTGCAGGTGGACGCTCTGCCGTCCGTGGCGATCGACGGCGGACTGCTCGGCGAGGCGCTGGCGCGGTCGATCATCTCCGGGCTGACCACTGGCGGGCTCCGCTACGAGGGTGGTCGGATGGTCCCGGCGCGACTGGGAGCCGATCCGCGCGAGCACTCGCTGCCAGATGGTCAGACGGCGAAGTCCGCCGGGGCTGCCACCGGCGAACTGCTGGCGGCGCAGCTGTCGAGTGGTGCGCCGGCTGTTGTCGCGACGTCCGCGTTGATTCCGGGTTCACGCGTCGTACGGGTGTTGCTGCCGGTGGCCGGGGCGTTGCTGAAGATCGCGCCGCTACAGCGGTTCGCCGTACGACGGCTGGCGGCGGTCGAGGCGAAGCCCGCGCCACGTCCGCGTGAGCACACCTGGGGACACGCGGTCGTGTCCTGGGCCGACGGGACGACGCGGGAGGGCTGGCTGCGTACCGGGGACGCGATGGACTTCACCGCGAGCGTCGCAGCGGAAACCGCCGTACGGCTGGCTCGTGGCGAAGGCCGGCCCGGCGCGTACACACCAGCCCGCGCCCTCGGCCCCGAACTCGCAGAGGCCGCTGGTGGAACTATTTCAGTCTGCTGATCATGCCCGATCCGGGAATGGCGCCGGCTCGGGCGGGGTTGTCAGCGGTTATGGCGGAGAAGACTGTGAAGATTCCTGGACCGGACCACCCGATCACCGTGGGAAAGAACCCGGACCGTGTGGTCGTGAAGGTCGGCGACCAGGTCATCGCGGACACGCGGGACGCGCTGTCGCTGCAGGAGGCGAGCTATCCGGCGGTGCAGTACATCCCGCGGGACGACATCGACCTCACGTTGCTCGAGCGTACCGAGCACCAGACCTACTGCCCGTACAAGGGTGACGCGTCGTACTACAGCCTCCTCCCGGCCGGGGCGGACGGCGTGAACGCGGTCTGGACGTACGAGCAGCCGTACGACGCGGTCGCCGACATCCGCGACCACGTCGCCTTCTACCCCGACAAGGTGTCGATCGAGATCATCGCCTGAATCACCGGGGCGAGGAGTTCCGGCGGTACGACGTGAGTCTGGTCGGGTAGTTCTGTGAGTGTCGCGTTCGGCAGGATCGGAACGATGCGGTGGGCGGCGTCGATCATGAACGGCGCGGTCGCCGTCCCGGCGATGACGAGAGTCGGCGGTTTGATCGCTCGGAGCGTTTCGGCCGGGGTGGTGCCTTCGTGGCCCATGACGGCGAAGTCGTAGGCGAGCGTCGGCGCCAGGTCGGCGAGGCCCGGGGTAGCGGCAAACTGCAACGCCTCGGGTTTGGGCACGCCTGTCATCAGCAGGAACAGCTCGACCGCCTCCCGGTTCTGGCCGTTCCGGATCAGTTCGAGCACCTTCTCACCGTCGTCCGACGGGTCCACGTCGTCCGGTCCGTACGGCGGCTCGTGCAGCACGACCTTGGTGAACGGCAGCCTGCTCGCTGCGATCGCCGCCAGTCCCGCACCGGACGAGTGCCCGTAGAGAGCCGCCGTACCGCCGACGGCTGTGAGTAGCGCGGCGATGTCGTCCACCTCGCGCAGGACGTCGTACGGCGGGTTGTCGCCGGAGTCACCGCGTCCGCGGCGGTCGTACGTCACCACGTCGAAGTGGTTCGCCAGCTCGTCGGCCAGCGGCCGGAGCGCGTGCCGATCGCACAGCGCTCCCCCGACCAGGATCAGCGGGTGTCCGCTGCCCAGCCGGTCGTAGGCGATCGTCGTACCGTCCGCGGACGTGACTTTCTCCATCTGCTGCTCCTCTGTCGTCGTAGCTGACGTACAGGACGTCGGAGCCGTTCGGGACGCTTCGACATATCTGGTGGCGCGTGGACTTTCTGGGTGGTTCACTGCTTCGCGATGATCACCAGAGTCGATGACTACCTGCACAGGGTCCCGTTGTCCGGTTCGGTTGCCGAACAGGTCGGACCGTTCACTCTGTTCCGCAGTACGACGGTTTGGCCGTACTACGCGCGCCCTGTGCCCGGCTCGGGGGTGACGATCGAGCCGACTGACATCGAGCTGGTACGCGCGCGGTGTGCCGAGCTGGAGATCCCGCTGAGCTTCGAGTGGGTCGTAGAGACCTGTCCCTCGTTGGGCGACGCTGCGGCGGCTGCTGGCCTCAACGTGGTCCAGCACCCGTTGCTGGTGCTGGAGCGCGCGGACTTCCGGCCTGTCACGGCTGATGCCCGCTGCGAGATCCTCTCCGCTGACGAGGAGGTGGTCCGGCAGGCGCGTGCAGTTGCGGGACTCGCGTTCAGCGAGCCGGGTACGGGCATCGGCAAGGCTGGACCGGCCGAGAGAGATGCAGCGGCTGCCGCGATGTCGGCCGACACGGTTTTGGCGCTGCAGAGCAGGGTTCTCCGCGGCGTGGCTGTAACTGCCGGTGCGTTCACCGACGACGGCATGGTGGCCAGCGGGACTCACCAGCCGGTCGACTCCACCACGGAGATCGTCGGCGTCGGCACGCTGCCTTCCATGCGTCGCCGCGGCCTTGCAGCCGCTGTGACCTCGGCTTTGGTCGAGCACGCACTGGACAACGGCGTGGACCTGGTGCTGCTGTCCGCCGAGTCGGACGCGGTCGCAGCGGTCTACGAACGCGTCGGCTTTCACCGGATCGGACACGCCGGAGCAGCTGAGTGACTGGGAGTCCTAGCACCCGCCTCGTCGTACTGCGCGGGAACTCGGGCTCCGGCAAGTCCACCACGGCCCGGACGCTGCGTGAACGTCTGGGCCGCGGCACGGCGTGGGTCGAGCAGGACTACGTCCGCAGGATCCTGCTCCGCGAGTACGACCTCCCGGGTGGCGTGAACATCGGACTCATCGATCTGAACGTCCGCTACGCCCTCGACCACGGGTACGACGTGGTGCTCGAGGGCATCATGGACGCCGGCCGGTACGGCGACATGCTGCGGCGGCTCACGGTCGACCACCGCGGGACGACACTGCACTACTACTTCGACATCCCGTTCGCGGAGACCGTCGTACGGCACAGCACCCGGGACCTGCCCGGTGTGGAGCCGGACATGATGAAGGACTGGTACCGGGAGCACGACGTACTCGACGGAATCGAGCAGACCATCATCGGTCCGGACTGTGCACTGGACGAGACCGTCGCGAAGATCCTGACCGACCTTGGCGAGGATCCCGTACCGTTGTAGGGATGAGCACGACCGAGCCGACCCGCCCCCGTACCCTCGCCGAGGCGTTGCGGGGCTGGGACGACGCCGCACTCGGTGAACTGCTGCGACGGCGACCTGACCTGGCGTTGCCGATTCCCGCGGACACCGGGCAGTTGGCTGCGCGGGTGACGAGCAACGCGTCGGCTGCGCGTGCCATCAACCGGCTGGACGAGTTCGGTGTGGATCTGCTGGAGGCGCTGTCCGCGCTGCCGGAGCCGGTGAACGTGGAGTTGCTGTCGCAGGGGGTCGGCCAGCCAGAGGAGGTGGTCCGGCCGCGGGTGACTGAGCTGCTGGAGCTCGCTCTGGTCTGGGGTACCGAGGACGACCTGCGGCCGATCCGTGCGGTGCACGAGCTGCTTGGACCAACACCGGCTGGGCTCGGTCCGATCACCACGCGGCATTTCGGCGATCTGGATCAGTTGATCGACGACGCCGGTCCGGACGCGCGCGCCGTACTCGACAAGCTCACCTGGGGTCCGCCGACCGGTTCGGTGGAGAAGGCCGACCGGCCGGTGACGATCGCGTCGGCCCGGACGCCGGTAGAGCGGTTGCTGGCGCGCGGTCTCGTCGTACCCAAGGATGCGAACACGGTCGTGCTGCCGCGGCAGATCGGTCTGCACCTGCGGGGTGGGCGGGTGCTGGCGTCGACCCGACCGGTGCCTCCGCCGCTGGCCGGTAAGAAGGTGTCGGCCGCTATCGCTGACCGGGCTGCCGCTGGTGCTGCGCTCGACTTGGTGCGGCTGGTTGACCGGGCCCTGGAGCAGTTGGGGACCGAGCCACCGCCAGTGCTGCGCACAGGTGGCATTGGTGTCCGTGAGGTGCGCAGTCTGGCCGCAAAGATCGGTGCGGAAGAGCAGACCGCTGCAGCGGTGCTGGAGATGGCGTACGCCGCGGGGCTCGTTGCCGCGGTGGAGGTCGGGACCAGTGAGATGTGGCTGCCGACCAGTGCGTATGACGACTGGCTGGAGCTGGACCTGGCGCATCGGTGGGCTCAGCTCGTCATGGCGTGGTTCTCCGGCCTCAGGGCGATCGGACTGATCGGGCGGCGGGACAGCACCGGTAGTACTGCGGCTGCGCGTGAGCGACTGATCAACGCGTTGGCACCGGACCTGGAGCGGTTGCTGGCACCAGAGATCCGGGTGCTGGCGTTGCAGGCACTGGCCGAGGCTGGTGCGGGTACTGCGCCGGCTCCGGAGACTGTGGTGATGTGGGTGGCTTGGCATCGTCCACGGCGCGGTGGGCAGTTCCGGGACGACCTGGTCGAGTGGAGCGTGTCTGAGGCCGCACTGCTCGGGTTGACGGGCCTGGGGGCGCTGGCGGCACATGCGAAGCCGTTGCTGGGACCGGAGCCGACAGCTGACGAGCTTGCCGAGGCGATCAGTCCACTGATGCCAGAGCCGGTGTCTGAGGTGCTGCTGCAGGCTGACCTCACGGCGGTGGCTCCTGGGCCTTTGGTGCGGACCGTGCAGGACGAGCTGTCGGCCATGGCGGACGTGGAGTCCGACGGCGGCGCCGGCGTCTACCGGTTCAGTGAGAGCTCCGTACGGCGTGCATTCGACCTCGGACGTACTGCGGAGCAGTTGCACGCGTGGTTGGCGGAGCATTCACGTACGCCGGTGCCTCAGCCGTTGACGTACCTGGTCGACGACGTTGCACGACGGCACGGCGTACTGCGGCTGGGGACCGCGTCGACGTACCTGCGGTGTGATGACGAGAACGTACTGACCCAGCTGCTCAACTCGAACCTGCCTGGTGTGCGGTTCCGTCGGTTGGCGCCGACCGTGGTGGTGTCGCCGTCACCGCCGGACATGGTGCTCAGTCGGTTGCGGGACGCCGGGTTGGCTCCGCTGGCGGAGACGTTCGACGGTGCGCTGCATGTGACCGGTGCGCCGCGGCGTGGCGAGGCGCCGCGGCGACGTACCAGCCGGGACTTCAACGAGAGCGCGTTCGACCTGACCGACGACCAGGTGAAGGCGGTCATCGAGAAGGTCCGCGCCGGCGACCGGATCGCCGCGGAACGCCCCGGCGACGACGGCCTGATCTCACCCGCCGCCCCCGCCGAGACCATCGCCGTCCTCACCAACGCCGCCGAGGCGCACACCCGCACCTGGATCGTCTACGTCGACCACAACGGCCACTCCTCCGAACGCATCGTAGAACCCGTCCGAGTAGCCGACGGCTGGCTGACCGCCTACGACGAAACCACCGAAACCCCCCGAACCTACGCCCTCCACCGAATCTCCACAGCCCGCCCAGTCGACTGACCCTCGCGGACTGTCAGGCCAGCCGGGTCAGCAGGTCGGCGACCACCGCCTGCCAGGCCTCGTAGTCAGCCGGCTCGGCGTCCTGCCACAGGTCGACCAGCTCGGACTCCCCAGCACGTACTCGTTCCGCCGCAGCTCGCGCCAGCTCCTGCAGCGCCGCCACCTCAGGGTGTCGCGCGACCCACTCCAGGCCGGCCTCGCTGTACGGGTTCGCCGGCAACCCTCGACCCACCGAGGCGGCGACCAGCTCCGCCGCAGCCAGCGCCTCGGATCCTGGCCCACTCTCCAGGTACTCGTCGGCGGGCAGCCCGGCTACCTCGCGCAACAGCTCCTCGACCTGTTCCGCCGTACCGCCGTCGGCCAGATTTCCCACCCAGTCAGCAGCGACATCATTGCCGAACACCGACTCGTCCCAAGCACCCATAGCCGCGCAATCTACAGCGCCGCGGTTGGTTGTTGGGTCAGTCAGGCACAATGGAGGGTCGGGGCGACGATAGGAGTGCGGGTGACGGACGGTCCTTTGATCGTGCAGTCGGACAAGACCTTGTTGCTGGAGACGGCGCATGCGGACGCTAGCGACTGCCGGAAGGCTATAGCGCCGTTCGCCGAGTTGGAGCGGGCGCCAGAGCACGTGCACACGTACCGGCTGACACCGCTGGGCCTGTGGAACGCGCGGGCCGCGGGGCATGACGCCGAGCAGGTGATCGACGTACTGCTGCGCTACAGCCGGTACCCGGTCCCCCACTCGTTGCTGGTGGACATCGCCGAGACGCTGGACAGGTACGGGCGGCTGCGGCTGGAGAAGCACCCGCAGCACGGTCTGGTGCTGGTGACGACCGACCGGCCTGTGCTGGAAGAGGTGCTGCGCAGCAACAAGGTGAAGCCCATGCTGGGCGCCCGGCTCGACGACGACACCGTCCTGGTGCACCCGTCGGAGCGTGGTCACCTCAAGCAGACCCTGCTGAAGCTTGGCTGGCCCGCCGAGGACCTGGCCGGGTACGTCGACGGCGAAGCACACCAGATCGACCTGGTGACGGACGGTTGGGAGCTGCGCCCGTACCAGGAGCAGGCGACCGACTCGTTCTGGCACGGCGGCTCCGGTGTCGTCGTACTCCCCTGTGGCGCCGGTAAGACGATCGTCGGCGCGGCCGCGATGGCGCAGGCGTCCGCGACCACACTGATCCTGGTCACCAACACCGTGTCGGCTCGGCAGTGGAAGGACGAGCTGCTGAAGCGGACCAGCCTCACCGAGGAGGAGATCGGCGAGTACTCCGGTGCGCGCAAGGAGATCCGTCCGGTCACGATCGCGACGTACCAGGTGATGACGACGCGCCGGAAGGGCGTGTACACGCACCTGGAGCTGTTCGACGCGCGCGACTGGGGCCTGATCGTGTACGACGAGGTTCATCTGCTGCCCGCGCCGATCTTCCGGATGACCGCCGACCTGCAGACCCGTCGCCGGCTCGGGCTGACCGCGACGCTGGTCCGCGAGGACGGCCGCGAGGGTGACGTGTTTTCGCTGATCGGCCCGAAGCGGTACGACGCTCCGTGGAAGGACATCGAGTCGCAGGGCTGGATCGCGCCCGCGGACTGCATCGAGGTGCGCGTGGATCTCGAGCAGACCGAGCGGTTCGTGTACGCGACCGCCGAGCCCGAAGATCGCTACCGCCTGGCCGCCTCCACCCCGGCGAAGTCGAAGCTGGTACGGCGGATCGCCGAGCACCACGCGGACGAGCCGCTGCTCGTCATCGGTCAGTACATCGATCAGCTGGACGAGCTGGGTGAACGCCTGGAGTGCCCGGTGATCAAGGGCGAGACCACGGTGAAGGAACGGCAGCGTCTCTTCCAGGCGTTCCGCACCGGCGAGATCAAACGGCTCGTGGTCAGCAAGGTCGCCAACTTCTCCATCGACCTCCCCGAGGCGTCGGTCGCCATTCAGGTCTCCGGCACCTTCGGCTCCCGCCAGGAAGAAGCCCAGCGCCTGGGCCGAGTCCTCCGCCCCAAGGGCGACGGCCGCACCGCCCGCTTCTACTCCATCGTCGCAAGAGACACCATCGACGCCGAATTCGCCGCCCACCGCCAACGCTTCCTAGCCGAACAAGGCTACGCGTACACGATCGTCGACGCGGAGAACCTGTTCGCCTGATCTGCAGCTCGACAGGAGGTGTCGCGCCGAAGCGCCCACCCTCACCCTCAACCGGCCGGCCACCTGCCTGTAGTGGACGTATACGTACTGTCGAGCTGCCGGACTTCACGCGCCGAGCCGCTGAGCTAGTGCCGCGCGGACGGTCGCGACAACCCAGGCCGGGTCGCCGATGATCTGTTCGTAGGTGAACCGGAGCACCAGCCAGCCGGCCGTGTTGAGCTCGTCGTACCGGTAGCAGTCGGCTGCGAAATCCCGTCGCGACCCGTGGAATTCGAAGCCCTCCGCCTCCAGGGCCAACCTGGCAAGGCGATGTCCAAGATCTACTCGGGCGTGGAACCCGTCGTGCGACACCAGCACCTGCGGTTCAAAACCGTCGATGCCCGCGCTGATCAGGAGTGCCCGGAGGATCGACTCCAGGAAACTGCCGGCCAACGGAGTGGCCGCGGCGGCTACCAGGCGTGCGTTCGGGCAACCGGCACCCCGCATCGCAGACACCTCGGCGAGCAGCTCCTCCGGATGCAGGTGCCGAGTGGCGAGGGCAGCGTCGGCGACAGCAAGCGCCTCGGCGAACGGAAGCACGCGGCAGCAGTCGACGACAGTGCGGGGCAGGGACGTGATCCGGTCCTGCCGCTCGGATGAACTGACCTTGGCCCAATGCAGCACGGCAGGTGGACCTGGTCGGGGACGGCGGTGCGGCGGCAGGATGAGATGAGGCTTCTCCGGCTCTACCAGCAGGGGAAGGCCGGACGCGGTCGCCGCGCTTACGTGCGAGAGGACGCCGTCATAGGCCAATACGGCGACCATGTCGGCCGGGAGGCCGGGTAGCGCGTAGACCCCAAGCGCGATCCGCTGGATGTCCCCACGAGCGACCGCCTTCGCGACAGCATGTCGCGTGACCACGCCGGTCAATTCGGAGGCGGTGGCCCAGCCGCCCCGGCGCGCCAGGATCTGATCGACCGATTCCATCCCGGGATGGTGCCTGAACTTGCCCGGCCGATGGTTTTGTTCATCCACAGGCGGCAGCTCGACAGGAGGTGTCGCGCCAAAGCACTCGCCTTCACGCTCAGCTGCCCGGCCACCGGCCCGCAGTGGACATATACGTACTGTCGAGCTGCAGAGTTATTCGCCGAGCCGGGTGTGGATGCCGTTGAAGTGGCGTTTCATGGAGTGGGCGTAGGTGTCGGGGTTGGCGGACTGGAGGGCGTTCAGGAGGTCTCGGTGCCAGGCTGCGGCGTCGGCGGGGGTGTAGCGGGCGCCGGGGAGGCGGGCGTCGACCTGGGCGAAGGTTCGCCAGAAGACTGACAGCAGGTCGATGACCAGGGCGTTGCCCAACGGCTCGTAGAGGGCCTGGTGGAAGGCCCAGTCCTCGTCGGGGAAGTACTGCCCGTCGGCGGCCTTGGCTTCCATGCGTTCGACGATGGGCTCCAGGGCGTCGTACCCGTGTTCCTTGAAGTGCCTGACCACGTCGTCGGCCAGGCCGACCTCGATGGCCTGGCGGACCTCCAGGACGTTCTGGACGTCGCGGAGGTCGCCGGCCATCGACTGGGACATGCGGAACGCGAGGCCGTCCTCCAGGGACTGCAGGTTCACCTCGCCGACGTACGTGCCGTACCCGTGCCGGATCTCGATGATGCCGACCGCCTGCAGCGCCTTCATCGCCTCGCGCAGCGGGTGCCGACCGACGCCCAGCTGCGCCATCAGGTCCTGCTCGTTCGGCAGCGGGTCACCCGCCTTCAGACCGCGTTCCAGGATGTACGACTTCATCGCGTCGCGGATGAAGGACTGATTCCCTGCCGCACCACGTGCCCGGCTGAGCCCACCCGTTGTCACTGCCGGCCTCCCTCTACCTAGGACCGCTCAGTGTAATCCGGCGCGGTCCAGGAGCGGCCGGACTGCGGCGATCTCCGTGTCGTTCAAGGGGATCGAGGGGTACGCCGTGACCGGGCAGTCGATCACGCCCAACAGGTACAACCCCGCTTTGAACGCACCGAGCGCCGCCGAGCTGGCCCCCATCCGGGACCGGTCCGCCACGTTGATGATGTCGAACAACCGGAACAACCGGTCCTGCTCGTCCCGCGCCGCCGCCACATCACCACTCACCGCAGCCTTGAACAACCGCACATACCCGGCCGGATCCACATTCCCCAGACCCGGTACGACGCCGTCCACCCCGAACGCCAGCGCCGAGTCGACCGTAACCTCGGACCCAGTCATGATCACGAAGTCGTCGAGCGCCTTCTCTCGACGGGACAGCACCAGCTCTCGCAGCGAGGTCTCCTGCCCGGACGAGTCCTTCACACCTGCAATCACCCCCTGCTCGCCAAGAGACATCACAAGAGCAGCCGGGAGCTTGGTGCCCGCCCGAGGCGGGATGTCATACGCATAGAGAGGCGTGTCGCCCGCAAGCGACGCCAGCCGCACGAAGTGGCGCTCGATCTCGGCAGGGTGAGTGGCCGCATAGAACGGCGCCGTGGCGACAACGCCGTCCACACCGGCCTTCAACGCGGCAGACACGTGCGCCGCGACCCGGTTGGTCGAGGTGTCGATGACGCCGGCCAGTACCGGTACCTGTCCCGCCACCTCTGCGATTGCCGTCTCCAGCACGACTTGTCGTTGCTCGTCGGTCAGAAACGTGCCCTCGCCGGAGGTGCCGAGCACGAACACCCCGTCCACACCCCCGGTCAGCTGGTACTGGATCAGCCGAGCCAGCGATGCAGTATCGACGTCGTACGACGGGGTGAGCGGAGTAACCAGCGGAGGTACGACACCGGTCAGATGGGCGGATGCGGTCAAGGGGTCTCCCAACCTCAAAGGGCGAATGTGGCGAAGCGCAAGGTCGCGAACGAGGACGTCTCACCGGCCTCGTAGAAGATCCCGATCGAGCCGTCGGGCAGCAGCACCAGATCGGAGTACCCGGCCATGCCCTCGTGCACGACCAGAGTCGGCTTCCACGACGTACCGGAATCCGCACTGACGAAAACGGTCAGTTCCCGGCGTGACGTCGGGTTGACCGGTGTGGACAACAGCAACCGCCCGTCCGGCAGGCAGAGCACGCTGCCCTGGATGCCGGGTGCGGTGATCTCGGGAATCCCGGCGTACGGCGCATCGAGGGTCTGACCGCCGTCGGACGACCAGGCGTGCACACGGGCCGGGCCGGTGCCCTGGTGGTTGCGGGCGTTGAAGTACAGCCGCCCGTCGGGCAACTCGGCGACAGCGGTCTCGTTCGCGTTGATCTCCGCACCGTTGTTGCAGTCCACGAAACCGACCGACCAGGAAACCCCGCCGTCGTCGCTGTAGATGCAGTGCCCGCCGTTCAGCCTGACGAGGTCCTCCTCGAAAGAGGACGGCACAAAAGAATGATTGGCCGGTACGACGAGACGCCCGGAGCGCAGCGTGATGCCGTGACAGGGCCCCGTGGCGTACCAGCCCCAGTCGCCCGGCTTCACCTCTGCCGTGATCTCGCGCGCAGGGCTCCAGGTCGCGCCGTCGTCAGCGGACCGCTGCACGAACACCCGACGGCCGGACTCAGGATCGGTGCCCCGGGCAAGCGACATCTCGATCGCGTCGGCGCCGTTCTGCACCGTCACCAGCACGATGTCCCCGGAAGTGGGGTCGACCAACGGCACCGGGTTTCCACAGGTCTTGCCCGGCACCGCCGACACCACCTGCAGCGGCAGCCAGGTCCGGCCGCCGTCGAGTGAACGACGCAGTACGACCTCGATCTCCCCCGCGTCGCCGGCTCCGTGCAGCCGGCCCTCGCAGAAGGCGAGCACCAGCGAGCCGTGCGCCAGCACCGACGGGATGCGGAACGTGTGATAGCCGCTCCCCGCCGGATCGAAGATTTCCAGAGCGCCGACTCTTGAAGACATAGGACGTACTATGTCATGGTGTGGCCCTCCGATGGAAGTGAGGTCTCATGCCGGTCAGCAGAAGAACATTCCTCGGCGGTGGTCTGGCCGCCGCCGCTGTCGCGGTCACGGGTACGCCGCTGCTGGCGGGGTGCGCGTCCGACAAGAAGAACACCGCCGCGGCGAACGCGGCCGTCAAGCTGCCGACGTACACGAAGTACGGCCAGATCAAGCCGGACCTGCCCGGCACCGACGTGGTGCTGGACGGCTTCCTGAAGTACCCGGCGAACCCGGTGAAGGCGATTGCCGATGCTCCTGGTGACGGCAAGCCGATCACGTTCATGACGAACATCCCCGGCGCCATCCCGCCCGCCGCCGACAAGAACCAGTTCTGGCAGGAGCTCAACAAGCGCCTGGGCTCCGAGCTGCAGATCAGCATGGCGTCGAACGACGAGTACAAGGACAAGTTCGCGACCCGGATCGCGGGCGGCGACCTGCCGGACATCCTGAACATCCCGCCGGACACGCCGCAGATCCCCGGCCTGGTGAAGTCCAAGTGCATGGACCTGACCGAGCACCTGTCCGGCGACGCGATCAGCAAGTACCCGTTCCTGGCGAACATCCCGACCGAGTTCTGGAAGGGCTGCGTCTTCAACGGCGCCATCTACGGCGTCCCGGTGCCGCGCGGCATGTCCCGTACGTCGCTCGCGCTGTACCGCGAGGACCTGCTCGCCGCAAAGGGCATCAAGGACCCGGCGCCGAAGAACTTCCAGGAGTTCTTCGACCTGGCCAAGGAGATGACCGCGGCCAAGCAGAACAAGTGGGCCTGGACCCGGGTGCCGATGTCGACGATCCGGATGATGCTGGGGATCCCGAACGTCTGGAAGGAAGAGGGCGGCAAGTTCACCTCGATGTACGAGCACGAGGCGCAGGAGCAGGCTCTCGAGGCCGGCCGCAAGATGGTCGCCGCCGGTGTGATCAACCCGG
Organism: Kribbella sp. VKM Ac-2566; assembly: GCF_004366005.1. Taxonomy (NCBI): domain Bacteria; kingdom Bacillati; phylum Actinomycetota; class Actinomycetes; order Propionibacteriales; family Kribbellaceae; genus Kribbella; species Kribbella sp. VKM Ac-2566. Next base: position 639,503 of record NZ_SODT01000012.1, on the reverse strand, counting down.
ACGCGTTCAACGACAAGGCCAGCGCCCGCAAGCGGTGGTTCAACGGCGGCATCGCCGCGTTCGACTACGACAGCTTCGTGGCCTGGAACCAGTACTACAACGACAACAGCGCCGGTGACGCGTTCGCCGTGAACATGCTCGACGTCCCCGGCTTCGACGGCGGCGAGGGCAAGCCGTGGATGGGTTCGGCACTGAACAACGTGACGGCGTTCAGCAAGAGCAGCACGCACTCCGCCGAGACACTGCTGAAGGTCGCGAACTGGATGGCGGCGCCGTTCGGCACCGAGGAGTACCTCTTCCGCAAGTACGGCGTCGCGGGCCGGCACTACACGTTGCAGGGCACGGACCCGGTGCCGACCAAGGTGGGCACCGTGGAGACCGGCATCGGCCTGCAGTACATCAGCGACTCGACGCTGGCGCTGTACTGGGCCGGCAAGCCGGACGTGCCGCAGAAGCAGCACGCGATCCAGGAGAAGGTCGCGAAGCGGCTCGTGTACGACGCGTCGTACGGGCTGTACTCCGACACGGCGTCGAAGAAGCAGACCCAGCTCGCCAAGACGATGACCGACCTGGAGGGCCAGATCGTGCAGGGCAAGAAGCCGGTCTCGGACTGGAAGGCGGCCGTGCAGAACTGGAAGTCCTCCGGCGGCGACAAGATGCGCTCCGAGTTCGAGCAGGCCCTCTCGGACACGGCAGGGAAGTAGATGCTGCAACGATCCAAGACGCGCCCGCAGCAGCAGCTGAGCCTCGGCCGGCGGCTGCTGCGGGACCGTGTGCTGCTGCTGTTCGCGCTGCCCGGGATCGCGCTGATCATCGCGTTCCACTACGTGCCGCTGCTGGGCAACGTGATCGCGTTCAAGGACTACCAGCCGTTCCTCGGGATCAACGCGAGCGACTGGTCGGGCTGGGAGAACTTCAGTGTGATCTTCAACGGCGACCCGGCGTTCCTGCGGGCGTTGAAGAACACGCTGATCCTCACCTGTCTGCAGTCGATCTTCGTGTTCCCGGCGCCGATCCTGCTCGCGCTGCTGCTGAACTCGCTGTTCTCCGAGCGGATCAAGCGGATCGCGCAGAGCATCCTCTACCTACCGCACTTCATGTCCTGGGTGATCGTGGTCGCGCTGTTCCAGCAGATGCTCGGCGGCAGCGGCCTGCTGAACAACTACCTGCGGTCGCACGACCTGTCGACGATCAACATCATCGGGAACTCCGAGCTGTTCCACGTGCTGCTGACGTCGCAGATCATCTGGAAGGACACCGGCTGGGCGACCATCCTGTTTCTGGCCGCGCTGTCCCAGATCGACTCGCAGCTCTACGAGGCCGCGAGTGTGGACGGTGCGAGCCGGATGAAGCAGCTGTGGCACGTCACGCTGCCGGGACTGCGCGGGATCATCATCCTGCTGTTCATCCTGCGGCTCGGTGACTCGCTGACCGTCGGTTTCGAGCAGATCATCCTGCAGCAGCAGGCGGTCGGCCGGGACGTCAGCGAAGTACTGGACACGTACGTCTACAACAACGGCGTACTCGGCGGCGCCTGGGGTGTCGCGGCGGCGGTCGGCCTGGTGAAGGGCATCGTCGGCGTCATCCTCGTGCTGACCGCGAACAAGGTGGCGCACATCTTCGGCGAGCAAGGGGTGTACCAGCGATGAGTACCAGGATTGTCCAGGGCGTGCCGATGCCCGGCTGGCCGATGCGGATCTTCAAGGGTCTCGTGCTGCTGGTCTTCTGCGCGGTCGTGATCGTCCCGTTCGTCGGGGTGATCTCGACCAGCGTGGCGCCGAACAAGCAGATCAACGAGTCCGGCGGTCTGGTGCTGCTGCCGAAGTCGATCAACTTCGGGGCCTACGAGTCGTTGTTCGCCGGCGGCGTGGTGACGCGGGCGTTGTTCGTCAGCATCTTCGTCACGATCGTCGGGACGCTGCTCAGCCTGACCGTGTCGTGCCTGCTGGCCTACGCGTTGTCGCGGCCGGGTTTCGTCGCCGGGCGGCCGATCCTGCTGGTCGTGCTGTTCAGCATGCTGTTCTCCCCCGGCATCATCCCGTTGTACCTGACGGTCAAGGGCGTCGGGTTGCTGGACAGCATCTGGGCACTGATCGTGCCGACGATGATCAGCGCGTTCAACGTCGTCGTACTGCGGGCGTTCTTCATGAACCTGCCCAACGAGCTCACCGAGAGCGCGCGGATCGACGGCGCGGGCGAGCTGAAGACGTTCACCAACATCGTGCTGCCGCTGTCGAAGGCGGTGCTGTCGGTGATCGGCCTGTTCTACGCGGTGGCCTACTGGAACGCGTTCTTCTCCGCGCTGCTGTACCTGAACGACTCGAAGCTCTGGCCGTTGCAGCTGGTACTGCGGACGTACGTCATCAACGACACCCAACTCGGCAGCGCCGAACTCGGCACCGAACTGCTCCCGCCGCAGGCCTCGATCCAGATGGCGATCCTGGTGGTCTCGATCGTGCCGATCCTGGTGATCTACCCGTTCCTGCAGCGGCACTTCGCCAAGGGCGTTCTCACCGGCGCCGTGAAGGGCTGATCACAGCTGCGTCTCAACCACCCGTTCGGGGGTTGCCCAGGGCAACGTCAGGGTTGCGCCTGGGCAAACCCTGTGGGAACGACGGGTACCGTCGAACGGTATGGGGATAGCTGCTGCCGAACGGGTGGGGACAGGCCGGGCACAAGTCTTCTGGAGGGTGGTACGGGAAGCAGTCCTGCTGGCGACGCTGTTCCTGGTCTACAGCGCGGGCCGGCAGATCGCGGCCCGGCACACCGGGTCGGCGTTCGACCATGCGCACGAGGTCCTGTCGCTCCAGAACTGGTTACAGCTGCCGAACGAGGCGTCCATCCAGCACTGGGTGCTGCAGTTCCCGCGGCTGGTGGAGGGCGCGAACCTGTACTACGCCAGCGTGCATGCCCCGCTGACTGCCGCCGTACTGCTCTGGCTGAGCATCTGGCGGCCGAAGGCGTACTCGCACGTCCGGTGGACGATGGTGTCGCTCACCGGGCTGGCGCTGATCGGTCACATCGCGTTCCCGCTGGCGCCGCCGCGGATGATGCCGGGCTTCGTCGACACCGGGCTGCGCTTCGGCCAGTCCGTGTACGGCCCGGACCACACCGGCGGCGCGGTGAACCAGTTCGCCGCGATGCCGAGCCTGCACGTCGGCTGGGCCGCGCTGATCGCGTTGTCGATGATCCTGATCACCCGGTCGCGCTGGCGGTGGCTGTGGCTGCTGCACCCGATCATCACGTTCAGCGTCGTCGTGGTGACCGCCAATCACTACTGGCTGGACGGCATCGTCGCTCTGGTCCTGCTGGCGGCCAGCCTGCCCCTCCTCCTGCGGCCCGGTCTGCAGGCCGACAGGCCACGGACCCGTAATTCGGTTCCACCGCGCAGAGTGCTCAAGTAACGTAGCTGGGCTCCCCCACTCTCGCCGGAGGTTTCAGCATGCCCTCAGACACGTCCGACACTCTCCAGGCCGAGAAGGACTACCTGAAGACCTCCCGGGCGGCCCTGGCGCTGATGCGGGAGAAGACCGGCGCACTGGAGATCCACAGCGCGGACCGGGTCAACCAGGAGTTCCTGCAGGCCGCCATCTTCCGGCGGATGAAGGAGCTGGAGGACGACCCGGACGTGCCGCTGTTCTTCGGCCGGCTGGACTACCTCGAGCCGACCGAAGAGACGTTCCACATCGGTCGCCGGCACGTGAACGACGCGCAGGGCGAGCCGCTGGTGGTCGACTGGCGGGCAGACATCTCGGTGCCGTTCTACCGGGCCAGCAAGACCGAGCCGATGGGCGTCGGGGTACGTCGGCGGTTCGGCTTCACGCATGGCGAGATGACCGCGTTCGAGGACGAGGACCTCACCGCGAGCGGACAGGACGAACAACACAGCGACATCCTGGACGCTGAGATCGAGCGCCCGCGTTCCGGCCCGATGCGCGACATCGTGGCCACCATCCAGCCGGAGCAGGACGTGATCGTCCGGGCCGGCGTCGACGAAACCATCTGCGTACAGGGCGCACCTGGCACCGGAAAGACCGCGGTCGGGCTGCACAGGGCGGCGTACCTGCTCTATGCGTACCGCGACCAGCTCAGCCGGGCCGGTGTGCTCGTAGTGGGTCCGAACGCGAGCTTCCTGCGGTACATCGGGGACGTCCTCCCCGCACTGGGCGAGATCGAGGCGAAGCAGACCACCGTCGAGGAGCTGGTCGCCCGCGTGAAGGTGGCTGGTCCGGGGCCGGCAACGGTCGACGTGCTCAAGGGCGACGCCCGCATGGCCGAAGTACTGCGCCGGGCCGTCTGGTCGCACGTCAAGCTCCCGGAAGAGTCGCTCGTCGTGCCACGGGGAGCGCATCGCTGGCGAGTGGCGGCGTACCAGACCGAAGATCTCGTCACCGAGCTGCGCAGCCGTGGCATCCGGTACGGCGCCGGCCGCGCGATGCTCCCGCAGCGGCTGGCCCACGCCGTGCTGCTGCGCATGGAGGCGGCCGGTGACTCCCCCGACGACCGAGTGCAGGACTCTGTCGCGCGCAGCCGTCCGGTGAAGCAGTACGCCGACGCACTCTGGCCGGCTCTGGACCCGGCGAAGCTGCTCTTCCGCCTCTTCACCGACCCGGAGCTTCTCGCCCAGCACGCCGACGGCATCCTCACTGCGGAGGAGCAGGCACTGTTGCTGTGGGACAAGGTGCCGCGGTCACCCGGCGCTGCCAAGTGGTCCGTTGCGGACGCCACTCTGATCGACGAGATCGCCGACCTGGTCGACCGTACGCCGTCACTCGGGCACGTGGTGCTCGACGAGGCACAGGACCTCTCCGCGATGCAGCTGCGCGCGGTCGGCCGACGCTGCTCGACCGGCTCGATGACTGTGCTCGGCGACATCGCGCAGGGGACCACACCGTGGGCGACACCGTCGTGGGACGAGGCACTGAAGCACCTGGGCAAGACCAGCGCCCACACCGAGGAGCTGACCGCCGGCTTCCGCGTCCCCGGACAGGTGATCGAGTACGCCGCCCGCCTCCTCCCCACGATCGCTCCGCACCTCAAACCACCCACAGCGGTACGACGGGCGCGCGGCGAGCTGACCATCACTCGCGTACCGGACAGCCTGGCTGCTGCGGTGACAGCAGTCCGTGAAGTGTCAGAGCGCCCCGGCTCGATCGGCCTGATCGTCCCGGACGCACTGGTCCCCGCAACCCGGAAAGCCTTGCAGGGCATCGCTTTCTCGGTTCTTGGCGATGAGGACGACGTAGACGCACACCTGGACGTCGTACCGGCGTCTCTCGCCAAAGGTCTCGAGTTCGACCACGTGGTGCTGGTGGAGCCGGCCGGCATCGTCTCTGGCGAAGCCGACGAGCGGACCGGACTCCGGCGCCTCTACGTCTGTCTGACTCGTGCCGTCACGTCACTGGTCGTTCTGCACAGTGAAGACCTGCCGGCGGTACTAGAAACCCCGTGACCCGCCGGACCGGCGCGACGAGCGCCGGGACGACCCGCCACCACTGGAGCGCGTCCGCGACGAATAGGAGCGGCGGCGGCTCGAGCCGCTGTACCAACTGCTCCCACCGTCATCGTCGGAACCGCTGCTCGACGAGGCCGCCCAGTCACCGACGGAGCTGCCGACGTTCGAACCGAAGCGCCCGAAGCGCGCACCTGGTCGACGGGACCGCCAACGCGACCGCATCTCCTCGCCGCGACGCCGGAAGTCGGAGTCCGGGAACCACCACACACGGCCGTCGCCCTGCGACCAGTACCCGTCGACGTACGCCGCGAGGTCCTCGGCGTGCTCCCAGTACGGCCGCTCGATCTGCCAGCCCTTCACCATCCGGATCTCGGGCTTCTCGCCGGCCTCGTCGCGCTGCTTGCACGCCGCGCAGACGTCCACGTTGCGCGCAGCGCCCTCCTCCGGCTTCCACTGCACCGCGGCCACACTCGGACCGTGCCGCGGGTCGAAGAAGCAGGGCGGCGTCGGCTCCGGGATCGGCTCGCCCGCGCGCACTGCGTCCAGGCAGCGAAGGCCGTAGCGGGCCGAGCCGAGCAGCGTCGTCACTGCCTGGATGTCGTTGTCGCCCTTGGCCTGGTCGAGCCGCTGCCGTGCCTTCTCGACGGTGTCCAGCACGTCCTTCGACAACTTCGACTGCTGCGGGTCCGAGACCGTCGGCAGCGCGGAGACCTGCTGCGAGAGCGCGATGATCTCCTCGTTGAGCAGCGGCTGCGCGACCTTCAGGTGGGCCTTCTCGTCCTGCCGACGCGCGCGTCGGGCACCCAGCCCGGTCACGGTGACCCAGAGCCCGATGATTCCGGCCGCGCCACCGGCGTACGGCGCTGCGTCGACATAGAACGGCTTGTTCACGACCTGGGCGCGCTGGATGAACCTCTCGAGCATCGACTCGTAGTCCGGCGCACAGCAGTCGACCGCTTGGTCCACCGCATCGCCCACGAAGTACGTCGGCCCGTGGTCGGCCCGCTGTACGGCGTGCAGCCCGCGGCCGTTGGACTGCGACGACGCATCGACCAGTACGGCGTACACGCCCTCGACGCCGACGCGGTCGTACAGCTGGTCCGCGATCTCCTCGCCCTCCCAGGCGGGCCGCGAGTAGTACTTGCTCTCCGACTTGTTGATCTTCTGCGCCGGGATCACCGCGATCCGGATCGGTGCGCCGGCGCTCTTCGCGGCCGCGTCGAGCTGGGCGGTCTCGCTGGGGCTCAGCTCCGTCACGTCCGGGTCGACCCAGACACCGGCGTCGCCGAGGTGGCCGGCCACGGTGTTCATGTACGCGTCGGGGTCGCCGGCCGCGTGCGCCAGTGGCGCGGGCAGGACCCACAGGGTGATGACGGCGAGCGCGCCGAGCAGACGTTTCATCGTGCTCCTCCCGAGAGCCGCTCACGGCAGGCGTTGCAGACCGGGACTTCTCGCGGCCGCCCGCCAGGTGGCGTGTACATCCAGTCCGTCACGGAGGTGCCGTGGCCGGCGTCGAAGAAGCAGGTGGCACGGCGGGCAGGTGCGGGTGTTCCGGCGACCTTCGCCTGCGCACAGGCCAGCCGCCACCGTCCGTACTCGACCGTGGACCGCACTTCACGCAGCTTGTCGTCGTCGGGTTCCCCGTCGACCACGCGGCCGGCGTCGGCGTACGCATCCATCGCCGCCTGCACGTCCGCTGCCGTATCCATGCCGTCCAGACGCACGTCCGCGGCATCCAGTTCCTCGCCGAACCGCGTGACGTCCTCCCGAGCTGTCGCGCGCCGCTCGTCGAGCGAGTCGATCTCGTCCGGCAACACGTCGTACGACGGCCGGTAGAGCGCAGGACCTTCGTTCTTGCGCGACCGTGTCCTCCACCACCAGACGGCGAGGCCAGCAATCAGCACGACCAGGGCGACCAGCAACGGCCACAGCCAACCAGGTGTGCCTTTGGACGCCTTCTGTACGCCGAGCTGGTCCAGCACCCCGTTGAGCATGCCGACCGGGTCCGAGCGGCTGTGCTTGTCCAGCTCGCTTGTGAGGATGTCCGCGATGGGTGTGTCGACCCCGACCGCGCTCCCCCAGGCGATCGCGCCACCGAACACGACGAGGTAGATGCCGTCGGCCTGCTGCCGATCCACCAATTGGTCGACGTACGTGTGTGCGGCCGCGCTCTTGTCACCTGTGGTGAGTACGGCAGCGGGCACGACTGCGATGCGAATCGCCGGGTCGTGCCCGCTCACTCGTTCCGCCAGCTCAGCGGCGTCCTTGTCCGGTACCAGTGACCGCTGCGTCGGGTCGACGTACACAGGCGACGTCTTCCACCCGTCGACCACCGCAGCGGGGTCGTTGGACCCCGTCAGGGTGGTGGCGAGCAACAGCACACCGGCAAGCAGACGCATGGGCAGAAGAGTGCCCCACTGCCGGTTCTCCTCAGTCAGCGGCGGCTGTGACGTAGATGTCCTCGTCCCGCTCGAGCTTCTCTACCTGCTGCAGGGAGGAGTCCCGCCAGAGCGCGTAGAGAAGGCCCAGCACGACCAGAGACAGTGCGGAGGCCAGCACGGGGAGGTAGCCGACCCCGAGCGTCTGGATGACCAGTCCGCCGACCACAGCGGACAGTCCGGCACCCAGGTAGATCGCGGACGCGTTGAGGGAGATGAGCAGTCCGCCGCCAAGCTCCAGCAGCAGGTTCTGGATGGGTGGGTTGAAGGCCCAGGTCAGCATGCCCCACACCACCAGAGCGGCTCCGGCGCCGACCTCGGTCGTCAGTGTCAGGTCGAGGGTGGCGAGGACAGCAGTGATGCCGGTCATCAGGACCACCAGGGTCCGGAGGCTGCCGAACCGGTCGGTGATCCGGCCACCGAGGAAGTTGCCGATGACAGCGCCCACGCCGTACAGGAGTAGGAGGAGACCGGTGACGTTGCCGGTCAGGCCGGCGGTGTGCTTGAGCAGCGGGACGATGTAGATGTACACGCTGAACGCGGCGAGCACGGCAAGCACGGTCATCGCCAGGATGATCTGCACGCGTCGGTCCGTCACACCGGCGAAGCGCTCGCGCAGGCTGACCACAGGAGGTGCGTCGACCTTCGGGAGCGCGGTCCGCTCGGCAATGGCGACCAATACGGCGACAGCAGCGATGAGAGCGAACACGCCCTTGTAGCCGAGTGTCGGGCCCAGCAGCGTGCCTGCGGGTACGCCGAGCACCAGTGCGAACGTGAGACCGCCGAACACGATTGCCACAGCCCTACCGCGTTCCTCGGGTGGCATCAGGCTGGTGGCGAACAGTGTGGCGGCCGGTGTGTAGACGGCGGCGCCGAACGCCGCCACGACGCGGCCGACGATCAGGATCGGGTAGTTCACGGCCAGTGCGGCGATCAGGTTGCCGAGCGCGGCCAGCACCAGTGCGGCGATCAGGAGGGTACGGCGCTCCCACCGGCCGGTCAGCGTGGACAGGATCGGCGCACCGATCGCGTACGACAGCGAGAACGCGGTGGCGAGTTGGCCCGCTGCGGTCAGCGAGACGTGCAACTCGGAGCTGACGTCGGGCAGCACACCGGACACGACGTACGCGCTGGTGCCGACCGCGAACGCACCGGCGCCGAGCAGGTAGATCCGTGCGGACATCGAAGACCTTCCGGTCGAGGTTCAGTAGTTCGATCGTCATCGTACTACGATTGTCGTCGAACTTCGACAGGCGTCGTACAATTGGTTCATGGCCACCAAGGTTCTCCCGCAGCCGGAGCGGGACGAGATCCGCGTCGACGCGGTTCTCCAGGCGCTGGGCGAGCCGGTCCGGCTGACGATCGTCCGAGCGCTCGCCGAGAACCCGGCCGGCGTCTGCTGCGGCGACATCGAGCTGCCGGTGACGGCGTCCACGCGCGCCCACCACCTCAAGACCCTGCGCGAGGCAGGCGTCCTGTCCACGCACACCGACGGCACCCGCCGGATCAGCATCCTCCGCCGCGAAGACCTGGACGCCCTCTACCCAGGCCTGCTCACCGGCATCTTGTCGGCGAAGCAGTAAACAACCGCAAGGTTGCGGTGGGATGTTGTAGAAGTTCGGCTGGCAGACTGAAGCCGTGGTGGAGCTCCGGGCGCGGTGGGACAACCTGGTGCCCGGGTCTGCCTCGCTCGCGGACGAACTGGTCGCGCGGTATGTCGAACGCACCCGGCGCGCGTACCGCGACCATTACCTCGGCATCGTCCTGACCGCGCTGGACTCGCTCATCCAGCTCTCCACGGACCCCACCAGCGTCCGGCTCGCCGCCTGGTTCCACCGTGCCGTCCACGAGCCCGGCGGCACCCCCTCCGAGGACGCCGAGGCGTCTGCCCGGCTCGCCGAGCGCCTCCTCCCGCAGTACGGCGTACCGCCGATCCGCATCGCCGAGGTCGCCCGACTGATCCGTCTGACCGGTGACCTCGCCACACCACCTCCGGACGCCTATGCCCCACCCCGCCGCGACGCGAACGGCGACGTACTGCTGGACGCGGTCAACGCGATCCTCGCCTCCGACCCCAGCCGGTACGCCGTACACACAGCCGAGGTACGACGCGACGCCGGCGACCGCAAGGTCGCGCTCGAGAACCGGTACGACGAAGTCCGCGAGCTGCTCGACGGACACCTCTACCGCACGCAGCTGGCTCGGCAACGCCTCAGCCCGGTCGCCCGGGTCAACCTCGAAGCAGAGCTCGCCGGACTCGACAGTGAACTCCCAGCCCCGTGGCGCGGTTGGCAACAAGCCGCTCTGACTGCCACAGCCACCTTCACCGCGATCGCAGCCGCCGTGGTCGCGATCGCCGCGTCAGGCGCGTCCTGGCAGACACCAGCAGCACAAGACGAGGCCGGCTGGCCGACGGTCGCACTGGCCGTCCTCTCCTTCTTCAGCGCACCAGTCCTGTTCCGGTGTGCCCGTAGCGCCAGCCAGCGCGCCCGCCTCATCGCAGGCGCCGTACTGGCGATTGCTGTGACCGGTCTGCTCATCGCCTGGGCCCAAGCGCCGAGAACGAACGTAGCTGTCGGCGTGGGCCTCCGCGTTCCGTTGCTGATCTCCGCACTGGTCCTGCTGCTGGTTGCTGGACCAGCAGCTCTCGTAGCGTCACTCCTCCGCACACGGACAGCCCGCTACCTCCCGGCGCGCAACCTCGGCCAGCAGCTAGCCTGGCTCGCCGTACCGGGAGCAGTCGCCCTCATCCTGCTGCTGATCGTGCAGCCCCTGTCCCGCAGCTACGTGCTCGGCTCCAACGAGCGGGTCGAGGGAACGCCGCGCGACGCCGGCAAGGCCAGCCCTTCGGTCCTCGACGGCAGCGTCGCGTGGGTCAGCGATTCCGTCGCGGGCACTGGCGCGGAGGAAGCGATCGGCACCAGGTACGGCGTCGCCGTACCCCGCCCGAGCGGTGTGGTCGAAATGCTCGACGCGGCCACCGGTGCGCTGCGCTGGCGCTACAGCCGCTCCGACTCCGACGAGAAGCCCGTGATCGCGGCCACCGGCAACGGCGACTACGTACTGGCGCAGTTCGCCGACGTCGGCTACCTGCTCCTCGACGCGAACACAGGTCGCCGCGAGGCCGCGTGGCCCGGCCGTACGCGAGACCGCTTCATCCTGCAGACCCAGCCCCTCCTGACCGGCGAACGCTCCGGCAAGCTGCACGGTGTCGATCCAGGCGGTCACGAACGCTGGACCTACGACTCCGGCGACTGCACCGAGCTCGGCGCCATCGCCACCGCCGAGACCGTGCTCACCTTCGTCGGCCACACCTGCGACGACCGTCCGGACGAGATGACCGCACTGGACGTCCAGTCGGGCAAGAAGCTGTGGACCAGGACCTCAGCCGACACCTACCGCCGACCGGTCGTCGTGGCCGGTCTGGTGGTCGTGGCCGAACCCGGCGGCGACTCCGACGTACCTGCCGCGCTGACCGCGATCGAGCCGCGCACCGGTGACATCCGCTGGCGCTGGGACGTGCCGAAGTCCTGGGCCTGCCGCACGCTGCTGAACGCGGCAGGGAAGTTCCTGATCGTCGTCGACTGCCCGGGACCGAGCAGCCAGGAGAACCGCCGGAGCGTCGTCACCGCGATCGACGCGAACACCGGCCTGACCGCCTGGCAGACCCTGGCACCGGTGAGCCCACGGACCAAGGTCACCGTGACTGCCGACGGCCGTGTCATCTCCCTGGGCCGCGGCGCCGGAGGCTGCGTCGCGAACGTGGTCAGCCGCGCCGGCTTCCGGCAGATCAAGCTGCCCACCGGCATCATCTGCAGCCGCGACCCACGAGCTGTCGGCAACCTGGTCCTCACCTCCGGACCGAACACCGTCATCGCCCTGCGCTAGTAACTCCGCGTAGTGGACGTCCGCCGAAGGTCGCCCGACCGACGCCGGAGTGTGACGTAGGCCGCAATTCCACGGCTGCAATTCGTTGCGGAGCGCATCTGCCGGAGCGGTCAGGTGACGAGCCGATATCGCTTTGGCCACGGACCGATCCGGGAACCCCGGATCGGTCGGCCGAGACTCCCTACCGGTGCCAGACTCCTTAGCCATGGACCTGCGCGACCGGTGGAATCGCCTGCTGCCGCACGCGCAGCCGTTGGGCGACGATCTGCTGGCTCGTTACGCAGAGCAACATCGCCACTATCACGACCAGCAGCACCTGACCGAGGTCCTGCAGACCGTTGACGAGCTGGCCGAGTACGCCGACGACCCGGACACGGTCCGGCTGGCGGCCTGGTTCCACGACGCGATCTACGACCCGCAGGCCGACCCCGGCGAGAACGAAGAGGTCTCGGCCCAGCTGGCCGAGCTCGAGCTGGCGGCGTACGGCGTCGAGGCCGAGCGGGTCGAGGAGATCGGCCGTCTGGTCCGGCTGACCGCGAAGCACGACTGTGCCGAGGGCGACCGCAACGGCGCGGTGCTCTGCGACGCCGACCTGCGGATCCTGAGCCTGCCGGCAGCACGGTACGACGAGTACGCCGCCGGGATCCGGCAGGAGTACGCGCACGTCGCCGACCGGGATTTCGCCCGCGGCCGGATGTCGTTCCTGCAGAGCCTGAGCGAGACGCGGTTGTATGCGACGCCGCGCGGCCATGAGGAGTGGGAACGACCGGCCAGGGAGAACCTGACCCGGGAGGTCGGGTCGCTGGGCCCTAAGGCGGCCCGGCCGATCGGCGGGCTGGTCCCGGTCATCTACTTCGGCGCCGCACTCGGTGCGGTCGTCGCCTCGTCTGTCCTCCTCGGCCGCGGTCTCGGAGCGGCTGCCAAGTGGCCGGCCGACCCGTCCGACATCGGCGGCTTCCCGGTCTGGGCACCGATCGCCGGTACCGCTGTGGCTACCGCATTGGCCTGTGCGTGGTTCCGGCGGTCCCAGCAGCGTCTGGTGACCGTCCCGGCGATCGTCTTCGCCGCAGTCGGCCTGATCGCGATCGGCGTGTGCTGGTGGCGCTGGCCAGTCGCGCAGCCCGGTGCGGCCATGTCGGAACGCTGGCCGTACCTGCTGCTCGCTTCTGTGGCACTAGTGCTTGGCGGTGCGTTGCTGGCGCTGGCACGACGGTTGCGACTCGCGCCGCCGTACGCACAGGGTCCTCCGCGTTGGCTGGGGGTCGGTGCGACGGCTGTCTGCGGTGCGCTGCTGGCGTGGGTCGTGGTGTCGGCTGGTGAGCCTTTCGTGCAGGCCCGGCTGGAGACCGCCAACACGGTCAGCACGACCACGACAGCTCAGCCGACGCAGCTGCCGGTGCAACTCGACGGGACGCTGGCCTGGAGCCGTCAGGTCCCGGCGACCGGCGCCATCACCGGTACGGCGGGTGGAGTCGCGGAACTGCGCTCGGACGGCGTGGTCATGTCCGACGCGGCCACGGGTCAGATCCGGTGGCGCTATGCGCGGGCCGACGTACAGGACGCCGCCTCCAGTGGCGCCAAGGGACTGGTGGTGTCCGCGGACGGGCGGACCATCGTCGCGCATCTCCCCCGCTCCGAGTACCGCGAACCCGCCGGCATCAAGCTGCCGACGTACGCCGTACTGAACGCTGTGAGCGGTGAGGTGCTGACCGAGGTCGACACCGACGGGACCGCACTGGCCGTCGACTCGAACCAGCTACTCGTGGCTGAAGGCAACTACGTGGTCGCGCACGGCGTGAGCAGCCCGACGCACTGGCGCGCGCAGGTGCGCTGCAACGTGACGCAAGGCGAGCTGGTCGCCGACCAAGCGATCGTCGTGGACGCCTGTGCCGGGAACAGTGCCGTCGTACGCGGTCTGGACATCAAGACCGGGGCCCAGCGGTGGGAGGTCGACCTCGGCGCACGGATCGACCTGAGCGCCGAGCTGGACCCGTCGACGTGGGTCGGCGAGCTGGTCGCCGTACCGGACACCCGTGAGGTATCCGGGCTGATCTGGACGGCCGCCGCCGGCGGCACGCTCCACCAGTGGTCCGTGGACATCGGCGAAGGCCACATGCTCTGGACAACCCCCGTGCCGGGCACGCCAAGGCCACGGCTCGGGTCCTCGTCCTGCGACGCGCAACTGGCCGCCACGCACGCGTCACTGGTCCTGATCACCTGCCGGACCGGGAACGACCCTGGGCAGCCCCAGACGTACGACGTGTCGTCGTCGAACCCTGCTGATGGGACACCGCAGTGGCATCACCTGCTGCAGGTGCCGCCGCGGCTGCAGCAACCGGAGTACCCGCGGAACGGGTTCGGACTGCTGCCGGACGGCCGTGTGGTGACGCTGATGCCGCAGCCGAACGGCAGCTGCTCTCCGGTGATGATCGGCACCACCGGCATCCAGTCGCGACCGATCCTGCCCAGCCCGAACACGCAGTCGGTGGCCAAGTCCGAGGAAGTCACGTGCAACAAGCCGGCCGTCACCGTAGCCGCCGCCCGCCCGATCTTCTCCGACGGCACCCGGCTCTTCGCACTCAACTAGGGAATATCTGTTGCCGCGGTAGTGGTTGACACCTACCGTGATCCGCATGTTCCGCGTGGTTTTCGAGTTCGACCTGTCAGGCAAGAGCCTGACGGGCGCTCCCACGTGGGCACCGTCAGTCGATTCAGCCACTCGAAGCTGACCCTCCTCCTGCTGAGCAGGACCCGCGGAGGAGGGTGGCTCGCACCGGCCCCCTCCACGCGGTGACAGCGCTGTGAGGGCCTGCCGGAGGGTCCTGGCTTCCAGCCGAATCTTCTGACACACAAAGGATTTCTCATGGCCAAGAGCCAGTTCGTGCGGACCAAGCCGCACCTCAACATCGGGACGATGGGTCACGTCGACCACGGCAAGACCACGCTGACCGCCGCGATCACCAAGGTGCTCGCGGAGCGCGACCCGAGTGTCAACCGCTTCGTCGCCTTCGACGGCATCGACCGTGCGCCGGAGGAGATGCAGCGCGGGATCACGATCAACATCTCGCACGTCGAGTACGAGACCGCGACCCGGCACTACGCGCACGTGGACATGCCCGGGCACGCCGACTACGTGAAGAACATGATCACCGGCGCCGCCCAGGTGGACGCCGCGATCCTGGTCGTCTCCGCCCAGGACGGCGCCATGCCGCAGACGCGGGAGCATGTGCTGCTCGCGCGCCGGGTGGGCGTGCCGTACCTGGTGGTCGCGCTGAACAAGGCGGACACCGTCGACGACCCGGAGCTGCTCGACCTGGTCGAGCTGAAGGTCCGTGAGCTCCTCACGGAGTACGGCTTCCCCGGCGACGACGTACCGGTCGTTCGCGTGTCCGGACTGAAGGCGCTGGAAGGCGACCCGCAGTGGACCGCCGCTATCGGCGAACTGCTGGACGCGGTCGACAACTACGTGCCGGTGCCGGACCGTGAGCTGGGCGAGCCGTTCCTGATGCCGATCGAGAACGTGCTCACCATCAGCGGCCGCGGCACAGTGGTCACGGGTGCGGTCGAGCGCGGTTCGCTGAAGCTCGGCGACGCGGTCGAGGTCGTCGGTCTCGGCCCGACGGTCACCAGCACGGCGATCGGTATGGAGACGTTCGGCAAGTCGCTGGAGTCCGCGGACGCGGGCGACAACGCGGCGGTGCTGCTGCGTGGCGTGAAGCGCGACGAGGTCCGTCGCGGCCAGGTGGTGGCGTTGCCGGGCAGCGTGCAGCCGCACCGGAAGTTCCGGGCGAACCTGCACGCGCTGTCCACGGCCGAGGGCGGCCGGCACACGCCGTTCGCCGCGGACTACCGGCCGCAGTTCTACTTCCGGACCACGGACGTGTCCGGCGGGATCGACCTCGGTGAGATCGCCCTGGTGATGCCCGGCGACACGATCGAGCTCGGAGTGGAGCTGGAGAAGCCGATCGCGATGGACGTCGGCCTGGGCTTCGCCGTCCGCGAAGGCGGCCACACGGTCGCCGCCGGCACAGTGACCGAACTGCTCGACTGAACGAGAACGGCCCTCGACCTCAACCGGTCGAGGGCCGTTTTCTGTGTCGTAGGCCCGCCGCGATCAGTCGCTGTACGAGCTCGCGGCTGGTGACCGGTACGGCGCCGGCGGCGATCAGGTCGTCGTAGCGGTCACTGGGTACGTCGTAGTGGTCGCGGTCGAAGCCCCGGGCCGGAATGCCGGCCGCCTTCGCGAAGGCGTGCAGCTCCTCGTAGGACTCGTCACTGACCAGGTGCGACCAGATGCGGTTCCAGGCCGGCCAGGCGGGCGGATCGATCAGGATCATTCGCGCGCGTCCTGGGCGTCGAGCAGGTTGCGCCAGGAGCGGACGAACCGGGAGTTCACGTACGCCTTCGTCCAGGAGCCGTCCTGGCGGACCGACGTACCGACATGGAAACGCCGTACGCCGCTCTGGTACAGCCAGGGCACGTGTTCGGGCTGCAGACCGCCGCCAGCCATCATCACGCCGGCTACCGCAGCGTCCTCCTTGGCCAGCTTGCACAGGTCGTCCAGACCGTGGCTGACACCAATGGACGAGCCGGCCGTCAGTACGCAGTCCAGTCCGGGCAGGGTGCGTAGCGCACGCCAGGCTGCTTGCTGGTCGAGCACTGCGTCAACAGCGCGGTGGAACGTCCACGGCGTACCAGCGAAGGTGCTGACCAGTGCGGAGACTGACTCGACGTCCACCTGGTTGTCCGGGGTCAGGAACCCGAGCACGAAGCCGTCCGCACCAGCGGAGAGGAAAGACTGCGCCATCGCGGTCATCCGGTTCAGGTCGGCGCCGTTCGCGGTGAACGAGTTCTCCAGTCGCAGCATCACCCGCAACGGCAGGTCGGTGACGCGGCGGATCGCACTGACGGTCGACACCGACGGGCACAACCCGTCCGCCTCCATCGAGGCGCACAGCTCCAGCCGGTCCGCCCCACCCTCCTGTGCTGCCTCCGCATCCGCCGGATGCAGCGCGATGATCTCCAGCAACGAACCCATGGGCGCCATCATCTCCCATATTGCTGTTGCACTCCTCCAAGGTCTTCTGTATCGTTTTTCTAGAACGATTTAGAAGAACGATACAGATGAGGTGACCGAGATGCCGGGCGTGACGCTGAAGACCGTGGCCAAGGCCGTGGGCGTGTCGCCGTCGACCGTCTCGAACGCCTACAACAAGCCTGATCAGCTCTCGACCGCGCTGCGCGAGCGGATCCTGGCCACCGCCCAGGAGCTCGGGTACGCCGGACCGGACGCCTCGGCACGCGCCCTACGCAGCGGGAAGGCCGGTGCGGTCGGGGTGCTGTTCACGGACAAACTGGCCTACGCCTTCTCGGACCCGTACGCGGTCGGCTTCCTGGCCGGGCTCGCCGAGGTCGCCGAGGAGTTCGCCACCAGCCTGCTGCTGATGCCGCTCAGTTCCACGGACATCGCCGGCGGCAGCAACGCCGTACAGCAGGCCGCGATCGACGGGGCGGCGATCTTCTGTGTGCCGGGCGGTCATCCGGCACTCGAGATCCTCGCCAACCGCGGGATCCCCGCGGTGTCGACCGATCGGGGCGATCACCCGGACCTGTCCTGGGTCGCGATCGACGAGGTCGAGGCGGCCGCGCAACTGGGCGAGCACCTGACCCGGCTCGGTCACCGCGAGGTCGTCGTACTGGTCGACAACGCGCAGGCAGCCGGCGGCCAGCCGGTGGAGCTGACGCTCGACGAGGTCGGGTACACCGACTGCGAGCTGCGGATCCGGGGCCTGCAGAAGGCGATGCCGGACGCGCGGCTGCGGATCGTCTCCGGTGGCCACAACGCGTTCGCCTCCGGGTTGCGGGGCGCGGAGTTCGTGCTCGACTCGCAGAACCGGCCGACGGCGATCGTCGGACTGAGCGACGTGCAGGCGCTCGGCGCGCTGGAGGCGATGAAGGTCCGGGGGCTGACCCCGGGTCGCGATCTGACCCTGGCCGGATTCGACGACATCCCCGCCGCGTCGGCGGCCGGGCTGACGACCGTCCGGCAGCCGATCAAGGACAAAGGGCGCGCGGTCGGCCGCATCCTGCTCGACCCGGCCGTCACCGAACGCCAGCTATTGATGCCGACGCAGCTGATCGTCCGCTCGAGCAGCGGACCGGCTCCCAAGCACTGACAACTCCACACACCTCCCTGGGACCACTCGGTTCCCGGGTCGATCAAGCACGCTCTCAGGAGGGAGCAGAACCATGACGTACTTCATTGCCGGCAACACCGCCGTCGAGAACGCCCTCACCCTCGCCCATTCGGCGCTCCCGGACGCTCCCCAGCAGCCGTACGACGAACCCCGCCCGCGTCGCGTCTTCACGGTCCGCGCCCGGATCAGCGCCGTACTGCGCACCGTCGCCGAACGCGAACTCCGCCTCGCCAACCGCATCGACCCGACCCCCACCTGCCCAACCCCAGCCAACTGACCCACTTTGAGCACCCACCAGCCAAATCCACGGCGGAAACCTGGTTGGTGGGGACTCAAAGAGCTCGCCGCGTGGATTTGTCGGAGCTGTCTGGCACTCTGAAGGGCGATGAACGAGCCAGGGGTGTTGCTGACGGCGCGGGCGATGGTGCTGCACGACCTCGCCGCGCGCGGCTTCGACGACGCGGTGATGGTGTCCTTGCTGGAGGACGCCGTCGCCGGACGTCAGTGGTGGCTGGACCAGTGGCCGGACGGTGCCGAACACATCGCCGGCCTGGTCGCGCAGGACGTCCAGGACCGCCTGGTCGACTCCGGGGTCCGCTGGCCGCGCTGCACCGCCTGCGACGACCTGCACGACCACGAGCTCCGCATCGAGCCGGAGCTCGGCCCTGACCCGCAGTGGGTCTGCGAACGCGCCGGCATCTCCGTCGCACCCCTGGGGCACCTCACCTGACCCCTCCGGATAATACCTGATTGCCCTACATGTAGCCAGACTACTATTGTCTGTCTACATGAAGGTCTTGAACGCGCTCCGGGCGACGGCCGGAGTCCATGCACTGGCGATCTGCCTGCAACCGGTGTTCGCGGGCGTCTACCTCGACGGCTCCCCCGCCGGCATGCGGATGCACGAGCCGATCGGGCTGGCCCTGGCCTTCCTCGGACTCGCACAATTGCTACTGGCAACGATCTGGTGGCGGACCGGCGGCCGCTGGACCGCGCCGGCGGCGAGTCTGCTGATCATGGCGGGCGAGGTCTTCCAGATCGCCATGGGTTACAGCCGTCAGCTGGCGATCCACGTCCCGCTGGGCATCGCGCTGGTCGCGGCCGCGGTCGCCTTCGCGTTCTGGGTCAACAAGCGGCAGGTGGTCACCGCATGATCACCCTCGAACCTCAGCCGGCGGCCAAGGTACGTCGGCCGCGCGCCAGCCTGCACGTCCTGCGGATCACGCTGATTCTGCACACCGCGTTCGTGATCGCTCAGCCGATCGCGGCAGGCTACTTCCTGTCCGGCAACGTCGACGCGATGACGAGCGTGCACAGCACGGTCGGCGGCACCATCTGGATGATCGCACTCCTCCAGACCGTCGCGGCCGCCTGCTACACGCTCGCCGGCCGCGGCCGGATCTGGCCGGCGCTGGTCTCCGTGCTCCTGGTCGTCGCCGAGTTCGTCCAACTCACCTTCGGTTACCTGCAGAACTTCGCCGTCCACGTCCCGCTCGGGACCGCGATCGTCGGCACCGTCTGCTGGATGACGGTCTGGTCCTTCCGTCGCACCGCACGTCTGAGCCGCCGGGAGGCGAAACGATGAAGATGTCCCGCCGCGGATTCATAGGTGTCGCCGGCGCCACGCTGGCGCTCAGCGGCTGTGGCCAGGAGGCCAAGCCTGCACAGGCCGGAGAACTCCTGCGCAGCAAGGCGAAACTGCCCACGCCGTTCCAGGTCCCGCTGCCGATCCCGCCGGTCAAGAAGCCGACCCGCTCCGACGCAAAGGCCGACTACTACCGGGTCGTCCAGCAGAAGGCGAGCCTGGAGATCCTCCCCGGCCTGAAGACCGAGGTGATGGGGTACGACGGCCTGCTGCCCGGCCCCACGTTCGACGTACGCAGCGGTCGCACCACCGTGGTCGAGCAGGTCAACCAGCTCGACGTGTCGACGGTGGTCCACCTGCACGGCGGCCACACCCCCGCGCCGAGTGACGGCTGGCCACTCGACCTGATCATGCCCGCGAACGGTCAGCACGGCGGACACCACATGTCCGGCGGCGACATGACGATGGGCAAGCGCACCTACACGTACCCGAACATGCAACGCGCGGCGACCCTCTGGTACCACGACCACACGATGGACTACACCGCACCACAGGTCTACCGCGGACTGTTCGGCCTGCACATCATCCGCGACGACGAGGAGGAGAACCTCCCGCTGCCGAAGGGCGATCGGGAGATCCCGCTCGTCATCGCGGACCGGGCGTTCGACGCGGACGGGTCGTTCTTGTACCCCGCCGCGAAGGACGGTCCCGGCGTCGAGTCGGCGTACATGGAAGGTGTCGTCGCCGACGTCACGCTGGTGAACGGCGCACCGTGGCCGGTGCACGAGGTGGACGCGGTCCGGTACCGCTTCCGCATTCTCAACGCCGCCAACGCCCGACGGTACGAGCTCGCCTTCGACAAGGGCCCCGCGAAGTTCGTGCAGATCGGCAGTGACGGCGGACTCCTCGACAAACCGGTCGAGCACAAGACGCTGGTGATCGCGCCCGCCGAGCGGTTCGACGTGATCGTGGACTTCTCGCAGTACCAGCCCGGCGACGAGGTCACGGTCGTCAACAAGCTGGACAGCAACTCCGGCGTACTGCGCTTCAAGATCGCCCGCAAGGCACCCGACGACACGAGCATCCCGGCGACGCTCTCGTCGTACGCCGTGACACCCCGGCCGGCCGGTGTCGTACGGCGGGAGTGGCGGTTCCGGCGGGGTGACGCCGGAGGCCACCGGGGCTGGACGATCAACGGGAAGGCGTTCGATCCCGCGGTGATGCAGGCGCAGGTGAAGCTGGACCAGTACGAGATCTGGTCGTTCGTCACCGACGTCCACCACCCGGTGCACGTCCACCTCGCGCCGTTCCAGGTCCTCACCCGCGGCGGGAGCAACAAGCTGTCGGCGTACGACCACGGCTGGAAGGACACGGTCGACATCCGCCCGGCCGAGGTCGTCGAGGTCCTCGTCAAGTTCAGCGCCCACAAGGGCAAGTACCTGATCCATTGCCACAACCTCGAGCACGAGGACATGGCGATGATGGCGGCCTTCGAGACGATCTGACGTACTGCGCGACCCCCGGCACGGCACCAGCCGCGCCGGGGGTTTCTGGTGTGACCCCCTTGACGATCGCGGACGCCTCTGCCTATAGTCAACGTATCGGTTGATCAAGGGGATGGTTGATAAAGATGATGGTTGACGATGATCAGCTCGACCGGTCGTTCGCGGCACTGGCGGACCCGGTCCGGCGAGCGATGATCGCGCGGCTGTCGCGCGGCCCGGCCACTGTGAACGAACTGGCCGACCCGTTCCCGATCACCAAGCAGGCAGTGTCGCGGCACATCCAGGTGCTCGAGGCCGCCGGGCTGATCACCCGGACTCGGGACGGCCAGCGCCGCCCGTGCCACCTGGTGCCGGCCGCCCTCGAAGCACTGACGAGCTGGATCGACGAGTACCGGCTCGAAACCGAACGCCGCTTCCGCCGCATGGACGCGCTGCTGAACAAGACGAACGAGCAGTGAGTGAGAGACAAGGAGCAGGATCAATGACTGGAACCGTTATCAACACCCCGGCCGGCACCCCGTTCGTCGAGGTGACGCGCGAGTTCGCGGCCACACCGGCGCAGCTCTTCCGGGTCATGACCGACCGCGAGCTGGTGTCCGAGTGGCTCGGTCCGCGGGAGCTCGACGCGACCGTCGAGGAGTACGACGTACGGACCGGTGGGAAGTACCGCTACATCCACCGCGACGAGTCCGGCGAGTACGCGTTCCGCGGCGTCTTCCACGCCGTGGAGCAGGACAAGCTGGTCATCCAGACCTTCGAGTGGGAAGGCGCGCCGGGCGAGGTCTGCCTGGAGAAGATGACGCTCGAGCCGACCGAGAAGGGCGTCCGCCTGCACCAGCAGTCGGTGTTCCCGTCCGTCGAGGCCCGCGACCAGTCGATCGAGCACGGCATGGAGCACGGCATCCACGACTCGATGGATCGCCTGGCCGAGCTGGTCGCGAAGGAGAGCTGATCATGAGCCAGGTCGTTGTCGACATCTCGGTGTCGCTGGACGGCTACGTCACCGGGCCCAACGCCGGCATCGGCAACGGGCTCGGTGACGGCGGCGAGGCCGTGCACGACTGGGTCTTCCACGGCACCGACGCGGACCGCGCCGTCCTGGACGCCGCCTTCGAATCGACCGGTGCGGTCGTCCAGGGCCGGAACCTGTTCGACGTGATCGACGCCCCGGACGGCTGGAGCGACGAGATGGGGTACGGCGCGAAGCCGACCGGTGAGATCAACCCGCCGGTCTTCGTCGTCACGCACACGCCGCCCGCCAAGACTCGCCTGGGCGACCGGTTCCGGTTCGTGGGCAGCCCGGCGGAGGCGATCGCACAGGCGACAGAAGTTGCCGGCAGCAAGGATGTTTACGTGATGGGCGGCGGGCAGATCTGCCACGCGGTGCTCGCCGAAGGACTGGCCGACGTACTGCGTTTGCACCTGGCTCCCGTCGTACTAGGAGGCGGAACCCGGTTGTTCCCCGCCGAGGCCGCGCCGGCGTACGCGCTCGAACTGATCGAGGCCGTCTCGACTCCGGCGGCCCAGCACCTCACATACCGGACGGTGAAGTAGTCATGGGAAAGGTCATCGCATCTGCCGTCGTGTCGCTCGACGGCTTCGTCGCAACCACCGAGGACGAGGTCGGACCGCTGTTCGACTGGTACAACAACGGCCCGGTCGAGCTGTACGGGACCGATCCGGGCCGGCCGTTCCATGTCAGCCAGGCGAGCGCGGACTACATCAACACCGCCTGGGGCAAGGTCGGCGTGGTGCTGTGCGGCCGGCATCTGTTCGACATCACCAACGGCTGGGAAGGTGTCCCGCCGTTCGGCGAGCACGTCGTTGTCGTCACGCACCGGCCACCGACCGACTGGCCGTTCCCGGATGCGCCGTACGCCTTCGTGAGCGGGATCGAGGAGGCCGTCGCGAAGGCCCAGGAACTCGCCGGCGACCGTGACATCTCGCTGGCCGCGGGGAACCTGACCGGCCAGGCCTTGCGGGCCGGCCTGGTCGACGAACTCTCGTACAACCTCGTCCCGGTGATCTTCGGAACCGGCAAGCGCTTCTTCGGGGACTACGCCGGGGACCAACTCCTGCTGGACAACCCGAAGGTCATCGAGGGCGACCGAGTCACCCACCTGCACTACCGCGTCAGCAAAGGATGATCGGCGATCACGGTGCGGGAGCCGGGAGCCACCTCGGTGAAGCCGGCGTCCTGCACCACCGGGAGACGCGTGGCCAGCAGTTCCTGCCACTGGGCGCGGCCGGCGGTCCGCACCGCCAGCGCGAAGTCGGCCGCCGCCCACTCCTTCCTCCCCGCTGACGACAAGGCCCACCACGCCAGCTGCGCCGCATGCCCACACTGCGCCATCGCCTTGCCACTGGACATCTCGAGGGTGGGGTTGAGCCACAGGACCGGCACGCGGGGTTCGAGCGGCGGAAGGTCGGCAGTGTCCTCGAAGTCGGTGCCGGTGACCTGCAGCTTGAACAGCTCAGGAGGTACGTCGTCCACCAATGTCGGCGGAAACACCCGAACCTCGGCCACAGCCTCCAGTGATCCGACACCCGTCCCACGCACCGTGATCCCCGGCAACGCCTCGGCGCGGCGCCACTCGATTCCCCGGGCGCGCTTGGTGATCTTGCGGATGCGGTTGTCCTGCCACGCGGCCATCGCCGGCGCCCACTCACCCTCGCCGTACGACCGCTCGTCGGCGAGGATCGCGAGCACCGCCCGCGCCGCCGTCTCCAGCGCGTCGGTCTGGGACGGCCGCGTCTTCTTCTCGACTCGCACGACGAGTGTGAGCACTTGTTCCACACGGCGAGTCTGCCAGGGCTGTAGGTTGGCACCATGCAGCAGTACCTGGATCTTCTTCGGCATGTGTTGGACAACGGGGTGGAGAAGGGGGACCGGACCGGGACGGGCACGTTGAGCGTGTTCGGGTACCAGTCGCGGTACGACCTCAGCCAGGGTTTCCCGGCCGTGACGACGAAGAAGCTGCATCTGCGGTCGGTGATCGGGGAGCTGATCTGGTTCCTCAGCGGCTCGACGAACGTCAAGTGGCTGCACGAGAACAACATCTCGATCTGGGACGAGTGGGCCGACGAGAACGGTGAGCTCGGTCCCGTCTACGGCTACCAGTGGCGGTCCTGGCCGACGCCCGACGGGCGGCACGTGGACCAGATCGCCAACCTGATCGCGTCGATCAAGAACAACCCGGACTCCCGCCGGCACATCGTGAACGCGTGGAACGTGGCCGACGTGGACGACATGGCGTTGCCGCCGTGTCACACCATGTTCCAGTTCTACGTCGCGGACGGCCGGCTCTCCTGCCAGCTGTACCAGCGGTCGGCCGACGTCTTCCTGGGCGTGCCGTTCAACATCGCGTCGTACGCGCTGCTCACCCACATGGTCGCGCAGCAGACCGGGCTCGAGGTCGGTGACTTCGTGCACACGCTCGGCGACGCGCACCTGTACCTGAACCATCTGGACCAGGCCCGCCTGCAGCTCACCCGCGAGCCGCGTCCGCTGCCGACCCTCCGACTCGCGAAGCGTGACTCGATCGACGGCTACGAGATCGCCGACGTCGAACTGATCGGCTACGACCCGCATCCCGGGATCAAGGCCCCCATCGCGGTATGAGCATCATCCTGATCGCCGCGGTCGGACGGAACGGTGTGATCGGGCGGGACAACGATCTGCCCTGGCGGATCCGCGAGGACCTGCAACGGTTCAAGCAGCTCACCCTCGGCCACACCCTCGTGATGGGCCGCAAGACCTACGACTCGATCGGCCGCCCGCTCCCGGGCCGCCGTACCGTCGTCGTCACCCGGCAACCCGGCTGGTCCGCGGATGGCGTCGACATCACGTACTCCCTCGAAGAGGCCCTGAAGTACGACGGCACGCTGTACGTCGCCGGCGGCGGCGAGATCTACCGCCAGGCCCTCCCGTACGCCGACACCCTCGAACTCACCGAGGTCGACCAGTCCCCCGACGGCGACGTCACCTTCCCGGAACTCGACCCGACCACCTGGACCGAGACCGCCCGCGACCCCCGGGAGGGCTTCTCCTTTGTCAGCTATCGCCGCAGCTAACAACGAGTAGGCAACAGCGTGACCAGGAAGACCTGGAACCGCGTAGATTGTGTGCGCGTCACGGAGGTATCCAGGGGCGCCTCTCGGAGGGGAACACGATGACTGAAGCCGACAACACCGCTGCTCAGCCCGCTGCCGCGCAGCCCGCTGCGGCACCGCTGCAGCCGCCGACGGCCACCGCGCCGGGTCTGATACTGACCGCACCGCCGCCGTCACAGCCGGTGGCCGAGACTGCCGCGCCGAGTATGGCTCCGGCCGTCGACCCGGCCGCCTTGCCAGGGCTCGACAGCAAGGTGGACACCTTCCTGACGGCGCTGATGGCAGCCGAGCCCCGCTCGCCGGAGTTCGCGTCGAAGGCCGGTGACGTGCGCAGCATGGGCGACGTCGACATCCGCGCCGCGGCCGAGAGCTCGAACCGGCTGCTCCAGTCGCCGGTGCGGGCGCTGCAGGAAGGCGGCCTGTCGGAGGGTTCGACCGTCGGCAAGACCCTGCTCGAGCTGCGCCGTACGGTCGAGGACCTGGACCCGAAGGAAGCCACGGGGGTGAAGAAGCTCCTCGGGATGATCCCGTTCGGGGACAAGATCGAGGACTACTTCCGCAAGTACCAGACCGCGCAGAGCCACCTCGAGGGCATCCTGCACGCGCTGCGCAACGGTCAGGACGAGCTCGGTAAGGACAACGCCGCGCTGAACCTGGAGAAGCAGCAGCTCTGGGACGCGATGACGCGGCTGAACCAGTACGTGTACGTCGCCGAGCGCCTGGACGCGCGGCTGTCCGCAGCGATCGCGGAGCTGGAGGTGACCAACCCGGAGAAGGCGAAGGCATTCCGCGAGGACGTGCTGTTCTACGTCCGGCAGAAGCACCAGGACCTGCTCACGCAGCTGGCCGTGTCGATCCAGAACTACCTGGCCATCGACATCGTGATCAAGAACAACATCGAGCTGATCAAGGGCGTCGACCGGGCGTCCACGACCACGGTCTCGGCGCTGCGTACGGCGGTCATCGTCGCGCAGGCACTCGGTAACCAGAAGCTCGTGCTGGACCAGATCACCGCACTGAACACGACCACCAGCGGGATGATCGAGCGCACCTCGGAGATGCTGCGCGACAACTCGGTGGCGATCCAGCAGCAGGCCGCGTCGGCGACGATCGGGCTGCCGCAGCTGCAGGCCGCGTTCGCGAACATCTACGCGACCATGGACGCGATCGACACGTTCAAGGGCGAGGCGCTGGACAACATGGCCGCGACGATCGGCACGCTGGAGAACGAGGTGACCAAGTCCCGCACGTATCTGGAACGGGTCGCCCAGCAGAACCAGCAGGTCGTCCACGGCAGCCTCGACCTCAACCTCGATCGCTGATCCACACCACCACCATCTGAGAGCGAGAGACGGGGGACTGCATGGCGCTCGGCGACTTCTTTGCGCGGCTGACCGGTCGCAAGGAGGAGCCCGAGCCTGCCCCGATCCCCCGGCCGCCGACGAACGACGACCTGCTGGCGGCGCTGGTCCGCGTCGAGCAGCTGGTCGCGGGCGGCGCCGTACCGGCCGTCGTCGCCTCGCGGGTCGCCCGGGTGGTTCGCGTCGTCCGGGAAACCATCCCGCGGCTCGGGAACCTGGGCGGCAGCGTGCAGGCGTACTCCGTGATGGCGACGGCGACCGACTACCTGCCGGAGGCGATCGGCGGGTACCTGCGGCTGCCGCGGCAGTGGGCCGACACGCGTCCGGTGGACCGCGGCAAGACGTCGCTGATGATCCTGATCGACCAGTTGGACCTCTTGGCCGCGACGATGGACAAGGTCTTCGACGCGGTGAACCGCGCCGACGCGGCGGCGCTGATCGCCCACGGCAGGTTCCTGCAGGAGAAGTTCGGCACCGGCTCCACCGGCGGAGGCTTGGCCCTCGGCCCGACCGAGTCGACCCCGCCGCCCGACCTGGGACCGGCGGGACCACTGGCACCACCACCTGGACGAGGAGGGTCATGAGCGGCGCGGGGGGAAAGTCTCTGCAGCAGGCGTTGTCCGAGCTGCTCGTGGTCGCCGGCCGCGCCGGTGTCGCCGACGATCGGGCCCGGTCGGAGGCGCTGTCGCTGGCCGCCGCACTGGCCGAGTCGGCACCCGGTGCGCCCGCCGACTGGGGCAAGGCGTTCGAGGGCGCGACGACGCAGGACTTCTTCGACGCCGCCGTCCGCGGACGGCGTTGGCGCGGCGCCCCGACGGCTGTCCTGACCGAGCTGATCGCCAACGGCTCGGCAGAGAAGACGGCGTACGCCGAAGCTCTGGCGGAGGTTGCATCCGCAGCCTGCACGTTGGGTGAGCCCACGATGCGGGTCGTCGGTAACGCGTCGGTGGCAGCTGCTGCCCAGCTACAAGCTGCTGGTGCCCGTCCGCTGCAGGTTGCATCGACCCCTCAGCCGAAGACCCAGGAAGCACCGCAGGAAGACGCGGCGGCAGCGGAAGAGCCGGCCAAGACGGTTGAGGAGTTGCTGGCTGAGCTCGACGAGCTGACCGGGCTGGCTCGGGTCAAGCGCGAGGTGCACCGGCAGGTCGCCGTACTGCGGGTTGAGAAGTTGCGGACCGAGGCGGGCCTGAAGAGCCCGACGATCACGCGGCACCTGGTGTTCGTGGGGAATCCGGGCACCGGTAAGACGACCGTCGCGCGGCTGGTGAGCGGGATCTACAAGGCGCTCGGCCTGCTGTCGAAGGGGCAACTGGTGGAGGTCGACCGCTCCGAGCTCGTCGCCGGGTATCTCGGACAGACCGCGACGAAGACCGCCGAGGTGGTCGCCTCCGCGGCGGGCGGCGTGCTGTTCATCGACGAGGCGTACAGCCTGACCGCGGGCGACCGGGGCGCCGACCAGTACGGGCGAGAAGCCGTCGACACGCTGGTCAAGGAGATGGAGGACCGGCGCGACGACCTGGTCGTGATCGTTGCCGGATACCCCGAGCCGATGGAAGTGTTCATCGCCGCGAACCCCGGACTGGCCAGCCGGTTCCGGACCACGATCGAGTTCGAGAACTACAGCGACGACGAACTCACCGACATTCTCACCGGGCTCGCCGAGGCCGCGGACTACGAACTGGTTCCGGAGGCGGTGGAGAAGTTCCACGAGGTGCTCGCCGCGACTCCGCGGGACAGCTCGTTCGGCAACGGACGGTTCGCGCGCAACGTGCTGGAGGCCGCGATCGGGCGGCACGCCTGGCGGCTCCGCGACGTACCGGCTCCCACGACGACCCAGCTGCGTCAGATCCTCGCCGAGGACCTCACCGAGCAGCCCGCCGACGCCGTTGATCCCGAAGAGCCGGCGACAGCCGGTACTTCGGACGTCACGGAGATCGAACAAGGAGAAGAGGCGTGACCCAGACGCAGAGTGCGCCGCCCGCGACCGTGCCGACGGCCCCACCGCCGGGTACGACGCTGCAGGCGCCGAACGCCAGGACCGCCGGCCCCCGCGGCGCCGTCGCGCAGTGGTTCGAAGGTACGCCGGGCCGGATGCGCGCGTTCCTGATCCTGGCCGCCGCGATGAGTGTGGTGTTCGGCCTGGCCGCCGCGCAGGGCTTCAGTCAGTCCGACGGCGCCCTCGACCGGGCGCAGGCGAACACCGCCCAACTGGTTCGCATCCAGGCGATCCACACCAACCTGGTCAGCGCGAACGCCGACGCCACCAACGCGTTCCTGGTCGGCGGTCTCGAGCCGCCGGAGCAGCGTGCGCACTTCGTCAACTCGCTGGCCGCGGCCGCCGGGCTGATCGCCGAGGCCGCGACCGCGCAGCCCGCGGACCGCGACGTGCTCGGCGCACTCAACAAGACGCTGATCACGTACGGCGGCCTGATCGAGCAGGCCCGTGCCAACAACCGCCAAGGTCTCCCGATCGGTTCGCAGTACCTGAAGGACGCGAACTCGGTGCTGCAGGACGACTCGCTGCCGCTGGTGAAGGCGCTGGTCGAGGCGAACGAGAAGCGCGTCGACACCGAGTTCGACGGGATCAGCCAGGGCACCATCTGGATCCTCGTCGGGGGTCTGCTCAGCCTGGCGGTCTTCGCGATCACACTGCGCTGGCTGGCCCGCCGTACGCACCGCTACCTCAACGTCCCGATCGCGGCCGGCGCCGCTCTCGTTCTGCTGACCACCGTCGTCGGCGGGGTCTCACTCGCCGGCGCGTCGAACTCCGCGAAGGACACCCGGAGTTCCGAGTACGAGCGGACCCTGGCGCTGTCCCGCGCCCGGATCGCGGCGTACGACGCTCGCTCGAACGAGAGCCTGACCTTGATCGCACGCGGCTCCGGCGACGCCTTCGACAAGGCGTACACCGCCGCGGCTGCCCAGGTCGACGAGCAACTGGGCAAGGTCGGCGGCAACGGCGGCAACCTGCAGCAGCTGTGGACCGCCTACAAGTCGGTCCACGACAAGGTGCGGCAGACCGACGCGAAGCAGGGCAACTGGGACGGTGCCGTCGCGATGGCCGTCGGCAAGGACGAGACCAACAGCTCGGTCGATACGTTCAACGCCTTCGACTCCTCGTCCAACCAGCAGCTGACCCGGACGAGTACCGGGGTGCAGAGCGAACTGAAGGATGCGCGCGACGGTCTTCCGCCGATCGGCTGGCTCGGCGTACCGCTCGGCATCCTGGCCGCACTGCTGGTCGCCTGGGGCATGTCGCAGCGTCTGGAGGAGTACCGATGAAGAAACTGATCCCACTCGCCGCCACCACCGCCCTACTCCTCACCGCCTGCGGCAACGCCAACTACACCACCACCCAGATCCCGCCAGAACCTCAGGCGCCGGCCTCGTCCGCCGCACCTGCGGCGACGCAGCCGTGCTCGGCAGCCGAGAAGGCCGCCGAGCTGAAGTCCTACGAGCCCGAACCTACGCTGCCAGCGCCGATGCAGATGCCGGCCAGTTCGACGATGAAGAAGATCCAGGCTCGCGGCCGGCTGATCGCCGGTGTCTCGGCGGACAGCCTGCACCTCGGTTCCCGGAACCCGATCAGCGGGCACATCGAGGGCTTCGACATCGACATGGTCAAAGCGGTCGCGAGGGCGATCTTCGGCACCGAGGTCGGTCACCTCGAGCTCCGGGTGATTTCCAGCCCGCAGCGCATCCCATCGCTGGAGAACAACAGCGTCGACATCGTCGCCCGGAACATGACGATCAACTGCGAGCGCTGGAAGCGGATCGCGTTCTCGGCGGAGTACTACCGCTCCGGCCAGAAGACGCTGGTGCAGCGCGACTCGACAGCCACCAAGCTCGCCGACCTGTCCGGCCAGACGATCTGCGCACCGGCCGGCTCGACCAGCCTGGACAACCTGAAGAAGGCGAACCCGAAGATCAAGCCGGTCACGGCCGACACCGACACCGGGTGTCTGGTGCTGTTCCAGCAGGGCAAGGCGGACGGGATCAGCGGTGACGACACGGTCCTCGCCGGCGACGCTGCGCAAGATCCGTACGCGAAGGTGCTGACCGAGCGGATCAGCGATGAGCCGTACGGCCTGGGGATCAACAAGAAGAACATCGACTTCGTCCGGTTCGTCAACGGCGTTCTCGCCCAGATGAAGACGCCTCCTGCCGCTGGAGGTCTGAGCGAGTGGATGAAGTCCTACAACGCGTGGCTCGGCACTGACCTGGGCGAGTTGAAGGCCCCGCCGACGCCCGCCTACGGCCGATGACCGTTCGTACGCCGATTGTTTCGGCGCCGGCGCCGCCGGGGCGGATGGGGAGCAGTGTTCCGGCTGCGGAGCTGCTGTCCTACCTCGGTGCGCTCGGGGAGTGGCGGGATCGGCGGAAGGCGGAGCTGGACGAGCTGGATCAGGCCGCCCTGCACTCGCCCGACGGGGATGCCCTCAATGCCGACATCGTGCTCAGCATGACGGTCTGGAAGGCGGTCTCGGACCGGTACGAGTTGATCCTGGTCACCTGGGACTCCGGCCGGGTCGGGCAGACCGAGACCGAGCGGATCTCCACGCTGATCTGGGGCGGCCTGGACGCCGGCGGCGCCGGTGGTTCGCTCCCCGTTTCGTTGCCCGAGGCCTGCAAACTGTCGGACGCGCTGGCTTCCAGCCTGCGCGCGAAGCTCGATCTCCAACCCGGCGACGCCGACATGGCCGCCCGGCTGCGGCAGTTGCGCGCGCAGGTGGAGCGGATCAGCGACCTGGTCAAGCAGGAGCCGGCGAACGTCCGCAACGACGCCCTCGCCAAGCATCACGATCTCGACCGCCGGCTGACGGATCTTGCCGAACGCAACAAACGCGGTGCCGACATCGGCGGGCTGATCGGCCCGCTGGACATTGACGCGGCGCGCACAGAGCGGGATCTGATCGTCGGCGCCGCCACCCGTAAGGAACGCGCCGCCGACGTTGCCCGGGCCCGCACCGTACGCAGCGAGCTGGAAGCTCAAGGAAAGGCGGTGCGCGCGTTGGCGGACAAGGCTGTCGCCACGGTCAGTCCGGCCCCGCGTCTCGCCGTACCGGATGTGACTGCGCTGGGGCCGGTGCCGAACACCCCTGCCGAGCTGGAGAAGTACCTGACCCGGTTGGACGCCGTACGGCGGGCGCTCGGTCAGGCGCAGGCGGCGTACGGCGCTGCTCTGCAACGACGTGACGAGCTGGCCCAACTGCTGGACGCCTATCAGGTCAAGGCGGCAAGTGTTGCCCCAGGCAACGAAGATCTCGCCGAGCTGTACCGGCGCGGCCGAGCGGTGATCGAGACCGAGCCGGTGGACCTGGCT
Source organism: Kribbella sp. VKM Ac-2566 (assembly GCF_004366005.1). Lineage (NCBI taxonomy): Bacteria > Bacillati > Actinomycetota > Actinomycetes > Propionibacteriales > Kribbellaceae > Kribbella > Kribbella sp. VKM Ac-2566. Next base: position 607,638 of record NZ_SODT01000012.1, on the reverse strand, counting down.
CGCCTCGGCGCACTGGTAGCGGCCTACCAGGCCTACCTGGAAGGGACGAAATGACGACCAACACCGCCTGCACCCAGCCGGGCTGTACCGGCTCCATCGTGGACGGGTACTGCGACGTCTGCGGCTCCCCCGCCGCGGCGAGTGCCGCCGCGCCGGCTGCTGCTCCTGCGACTGGTGCGTGCACACAGCCGGGCTGCACGGGGACCTACGTCGACGGGTACTGCGACGTGTGCGGCTCGCCCGCGCCGGACGGCGGCACCGCGACGGCTGCCGAGCCGGACGCGCTGAGCACGGTGTCGACCGTCTCCCGCGCCTCCAACCGGCTGGCCTCCACGCCACTCGGCTCGGCGCGGGCGGCGCAGGCCGGCTCGAAGCTGACCCGCAAACTCGGTACGTCGTCCACCCGGCTGCGCGGCGCGCGGCTCGGCGCCGGACTGACCCACGTGCCGACGATCCCGGCGATCGACGCGAGCAAGGCGATCCTGGCCAACCCGATGGTCCCGGAGGACCGCCGGAACTGCCCGAACTGCGGCCACCCGGTCGGCCGCTCCCGCAACGGCCAGCCCGGCCGGACCGAGGGTTTCTGCCCGAACTGCCGCAACCGGTTCTCGTTCTCGCCGAAGCTGCAGGACGGCGACCTGGTCGGCGGGCAGTACCTGGTCCGCGGCTGCCTCGCGCACGGTGGCTTCGGCTGGATCTACCTGGCCCAGGACCAGAACGTGTCCAACCGCTGGGTGGTCCTGAAGGGCCTGCTGAACTCCGAGGACCCGGACGCGGTCGCGGCGGCGATCGCGGAGCAGCAGTTCCTGGCCCGCGTCGAGCACCCGCTGATCGTCGAGATCTACAACTTCGTCACCCACGACGGCGCCGGCTACATCGTCATGGAGTACGTCGGCGGCACCTCGCTGAAGACCCTGCTCAAGGAGCGGATGGCCGCCAACAACGGTCAGTACGACGCGCTGCCGATCGACCAGGCGATCGCGTACCTGCTGGAGATCCTGCCGGCGTTCTCCTACCTGCACGATCTCGGACTGGTGTACTGCGACTTCAAGCCGGACAACATCATCCAGGTCGGTGACGCGGTCAAGCTGATCGACCTCGGCGGTGTCCGGCGGATCGACGACCCGGACTCGGCGATCTACGGCACGGTCGGCTTCCAGGCACCCGAGATCGCCGAGGTCGGACCGTCGGTCGCCTCCGACATCTACACGCTCGGCCGGACGCTGTGCGTGCTCGCGATGGAGTTCCGCGGTTACCAGAGCCGGTACGTCGACACGCTGCCGCCGGTGGCCGAGGTACCGCTCTTCCAGAAGTACGACTCGGTGTACCGCCTGCTGGCCAAGGCGTGCGCGAAGGATCCCGCGGACCGGTTCCAGTCCGCCGACGAGTTCCGCGTGCAGCTGCTCGGCGTACTGCGTGAGGTCGTCGCCGACAAGCAGGGCGTCAAGGCCGCACAGCACTCGGCGTCGTCGCTCCTGTTCGGGACGCCGGGTGACAGGGCCGCCGGACTGGGTGAGGCGGCCCAGCCGTGGCAGCAGCTGCCGTCGCTGGCACCGGACGACAGCGACAAGATGGCCGGCTGGCTCAAGACGGTCAGCGTGCCGGACCCCGTGAAGCGGCTCGAGTTGCTGGTCGACGCGCCGGAGCAGTCGCCGCAGACGCTGCTGGAGGTCGCAGAGGCGGCGCTGGAGGTCGGACCGGAGCGCTACGACATGGTCGACACCGCGGTGGCCGACCTGCTCAACGAAGACCCGTGGGAGTGGCGTGCGGTCTGGATGGCCGGACTGGTCGCCCTGGCCCGTGGCGACTCGGCAACGGCGCAGTCCGCGTTCAACGCCGTCTACGGCCAGGTGCCGGGTGAGCTGGCGCCGAAACTGGCGCTGGCGATCGCCTGTGAGCACAGTGGTGAGTTCGACGTTGCCGAGGGCCTCTACCTCACCTGTGCGCGCACCGATGCCAACTACATCGCGGCCTCGGCGTTCGGCCTGACCAACATCAGGACCTCGCGCAACGACGCGGACGGTGCGCTCAACGCGCTCGACCTGGTGCCGCGGACCAGCGGCGAGTACGTGCGGGCCCGTCGCCTGCGAGCCGGTGTGCTGGCAGGATCGGGGCGTGGCCTTCCCGCGCTCGCCCAGGCGATGGACAGCATCGCGACGCTGACCATCGACCCGGTCGACCGGGCCAACCTGGCCGCGAACGTGTTCCGGACCGCGCTCGCCGAGGTCCAGCAGTCCGGTCCGCAGGAAGCTCTGCGGATCGACGGACGGGCAGCCACCGAGACCTCCCTGCGGGACGGGCTCGAGGCCACCTACCGGCTGCTGGCCGACCAGGCGCAGACCCGGCGGGAACGGATCGCCATGGTCGACCAGGCCAACGAGGTTCGAGGATGGACGTTGCGATGACGAGTACGACCGACACGGTCTGCCCCAGCTGCGGCGGGGCGGTGTCCGAGGCGGACCTGTTCTGCGAGGCCTGCGGCGCCGAGCTGAAGCCGGGGACCGCCCCGACCTCACCGGCACTGGACACCGACACCGAGCCGACCGTGGAGATCGGCGCGGTGGCCGGCCCGGAGGCTGCGGCCGCCGGCCCGTGCAGGTCGTGCGGCGGCACCGTCGGCGCGGACGGGTACTGCGAGACCTGTGGCACCAAGGCGGCCAAGCCGCGCGACCACTTCGAGGAGCAGCCTGCTCCGTGGGTGGCCGGGGTCTGCGACCGCGGCATCCGGCACAGCCGCAACGAGGACGCGATGGCGATCGCCGCGGACGCCGAGCCGGGCAGCCGGGCACTGCTGGTGGTGTGCGACGGCGTCAGCTCGTCACTCGACTCCGACGTCGCCTCGCTCGCGGCCGCCCGGGCAGCGCGTGAGGTGCTCGAAGCCGGTCACGCGCAGGGCCTGGGCACCGAGTCGTCGCGGGCGAGCGCGATCGGCGCCCGGCTCAAGGCGGCGGCCGACGCGGCGAGTGACGCCGTACTCGAGAACACGAGTCCGGACAGCCCGAACCCGGCGTCCTGCACGTTCGTCGCAGCCGTCCTGGAGAACGGCATGCTGGTGGCGGGCAGTGTCGGCGACAGCCGCGCGTACTGGTTCCCGGACGCGGGCGAGCCGGTCGCGCTGACGGTCGACGACTCGTGGGCAGCCGAGCTGATCTCCACCGGGGTCTCCCGTGAGGAGGCCGAGTCCGGTCCGCACGCGCACGCGATCACCCGCTGGCTCGGCAAGGACGCACCGGACCACACGCCACGGACCACGACGCAGCAGGTGAGCGGGCCGGGCTGGCTGCTGGTCTGCTCGGACGGCCTCTGGAACTACTGCTCCGAGGCGGCACCGTTGGCCGACCTCGTACGTCAGACTGCTGCGGACAAGGGCGGCGAGCCCTTGGCCACGGCGTCCGCCCTGGTTGACTGGGCCAACGCCCAGGGCGGTCAGGACAACATCACCGTCGCGCTCGCACGCATTTAAGGAGAGGGACCCGAGATGGCTGACTTCACCGCCTCCGTTTACCAGAACGAGTTCCTGCCGGACGGCGGGACCGACGTGCACGCCATCGTCACGGTGACCTGCACCGGTGCCGGCGCCGCAGGGCAGTCCGGCAGCGGCGACGCGGGCGAGATCATCATCGTCGACACCTCCGGCTCGATGGGTCGCGACGGTGTCCAGGCGGCCGCCTACGCCGCGCAGACCGCGCTCGACCAGATCCTCGACGGTGTCTGGTTCGCGGTGATCTCCGGCAACGACCGCGCGCAGCTGGCGTTCCCGCCGTCCGCGGAGCCGGTGATGGTCAAGATGGACCCGTACACCCGGCAGGCCGCCAAGGACGCCGTGTCCCGGTTCTACGCCGACGGCGGGACCGCGATGGGCACGTGGCTGCGGCTCGCGTCGCGGGTGTTCGCCACCGTGCCGTCGCTGACGCAGAAGCACGCCATCCTGCTGACCGACGGCGAGAACCAGCACGAGACGCCGGAGGCGCTGACCCAGACGATCGAGGCGGTGACCGGCCAGTTCCAGTGCGACACCCGCGGCGTCGGCGTGGCCTGGCAGGTCGACGAGGTACGCCGGATCGCGCAGGCCCTGCTCGGCACCGTCGACATCATCCCGGCGCCGGACCAGCTGGCCGCCGAGTTCTCCAAGCTGATCCAGAACGCGATGGGCCGTGGTGTCGCGCAGGCCGATCTGCGCGTGTGGGCGCCGCAGGGTGCGGAGGTGCTGTTCGTCCGGCAGGTCGCTCCGACGGTCGAGGACCTGACGTCCCGGCGTACGGCGATCAACCCGTTGACGGGGTCGTACCCGACCGGGTCGTGGGGTGACGAGTCCCGGGACTACCACGTGGCGATCCGGCTGGCCGCGAAGGCGGTCGGGCAGGAGCAGCTCGCGGCGCGCGTGCAGCTGGTGCTGGGCAACGAAACCGTCGCGCAGGGCCTGGTGAAGGCGCTGTGGTCCGCGGACGAGGCCCTCACCACCCGGATCAGCCCGGAGGTCGCGCACTACACCGGACAGACCGAGCTGGCGCAGGCGATCCAGGACGGTCTGGCCGCGAAGGCCGTCGGCGACACGGCGACGGCGACCACCAAGCTCGGTCGCGCGGTCCAGCTCGCGGCTCAGACCGGCAACGAAGAGGCGACGACGCGGCTGCGGAAGGTTGTCGAGATCGACGACCAGGATACGGGTACGGTGCGGCTGAAGCGGACGGTCGAGAAAGCCGATGAGATGGCGCTCGACACGGCCTCCACCAAGACCACCCGGGTGCGGAAATGACCGTGAACTGTCCTAGCGGACACCCCTCCACCTCCACCGACTACTGCGACGTCTGCGGCCTCCCGATCCCCGCCGGGACACCCGCGGGCAGCGCGGATCCCGCTGCGTCGGCGGCGCCCGCCGCAGCTGCTCCCGATACCTCGGCCACACCTGCTGCCTCCGGTGCGGCTCCAGCGGGACAGTTGTGCCCGAACTGCTCCGATGCGGCCTCAGCGGACGCTCTGTTCTGCGAGAGCTGCGGCTACGACTTCACCACCGGCACCATGCCGCGGCCGGCCTCGTCGCTCGACCTGTCCTCCGGTCCGGCTCCGGCGACACCCCCGGCGACCCCGTCGGCACCGGCCGCGCTGGCCGAGTGGGTCGTCGAGCGCTGGGTCGACCCGGACTGGTACGCCGTACAGCAGAGCGACGACCCGTGTCCGTCACCGGGGTTGCCGACGGTGATCCCGCTGACCGAGAAGAGCCTGCTGATCGGCCGGCCGTCCCGTAGCCGCGGCATCTCACCCGAGATCGACTGTGGCGACGATACCGGCGTCAGCCGCCGGCAGGCCCAGCTGACCACCGACGGCCAGCGCTGGTGGGTGGAGGACCTGCAGTCCTCCAACGGCACGTACGTCGCGTCCGCCGCCGGACCGCTCCCGGAGACCCCGATCGTCCCGGGCCAGCGCCAGGAGCTGAACCCCGACGACCGCGTCTACGTCGGTGCCTGGACCCGTCTCGTGGTCCGCAAGGCAACCCCCGAAGAGCAGGCCGGGCAGGCCTAGGGTGTCGCGCCGGGCTGGGCCTGTCGGGTCCAGCTCGGCGACGGGTTGAAGCACAGCCACTCGATCACAGCCGAACCGATCACGATCGGGAGCAGCCAGGCCCACCACTGGTGCGGCAGGGACACGACCGTGATCGCGGTCCACAGGGCTACCCAGCCGCCGCCGTACCCGCGCAGGACGCCGCGGTACCAGAGTCCTCCTGGCGCCTCGGCCGCGCGCTGGCCGAGGTACACGAACAGGTACGTCGCGATCGTGATCGGCCAGAAGTACCAGAGCCGGCCCCAGTCGTACGGGACCATCACGAGCGCGGTCAGGCAGACCAGCGCGAGCGTCCAGTGGTAGACCTCGCCCGCCCAGTTCAGCCCGCGGCGACGCAGCGTGAGCACGATCGCCACCGGGCCGAACACCACCGCGAGGACTCCGGCCAGGACATGCAGGATCAAAGCGATGTCACGCATCGCCCCGCTCCCCCGAACCTCTCTGACATGTCAGGGAGCATAGGGATTCGGGGCGTGCGCGTCTCTACCTCGCGCTCAGTTCGCCGGGAAGGCGAGAACTCGGCGTACGGCGAACTTGCGGTACCCCTGGCGCTCGAAACTCTTCGCCATCGGCACGTTGCCGAAGTCGGTGTCGGCCCGGATGTCCTCGGCGCCGGTCTCCGCCAGCTGATGCGTGATCTCGGCCAGCAGGTCGTCGCTCAGCCCCTGCGCGCGGTGCTCCGGCACGACTCCGAGGTATCCGACGACCGGCCCGCCCGCGTTGGCCGACGGGATCTCGAACCCGACCAGCTCGCCGTCACCGTTGTACGCGAGCCGCCACCAGTCCCGGTCACCCGGCATCGACTTGTAGATCGCCAGCTCTTCCCGCGCCGCGGCCTCGGCGCCGAGTCGCGCGATCTCCCGCGCGGTCCCGGAGTCCAGGCTGCCCTGGCTGACCCGCATGAACACGTCGACGAACGCCTCGTCGTCGGCCGGCTCGAACTTCAGCCGGGTGGACCGTTCCGGCAGGCCGTACGCCGGCCTCCACTCGTAACGCAGCCGATCGGTGATCCCGGTCATCCCGACAGCGGCTGCCGCTGCGCTCCGGGCCTGCAGCGCAGCGACGACGTCCGGATTGTCTTGCCAGTCGCTGTCCAGGAAGAAGTGGTACTCCGGCGGCTCCGCGTCGGCCGGCCGGGACGCGACGGCGTACTTCAGCAGCTCGGTCCACACCGGGACGGGGTCTCCGTCACCGCGGTAGTAGAGGCCGTCGATGCTGTACGGGTGGGTCTCGCCCGGGACGCCCCACCAGATCACGAGGGCCTGGATCGTGCCGTTCTCCTCGACGACCCAGTTCCAGTCGTGCTTGTAGTAGCCGCGGGCAACGTACTCGCGGTACCGCTCGACGGTGACGGTGTTGACGGACTTCTGCTCGATCAGAGCAAGGATGGTGTCGAGGTCTGCCTCGACGGTGTTGCGGATGGTCACAGATCCTCCAGCAGGAGGCGCGCCACTCCGCTCAGTGCGAGCTGTGCGAGCGGATCGGGCACGCCGGGAAACAAGTCAGTGTGTTCATCGGTGGCTCCTTCCGCTCCGGGATCTCTCTCGCCGGGCCAGACTTTAGGGGTACGGCGGGGTCATAGTCCACCTGTTATTCACAGCTGGGATGTACCGGCGTCGTTGCGGGCGGGAAGCCTCCGGGCATGAGAACCCTCATCGCCGCCGTGACCCTCGCTGCTACCGCAGCCTTCGGCTCCACGGCCTACGCCGCCCCGACCCCTTCGCACAGGTCGTCGTACGTCGCCTCGCCGTACGTCACCGCGATCGACACCTGCGCGCTCAGCTCGCTGCCGTCGCAGGCCGCCGACACCCTCGACCTCATCCACTCGGGCGGACCGTTCCCGTACGACCAGGACGGCACCGTCTTCTCCAACCGGGAGGGCATCCTCCCGGACGAGTCCAGCGGGTACTACCACGAGTACACCGTGATCACGCCCGGCTCACCCGACCGCGGCGCCCGCCGGCTGGTCGGCGGCGGCGCGATGACCACGCCCGACCACGTCTACTACACCGGCGACCACTACTCCTCGTTCTGCGAGGTCGACGAAGACAGTTGATCTGGCTGCGAGTAATGTCGTCGGCACGTTGAGTGATCAGGAGGATCCTTCACGATGCCGACCACGCGTCCGGTTGTTGCCTTCCTTGTGCTGACCGCCGCGCTGCTCGTCTTCGGCCGGCCCGATTCCGGGCTGGCCGAGGCGACCGGCGATCCGTTGAAGCTCACCACCGGGTTCTACGTCGACCCGGCCTCGCCCGCGGTCGCTTACGTACGGCGGCATCCGGAGGACACCGAACTTGCGTCGAAGATCGCCGCGCAGGCGTCGGCGCGGTGGGTCGGCGCCTGGAGCGGGGACGTGAAGGCGGGCGTCACGGCGTACACGACGGCAGCGGACACCGCGGACAAGTTGCCGGTGCTGGTGACGGACAACCTCCCGGGACGCCAGTGCGGGATCGGTGGCGGGGCCGCGACGGACGCGGCGTACCGGACCTGGATCGCGGCTGTGTCGGCCGGGATCGGGACGCGGCCGGCGGTCGTGGTTCTCGAGCCGGACGCGCTGGCGCGGCTCGACTGCTACCCGACGCCGGAGTGGGACGGGCGGCTCGCGCTGCTGAAGTACGCCGTCGGCGTGTTCGCGGCCAAGAACCCGAACACGTGGACGTACCTCGACGCCGGGAACGTGACGTCCGGTGACGCGAAGGAGATGGCGCGCAGGCTGCGGCTCGCGGACATCGGCAAGGTCCGCGGGTTCGCCCTGAACACCGCGAACTACTTCACCACCGAGCAGTCGGTGTCCCGCGGCACCGAGATCCTGCAGGCCCTCGGCGGCGGCACCCACTACGTCATCGACACCAGCCGCAACGGCAACGGCTCCGACGGCAGCTCCTGCAACCCACCCGCCCGCAAACTCGGCACTCCCCCAGCGCGCACCTCCGCCCCCGTGGACCTCCACCTGTGGCTGCGTACGCCAGGCGAGTCCGACGGCCCCTGCGGCCTGACCCCGGACCTCCCAACGCGCACGTTCTCTCCGGTGCTCGCCCACCACCTGATCACCGGCACCTGACCGCCGAGAGTCGGGGCAGCGCCCGCGCGCCGGTGCCGTTGAACAACTAATAACCGGTGCACCGCCACCCGTTCCTTTTCAACGCCCGCACAGACGCAAGAGGCCCCGGGACCTCTTGGCGTACTGCGTGCTGTTGGCCTCCCATCCCTACAACACAAAAGGTCCCGGGCGTTGGCCCGGGACCTTTTGTTCTTGCTGTGTGCTGTTGGACTACTTCTGAATCAGAAGTCCATGCCGCCCATGTCTGGCGCGCCGCCCGGAGCGGCTGCTGCCTTCTCCGGCTTGTCGGCGATGACGGCCTCGGTGGTGAGGAACAGGGCCGCGATGGACGCCGCGTTCTGCAGCGCCGAGCGCGTTACCTTGGCCGGGTCGATGATGCCGGTGGCGATCAGGTCGACGTACTCACCGGTCGCGGCGTTCAGACCGTGACCCGGCTCGAGGTTGCGAACCTTCTCCACCACGACGCCGCCCTCGAGGCCGGCGTTCACTGCGATCTGCTTCAGCGGCGCCTCGACGGCCTTGCGCACGATCTCCGCACCGGTCGCCTCGTCACCGTCGAGCTCCAGCTTCTCGAACGCCACCACGGACGCCTGCAGCAGGGCCACGCCGCCACCGGCGACGATGCCCTCCTCGACGGCCGCCTTCGCGTTGCGAACGGCGTCCTCGATGCGGTGCTTGCGCTCCTTCAGCTCGACCTCGGTGGCCGCGCCGACCTTGATGACCGCAACACCGCCGGCCAGCTTGGCCAGGCGCTCCTGCAGCTTCTCGCGGTCGTAGTCGGAGTCCGACTTCTCGATCTCGGCACGGATCTGGTTCACCCGGCCGGTGATCTGGTCCGCGTCGCCCGAGCCCTCGACGATGGTCGTCTCGTCCTTGGTGACGACGATCTTGCGGGCCTGGCCGAGCAGCTCCAGGTCGACGGTGTCGAGCTTGAGGCCGACCTCCTCGGAGATCACCTCGCCGCCGGTGAGGACGGCGATGTCGACCAGCATGGCCTTGCGGCGGTCACCGAAGCCCGGCGCCTTGACGGCGACGGCCTTGAAGGTGCCCTTGATCTTGTTCACGACCAGGGTGGCCAGGGCTTCGCCCTCGACGTCCTCGGCGATGATCGCCAGCGGCTTGCCGGTCTGCATGACCTTCTCCAGCACCGGGACCAGGTCCTTGATGCTGCCGATCTTGCTGTTCACGACCAGGATGTACGGGTCGTCGAGGACGGCCTCCATCCGGTCCGTGTCGGTCACGAAGTACGGCGAGATGTAGCCCTTGTCGAAGCGCATACCCTCGGTGAGCTCGAGCTCGAGGCCGAAGGTGTTGCTCTCCTCGACGGTGATGACACCTTCCTTGCCGACCTTGTCCATCGCCTCGGCGATGATCGAGCCGACCTGGGTGTCCGCGGCCGAGATGGACGCGGTCGCCGCGATCTGCTCGCGGGTCTCGACCGGCTTGGCCAGCGCCAGCAACTGCTCGCTGACGGCCTCGGTCGCCTTCTCGATGCCCTTCTTCAGGCCCATCGGGTTGGCGCCGGCGGCGACGTTGCGCAGCCCCTCGCGGACGAGAGCCTGAGCCAGCACGGTGGCGGTGGTCGTACCGTCACCCGCGACGTCGTCGGTCTTCTTGGCAACTTCCTTGACGAGCTCGGCCCCGATCTTCTCGTACGGGTCCTCGAGCTCGATCTCCTTGGCGATGGAGACGCCGTCGTTGGTGATCGTGGGGGCGCCCCACTTCTTCTCCAGAACGACGTTGCGGCCCTTCGGGCCGAGCGTCACCTTGACGGCGTCGGCGAGGGTGTTCATTCCCCGCTCGAGGCCGCGGCGCGCCTCTTCATCGAAAGCAATCAGCTTGGGCATTCTCCGCGAGTCCTCCCGCGTCGAGTCATTGGTGGTTCAGCCGGCCGGGATGCCCGCGACGGACGGCACCGACCCGCGACGCTCATGTCCCGCCGCGCTCCGGCACCTCATCGAGGCCGTCTTCTTGCACACTCCACCGGGCGCGAGCATTATCACTCTCACCCATGGAGTGCTAACCAAGTATTAGCACTCGACCCAATCGAGTGCAAGCCAGCCCCCGGGCTACGGTGCTCCTATGGTGCACGTACGCCCGGCCGGACCGGACTCCTGGCCCGACGTCGCGACCGTCATGGGCGAGCGCGGCGACCCGTCCCGCTGCTTCTGCCAGTACTTCCGCCTCCGCGGCAAGGCGTGGTCCGGCAGCAGCCCGGAGAACAACCGCGAGGCCCTCAGGAGTCAGGTCTGCGACGACGAGCAACCGCCCGGCGTTCTCGCGTACGACGGGAACGCCCCGGTCGGCTGGTGCGCCGTCGGACCGCGTACGTCGTACCCGCGGGTGCTCGCCTCACCCAACTGGCGCACGGACCACCCGGACGCCTGGGTGATCACGTGCTTCGTCGTACCGGTAGGGCACCGCCGCCAGGGCATCGCCGGAGAGCTGGTCCACGGCGCCCTCGACCTGGCCCGCTCCCACGGCGCCCGCACGGTCGAGGCCTGCGCCGTCGACACCACGATCGCCGGCCGCATCCCGTCCGCCGACTTGTATCGCGGCCCGCTGTCCGTCTACCTCGACGCCGGCTTCACCGAAGTCAGCCGCACCAGCCCGCAGTGGGTGCTGGTCCGCCGTGGTTCAGCTGGTTAGCTGGGCGATCAGGTACTTCGGGGCGGTGAGGCGCCAGGCTTCTGTGACCAGTTCGCGGAGCTCTTCCTCGTCGGCGAGGTCTACCTGGATGAGGAGCCAGGCAAAGCGGCCGCTCGCCCAGGACGGGGCGTAGACCTCGGGGTTCTCCGCGACGAGCGCCTCCTGCTCCTCGCGGAGTGCCTTCAGGTGCAGGCGGGTCTGGTCCTCGGACAGGTACGCGAAGCTCTTGTTGCGGACCTTGAAGACCGGCTGCCCCGCCCACCCCTCCTGCTCCTCGGCGCCCGGCAACCCCGCCATCACCTTCACCACCGCCTGCACGTCCATACCCAGCACGCTAGGCGGCCCCACCGACACTTTCCTCAGCCCGCAACCGTCACCGTCACCGTCGAGCCGACGGGCAGCAGCGTCCCGACAGCGGGCGAGACGCCGAGGATGGTGCCGTCCGGATAGCTGGGCGACATCACCCGCTTGTACTGCACCTTCAGTCCCGCGGCCGTCAGCAAAGGCGTGTAGCTGCGTGCGAGCGGTCCCGTTGGCGCGCCTCCGAGAGACGAGTAGCTGGGAACACCGGACCGGTCCCGCAGGATCTGGATCCGGTCCAGGATCCGATCGACGTCCTCGGCGCTCGTGGACGACTCGGCGTAGAACCACACCTTGAGCGACGGAATACCCACGGCGCCGATGCACACCCTGGTGCCCTGCCAGCCGCCCATGCAGCTCGTTCGCTGACGCTCAGCCCGCACCCCGTCGACCAGGATCGTCTCGTCGGCGTGGTAGCCGAGGCTCGGCGGCACACCGGTCAGCTGCACGCTCTCGACACCCTTCGGCCGATCCGACTTACAGAGGTGCACTGCGCTGGGATCGTCTATCTGAACGGTGTCCTGGTACGGCGTGCCGCAGCTGCTCTTGTTGGTCGGCCAGGCGGCCGGGATGGCGATGGCTGCGTGGCCGAAGCCGACCAGGCGCATCGCCGGCGGTGGCGGGACTGGGGTCGGTGAGGTGACCGGAGCAGTCTGCGTGGGCGAGGTCAGCAGGCTCGAGCCGGCGATCACTGCACCCACAGCTACCACGGTCACCCCGGTGATTCCCGCAGTACGACGTCTGCGTCGGCGGGCGGCTCCGGCCCGGACGGCGGCCAGTGGCGGTGGGCCGACCGGGGTGTGGTCGGCGGTGTCTTCCAGCAACTCGGTCAGTTTGGTCTCGATCATCGGGGTTCTCGCAGTTCTGTCAGGTGTGGGTCCTGTGCCAGGGCCTTCACCGCGCGGGACAGTCGGCTCTTGACCGTTCCCGGGGCGACACCCAGTACGGACGCCATCTGCTGCTCGCTCAGGTGCGCGTAGTACCGCAGTACGACGGCTGTGCGCTGGTCGCCAGGCAGGCGGTCGAGTGCGCGCATCACGGCGTCCGTGTCGTCGACCCCTGCCGTCTGGTCACCGCTCGGGGACTCCGGGAGCGACGCGGACGGCAGCTCGCCGTGCCAGCGACGTCTGCGGGAGGAGCGGAAGCAGTTGACCAGTACGCGGTGCACGTAGGCGTCACGGTCCTCGGCTGCCCGTACCCGGTTCCACTTGAGCAGGCAGCGCTCCAGCGCGGACTGGACGAGGTCCTCGGCTTCGGACGGCGTACAGCCGAGCAGAACCGCGGACCGCACCAGCGTGGGCCAGCGTGCGGTGACGTACTCGGTGAACTCGTCCATACCCCTCCTCATCCCCTCCTCACCCTTAGAGACAGGCTGGGGGACGCGGTGGGTTCCACGAAAGTCGTCGGGGTCGGCTCAGGGGTCGGTCGGTACCGATCCTGATGTGGCGCAAGGCCCCGGAGCGGGAGAGTAGAGCCATGACGAACTCCAACGCACCGTTCCAGAACCTGTCCGGCAAGGTCCTCCGTCGTTCCGCCAACCAGCGGATGCTCTCCGGCGTGTCCGGCGGCATCGCCGACTACCTGAACGTCGACGTGACCCTGGTCCGCCTCGGCTGGGTCGGCCTCACCCTGATCACCGGCGGCGCCGCAATGATCGGCTACGCGGTCGCCTGGATCGTGATGCCGGAATCCGACGGCAAGGCGGTCTGGCAGAACGTCCAGCAGTCGGTCAACCAGAACCAGACCCAGGACACCACCGAGAACGACATCGCCTCCCGCCTCTACGACGACACCAACAACAAGCCCCCGGCAGCGTGACGGTCCCTGCGCCCACACCGGGCGCAGCTCCCCCAGCGGGGTGACCGCAAGCAGCGGGCACCCCGCTGCTGCTTGCTAGACGTTCAGCACCGATGTGCGGAGTGCTGCGACGGCCTGGTCCGGGTGGTCGGCGAAGATGCCCTGGAGGCCCAGGGCGGCGAAGCGGGTCAGTTCGGTCGGGAGGTCGGTCCCGGTCGGCAGGAAGCGGCGCTCGGCGCGGAACGTCCAGACCTGGACGCCCAGACCGGCGCGGTGGGCGTGGTCGACCAGGCGGGTGGGTTCCCCGAGGCAACCGTCCGCGCTCCGCGGCACGACCAGGTCCTTGCACGGCGCCAGCACCTGCGCGTACGTCGCGATCTCCCGGAGCCCCCGAGGCTCGATCAGGTCGGCGTACGTACGCCCGTCACCGGTCCGCAGGAAGTCGTTCGGCGCGCTCCCGGAGTCGACCAGCTGCACCAGCGGCACTCGCGTCATCACCGACAGCCGCCGCAGGCTCGTCGGCTCGAACGACTGGATCATGATCTCGTCCGGACGCAGCCCGAGCGCCAGGATGCGCTCGGTGAGCAGCTCCTCCAGCGGCAGGCCGAGCCGCCGGAAGTATGTCGGATGCTTGATCTCCGGCAGTACCCCGATCGGCCGTCCCAGCCGCGCCGACTCCCGGCGCGCGAGCGCGACCACCTCGTCGAAGGTGGGGATCTCCTCCAGCCCGTCGTACGCCGTGTTGCCCGCCCGGAGCGCGGGCATCCGCTCCCGGGCCCGGAGCGTCCGCAGCTCGGCGAACGTGAAGTCCTCGACGAACCAGCCGGTGACGGCGGTCCCGTCGACGATCTTGGTGATCCTCCGGTCGGCGAACACCGGGTGCTCCGCGACGTTCGTCGTACCGGAGATCTCGTTCTCGTGCCGGCAGACCAGGACGCCGTCGAGAGTGGCGACCAGGTCGGGTTCCAGGTAGTCGGCGCCCTGCGCCGCGGCCAGCCGGTAGGCCGCCGGCGTGTGTTCCGGGCGGTAGCCACTCGCTCCCCGATGCGCGATCACCAACATGGATCCAGGACAGGGGCCGGACATGACCCGGCGGGAACCCGTTGCCCAACGCAAGGTGAAGGTCTACCGACCGTCACCGTCACCGCGTGTGCTTCGCCCCCGGCAGCAGATTGCCGGCCAGCAGATACTGCGCGACGCAGTACGTCGCCATCACCAGATAGCCGCGTGCCGCGAAGTCATGCCCCGCCAGACCCGCGCCGATGAGCCCGTCCGAGATCAGGAACAGTGCACCGCCCAGTCCGGCCTGCCAACCGTTCCACCCGCTCGTGACAGCCGTGGCAGTGACCAGCAGCGAGTACACCGCCACTGGGATCCGGTTGTCCCCCAGACCAGGCCACAGCAGGACCAGTGCGCCCGCCCAGACCACGCCGTACGCCGCCAGCACGACCAGGGACCGTCGGCGCGCACGACGTGCGTACAGCACCACGTAACAGGCATGTGCCACGCCGAACGCCAGCATGCCCGGTAGCAAGTGGTCGATCTGCAGCAGGAAGTCACCGGCGAGTGACGCGGCCAGTGCGACCAGCAACGTGACCGGACCGCCGTTCAGCCGCGCCCAGACGGCCAGCGTCGGCATCAACAGCACCTTGGCGATCGCCTGGGACCACGTCTCGCCGATCCCGATCGTCACCAGATGCGCCGCCGTCAGCGCGCCGTACGCGAGCAGCCAGCCCCGTCCCCTCGTCATGGCGTAGATGGTGCCGGTTCGGGGGGTCCATAGGTGCGATTAATTCGCATGCAACTGTCGGAGGCGGCACCTAGCCTGAGAAGGCTATGAGACAACTGCCGCTCGCCGATCCCGGCGTCCCGAACCATCGCTCGCCGGCTCGCTACCTGTGGTGGGTCGCGGGCGGTCAGGCACGCACGCTCGCGGGCGGGATGGCGTTCGGCATCCTGTGGATGGCGGCGCAGGCCTTCGTCCCGGCGATTCTCGGGCGGGCGATCGACGAGGGCATCGCGGCGCGCGACGGCGAGCGGCTGCTGCGCTGGACCGCGCTGCTGTTCGCGGTCGGCGTGGTGCAGGCGACGGCAGGCATCATGCGGCACCGGTTCGCGGTCACCAACTGGCTGACCGCGGCGTATCGGACGGTGCAGGTGGTGACGCGGAAATCGGCCGATCTCGGCGCGACGCTGCCCAAGCACCTGGCCACCGGCGAGGTGGTCAGCGTCGGCGCGGGCGACCTCGCGTACATCGGGAACCTGATGGAGGTCTCGGCCCGGTTCGCGGGCGCGATCGTCGCGTTCGCGGTGGTCGCGGTGATCCTGCTGTCGTCGTCGACCGTGCTCGGCCTTGTCGTGCTCATCGGCGTACCGGTCATGGTGTTCTGCCTGGGTCCGATGCTGCGGCCGCTGCACAAGCGGCAGTCCGCGCAGCGCGAGGCCGTCGGCGAGCTGAACTCGCTGGGCTCGGACATCGTGGCCGGACTGCGGGTCCTGCGCGGCATCGGCGGCGAGGAGTCGTTCTCGCGGCGCTACCGGAGCGAGTCGCAGCAGGTGCGGAAGGCCGGCGTACGGGTGGCCGGCATCCAGTCCGTGCTGGACGCGGCGCAGGTCCTGTTGCCTGGCATCTTCGTCGTGCTGGTGGTCGGCCTGGGTGCGCACTTCGCTCTGCGCGGTGACCTCAGTGCCGGCTCACTGGTCGCGTTCTACGGGTATGCGACGTTCCTCGTGCTCCCACTGCGTACGGCGACCGAGTTCGCCAACCAGTTGATGCGTGGACTCGTCGCAGCGGGCCGGGTCATCCGGGTGCTGAAGCTGGAGACCGACATCGTCGACCCGGCGACACCGGTGCGGCTGCCGGACCACGGCGACCTGGTCGACCCGGTCTCGGGCGTCCGCGCACGCGACGGGCTGCTCACCGCAATCGTCTCCGCGGAGCCAGAACGCTACGACAAGCTCGCAGACCGCCTAGGTCGGTACGACGACGCCAGTGAGGTCAGGTACGGCGGTGTGACGCTGGCCAGTGCTACGCGGGCAGACGTCCGGGAGCGGATCCTGGTGAGTGACACGGGCTCCCAGCTGTTCACCGGTGTGTTGCGCACGGAACTGGACCCATCAGGTCGCCGTACTGACGAAGAACTGATGGCCGCGCTCCGTACGGCGTCCGCCGAGGACGTGCTCGACGCGCTGCCGGACGCGCTCGACTCGGAGGTGGAGGAGAAGGGCCGCTCGTTCTCCGGCGGACAGCGCCAGCGACTGGTTCTGGTACGCGCACTGCTCGCGGATCCGTCCGTGCTCGTCCTGGTCGAGCCGACCTCGGCCGTGGACGCGCACACCGAGGCGCGGATCGCGGACCGGCTGCGCGACCACCGGTCCGGCCGCAGCACCGTCGTACTGACCGCGAGCCCGCTGCTGCTGGACCGCGTCGACGAGGTGATCTTCGTCGCCGGCGGCCGTGTCGTTGCCACCGGCAAGCACCGCGAGCTGCTCGAGAGCACACCGCAGTACCGCACGACCGTCACCCGCCAGACCGAAGAAGAGGAGGCCCTCCGATGAGGCAGATCCTGCCCGTGGCCGGGCCGGCCGAGGTTCGGCGGCATGCCCGGCGACTGGCCCGGCGGCACCCGCGCAGCCTGACGATCGCGCTGGTGCTGCACGGGCTCGCGGCGGTGAGCGGGCTCGCGGCGCCACGGCTGATCGGCAACCTGGTGCAGGGCGTACAGAACGGCACGACCGCGGCCAAGGTCGACCTGGTGATCATCGTGATCGCCGGGTTCATCGTCGCGCAGTCGCTGCTGACCCGCTGGGCGCGGTACCGGTCGTTCGCGCTGGGCGAGCAGGTGCTGGCCGAGCTGCGCGAGGAGTTCGTCGACAACGCGCTCGCGCTCCCGATCGGCACGGTCGAGCGGGCCGGCACCGGCGACCTGCTGTCGCGGACGTCGCGGGACGTCGACACACTGTCCCGCACCGTGCGGTTCGCCGTACCGGAGACGATCATCGCGTTCGTCACCGTGATCTTCACCGTGGTCGCCACGCTGCTGGTCGGCGTCTGGGTGCTGGTGCCGATGGTCGCGATGGTCCCACTGCTGTGGCTGAGCACGAAGTGGTACCTGCGCCGCGCCAAGGACGGGTACCTCCGCGAGAACGCGGCGTACGCGCAGATGACCAGCTCCCTCGCGGAGACGGTCGAAGGCGCGCGGACGGTCGAGGCTCTGCGCCGGTACGACGACCGTGTGCGGCGCGGTGATGCGGACATCCGCGGAAGCTATTTGGCCGAGCGGTACACGCTCTTCCTGCGCACGGTCTACTTCCCGGCCGCCGAGCTCGGGTACTTCGTGCCGCTCGTGGTAACGCTGCTGTTCGGCGGCTGGATGCACCTCAACGGTCACGCCTCGCTCGGCGCCGTGACAGCCGCCGTCCTGTACGTGAACCAGCTGCTCGACCCGGTCGACCGGTTGCTGTCCTGGCTGGACGAGCTCCAGTCCGGCGGTGCGGCGTTCGCGCGGCTGCTCGGCATCAGCGACGTACCGGACGACCGGACGCCGTCGGGGCGCGCGCCTTCCGGTGAGCTGGTCGAGGCGAAGGACGTTCGGTTCTCGTACGTCGAGGGCCGCGACGTGCTGCATGGTGTCGACCTGACGATCCAGCCGGGCGAACGGATCGCGATGGTCGGGCCGTCCGGTGCGGGCAAGTCGACGCTGGGTCGGTTGGTCGCGGGCATCCATCCGCCGCGGACCGGTTCGGTGACGGTCGGCGGTGTGGGGATGACGGAGCTGCCGCTGGACGAGCTGCGCAAGCGGGTCGCCCTGGTTACCCAGGAGCACCACGTCTTCGTCGGAACGCTGCGGGACAACCTCTCGATGGCTCGTCCGTCCGCGACGGACGCGCAGCTGCTCGACGCGCTCGGTGCAGTGGACGCACGTGAGTGGGCAGAGGCGCTGCCGGACGGGCTCGACACTCGCGTCGGGTCCGGACAGCTTGCGTTGACGCCGGCGCAGGCTCAGCAGTTGGCACTGGCGCGGCTGGTGCTGGCCGATCCGCACACGCTGGTCCTCGACGAGGCGACGTCGCTGATCGACCCACGGGCTGCGCGGCACATGGAGCGCTCGCTGGCCGCCGTACTGGAAGGCCGGACGGTCATCGCGATCGCCCACCGGCTCTACACCGCCCACGACGCCGACCGGGTCGCTGTGGTGGAGGACGGCCGCATCTCGGAGCTGGGCAGTCACGACGAGTTGGTCGCCCGCCAAGGCTCGTACGCCGCCCTGTGGAACTCCTGGCACGGCTGACAGCAACGCACGCACCGGTCACGACAACCCACCGCAACACACGCACCGGTCACGCCACAGCAACGCCTGGACCGGTCACGACAACCCACCGCAACGGATGGACCGGTCGCGGCGACCCACCGCAACGCACGCACCGGTCACGCCACAGCAACGCCTGGACCGGTCACGACAACCCACCGCAACGGATGGACCGGTCGCGGCGACCCACCGTGCTGGCGGCGGTCCTAACACCTCCCCCGCCCCCGAGCGAAGCGAGGGGGCGGGGTGTCTTTCTAGCGCTTGCGTAGTAGGAGAACTGCTGAATCGACATGCGGCGGTGGGGTGAAAGCTTTGCGGGGAAGGCGAAGCCCGAGCGACGGGTCGTAGTGGCGGAACCACCGGTTCGCCCCGGGTGCGTCACCGCGAACCCACCGATTCGCCACCTGCCGCTGCAGCACCAGATCCGCCGACACCAGGCGTGAACCCGGCGACAGCAAGCGCTTCAGCAACAAGGTAGAGATGTTGTACGGCGGACTCGACACCACCCGGAACGGCCGCGACGGCAGGCGCAGATCACCGGCATCGGCCCGGACGACCGTCACCGGCGCGTCCGCGAACCGCCGGCGCAACCGATCGGCACGACCGGGATGGAGTTCGACAGCGACCACCCGGGCGCCGGCCCGGACCAGCGGAGCGGTCAGCGCGCCGAGTCCGGCCCCGACGTCGAGGACGAGCTCGCCGGGCGTGATCCCGGCCGCGTCCACAACCCGTTGGGCCCAACGACTATCGAGCGGATGCCATCCCCAGGCACCCCTCGCCTGCCCGGAGGCGGGCACGACGGACCATCACGAAGTACGTAATCATGCGCCCGACCCTAGACCGCCGCGACGCCTTGACTCAAAGCATTTTCGGCGTCGCGCCCAATGCTGTCACGGTCTCCGTCGTACGGCGCTGCGCCAGTTCGAGGCGACTACGCCGAGGTGTGTCCTTCGCGAGCTCCCGTCGGACATCGAGGACTCGCACCGGCAGGTCGTCGGTCATCAGGAGCGGTGCGTACTCGGCCGCGGTCGTCCAGCGGTCGCCGCTGCGGGTGAACGTGAAGCGGGCCAGCAGACCTTCGGCCTTGGTGCTGTTCGGTTCGCGATGCGCGGCGACCAGGTTGCCGAGTCCGTACGCGACCCACTTGCCGTCGATCTGCTCCATCGGCTGCACGACGTGCGCGTGGTGGCCGATCACCAGGTCGATGTTGCTGTCGGCAAGCAGTTGCGGAGCGACCTCGCGCTGCTGGTCGTTGAGCTTGTTCGAGTACTCCGTACCCCAGTGGCAGCTGACCAGCACGAGGTCGGCGCCGCGGTCGCGAGCCTCCTGGGCCTTCAGCTTGATCGTCTTCGTGCTGATCTTGCCGGCCCGCCAGGTCTCACCGTCCGGGTACAGCAGCCCGTTGAAACCGAAGGTGAAACTCAGCGATGCGACCTTCACTCTCCCGACGTCGACGATCGTGATCTGCTCCGCCTCGGCCCGCGATCGCGCCGTACCGGCATGCTTGAGTCCGACCTTGTCCAACGTGTCGAGCGTCCGGTCGATGCCGGCCGCGCCGCCGTCGAAGCTGTGGTTGCTCGCGGTCGTGCAGAGGTCGTAGCCGGTCTGCTTCAGCGCCGTGGCGATCTGCGGCGGACCCTGGAAGAGCGGGTAGCCGTGGTACGGACCGCCATCGCGAGCCAGCGGTGTCTCCAGGTGCGCGATCGCGAGATCCGCTTTCTGGACAAGGGGTTTCACGCTGCTCATCAGCGGCGCGAAGTCCCAGTGGCCGTTGTCGCCGTCGCGTTTCGCGGTGGTCCACAGACGTTCGTGCAGCAGTACGTCGCCGGTCGCGACGACCGTGACCTTGTCGGTCGGCTTGCTCTGCTTCGGTTGCGCACTCTTCGTAGGCTGACCGCCCGTATCCGCGAACGTGTCCGCCATGCATCCGCTGGTCGCCACCGCCGCGGCTCCAGCGAGCATTCCCCCGAGCACCGCGCGTCGTCGTACTGCCATTCCCGTCCCCCAAAACCCTTGTTGTCGTTGAAGACGCCGCGCAGGTCCGGTTGGTTGGGGTTGTGGTAGAAGGAATCATGGTCGAGTTGAAGACGCCGGCGCAGATCGAGCAGATGCGCGCAGCCGGGCGGGTTGTCGGCACCGCGCTCGCAACGGTGAAGAAGGAGGCCGCGGTCGGCGTCTCCTTGCGTGAACTCGACGAGGTGGCTCGCGAGGTACTGCGTTCCGCCGGGGCGGTGTCGTTGTTCGACGGGTACCAGCCCGGGTTCGCGACCTCGCCGTTCAGCGGCGTGATCTGTACGTCGGTGAACGACGCCGTACTGCACGGGCTGCCGTCCGATCAGCGGCTCGCCGACGGCGACCTGCTCAACGTGGACTGCGGCGCTTCCGTCGACGGGTGGTGTGCGGACTCGGCGATCAGCTTCTGCGTCGGTACGCCGCGGGCCGAGGACCTGGAACTGATCGCGACGACCGAAGAGGCGCTCGCCGCGGGGATCGCGGCCGCTGTCGAGGGCAACCGGATCGGCGACATCGGCGCCGCTATCGGAGAGGTCGGGAACCGGGCCGGCGTCGGCACCAACCTGGACTTCGGCGGCCACGGCGTCGGCCGCCGCATGCACGAGGATCCGCACATCCCCAACGGCGGCCGCCCCGGCCGAGGCCTCAAACTCCGCGCCGGCCACGTCTTCGCGATCGAGCCCTGGTTCTGGTCCGGCCCCGGATCCACCTACAGCATCGACGAGGACGGCTGGACCCTCCGCTCCGCCGACCGAACCCGCGGCGCCCACGCCGAACACACCATAGCCATCACCCCCGAAGGCCCCCAGATCCTCACCCTCCCGTAGCCGAACCCCGGCGGGTTGGGGAGGATTTTGTCCCCGATTCGGCACGAAACCCTCCCCAGGCCAGGTTGTACATCAGAACAACGGCTCCTGGGACGGTTTCGGAGGGTGCATGCCGTTGATGGGTCGGGTGCGGTGGGTGGAGCCTCGGGCGAAGCCGTGTTTGGCCAGTAGGGGGCGGAGCTTTTCTTCGAAGGCTTTGCGGTAGCTCGGGGAGGCGTTGGAGCCGTGGGCGTAGAGGGAGGTGTAGCGGCTGACGAGGTCGGGGTGGTCGTGGGCCAGCCATTGCATGAACCAGTCCTTCACGCCTGGGCGTAGATGCAGGACGAGAGGGGTTACACCGGTGGCGCCGGCCGCGGACAGTTGCTCCAACAGGTGGTCGAGCTGGTCAGGGGAATCGGTGAGCCACGGGAGGACCGGGGCAACCATCACGCCGCACGGGAGACCGGCCTCGCGGACGGCTCGGATCAGGTCGAGGCGGCCGCGGACCGAGGGGACGCCGGGTTCGAGGCGGCGCCGGAGTGCTTCGTCGCCGAGGGCGAGCGAGAGGCCGATGCCGACATTGACCTCGGCGGAGGCAGCCGACAGCAACGCCAGATCGCGGCGGAGCAGGGTGCCCTTGGTGAGGATCGACAATGGTGTGCCCGAGCCGGCGAGGGCCTCGATGATGCCGGGCATCAGGCGGTAGCGCCCCTCGGCGCGCTGGTACGGGTCGGTGTTGGTGCCCAGGGCAACTTGTTCGTGACGCCAGGACGGACGGGCCAGCTCGCGGCGCAGGACGTCGGCGACGTTCGTCTTCACGACGATCTGCCGGTCGAAGTCCAGCCCGGTGTCGAGCTCGAGGTACTTGTGCGTCGGCCGCGCGAAGCAGTACCGGCAGGCGTGCGAACACCCGCGGTACGGATTGACGGTCCAGTTGAACGGCAGCGCCGTACCAGGCACCGAGTTCAGCGCCGACCGCGCCAGCACCTCGTGGAACGTGATCCCCTGGAACTCTGGCGTCGTCACCGACCGAACCAGCCCCGCGATCGACCCGAGCCCCGGTAACGTCCCCGGAGTCTCGGCATCAACCCGCTGCCCGGCCCACCTCATGCCTCATAGTCGAACACATGTTCCCACAACCGTCAAACGGCGGCGCGGGCGGCCTCTTCGACGCGGTTGCGGTAATTGGCCCACCAGGCGACGTCCTGTTCGGGGAGGTTCGAGTTGGTCGGGCTCAGGCCTGCCGTGCCGTCCAGTTGTTCGCGGAGGATGTCGGCATGGCCGGCGTGACGGCTGGTTTCGGCGAGGACGTGGACGAGGATGCCGTGCAGCGTCACTGTCGGGTTGCGCCACCACGGCACCTGGCCCTCCGCGTCCAGGTCGAGCGCCTCGATCGTCGCGTCGGCGTGCGCGCACGCCCGCTGGTACCGGTCGACGATCTCGGCGCGCGTCTCGTCGGCGGTCGCCCACATCTCGACGTTCGGTTCGGCGTCGTCGTCCCACCACGGCAGTTCTTCGGCGAACGGCCGGTCGAAGGTCTTCCCGAAGTACCAGGCCTCGACGATCGACAGGTGCTTGACCAGGCCGAGGAGGTTGGTCCCGCTGGGCGTCAGCGGCCGGCGGATGTCGTACTCGCCGAGTCCGTCGAGCTTCCAGACCATCGCCTCGCGGGCCTTACGGAGGTAGTCGTGCAAAGTTTCTTTCACAATCGCGAATCATGCCTCAGGAGAAGACCGCTGCGTTGGCCCGTGCCCATTCGCGGTACGTCGTACCCGGCCGGCCGGTGAGGTCGCGCACCGCCGGCTCCGGCTTCATCGGGTGTTCGGCCATCATCCGGAAACCGTCCAGGAGCCACTGCGCCGTCTCACGTCCGATCACCGGCGCCAGCCCCTCGACGTACTCGTCCGGCGTCAGTTCCTCGAACCGCACCTTCCGCCCGATCGCCTCCGAGATCCACGCGACCTGTTCCGGCGGTGTGATCCCCTCCGGTCCGCTCATGGTGATCTTCTGCCCGCCGTACTCCTCGGACAGCAGCACCACCCGCGCGACGGCCGCGATGTCGGCGAGGTCGATCGGCGTCTGCACCGCGCCGGCGTACGGCGCCCGCACGACCCCGTCGGCCTTGACCGACGGAGCCCAGTCGAGCGTGTTGTTCATGAACTGCCCCGGCCGCAGGAACGTCCAGTCGAAGCCGCCGGCCTCGATCGCCCGCTCGATCCGGTAGTAGTGCCACGTCGACGGATCCCCTTGCGCCTCGTAGTCCGCAGGCTCCCCCGACAGTACGACGACCCGCCGCACGCCGGCGTCCCGCGCGCAGCGGACGAAGTCGTCGACGTACGCCGGAAGTGGCGCGAGGTACACGGTGTCGACACCGGCGAGCGCCGCGGGCAGCGTCTCCGGCTTGCCGAGGTACCCGCGGGCGACCTCCACGCCGTCCGGCAGCGCGGCCCGGGCCGGCTTGTTGGTCAGCGCCCGCACCGGCGCGCCCGCTGCCACCAACTCGTCGACCAACAGCCGGCCGACGCTCGCGGTCGCGCCCGTCACCAGGATCGTCATCCCCATCTCCTTTCACCGATGAATTCCCGTAGGGTATACGAGAATTCAAGGAAGCGCCTATCGTTGGCCCCGTGAGCGAGCGGCGGAGTGGCGAGGGGCAGCCGGACAAGACGCTGGCGTTGCTGTGGCGCAACCACCGCCAGCCGACCGCGCTCGCCGACGAACCAGCGAGGAAGCGGGGGGCCGGCCGGCGGCCGTCCCTGAACGTCGACGACGTCGTCCGGACAGGCATCCAGCTCGCCGACGACCAGGGGCTGGCGGCGGCGTCCATGGGCGGGCTCGCGAAGGAGCTCGGCGTCGGCACGATGACGCTCTACACCTACGTGCCGTCGAAGGACGAGCTGCTCGACCTGATGGTCGACCAGGTGCTCGGCGAGCGCGAGCTGCCCGGACCAGGCGAGCCGCGGCCGGACGACTGGCGGGAGCAGGTCGAGCTGTACTCCCAGCAGACCCGTGCGATGTTCCAGCGGCACCTGTGGTTGTCACAGGTCTCGACGATCCGCCCGCCGGTCGGTCCGGGCATGCTGGCCGGCCGCGAGTACCTCCTGTCCGCGTTGCTCGGTCTCGGACTCGGAGCGCTCGAGACGAATACGGCTGCGCTCGCAATCGCGACGTACGTCGACTCCGCGGCGAGCCTCGAGGCGGAGAGTCAACTGGTCGAGCGCGCGACCGGTCAGACCAACGACGCCTGGTGGTACGAGCGCAACGACCTGTGGGAGACGTACTTCGACGTCGACCGGCACCCCGCGATGACCACGATCTGGCACGCGGACGGCTACCAGTCGTCCACTCGCGAGGCCGCCGCCGAGTCCTACCGCTACGGCCTCGACCGCCTCCTCGACGGCATCCAGGCGATGAAGCCCTAGCCAGATCGGCAGCTCGACAGGAGGTGTCCGGCCGGCGCAGGCACCGCCACGCTCAGCAGCACCGCCGACCAGGTGAAATCAGCCGACACATCCTGTCGAGCTGCAGGATTTTTAGGTCCGGGCGCCTGTCAGGACGTCGGCGCCGATCGGGTTGAGCATGTGGCGGACCGAGCTGCCGATGCGGTGTGTGGTGACCAGGCCGGTGTTGTGCAGGATCCGCGCGTGCTCGCTGGCCGAGGCCAGTGAGATCCCGGCCCGGGCCGCCAGCACGCTGGTCGAGCATGCGCCGCTCGAGATGCTCTTCAGCACTCGTGCCCTGGTCTTCCCGAGCAGATCGGCAACGGCGCGATCGCGGTCAGCGTGGCGTACGACGGCCTCGGCCCGGTCGGCGTGCCGCACCGGGTAAACCAGCACCGGTGGCAGCGCCGGATCGAGCAGCATCATCGGGTACTTCCTCCAGCAGAAGAAGGACGGCACCAGCCGCAGCCCACGACCGTTCAGGTACAGATCCCGGTCGATGTGCGGCAGGTCGACCGACAGCACCGGCGCCTCCCAGCGCAGCGTCGGGTGCAGCTGCGGGATCAGCGACTCGAACCCGTCGCCGGCGACGGTGCCGTTGTGCTTGGCAACCGTCGCCTCGATCACCGGCGTGATCATCGGCATCTGCGGCGCGATCTTGGTCCGATGGAACGACCGCAGCCCGTGCACGAGCCGGGTCATTACGCTGTTCTCACCGGCCGCGAGCCGCCGGCTCCAGGCCGGCAACCGCACGCTGTCCGACAACCTGCTCAGCTCGGATCTCAGCTGACCGGGCGGTGTGGCGGCGACCGCCACCAGTCCCGCCTCGAGCCCTTGACCCGCGGCACGCGGTGTCAGGAAATCCGGTGAATAACCCACCGGCGGCGCGACCGCGAGCAGCGCCTGCTCCAGCGCACTCAGCCGGGCCCTCGCCCGCTCCCGCCAGGTGCCGAAAGTCTCCGGCTCGTAGTCGGTCTGCAGGACGTGGAGACCCAGCAGGACCTCCCACAACGGATCGGGCTCCTGCGCGATCGTCGTCCTCGCCAGATCCGCACACTCGAAATGAACGCGGAACACCACGGACTCCTCCCCCGAGGAAAGTCACCCGCCGTGGTCAACGGGCAACAGAACTACCGTAACAGCCCTCGGGGTCACTCACCGTGACGCGGAACTACTCCCACTCGATGGTGCCCGGGGGCTTGCTGGTGACGTCGAGCGTCACACGGTTGACCTCGTCGACCTCGTTGGTGATACGGGTCGAGATGCGCTCGATCACGTCGTACGGCAGCCGGGCCCAGTCGGCGGTCATCGCGTCCTCGCTGGTGACCGGACGCAGTACGACGGGGTGGCCGTACGTCCGGCCGTCGCCCTGGACGCCGACCGACCGTACGTCGGCCAGCAGGACCACCGGGAACTGCCAGATGTCGCGGTCGAGACCGGCCGCGGTGAGCTCGGTGCGGGCGATCAGGTCCGCGGCGCGCAGGATGTCCAGCCGCTCGCGAGTGACCTCGCCGATGATCCGGATGCTCAGACCGGGGCCCGGGAACGGGTGGCGGTAGACCATCGTCTCCGGCAGGCCGAGCGCCAGGCCGAGCTCGCGGACCTCGTCCTTGAACAGCGTCCGCAGCGGTTCGATCAGGCTGAACTGCAGGTCGTCGGGCAGCCCGCCGACGTTGTGGTGCGACTTGATGTTCGCGGCGCCGGCGCCGCCGCCGGACTCGACCACGTCCGGGTACAGCGTGCCCTGGACCAGGAACTCGATGTGCCGCTCGGCGTCCACCTTGCGCGCGGTCGCCTCGAAGGTCCGGATGAACTCACGGCCGACGATCTTCCGCTTCTGCTCCGGGTCGGTGACCCCGGCCAGCGCGGTCAGGAACTGGTCCTCGGCGTCGATCGCCTCGAGCCGGATCCCGATCGCGGCGACGAAGTCCTTCTCGATCTGCTCCGACTCACCGGCCCGCTGCAGACCGTGGTCGACGTACACGCAGGTCAGCTGGTCGCCGATCGCCTTGTGCACCAGGGCCGCCGCGACCGCGGAGTCGACGCCGCCGGACAGCGCGCACAGCACCTGCTTGTCGCCGACCTGCTCGCGGATCAGCTCGACCTGCTCCTCGACGACGTTGCTCGTCGTCCAGTCGCCCTTGCAGCCGGCGATCTCGTACAGGAAGTGCTCGAGCACGGCCTGCCCGGCCTGCGAGTGCAGGACCTCCGGGTGCCACTGCACGCCGGCCAGCCGCCGGTCCAGATCCTCGAACGCCGCCACCGGCGCGCCCTCGGACGCCGCGAGTACGGCGAAACCGGCGGGCGGCGCGTGCACCGCGTCACCGTGGGACATCCACACGTTGAGGTCCTCGGGGATGTCGGCGAGCAGCGTCCCGGCCTCGCTCACCGTGACCGGCGTCCGGCCGAACTCGCGCAGTCCGGTACGCCGGACCTCGCCGCCGAGCGTCTGCGCCATCGCCTGGAAGCCGTAGCAGATCCCGAACGCCGGTACGCCGGCCTCGAACAGCCCAGAGTCGACCCGCGGCGCGCCCTCGGCGTACACCGACTGCGGGCCGCCGGACAGGATGATCGCCTTCGGCCCCTTCGCCAGCATCTCCTCGACCGGCATCGAGTGCGGCACGATCTCGGAGTACACCTTCGCCTCGCGCACGCGGCGCGCGATCAACTGCGCGTACTGCGCCCCGAAATCGACGACCAGGACCAACTCATGCTGCGTCACCTGGCAAAGCCTATCGGTGCAGGTCAGCAGGGCTGTAATCCACCGCTCGACCAGTCACCGCCAAGACCTCGCTGGTCACCTCCAGCCCCGGAAACCGTCGCCGCATCGCAGCCTCGTACCGAGCCGCACCCGCCTGGTCACCGATGTAGTCGGAAATCAGATGCACCCCGAACCACAACCGCACACGACACCGAGTCGACAAGCTCACAAACCCCGACGCTAGCGACGCGAGTTGTCCGCCGTGTTACGGAGAGTTACAACCCGAAGACACTTCAACCGTTCCGCAGGGATGCTTGGTGGTTCGGGGAGTCCTACCTACCTGAGAGGACCAGTAGAACTCCCCACTCGACCAGGCCAGCCGGAACTTACGGCGCCTTGTGGCGCGGAGCCACCAGCAACCGCGCCGGGGCGCGGAACGAGAGTAGGTTGATCATTGGTGGGGGTTCGGCGAGGTGCACGGTGATCAGTAGGTGCTGGGCGCAGTTGAGGGCTACTTGGGTTTCCATTCGGGCTAGGGCGGCGCCCAGGCAGCGGTGGATGCCTATGCCGAAAGCTAGGTCGGGTGGGCCGCCGTGGCCGGTCAGGCCGAGGAGGATGGGGGCGCCGGCCGGCAGCTCCACGTCCGCCAGGGTGGTTGGCTCGGCGGTGATTCGGCGCCAGGTGGGGACCGAGGACGCCTCTTGGAGAACCTGTTCCACTGTCGTGCCGGGGTCGTCCAGGCAGCGCTGAAAAGCGGTGGAGATGAGCTGGGTCGTGGTTTCCTGTCCCGCGATCAGCAAGAAGTAGCCGACCGCGCACACCTCTTCATCGGTCAGTCCCAGACCGACCAGCACACCAAACAGGTCGTCACCAGGCGCCTTCCGAGCGGCCGTCGTACGCGCGCGCAACCATGCGTAGAACTCGGCCGCGCTGTGCGCCAACTCCAGCTGCCGGTCCTCATCGGGCCAGCCCCAGAACAGTTCCAGCGAGTCGAGACTCCAGGCCTTCAGCGCAGGTACGTCGACATCCGTCAGGCCGAGCAGGTGCAGTACGACGAGGGCCGGCGGCTCCGCGGCGATCGCCTGCACCAGGTCAACCTGTTGGCCGGCAGCAAGGGCTTTCATGGCAACCGCGACTCGTGAGTCGTTGAGTTCTCGGGCCAGCGGTTCCGCAGCGGCGACGCGGGCGGGGCTGAAGAAGCGGGCGACGGCGGCACGGATCGGGCGGTGTGACTCCCCCGCGTTGTTGGCCAGCGTCGGCGGCAGCGCGAAGCCGACACCGGACAGGACGCGGAGCGCCTTCACGGACAGCGGCGTGTGGGCGAGTACGGCGTTGTCCGGGCGGAACGTCTGCGGGTCGAGCAGCACCTCCCGCGCCAGCGCCGGGTCGTCGACGACCCAGTACCCGAGCGCCTCGTCGTACCGGGCGGGGCAGCCGGCCACCGTCGACCCGTCGCCGGAAGCGGAGGGCGTCACTCGAACCATCCCGGTGCGGCGGCCCGGAACTCCTCTCGGCTCCAGGCGCCGGCCCCGGCCGGGATCCGCCCGATCACCGGGACGCCGGTCGTCGCCGGAAGATCCTCGAGGTTGCAGCTCTCGGCGAGATCCGGCTCGGCCGGCCACGACCCGATCACCAGCCCCTCGACCGGCAGTTCCCGCGCGCGCAGCGCCTCGACGGTCAGCCCGGTGTGGTTCAGCGTGCCGAGTCCGGCGCGTGTCACCACCACGAACCTGAACGGTGACGTCAGGTGCTCCGCGAGATCCGCCAGGTTGTTGCCATCAGCATCGAGTCCGACGAGCAGTCCGCCGGCGCCCTCGACCAGCACGGTGTCGTAGGTCCGGGCCAGGTCGTCGATCGATGCGGCGTACTCCTCGACCGACGGCAGCGGGATCCCGGCACGCCGGGCGGCGGTGGTGGGCGCGAGCGGTTCGGGCAGCCGGACGCCTTCATGCAGTGCGGTCACGCCGCTGAGGCGGACGACCTCGGCGAGGTCGCCCGGCTCGTCGGGGCCGACGCCGGTCTGGGCCGGCTTGACGACCGCGACCGACGCGCCGGCGCGCACCGCGAGCGCGGCCGTGACGATCGTCTTGCCGATCTCGGTGTCGGTCCCGGTGACGAAGGTGATCATGAAACCGTCCCGATCGCATCGACGATCACGGCGCAGGCGCGATCGAGATCGGCGACCGACAGTCCCGCGTGCGCGGTGAGCCGGAGCCGAGAGATGCCGTCGGGGACGGTCGGCGGCCGGAAACTCCCCACGCGTACGCCGTTCTGCAGGCACAGCTCGGCCGCTCGGACGGTCTCGCGCGGTCCCGGCATCGGGACGGAGACGACCGCACCACGCGACGGCGGCACGTCACACGCAGCCGCCAACCGCGCCGCGGCCGCGTGAATCGCCGCGGGGCGGTCGGGCTCGGCCTGTAGAACCTGCAATGCCGCAAGAGCAGCGGCGCAGGCAGCTGGGTTCAGACCGGTGTCGTAGATGAAGGGACGTGCCCGGTTGACGAGGTGCTCGCGCAGCACGGACGGCCCCAGCACGACCCCGCCCTGCGAGGCCAAGGACTTGGACAGCGTCATGGTGACGACGACATGCTCCAGCCCGGCCAGACCCGCCCCATGCACGGAGCCGTGACCGTTGCCGCTGACTCCCAACCCGTGGGCCTCGTCGACCAGCAGTACGGCGTTGTGCGCGCGGGCGACCGCGGCCAGTTCGAGCAGCGGCGCCTCGTCGCTGAGCACACTGAACACCGACTCCGTCATCACCACCGCGTGCGGCTCGTTGCGCTCGGCAAGCATCTTCTCGACGGCCTCGACGTCGTTGTGCGGAACGATCTCGACCCGGGACCGCGCTAGGCGGCAGGCGTCCACCAGCGACGCGTGCACGTGTTCGTCGGAGACCAGCAAGGTTCCCGGTCCGCCGAGTGCGGTGACGACGCCGAGGTTGGCGAGGTATCCGGACGAGAACACCAGCGCGGACTCTTGCCCGGCGTACGCCGCCAGAGCGGATTCGAGCTCCTCGTGAAGTTCCGTCGTACCGGTGACGAGGCGGGACGCGGTCGAGCCTGTTCCCCAGATGCGTACGGCGTCGGCCGCGGCCGTCACCACCCGCGGATCGCGAGCGAGGCCGAGGTAGTCGTTGCCCGCGAGGTCGATCAGGTCACCGTCCGCGGCCCGCGCCCTGAGCCGCCGGGTCAGACCGCGGGCCTCCAGCGCGGCAGCCTTCGGGGCGAGCCAGTCCTCCAACATCAGCCGGCCTCCTCGACCGCGCCTGTGATTGCCGCGCCGATGGTGGCGATGTCGGCGTCGGTGCAGACGTACGGCGGCATCGTGTAGACGAGATCGCGGAACGGCCGGACCCAGACCCCGCGACGCAACGCGGCCTCGGTCAGCCGCGGCAGGTCCACCGGCCCACCGAGCTGTACGACGCCGACCGCGCCGAGCACCCGTACGTCCTTCACTGCAGGCAACTCGGCCGCTGGAGCGAGCCCCGCCGAAAGCCCCGCGGAAATCGCAGCCACCCGCGAAGCCCAATCCTGTGAGAGCAGCAGATCGATCGACGCGAGCGCGACCGAACACGCGAGCGGGTTCGCCATGAACGTGGGCCCGTGCATCAACGCACCACCAGGTCCATTGGAGACCGTGTGCGCGACGTCCGACGTACACAGCATCGCGGCCAGCGTCAGGTAGCCGCCGGTCAGCGCCTTGCCGACGCACAGGATGTCGGGGTCGACGCCCGCGTGCTCGGACGCGAACAACGTGCCGGTGCGGCCGAACCCGGTGGCGATCTCGTCGAAGATCAGCAGGAAGCCGTGCCGGTCGGCGAGCTCGCGGAGAACGCGCAGGCAGGCGGGGCTGTACGGGTACATCCCACCGGCTCCCTGCAGGACCGGCTCGACGATGATGCCCGCGATCTCACCCGCATGTCGCTCGGCCAGTGCCGCCAGCTCGCCGGCCCAGGCCTGCAGCGCCGGATCGGTGTCCGGCCGGTCGAAGCCGGCCGGCGGTTGCGGTCCGAACACCTGCTCCTTGAGCGCGCCGGTGAACAGCGAATGCATCCCGTTGACCGGGTCGCACACGCTCATCGGCGCGAACGTGTCTCCGTGGTACCCGCCGCGGACGGTCAGCATCCGCGTACGCCCATGGTTGCCGCGCGCAACCTGGTACTGCAGCGCGAGCTTGATCGCCACCTCGACCGAGACCGACCCCGAGTCGCAGAAGAACACGTGCCGCAACGGCTCCGGCGTGATCTCCACGAGCCGCTCGCCCAGCCGGACCGCCGGCTCGTGGGTCAGCCCACCGAACATCACGTGACTGAACTCGTCCACCTGGCGCTTCAATGCGGCGTCCAGCACCGGGTTCCGGTAGCCGTGGATCATGCACCACCAGGACGCCATCGCGTCGATCGCCTCGATCGTCCCGCCCGTACCGTCGTCAAGCTGCAGCCATACGCCGTCCGCGCTCCGGACCAGCCGCACCGGCGAGGGCTCGGCCAGCGACGAGTACGGATGCCAAAGCAACTCCGCGTCCCGCTGTAGCCACCCATTGACCGACTGTGACACCGCGCTCCTCCATCCTGAGGATCCCCAACGGTAATCGCTGCTTGCCGCGAAGGACGGCGCGGGTGGTCAGGATGTGGGCGACATCTCCTACTGCTGGGTGCCGGCAGTTGCGATGTGCAACGTCACCGCGTCGGGATGCAATCGCGGGCGAGCCAGCGCAGTGACCGTCTTCCCGCCCTCGACCGACTCGTCCCGGATCCACTGCACCGGCGCCGCCAGCCCGATCCGGGCGACCTGCGAAGTGGTGTCCAGGAAGTACCGCGACTCCACCACGGTCCACGGGCGGTCCCGCTCGTACATGATCGCCTCGGCGGTCCGGACCGGTCGCTGCCACTCACCGGCGGCGGCCCGCTGATTGCCGTAGAGCAGTTGGCCGTCCGGACGCAGTACGGCGATCCGGTCGGCCCACTCGCCGCCGTCGATCAGCTCGGCGGCCCGCAGTACGCCTGCGTAGCCGGCATCGTGGACGCTCTGCGGGGCGAGCCTGCCGAAGCCGTAGGCCTCCAGTGCGCGTAGATGCCGCTCGAGCACGCCGAGGCGACTGAAGGCCTCGGGCACCGCAAGGATCGCGACCTCGACCTGGTAGCCGGCCGCCTTGAATCTCCGGGCCGAGTCCGCGAAGGCGTCGGGGTCGAGGAGCTCGGTCTCGACGATCCCGTCGTACCGCTGCTCGATCACGTGCGCCTCTGCCATCGCGTACCAGCGCCGGCCGTCGGCCTCGACGCCGGGGCTCGGTGTCGGAGGTACGTCGCTGATCGGCTGGTAGAAGCGTGGATGGTACGGCTCGTAGGCGGCCGGGTTGAGGACGACGGGGCGGCCGCGGTGGCGCAGGATCGCGGCCACCAGCGCGGTGATCGTGGCCTTGCCGTCGCCCGGCTGGCCCCCGACGAACACCACGACCGGATGCTCCTGCGGCCTCCCGGCGAGCTGGTCAGGCACGATCCGCTCGCGGAAGATCTGTGCGCTCTCCCCCGCATCCAGCGGTTCCCGATCAGCCCCCGCCGGCCCGATCCCCCACGGACTCGTCACGACTACTCCAGCGTCCCGTCGTCTTCGTCGTCTTCTTCGTCGTCCTCGTCGAGGTCGTCGTCCGCACCGGCCTCGTCGTCTTCGTCCTCATCGTCGTCTTCGTCATCGATGATGAGGAGGTCGTCGGCTTCTTTGCGGATCCGCTTGATCGCGCGACTGTCCAGTGGCGTGAGCTCCTGACCGCGCGCGGCCCAGGCCTCCTGCTCGGTCCGCCGGCTCGCGGCGGCATCAGGCTCGGCAGCAGCTTCCTCGGCCTCGATCGGCCGGGCGTAGAACCCGATCGCCTGCCGCACACCCTCCTGCGCGATCTCGTACGCCATCGCTTCCGTTCGCGACCAGCTCGCCTTACCGAGCTTGGTCAACACGTCCACGGCGGGGAGATCAACCACGCCGAAACGATAGCTGACGTGCCAGGTCACTACCCGAACGACCCCGGCCCTGTGCGAACACACGATGAACCCCAGCCGTGGTTAGCCTTCCGATGCTTCAAACCACCGGGGAACCGGCCGGCGTCGATCAGCGTCTGCTGGAGAACAAACACCGATCAGCCGCGTTTCGCGGCTCTCGTCGACAGGAGCATCAGGGTGCCGTACGGCAGCAAGGACTCGAAGAACGAGAAGCCCAAGGCCAAGCCGGAGAAGGGCTCGAAGGCGACGCCGCCCAGGGACCTCCCGATCTTGACCCCGGCCCGCAAGCCGAGGGGTCAGGGCCAGGGCCGCTGACCTGCCACACCTTTGAACCCGCGGGGAACCAGCCTGCGGTTCTGAACGTCTGCTGCAAACACAACCGATCATGCGCCGCGTCTGGCGGCTTCGACAGGAGGAACGGGACCATGCCCTTCAGCAAAAAAGGCAAGCCGCAGGAACACACCAACAACCAGAGCCCGAGCAACGCGCCCCGGCACGAGAGGGGCGCGTCCCGGAAGCAGGCCGACCAGAATCGGTCCACGAACCCGAACACCCGTCGCGGACGCGAGAACGCCGCCCAGAAGAAGAACGAGAAGAAGAAGGGCAACGGCCGGGGCTAGGGCAACCGACCCGACGTGCCGGCGGCCGGGGAAACCGTTCAATCGGTTGCCCCCGGCCCCTTTATGTTCGGCGGCGGCGTGCCGCGTCGGGGCTCGCTCCGGAGCGTTGGGGTTTCGGACGTCGCGGTGCGGGCTTCTGCTTCGGGTTCTTTTCCGCCGTCGGGGCCGGCGGCCGGGCCTCGAGGGCCTTCTTGACTGCGGTGAAAGCGTCGTTGGCGTTGCGGGCGGGCTTTACGCCGGTGAGTTTGGGGATGGCGGAGCGCTGGCGGCGGGTGTGGGTCTGGATGCGCTCGACGACGCGGGTGCGGACCTCGTCCAGGTCGGCGCCGGTCAGGTTCTCCACCGGTTTGCCGCGGTCCAGCGCGACGTCGAACCATTCGGTGTAGCCGTGCGTGTGGACGACCTGGTTCGGCGACTTCTGGCCGAGGCGGCGGTACTGCGTCAGTACGTCGTACCGCTCGTCGAGTCCGAGGACCTCGTCGCGGAGCCCGAGCTCGACCTGGCGGTCGAAGGTCGCGGCGACCCGCTGGTCGATCTCGGCGGCGGAACGGTCGACGGAGAACACGACCTGCCGGGTCGCCGGGGCGACGGCCCGTTCCGGATCGTTGCCCATGGCACGCGCCAGCGCGTTCACGATCGCGTCGTAGTTGTTCTCGTGGATCTTCGCGGCGGCCTTGGCGTCCAGCCGGCTCAGTACCGCGTAGGCGTCCTCGGCCATGCTGCGCGGGAAGTCACGCCGTACGGCATTCCGCGCCTCGGCAACCGCGTCCACCTCCCAGCCCTCCAGCAGCGAACGCACGTACACGCTGGTGCCGCCGACCACGACCGGGACGCCACCCGCCTTCCAGCACTCGTCCATGTGCTGCCGCGCCTGCGCGACGAACGTCTCCAGCTCGAGTTTCCGCACCGGCTCGGTGACGTCGATCATCGTGTGCGGGATCCCGCGCATCTCCTCCGGCGTGGTCTTGCTGGTGCCGATGTCCATGTACCGGTACACCTGCCGCGAGTCTGCCGACACGACCATCGGCGGCAGCCCGAGCTCGTCCCGGATCCGCAGGCACAGATCGACCGACACCGCGGTCTTACCCGCCGACGTCGGGCCGTACAGAGCGACCAGGAGCCGGGGCACGTTGGACATACCCCCAACCCTAGCCGGACCGGGCCCGACGCCGGCGCAGTCCTCAAACGCCGTGCTCGTTCGGCGTCCTCGGGGTCCGGCCCGCGAAGTTGCCGATCACCTTGCCCCGGGTGTCGCGAACCTTCCCGTCCTCACCGAGACGGCCGGCAACGGCCTCCTTGGCGGCCTTCCTCGCCTGGCGCCCCGTCAGCTTGCCGCCATTCGCCACCGCATCGCTGCGTGCCGCCTTCTTGCTTCCGAAAGCCATCGCGCTCACTTCCCTCCCGCGTCGAATGATGGAACGACGGTAGGACCATGCAGGGGCAAACGACCGTTCCAATCAGCTTGCGGTCAGGTTCCCGTGGACGGAGCATCGGGCCGACCAGCCCATGGGGTGGACCTGGACGATCATGCGGCGGCGGCAGCTCGCGCAGTACCTCGGCGGCTCGAGTTCGAGCGCGCGCCGGCAATCCTCGTGACTGCCGTCGGTCAGCTCGCGCCCGCATCTCCCGCAGTAGCTCATAGCGTCTTCTGGAGTTCCTTCACCGGCATCTTCAGCTCGGCGAGCAGGTCGAGGTCGGCAGTCGCCGGGCGGCCCAGGGTGGTCAGGTAGTTGCCGACGATCACCGCGTTGATGCCGCCGAGCAGACCTTCGCGGGTGCCGAGGTCGCCGAGGGTCAGCTCGCGACCGCCGGCGTACCGCAGGACCGTCCGCGGCATCGCGAGCCGGAACGCGGCGATGGTCCGCAGCGCGTCCTTGCCGTCCATGATCTCGAGGTCGCCGAACGGCGTACCCGGTCGCGGGTTGAGGAAGTTCAGCGGAACCTCGTGCGGGTCGAGCTCGGCGAGCTGCGCGGCGAGTTCGGCGCGCTGCTCGAGCGACTCGCCCATCCCGACCAGACCGCCGCAGCACAGCTCCATCCCGGACTCGCGCACCATCAGGCAGGTCTCCCAGCGCTCCTCGAAGGAGTGCGTGGTGACGACGTCGCCGAAGTAGGACCGGGCCGACTCGAGGTTGTGGTTGTAGCGGTGCACGCCCCACGACTTCAGCTCGTCGACCTGGTCCTGCGTCAGCATGCCGAGTGAGCAGGCGATGTTGATGTCGACCTCGGCGTTGATCGCCTCGATGCCGGCCTTCACCTGCGACATCAGCCGCTCGTCCGGCCCGCGGACCGCGGCGACGATGCAGAACTCGGTGGCGCCGGTCTTCGCGGTCTCCTTGGCGGCCTCGACGAGCTCGGGGATGTTCAGCCAGACCGCGCGCACCGGCGAGGTGAACTGGCCGGACTGGGAGCAGAAGTGGCAGTCCTCGGGGCAGCCGCCCGTCTTCAGCGAGATGATCCCCTCGACCTCGACCTCCTCGCCGCACCACTTCACCCGGACGTCGTGCGCGAGCGCGAGCAGTTCCGGCAGCCGGTCGTCGGGCAGGGTGAGAACCTCGACCAATTGCTCCTGGCTCAGCCCCGTGCCCTGCTCCAGAACCTGCTCACGTGCCACGTCCAGGATCTTGCTCATGGTTCTCCTGCCTCATCTCGACGGTCGGCCTCACAGTAGGTCAGACAGGTACGGCGGGGCTGCGGCGGGCGTCACGTGGAACACCTGCGGCCGAAGTGCCTCACCGCCACTCTCCGCACTCCCGGAAAAAGTTTCTGGGTTTTTCTGCGGAACCTCGTAACCCCCTGTAGATGGGCTCGTTGATGTGTGCAGAGGCGGTTACCGCAAGGAAGACCGCCACCCGGTTACCAGGAGCTACAAATGCTGATCATTACGATCAGCACGCAGAGTGGTCACAAGCCCTGAAGCCCCTGGAAATCGGATGTAAGGTAGTAACCAAGAGCTCGGGTCGCCAGCCATGGTTGGCGATCCGATCCCAAAGCGCCGGGCGCCTCACCCCGGCTTGAGTGGGTCCCTCGGGAAACGATTTGGGCGGAAACGTTCCCGAGGGACCTGCTCCCTTTTCCGGACCTTTGCACAAAGCCTCAGCAACTTACTGCTGAGGCTTTTTCATTTACGCAATTCTTCGCTGTTCTGTTACGAATCCGTCACAGCCTGCTTCGGGAAGATCGGAAGCCGCAGCGCACCGGGGGCATCCGTCGGGACGACCGGGTGCTCGGGCTTCACCGGCTGGATCCGCTGGTACGCCGTACCGACCGCCGGGCGCGGGTCCGCGGCACCCTTGTTCGGCCAGAACGAGAGCGCCCGCTCGGCCTGGGCGGTGATCGTCAAGGACGGGTTGACGCCGAGGTTCGCGGAGATGGTCGAGCCGTCGACGATGTGCAGGCCGTCGTACCCGTAGACCCGGTGGTACGGATCCACGACCCCCGACGACGGTGAGTCGCCGATCGCGCAGCCGCCGATGAAGTGCGCGGTCATCGGTACGTTGAACGGCTCCCCGATCGTGCCGCCCGGCGTACCGTTCATCAGCTTCGCCATCCGCCGGACCACCTGGTTCGCGACCGGGATCCAGGACGGGTTCGGCGCGCCGTGCCCCTGCTTCGACGTGAGCTTCCACCGGCCCAGCCGGTCACGCTTGCCGTACGTCGTGATCGAGTTGTCCGCGGTCTGCATCACCAGCGCGATCACGGTCCGCTCGGACCAGTGCTTCAGGTCGTACAGCTTCCGGATGTTCTTCCGTTGGACGCCGAGCTCGCGCAACCACGTCCGCCAGCGCGGCCTGTCACCGTCGCCGTCGGTCAGCACGGTCTGCAGCAGCGACATCACGTTGCTGCCCTTCCCGTACCGCACCGGCTCGATGTGGGTGATGTCGTCGGGGTGGAACGACGACGTGATCGCGACCCCGCGGCTGTAGTCGACGTCGGTGTCGCGGGAGATCGCGCCGAGCAGCGACTCCGAGTTCGTCCTGGTAAGCACCCCGAGCCGGTCCGACAGCCGGGGCAGTTTGCCCTCGTCACGCAGCCGGTGCAGCAACTTCGCCGTACCGAGAGCCGACGCGGCGAAGATCACCTGTCCCGCGGTGAAGCGGCGGGTGGCCTTCTTGTTCGACGTACGCCGGGTGTCGATCGCGTACCCGCCGTCCGGCAGCGGCTCGACCGACGTGACCGTGGTCAGCGAGTAGACCTCGGCTCCGGCCTTCTCGGCCAGGTAGAGGTAGTTCTTCGTCAGGGTGTTCTTCGCGTTGTGCCGGCAGCCCGTCATGCACTCGCCGCAGTCGATACAGCCGGTACGGCGGGGGCCCGCGCCACCGAAGTACGGGTCGTCGACCTCGACACCCGGCTCACCGAAGAAGACACCGACCGGTGTCGGGTGGAACGTCTCCCCCACGCCCATGTCCTCGGCGACCTGCTTCATCACCTTGTCGGCCGGCGTGAATCCGGGGTACGTCGTGACGCCGAGCATCCGCTTCGCCTGGTCGTAGTACGGCGCCAGCTCGGACTGCCAGTCGGTGATGTGCGCCCACTGGCGATCGGTGTAGAACGCGGGCAGCGGTTCGTACAACGTGTTCGCGTAGACCAGGCTGCCGCCGCCGACCCCGGCGCCGGACAGGATGATCACGTCGCGCAGCGCGCTGATCCGCTGGATGCCGTACCAGCCGAGCTTCGGCGCGAACAGGAACCGTTTCTTGTCCCACGAGTTCTTCGCGAACCCCGCGTCGTCGAACCGGGCACCGGCCTCGAGTACGGCGACCCGATAGCCCTTCTCGGTCAGCCGCAAGGCCGAAACCGACCCGCCGAAGCCGGACCCGATGACGACGACGTCGTAGTCGAACGTCATGGACGACCGATCTTCTTGAGGATCCGCAGGGCACCGGTCATCAGTTCCGCGAACTTCTCGTCGGAGAGGCCGTGCGAGGCGGCGATCGGGATCAGCCGTTGGGTGGCGATCGCCTGCGGTTCGACGTACCGGCGGATGCCCTCGACACCCTGCCGCCGGCCGAGACCGGACGACCGCATGCCGCCCATCGGCGTGTCGATCGAGCCGAACGTGGCGCCGTACCCCTCGTTGACGTTGACCGTGCCGGCCATCAGTTGCGCGGCGACCGCGCGACCTCGGCGGCCGTCGCGGGTCCAGACGCTCGCGTTCAGGCCGTACTCGCCCTCGTTCGCGCGCTGGATCGCCTCGGACTCGTCGGAGAACCGGTAGATCGAGACGACCGGCCCGAAGGTCTCGTTGTCGAAGCACTCCATCGCGGGGGTGACACCGGACAGTACGGTCGGCTCGTAGAAGAGCGGGCCGATGTCCGGGCGAGCCTTGCCGCCGGCAAGCACCGTGGCGCCCTGCTCACGGGCGTCCTCGACGTGCCGGGTCACCGTCTCCAGCTGCGCCTTCGAGATCAGCGAGCCCATGTCGACGTCCCAGCCGGTGCCGGCCGAGAGGCGGAGCTTCTTCACCCGGTCCACGAACGCCGTGACGAAGGCGTCGTACACCTGGTCGGCGACGTACAGCCGCTCCATCGAGACGCACAGCTGGCCGGCGTTCGCGAAACACGCCCGTACGGCGCCCTCTGCCGCTCGGTTGATGTCGGCGTCCCGCAGTACCAGCATCGGGTTCTTGCCGCCGAGTTCGAGGCTGCAGCCGATCAACCGCTCGCCGGCCTGCTTCGCCACCAGCCGGCCGGTCTTGGTCGACCCGGTGAAGCAGATGTAGTCGGCGTTCTGGATGAGCGCGCCGCCGACCGTCGGGCCGTCGCCGTTCACCGCGAGCCAGGCCTCCCGCGGCAGGCCGGCCTCGTACAGCAGTTCGATGCCGCGCAGTGCGGTGAGCGGGGTCTGGCTGTCGGGTTTGTGGACGACGGTGTTGCCGGCCAGGATCGCGGGCAGACCGTCGGAGATCGCCATCGTCAGCGGGTAGTTCCACGGCGAGATGATGCCGACGACACCCTTCGGGACGAACCGCTCCTCGGCGCGGGTGAGCAGCGGGAAGATGCCGAGCTTGCGCTGCGGCTCGAGCAGCTCGAACGCCTTGCGGCCGTAGTACCGCGCCGTCAGCGCGACGTGCGCGAGCTCCTCGAACGCCTGCTTCCGCGCCTTGCCGGACTCGCGGATGATCAGGTCGACCAGCTCGTGCCGGTGATCGAGAACGAGATCGTGGTATCGCAGCAGGATCGCCGCGCGCTCCGCGAGCGGCACCCGCCGCCAGGTCTGCTGGGTCCTCCGAGCGGCCCGGACGGCCGCGACCACGTCGTCGTCACTCGACACCGGCAGGTCCGCGATCGGCTGCCCGGTGGCCGGCGCGTACGACGTACGCGTGCCGGCCGTGGCGCGCAGCAGCCCCGACAACCGGCGGATGACCGACTGATCGGTCGCGTACGACGCGGTCGGGTCGAGCTCCGGATCCGCAGGAATCGAAGTCTGCTCGCTCATACCCGAAGGCTACCTGCCAGTAATAGCGGCTGTCAGTATCAAGAGACCGTTAAGCTGAGCGGCTGAACCTGCGAAGGGGTGGAACGTACAGATGGTGGACAGCGGGGGGCTTTGGACGCCTCCTGAGGACGAGCTCGGTGAGGCACTGCAGACAGCTCAGGTGCTGATCGAGGAGGGCCGCGCCGACGAGGCAGGGCCGTACCAGCAGCGGGTCATCGAGCTGGCCAGGGAGCGCGCCGAAGGGCACCCGAACCACTACGAGGCCAAGCACCTGATGGCCGCGACCCAGTACGAGCTGGCCGGATCACTGAACGCATCCGGCCGCCACGAGGAGGCCCTCGCCGCGCTGCACGAGGCGCAACTCGGGTACACCGAGCTCCAGGATGCCGGCGTACTCGACGCGACCTGCTTCCTGGCCGACGTCCGCGCCCGGCGCGCGATGACCCAGGCACACCGGGGTCACGGCGCCACCGCCGTACTGGAGATGGACGGCGCGGTGATCGCGTACGGCCAGCTCGTCGGCGGCGAGGACGGTCTCAAGCACCAGCCGGACTTCGCCCGGGTGCTCGCGATGAACGCGCTGATCCTGCGGCGGTACGGCGACCCCGCGCTGGCGGTCGCGTCCGCGGACGCGGCGACCCAGCTGTTCCTGCAGCTCGCGGACCAGATCAACGAGAGCCCCCAGTCACTGTCCTACGCGCGCTATCTCTGCACGGCGACCGCGGTGTCGGCCGACGTCCACGCTGCCGAAGGCCGGCTGGACCTTGCGCTCGAGGCGGACGAGATCGGACTGACGACAGCCGACACACTCGCCGACTCGGACTCGGCGACCGACATGCGCACGCTGGTCGCCGCCCTGGTCAGGAAGGGCAAGCACCTCGGCATCGTCGGCCGGTTGGAGGGCGAGGCCTGCTTGCGGACGGCGTACGACACCGATGCCGAGACGGCGGCCCGGGTGGTCGAGGAGCTCGACCGCGGGTTGCCGCTGACGCTGGTCGCGGCGCTGGAGAACGCGGAGATCAAGCTCGGGCCGTTCGAGCAGTACCACCGGCTGGTGGCACTGAGTGAGCCCGCGCCCGGGATGACGCTGGCGACCGTGTCGGGCCGGACCGATCCGGAGTCGGCGGCGCAACGCGCGACCGAGCTCGCGGAGTTGGTGAAGCCGCTGCTTTCGCAGGACGGCAACGCCGCGCTCACGCTGGGCATGGAGGCGCACTACCTGTTCGCGATCTCGTCCGAGCGGGAGTCGCACCGGATGCGGTTCCAGACCGAGATGTACGTACCGATCTGGGCGCAACTGCTGCTCGACATCTCCGAGGCATACTTCCAGGCCGGGCGGACCGACCTCGCGCTCGATCTCGGGGGCTGGTGCGCGGAGGTCGCGACCGCCCTGATCCCGTACGCCGACGACAACGCGCTGATGAAGGACCTGGCCGGCGCCTGCTACCGGCACCACGGCAACCTCCTGGCCGCCACCGGTGACCTGGCCGCGTCCCATCACGCCCACGAGGCCGCGGAGCAACTCCAGCTCGGCCGTTGACGTCCCGGCCTCCTCCGGCCCACGCTGACGCTGGGAGGGGGATGTCATGGACGTTGTGGAACTGCACAATCGCACGGTCGCCAACTTCGCGGACCTGGTCTCGGAGGTGCCGGCCGATCAGTGGTCGGCGCCGACACCGTGCTCGGACTGGGACGTCCGGGCGCTGGTCAACCATGTCGTCGGCGAGGAGCGCTGGACCGTGCCGCTGATGGCGGGCAAGACGATCGCCGAGGTCGGGGACACCCTCGACGGTGACCTGCTCGAGGACGATCCGGCCGCCGCGGCCTCGTACGCCGCGCGCGAGGCGGAGGTCGCCGCAACCTGGTCGATCGACAAGGTGCACCTGTCGTACGGCGACGAGGATCCGCACGAGTACCTGCGACAGCTCGCGGCGGACCACCTGATCCACGGCTGGGATCTGGCCGTCGCGATCGGTGCACTGCCGCGGATGGACCCCGAGCTCGTGGACGAGGTCGCGGACTGGTTCGCCAAGCGCGAGGACCTCTACCGGTCGACCGGAATCATCGGCAAGCATCTGGAAGGCTTCACCGATCCGGCCGAGGCCCTGCTCGCCGCGTTCGGGCGGGATGCCCGGTGGACGCCGGCGACTCCGGTGCTCGAGCGGTTCGGGACCGCCTTCGACGAGGGCGACCTGGAGACGGCGATGTCGCTGGTCACCGACGACATCGTGTTCGAGTCCACGTCGCCGGCGCCGGACGGCGGGCGCTTCGAGGGCGCGGACGCGGTCCGGGCGGTGTGGGCGACGCTGTTCGCGGACACCGCCGACCCGCACTTCGAGACCGAGGAGACCGTGCTGCTCGGCGATCGGGCCGTCGTACGGTGGCGGTACTCCTGGCGCGAGCCGTCCGGCAACCGAGGCCAGGTCCGCGGTGTCGACGTACTGCGACTACGAGACGGCAAAATCGCTGAGAAGCTGTCCTACGTCAAAGGCTGAATCAGTCCTGCAGGTCGGGGCGGAGGGCGCCGACGAACAGGCCCGCTTCGGCCTCGGTCATGCCGGTCTCGCTGACGACGAGGGCGGTCGCCTGGTGGAGTTCGCCCGCGGCCTTGAGGGCGCGGGTGCGCTCGGCCAGGTTGGTGCCCGGGCGGCGGACCAACGGCGTACCGGTCGTCGGCGGCACGTACCGCCCGAGGCGGATGTCGTCGACCAACTCCT
This sequence comes from Kribbella sp. VKM Ac-2566, assembly GCF_004366005.1. Lineage (NCBI taxonomy): Bacteria > Bacillati > Actinomycetota > Actinomycetes > Propionibacteriales > Kribbellaceae > Kribbella > Kribbella sp. VKM Ac-2566. The sequence goes on along the minus strand of NZ_SODT01000012.1, from coordinate 564,173 downwards.
TGGACTGCCTGAGGTCGAGGCCGGTGCGGTCCCGGATCAACTTGACCGCGTGCACCGCCTTCTTCGTGGTGATCAGGAACCGCACCTGATCGACGTCGTCCGGGGACAGTCGGCCTCGCGCTGCGGCGAGGGCAACATTGTCCGTGTCCTGGCTGCTCCGACGGCTGAACAATCCCATGCGGCAATCCTTCCAGAACCCGTCAAACCGGGTGAACTCGACGCAAGTCGGCTCAAGCTCCGAGCAATTCCAGGATCTCGGGCCACGCTCGGGTGCCCAACTTGCGGTCGGCTGCCTCGGTCCCGCCGCGCGCCATCCGCTGTCCCGCGGTCTTCGGCTCCTCCCCCGGCAGCACCGCACGATGCCCGGCGTCCGGGACCATCACGATCCGGGTCGCCTGCTCGGCACGACGCCGGGCGATCTCCTCCGCGAACTCGACCGCCGGCCACACCTTGTCGTCACCGCCGGCGATGAGAAGCACCTGGTTGATCCGCTCCACCGGGATCCGCGCCTGCTCCGGAGCACGCCGCAGGCTCTGGCGATACAGGCCGGTGTAGCTCGGCGGATCGTCCTCGGACTTCCAGTCCAGGTCGAGCGGTACGAACGGGAGGGGCTCTACCTGCCAGGTCCAGGCCGACCGCTGGCTGCCGTCCTCCAGGTTCCGGCCCCACACGTAAGCGCTCGGTGCGAACGCGACCACCGCGTCGACCCGCTCGTCGAGCGCACCCAGCAGCAACGCGGCCTCGGCACCCCAGGAACTGCCCATCACAACCAGCCGATCGTGGTGCGCCAACTCAGCCAGCGGGAACGACTCCAACGGAACCTCATGCGTCACGTTCCATCGCGGCGCGAGTACGTCGTACCCCTCGGCCTCGAGCAGACGAGCCCGATCCAAGTCCGGCGTACCACTCGAACCATGCAGGAGCAGTACGCCGGTACTCAACCTACGACGACCTCGACTCGCTGGAACTCCTTGAGTTCCGTGTAGCCGGTGGTGGCCATCGCGCGTTTGAGGGCGCCGACCAGGTTCATCGTGCCGTCCGGGACCCAGGACGGGCCGAACAGGATCTGCTCCATCGTGCCGGTGACGCCGACCTCGACCCGCTCACCGCGGGGCAGGTCCTGGTGCCAGGCCTCGGCGCCCCAGTGGTACCCGCCGCCCGGAGCGTCGCTCGCGCGGGCCAGCGGCGAACCGACCATCACGGCGTCCGCGCCGCAGGCGATCGCCTTCGCCACGTCACCGGACCGTCCGACCGAGCCGTCCGCGATGACATGCACGTACCGGCCGCCGGACTCGTCCATGTAGTCCCGCCGCGCCGCCGCCACGTCGGCCACCGCACTCGCCATCGGCACCGCCACCCCGAGCACCTTCCGCGTGGTGTGCGCCGCACCGCCGCCGAAGCCGACGAGTACGCCGGCCGCACCGGTCCGCATCAGGTGCAACGCCGCCTGATGCGTCGCGCAGCCGCCGACGATCACGGGTACGTCGAGGTCGTAGATGAACTGCTTCAGGTTCAGCGGCTCCGCCTGGCCCGACACGTGCTCGGCGGACACCGTCGTACCGCGGATGACGAACAGGTCGACCCCCGCGTCCACGACGTGCTTGGCGAACTGCTTGGTGCGCTGCGGCGACAGCGCACCGGCCACCGTCACACCGGAGTCGCGAATCTCCTGCACCCGCTGCGAGAGCAGCTCGGGCTTGATCGGCGCCGCGTAGATCTCCTGCAACCGGTGCGTGGCCTGCTGCGTCTCGAGGCTGGTGATCTCCTCGAGCAGGCTGGTCGGGTCCTCGTACCGCGTCCAGAGACCTTCGAGGTTCAGGACGCCGAGACCGCCGGCCTTGCCGATCGCGATCGCGGTGGCCGGCGACATCACCGAGTCCATCGGCGCGGCCAGGATCGGCAGCTCGAACCGGTACGCGTCGATCTGCCAGGCGACCGAGACCTCCTCGGGGTCCCGCGTGCGGCGCGACGGCACGATCGCGATGTCGTCGAACGCGTACGCCTGCCGACCCCGCTTCGCGCGGCCGATCTCGATCTCGGTCATCTGGTGTCCTTACAGGTAGCAGGCGGTCAGCGGCCCGAGTAGTTCGGGGCTTCGACCGTCATCTGGATGTCGTGCGGGTGGGACTCCTGCAGGCCGGCGGAGGTGATCCGCACGAAGCGGCCCTTCTCCTGCAACTCCGGCACGGTCCGGGCGCCCGTGTACCACATCGACTGCCGCAGGCCGCCGATCAGCTGGTGCGCGACCGCCGACAGCGGGCCCCGGTACGGCACCTGGCCCTCGACGCCCTCGGCGATCAGCTTCTCGTCGGAGCCGCCGTCGTGCTGGAAGTAGCGGTCCTTCGAGTACGACTTGCGCAAGCCGCCGGCCGACGACATCGCGCCGAGCGAGCCCATCCCGCGGTACGCCTTGAACTGCTTGCCGTTGATGAACACCAGGTCGCCCGGCGACTCCTCGCACCCGGCGAGCAGCGAGCCCAGCATGACCGTGTCCGCACCCGCGACGAGCGCCTTGGCGATGTCACCGGAGTACTGCAGGCCGCCGTCGCCGATCACCGGGACACCGGCCGGCTTGCAGGCCAGCGACGCCTCGTAGATCGCGGTCACCTGCGGCACGCCGACGCCGGACACGACCCGCGTCGTACAGATCGAACCGGGGCCGACGCCGACCTTGACGCCGTCCGCGCCCGCCTCGACCAGCGCCTGCGCGCCCGCGCGGGTGCCGACGTTGCCGCCGACGACGTCCACGCCGCGGGTGGCCGGGTCGGCCTTGAGCTTGCGGATGATCTCGATCTGGGCCCGGGAGTGACCGTGCGCGGTGTCCACCACGAGCACGTCGACACCGGCCTCGACCAGCGTCATGGCCCGCTTGTAGGCCTCGCCGAAGAAGCCGATCGCCGCGCCGACCATCAGCCGGCCGGAGCCGTCCTTGGTGGACAGCGGGAACTTGTCGCGCTTGACGAAGTCCTTCAGCGTGATCAGCCCGGTGAGCTTGCCGGCGTCGTCGACCAGCGGCAGCTTCTCCACCTTGTGCTTGCTGAGCAGGGCCATCGCGTCGTCGGCGGCGATGCCCTGCCGACCGGTGATCAGTGGCTGCTTGGTCATCACCTCGCGGACCGGCCGGGACAGGTCGGTCTCGAAGCGCATGTCGCGGTTGGTGACGATGCCGACCAGGACACCCGCGTCGTCCACCACCGGGACGCCGGAGATCCGGTACTGCCCGCAGAGCGCGTCGGCCTCGCCGATGGTGGCGTCCGGGCCGATCGTGATCGGCTGCGCGATCATGCCGGACTCGGAGCGCTTGACCAGGTCGACCTGCTGGGCCTGGTCCTCGATCGAAAGGTTGCGGTGCAGCACGCCGAGACCGCCCTGGCGCGCCATGGCGATCGCCATCCGGGCCTCGGTGACGGTGTCCATCGCGCTGGACACCAGCGGGATGTTCACCTCGACGTTACGACTCAGCCGGGACCGCGTGACGGCCTCGGACGGGATGACGTCGGACTCGTTCGGCTGCAGCAGTACGTCGTCGAAGGTGAGGCCGAGGACGGCGAACTTGTCGGGAACTCCAGCGGGGGTGATGTCCATGGGGAAAGCGAGCACCTTTTGTACGGCGACAACGGAACCCCATCCTATCCGCGCCGCCACCAGGCCCCGAATCCGCCGTCCACAGGCCACCACAAGCAACCGCCCGCCACGGTTCGCGGCGGGCGGTCGGTGGTCGAACGGTTACTTGATGGGCGCGTTCACGACGTCCAGGATCTGCAGCAGGCTGGCGTCGGTGGTCGAGCCGTACGTCCGGGCGATCGCGGCGTGCTTGCCCTCGGCGTACGCACCGCTGGAATGCTTGCCCTTCGGGTAGGCCTTGCGGACCGAGCCCGTGCTGACCGTCCCGCGCGCGTGCTTCCCGGTCGCCTTGGCCGCCGCCTTCTTCGCCGTCGCCTTGCTCGTCGTGACGGACTTCGCCGTCGCGTCGGGTGTGCCGAAGAACCGCTCGGTGGTTTCGTTCGCGACCGGCTCACCGCTCGGCGTCGGCAGGACCGGCGCCACGATCGTCTCGACCACGTCCGCGATTTCCTTGACCTGGTCCGGGACCTGCGTGACATCGCTACCCGGCGTCTCACCGGCGCCGGAGGTGTCGGTGCCCGACGTGTCCGAACCGCTGGTACCGGCGGGAGCGGTGGTGCTGTCCGAGCCCGGCGTGGTCTCCCCGTCGCTCGTCTGACCCTCTCCGGAGCCGGCGCTCGGCGTCGACGTCGGCTCACCGGTCGACGTGTTGTTGTCGCCCGTGCCCGTGTCGCCCGTACCGGTGTCGACGTTCGTCGGCGGCGTCGTGGTGGTCGTCTCCGTCGGCGTCGGAGTCGGCGTGGTGGTGCCGGGCGGCTCGTCGGTCGGGGTCGTCGTCGGGGTGTCCGGCGGCGTCTCCGTCGTCTTCGTGTCCGTCGGCTCGGTGGTCTTGGTGTCGGTCGGCTCCGTCGTCTTGGTGTCGTCGGTCGGCGTCGGCGTCACCTCGGTCGTCGGCTTGACCGGGTCCTCGGTCGGCTCCGGCTTGACCGGGAAGGCGTCCTTGTCGCGGATCGCGAACGGCTTGTCGTCCGCCGGCAGTCCGAGCGCGTCCGGCTTCTCGGTGCCGTCCTGCGACAGTTCGCCGTCGCCGGCCACGTTGGTCTTGCCGGCGTTCTCGGCGGCGTGCTCGGCCTTCGCCTTCTCCTTGAAGTCCTTGCCGACCTTGACGATCTTGCTCCGGTCCACGACCGGCAGTCCGTCGAGGTCCTCCTTCGGGAAGCTGGTCTGCGGGCGGACCGCATCGACCATCTTCTCGATGACCTTCTCGTACGGCGACAACGGGTCACCGGTGACCGCCGCGGCCACCCCGGAGACCGACAGCGCCGCCACCGCGGCAACACCGAACGCCAGACCGCGGGTCGCCACCTTACGGGCGAACGGGTCGGTGACCGGGTTGAGCGCCGCGCACCGCGCCAGGAAGCTCTCCGGATCGTCGATGGTCTCCACCGGGAGCTCGTCCTCGACCTCGACCGCCAGCCGTAGATCGGCCAGCAGTGCGACGGCCGGGTCGTGCTCGCCCGCCGCTCGGGCGGACTCCCCACCGGCGGCGAGCAGATCGAGCAGCGCGTCATCGGCCTCGATCGCGTCCAGGTCGAAACGGTCAGCCATGATGCCCCTCCCCTGCTCTTCCTCGTTCCAGCTCTGCTTCATGCCCCACAAACCCCCTGAGCGTGTTCAACGCCCGATGCTGTGCGACCCTCACCGCCCCCGGTGTCATCCCCAGTGCCCGGCCGGTCTCCTCGGCTGACATCCCCGCAACGACGCGAAGGCGCAAAATCTCCCGCAGTTTCTCCGGCAACTTGTCCAGCAGGCCCATGATGTGCTGGACCTCTGAGTGCCGAACCGCGCGCTCCTCCGGCGTCGGTGACTCGTCCGCGCCGTCCGGCAGGTCCGGCGTCGAGACGTCGGCGACCGCGAACGCACGCTGGGCATCGGCGACCTTGCGGGCCGCGATGCCGTAGACGAAAGCCTCGAAAGGCCTCCCCTCGTCACGATACCGGCCCAGCGCGCCGAACACCGCGACACATACTTCTTGTGCGACGTCGTCGACCATGTCGGCGCCGCCGGGATAGGTCCACAAACGGGACCGTACGTAACGGTGCGCTACTGCGCGCACCCTGGTGAGCAGGTCATTGAGAGCTGTACGGTCCCCGTCGCCGGCCAGCGCGGCAAGATCCCTGAGCTCGACCCGGTCGTGGGTGTCAGGTACTCGGACCTCTGTCACCCCTTGCCCCCTCGTGTTCGGACCGGTCAGCCGTGAAAGATGGTACGGCGCTCAACTCTCATTGCATAGTGGCAATTCGTGATCAAGCCCCCCAAATGATCACAATCTGTCACTACTGACCAGTTCGACCTACGCGGTCGAGCAGCTGCCGCCCGATCCCCTGCCGGGTCGCCCGCGGATCCACGAACAACCGCTCCACCTCGGCACCACCACCCACCGCCGTCAGCACCACATGCCCCACGACCCGCGCACCACTCACCGCGACCCAGCAACCCAGGCTGTTCTCCGGCGTCAGCCAAGTTCGGGGGTCGGCAGGCCAGTTGATCGGGTACGCCGCCTGCTCGTGCACAGCCCGCAACAGCTCCACGCAAACACCATGCCCACATGTCTCGCCGTACAACAGAGCACCGCCCGGCAGAGTCTGCCGGGCGGTGCTTTGGTGTTGAGGGATCAGTGGCCGTGGCCGTGGCCGTGACCGGCTGCGGCGGGCTCTTCTTCCTCGGGCTTGTCGACCACCAGGGTTTCGGTGGTCAGCAGCAGGGCGGCGATCGAGCCGGCGTTGGCGAGCGCGGACCGGGTCACCTTGACCGGGTCCAGGACGCCCTGCGCCAGCAGGTCACCGTACTCACCGGTGGCGGCGTTGAAGCCGCTGCCGGACTCGAGCTCGGCAACCTTCGCCGTCACGACGTAGCCCTCGTAGCCGCCGTTCTCCGCGATCCAGCGCAGCGGCTCGACGACCGCCTTGCGGACGATCCGGACACCGGTGGCCTCGTCACCGTCGAGCTCGAGGTCCTTGTCCAGCACGGTGGACGCGTGCACGAGTGCGGAACCGCCACCCGCGACGATGCCCTCCTCGATCGCGGCCCGGGTCGCGGACACCGCGTCCTCGATCCGGTGCTTCTTCTCCTTCAGCTCGACCTCGGTGGCCGCGCCGACCTTGATGACGCAGACGCCGCCGGCCAGCTTGGCCAGCCGCTCCTGCAGCTTCTCGCGGTCCCAGTCGGAGTCGGTGCGCTCGATCTCGGACTTGATCTGGCTGACCCGGCCCTCGATGTCCTCGGCCTTGCCGGTGCCCTCGACGACGGTCGTGTTGTCCTTCGAGACCACGATCCGGCGTGCCGAACCGAGCACCTCGAGGCCGACCTGGTCGAGCTTCAGCCCGACCTCGGGGGCGACGACCTGCGCGCCGGTGAGCGCGGCCAGGTCCTCCAGCATCGCCTTGCGGCGGTCACCGAAGCCCGGCGCCTTGACGGCGACCGAGGTGAAGTTGCCGCGGATCTTGTTGACCACCAGGGTCGACAGCGCCTCGGCCTCGACGTCCTCGGCGATGATCAGCAGCGCCTTGCCGGACTGCACGACCTTCTCCAGCAGCGGCAGCAGGTCCGCGATCGCGGAGATCTTGCCCTGGTGGATCAGGATGTACGGGTCCTCCAGCACCGCTTCGCCGGCCTCGGCGTCGGTGATGAAGTACGGCGAGATGTAGCCCTTGTCGAACTGCATACCCTCGGTGAACTCGAGCTCGGTCCCGAAGGTGTTCGACTCCTCGACGGTGATCACACCGTCCTTGCCCACCTTGTCGAACGCGTCCGCGATCAGGCCGCCGATCTCGGCGTCCCGGGCGGAGATGGTGGCGACGTGGGCCATGTCGCCCTTGTCGTCCACCGGCCGCGCGGTCTCGACCAGCTTGGCCGACACGGCCTCGACGGCCGCCTCGATACCGCGCTTGAGGCCCATCGGGTTGGCGCCGGCGGCGACCGCCCGCAGGCCCTCGTGCACCAGAGCCTGCGCCAGCACCGTCGCGGTGGTGGTGCCGTCACCGGCGATGTCGTTGGTCTTGGTGGCGACCTCCTTGGTCAGCTGCGCACCAAGGTTCTCGAACGGGTCGTCCAGCTCGACCTCACGGGCGACGGTCACACCGTCGTTGGTGATGGTCGGGGCGCCCCACTTCTTGTCCAGGACGACGTAGCGGCCCTTCGGGCCCAGCGTCACCTTCACCGTGTTCGCGAGCTTGTCGACGCCACGCTCCAGCGCGCGCCGCGCGTTCTCGTCGAACTCGAGGATCTTCGGCATGAAGAAAACCAGTCCTTTTCCGTATGTCTCTCGTTGCAGGAGCGAGGCCCGCTGTCCCGGACCCACTCCGCCCCGGCGCCAGAGGCTCCGGGGCGGTGTCAGTCAGGAACAGCGGGCGTTCGTCACTTGCTGACGACTGCGAGGATGTCGCGGGCGCCCAGGATCAGGTAGTCCTGACCGTCGTACTTGACCTCGGTGCCGCCGTACTTGGAGTAGATGACCTTGTCGCCGACGCTGACGTCCAGCGGGACGCGGTTGCCGTTGTCGTCGATCCGGCCCGGGCCGACGGCGAGGATCTCGCCCTCCTGCGGCTTCTCCTTGGCGGTGTCCGGGATCACCAGGCCGGACTTCGTGGTCTGCTCGGCTTCGAGCGGCGCGACGAGGACACGGTCCTCGAGCGGCTTGATCGTGACCGACACTTGCTGACCTCCACGGTCGAATTCGCTTGTCTGTGACATGTGGTCGCGCTCCCCTGCCGTCGCGGGGGTCAGGAGGCCGGACCGTTGGCACACTCACACCGAGAGTGCCAACACCGAATCTAGGCCGCGATTAGCACTCGGTCAACTCGAGTGCCAAACAATCTCGGCAACCCGGTGATCGGGCGGGTACGGAATGTGGCCGAACGCTGGGCCGGACCCGCCGGCACGTGCGACCGTTCTCTCAGAGCGATCAGAGGAGGGGCCATGGCGTTCAAGTTACCGGCGCTGCCGAAGCCGTCCGGACGGACGATCGCGCTACTGGCCGCCATCGGCGCGGTCGCCGTTGGCGCCGTCGCCGCCAACGCGTCGAAGGACCCGTCACCACCCGCCGCAGCGCCGGTGTCCACAGCGCCGGTCTCCGAAGCGCCGGCGGCCAAGGCGCCGGCCGACCAGCCTGTCGCCCACGACGCGGCGGCCGCCGAGCTGAAAGCAGCAGCCGCTCTGCCGCAGTGCAGGTCCGCGCGCCTCGTGCCGGTGAACCGCAGCTGGGGCATCCCGATGCCGTCGATCCTGGGCAGCACCAGCACCACCTGCAACCTGATGTACGGCGACGACCCGTACCGCGGCACCAGCCGGACAGGTGACCCGGAGACCGCGATCCAGGTCCTCCAGCGCAACCTGAACTTCTGCTACGGCTCCAAGCTCGCCGTCGACGGCATCTACGGCAGCAACACCCGCGCGGTCGTCAAGACCGTCCAGCGCAAGCACCACCTGGTAGTGGACGGCATCTACGGCCCGAAGACCCGCTCCGCGATGAACTGGCGGCTGTACTCGATGGCAACCCGCAGCTGGAGCAGGAGCTGTTCGAGCCCCCTCTAAAGTTGCGGGGTGAGTGTCACCGCGCTGCTCGAGGGTCCGGGCGCTGAGGTACTGGCTGCTGCCTGCGCCGAGTACCGCCCTGGCAACGAGCTCCAGCTCGTCGAGAAGCTCAGACGCCGGTACGACGCACCGCTTGTCACGACTGCGGTCACCCAAGCCTCACTACGCCACCGCGCCGTCGCCAAGTTCGGACCGGACGCAGAACGCATGTACTTCACCCCAGACGGCCTTGAGCAAGCCACCCGCACCACGGTCAGCACCCACCGAGCCGCACGCCTCGCAGCCACCCTGCCCGGCGCCCGCGTGGTCGATCTGGGATGCGGAATTGGCGGCGACCTCATCAGCGCCGCACGCGCCGGACTGCACGTCACCGGAGTCGAACGCGATCCAGAGACGGCAGCCACCGCCCGCGCCAACCTGTCCGCACTGGGGCTGTCCGGCGAGGTACTGGTAGGCGAAGCCGAGTCCACCGACCTCACGCCGTACGACGTGGTTTTCGCAGACCCCGCGCGCCGGGCCGATGGACGGCGGGTGTTCGACCACAACGCGTACTCACCGCCATGGTCCTTCGTCACCCAGCTCCTGCAGCGGACTGCGTGCGTGAAGGTCGCGCCCGGCATCCCGCACGACGCGATCCCCGAAGGTGTGGAAGCCGAATGGATCAGCGACTCCGGTGAGGTCAAGGAGGCGGCCCTCTGGTCGGGGCAGCTCTCCCCAGGCACGTCCCGGCGGGCCACGCTGCTCCCCGGCGGTGCGAGCGTCAGCGACGCACCGGAAGCCGACAGCGGCCCGGTCGGCAAGTACATCTACGAGCCCGACGGTGCAGTTGTCCGAGCTGGTCTGGTCACCGCCGTCGCCGCAGCGGTCGACGGTTGGCTGCTGGATCCCCGCATCGCCTACGTCACGGCGTCGACGTACGTCCCGACGGCGCTGGCCTCGGCGTACGAGGTGCTGGAAGAGCTGCCCTACAAGGAGAAGGCGTTGCGCTCCTGGGTCCGCACCCAGGGCATCGGGACCCTGGAGATCAAGAAGCGCGGCATCGACCTCGACCCGGCCCAGCTACGCAAGAAGCTCGCACCGAAGGGATCGGCATCGGCGACCCTCGTCATCACGCGCATCGGCCGCGACGCCGTCGCCTACTCGTGCCGCAGGGTGACGACCAGCTTCCCGGTCGCCTGATCGTCCTCCATGTACCGGTGCGCCGCGACGATCTCGTCCAGCTCGAAGACACGGTCGACGTTCGGCCGGTAGACGCCGCTCTCGACCTCGCTCACAATCCGCTGCAGCACGTCCGCGCGACCCTTCATCGTCTCGCTGTGGAACGCGGTCAGCCGAGTCCCGGACGGGATCATCGCGATCGGCTCGAAGTCCTGGATCAACCACCCACTGAGTGAACCCGCCACGCACACCGTGCCGCCGCGACGGACGAGCCGCAGCGAGTCCACAGCCGTACGCGCGCCGACCAGGTCCAGAACGTACTCCGGTCCGTCAGGCCAGATCTCCCGCAGCGATCCGCCCAGCGATTCACCGGCGTCGACCACCACATGGTCTGCGGTCAGCGCATCGACCTTGCTCGCCTGCCGCGTCGTCACCGCGGTCTCGACCCCGGACCCGGCCGCGATCGCCGCGGCAGCCATCCCCACCGACGACGTACCGCCGCGAATCAGCAACCGGCCGCCGCGCTCGATCCCCAACGCGTCCAACGCGCCCTGCGCCGTCAGGTACGTCTCGGGCAGCGCGGCCAGCACGTCCCACGGCAGCGTCGTGGCCACCGGCATCAACGTTGCGTTCGGCAACAATGCGTACTCCGCATAGCCGCCGTCGTACGCGCGGCCCATCTCCCCCATCACCGCCGCGACCGTCGTCCCTTCCGGTACGGCGGGATCGGTCGAGGCAGCCACAACGCCGACACATTCGATCCCGAGGACCCGCGGGAACCGCACCGACGGCGAATGCCCCTGCCGGGTCCGCAGCTCCGACCGGTTCAGACCGGCTCCGTGTACCCGCACCAGACTCCAGCCGTCCCGAACCGCCGGCACCGGTAGCTCGCGAAGCTCCAGTACTTCGGGACCACCCGCCTGGATACACACCGCGGCACGCATCGTCGCACTCATGCCTTCACTCTCGCCGCAGAGCGGCATGGCCGACCACCGATAGAATGCCAAGCTATGCCCGTCGGCCGCCAACCTCTCCGCTCGGAGCTCTTCCCGTCCGCCGGCGCCCACCACTGGGCCTCGGGCGGCACCAGCTCGGTGCAGACGCACGACGAGGGACACCTGGTGTACGCCGCCCGCGGCGTCCTGGCCGTGCAAACCGATCGGGGTACGTCGATCGTGCCCGCCAACCGGATCGCCTGGACGCCGGCCGGGTTCACCCACCAGCACCGCGCCCACGGCGAGACCGACATGCGGATCGTGTTCCTCCCCGCACCACTGGCCGAAAGCATCCCGGACCATCCGGCAGTGTTCTTGGCGTCCGGTCTCGCCCGCGAGGTCGTTCTCGCCCTGACGGGCCGCCACCTCGAGCCCGCCGCCCGCATCCGCCTCCAGCAGGTTCTCGTCGACGAACTCCACGAGGCGACCGAGCAGCCACTGCAGCTACCGGAACCGCGCGACGACCGCCTGCGCAGCATCGCCGAACTCCTCCGCGAGAACCCCGCGGACAACACGCCCCTCGCCGAACTGGGACGCACGGCCGGAGCCGGCGCCCGCACCCTCAGCCGCCTGATCCGCAACGAGCTCGGCATGACGTACTACGAATGGCGCACGCAGCTCCGGATCTACCACGCTCTCGTCCTGCTCGCGGACGGTCACGACACCACGTACGTCGCACACGCCTGCGGATGGGCGAACCCGAGCGGCTTCATCGCAGCCTTCGCCGCTGTCGTCGGCACCACACCCGGCCGCCATCGCGCCCAACAATCAGGACTTGCGTTCGCCGCACATTCGAACATATGATCGATCTCGCGAGCGGGTCTCCGGGCGACAAGCCGGCGGGCGAGGTGCTGCGTCCGCTGCCGCAACTCCCCGGAGACCCGCCACTAACCTGCCCGGAACCGTTCCTTCACGGCCATCCGGAATCGAGCGATCGCGATCTCGCCGATCGCCGACGCCGTCTGATCGCGCACCGTCGGCAAGTGCTCGTCGCCACCACCGGCAGGGATCCCCGCGACGAACTCGGCCACCAGCCGGTTCCAGTCCTTCGGCCGCCGCAGCATCGCGTGCCCTTCCCCGGCGAGCGAATACGTCGTCACCGCTGTCCCGGCCGCACGCAACCTCTGCACGTACGCCGTCGTGCCCTCGGGAGACGTGATCGTGTCGTCGGTCCCGTGCACGAACGTGACGGGCGGGCGAAGTGCGACGAGCGGCTCGTCGCGCGGCAGCCACGGCGCCAGCGCCAGGACGCCCGCCACCCGCGGATGATCGCCGCCGGCGACTACGGCTCGCCCGCCCATCGAGTGCCCGATCAGTAGCACGCGCGAGATCACCGGCGGCAGCTCGTCCAGGACGGTCCGCAGATCGGTCGCCGCGTCGCCGGCGTCGTTCCAGCCGCGGAAGCGATACCGGAGGAACCCGATGGCGGCGTTCGGCGCGACCGACAGCGCGGCCCGCGCGAACGGCCACAACCGCAGCACCGCGGGGCGCCACAGGTGCGGGTCGGCGAGCGAGTGCTCCTCGCCGCCGTGCGCGAGCAGCACCAGCTCGGTCGCTCCCGCCGGGTGCCGGACGAGATCGACACCCGGACGCCTCACGGCCGCACGTACAACTCGGCCGGTTCCCTGCGGATCGCCATCATCCGTCCAGGCGGCGTTTCGCTGAAGCCGTACGACCGGTAGAGCTCGTGCGCGTCGGCGGTCGCCAGCAGGATCTGCCGCAGGCCCTTCAAGTCCGGATGCTCGAGCAAGGTCGACACGACGAACCTCCCGAGGCCGTGCCCACGGTGCGATTCCAGCACGAACACGTCGGCCAGCCAGGCGAACGTGGCCCGGTCCGTCACCATCCGCGCGTACGCGACCATCGCACCGTCCGCGCCGTACACGCCGAGGTTCAGCGAACCGGCGATCGCTCGGTCCACCACCTCCCGTGGGATCCCCTCGGCCCAGTACGACGTACTCAGGAAGCCCTGCACCACCTCGACGTCGATCCGCTCGGCGTCGTCGTCCGCCTCGAAGCCGTCCGGGCCGGTCCACCTCATTTGTTCAGTACCTCCGTGATCGGCATGGACGAGTCGGCGGGAAGATCGAGGGGCGACGGGGCCTTCCCGGACCGGACCAGCTCCGAGCCGAGCGCGGCGACCATCGCGCCGTTGTCGGTACACAGGCCGGGCCGCGGCACCCGTACGGCGATACCCGCCGCGGACGCACGCTCCTCGGCCATCGCCCGGAGCCGCGAGTTCGCCGCGACACCGCCGCCGATCAGCAGGTGCTCGAAACCGCGGTCCTTGCACGCGTCGATCGCCTTGCGGGTCAGTACGTCGCAGACCGCTTCCTGGAACGCCGCCGCGACATGGTTCACCGGCACGTCCTCGCCGTCCCGCCGCCGAGCCTCGACCCAGCGCGCGACCGCGGTCTTCAACCCGGAGAACGAGAAGTCGAACCGGTGCCGCTCGAGGTCCCGCTGCGACGTCAGCCCGCGCGGGAACGTCACATACAGCCGGTCCCCGCCGTCGCGCGCCGCCTTGTCGATCCACGGCCCGCCCGGGAACGGCAGCCCGAGCACCCGCGCCACCTTGTCGAACGCCTCACCGGCCGCGTCGTCGATGGTGCTGCCCATCGGTACGACGCCGTCGGTGATGTCTTCGACCGCGAGCAGCGACGAGTGCCCACCGGACACCAGCATCGCGACGCAGCCCTTCGGCAGATCGCCGTGCTCCAGGGTGTCCACCGCGACATGCGCCGCGAGATGGTTCACGCCGTAGATCGGCTTGTCCAGCGACAACGCCAGCCCCTTGGCCGCTGCGACACCGACGAGCAAGGCGCCGGCCAGGCCAGGCCCGCTGGTCACCGCGACTGCGTCGACGTCGGTCGGTTTGACACCGGCCGTCTCGCAGGCGCGCCGGATCGTCGGCACCATCGCCTCGAGGTGCGCCCGGCTGGCCACCTCGGGGACGACCCCGCCGAACCGTGCGTGCTCCTCGACGCTGGACGCGATCGCGTCGGCGAGCAGCGTCTGCCCGCGCACGATCCCGACCCCGGTCTCGTCACACGACGTCTCGATCCCCAGAATCAGGGGCTCTGTAGTCACTGTTCCTCCCGCCACCGCATGATCACCGCATCCTCGCCGGCGCCGTAGTACCCGCTGCGCCGGCTGATCTCCTCGAAGCCGAAGCCCCGGTACAACCCGATCGCCGATTCGTTGCTCGCAGCAACTTCCAGCAACACCGTCCGGCCGGCACACCGGTCCAGCGCCGCCGTCAGCAACTGCCCGCCGATCCCGGTACGGCGCTCTGCCGGGGTCACCGCGATCCGCAGCACCTCGACCACATCAAGCGCGACCGGAGGCAGCAGCAGGACGACGTACCCGACCAGCGCGCCCTCGTCCGCGACCAGGACGACCCGGTCCTCGCTCAGCCGGTCGAACTCGTCCGCCCAGGCGCCCGCGCTCCAGGCAGCCGGGCCGAAGCACAGCTCGTCCAACGCGACCAGTTCAGCCTGGTCGTCCGGACGCGCCGCTCTGATCGCAGGTCTCACAGCACGCTCTTCGGCCCGCTGGACATGGTCACGTCCGGCCGGCGCAGGTACAGCGGATCCGGCGCGACGACCTCGAGCGTCCCGGTTGCCACGCCCGTCGCCAGCACATTGGCCGACGGGTACTCCGGGACCTCGACAGCGGTCACGCCCAGCGCCTCGGCGTACAGCACCGCGCCGCGGCCGATCACGGGCAGCCCGGACAGCACGTGGGCGACCTCGGCAGGCTTGTCGACCGCAGGTCCCTCGAGCCGCCGACGGCTGCCGTCCGCGGCCGGGCCGTCGTACAGCGCCCAGTAGATCTCCTTGCGCCGCGCGTCCGTCGCGACCGCGACGGGCAACGTCAGCGTCGACTGCCGCGCGATGATGTCGAGGCTGCACACGCCGGAGACCTCGATCCCCAGCACTTCGCCCATCGTCCGGGCCGTCACGAGTCCGACCCGCAGCCCGGTGAACGGACCCGGGCCGACGCCGACCGCGATCCCGGTCAGGTCGCGCGGCGTGACTCCTGCCGTTTCCAGCGCCGCTGCGATCGCGGGCGCGAGGAGTTCCCCGTGGCGCAAGGCGTCGACGGTCGTCGACGAGGCGACGACCTCGCCGGCCGGCGTGGCCAGTGCGACGGTGACAGCGGCACTCGAGGTGTCGAAGGCAAGCAACATGTCAGTTCTTCTCCAGTACGGATACCTGGACGCCGGATGCGGCCCATCGCGGACCCACCGGAGTGATCCGCAGCGACCGCGTCTCGTCGGTGTCGTCGTCCCCACGGGTCACCACGATGTCCAACCGATCGGGCGCCAGCGCCTCGGCCAGCCCATGACCCCATTCGACCACTGTGACCGCGTCCTCCAGGCTCGCATCCAGGTCGAGATCGTCGAGCTCCGCAAAGCCGCCGATGCGATACGCGTCGACGTGCACCAACGCGGGGCCGCCGGACAGCGACGGGTGCACGCGCGAGATCACGAACGTCGGCGACGTGATCGCCCCGCGCACCTTCAGCCCGACGCCGAGCCCTTGCGTGAACGTGGTCTTGCCCGCGCCCAGGTCTCCGGACAGCACGAGTACGTCGCCCGCCCGCAGCTGACCGGCCAGCTCCTCGCCGATCGCCTGCATCTCGTCGGCGGTCGGCACGGTCAACTCGATCGGCATCGCCTTGGCGAAGGTCAGGTTGTGCGCCTGCTGGTCGACGACGGAGTACCCCCGCCGCCTCCAGAACTCCACGGTGTCCGGCAGTTCGACCCGCGCGATCAGGTTCACCCGGCTGAGCCCCCGACGTACGGCGACCTCCTCCGCGCAACCGACCATCGCCGAGGCGACGCCACGGGCTTGGTACCGGGGGTCGACGGACACCCGGCGCAGGTTCAGGACGTCACCGACCTGCTCGAACAGCACTGCCCCGAGCGGAACGCCGTCGCTCAGCACCAGCAACCCGCCGTGCTCGGCGATCGCCGCGGCCACGGTCGTCGCGTTCTCGGACAACGCCGTCGCCGGCGGATCGAGAACCCGGCGCGCGGAGAAGGCGTGGTGGATCACATTGACGATGTCGTCGACGTGTTCCTGGGTGGCGTCGACGACGTGCAGATCTGTCATCAGGAGGGTCCTAAAGGGGGTGTCTGATGGTTCCACGCCGTTGCGAGGAGGTGCTCGGTGCGGTGCATCGGCGTGCGGGGGCGAAGGTCTCGATGCGGAGCATCGTGGCCTTTGCACCCGTGCGGCGAGGTGCCGTGCCGAGTGCCCCGCAGTAGGCGGGGAACCATCAGACACCCCCTAACGATTGTTCGGCTCGCTCGATCATCCCAAGCAGGGCCGCGGTGAATTCACGGTGGTGCTCGATCAGGCCCAGGTGACCGCAGTTCTGCACCTCGACCAGCTCGGCGCCGGGGACCCGCCGGACGATCTCCTCGGCGTGGGCGAACGGTGTCAGATGGTCCTTGTCGCCGCCGACGACCACGCACTCCACCTTCTGCAGCGGCTCCAGGGAGTCGTACTTGTCGTGCAGCGCGAAGATCGGGTAGAACTCCGCGATCACCTCGATCGGCGTCGCCGCGATCATCTCGTTGACGAACTCGGTGAACGCCGGCGGCACCTCGGACCCGAACGAGTACTTCCGGGTCAGCAGGTAGCTGATGTCCGTGCCGGCCTTCCGGCTGCGCTCGACCACGTCCGGGATCCGGGCCAGCGCGGCGACCGTCGGCGTCGCGAGCGCCCGCGCGAGCATTCCGACCTTGCCCGGGAACACGATCGGCACCTGGTCCAGCCCGCCGGCGCTGGTCGAGCACAGGCCGACACCGATCACCCGGTCGCCGAACAGCTCGGGATGCTGCTCGGCGAGCGCCATGATCGTCATACCGCCCATCGAGTGACCGATCAGGATCACCGGCCCGGTCGGCGCGAACCGCTCGATGATCCCGTACAGGTCCCGGCCGAGCTGCTCGATGCTGACGTTCGCCTTCGCGGACCGGCCGGAGCGTCCGTGCGAGCGCTGGTCGTAGAACACCATCGTCCCGATGCCGGCCAGGTCACGGCGCTCGAAGTGCCAGGCGTCCATGTTCAGGCCGTAGCCGTGCGCGAAGATCACGGTCAGGTCCTCGGGCGGCAACGGCAGCTTCCGGCCGAGCCGGCGCTTCGGCGGTGGTGCGGGTCGCCGTGAGCGCTTCAGCTCGTCCACTTCGACATACAGCTCGACACCGTCGTCGGCGGTGAAGATGTACGGCGTCCCGCGCTGGGACCCGAACGGCTCGGCCTCGAGCTGTTTGCGTTGCCCTGAGCGCCGGCCGATCACCTGGCGCTCGACCGCGACCCCGGCCGCGGCTCCCGCGGCCAGCACTCCGACCGCGGCCCCGATCAGACCAGCAGTCCGCCCTGCTTTGGACATGCCGGTCTACCTTTCGCTGTCGATGTACCTGCGTGGGATCCGGACGCCCAGGCGAGTGACGATCTCGTAGTTGATGGTCCCGGCCGCGTCGGCCCAGTCGTCCGCGGTCGGCTCGCCCGACGTCCCCGGGCCGAACAGCACGACCTCGTCGCCCGCCGCGGCCTGGTCGTCCTCGAGGTTCACGACGCACTGGTCCATACAGATCCGGCCGACGATCGCACGCCGCGCGCCGTACGCCTGGACCGGTCCGCCGTTCGAGGCGTGCCGCGGCAGCCCGTCGCCGTACCCGAGCGGGATCAGGCCGAGCGTCGACGGCCGCGGCGCGGTCCAGGTCAGCCCGTACGAGACGCCGGCGCCGGCCGGCACCCGCTTCACCATCGCCAGCCGCGCCTTGAGCGTCATCGCCGGCCGAAGCCCGAGCTCGGACGACGGCAGCGCAGGCCCGAACGGCGACAGCCCGTACGTCGCGACGCCCGGACGGACCAGGTTGAAATGGGTCTCCGGCAACGCCAGCGTGGCACCCGAGTTCGCGAGGTGCTTGAACTCGGCGTCGATACCGAACGACTCGGCGACCTCGATCGCCTCGGTGAAGGTCGCCAGCTGGGACTCGTTCGCCGGGCTCTTCGGCTCGTCCGAGGAGGCCAGGTGCGACCAGATGCCCTTGATCTCGATCTGCCCGGTCGCCTGCGCGCGGACGGCGGCGCGGATCAGCGCCGGCCACTCCTCCGGTACCGCGCCACCGCGGGACATCCCGGTGTCGATCTTGAGGTGCACCCGCGCCGGGCGGTCCCGCACCCCGGCGACGACCTCGTCGACCTCCCAGGGCGCACCCGCGGAGAGGTCGATCCCGGCCTCGATCGCGTCGGCCAGCGGCTCGCCCGGGGTGGTCAGCCAGCAGAAGATCGGCCCGGTGTCACCGGCCGCGCGCAGTCCGAGCGCCTCCTCGAGGACCGCGGCGCCGATCCAGTCCGCACCGGCCTCGCGGGCAGCCCGGGCGACCGGGACCATCCCGTGCCCGTACCCGTCGGCCTTGACCACAGTCATCAGCTGCGCACCCTCGGCACGGGCACGCAGCGTGCCGACGTTGTGACGAATCGCAGCCAGATCGACCACGGCCTCAGCACGGACCGGACGTGACTCAGGAGTAGACATGGTCATTCCAGTGTCTCAGGCTCCGTCGATCAGGGCCGCGAGGGCCGTCATGTTGTGGAAAACCGTGTCGGCTTCGGAGAGTTTCGCGGGGTCGGTCATGCCGGCGTACCCGAAGACCTTCATGCCGGCGGCGACCGCGGCGGCGACGCCCAGCGGGCTGTCCTCGACGACCAGGCAGTCGGCCGGTTTCACGCCCATCGAGGCGGCCGCGTGCAGGAAGAGATCCGGGGCGGGCTTGCCGTGCGCGACGTCCTCGGCGCTGAAGATCCGGCCCTCGAAACGGTGCAGGAAGCCGACCGCGGTCAACGCCGTACGGATCCTTCGATGGGTGCCCGAGGAGGCGAGGCAGTACCTGACGCCGTGCTCGTCCAGGTGGTCGAGAACGGCCTCGACCCCCTCGATCGCCTGCAGGTTCGCAAAGCCGTCGAACAGCCGCTGGTGGTACCGGTCCTCGAGATCCGCCGGCAGCGGCCGCCCGAGCTGAGCCTCCGCCTTCTGGCGCATCGACGCCATGGACCCGCCCATGAAGTCCCGCACCGCCTCCTCGAAGGTGTACGGCAGCCCGGCCTCCGTGAGCAGCTCGGCCAGAATCGTGTTGGCCAGCCGCTCGGAGTCCACCAGCACACCGTCGTTGTCGAAGATCACGAGTCCCGTCACACCGAAACCCTAAGCGGCCACCGCGTGAACGCGGTGGCCGCCGGGGTCTGCGAGAGCGAGCTGGGTCAGGACGTGGTGAGCGAGTAGTCGTCCAGCCGGAAGGTCTGCGGGCCGTTGGTGGAGGAGATCTCCACGCCGTACTCGATCGCGCTGACCTTGTCCGTGCCGGACAGCCAGCCCTTCGAGACCAGCCAGTCGAAGACCGCCTTCAGGTCGACGGAGCTCACGGCCTTCTGGTCGGTCATCGCGAGCGCGATGTACCTGCTGCCGACGGCGCCGCGCTTCCAGGCGGTGAACGTGTGGCCGCCGATGGTCGCGGTCGCCTTGTCCTGCGCGTCACCAGGCGGCAACGAGCCGGGGTACCGGTAGTTCGTCCAGATCATCAGCTCTTCGTTGCCGAGTCCGTTCAGCCAGATGTCGTAGGACCAGTTGTACTCGCCGGACGACGGGGCGGACTGGGAGTTCGCGTACGTGCTCTTGATGCTCCCGAACGAGCTGATGGCCTTGTCGGGGAAGTTCTTCTGGGTGTCCGGGTAGGTCTTGACCGATCCCGGGTTGCTCGCCAGCTCCTTCTGGTCCGAGGTGACGTACCAGCTGTTGAACCCGCAGGCGTGGATGCTCTGCGGCCCGGCCTCGCCTTCGTTCCACTTGTTGTTGTTGACCAGGTAGCCGCTGGTGTTCCAGGTCCCGAAGGCGTCCGAGGACGACCAGACCGGGTTCTTGCAGGTTCCGGCCGCCGGCGGGGCGGTTGTCGTCGGCGCCGTGGTCGTCGGGGCGGACGTCGTCGGCGTCGTGGTGGTCGGAGGCTTGGTGCTGGTTGTCGTGCTGGTCGGCGTCGGCGACGGCTTCGGGGTGCTTGTCGTCGGCGCACTGGTCGGCGCTGTGGTCGGGGCCGGGATGGTCGGCTGACCCGCTACGGCGGCGAAGTCGTAGTGGACGGTGTAGCTCAGCTTGGTGCCGGCCTGGTACCTCTGGCCGTCGTAGCGGAGCGCGCGCAGCCGGTAACTCTGATCGGTGGTGCGGCGCGGGTCGATCGACAACATGGCGGGGCCGGAGGCGGTCGCGGTGATCGCGACCGGCTTCTGTCCGAAGCCGTGCAGGACGGTGCACCCGGAATAGGCATCGAGGACGCAGGTCTCCACGCGTCCGACGTTGGGCAGGGCTGTCACCGTGCTGTCCGCGGCGTTCGCGGTCGCGACCGGCGAGTCCTTGGACGCGTGTACGACGATCGGTACGGCGACCAGACCGGCGACAGCGACGAGGGCCGCAGGCAGAATCGCGCGACTCCGGGCAGTTCGGGTGAGGGGCATGCGAAAAGTTTCCTTTGTGTGCTCGACGGGTCGCGCTGCATGCCCCAGAACTCCAGCGCGGCCCTCAACTGATCGATTGGACGGATCCCCAGAAGGGCCAGTTCGACTGGCCTTGTCGTGCTGTTCGCTCTCGCGTACGGCGGTGACGTTATCGAACCGTGATCAGATCTGCCAACTCCGGCCCCTGAATTAACGAACCCTTCACCTGCAACGTTAGCGTCCCAGGCCGCGTCCTGTAGTTGTGAACAAACGGATGATCGCGCTTGCCGCGACGGTTCTGCTGGCCCTGACCGCCTGCGGCAACGAGTCCGCGGCCCGGCCCGACTCGGGCGCGTCGTTGACCGGGCGGACGTTCCTGTCCACGTCGGTCACCGAGAACGGGAAGCCGCGACCGCTCGCCGCGAATACCCGGGTCCGGCTGCAGTTCACCAGCGGCCGGATCTCGTGGAACTCCGGCTGCAATTCGTCGGACACCACGGTGTCGGCGTCCGACGGCCGGCTGAGCCTCGGCAAGGAGATCACGTCGACGGCGATGGGCTGCATGGGTGCTCTGCAGAACCAGGACACCTGGATCGGCAGGGTTCTCCTGTCGAAGCCGACCTGGAAGCTGGACGGCGACAAGCTCGTACTCAGCACCGAGACCACGACGATCTCGCTGCTCGACAAGGAGACCGCGGAGCCGGACCTCGCTCTCGACGGAACGAAGTGGAAGCTCACCTCGATCGTGTCCGGCCAGTCAGCGTCGTTCCCCGCCGGCTTGGAGAAGGTCTGGCTGACGCTGAACGGCGAACGCGTCACCGGATCGACCGGTTGCAACGACTTCCAAGGCGTGGTCGCACGCGCCACCGGCAAGGTCACCTTCGGCGAACTGGCCACCACACGCCGGGCGTGCGCCGGGGACGCCGCTACGATGGAATCCCTTGTCCTGAAGGGATTGAAGGGCGAGCTGACCTACCAGATCGACAGCTCGACACTACAGCTGCGCTCCACCGCCGGCGGCCTGGACTTCACCGCGGCCCGCTGACAGTCGACCGGCTACGCGATGCGGATGTCGAAGGCTTGGACCTCGTTCTTCGCTGTCTCGTAGGAGATGAGCAGGTGGCCGCGGTCCTTCAGTTGCTGCTGTTGGGCCGCGGTCAACGGGATCGTCCAGTGCTGCACGCCGCGGGTGACCTGCCGCGTCGCCTGCTTCACCAGGTGACCACTCATGTCCGGTGACCACGGCGGCGTCGCGCCGTCGGTGATCGCACACGGTGTGAACCCGTAGTCCGGAGGCGGGTCGGTCGTGCACGACGTCGTCCACACCGGGATCGCGCCGAGCTCACCACTGGTCAGGAAAGCGCGAGCAGTGCCGTTTCCCTTCGACGACGTGACGAGGTGTACGGCGTCGCCACGCACGGCGGAGGACAGGATCTCGAGGTCGTCGGTCGGCACCCGGCCGGAGATCGGTACGCCGTTGCGCGCGGACTGCGCAATCGTTTGCGGCGACAGGGCGCCGTTGAGGTTCGGGTTCGACACGTCCGGCGGCGCCGGCGTGGTCGGGCGGTCCGCCGGCGGTGTGTACCCGGGCAGCGTGGCGAGCCCCCAGCGGTACGGGTCGGACTGCACGGAGCCGAGCGCCGACCACCCGAGTCGCGTACTCATGTCGATATGCCGCAACGTCGTCGTACCGGCAGCCGAGGTGTCGTCGTTGTCGTACGGCGTGATGTTCAGCCCGAGCCGTGCCGGGTCGACGGCGGACGGGAGGTCGGCGAGCGGGATCTTCACCTCGAGGTCGTAGCCTCCGCCGGCGTACGCGTGCGGGACCGTGGTCTGGTTGCTGCCGACCCACTGCGCGGTCGACGCAACCTGCACGCCGGGCGCGTTGCCGGTGTCGAGGGCGCCGCTCGAGTAGCCCTGGTGGTTGTCCGCGTCGCGTTCCCAGCACGGGCCGCCGCTCTGGCTGAACGGGAAGATGCCGAGCTTGAACGTGTTCGCGGTGTCTTTCAGGTCCTGGGACGCGGTGCCGCGCGGGTCGAGCAGGATCTCGACCGAGTCGGCCTGCCAGTGACCGACGCATTCGGCAGGCGTCACGGCGTACGACTGGTAGTCGTCGCGGACGTGGATGAAGAAGTAGAGCGCGTCGCCGGACCAGCTGACCTTGGCCGTATTGCCTTCTCCTGTTGACGAAACGCCACAGTCGTCGACGCCGCTGCAGGTGCTCGCGCCCTGCCAGATCCGGCCGAGGTCGAGCGTCGGGCCCGGGTACTCGCCCGGGTTCGCTTGCCGTCGACGACCGGCGTCGCCTGCGGGATCACCGTCGTCGGAACGAGCGTGAGGGTCAGCGTTTCACTCCCGGTCGCCGTCCGAATGGGAATGCTGACGTTCTGCTGGGCGGGCAAGGTCGTATCGGTGTTGGTCAGCTTGAATGTGACGGTTGCGTCAGCGCCGGGTGCGAGGTCGTACGGCCTGGCCTGCGCGTCGACGGTGAAGTTGGCCGGGAGATCGAGGGACACGGCGCCGGTCTGCTGCTCGGCGGACCAGTTGTGGACGACGACCGGTACGTCGATGGTCTGGCCGATGCCCATCGACTGGATCGCCTGCGAGCGGCCGAGACGGTTCGCCTGCGGTGCGGTGTTCTGCAGCCACTCGTCGTACTCCTGCCAGTTCCCCCAGCGCTGGAAGCGCCCTTCGGCCGCGGAAACGATCCGTACAACGTTTTCCGTGTAGCCGGTCGCGTGGTCGATGGTGGTGTAGAGCGCGGAAACCTTCGCGTTCTGGTCGACGGTCGCGGTAGCGGCAGGGGTGACCGTGAAGGTGATGTCGGCGCTCGATCCCTTGCTGACCGGTTTCGGGCCGTCGGTCGACCAGCCCGCCGGCACCGTCAGCGCGACGTTGCCCTTGGCAAGCTTTCCGCGGAGGTGCACGGTGGCCTCGAAGGGTTCACCGGCGACGTTGTAGAACCTTTCGAAGGTCAGGTACTCGAGCGTCCCGAGCGGCAGCCCGCCCGGATCGGGTTTGGTCGCTCCGAACAGGATCGCGTCGTCGCGGCCCGCTGCCGCGTTGCTGTTCGGCTGGAACGGCACGAACGACTCGGTCATGCCGAACCGCGGACAGGCGGGAACCGACGTGCCCTTGTACATCACGCGGCTCTGGGTCGGGTATGCCGCGCGACCCTCGTCCGCGACCTGCTGCCAGATCTTCGGCGTACCAGCGGTCTGCCCTTGCGTGTTACCGGCCGGCCAGGTGTACGGCGAGTTGTAGCCGGTCCACACGCCCGCGACGGTATCCAGGCCGGTCGGGGTGAATCCGGTGGTGCAATTGGCCGAGGTCGTCGTACCGCCGGTACCTGCGGTGGCTCCGCCGGAGAAGACCTTCTTCACCTGCCAGGTGCTGAGCGCGTCCGGACCCTTGAGTTGCTCGGGGAACATGTTCGGGTCGGCGGCCGCGAGTACGCCTTCCCAGATCAGCCGGCCGGCCTGCTGATGGTTTCCGTGGCCGGCCGCGAGGGTCGGGGTGAAGCCGATGTAGATCTCCGGCTGCGTCTCGCGGATCACCCGCGTGACCCGCCGGAGCGTCTCCTGCTCGTCCCAGAAGTACTGCGTCAGCGGCGCGCTCTGGTTGTAGAAGAAGTCGATCCGGTCCAGGTTGAAGATGTCGACCGTGCCGGAGCGGTAGTGCGCGACGCGGTCCTCGTTCTCGCGCCGCAGACCGAGCTCGGGCCCGAGTTCGGGGCCGGTCGCGTTGCCGCCGCCTTCACCTCGGGTCACCATGATCACGCCGCACTTGACGCCGTACTGCTGATGCCAGACACCGCACGGCCCGATGATGCTGGTGTCGTCGTCCGGATGGGCCCACTCCCCCATCACGTCGATCTTCGTCTGCCGATCAGCCACGTACGGCTGGGTCGTCTGGGATGTGGCCACGGCCGGCACCGGCAGCGCGGCGAGCAGGACAAGAATCACGAACCCGGCGAATCGCTTCACGTGCACACTCCCAAGGCGGCGGAGGCAACGCTCCAGTCCTACGTCCGCACCACAGAGCCGCGCAACCGCTTACCGCGCGTCCCTCTGCTGGGTTCAGCTCAGGAGGCGGCGGGTTGCTTCCGGGAGGGCTTGGGCGACGGTGATGGCGGTGATCGGTCCGCCGTCGGATGCGAGGTTGGCCGCGGCGGCATGCAGGTACGCGCCGACGCTCGCCGCGTCGAGGGCGGTCAGACCGCCGGCGAGGAGAGCGCCGCAGAGTCCGGCGAGCACGTCGCCGGCACCGGCCGTCGCCAGCCATGGAGTGGCGTTCGTGTTCACCCGGACCTCGCCGTCCGGACCGGCGATCACGGTGGTGGAGCCCTTGAGCAGGACAGTCACGTCGAAGGTCTCGGCCGCGAGCCGCGCGTACTTCAGCCGCTCGGCCTCGACGGTCGCGCGATCGACCCCGAGCAGACGAGAAAGCTCGCCGGCATGCGGTGTGATCAGTACGTCGACGTGGTCGCCGGAGTCGTCGAGCGCTTTCAGACCGTCCGCGTCCAGGACAACGGGCTCCTCGGCGTCGAGCAGCTCGCGGATCCAGGGGACGTCGAGCTCGTCGCCGAGTCCGGAGCCGATGGTCCACGCCTGCACCCGGCCGTCGCCGACGACCTCCGGGTGAGCTTCACGGACGGCGCTCGCCACCGCGTCCGGACCGACGTACCGCACCATGCCGACGGGGCCGGCGAGAGCGCCCGCGGTGGCGATCACCGCAGCGCCTGGGTACTGAGCGGAGCCGACCATCAGGCCGAGTACGCCGCGGGAGTACTTGTCCGACTCGCCGTGCGGGACGGGATAGAGCGCTTTGATGTCCGCGGCTTGGAGCGCCTGCACTTGCGCGGGTGGGAGGTCGAGTCCGATGTCGACGAGGTGAACCGGGCCGCAGGCCGTGGCGGCTGGGTCGACGAGATGGCAGATCTTGTGCGTGCCGAACGTCACGGTGAGCGCGGCGTTCACGTGCGACTCGGGCGTCTCACCGGTGTCCACGTCGACACCGGACGGCGTGTCAACAGCCACGATCGGTACGCCGTACCGCTCGGCAACCTGCACCACGGCAAGCGCCTCAGGCCGAAGCCCGGGCCGCCCACCGATCCCCACAATCCCATCCACCACAACGTCGGCCCCGGCAACAGCACTCTGGGCGGCCGTGGTGCCGTCGGAGGCGGAGGACGCGGTGGCGGGGATCGCTTGGCCGCCCGCTGTTTCGAGGGCGGCGAGGCCTGCTGCGTGCGGCTTGTCCGACAGCAGGACGGCGGTGACCTGGGCGCCGCGGCGGGCAAGGTACGCGCCGGCGTACAGGGCGTCGCCGCCGTTGTCGCCGGAACCGATCAGGAGAACCACGCGGGCGCCGTACGTGCCGCCGAGGAAGTTGCTGATGGCAACCGCCAGCCCGGTCGCCGCCCGCTGCATCAGCGTGCCCTCCGGGAGCCGCGCCATCAACGCCGCCTCAGCCGCCCGAACCTGCTCAACGGTGTGTGCGCTACGCATGGTCAGCCCTCCAGGACGACTACCGCGGAAGCGATGCCGGCGTCGTGGCTCAACGAGAGGTGCAGGCTCTGTACGCCGAGTTTGGCTGCCTGCGCCGCGACGGTGCCGGTGATCTCCAGCCACGGCCGGCCGGTCTCGTCGGTCTGCACCTCGGCGTCGTGCCAGTGCATACCCGCGGGCGCCCCGAGCGCCTTCGCCAACGCCTCCTTGGCAGCGAACCGTGCCGCCAGCGACGCCGGCGGCTTCACCGCCTCCACGGCGGTGAACACCCGATCCCGCAACCCCGGCGTACGCTCCAGCGTCCGCATGAACCGATCCACGTCGACCACATCAATACCCACGCCGACGATCATGCCGCCCACCCTAACCGCCCCCTTCGCCCCGCACCTTCCGGGTTGGGGAGGGTTTCCCGCCCGATTCGGCACAAAACTCTCCCCAACCTAGCTAGAGGGAGACGCTGTGGACTGGCGGATTCGCAGGTCGACCGCCAGGTCCAGGCGGAGGGCGGTGGGGGTGCGGCCTCGGGAGAGATCGAGTACGACGCGGGTCGCGAGTTCGGCCATCTGCTGCAGGGGCTGGTGGACCGTGGTGAGGGTCGGAGTCACCCATTGCGCCACCGGAAGGTCGTCGTACCCGACGACCGACAGGTCTCGCGGGACCTCCAGCCCGAGTTCACGGGCAGCCTGGTAGACGCCCAAAGCCTGCATGTCGCTGCCGGCGAAGATCGCGGTGGGCCGGTCGGGGAGCCGAAGCAGGGCGAGCGCCTCGCGATGGGCGCCGCCGACCTCGAAGTCGGCCCACCGGATCAGCCCCGGATCCACATCGACACCGGTCGACCGCAGCGCATCGGTGTACCCGTCGACGCGTTGCCGCGAGCACAGCGTCTCGATCGGACCGCCGATCATCCCGATCCGGGTGTGACCGAGCGTCCGCAGATGTGTCGTCGCGAGCCGGCCGCCGTTCCAGTTCGCAGAGCCGATCGACGGTACGTCGTCGCCCACGTCGCCGACCGGATCTACGACCACGAACGGGATCCGCCGCGCCTCCAGCTGCGCACGCTGGTCGGCGTCCAGGTCCGAGAACACCATGATCACGCCGAGCGGCCGCCGGTTCAGCACCGACTCGATCCATTCCTGCCGCGGCCGGAGCGTCCCGCCGCACTCGGACAGCACGAGCTCGACGCCCTCGGAACGTACGACCTCCTCGACGCCGCGGATCAGCTCCATCGCCCACTCGCCGCCGAGCTGGTTGAACACCAGGTCGATCATCGGGCCGGCAGATGTACTCGAGCTCCGCCGCCGGTACCCGTGCTCCTGGATCAGGCTCTCGATCCGGGCCCGGGTCGCCGCCGCCACGTCCGCGCGCCCGTTCAGCACCTTGGAGACGGTCGGCACCGATACCCCGGCCTGCTCCGCAATTTTCGCAATGGTCGGCCGCTCGGCCACGACGCCTCCCGATCCGAAACTTTCGAACAGCCTACCTATGGATCGTGCGGCCGTGGGCATCCGGTACGCCGGAAAGCCGGTAGAAGAACGTGTTGACCTGGTCGCGCCACTCGCGGGCGTTCGACAGTTGGGTCTCGAAGCGGGCGGTGATGTTCGCGCGGATGGCCGGCTCGAAGCGCTCGGCGATCACCTGCCAGCGCGCGACCATCGCCTCTACCTCGGCGTACCCCTGGAAGTGGGTGTCGTAGATGTGTTGCAGCACGGTGCTTCCGCTCTGCAGCACGTGGTCGTAGGGCACGTGGTGGAAGAACAGCAGCAGCTCGTCGGGGCAGGTGTACACGTCCTCGTACAGACTCGCGAGGGGTTCCGGGTACTGCCCGGTGAACCCCGAGCCCGTCTTGACCGTCCGATCCACGCCGACGCCGTACCGATCCGCGAAGTGGTACGTCCCCGCGCCCGAGAACTCGTACCCGTTCACGCTCGGCCCGTAATGCGTTCCCGGCGTCACCATGAACCCGACGCCGAGCGGTGCGGTATACCGCTCGTACGTCTGCCACGACCCGGACAGGATGGTCACCAGCTCGCTTCGGGTCCGGTCGTCCATCGCGAAGGTCGCGGCCGCCCACTCGTGCAGCAGGCTGATCGGGTCCGCGGCCGGGTCCCACGCCAACCGGCCGAACGCGTAGAGGTTGCTCTGCGCAAGCTTGTGCCCGGTCCAGTTGGGGTCGTCGCCGACGTTCGACACGGCAACGATCGCACCGATGCGGTCGGCAACGGTCACGCCCCCGCCACCGGTCGTGTCGAACTGCAGGATCTCCCGCCACCAGGGCCCCAGGTAGCAGAGGTCCTGCTGCTGGCCGGAGTACTCCTGCGTGACCTGCAGCTCGACACCGAAAACGGTTTCCTGGAGTTCCCCGAGCAGCGGGGCGACCGGCTCCCGGACCTGGAAGTCCAACGGCCCGTGTTTGACCTGCAAGACAACGTTTTCCTCGAACCGCCCGTCCAGCGCGATGAACGAGTCGTACGCCGCTCGCGCCCGATCCGCCCGCCGATCCCGCCAGTCCTGTTCGGGCTCCGCGCCGGAACATCGCCAGAAAACGCTTCCGCCGTACGGCGCCACTGCCCGCGCCAGCAGGTTCGCGCCCTCGGGATCACGGGCCGTCCGCACGACGAGACCGCCGAGATCCGGTACGACGTCGTACACCCGGGCGATCGTGGCGTCCCACCAGCGCGCGACCCGCTCGTCGCGCGGGTCGTCGATGAAGTCGACCGCGAGGCTCAGCGCGATCCCGTACTCACGGAAAGCGCCGGCCAACCGCGCCACGTCGGGCAGTTCGGCGGTGGCGAGCGCGACCGCGTTGATCCCGATCGACGCCAGCAACCGCGCGTACGCCCGAACCCGTGTGAGGTCAGGTACCACCGCACCGTCGCGGAAAAAGATCGATCCGCCCGCGTATCCGCGCCGTACGACACCGGACAGCTCGTCCCAGTGGTCCAGCATCCGAATCGGTACGGCGGGCTGCTCGACGACGGTGAAGTCGCCGCTCATCCACTCGAAGTACCGCAGCACGTAGAAGTACCCGTACAGCAAGCCGTGCCCGCCCTCGGCCGCCACCACGAGATCGTTGCCCCGTCGCACCACCACGAACCCCTCGACGCCCAGCCCGTGCTCGGGAACCGCGGCCTCGACCTCCTGCCAGAGAGCCGTCTCCCGGACCCGGGTCAACGTGCACACTGCGATCTGTACGTCGGTGCGGAAACGACGGATCTGCCGGACCTCGGCGCGGATCGTCTGCGCGAGCACGCCCGAGGCATGCACGGTCACCTCAGGCAGGCGTTGCGTACCAAGCCAGGCGGAATCGGCGGTCATCGAAGGGTGATACTTACACACCACACGGTCACGACCTGGTGACCGAAAGTTTCGAGACCGTACCGTAGCTGAGACACACCGAGACACACCGGGACACTCCGAGACACTCTGAGACCAAGGCCACGCCCTCCCGATGTGGGTGCATCCGGCGCCGATGGGAAGAATGGGCCACATGCTGCAGCCGTCGCGGGAGGTGACTCCCTACACCGAGCTCGACCGGGCCACCTGGGCGCAACTGGCCGAGACCACCGTCTCCCCGCTGACGGCGGACGAGGTCGAGCGGTTGCGCGGTCTCGGGGACGAGATCGACATGGACGAGGTCCGCGAGGTGTACCTGCCGCTGTCGCGGATCCTCTCGCTGTACGTCCGGCACGCCCGCGCGCTGCACGCCGACACCGAGAGCTTCCTCGGCAAACAGGTGGAGACCCGCACCCCGTTCGTGATCGGGATCGGCGGATCGGTTGCCGTCGGCAAGTCCACGACCGCGCGACTGCTGCGCGAACTGCTGGCTCGCTGGCCCGAGCACCCGCGGGTCGCGCTCGTCACCACCGACGGGTTCCTCTGGCCGAACGCCGAACTCGAACGCCGCAACCTGATGCAGCGCAAGGGCTTCCCGGAGTCGTACGACCGCAAAGCCCTGCTGCGTTTCGTGGTCGAGGTGAAGTCCGGGATGGACACGGTCGAGGCGCCGGTCTACTCCCACCTGCACTACGACCGGATGGAAGGCGTACGGACAACCGTCGAGCAACCGGACATCCTGCTGCTCGAGGGCCTGAACGTCCTGCAGCCGGCGCCCCGGCACGCGGACGGCAAGAGCGGTCTCGCGGTCAGCGACTTCTTCGACTTCTCGGTGTACGTCGACGCGGCCGCCGACGACGTCCGCTCCTGGTACGTGGCCCGCTTCCTCAAACTCTGGGAAACGGCGTTCCGCAACCCCGAGTCGTACTTCGTCCGGTACGGCGAACTCAGCCGCGAGGAAGCAATCAAGAAAGCCGAGTCGCTCTGGGACGGCATCAACGGCCCGAACCTGCGCGAGAACATCCTCCCCACCCGCTCCCGCGCCACCCTCGTCCTCCGCAAAGGCCCCGACCACGCCGTCCGCTGGGTCAGACTACGGAAGCTCTGACTACGGAAGCTCTGACGGCGGGTACGACGGCCAGTGCTACGACCGCGGCGGTCAAGGCGAACGCGACGGGATAGCCGGTGCCGCCGACGATCGCGCCGAAGGCCAGTGCGCCGAGGCCCCAGCCGCCGTCGTACGCGAGGTTCCAGAGGGCGCTGACCTGGCCGTAGCGGGAGCGGTCGACGCGGTTGTACATCAGGGTCAACGTCAGGTTCTGCGCGGCGCCGAAGCCCGCCCCGAAGCAGGTGGAGCCGATCAGGATCGCGATCGGGCTGGGCAGGAAGATCAGCGATCCGGCACCGACTGCGGCGAGCAGGAGAGCAGGTGCGAGGAGCTTCGCGGGACCGATGCGGTCGGCGTACCGACCGGCCAACCAACGCGCGGCCGGCGCCGCGATCGCCTGCAGCAGAAGGGCCGACGCGACCATCGACTGCCTGTCCCCGGCAACGGCCAGCGGCAGGAACGTGACGCTGATCCCAGCCGCGACAGTCACCGCGGCAAACACGAGAGTCGGCATCAACAGCCCACTCCGCCGTACGCCGCCCAGCACCTTCACGTGCTGCTCTTCGACAGCGATCCGCGCCGGCAGACCGACCAGCATGACCAGCCCGGCGAGCGAAGCGACGGCCGCCAGCACGAACAGCGCACCGAACCCGATCACGTCGATGAGGTAAACCCCGAGCGGCAGCCCGATCACCGCAGGCACACCAACGGCCACGCCGTACACCCCAAGCGCCTCACCCCGCCGAGCCGGCGGCGTCAGGTCGGCAACCAGCGCAACCGCCCCAACCACCAGAATCGCCAGCCCCGCACCACGCACGATGCACACAGCCAGCACAACCGGAAGCGACGCAGACCCCAGCAGCACAAGCGAAGGCGCCCCCAGCAGAACCAGCCCCAACCCCAACACAACCTGATAACCCCACCGCGCCAACATCCGCGGCACCACCAACTCAACCCCCACCGCAGCAAACATCATCGCCGCAGTAGACAGCCCAGCCCCCACACCCCCAGACCCGTTGGCCGCCAGATACATCGGCACCACCGAGGTCAGCAGATACATGCTCAGCCCCGACCCAAACACCATCACCAACAACCGCACGAACTGCCTACTCAGAAGCGGGCTAACACTGACTGCAGGAACCTCGCACACGGTGGCCATACCAAGAAGCTAAAGCCAAACCGGTACGCCCCACAGATCCAGTTCCCCACCACCAGACAGGACCAGTTACCACATCACTTTGTCGACATGACGCTCAGATACGCTCTTCTCGTGGGACGTCCCGTCCAGGTGTGGCTGGCGCCGGTCGGTGCTGAGCCGCGGCTCGCAGCCCACAACCTGCTGCGCACGCTCGGGAGCACGCTCGTCGACAACCCGACCCTCCGTCATGACCAGAGCGGCCGACCACTCATCCCCGGGTTGGCGGTGAGCATCTCGTACTCCCGCCACCTCATCGCTGTTGCTGCGTCGTACGGCGGGCCGGTTGGGGTGGATGTTGAGGAGGTCCGGGCGAGGGATGTCGCGGGGCTTGCTGGGCGGTGGTTTGCCCCGCGGGAGTTGGAGTGGATGGGGCGGCAGGACGACGAGTTGGTCGCGTTTCTTCAGTTGTGGACGGGTAAGGAGGCTGTGGGGAAGGCGCTCGGGGTTGGGCTTGGGGAGGCGGGGTTGCGGCGGGAGATGCCGCTCGGGGGTGGTGCGGTCGAGTCCGTGCCTGGGCTGGTGGTGACGCACCTGGGGTGGCCGGATGCGGTGCTCGCCGTCGCGGCGCCGGCGGGCGAGGTGGAGGTCAGCCGGCGGTCACCGACTCTTGACCCACCGTGCGCGCGTGGGTAACTTTCGCGTCGCGGGGGAATATCTGTAATTCAATTACCTTGGCGCTCGCCCACGCCCGCCCGGACTGAGTTGGGGACACCGATGGAACTGACCCGACGCCAAACCCTCGGACTAGCGGCGGCCGCCGTCGCTGGATCGACGGTCGCAGGCACCATGACCGCAAACGCCCAGCGCGACCCCTGGGTCCGCGACACGCTGAGCCGGCTGACACTGGAGCAGAAGGTCGGCCAGTTGTTCGTCTGCTACGCCTACGGACCGACCGCCGACACAGCCGACGCCCGCAACACCAGCCTGTACGGCGTGGCCACGCCGGCCGAGGTGGTGGCGAAGTTCAACCTCGGCGGCGTCATCTACTTCGCCTGGACCGATTCGGTCCGCGACCCGGACCAGATCGGCCGGCTGTCGAACGGACTGCAGGCCGCCTCGCTCGCCGCCAGCGGCGTCCCGCTGCAGATCAGCACCGACCAGGAGTACGGCGTCGTCTTCCGTTTCGGACCGCCCGCGACCCAGTTCCCCGGCGGGATGGCGCTCGGCGCGACCCGGTCGGCGGCCTTTGCGCGATCCGCGGGGCGGATCGGCGGCCGGGAGATGAAGTCGGTCGGCATCACCACCGACTTCGCACCGGACGCCGACGTCAACGTGAACCCGCTGAACCCGGTCATCGGGGTCCGCTCGATCTCGTCCGACCCGGCGCTGGTCGCCGAACTCGTCGCTGCCCAGGTCAAGGGCTACCAGCGCGACGGCGGGATCGTCTCGACCGCGAAGCACTTCCCCGGGCACGGCGACACCGACACCGACAGCCACGTCGGCATCCCGGAGATCCACCACACCCGCGAGGAGTGGACCCGGATCGACCTGCCGCCGTTCCAGGCCGCGATCCGGGCCGGGATCCACTCCATCATGACCGCGCACATCGTCGTACCGGCACTCGACCCGTCCGGTGACCCGGCGACGCTGAGCAAGCCGATCCTGACCGGGATCCTGCGGCAGCAGCTCGGGTTCGACGGCGTGGTGATCACGGACTCGCTGGGGATGAAGGGGGTCCGCGACAAGTACGGCGACGCGGAGATCCCGCTCCGGGCGATCGAGGCCGGTGTCGACCAGCTCCTGATGCCGGTCGATCCGGGGCTGGCGTACAACTCGGTCCTGAACGCCGTCCGCGGCGGCCGGATCAGCGAGGCCCGCATCGACGAGAGCGTCGCGCGCATCCTCTGGCTCAAGCGCGCCACCGGCGTCGTCGACGCGCCGTACGTCGACCTGTCCCGGATCGCCACCGTCGTCGGTACGCCGGCCAACTACGCCGAGGCCCAGCGGATCGCGGACCGCAGTATCACGCTGCTGCGCAACGACGCGGACCTGCTCCCGCTCTCCCCCGCGCCCCGCACGATCGTCGTCGCGGGATACAGCCCCAAGACGCTGGCGACCGCACTGCAGAGCCGGGGCGCGACCGCGATCGTGAAGGACACCGGCACGACGCCGACCGATGCCAAGATCGCCGACGCGGTGGCCGCCGCCGCGAACGCCGACCTGACCGTCGTCCTCACCAACAAGGCCTGGGACACCACGGTCACCGACAAGCTGGCGAAACAGCAGAAGCTCGTCAACACGCTGCTCGCCACCGGCCGTCCGGTGATCGTGGTCCCGGTCCGCGACCCGTACGACGTCGCGTACTTCCAGACCGAACCGGCGACGTCGCTCGTCACGTACGGCAACGCGGCCGTGTCGATGGAGGCCGTCGCCAAGGTCCTGTACGGCGAGATCGCGCCGGCCGGAAAGCTTCCGGTGGAGATCCCGGCCAAGCCGGATCCGAACCGTCCCGGTCCGGCTCCCACGCTGTACCCGTTCGGCCACGGGCTCACCTTCGACCCCGAGGTCACCCGGCTGACCGTTGCCTCGTACAACATTCATGCCGGCGCCGGCGAGGACAACGTATTCGACCTCGACCGGACCGCGCAGGCGATCAAGGCGCTGGACGCGGACATCATCGGGCTGCAGGAGGTCGACGTGCACTGGGGCGACCGCAGCCAGTGGCTGGACACGCTCGCCGAGCTGGCCGGCAAGCTCGGGATGTACCCGGCGTTCGCACCGATCTACGACCTCGACCCGCCTGCAGCCGGTCAACCGCGGCGCCAGTACGGCGTCGGCGTGCTCTCGCGGTTCCCGGTGGTGCGCTTCGAGAACCATCCGATCACTCGGCTCTCCACCCAGGACCCGAACCCGGTCCCCGCGCCGGCACCCGGTTTCCTCGAGGCGGAGGTCGATGTCCGCGGCCGCCGGCTGCACGTGTACTGCACCCACCTCGACTATCGCGCCGACCCGTCGGTCCGGCGGGCCCAGGTCGACGACACCCTGAAGATCCTCGCCGCCGACAGCCGTCGCGACCTGCAGGTCCTGGTCGGTGACTTCAACGCCGAGGCCACCGCGCCGGAGCTCGCCGGGCTCTGGACCCGGCTGACGGACTCGTGGACCGCTGCCGGTAAGACGAGCGGCGGACCGAACACCTACCCGGCGGTCGCCGCGAACAAGCGGATCGACTTCGTCACCGTCGGCAAACGCCTGACCGTACGGAGTGCCGAAGTACCCGCCGAGGTCCCGGTCGCCGAGGCAGCCAGTGACCACCGTCCGATGATCGCCGACCTCTCGTTCCGTCCCTGAGGAGACCTCTCATGAAGCGACGCAGTTTGCTTGCCGGCGCCGGTGCAGTCGCCGCCGCCCCGCTGATCGACATA
Organism: Kribbella sp. VKM Ac-2566; assembly: GCF_004366005.1. NCBI lineage: Bacteria > Bacillati > Actinomycetota > Actinomycetes > Propionibacteriales > Kribbellaceae > Kribbella > Kribbella sp. VKM Ac-2566. The sequence continues at coordinate 528,850 of NZ_SODT01000012.1, read as the reverse complement.
CCCCAGGCACACGCTGGGCAGGCCGTGACCAGCCGAAAGGTGATGACCGGCGCCGAGGTACTCGCGAACGACGGCTGGGGCGCCCTGGCCGGCCAGAAGGTCGGCGTGATCAGCAACCCGACCGGGATCCTGCCGGACTTCACGCACATCGTGGACACCATGCACGCATCCGGGAAGGTGAACATCGTCGCGGTGTTCGGTCCAGAACACGGTTTCCGCGGCAGCGCGCAGGCCGGCGGTTCGGAGGGCGACCACGTCGACCCGCGCACCGGGATCATGGTGTACGACGCGTACGGCGCGAACGCCGACAAACTGGTGAAGCTCTACACCCAGTCCGGTGTGGAAACCGTTGTGTTCGACATCCAGGACGTCGGCGCCCGGTTCTACACCTACATCTGGACGATGTTCGAGGCGATGCTCGCCGCGGTCCGCACCGGCGCCCGCTTCGTGGTCCTCGACCGCCCGAACCCGGTCGGCGGGTACGCGCGCGGCCCGATGCTGAAACCCGGCTACACCTCGGGCGTCGGCAAGAAGGAGATCCTCCAGCAGCACGGCATGACGGTCGGCGAGCTGGCCCGGATGTTCGACGCCGAGTACCTGCCGCTGGAACCGAACGGCGGCCGGCTGAAAGAACTGACCGTCATCGAGACCAAGAACTGGAAGCGCGACCAGCTGTACGACGACACCGGCCTCACCTGGGTGATGCCGAGCCCGAACATGCCCACCCCGGACACCGCGCTGCTGTACCCGGGCCTGTGCCTGTTCGAGGCGACCAACATGTCCGAGGGCCGCGGTACGACGCGGCCGTTCGAGCTGATCGGCGCGCCGTACGTCGACCACCGCTGGGCGGAGGCGCTGCAGGCCCGGAACATTCCGGGCGTGGCGTTCCGCGAGGCGTACTTCACGCCGACGATCAGCAAGAACGCCAACGTCCTGTGTGCCGGCCTCCAGGTGCAGATCCTCGACCCGCACCAGGTCGAGGCGATCACCGTGGCGACGCACATGATCGTCGAGGCCCGTAAGCTCTACCCCGCATTCACCTGGCGGGCGGAGACCCCACCCGGCCGGTGGATCGACCTGCTCACCGGGTCCGATCGGTTCCGCACCATGCTGCTGGCCGACGCGACCGCGGAGGAGATCGTCGCCGCCTGGAGGTCCGAGACCGACGCCTGGACGGCCCGGCGGGCGAAGTACCTTCTCTACAAGGGAGCGCACCGATGAAGCGGTGGGCTGCGGTCACGACGACGTCTGCGGTGATACTCACGATGGCTTCCCCTGCTGTTGCTAGCGGCAACAACTCCGGCCGGTTCGACCAGCCGTACGACGGCTATGCGCCGAAGACCACGCTGCTGCGCGACGCGACCCCCGCGAAAGCCGGCCTGGACCCCGCGCCGATCGACGCTGCGCTGGCCCAGGTCGCGGCCTGGACCCAGCCGAGCGGAGCGACGAAACCGCTGTACGCCGGCGCCGTCACGCTGCTCGGCCACAACGGGAAGATCGTCACCCGGACGGCGACCGGCCTGGCGCTGAAGTACGCCGACGGGCAGGGTACCGAGCTGCCGCCGGACCAGCAGATCCCGATGCGCACCGACACGATCTTCGACATGGCCTCGGTGTCCAAGCTGTTCACGTCGATCGTCGTGCTGCAGCTGGTCGAGAAGGGCAAGGTCGACCTGGACGCGCCGATCGCGACCTACATCCCGGAGTTCGCGGAAAACGGCAAGGAAACCGTGACCGTGCGGCAAGCACTCACGCACACGAGTGGATTTCCGTCCTGGCTCCCGCTGTGGAGCGCCCAGCCGGATCCCGCGTCCAGACTGCACATGGCGCTGACCGCGAAACTGCAGAACCCGCCGGGTTCGACGTACCTCTACAGCGACCTGAACCTGATCGCGCTCGGTGAGCTGGCGCACCGGGTGACCGGGAAAACGCTGGACAAGCTGGTCGCCGACGGGATCACCAAACCGCTGCAGATGCGCGACACCGGCTACAACCCCGACCCGAAGAAGAAGCAGCGGATCGCCGCCACGGAGTACCAGGCCTCGCCGCCGCGCGGCATGGTCTGGGGCGAGGTGCACGACGAGAACGCCTGGTCCCTCGGCGGTGTCGCCGGCCACGCGGGCGTGTTCAGCACGGCCGACGACATGGCCGTGCTGGCGCAGACGTTCCTGAACGGCGGGAGCTACCGCGGCGCCCGGATCCTCAAGGAATCCTCGGTGACCGCGATGATCACGAACTTCAACCAGGGCTTCCCCGGCAACGACCACGGCCTCGGCTTCGAGCTGAACCAGCGCTGGTACATGGGCGGCCTGTCCGGACCCCGCACGGCCGGCCACACCGGCTACACCGGTACGTCACTGGTGATCGACTTCGACTCCCGCTCGTTCGCGATCCTGCTCAGCAACCGCGTGCACCCGAGCCGCAACTGGGGCAGCAACAACCCGGCCCGCCGTGCGGTTGCCCAGGGCCTCGCACTCGCCCTCGGCGTCGGCCCGCGGCATGGCAAGGACGCCTGGTTCTCCGGTACGACGGACAACGCGACCAGCACGCTCGACGCGAAGGTCGCCGTACCGGCCGAAGGCGCGAAGCTCGCGTTCGACCTGTTCGTCGACACCGAGGTCTCCGATCTGCTGTACCTGGAGACCTCCACGGACGGAACGACCTGGACGAAGGTTCCGTTCTCGGTGCGCGACCGGGGCTCGGTGATCGACACCGACGGCTCGATCAGCGGCTCCGGTGACCGGCACTGGCACCAGGTCACCGCCGAGCTCCAAGCCGGCGAGCAGACCGTTCGCTGGCGGTACACCTCCGACCCGCTGTACCAGGGCCGCGGGGTGTACGTCGACGGTGTGAAGATCACGAGCGGGGCTGGTCAACTTCTCGACGGTGAACGATCGCCGGAATCATTTACCGCAACAGGTTGGAGACTTTCGCGTCGATGACCCCATCTCGTGCATAGTCGCCGTACCGTGGCTGCCATGAATTCAACAACCTCTCCAGAACCCACGGGGCCGCTGCTGGTCCGGGTCCGCGCGGTGATGCCCGCGCTGGCGCCGGCCGAGCAGCGGGTTGCGAACGCGGTCCTCGCGGACCCGGGCGGAGTGGCGGCGATGACGATCTCCGAACTGGCCGAGGTGGCGTCCACCTCGGAGACCACGGTCATCCGGTTCTGCAAGCAGATCGGCGTCCCCGGCTATCCGCAGCTCCGCCTGCAACTGGCGGCCCAGTCGGCGCAGGAGAGCATCCGGCCGGAGGTCGGCGGGGACATCGAGCCGGGCGACTCGCTGGCCGACGTGGTCAGCAAGGTCGCGTTCGCCGACGAGCGCGCGGTCCGCGAGACCGCGCAGCAGGTCGACGTGGACGCGCTGGCCAAGGTCGTCGACGCGGTGGTGAACGCTTCCCGGGTCGACCTCTACGGTTTCGCCGCGAGCGCGTTCGTAGCCCTTGACCTGCAGCAGAAACTGCACCGGATCCGCCGGGTGGCGTTCGCCTGGTCGGACGTGCACATCGCGCTGACGAGTGCCGCGCTGCTCGGCGAGGGCGACGTCGCGATCGGCATCTCGCACACCGGCACCACGGTCGAGGTCGTCGAAGCGCTCGAGGAGGCGGCCAAGCACGGCGCCACCACGGTCGCGGTGACGAACTTCCCACGCTCGCCGCTGGCCCGTACGGCGGACCTCGTCCTCACCACGGCCGCGCGCGAGACGACGTACCGATCGGGCGCGATGGCCAGCCGGATCGCGCAACTGACGGTGATCGACTGCCTGTTCATCGGAGTCGCGCAGCAGGTGCTGCCGGACGCGCGGAAGGCCCTCGAGGAGACCGCCAGCGCGGTCCGCGGGCACCGGCTCAAGGGATCCGACTGAGGTCGATCAGTTCCGTCAACGATGAACGGAATTGAAAAACCTTCAGTAGAAAACTAACATAATCTCGTGACCTCACCGACCGAGCAGCGCAACCCGAGAACGCTGGCCATCGATGCGGTGGGCACGTCCGAGATCCTCCAGTTGCTGAACAACGAGGACGCCCTGGTCGCCGGGGCCGTCAGCGCGGTGATCCCGGAGCTGACCAAGGCCGTGGACGCCGCCGTCGAGGCGGTCCGTGGCGGTGGCCGGGTGCACTACTTCGGCGCCGGTACGTCGGGACGCCTGGCGACCCTGGACGCCGCCGAACTGCTGCCCACGTTCCACGTCCCGGACGGGCTGGTGGTCGCCCACCACGCCGGCGGCACGGAGGCGTTGCTCCGCGCGGTCGAGAACGTCGAGGACTCCGAGGAGGGCGGCGCCCGGGACGCGGCCGCCGTCACCGGTCAGGACCTCGTCGTCGGCCTCGCTGCTTCCGGGAGCACGCCGTACGTCGCCGGTGCCCTGAAGGCCGCCCGCGCGGCCGGGGCGACCACCGTGCTGGTCACGTCCAACCCGGACGCCCCGCTGGCGCCGCTGGCCGATGTCGTGATCGCCGCGGACACCGGCCCCGAGGTGATCGCCGGCTCGACCCGGCTGAAGGCCGGCACCGCGCAGAAGATGATCCTGAACGCGTTCTCGACGACGCTGATGATCAAGCTCGGCCGCACCTGGTCCAACCTGATGGTCGACCTGGTCGCCACCAACAAGAAGCTCCGCGGCCGGATGCTCCGCATCCTCGCCGAGGCCACCGGCGCCGACGACGCCGCCTGCGAAGCCGCCCTGGCCGAAGCCGACGGCGAACTGAAACCCGCCCTCGTCCACCTCCTGACCGGCACTCCCATCCCCGCCGCCCGAGCCGCCCTGGAGGCAGCTCACGGCCGAGTAGCGACCGCCCTCGCCGAACTAGGCTGACCGCTCCACCGGTGGTCGCAGGACCAGGGTGACGACGATCAGGGCCATGAAGACTGCGGTCAGCGCGAACGGGACCGGGATCAGCGGGTCCAGCAGCACGAGTACGGCGCCCACGGGTACGACGATGTTGACCACGCGGTCCGCGTTGTCGCGCAGGGCGATCCACCAGATGCCGAGGACGAAGATCGCGATCGGGATCGTCACCGTGTAGGACGCGGCGAGCTCACTCAGCTCGGTGTGGTGGGTGATGCTGTCGATCTCCACCTCGATCCCCGCCGAGAACGCGCCGGCCGCGGCGAACACGAAGTAGTGCACGTACCCATAGCGGATCGAGCGGGCGAACGACGTGATCGCGGTGTGGTGCGGCGGCCAGAAGTAGATCCACCAGAGCGCGGCGGTGACCACCAGCATGAGCACCGACAGCGCGATCAGCTCGCCGAGGTGCTCGTGCTCATGGACGGCGTCGAAGATCGCGTTCGCCGAGGCGAGCAGGCTCTCGCCGAGCAGGATGAGCGTGAACAGGCCGTACCGCTCGGTGATGTGGTGCGGGTGCCAGGGTGTCGTCCAGCGTCGCTCCGCCACCACCGGTACGGACAGCTCGGCCAGCACGAACACGAACCAGGCGACGACGACGATCTTCTCGGACATCACCAGCGTGGTCAGCCACAGCACCTGCACGATCGCGATCCCGGCGGCGTACCGGAGGGTCGCCTGCCGGCTCTCCCCTGCCGTGTGGGAGGCCCGCAGCCACTGGGCGATCATCGCGACCCGCATCACGATGTAGCCGAACACCACCACGGTGAAGTCGCGGTCGGTGAAGACCGGCTCGATCCCGGCGGCGAGCACCAGGACACCGCTCATCTGCACGATCGTGAGGACCCGGTACAGCCAGTCGTCGGTCGCGAAGGACGTGGCGAACCAGGTGAAGTTCATCCACGCCCACCAGATCGCGAAGAACACCATCCCGTAGGACAGCAGGCCCTCGGCGATGTGCTTCTCGGACAGCGCGTGATGGAGCTGCGCCGCGGCAACACTCACCGCGACCACGAACACCAGATCGAAGAACAACTCCAGCGACGACGCGGTCCGTCCAGGCTCCTGCGGATCCCGAGGCCGCATCGGAACCAGCCGCAACCGCGTCGTAGAGGGCGTCATGGCGCCTAGGCTAAACGGAGATGTCCACGGATGGGCGGAGCTCGGCCGCCGCGGCGAGCGCTTCGTGGGCGGGATTCTCCAGGAAACCCTTCATGAGCTCAGGATCGGCGGGGTGGTCGAGGTTCGGGAGGGTGAGCTGTTCGTACGCCGCCTGGAAACGGGGCCCCCAGCGGCGGGTGCCGAGGCGGGCGGTGCGGGAGCAGTTGTCGACCATGTAGGCGACGTCGCGGGCGTGCATGTACGGGAGGAGCGAGTCGACGGCCTCGATGACCGACTCGTTGACGATCTCGGACCACGCGTGACCGCGGGCCGCGAACTCGTCCACCTGCGCCGTCATCGTCGCCACGAACAACCCGGCGGTCAGTGGATCGATGCGGGCCGGCGCAGTACCGCGGCGGGCGTGGGCCTCGGCGCTGTGCGACCACATCGGACTGCCGCCGATCTCGGTCATCGGACGGGTGGCGAGTCGGCGTTCGGCGAGGATCACGCTGCGCAGTTCGGTGCCGTCGGCAACCTCGTCGTACACCTCGGCGACCAGGTCACGGGCCGGTCCGTACGCCGCGGAGTACGCCCGGTCGAACAGCTCCTCGTCCCCGCTTGCCGCCCGCACGGCCGCGAGACCTTCGGTCGAGATGGTCCGCGCGATCGGCCCGGTGATCGCCTCGGTGGACCGCTCGTACGCCGTCACCGGGTCCGCGCCCTCGATCCGGAAGTACCGGTACAGCGCCTCCACCAGACCGTGCACCGCTCCGAGCAGGATCGCCCGCTCACCGACGATGTCCGACAGGTACTCGGACCGCAACGTGGTCGCGAACGTGTACGGCGACCCGAGCCCGATCGACCACGCGAGCGCCCGGTCCCACGCGTGCCCGTCCGGATCCGCATGTACGGCGATACTCGCGTTGATCCCGGCCCCGTTGACAGTGGCGCCCTGCTGGTACAGGCGCCGTACCGAGTCCCCCATTCCCTTCGGGCACACCGCGACGACCGGATGCCCGTCAGGGAAGGCGCTGCCGATCGAGGTCAGATGACCCAGCAGGAAACCGTGGGACAGGCCAATGGTCGCCCCGGGCTTCAGGACCGCGAAGATCTCCTCGTGATGCGCCGCCAGCGCCGCGTCCGCGATCAGCAGGATCACCAGGTCCGAGGCCGCGGCCACCTCGAGCCAGTCCCCCAGCGTCCCGTCGTCCTCGCTGAACCCATGCCTCCGTGCGTCCTCCGCCGATGCCGACCCCGGCCGCAGACCGACCGACACGACCAGACCGGTCCCTTCCAGCGAGTCCCGCAGATTCAGCGCCTGCGCGCGTCCTTGCGGTCCCCAGCCGAGGACGCCGATCCGCTCCACATCGTGCAACGCCGCAGGCAGCAGACCGAACAGGTCCCGCCCGCCCCGCACGATGTCCTCGGACCCGCCCGGCACCTGCATCTGCTCAACCCGAAACACCGAACTCTTCATGCCCACCAGTCAAAGGGCGGCGCGCACATTGCAGCAAGCGCAATGTCCGCACCGCCCCGTTGCAGGAACTGAAAGATCAGGGTTCCAGGCCGACGGCCTTCAGCGGATTGGGCCACGCCGTGAGCGCCGCGTGCAGCGCTGCGTCCTGGGTGGTTGCCAGGGCTTCGGTGTAGGCGGCGGCGATGACGTCAGCGATACGGACGGGTACGCCGGTGTTGGCCGAGAGTACGGCGGCCTCGACCATGGCGATGCTGACGACGTTGGAGTGCACCTCGGACTGCGGGATCGTCGAGCTGCGGACCGCGTCGACGAACTCGACCAACGAACCGGCGATCTCCTGTGGTTCGTCGGCCATCACCGCGGGCAGTGCCTCGCCGGACGCCAGTTCGGCGACCGGTCCGTTGTCCCCGTCCCAGGTCGCCGTACCGCCGGGGGTGCTCGCGCGCCAGCGGCCGTTCCACGATGTCTCCAGTCCCGCCGCGCACCAGCTGCCGGTGAAGGAGAAGCGGGTGCCGTCGGCGTACCTGAAGATCGCGGACGCGGCCGCGTTGCCGTCGAACCAGCTCCAGGACGGGTTGTACGACTCGCAGTACACCGACACCGGCTCCGACCCGATCAGCTTGCGGGACAGGTCGAACTGGTGGATCGCCATGTCGACCAGGAGCGGCTCGGCCATCCGCTCCCGGAACCCGCCGAAGTGCGGAGCCTTGTAGAACTCGCACGACAGCGTCCCGATCGGGCCGAGCTCGGCGAGCTGACGCTGGAACGCCGCGACGGCCCGGAAGTACCGGCGGGACTGCGAGACCATCAGCAGCTTGCCGCTCACCTCCGACGCCGCGACCATCTGCAGACACTCGCGCACCGTCTCGGCCAGCGGTTTCTCGCAGAGCACCGGAAGCCCACGCAGCAAGGCGTCCACGCTGACCTTCGGATGCGCGAGCGGAACTGTCACGTCGATGACCGCATCCGCCCGGTCGGCCAGCTCGCCGAGCGAGGCGGCCACCGGTACGTCGCCGAACCCGTGCTCGTCGGCCGCGGCCCGGGCCACGTCGACGTCGAGGTCGACGAGTCCCGCGAGGACGACGTCCGGGTTGGCGGCGATGGTGCGCAGCCAGGCGCGCCCCATCCCGCCGGCGCCGACCTGCAGCAGTCGCAAGGGTTCAGGCATCGGCAGGCTCCTCGATGGGTCCGGTGTACCCATGTCCGTTGAAGAAGTCGCCGGTCTCGTAGCGCAGCAGCGTCGGCACCGCGCGCTCGGGCCGGTCGGAACGGGCCCAGGCGACGCCGTTCGCAATCACCTTACGCACGTCCTTGTGGTGATAAACCGGGTAGTCCTGGTCACCGGGCGAGAAGTAGAAGATCTTCCCGTGCCCGCGGCGGAACGTGCAGCCGGAGCGGAACACCTCACCGCCGGAGAACGACGACACGAAGACCAGTTCGTCCGGGACCGGGATGTCGAAAAACTCGCCGTACATCTCCTGCTGGTCGATCACGATCGGATGCGGGACGCCCTGCGCGATCGGATGGGTCGGGGCGACCGTCCAGACCAGTTCGCGGTCCCGTTCGCTGCGCCAGCGCAGGGTGCACGTCGTACCCATCAGCTTGCCGAAGATCTTCGACCAGTGCCCGGAGTGCAGCACGATCAGGCCCATCCCGGCCAGCACGTGCTGGTACACGCGGTCGACGACCTTGTCCTCGACCTCGCCGTGCGCGGCGTGGCCCCACCAGACCAGTACGTCGGTTTCCGCCAGCACCTCCTCGGTCAGACCGTGCTCGGGCTCGTCGAGGGTGGTCGTGGTGACAGTCGCCTCGAGGTTCTCGCGGATCCCGGCGGCGATGGTCTCGTGCATGCCGTCGGGATAGATCTCCCGGACATGCGGTTCCACCTGCTCGTGCCGGTTCTCGCCCCAGACGAGTACGCGAATCGTCATAGTTCTTCCTTGTGTGTAAAGGGTTATTTGACGGCTCCGCCGATGGCACCGGCGGCGATGTACTTCTGCGCGGCGATCAGCAGCACGATGGCCGGGACCGCCGAGAGGACCGCGGTGGCCATCACCGCGTTCCAGTTCTGCACCTGCGTGCCGAGGTACTGGTAGATCCCCAGCGTGACCGGCCGGACGCCGCCCTTCGTGGTCAGCGTCAGCGCGAACAGGAAATCGCTCCAGGAAAACAGGAAACTGAACAACCCGGCCGTGATCAGCGAGTTCTTGCTGATCGGCAGCACGATCGCGACGAACGCCCGGAACAACCCGGCGCCGTCGACCCGCGCTGCCTCCACCAGCGACGGCGGCAGCGAGAGCATGAACGACCGCAGGATCAGGATCGCGAACGGGATCCCGTTGCTGCAGTTGGCGACGATCAGCCCCGGGATCGAGTTCAGCAGGCCGATCCGTTCGTACGCCGTGTACAGCGCGTTCGCGATCACGATGCCCGGAATCATCTGTGAGATCAGGATCGCGAGCAGCCCGACCGACACCCAGCGGGACCGGAACTGCGACAACGCGTACGCGCACGGGGTCGCGATCGCCAGACTCAGCACGACGGTCCCGGCCGCGATGATCAGGCTTGTGACGAGGTTTCCGCCCTGCTCGTCGAGAGCGCGTTTGTACCCGGAAAACGTCGGATGCAGCGGCAGGAATCCAGCAGTGAGCGTGTTTCCGGACGGCTGCAGCGAGGCGTTCAGCATCCAGTAGACCGGGAACAGCATCACGCACAGGATCAGTACGCCGATCACGGTGTACGCCGTACGTCGCATCATGCTCTTCCCCCTACTCGTCGACGGCACGACGGGTGCCGCGCAGGTAGAAGATCGCGAACACGAACGAGATCGCGATCAGGATGTTGGACAGCGCCGCACCCTGGCCGAACTTGAAGTCGACGAAGGACTTCTCGTACGACTGGGTCGCCAGCGTCTGGGTCGCGTTCGCCGGTCCACCGCCGGTCAGACCGAGGATGATGTCCAGGACCTTGATCGTGTAGACGACGCCGAGCATCAGCACCACGCTCGCGACCGACCGCAGGTTCGGCCAGGTGATGTGGAAGAACGCGCGCCGGCCGGTGGCGCCGTCGAGCTGGCCGGCCTCGTAGAGCTCGTCGGGGATCTCCGCGAGACCGGAGTACAGCAGGGTCACGTTGAACGGGATGCCGATCCAGATGTTCACGCCGATCACCGCGATCAGCGCGACCGACGGCGAGTTCAGCCAGGGCACCGGATCGCCGATCAGGTGCAGCTTCAGCAGCGTGCGGTTCAGGATGCCGCTGTCCTGTTCGAGGATCGACCGCCAGGTCGCGCTCGACACGATCAGGGGCAGCAGCCACGGCAGCAGGAGCAGCGAACGCAGCAGACCGCCCAACGGGAACTTCTTGTGGAAGAACAGCGCCAGCCCCAGCCCGATCACGAACTGGAAGGCGATCGACCCGATGGTGAACAGCGCGGTGTTCACCATCGCGTCCGAGAACAGCTTGTCCGTCACGACCGTGCTGTAGTTCTTCAGCCCGACCCACGGCGCGACCCCGGTGAAGAAGGTCTTCAGCCCGTAGTCCTGCAGGCTCATCAACAGGTTCTTCACCACCGGGTAGCCGAACAGCGCCACCATCGCCACCACGGCCGGCAGGACGAACAGGACCTTGGTGAGGGTCTCGCCCCGGTGGCGCCGGCCGCGCGTCTTCGCGCGGCCGGCCACCGTCGTACGTGTGAGCGTCACCATGCCGTCAGCCGCCGGAGGCCTGCTTGAAGGCGTCCTGGGCCGAGGCCTTACCGGTCAGCGCCAGCTGGATCGCCTGGTAGATCACCTTCGCGGCGTCCGGCCACTTGTCACCCAGCTTGCCGGTCCGGGCCCGGGCCGTCTTCACCTGCTCGGCGAACGCCTTCATCGACGGCACCTCCTTGGCGTACTGGTCCAGCAGCGCCGTCTTGGTCGGGAGGGTGAACCGGGCCTTCGCCCAGGCCAGCTCGTTCTCGTCCGAGTTCAGGCACTTCACGAAGTCCGCGGCCTTCTGCTGCTTGGCCTGGTCCTTGTTCAGCGGGACCGTCCAGGCCTCACCGCCGAGCGGCGCGACCGGCGTCTGGTCCGGCTTGTTCAGCGGGAACGTGACCACGTCCCACTTGACGTTCGGGACCTTCTCCAGCGCCGGGATCTGCCACGGGCCGTTCACCATCATCGCGGCCTTACCCGCCGCGAACTGGTCCTTCGCGTCGCCTTGCGTCCAGTTGATGACGCTCTTCGACGCCGACCCCGACTTCACCAGATCCACCCACAGTTGCAGGGCTTCCGCCACCTGCGGGCTGGTCAGATCGGTCTCGTCACCGCCGTTGGTCCACATCGCCGGCAGGAACTGCCAGGAACCTTCGTACGTCGCGTTGGCGTTGAACGCGATCCCGTACCGGCCGGGCTTGGTGAGCTTCTTCGCCGTGGCCTTCAGCTCGTCCCAGGTCTTCGGCGGCTGGACGCCGGCCTCGGCGAGCATGTCCTTGTTGTAGAACAGCGCGATCGTGTTCGTCACCGGCGCGAGTCCGTAGAGCTTGCCCTGGTACGACGTCGCGTCGACCATGCCCTGAATGACGCCGTCGGCGTTCAGACCCATGTCGTTCAGGGGCGCGAGCGCACCGGTCGCGGCGATCTGCTGTACGTCGGGATTGTCGAGCATGAGCACGTCGGGAAGCGTCTTGGACGACGCCTGCTGCAGCACCTTCTGGATCAAGGTGTCACCAGGCACCGTCTCCCGCTGGATCGTGATGCCGAGCTTCGACGCGCAGGAGTCGAGTCCCTTCTGCACAAGGGACTTGTCCGGGTCGTTGTTGTAGTAGTCCAGGATCGTGAGGCTCTTGACGCTGTCGCCGGACGAGGCGGGCGACTGGCCGCCGTTGTCACCGCAGGCGACCAGCAGGAGCGACACCGTCGTCGCACCCGCCAGCGCGGCGGCGATCCGCTTGCTGATCATGACATCGGACTCCTTCAAAGCGTTTGACCGAGGAACGTGCGGACTGCAGAGAAGCTTGTGGATTGTGCGGTAAACCGCTTAACTGAGGCGTTGAAGGACTATGTTCCGTACGTCACACCGCTGTCAAGAGTTCGGAGGGGGTCGATCGATGGTCACGATGAAAGACGTCGCTCAGCGGGCCGGGGTCTCGATCGCGACCGTCTCGTTCCTGCTCAACGACACCAAACCGGTGACGGCGGCGACCCGGGCGCGGATCGAGCAGGCGATGCTCGACCTCGGGTACCGCCGCAACATGGTCGCCCGCGCGCTGGCCAGCCGGCGGACCCACATCATCGCGATGGCCTACCCGGCGCTCGAGCACCGGTTCGGGATGTCGACCTCGGAGTTCTTCACCAGTGCGGCCGAGGCGGCGCGCAAGGACGACTACCACCTGGTGCTGTGGCCGGTCGGCAACGACGGCGTCGAGCTACGCGAACTGCTGGGGCAGGGCCTGGTGGACGGCGTCGTACTGATGGAAGTCCAGTTGGACGACCCACGGATCGACGTACTGCAACAGGCCGGCACGCCGTTCGCGCTGATCGGGCGTACGACGGAGCTCGAAGGGTTGTCGCACGTGGACATCGACTTCGACACCACGGTCGAGGACGCGGTCAGGCACCTGCGCGAGCACGGGCATCACGAGCTCGTGCTGATCTCCGGCGATCTGGACGATCCGCGGTTCCACGACTACGGCCCGTGGGTCCGCACCGAGGAGGCGTACCGCCGCGTGGTCGCGTCGTACGACCTGCCGATCAGGATCATCCCCTGCTCCGACACCACCCAGGCCGGCAAGGCCGCCGCCGCGCGAGTGCTGACCGAGTACCCGGAGGCCACGGCGATCCTGGTCCTCAACGAGTACGCCGCCCTGGGGGTCGTCGCCGGCCTCAAGCACACCGGTCACGACATCCCCCGCGATTTCTCCGTCCTGTCCCTGCTGACGGTCCCCGAAACCGCCGCGATGGCCGATCCCGAACTCACCATGATGCGCACCCCCGGTCCCGAACTCGGCCAGCTGGGCACGCAGGCCCTCCTCCGCCAGCTCGAAGGCGACGACCTGCTCCCGCCGCAACTCGTCCCCGCCAAGCTCTGCCCCGGCGCTACGGTCGCAGGTCCCAGAGCGCCGCGATCAAAGGGCGGTGCAGGTCGGCGCGGCGCGCGCAAAGCCCGATCGTGAGTGGTTCCAGGTCGGCCGGCAGTTCGGTCAGCTGATCGCGTACGGCGGACGACTCGAGCACCAGCCTCGGAACCACCCCGGTTCCGCAACCCAACGCCACCAGCGCGAGCAGCGCCTCGTGCCCGTCCGGCTCAGCCGCGATCACCGGCTTCACGCCAGTCTTCCGGAACCAGCGGAACGCAGCTTCGCGAACCAGCCCTCGAGCAGGTACGACGTACGGCCCGTCGGACGGGCTCTCCCGGGCTTTCACCAGGACGAGGTCGGTGACTGCGACGGGCCGGCTCACCAGGGTTTGCGGGAGGCGCTTGGGAATGCCCGCGACCGCGGCATCCACCTCACCTTCGTCCAGGCGGGCAAGGGCGGCGGCCGCATCACCGGTGCGGATGTCGAGACGAATCTGCGGATGTTCTTCACGCAGCGGCGCCAGCAGGTCCGGCAACAGGGTCTGACAGGCGGTGACAGTGGCGAAGATCCGGAGCTCGCCGCTGAGACCGGTCGGTTCGGCGGAGCCGGATCGGTAGTCCGCCCACAGCTCCAGCGCTTGCTCGGCGTACGCCGTGAAGCGTCGCCCCTCCGCGGTCAGCACGACACCCCGCGGCCCGCGATCGAGCAACTGCGCACCGACCCGGGTCTCCAACCGCTGGATCGTCCGAGTCAGCGTCGCCGCACTGACATGACACTCCAGACTGGTCCGCCCGTAGTTGAGCGTCCGAGCCAGATGCAGAAACAACTCCAACTCACGATGCTCTGCACTCACGTCAGGGTCACCTCTGGCCTCGACCTTCACGCGGTCCTGCCGACACGCGCACCAGCATCGTCGCAGCCACCCAGATCGCACCGAACACGAGGGGATCCGGCTCTCCTGTCCGATGTGTGGGTGGTGATCAGGCCGATCAAGGCTCGGGGGTTATCCGGCCGTCTCACCGGAGCATCACCTGTCGACCGTGCACATCACACAACCCGCGACGAGCACGACCAAGCCGTCACGCATCTGCCGGGAGTCGTGTCCCCGGCTCCGCGGTTGACTGAGCAAGTCGGATCGTCGGTTTCGGGACCTGGTACGTCGTGACCTCGCCGCCCTCCATGACCGTGAGGATCGCCTCGCCGACGATCGTGCCGAGGCCGTGGACGTCGACGGTGACGACGCTCAACGGCGGATGCGCCAACCGGGCGACGGCCGTGTCGTCCCACGCGATCACGGACAACTGATCGGGGATGCGGACGCCCAGGTCCTTGGCCGCGGCGAGACCGCCGATCGCCATCAGGTCGTTGTCGTACACAACGGCCGTCGGGACCTGGCTGCCGGTCAGCAGCCGTCTGGTCGCCTCCCGGCCCGCGTCCTCGGAGTAGTCGCCTTCGATGACCCGGCCCTGCACGTCCTGCTCCGCGCACGTCTCCATGAACGCGTCGTCACGCGCCTGGCAGTGCAGCATGTCCCGCGGACCGCTCACCCGGGCGATGTCGCGATGCCCGAGATCCGCGAGCGCGCGAACGGCCGCCCGGGCGCCCTCGGCGTTGTCGACGAGCACGTTCGTGATCGGCGCCTGCAGTTCCGGCCCGCCGAGCAGCACCGCCGGCACCCCCAGCCGCTCGAGTTCGGCGAGCCGCGCGTCGTTCGCCCGGAGGTCGACCATGACGATGCCGTCCACGTGGTCGTTCGCCACCCAGCGCTGCCAGGTCGCGATCTCGTCGGCGATATCGGCCGCGAACTCGATCAGCAGACTCACCCGCCGCCCGTCGAAGACCTCCTCGATCCCCTGGACGACGTCGGCCATGAACGGCTCCATCCCGAGCAACCGCCCGGGACGCGCCAGCACCAGCCCGGCGATCCGCTCCCGCGTCACCTGCTGCATACACTGCCCTCCAAGGCCATCTGAGCCACTATATTCACAGACCTAACAAACTCGGCAGAGAGCGGATGTCCCGATGCAGCAGGTCAGCGACGCTTCGCGGTCACCGGGTTACGACCCGGCGCCGACGAACAGCCGTGCCCTCATTGTGGACAGCATCCGCTCCGCGGGCACGGTCAGCCGGGTGGAACTCACCCAGATCACCGGCCTCACCGCCCCCTCGGTCACCACGCTGGTGCGGCGCCTGATCGACGACGGGCTGGTCGACGAGGCCGGTCGCGGCTCGTCCACCGGTGGCAAGCCTCGCACGATGCTGCGGATCAGGGCAGCAGCCCGGTACGTCGTCGGCGTCCATCTGAGCGCCGACAGCCTGACGTACGTGCTGGTCGACTACGCCGGCGCGGTCGTGGCCCGCTGGCGGCGCGCCGGGCCGGGCGAGGACAGCGATCCGGAGCAGGTCGTGGAGCGGATCGCGACCGAGACCACCGAGCTGATCGAGCGCTCGGGCATCGACCCCTCGCTCGTCCTCGGACTCGGCTTCGTGTGTCCCGGGCCGCTGATCCGCAACCGCGGCGTCACGTCCGCGCCGCCGTCGATGACGCACTGGGTCGGCTTCCCGATCCATCGGCGGCTGGAGGAACGGCTCGGCCTGCCCGCGCTGCTCGAGAACGACGCGACCGCGGCCGCCGCGGGCACCCGGCTCACCACCAGCCACGACGTCTCGGTGATGGCCGCGCTGTTCATGAGCGAGGGCATCGGGTCCGGCCTGCGGCTGAACGGCAACGTCTACCAGGGTGCCCACGGCAACGCCGGCGAGGTCGGGCACATCTGCGTCCAGATCGGCGGTCCGCAGTGCTGGTGCGGGAGCACCGGCTGTCTGGAGGCGATCGCCGGTCCGGCCACGGTCGTCGCCAAGGCGCGCGCGGCGGGGCTCGATCTCGGATCACCACGGCGTACCGGGGTCGCGGCCTTCGCCGCCATCGCCCGGCTGGCGCTGACCGGCGACTCCCGGGCCGAGGCGATCCTGCGGGACTCCGCGTCCTGGCTCGCGCTCGGCGCGCAGACGATCACCAACATGTACGACGTCCAGCTGCTGGTGCTGACCGGGCCGGCGTTCGCCGTCGCCGGGACGATCTACCTGCCGATCATCCAGGAGCGGATCCTGAGCTCTGCGTTCGGGCGTGCCGTGGACACCGAAGTGGTGCTCGACGAGCGCGGTCACGACGCCGCCGCGATCGGCGCGGCACTGATGATGCTGCGGTCCGAGCGCGCGATCTCGGCCTGATTCCACACCCTTCGCTGTCGAACCGTTACTGGTCTAACCCTTGCGCCTTGTTTATTAGGCGAACTAAGTTACGGCCAGCTTCCCTGGCGGGTGCCGGGGCACGCGTTCGACGACCGCGTTGGAAAGGAATCGATCAATGCTCCGGAACCCGACGAACCGCCCACGGGTGCGGCGCCTGGTGAGCGCCGCAGCCGCTGCGACCGCCACGGCGCTCCTGCTCGCCGCCTGTGAGGGCGCCGCGGCCGGCAACCAGACCGCCAACAAGGACGCCTCGATCACCGTCGCGGCCGGCGACATCACCACCGAGAACTTCAACCCGTTCAGCAGCACCGCGCTGCAGCCGACGCTGGGCGTCATCTACGAGCCGCTCTACTGGTACAACTTCGCGAAGCAGTCCGACCCGACGCCAGTGCTCGCCACCGGCTTCTCGTGGAACGCCGCCGGGACCGAGCTCACCATCAAGCTCCGGCACGATGTGAAGTGGAACGACGGCCAGCCGTTCACGGCGAAGGATGTCGCTTTCACGTTCAACCTGGTCGCGAAGACACCGGCGCTGAACCCGTCCGGCCTCGCCGCGACCGCGAAGGCGACGTCGGACGACACCGCCGTACTGACCTTCAAGACGAAGTCCTTGATGCAGGAGCCGGCCGTGCTCGCCAACCAGGCGATCGTTCCCGAGCACATCTGGAAGGACATCAAGGATCCGACGACGAACCTCAACAAGAACCCGGT
Organism: Kribbella sp. VKM Ac-2566; assembly: GCF_004366005.1. Taxonomy (NCBI): domain Bacteria; kingdom Bacillati; phylum Actinomycetota; class Actinomycetes; order Propionibacteriales; family Kribbellaceae; genus Kribbella; species Kribbella sp. VKM Ac-2566. Next base: position 511,401 of record NZ_SODT01000012.1, on the reverse strand, counting down.
CGGCACCGGTCCGTTCAAGGTGAAGTCGTACACGCCGCAGAGCTTCGTGCTGACGAAGAACGAGCAGTACTGGGAGGCGGGCAAGCCCACCATCAAGGAGGTGCGCTACCTCCCGGTGACGTCCGCGGACGCAGCCAGCGCCGCACTCGTCGCGGGCAAGGTCGACTGGGCCAGTGCCTACCTGCCCGGCATCGACAACATCATGAAGTCCGGCAAGAACCTCACCTACGTGAACACGCCGGTGATGACGACCGTCGTCGTGACGTGTTCCAACGCGGCCCTCGGGTGCACCGGGCCGCAGACCGATCCGGCCGTGCGCAAGGCGATCTACCTGGCGATGAACCGCGAGCAGCTCGCGAAGCTGGCCGGCGGTGGCGTCGCGGGTGTCGGCTCGCCGACCATGCTGCTCCCGGGCCGCGACGACAACTGGATCGCGGACGCCGGTACGGCGAAACTGCCGCAGAGCGCGAACGCGGACGAGGCCGGCAAGCTCCTCGACGCGGCCGGGTGGACGAAGGGCAGTGACGGCGTACGGGCCAAGGACGGCAAGCGGCTGTCGCTGACCGTCCAGACCGTCACCGGGTGGAGCGACTACATCCTGATCAACGACACCCTCAAGCAGCAGCTGGCCGCGGTCGGCATCGAGCTCAAGCCGAGCCAGGTGTCCTGGAACGAGTGGAACGCCGCCCAGACCAACGGCAAGTTCCAGCTGTCGCTCGACTCTGTCGGCCTCGGCGCGTCCACGAACCCGTACTTCACCTACGACAGCAAGCTCGCCACGACGAACACCGCCCCGGTCGGCAAGTCCGCATCGGCCGGCAACCAGTCCCGGTTCTCGAACCCGGCCGTGGACGCCGCGCTCAAGACGGCCGCCGGTACGACGGACCAGGCCGCGCAGAAGGCGGAGTACGCGAAGATCCAGTCGATCATCGCCGACCAGCTGCCCTACATCCCGGTCTACGTGAACTCGATGCTCACCGAGTTCAACACCTCGCGCGCGACCGGCTGGCCGACCAAGGACAACATGTACGTCCTGCCCGCGGCCTGGAAGGCGTGGGACGCCGGCATCGTCCTCAAGACGATCAAGCCCGCCAGCTGAGCGCGGGGCGTCTGTGCGCTATCTGCTGCGGAAACTCGCCTTCTACGTGGTCGCCCTCTGGGCGGCCCTGACGCTGAACTTCCTGGTTCCCCGGCTGATGCCGGGGAACCCGGTCGACCTGATGCTGTCCAAGCTCGCGACCAAGGGCCCGGTCACGCCGACCACCCGGAACGCGATCGAGGCTCTGCTCGGCACGGACACTCATTCGTCGCTGTGGAACCAGTACTGGACCTACCTGCACCACCTGGTCACCGGCGACCTCGGTACGTCGATCGCGTACTTCCCGGCGCCGGTGTCCCAGGTCATCGGCCAGACACTGCCCTGGACCGTAGGCCTGATCGGTCTCGCGACGGTGATCTCGTTCGCGATCGGAATCCTGCTGGGACGCGCCGCCGGCTGGCGGCGCGGTTCCTGGGTCGACAACCTGATCCCGGTCACCACGATGCTGCAGTCGGTGCCGTACTTCTGGCTCGCACTGCTGCTGCTCTTCCTGCTCGGCAGCACCTGGCCGGTCTTCCCACTGAGCGGCGGGTACGACGTGTACTCCGTGACGCCGGGCTGGAGCCTGCCGTTCGCGCAGTCCGTGCTGTACCACGGAGCCCTGCCGGCGTTGACGATCGTCATCTCGTCGGTCGGCGGCTGGATGCTCGGCATGCGCAACATGATGGTCTCGACGATGTCCGAGGACTTCGTCGTGACCGCCGAGGCGAAAGGTCTGACCCCACGCCGGATCCGGTCCCGGTACGTCGCCCGGAACGCGGTCCTGCCGTCCATCTCCGGGTTCGCGATCTCGCTCGGTTTCGTGGTCGCCGGCTCGATCGTCACCGAGGCGGTGTTCTCGTACCCGGGAATCGGCTCGGCACTGCTGCTTGCCGTCGGCAACAACGACTACGCGCTGATGCAGGGCGTCTTCCTGATCATCACGCTCGCGGTCCTCGGCGCGAACCTGCTCGTCGACCTCCTGTACGGCGTCATCGACCCACGCACCCGTGCGCGGTCCTAGAGAGGGGCGACCATGACAGCAACCACTGAAGGCGCAGTCGCCGTGGCGGCGCCGATCCGCCGCCGGTCGTTACCGCCGATGACGCTCAAGCTGGCCGTCGGTCTGGGTATCGCCGGCCTGATCATCCTGTTCGGGGTGCTCGGTCCGCTGCTGGTCGGCAACCCGTCGACGGTGCGGGACGTCGGCCTGACCGGTCCGGGGAACGGTTTCCTCCTCGGCACCACGCAGAGCGGTCAGGACGTGTTCGCCCAGCTCGCCTACGCGACCCGCGGCTCGCTGATCATCGGCGTCGTCGTCGGCGCGATCACGCTGCTGCTGTCGTCGTTCTTCGGCGTCGTCGGCGCATTCATCGGCGGCTCGACCGACGAGGCGTTCTCGCTGTTCACCAACATCATGCTGGTGATTCCCGGTCTGCCGCTGGTGATCGTGATCTCCAGCTACGTACCGAACAAGTCGATCTGGCTGGTGGCGGCAGTCCTCGCGATCACCAGCTGGGCCGGGTCCGCGCGGGTTCTGCGCGGCTTCACGCTCAGCGTGCGCAGCCGCGACTACGTGCTCGCTGCCCGCATCGGCGGTGAGAAACGCTGGCGGATCCTGCTCGTCGAGATCCTGCCGAACCTGATCCCGCTGCTCGCGTCGCAGGTCGTGTTCGCGGTGATCTTCGCGATCCTCGGCGAGGCCGGCCTGTCCTTCCTCGGGCTCGGTGCGTCCGGATCGTTCACCTGGGGCACGATGCTCTTCTATGCACAGAACGGGCTCGCGCTCCGGCTCGGCGCCTGGTGGTGGTTCGCGCCGCCCGGCCTGGCGATCGCGCTCTTCGGCGCGGCGCTGTCGCTGATCAACTTCTCGATCGACGAGATCATCAACCCGAAGCTGCGCGCGCAGACCCGTGCCGAACGCAAAGAGTGGAGCGTGCAAGCGTGAGTGTGCTGAGTATCGAGAACCTGAGCATCGACTACCGCGCCGAGACGACCGTGCACGCCGTACGCGAAGTCTCGCTCACTCTGGAACGCGGCGAGATCCTCGGACTCGCGGGTGAGAGCGGCTGTGGGAAGTCGACGCTGGCGTACGGGATCACCCGCCTGCTCAAGCCGCCGGCGGCGATCACCGGCGGGCGCGTCGTGTTCTCGTCCCGCGAGGGGTACGACATCGACCTGTCGACCCTGGCCGGCGACGACCTGCGCGCGTTCCGCTGGGACAAGATCGCGATGGTCTTCCAGGGCGCGATGAACTCGCTCAACCCGGTACTGCGGATCTCCGAACAGCTCGAAGACGTGTTCATCACCCATCGGCCCGAACTGAGCAAGGCAGAGCGGCGCATACGCTGCGGTGAGCTGCTCGAACTCGTCGGCGTCGACCGGAACCGGCTTCGCGCCTATCCGCACGAGCTGTCCGGCGGGATGCGGCAGCGCGTGATGATCGCAATGGCACTGGCCCTCGATCCGCAGGTGCTGATCATGGACGAGCCGACCACGGCGCTCGACGTCGTCGTCCAGCGCGAGATCCTCCGGGAGATCACGCGGCTGCGGTCGGAGCTGGGGTTCGCGGTCATCTTCATCACCCACGATCTGCCGCTGCTGCTCGAGATCAGCGACCGGATCGCGGTGATGCGGGCCGGGCTGATCGTCGAACTGGACGACGCGCTGACGCTCTACACGAAGCCCAAACACCCGTACACGAAGCGATTGCTGTCGTCCTTCCCCAGCCTGACCGGCGAGCGCGGCGGCTTCGTACGGACCGGCGAGATCGCACTCGACGTCGCCTTGGACGAGACCGATCAGACCGTGGAGGCACTATGAGCGTGCTGGAGATGCGCGATGTGGTGAAGGAGTACCGGCTGCGCAACGGTCTGCGGACCACGCGGCTGCGCGCCGTCGACAACGTGAGCTTCGAGCTGACGCCGGGCCGGACGATCGCGCTGGTCGGGCAGTCCGGGTCGGGCAAGTCGACGATCGCCAAGTTGCTGATGCAGCTCGAACGGCCGACGTCCGGGGCGATCCTGGTGGACGGCGAGCCGATGCGTTACCACGGTGCGCCTGCCGCGGCGTACCGGAAGGCCGTGCAGATGGTGTTCCAGGACCCGTTCGCGTCGCTGAACCCGTACCACACGATCAGCCATCACCTGGAACGGCCGGTGAAGCTCCATCACCCCGACTTCACCCGCGAGCAGGTCGGCGAGCGGGTGCTCGAGCTGCTCCGCCGAGTCCGGCTGGACGAGGACTTCGCGCACCGCAAGCCGCACGAGTTGTCCGGCGGTCAGCGGCAGCGCGTCGCGATCGCCCGGGCGCTCGCCCCCGAACCAGCGATCCTCGTCGCGGACGAGCCGGTGTCGATGCTCGACGTGTCGATCCGGCTCGGCGTACTCAACCTGCTCGGGACCCTGCAACGCGAGGAGAACCTCGGCGTCCTCTACATCACCCACGATCTCGCGACCGCACGGCACTTCAGCGACGAGATCATGGTGCTGTACGGCGGTGTCGTGGTCGAACGCGGTCCGGCGGACGACGTGATCCTGAACCCGCAGCACGAATACACCCAACTTCTCGCCGAAGCAGCCCCGGCCCCGGAACGCCGCATGGCCGAACTACACCCGTGAACAACAAGTACGCCGGAGAGGATGACCTCTCCGGCGTACTTTGCTGTCTTCAGAGCTTCAGCGAAGAAGCGACAACGTCCGCGAGCGAGTGGGCGATCTCGTCGGCCGTGTCCGAGGACTCGGCCTCGACCATCACCCGGACGAGGGGCTCGGTGCCCGACGGGCGGAGCAGCACCCGGCCGGTGTCGCCCAGGCGCGTGGTGGCCTCGGCGACGGCGGACTGCACCGCGGGGTCGGTGCCCGCGCGGGACTTGTCCACGTTCTTCACGTTGACCAGGACCTGCGGGAGGCGGGTCATCGCACCGGCCAGATCGGCCAGGGTCTTGCCCGTCTGGGCCACCCGGGCGAGCAGCATGACCGCGGTCAGCGTGCCGTCACCGGTGGTCGCGTGGTCGGACAGGATCACGTGCCCGGACTGTTCACCACCGAGCTTGTGGCCGCCGGCCTTCATCGCCTCGAGCACGTACCGGTCGCCGACCTTGGTCTGCTCGACCGCGATCCGCTCCCGGACCATCGCCTGCACGAAGCCCAGGTTGCTCATCACGGTCGCGACCACGGTGTCGTTCGACAGCCGGCCGCTGTCACGCATCGCCAGCGCCAGGATCGCGAGGATCTGGTCGCCGTCGACGAGCTCGCCGTTCGCGTCCACCGCCAGGCAGCGGTCCGCGTCACCGTCGAGCGCGATCCCGACATCGGCGCGGTGCCCGACGACCTCACGCTGCAGGCCCTCGATGTGCGTGGACCCGCAGTTCAGGTTGATGTTCAGCCCGTCCGGGGCGGCGGCGACCGTGATCACCTCGGCGCCGAGCCGGCGCAGTGCCTCCGGCGCGGTCTGCGAGGCCGCGCCGTTCGCGCAGTCGATCACGACCTTGAGACCGTCGAACCGGTTCGGTGCCGAGCGGACCAGGTGCGAGACGTACGTCTCGAAACCCTGCCCGTCGTCGGTCACCCGGCCGACGGACGCGCCGGTCGGGCGCTGCCACTCCTCGCCCATCCGGGCCTCGATGGCGTCCTCGATCACGTCGTCGAGCTTGATCCCGCCGCGGGCCAGGAACTTGATGCCGTTGTCCGGCATCGGGTTGTGGCTGGCCGACAGCATCACGCCGAGGTCGGCGCCGGTCGAACCGGTCAGGTGCGCCACGGCCGGGGTCGGCAGCACGCCGAGCCGGACCACATCGACGCCGGCGCTGGCCAGGCCGGCCACCACGGCGGCTTCCAGGAACTCACCACTGGCACGCGGATCCCGGCCCACAACGGCGCGTGGCCGGTGCCCTTCGAAGGCACCGGCCTCGCCGAGTACGTGAGCTGCCGCGACCGAGAGGTCGAGCGCCAGCTCCGCGGTCAGGTCCACGTTCGCCAGGCCACGGACTCCGTCCGTGCCGAACAAACGCCCCATCAGGTGATCAGCGCTTGCTGTACTGAGGCGCCTTACGGGCCTTCTTGAGACCGGCCTTCTTGCGCTCCTTGATCCGCGCGTCGCGGCTGAGCAGACCGGCCGACTTCAGGCCCTTGCGGTTCGCCTCACGGTCGGCGTCGTTCAGGCAGCGGGCCACGCCGAGCTGCAGCGCGCCGGCCTGGCCGGTGATGCCGCCGCCGTTGATCCGGGCGATCACGTCGTACGAACCCTCGAGGCCCGCGACGACGAACGGCTCGTTCACGTGCTGCTGGTGGACCTTGTTCGGGAAGTAGACGTCGAGGTCCTTCCCGTTGATCTTCCACTTGCCGGTGCCCGGGACGATCCGAACGCGAGCGACGGCCTCCTTGCGACGGCCGGTGGCGCCGGCCGGGTTGATGACCGCGACCCGACCCGTCTCGGCGCGCTGCTCCGGAGCCGGGTTCGTCTCGGAGGTGTAGGCGACCGGGCCCTCGGTGTCGATGGGGACCTCGGTGTCGAACTCTTCGGTCTCGGTGGTGATGTCGCTCACGCTGTGAATCCTCGTTTACCTGGTTCGTCGATCGCTTACTGGGCGATCTGGGTGATCTCGAACGGCTTCGGCTGCTGCGCCGTGTGCGGGTGCTCCGGACCGGCGTACACCTTCAGCTTGGTCAGCAGCTTCCGGCTCAGGCGGTTCTTCGGGAGCATGCCCCAGACGGCTTTCTCGACGGCCTTGCGAGGGTCCTTGTCGAGGATCTCGCCGATCGGCGTCGCCGTCAGACCACCCGGGTGTCCCGAGTGGCGGTACGCCAGCTTGTCGGTCCGCTTGGTGCCGGACAGGGCCACCTTGGAGGCGTTGACGACCACGACGAAGTCGCCGCCGTCAACGTGCGGAGCGAACGTCGGCTTGTGCTTGCCGCGCAGCAGGGTGGCGATCTGGACGGCGAGCCGACCGAGCGTGACGTCGGTGGCGTCGATCACGTGCCACTCGCGAGTGACGTCAGCAGGCTTCGGGCTGTACGTGCGCACGGTCGTTGACCTTCGTTTCTCAGAGGTTGAACAAAACTGGACGTCGGCGAGCGGTCAGCCGACAAGACAGTGTCTGTACCGGACCTGGAACGCACAACAGCAGCCCAGAATACCGGCGCGGCCACGTTCGGGTCAAAGCGAGCCCACACGCCGAGGGGCCCCCGGCTTGGAAGCAGCTGAGGACAGCACTAGTTTAGCGGTGAAGATTGCAGTCCGAATCGCGTCCCGCCGGCTGATCTACCCTCATTCATCCAGGCGATGACGCCAGCTTCCGAAGAGGGCATTGTGACCGAACAGTCGCTCACCGTCCGGGACAACCGGACCGGCAAGGACTTCGACCTTGCCATCACCGATGGCACCATCCGTGCCGCAGACCTCAAGCAGATCAGCGCATCCGACGGCGACGGTGGCCTGGCCACCTACGACCCCGGCTTCGTCAACACCGCGTCCTGCCGTTCCTCCGTCACCTTCATCGACGGCGACAAGGGCATCCTGGAGTACCGCGGGTACCCGATCGAGCAGCTCGCCGAGCAGTCGAACTACCTCGAGGTGGCCTACCTGCTGGTGAACGGCAAGCTGCCGAACAAGGCGGAGTACGAGGCCTGGGCGCACGACGTGACGTATCACACGTTCGTGCACGAGAACCTGAAGACCTTCATGCAGGGCTTCCGGTACGACGCGCACCCGATGGGCATGCTGCTGGCCTCGGTCGGTGCGCTGTCCACGTTCTACCCGGAGTCGCGCAACATCTTCGACGAGGAGTCCCGGGCGCTGCAGATCCGGCGGCTGATCGCGAAGATGCCGACGCTCGGCGCGTTCGCGTTCCGGCACGCCCAGGGCAAGCCGTACGTCTACCCGGACAACGAGCTCAGCTACACGGCGAACTTCTTGTCGATGCTGTTCAAGATGAGCGAGCCGAAGTACGCCGCCGACGACCGCCTGGTGCGGGCGCTGGAGATCCTGTTCATCCTGCACGCCGACCACGAGCAGAACGCCTCCACGAACGCGGTCCGCGCGATCGGCTCGACCCAGGTCGACCCGTACACCGCGGTGGCCGGCGGGATCGGCGCGCTCTACGGCCCGCTGCACGGCGGCGCCAACGAGGCGGTGCTGAAGATGCTCCGCCGGATCGGCTCGATCGACAACGTGCCGTCGTTCATCGAGGGCGTGAAGGCCGGCGAGGAGCGGCTGATGGGCTTCGGCCACCGGGTCTACAAGAACTACGACCCGCGGGCCAAGATCATCAAGAAGGCGGCCGACGACGTCTTCGAGGTCACCGGCATCAACCCGCTGCTGAAGATCGCCGTGGAGCTGGAGAAGATCGCACTGGAGGACGAGTACTTCGTCTCCCGCAAGCTCTACCCGAACGTCGACTTCTACTCCGGCCTGATCTACGAGGCGCTGCAGTTCCCGCCGGACATGTTCACCGTGCTGTTCGCGATCCCGCGGACCTCCGGCTGGCTGGCCCAGTGGCTGGAGATGCTCGGCGACGGCGACCAGAAGATCGCCCGCCCGAAGCAGATCTACACCGGCGCCCGAGGCGTCCAGTACGTCCCGATGGGCGACCGCTGACCCCGGAAGAAGATCTCGACCAGCCGCCGCGAAGCGCATCTGCTTCGCGGCGGCTGTTTTTGCGGCCGCGGAGAAATGCCTGTCCGACCGGGAACCCGCCCGCTCGCACCGACACCTAACGATCGCAAGGGCCATCGTGAGGGGAGTGCTGAGTGAGCGGCATACGGGCTTTGCCTGTGGTCTCGGACCGGGTTCTGTGGGATCAAGCCGCGGCCGGCGACTCCGAGGCGTTCGCGCAGCTGTACGACAGGCACGCGCGGGCGATCTACAACTTCCTGCACGGCCGGACCGGGTCCTGGAGTGACGCGGAGGATCTGACGTCCGCGGTGTTCCTCCAGGCCTGGCGGCGACGGGCCGACGTCGTACTCGATCGTGACTCGGCCTTGCCCTGGCTGCTGCGGACGGCCGACTACACCGTCCGCAACGAGTGGCGGAGCAAGCTTCGCTACCGGCGCGCGCTGGCCGCCGCGCATCTCATCCACAGCGAGGTCGAGGACCCCGCGGACAACGTGGCGCGGCGCCTCGACGACGACAGCCGCATCCGGGCGGTCCAGGCGGCGCTGAAACGCCTGCCCAGACAGGAACGCGAGATCGTCGAGCTGTGCGTCTGGGCCGGACTCGATCAGGCCGCGGCGGCGGTAGCGCTCGACGTACCGATCGGCACGGTCAAGTCGCGGCTGTCCCGCGCCCGCAAGCACCTGCGCGCACTCGATCTGGAGACCCCGGCATGAACATTTTGCTGCCCGACGGCGACCTGCGCCCGTCGACCCGCGACCGTCAGCGCGACGAACTGATCGCGATCCTCGAGAGCGAGTCAGGTACACCGTCACGCCGCCGACTGCTCGTTCCACTGGCCGCGGTCGCGGCGGTCGCCCTGATCATGGCTCTCGGCTTCGCTCTGAGGAACGGCAAGCCGCGCGTCGAGGAGGTTGCGTCGGCACCCGCGGTCGAGCCGTTGAGCGCGGCGGAGAAGGCGCATCTCGGTCAGCGCTGCCTGGTCAGGTACAACCTCGCGACGTCCACGGGCCACGCGGTCCTCGACGGCTTCCGGTTCGTGAACCCGCCCAGCGACGCCGCTGTCCGGACGTGGGTCGTGGGCTACGGCGACGGTCTCTGGGTGAACTGCGGGTTCGACCAGGCCGGAGTCGTGGTCTCGGGCACCGCGGCCGCACCGCGGCTGGGGTTGTTCAACGAGGTGCAGGCCGGTGGGCAGGGCAGCGGCGCCTACGTGAAGTCGATCGCGCGGATCACCGTCACGCCGGTCGGCAGCAGCCCGGTCGAGGCCGTGCTCCGCAACGGCTTCTACTACGCCCCGGTCAGGTCGGTGCCGGCCGGCAAGGCGCCTGCCGGCAGCAACCCCCGCCCGTACGTCGTTCGCGGGTACGACGCAGGAGGGAACCTCGTCTACGCCAGCGCCGAGACCGAGGCCGACCGCAAGGCCGAGCAGATCGCCTGCCGCGCCGACCCGAAGGGGCGTACGTACTCCTGGATCGGCTCGGAAAGACCCCTCCCCGCACCCAAGGACTGCCGTCCCAACCTCCCCTGGACCTGGCTGCCCTGACCTGCTGGTTAATGTCTAGCAAATTAACCAACTATGGGGTGTTGACCGGTTGTGGGACCAGGTTAATGCTTTCACCATGAGCAGGGAAGGTCGTACGACGCTTCGGGACGTGGCTGAGGCCGCGGGGGTCTCCGTCGCGACGTGTTCGTACGTGCTGAGCGGGCGGGCGGACCGGACCACCCCACTGCCGGAGCCGACGCGGCGGCGGGTGGAGGAGGCGGCGGGGCGGCTCGGCTATAAGGGCAACACCGCCGCCCGGAGTCTGCGCCGGCAGCGCTCGGAGCTGGTCGCGATCGTCTACGCGCCACCCGTCGGACCGTGGCTGGACCACCTCACCGCGCAGTCCGAGGACATCGCCGCCGCCCACGGCTACTCGGTGATCGGAGTCCCGGTACGCCGCCTGGACCGGGCCGCCCAGTCGCTCCGGGTCATCACCCGTGGCCACGTCGACGGCGCGATCTTCGTCGGCGGACTGAGCGACGAGCTCGACCTCACCACGGCCCGCCGGTCCACCCGTGCCCTGATGGCCTTCAGCGACACCCTCGAGATGCCGGGTGTCGACGTCGTCCGGAACAACGCCCGGACAGCGCTCGCGGAGGCCACCACCTACCTCATCGACGCCGGCCGGACGCGCATCGCGTTCCTCTCCCACACCGGCGCCCAGGAGGACCGCTACCTCGGGTACGTCGACGCACTGCGGCGCGCCGGCCGCGAGGTGGATCCGGGCCTGGTGCGGATCGGTGCCGCCGCCCGTGAGGACGCGGTCCTCGTGGTGCGCGAACTGCTCGACGCGCCGAATCCCCCGGACGCGATCGTCTCGGAGTCCGACCGCGGTGGATTCGCTGCGCTGCAGGCAGCCGTCGACCGGGGCGTCAAGGTGCCGGACGACCTGGCCGTGATCGGTACCGGCAACACCCGGGAGGCGTCGTACTCCCAGCCGCCGCTGACCAGCGTCGGCATGCATCAGCTCGACTTCACCGAGATGGTCGAGGCGCTGTTCGCGCGCATCGACGATCCCACGCTGCCCGCCCGGGAACTGAACATGTCCTGGGTGCTGAACCACCGCGCATCCGCGTAGCTCGCGCCCGAGCCTGCGCCGTGTCCGCCGTTCGAAAGGTTTGTCATGCCCCCTGTCATGCACCCTGTCATGCACCCAGCCATGCCCTCTGGCACGCCCGCGTACAACCGCCGATCGTTCCTCCGGCTCGGCCTCGGCGTCACCGTGCTCGGCGCGGTCGGGGCGGGCTGCGCACCTGCCAAGCCCGCCTCCAAGAAGGCGGACAGCCGGACGTTCACGGTCTACTGGAACGCCGGCCACGGGTACCAGGCCTACAAGGAAGTGATCGACCAGTTCGGCAAGGACCACGACCTGCAGATGAACTGGCAGAAGTTCCAGTGGCCGGACCTGACCACGAAACTCACCGCGGATTTCCGTTCCGGAAACGTTCCGGACCTCGTCGAAGAAGTTTCCGCCGGCACCGGAACGCAGTACGGACTGGCCGGCAACGTGCTGGCCCTGGACGACTTCGCGGCCGCGGACAAGGAATTCGGTTTTCCGGGTGATTTCCTGGACCAGGCGGTCGTCGCCCGCCAGTACGAGGGCAAGACCTACTCGATCCCGCTGCACCTGACGGCGAACGGGCTGCTGTTCTACAACAAGGCGATGGTCGAGACGCCGCCGGCGACCTGGGACGAGTTCCTCGAGGTCGCGAAGTCCACCACGAAGGACAAGGTGTCCGGCTGCGCGCTGAACTCGGACGCCAGCTACGCCGCGCCGTACTACAACCAGCAGAAGGTCGACTTCAGCGATGTCGCCGCGAAGCAGTTCCTGCAGCCCGCCGACGCGGCACTCCAGGCCATGCAGTGGATGCAGGACCTGGTCTACACCCACAAGGTCTCCCCCGCGCCGGTCGCGACCACCGACTACTCCGGCCCCCAGAAGTTGTTCTCCGCCAAGCGGGCCGCGATGTTCGTCTCCGGACCGTGGGACATCGGACCGATCCGGCAGGGCAGTCCGGACATCGAGCTCGGTCTCGCGGTACCACTGACCGGCGCCGTGCAGTCCGCCGCGATGGCCGGGTCGGGTCTGATGATCCCGGCGAAGGCCAGGGACCCGAAGCTGTCCTGGGAGCTGATCACGAAGCTCGCCGCCGTGAAGGTCGAACTCGCCGCGACCAAGGAGGCCGGGATGTCGATGCCGCGCAAGAGCTGGGCCGCCGACCCGTCGGTCGCCGCCGATCCGAACCTGGCAGTCATCGCCAAGGCCCTTGCCGTGGTGGCGAAACAGGACGTCGCGCTGTCCGCGAGCGGGAAGGCCGCCCAGATCAACGACCTGTGGAAGAAGGCCTACCAGCAGATGATCATCCAGCACGCGCCGGTCGGGCCCACGCTGGACGACTTCCGCAAGCAGGCCGGGGCCGCGCTGTGATCCGTCGCCGGCAGGCGCTGACCGCATGGCTGTTCCTCACCCCGGCAGTGCTGTTCTTCGTCCTGCTGTTCTTCCTCCCGATCGGCAACCAGCTGCTGACCGGGCTGTACGACTCCGACGGCGCCTCCTTCGCCGGGCTGGGCAACTTCAGCCGGGCGTTCCGCGATCCGGAGGTCCTGCACTCGTTCCTGATCACGCTTGCCTACGCGGCCGGCACTCTGGTCGTCGGTACGGCGGTGGGCCTCGGGCTGGCCGTGATCCTCAACCAGTCCCTGCGCGGCCGCACGGTGTTCCGCTCGGTGCTGCTGATCCCGTACCTGACGTCGGTGTCGATCATCGGCCTGCTCTGGCGGAACATCCTGGACCCGCAGGTCGGCATCCTCAACCGGCTGCTCGAGGCGGCGGGCCTGCCCGGGCAGACCTGGCTCAGCACGCACCCGCTGGCCACGATCGTCGGGATCACGGTCTGGTCGGGCGCCGGCTACACGATGGTCCTGTTCCTCGCCGGGCTGCAGGGCATCCCGGGCCTGTACTACGAGGCCGCGCGGATCGACGGCGCCGGGCCGTGGCGCCGGTTCTTCGCGATCACGCTGCCGCTGCTCGCCCCGACCACGGTCTTCGTCTCGATCATCGGGCTGATCAGCACGCTGCAGCAGTTCGCGCTGCCGTACATCGTCACCGGCGGCGGTCCCGGCAACGCGACCTCGCTGTACGCGCACCGGCTGTTCCTGGTCGCGTTCAACGACAACGACTTCGGGTACGCGTCGGCGCTGTCGCTGCTGCTGCTGATCGTCGTACTGATCCTGTCCCTGGTGCAGCTGCGGATCGGGGACCGGGCCCATGCATGAACAACTGCGTGAACGACTGTTCCCCGGCGACCGCGTCGCGGCGTACGTCGTGCTTGTCGTGCTCGGCCTGGTCACGGTGCTACCGCTGCTGTACATGATCGTGCTCGCGCTGCAGAGCGACGGCGAGGTGCAGTCCGGCGACCCGGTCCTCTGGCCGGATCACCTGCAGTGGCAGAACTTCAGCCGGTTGTTCGAGGCTGCGCCGTTCGGGCGCTTCTTCGTGAACAGCTTCGTGATGGCCGGTGCGATCACCGTCTCGCACCTGATCTTCGACCCGCTGGTCGGGTACGTGTTCGCGAAGCTGGACTTCCCCGGCAAGTGGATCGCGTTCGTCGCGGTCCTGTCGACGCTGATGGTGCCGTTCTTCGTCCGGATGCTGCCGATCTACTCGATCTTCGCGAGCCTGGGGTGGATCGACAGCTACCAGGGCCTGATCGTGCCGTTCCTGATGGATGCCTACGGCATCTTCCTGATGCGGCAGTTCATCCGGCCGCTGCCGGACGAGCTGATCGAGGCGGCCCGGGTGGACGGCGCCGGCGAGTTCCGGATCTACCTGCGGGTGATCCTGCCGCAGTGCAGGCCCGCCCTGGCGGTGCTCGGCCTGTTCACGTTCGTCTTCCAGTGGAACGAGTTCCTCTGGCCGCTGATCGCCACCAGCCGGACCGAGATGCGCACGCTGCCGATCGGTCTGACCCTGTTCAACCAGGAGTACTTCACGCAGTGGAACCTGACGGCGGCCGGCGCGCTGATCCTGTTCGTGCCGACCGCGATCTTCTTCGTGATCACCCAGAAGTTCCTGGTGGAAGGCATCGCCCTCTCCGGACTGAAATGAGACCTCTTGATGCGCCCCAATGTGATCGTCTTCTTCACCGACCAGCAGCGCTGGGACACCGTCGGCGCGGCCGGATGCCCGCTCGGGCTGACCCCCAACCTCGACCTGATGGCCCGCCGCGGCACGTTCTTCGAGACCGCCTGCACCACGAACCCGGTGTGCGCTCCGGCCCGGGCCGCGATGCAGACCGGAATGTTTCCGACAAACACCGGCGTTTTCCGCAACAACGTTCCGCTGCCGACCGACGCGGCCACGCTGGGCCGGCTGTTCGGTGACGCGGGCTACCGGACCGCCTACATCGGCAAGTGGCACCTGGGCACGCAGGATCCGGTCCCGGCCGAGGAGCAGGCCGGGTATGAGTACTGGCTGGCCTCCAATCTGCTCGAGTTCACCTCCGACGCCTACCGGACGGTGGTGTACGACGGAAACGAGGAACCCGTTTTCCTCCCCGGGTACCGCCCGGACGCGCTGACCGACGCGGCCATCCGCTACGTCACTCGTGTGTCGGCCGACGACCGCCCCTTCATGCTGTTCCTCTCACTGATCGAGCCTCACCACCAGAACGAGCACGACGACTACCCGGCACCGGAGGTCTACCGGGACACCTACACCGGTGCGTGGCTGCCACCGGACCTGGCGACACTGCCCGGTACGGCGCACCAGCACGCGGCCGGGTACTACGGCCAGATCAAACGCGTCGACGAGTGTCTCGGCCGGCTGCGGGACGCTCTGGTGAGCCTCGACCTCGCCGACGACACGCTCCTGCTCTACACGTCCGACCACGGCTCACACTTCAAGACGCGGAACAGCGAGTACAAGCGCTCACCGCACGACGGATCCGTCCGCGTGCCCTTGGTGGTCGAAGGGCCCGGGTACCGCGGTGGCTCGCGCGTGACCGCACCGGTCAGCACGGTCGATGTCGTGCCGACCCTGCTGGACGCGGCCGGGATCGACCTGCCCGACCATCTGGACGGGCTGCCGCTGCGGGAGTCCCGTCGCGACGCAGTGCTCATCCAGGTCAGCGAGTCCGAGGTCGGCCGCGCGCTGCGGACACAGCGGTGGAAGTACTACGTGCACGCCCCGGACGCCGGCGACGTACCAGCGGCCGGGTCCTACACGGAGCGGGCGTTGTACGACCTCGACGCCGATCCGTACGAGCTCGACAACCTGATCGACAGCGTCAACCACCAGGATGTCGCCGCAGAGCTACGGGCGCGGCTCGTCGACGAGATCGCCGCGATCGAAGCACAGTCCGTCACGGTGTCGCCGTACCCGGAGCCGAGGGACCGCGGACGATTCCCGGAGACCACGGTCCGCCGGCTGAAGCTCGACGGGCGCCGCCTCGAGTGACGGCGTACTCCCCCAGGCCTCAGGGTCTCCCTGAGTCGTACGACGGTCGGCGTAGCGGAAGTGCCGCCGGCCGCCCGACGCGGTAGGCCGGTGCTTTTCGCGAACCTGTTCGTGACATCGACAGCGAACAGGGAGACCACCATGAATGCCTTGCTCTACAAGGGAAATCGAGCCGCGGAGTGGCTCGGGCAGCGCAGCGTCGACATCCTGCGGGTCAGCCTCGGGCTGATCTTCCTGGTGTTCGGCGTGCTCAAGTTCTTCCCCGGGGCCAGCCCGGCGGAGGCGCTGGTGATGCGGACCATCGACACGCTGACGCTCGGCGTCGTCCACGGCCGGTCGGCCGTACTGCTGACCGCGGTGATGGAGTGTTTCATCGGGCTCACGCTGGTGTCCGGCCGGCTGCTGCGGACCGGGCTGCTGGTGCTCGGCTTCTCGCTGGTCGGGATCATGTCGCCACTGGTGCTGTTCTTCGGCGATCTGTTCCCGGGCACGCCGACGCTGGAGGCGCAGTACGTGCTGAAGGACGTCGTCCTCGCGGCAGCCGGGCTCGTCGTCGCGGCGAAGGCTCTGACGGCGATGCCGGTGCGGATTGGAGACGGCCCCGGGCGGGCTTGATGCCGCGGTCCGGGGCCGTCCGGCGCCTCTGCCGACTACGACGCGGCCGGGGCGCCCGCCGGTTCCGTCAGGTGCGCGACGAGTTGGTCCACCTGGCCGCGGGCGCGGATCATCGCCAGGTGGTCGATGTAGTCCCGGGACTCCACGATCAGCCCGTCCCGCACCCGCAGCACGAAGATCCCCGGCACCCGGAACGGCTCGCCGGTGGCCACGACCGTCCCGGCGTACTCGAACTCGGCCACGATCACCTCGGGGTCGGTGGTCTGGTGCACCCGGATGTTGTCCGGCTGGAAGCGCACCACCTCGGCGACCTGCGGGCCGACCCCGCCGAAGTGCTCGCGGAGCGCGTCCCGGCTGAGCAGCGGGTGGTCGCCGTACGGGTTCATCGGGTGCCGGACGTCGGTCTGCTCGGCGTACAGCTCCGGCAGCACGGCGAAGTCGCGATCGGCGACGCCGTGCACGAGTTTCAGGAAGACCTCTTCAGGAGTCATCGGATTCCTCACGGGTATAAACGGAGTGATGACTTCGAATATATGGAGTCACGACTTCGTTTACAACCTCGGCGGCGTTCGCGGCGTCTTCTAGGCTGAGAGGGTGTCTGAGGATCCCGCGCAGTAGGCGCGGGATCCTCAGACACCCTCACAGTGCGACGGAGGGGAGTTGGGGTGCGAGCAGACGCACGGGACAATCGGGCCAGGATCATGACGGCCGCGGACGACGTCTTCGGGCGGTCGCCGGGGGCGTCGACCGACGATGTGGCGAAGCTGGCCGGGGTCGGGATCGCGACCGTGTTCCGGCATTTCGCGACCAAGACCGAGCTGCTCGAGGCGGTGCTGACGCTGCGGCTGGAGCGGATCCGCGACCGGGCCCTCGAACTGGCCGGCAGCGACGACCCGGGTACGGCGTTCTTCGAGTTCTTCACGCAGGTCGTGTCGGAGTCCGCGTCGAAGCTGGCGATCGCCGAAGCGCTGACCGCGGCGGGGGCGGCGGCCGGCGAGGAGGCGCGGGAGGCCGGCCGGGGGATGCGGGAGGCGTTCAGCGGCTTGCTGGCCGCGGCCCAGAAGACCGGCGCGGTCCGCGCCGACGCGGAGATGCCCGAGGTGTACGCGCTGCTGATCGGCGCGTCCCGCGGCGCGACCGCGGCCAAGCTCGACCCGGAGACCCGCGACCGGATGCTCGCCCTGATCTACGACGGCCTGAAGCCTCCCCGGTGAAGCGCGTTCTCAAAGTCGTCGTTGTCCTGCTGCTGCTTCTGATTGTCCCGCTCGGGGCCTACGCGATCTCACTGCGCGTGCAGTACACCGGCGACCCGACGGCCCGGACCCGCGGCCAGGACGCGCTCTGGCTCGGTCACGCCTGGGTCGACGGCCGGAAGTCCGCCGCCGACGTGACCGCGCTGGCGCAACGGTTGCGGGGCACTGGCATCCGCGACCTCTACGTGCACACCGGCCCGTTGGAGCACGACGGCTCGTTGCCGTTGGCAAAGGTTTCGCCGAAGGCGCGCTGGTTCGTCGATGCGATGCATGCCGCGGCTCCCGCCGTACGCGTGCAGGCCTGGCTCGGAGACGTCGTACAGCCGGGCAAGGATCCCGGTATGAATCTCGATGATTCGGCCGTCCGCGGCCGGGTCGTCGAGTCGGCGTCCGCCGTTCTGCAGCAGGGGTTTCAGGGCATCCACTACGACTTCGAGCCGGTGCGATCCGGGTCGAAGGGCTACCTGTCCGTGCTGGACGAGACGCGTGCCCTGGGTACAACGTTGTCGGTCGCGGCGGCGCAGATCGACCCGCTCTGGTACTTGCACGTGATCCCGGTCGACAAGTGGTGGTCCCAGGACTACTTCCGCCAGGTCGCGGAACGGGTCAACCAGGTCGCCGTCATGTCCTACGACACCGCACTGCCGCTGGAGTCCTTGTACGGCGGGTACGTCGCCAAGCAGACCAAGCTGGCGTTGGAGGTCACCCCACCAGCCACGGACCTCCTCATGGGACTCCCGGCGTACTGGGAGAACAATCCGGCCCATTGGGGCGACGCGGAGACCGTCAGCGCGGCAGTCCGCGGCGCACGTCTCGGTCTTGGCGACTCACCGCGTCAGAACTTCGGTCTGGCCTTGTACGTCGACTTCGCGGCCACCGACGAGCACTGGACGGCGTACCGCGACGGCTGGTGCGTGGCGCCCTAGAAAGGGTTCCAGCGGGTCAGGACGAGGATGAGGACGCACACGGCTACGTAGATCGCGTTGATCAGCAGCACCGGCGAGGGACGGCGGGCGATCGGCTCCTCCGGCAGACCGGTGTGCGAACGCAGCCGGAGCGTCTCGAACACGGCAGCGACGTTGGCCAGTTCCTTGTCCGCGATACCGCCGACAACATGCCAGTCGTCACCTGCCTCCAGGCTGAGCCCGTCCTCCTCGACCTCGACCGAATCCACGACCCGCCACGACAGGCGCCGCTCCAACCAGCCAGTGCGAATCCACAGGTCGGTCGCGGTGGCAGTCACCCGGAAGAGGGCACGTGAGCCGAGCGAGTGCACCAGCTGTGCGCCGACCAGAGTCGCCATGCACGCACCGAACCATTCGCCCCAGCTTGCGAAGGCCCCGACTGCGAGCGGCCCGACGAGCAGTACGGCGATGAGTGCCGGCAGGTTCCACCAAGACCGAGCCCGCAGCGGAACCTCCCATGGCAGCGTCGGCACCTCCCGCGCCGGCTCGACGGGCGGCGCGGTGGGCGCGTCCTCGGCCGGCTCGAAATCCGTCGGCAAGCTGCTGGCTGTCTCGTCGTGCCACGGCAGCTTCCTGAACGCGCGGAACGGGCTGACCGGCCGGAGCGCCTGACTACCGAGCAGCAATGTCGGCCAGCTGCCCTCAGCGAGGTCACCGACGAGCAGTGCGTCGCCGCGGTACCTCATGAGCGTTTGCGCCCACTCCCGCCTGAGCTTGGCCGGCGCCTCGGCCTGCTCCTCCTCGTCGAGCACACTGAAGGCCTCGAGCAACCGCAGGTCGCTCGCTTCGTCGTCCAGGTCGGCGTCGAGAAGGCCCAGCAGGACCGTACCGTCCGCGGACCGGACCGCGAAGGCACCGGAAATGTGCGGATCGATCCGGACAGGCATGGCCGGTCCGCTCCACGACCTCCGCGGACGGGCTCTACGCAGCCGGAGATCGCGCAGGACGAACAGGAGAGCCAACAGCCACGCACCACCAGCCACCGTGTACCAGAAGGTGTAGTCGGCCAGCTCTGCGCGCAACCGGAGCCAGTCTCGGTCGGCAGGGTCGACAAGGACCAGAATCTCCTCGCCGGTGTCGTAGTCACCCGCCACGGACACTTTGCGGCTGCTGCCGTCAGGCAGTTGGAGAGCGAGCTCACCGTCGTCGTTGATGCCCTTCGCAACAGCAGTCTGCTCGACGGCACGTCGTAGATGAGTGTCCTCGCGCGAGTCCTGCCAGTTCATCAGGCCGAGCGCGGCAGCGCCCACCAGCACCAGGGCAACCGCCACGAGCAGCCTGCTCGTCACACCGGTCCGTGCGGCCGCAGGTACTTGCACCTGGTCTCGTTGCATCCGCCCAGCCAGTGACCGTTGGCGGAGGCGGCTCGTGCCGATCCAGATCAGCAGTACGGCACACAGGACGCCGTACACGGTCCAGCCGATCCGCGCTGAGGCGACATTGTCGTACCGGAGGTCGAGAGCCATGAACACCACGCCGGCCACCGCTGCGACGATCGGTTGCCACCACAGCAGGGCGAGCGACGCGAAGCAGGCGATCATCGCCAGTGAGAACGTCCGGTCCGGACCGCAGGTCGTCGGGACCTCGACCGAGCAATTGCTGGTGTCGCCGATGACCGATGCCAGGATCGCCCCGAGCCAGAGCGCCGGCAGCAGCCAGCGATAGGTCCAGCTCGGTACGACGGTGCGAGCCCAGCGGGCCGCGAGAGCGCCTGTCATTCGAGAACTGTAAGGTCAGCGGGCCCTTTCCACGCGACCTTCGTCCCAGACCGGCTCGTCGGGTTCGTAGACCGAGCCGTCGGCGCCGAAGACCAGGTAGCGGTCGAACCCCCGGGCGAACCAGCGGTCGTGGGTCACTGCGAGGACCGTGCCGTCGAACGAGTCGAGGCCCTCCTCCAGTGCCTCGGCCGACTCGACGTCCAGGTTGTCGGTGGGCTCGTCGAGAAGCAGCAGCGTCGCACCGGACAGCTCCAGGAGAAGGATCTGGAAACGGGCCTGCTGACCTCCTGACAGGCTGTCGAAGGTCTGCTCGGCCGCGTGTGCCAGCTCGTACCGGTCCAGCTTCCGCGACGCCAGCTCGCGTCCCATGCCGTCACGGTGGTCGTCACCGCGGTGCAGGATCTCCAGCAACGTCCTACCGACCAGCTCCGGGTGCTCGTGGGTCTGCGCGAACCAGCCGGGCCGCACGCGCGCACCGAGCTTGGCGTTGCCGGTGTGCGCCACGGACGGGATCCGTATGTCGCCGACGGGCTCGTGCTCCACATCCGGATCCGAACCACCATTGGCGAGCAGCCGCAGGAAGTGCGACTTCCCGGACCCGTTGGAGCCCAGTACGGCGACACGTTCGCCGTACCAGACCTCGAGGTCGAAGGGCTTCATCAGGCCGGTCAGCTCGAGTGCGGTGCACACCACGGCCCGCTTGCCGGTGCGGCCGCCTGTCAGCCGCATGCTGACCTTCTGCTCGCGTGGCAAGGCCTGCGGCGGCCCAGCCTCCTCGAACTTGCGCAGCCGCGTCTGCGACGCCCGGTAGCGCGAGGCCATGTCGGAGTTGTATGCCGCTTTCTGCTTGTACATGAGCATCTGCGCCCGCAGCTTGGCGTGCTCCTCGTCCCAGCGCTTGCGCAACTCCTCGAAACGCTCGAACCGGTGCCGCCGCGCCTCGTGGTACGTCGCGAACCCGCCGCCGTGCGTCCACGCCGTATTGCCTGCCGCTCCGAGCTCCACGGTGACGATCCTGGTAGCGGTGTTGGCCAGCAGCTCCCGGTCGTGGCTGATGTACAGCACGGTCTTGTCGGAGCTACGCAACTGCTCCTCCAGCCACCGCTTCCCCGGTACGTCGAGGTAGTTGTCCGGCTCGTCCAGCATCAGTACTTCGTCCGGCCCGCGCAGCAACGCCTCCAGCACCAGTCGCTTCTGCTCACCGCCGGACAGCGTCTTCACCTCACGCCAGCGACAGCGGTCGAACGGTATGCCGAGTGCGGACGTCGTACAGACGTCCCAGAGGACCTCCGCGTCGTACCCACCGACCTCGCCCCAGTCCGCCACCGCCTGCGCATACCGGAGCTGGGTCTTCTCGTCGTCCGCGTCCATCATCTTCTGCTCGGCCTTGTCCAGCTTGGCCGCGGCCTGCTGGATCGCCTCGGGCGCCACACCGAGCAGCAGATCGCGAACGGTCGACGAGTCGCGCACCGAGCCGACGAACTGCCGCATCACGCCCAGCCCGCCGGACCGGGAGATGCTGCCACTGTGCGGCTTCAGGTCGCCGGCGATGATCCTGGTGAGGGTGGTCTTGCCCGAACCGTTCGCCCCGACCAGCGCAACCTTCGCGCCGTCCCCGACCCGGAACGTGACGTCGTCCAGCAACACCCGCCCGTCCGGCAGCTCGAACCCCACACCGGCGACATCCACGTGACCCATCCCCCCAGTCTGACGGCCCCGGCAACCCCCACGCGACCGGTTATCGTGTGCCGGTGCGGCGGGTGCCTGGGCGGCGCACCGGCTCGGTGGCGACCCTTTGAAAAGGAATGATCGGGACGGATGGACGCTTATCGTGAAGCACAGCGGCTGTACGCCGAGGCCATGTTGTCGCATGCCTCCGGGCGGGAACTGATCGCCGAGCTCGAGCGGGCGCTCCAGCGGATCGGGGAACTGCTGCCACAAGCGGCACCGGACCAGCGTTCCGCCGTACTGCTGATGAACAGCTCGATCGCCGAACGGCTCGCCGGGCTGGCGGAGGAGAGCCGATGACCGAGCTCGGTCCGGAGATCCCCCCTGGCACCTGGGAGCACGACTGGGTCTCGTCGGTCGTCGCCAAGGCCGCGGAGTACGCCGGCCGACCCTCCCGCTGGAACGGGAAGCTGTACGAGCAGCCAGGACCGGTCGCAGGCGTGTGTCTTCCCGACGGCAGCATGACGATCAGCCGGGAGCACGTGCTCGACCCGGCCCGTCCCGCCTACACCCCGGGCCGAACGCTGACCAGCGACGAACGGTTCGCGGCGGCCCGCGCGACCACGATGGCGGTGTTCAACGCACGGCTCTCGATGTCCGAGGTCGGCGACGACAGCGTGCCCGGCGCGACACCGATCGGGTCGCTCGAGGACATCGCTCTCGAGAACGCACGAGCCGACCAGTTCAGCCAGGAGTACAGCGGCCGGATCGCCGAGAGCATGACCGAGCAGTCGCTGTCCCTGGGCGGTGACGCTCCGGTGTTCCCGGCGTACTCGGCGGCCACGGATCGGCTGCTGTACACGTTGGGCGACGCCACCGGGATGGGCCACGACCAGCTCGGCGACCTGATCGACAGCACCGCGCGCACGCAGCGGTTCAACGCGATCGCCGACCAGGCGCTCGACCATCAGGTCGGCGAGCTGATCCCCGAGTCGCACCGCGCCCAACTGCGCGAGGCCCTGACCGGGCCGCTCCGCCGCGGACTCGGCGGCCTCACGATGACGGAGATGAGCGAACTCACGCACCCCGGATCAAAGCACAAGTGGGGCTGGGACTCGGCAGAGTGGACCGAGGTGGAGTTCACCACCAACCTCGACGACATCAAGAAGCACTACGAGTCCTGGGACGCCGAGCACCCGGGCGAGGAGCCGCCGGAACTGCCGGACTCGCTGCGTGAGAGGTTCCTCGACCGCGAGGAGGAGATCCAGCAGGTCTGGGCCAGTAAGGGCTGGCCGGCGCAGCAGCCGGTCGCGGGGCGCGAACAGGAGTACTACGAGCGGCTGCCCGAACAGGTGTACCCGAACGCGCGCGAGCAGGAGATCGCCAGGCTGCAGCAGTTCCTGTGGTCGCACACAGCACCGAGCAAGCGCAACGATTCGGCTGTCGACACCGGCGGACGCCCGGACAACGTCCGGCACATCGGCTCGGCCCGCAAGCCCGACCGCGGGGTCGAGTGAGCTACCAGTCCTTGAGGGCGCTCAGGTAGGTGCCGCCGGACGGGCGGACCGCGCCTGTCATGAAGAGCTTCAGCGGCGCGGAGTACAGCCCGTAGACGTGAGTTCCGGTGAAGAAGCCGGCTGACGTACACCCGTCGTACACGACCCAGATCTCCTTGGTACCGGCCGCGGTGCTGAAGCGGAGCGCGATCGCCTCGGAGGGCTTGGCGACCTGCGGAGCGCATTTGAACACCGGCAGGTCCGGGTTCCGCTCCGGGAGCACCTTGATCGCGTCGACCACCTGCTGGGCAACGGCAGCGTCGAACTCCTGCTCTCCGAGCAGACCGCCCTGGCCCGTGCTGTAACGGCAGGCATGCAGACCGGTCACTGGCGTGTTCAGGTCGAGTCCTGTCCCCGTCGGTACGTCGTTCGGCGCTGCCACCTGCTGGATCGGATGCGGGACCGGACAGCTTGTCTTCCCGGCCTTGGAGTTCGGCGCTACGCCCTGTGAGGGCTGCTCCGGTGCGACAGCCCCGCCCTCGGAGGCAGAGTCACTGTGGCTGGTGGCGACGGGTGACTCACCACCCAGCAGGCCCCACACGCCACCGACGGCCGCAACCACCAGGACCGCACCAGCAGCCATCGACAACGCCGTACGGCGCCGGTGCACCCGACGACGTGCTTCACGCGCCAGACCGGTCGTCTGCATCCCCTGAGCGCCCGCGTGGTCCTGGAACGCAGAGGTGATCTTGGGGCCGAGCTCCTGCTCTGGGTCGTGCTGCTCAGGCATCCTCGGCTCCTTCCGTGCTCAGTGTGGTCTTCAACGCTGCCAGTGCTCGGTGTACGTGCGACCGCGCCGTCGCCTCCGCGCAGTGCAGCAACTGGGCGATCTCGGCGTACGACAGCTCCTCGTAGAACCGCAGTACGACGGCAGCTCGCTGCTTGTCGGGGAGGGTCGCGCACAGGTCCCAGATGGCATCAGCCTCGGCGCGGGCCGTCGTACCGTCCGAGACGGCGCGCGCCGTGCGCACCGGGTCGTCGACCGGCGTCTCCCGCCGGCGGAACCGCCGCCACCAGGAGATGTGCGCGTTCACCACCATCCGCTTCACGTACGCCTCGGGGTCGTCGGCACGGCTCACCCGGCCCCACCGCGCGCACGCCGTCGTCAAAGCGTCCTGTACGGCGTCCTCGGCCAGGCTCGCGTCACCCGTGAGGACATACGCGAACCGCAGCAGGGCATCCGCCTTCTCGGTGACCCACGCCTCGAAGTCGAGCGGCCCGGTCCGAACCTCAGCTGCCGCCAAGACTGCCTCCATACCCTCAGGACGCCGGTGTGCCGCTGTCCGTTGCAGTACGACACCATCCGCCCGAGGTCACCGAGCCAACCGACCGTTGTCTCCGCCACCACGCTCGTCGCGAGCCGCACCCTGTCCCCGCTGCGGCCGCTGCCCACCCTCAGGTTGCGAGTGCGTGTCGGCCCCAGGCACAGAGATACCAGACGCAGGGCTCTGCTCAGCCTGCAACCGCACCGCAAACCGCTCCCAGTCATGCCCCTGCTGCGGCCGCGCAGGCACCTGCTGTCCACCCACCGCCTGCGCCCCACCCTGCACCCCCGCCGCCCACCGCGGGTCCTGCGCACCAGCCACCGCCTGCTGCGGCTGCTGCGCCGCCTGCTCCTGCCACGACTGCGCCACGTGCTGCTGATGCGGCGCATACCGCGGAGGCGGAGGCACCTGCTGAGGTTGTTGTGGCTGCTGCGGAACAGCTTGTGGTTGTTGGGTTGGTTGGGCAGCTCGGGTGGCTTCGGCTTGGGCCCTTAGCGCGGTCAGGCGGTGGTGTTCGGCCAGTTTGGGGGCGGCTGTTTGGTGGAGTTTGGCGAGCAGGCGGTGGCCCTCGCGGGTTGCCATCAGGGGCATGGCCTTGAAGTGGTCCTTGAGCGGCCGGCGGGCCAGAGCGTCGAGTTTGTCGTAGCCGCGGACGAAGTGGTTGACCTCCCGGTCGGTCCACGGGCGGTTGCGCTCGGTCTCGATGGCCCAGCGGCTCGAGCCGATCTGGTGCCGCCAGACGCCGTTCTTCTGCTCGTTCGTGAACACCGGCTCGGCCTCGCGCCGCCGGTACACGTGCACGGCGTCGGCCACACCCTGCGCCTCGATCGCATCAGCGGTGTTCAGCATGTCGTGGTAGATCTGATCGTGCTGACCCGCGTCGATCCACCGCCCGTACCCGACCTCCTGGCGGCTGTCGTTGAACCGCTCGATGATCCCGAGCTGACTCTGCGACTCGTGCACGGCCGCAACCGCGACCTCGACCCGGTACCCCTGCTCCTGGAACGACCGCATCAGCTCGAGGTCGCCGATCGGGTACGGCACGACGACGTCCATCCGCCGTGCCTGCACGTCGCCGAGCGCCCGCCCGCGCCACTCCGCCGCATCCTCGGCATGGCCCACCGTCGCGGAGTAGTCGTTGTCGAGCGCCGCACGCGCATACTCGGGGTGCTTCTCCAGCAGCTCGTCGTGATCGAGGACGTACGCCCTCTTCATGCCGAGGCGGTCCATCGCCGCCGCCTGCATGGTCGTCTTGCCCGCACCGGGCTGCCCGAGGATGAACAGCACGGTGGGCTTGCGCCACGGCGGACGCCCCCGGCCGTGCTTGGCAAGTCCAGGCTGGATCCGCCGGACGTAGAACTCGTCCAGCTTCTCCTTCGACAGCCGGCTCATTGCCGACCGGCGCGGACCCGTGCGAGCAGTTCCGGGAACTCCGCGTTGATCCGCGCGATCTCGGGTTTGTCGTCGGGCGACAGTCCGCGCCGCAGCTCTTCGTACCCGGCCGACACCTCCGCCAGCCGATCCGCCTCGACGTGGTCACCGGCGTCGTCAGCGGCACCGATCCGGGCGCTGTACGCCGCGATCACCGCACCGATGCGATTCCGCGCGGACTCGTACGCCCGCTCGTCGTCGAACGACCAGCGCGGGTTCGGCTCGGTGCTCCCCGTTTCCGTCATCCAGACGACGATATCCCGGGCATGGATGCCTGAGGCAAATTAATCCCGGCGGGCCCGCAGCACCCGGAAACCCTTGGCGCTTCCCGTCCGCTGACAGGGATAACCCTGCTCGGTCATCCACCGCTGCAGGGAGTCACCACCCAGGTTCTTTCCGACAACGAACCGGGCGGTCCCACCCGGCGCCAGCCGTTCCAGCCAGCGCAGCAGCATCTTGTGGAGCTCGGGTTTGCCGATGTGGATCGCCGGGTTCGACCAGATCTCGTCGAACCGCACCTCCTCGGGTACGTCGTCCGGCAGCACCGCATGCACCCGCTCCGCGACCCCTGCGGCCTTGGCGTTCTCCGCCGTCAGTTCGAGCGCGCGCGTGTTCACGTCGACCGCCCACACGGTTGCCTGCGGCACCTCGGTCGCCAGCGCGCACGCGATCGGCCCGTAGCCGGTCCCCAGGTCGAGGAACGTCCCGGCCTTCCGCGGCGGCTCGACCTCGCGCAGCAACACCGCCGTACCGATGTCCAGCCGGTCCCGCGAGAACACGCCGGTCGCGGTGGTGAACGTGTACTCCCGCCCCCAGATCCGGGCCTCGACAGTACGTCGCACGTCCGCAGAGCCAGGCTCCGCCGAGAAGTAGTGGTCAGCCACTGCGCCCTCCATTTGGGACGTGAACCTCTCCCCTGACCTGACGGGCCTGCGATGCCCGCGCGGCCAGCTGGTCGTCCGCCGGGTAGCGCACTTCCTCCAACGTCAGCCCGTGCGCCGGCAGGACCGACACAGCCGAGTCCCGCACCTTCCCAGCCAGTACTGCGGCCGGCCACTCGACGTCCCGGCGTCCGTCGCCCACAGGGATCATCGAGCCCACCAGTGCCCGCACCATCGAGTGACAGAAGGCATCTGCGATCACAGTGCCCTCCAGCTGCCCTACGCCCGTCCGCTGCCACGAGAACTCCAGCAGCGCCCGCACTGTGCTGGCACCTTCCCGCTTCTTGCAGAACGCCGCGAAGTCGTGCTCTCCGAGCAGACCGGTCGCGGCAGCGTTCATACGATCCACATCCATCGGACGTCCCACCCGCAGGACATGTCCCCGGGTCAGCGGGTCCCAGCCGGACGGGTCGTCGCACAGCCGGTACACGTACCGCCGGGCCAGGGCGGAGAACCTGGCGTCAAAGCCCTCAGGAGCCGCTGAGACGGCCGTGACAGCTACATCTGCGGGTAGGACGCCGTTCAGCCCTCTCAAGAGCCTCAGCGGGTCCACAGCGCCTTCGACGTCGACGTGGGTGACCTGTCCCCGGGCGTGGACACCCGTGTCGGTCCGGCCGGCACAGGTCACGGTCACCGGCCCCGGCAGTCGCAGTACGACGCGAACCGCCTCTTCGAGCTCCCCCTGCACGGTACGGAGACCCTCCTGACGGGCCCACCCATGAAAGGCCGCTCCGTCGTACCTCAGGTCAATCCGCCAACGCACACGCCAATCTAACGCAAGAGCACCCCCTCACCGCGTGGTGAGGGGGTGCTGCGTGAGGCGCGTTACTTGTCCTCGGTCTTCGCGTCCTCGGCGACGACGTCCTGGACCTTCTCGTCCTGGACGTCCTCGGTCGCGACGTCCTCGGTCGCGACGTCCTCGACCTTGGGCTCGTCCTCGACCTTGTCCTCGGTCTTCGGCTCCTCGGCCGCGGCGGCCTTCTTCGCCGGCGCCTTCTTGGCGGCCGTCTTCTTCGCCTTCGGCGAGTCAGCCAGCGCCTCGACCAGCTCGATCTTCACCATCGGGGCGTTGTCGCCCTTGCGCGGGCCGAGCTTGGTGATCCGGGTGTAGCCACCCGGACGGTCGGCGTACCGCTCGCCGATCTCGGTGAAGAGCACGTGCACGACGCTCTTGTCCTTGATCCGCTTCATCACCTGGCGGCGCGAGTTCAGGTCACCACGCTTCGCCTTGGTGATCATCTGCTCCGCCAGCGGCTGCAGGCGCTTGGCCTTGGCCGCGGTGGTGGTGATGGCGCCGTGCTCGAACAGCGACGTCGCGAGGTTGCTGAGGATCAGCTTCTCGTGCGCCGGGCTGCCGCCCAGCCGGGCACCCTTGGTGGGGGTTGGCATCTCATAACTCCAGGAATCTAAGGCCCGTCGGGCCGAAGGGTTGTAGGGCCCGACGGGCCTTGGTCAGCTCAGTACTGCTCGGTCTCGGCGAAGCTCTCGTCCTCGTCGTCCGCCTCGTTGCCGTAGGCACCGGACGCGGCGCGCAGGTCGAATCCGGGCGGGGAGTCCTTCAGCGACAGGCCCATCTCGGCCAGCTTCAGCTTGACCTCGTCGATCGACTTGGAGCCGAAGTTCCGGATGTCCAGCAGGTCCTGCTCGCTGCGCGAGATCAGCTCACCCACGGTGTGGATGCCCTCGCGCTTCAGGCAGTTGTACGACCGGACGGTCAGCTGCAGGTCCTCGACCGGCAGGGCCAGGTCGGCGGCCATCTGCTCGTCGACCGGCGACGGGCCGATGTCGATGCCCTCGGCCTCGACGTTCAGCTCGCGAGCCAGGCCGAACAGCTCGACCAGGGTCTTACCGGCCGACGCGACGGCGTCGCGCGGCAGCATCGACGGCTTGGTCTCGACGTCGACCACGAGGCGGTCGAAGTCGGTGCGCTGCTCGACACGGGTCGCCTCGACCTTGTAGGTGACCTTGAGGACCGGCGAGTAGATCGAGTCGACCGGCATCCGGCCGATCTCGGCGTCGGCGGACTTGTTCTGTACGGCGGACACGTAGCCGCGGCCCCGCTCGACGACCAGCTCCATCTCGAGCCGGCCCTTCTCGTTCAGGGTGGCGATCTTCAGGTCCGGGTTGTGCACCTCGACACCGGCCGGCGGCGCGATGTCGGCGGCGGTGACGTCACCGGGGCCCTGCTTGCGCAGGTACATGGTGACCGGCTCGTCGTGCTCGGAGGAGACGACCAGGTCCTTCAGGTTCAGGATCAGCTGGGTGGCGTCTTCCTTGACCCCGGCAACGGTGGAGAACTCGTGCAGAACTCCGTCGATCTTGATGCTGGTGACCGCGGCCCCCGGGATGGAGGACAGCAGGGTCCGGCGGATCGAGTTGCCGAGGGTGTAACCGAAGCCCGGCTCCAGCGGCTCGATCACGAACCGCGAGCGGTACTCGTCGACGACCTCTTCGGTCAGGGTGGGGCGCTGTGCGATAAGCACTTCTGTCTTCTTTCTGTTCCGCGACGACCACTATTTGAGGTCGCGAAGGAAGAACGCACCGATCCGGCCGGCGGCCCGCAGGCCGCCGGCCGGGACCGGGTCAGTTCTTCGAGTAGAGCTCGACGATCAGGTGCTCGGCGACCTGGGTGTCGATCTGCTGCCGGGTCGGCAGCTGGTGGACGAGGATCCGCAGCCTTTCGGGCATCACCTCGAGCCATGCCGGTACGACGCGCTCGCTGTGCGTCTCCCGGGCGATGATGAACGGCGTCGTCTCGACCGACTTCTGCTTGACATCGATGATGTCGTGCGCGGCCACGCGGTACGACGGGATGTTCACCTTGCGGCCGTTCACGGTGAAGTGACCGTGGACGACGAGCTGACGGGCCTGCCGACGCGTCCGGGCCAGGCCGGAGCGGTAGACCACGTTGTCCAGGCGGGACTCGAGGATCTGCAGCAGGTTGTCACCGGTCTTGCCGGAGCGCCGCGAGGCCTCTTCGTAGTACCGGCGGAACTGCTTCTCGAGAACGCCGTACGAGTAACGCGCCTTCTGCTTCTCGCGCAGCTGGAGCAGGTACTCGCTCTCCTTCGGGCGGCCGCGGCCGTGCATACCCGGCGGGTACGGACGACGCTCGAACGCCTTGTCGCCACCGACGAGGTCGACCCCGAGACGGCGCGACTTCTTGGTCATAGGTCCGGTGTAACGGGCCATGGTTCGCTACCTTCCTCTCTCTGGGATCAGACCCGGCGCCGCTTCGGCGGGCGGCATCCGTTGTGGGCGACTGGGGTGACGTCCTGGATGGTGCCGACCTCGAGGCCGACCGCGCCCAGTGAACGGATCGCGGTCTCACGGCCGGAACCGGGACCCTTGACGAACACGTCGATCTTGCGCATGCCGTGCTCCATCGCCCGGCGCCCGGCGGCCTCGGCGGCCATCTGCGCGGCGAACGGGGTCGACTTGCGCGAACCCTTGAAGCCGACGGTGCCCGCGGAGGCCCACGAGATGACCGCGCCGGTCGGGTCGGTGATCGTCACGATCGTGTTGTTGAACGTGCTCTTGATGTGAGCGTGGCCGGCGGCCACGTTCTTCTTCTCCTTGCGGCGCACCTTCTTCGCGCCGGCCGCGCTGCGGCTCTTGGGAGGCATAGGTCAGTTGCTCCTGGGGTGGTCGAAAGTCATCCGGGTCACTTCTTCTTCTTGCCGGCGATCGCCTTACGGCGGCCCTTGCGGCTACGGGCGTTGGTCCGCGTGCGCTGACCGCGCACCGGAAGCCCGCTGCGGTGCCGGCGACCCTGGTACGACCCGATCTCGATCTTGCGGCGGATGTCCGCGGTCACCTCGCGACGGAGGTCACCTTCGATCTTGTAGTTGCCTTCGATCCAGTCCCGGAGCTTGACCAGCTCGTCGTCGCCCAGCTCGTGGACGCGCTTGTCCGGGGAGACCCCGGTGTTCTTCAGTGTCTCCAGGGCGCGTGTGCGGCCCACACCGAAGATGTAGGTCAGAGCGACCTCGATGCGCTTGTCGCGCGGCAGGTCGACTCCTACGAGGCGTGCCATGTGGCGGTGTTCCTTTCGTCAGCAGAGGTGTGGTGGCGCGCTGCGTCCTTGCCCGCCTCGGTGACTTGTGGTGCTTCACCGGCAAGGCCCCGGCCTCTGTTCCAGGGGCAACGCCCGGGACGGATCCCGGACGAGCATGCGCGCTGTGGTGCGAAAGTGCTGTGCTACTGCGTGAAGGCTTTGTCAGCCCTGCCGCTGCTTGTGCCGCGGGTTCTCGCAGATCACCATGACCCGGCCGTGACGGCGGATCACCTTGCACTTGTCGCAGATCTTCTTGACGCTCGGATTGACCTTCATCGAGCTACTTTCTTCGACAGGTGTTGGTGGGTCTTACTTGTACCGATAGACGATGCGACCCCGGGTGAGGTCGTACGGCGACAGCTCCACGACGACCCGGTCCTCGGGGAGGATCCGGATGTAGTGCTGCCTCATCTTGCCGCTGATGTGCGCGAGCACCTTGTGCCCGTTGGACAGCTCAACACGGAACATCGCGTTCGGCAGGGCCTCGACGATGGTGCCCTCGAGTTCGATAACTCCCTCTTTTTTGGGCATGTCCTCGCACTTCTGTAGACGTGACTGGCTATGGCCACAAAGTAGCCAAGGAATGAGTGTACGCCACGCACCCAGGCGAAACCCAATCGAGACCGGATCAGCGCACGCGGGAGGCCTCGAGCTCGGTCAGATGGTCCGATCCCCAGGTGTCCAAGGGTATCAGCGCCTCGTTGAGTGACCGCCCGAGTTCGGTCAGTGAGTACTCCACCTTCGGCGGCACCTGGTGAAACACCTCCCGATGCACGATGTCGCGCGACTCGAGCTCCCGCAACTGCTGGATCAGCATCTTCTCGGTGACCCCGGTGATCTCCCGCCGCAGCTCCCCGAACCGCATCGGCCCGTGGTGCAGCGCCCACAGGATCCGCGGCTTCCACTTCCCGCCGATCACGTCGGCGGCCGCATCCAGACCACAGGTGTAGGCGCGCATGCTTACCTTTCCGTCAGTACCTGACTATTTAGTGGGTACTTGTCCATCTTAAAGCCTCGGCTCCAGGGTGGACGGCATGAAGACACCTGTCACCGTCCTGGGGCTCGGGGCGATGGGGACCGCTCTCGCCCGGGCCTTCCTGGCCGCCGGCCATCCGACCACCGTCTGGAACCGCACGCCCGGCCGCTCCCCCGAACTCGACGCGGCACGCGCCGCCACCGCCGGCGAGGCGATCGCGGCCAGTCCGCTCGTTGTGGTCTGCCTGCTCGTCGACGACACCGTCCGCAGCACGCTCGAGGGCATCGACCTCACCGGCAAGACGATCGTCAACCTCACCAACAGCACGCCCGACCAGGCGCGGACCACAGCGGAGCGAGTCACGGCCGCAGGGGCGCAGTACGTCGACGGCGGGATCATGGCCGTCCCCGCGATGATCGGCGGACCCGCGGCCTTCATCTTCTACAGCGGCGTACCGGAAGCCTTCGAGAAGCATCGCGCCGACCTGTCCGCGCTGGCACGTCCCGAGTACGTCGGCGCCGACCCGGGCCTCGCCGCGCTCTACGACATCGCCTTGCTGAGCGCGATGTACGGGATGTTCGGCGGCGCCCACCACGCGCTGGCGCTCATCGGCACCGAGAACGTCCCCGCCGAACCGTTCACGGAACGCTTGCTGCTTCCGTGGCTGACCGCGATGCTCGGCTCCCTGCCTCGCATCGCCGACGAGCTCGACAACGGCCCGTCCGGCACAGCCGGCTCGAACCTCGCGATGCAAGCGGCCGCCTACGACAACCTGACCGGCACATCCATCGCGCAAGGCGTTGACCCGATGCTGCTGGAGCCGATGGGCGGGTTGCTGCGCAAGGCCGTTGCCGCGGGGCACGGCGATGCGGACCTCGCAGCGCTCGTCGGCTTGCTCAGGACTCCTGCCGGGTAGCGGCCCACTGTTCGCCCGCGCGCCAGATCTGTTCGGGCATCAGGTCCAGCAGGTCGCAGGCCGCGTCCAGTTGCGCGAGGGCGGTGGTCGCGTCCCGGTACGCCGGGAGGATCGCAACGAACCGCCGGCCCTCGCAGCTGAAACCGAACGCCGGTACGTCGGCCAGCGCCTCGACCGCCCGCGGATGCAGGACCGCCGTCGCGTGGTCCTCGCGCCCGTTGAACAAGCGGTACTGCGCCGGCAGCCCGTCGATCGTCAACGGCAACGGCAGGTAGCTCGCCGCCGCGACCGGTGCGAGCCCCGAAGGCAGCACCTGCAACGGCGGCAGCGGCCGATCCACGTGCAGATCGAGGAAGTCGAAGCCGAGTTCACGTCGCCGTACCTTGTGCCGGAACCGCCCGGTCCAGAACTCCCGGCCGCGATGGCTGCCGGACGTCACGTCGACGACCTCGGCCTCCGGATCCGCGTCGAACGGTGGGAACGGCCAACGATCCAGTAGTTCCCTCCCGGACGCGCTGATCCGCCAGCCGAGCTGCCCGGCGGCATCGGCCCACGCGCGTCGCCGGCGGCCGTCACGGATCCGCAGCAGCACCGTGAACCCGATCAGCACCAGGAACCAGGCCATCACCAGCCAGCCCACCCAGCGCGGCTCCAGCAGTAACCCGGCGATCGCCAGTGGTACGGCGACGGCGAACCAGATCACGTAGACGATCGCGGCCCCTTGGTGCAGCTGCCATGCCAGATCCGGCCGCAGCCGCGGACCGGTCACACGTCGGCTGACCGGGGCCGTCGTCAACGGCGCCTGCCAAGGCCGCCGAGGGCGATGATCGCCCACGGGATCAGCAGCCAGACCGGCCAGAAGTGCGGCCAGTGCCCGCCGTTGCCGATCCCGATCACGAACCAGATCAGCACGTTGATCAGCACGACACCGGTGAATCCGCCCACGGACCTGCGTCCGCGGTCCGGGTGGTTGTCCTTCTTCCGCTCCGGGAAGTTCCCCGGCTCCGGCCCCGGCTTGCTGTCCTGCACCACCTTGGGCGTCTCGTAGGTGCGGACCGCCGGCAGGTCACGCACCAGCGGCTCGAGCTCGCCGTACGTCTGCACGGTGTAGAGCTGGTCGAGACGGGACGAGAACTCGGGCTGGTCCAGCCGGCCGTCCGCGAACGCGTCCCGCAACCGCCCGGCGATCTTGTCCCGGTCGGCTTCGGTGAAACGCTGGTGCGGCTGGTACTGAGGCATGTCTCAAGTGTGCCTCAGCCCCGGTCCCCTCCGCGTCCCCCAACGGGTGGACGCCGCGGGTCCGTCAGTCGGCGAGGGCGCCGAACTTGATGCCCAGCTCGGAGAGCTTCGCCTCGCCGCCGTCGAGCGCGGTCAGCACCCACGGGCCTGCCGGGGTCAGCGTGAACGTGTGCTCGGTGTGGGCGGCGTACCGGCCGTCGTCGGTGACGACCGTCCAGTCGTCCTCGAGCGTGTGGTTGTCCTGCTTGCCGAGCGTGAGCATCGGCTCGACGGCCAGTGCCATGCCCTCGACCAGCTTCGGGCCGCGACCGGGCCGGCCGAAGTTCGGCACGTTCGGCGGCTGGTGCATCGCCGAACCGATCCCGTGGCCGACGAAGTCCTCGACGATCCCGTACGACGAGTTCGCGCGGACATGCGCCTCGACCGCGGCCGAGATGTCCGACAGCCGCCCGCCGAGCCGCGCCGCGGCGAACCCGCGCCACATCGACTCCTCGCAGATCCGGGCGAGCTCCAGCAGCTCCGCGTCCACGTCGCCGACCGGCACGGTGATCGCGGCGTCGCCGTGCCACCCGTCCACGATCGCACCGCAGTCGATCGAGATCAGGTCGCCGTCGGCCAGTACCCGGTCGCCCGGGATGCCGTGCACGATCTCGTCGTTCACCGACGCGCAGATCGAGCCGGTGAAGCCGTGGTAGCCCTTGAACGACGGCGTCGCGCCGGAGGACCGGATGTTGTCCTCCGCGATCGCGTCCAGCTCGCCGGTGGTGATGCCGGCCCGGACCGCACCGCGGAGCAGCTCCAGCGTGCGGCCGACCACCAGGCCGGCCTTACGCATGGCGAGGATCTGCTCGCGGGTCTTGATCTCGATACCGCGGTCCCTAAACATCACAGCACGTCATCGGGTTACTCGGTCACCGTCTTGAGTGCGGCGAGCACCCGCTCGCTCACTTCGTCGATCTCGCCGACGCCGTCGACCTCGACCAGCAGGCCGCGCTCGGCGTACACCTGCAGCAGCGGCTTGGTCTCGGCGGTGTAGACGTCCTGCCGGTGCCGGACGACCTCTTCGGAATCGTCCGTCCGACCCTCGATGTGCGCCCGCTTCGTCATCCGCTCGACGAGTACGTCGATGTCGGCGACCAGGGCGACCACTGCATCCAGCTTGTGACCGTGGTCGGCCAGGATCTCGTCCAGCGTGCCGACCTGGGCCAGCGTCCGCGGGTACCCGTCGAGCAGGAAGCCCTCGCCGGCGTCGGCCTCGGACAGCCGGTCGCGCACCATCGCGTTCGTGACCTCGTCGGGGACGTAGTCGCCGGCGTCCATGTACCGCTTGGCCTCGATACCCAGCGGCGTCTCGTCCTTCACGTTCGCACGGAAGATGTCGCCGGTGGACACGGCCGGGATCTTCAGGCGTTCCGCAAGCACCTTTGCCTGCGTGCCCTTGCCCGCCCCGGGCGGACCCATCAGCAACATTCTCATCAGCGCAGGAACCCTTCGTAGTTTCGCTGCTGCAGCTGACTCTCGATCTGCTTCACCGTGTCGAGTCCGACGCCGACCATGATCAGGATCGACGTACCGCCGAACGGGAAGTTCTGGCTCGCGTTCAGCAGGACGAGAGCGACCAGCGGGATCATCGAGATCGCCGCAAGATAGATCGCGCCGGGCAGCGTGATGCGGTCCAACACGTACTTGAGGTATTCCTCGGTCGGCCGTCCCGCCCGGATGCCCGGGATGAAGCCGCCGTACTTCTTCATGTTGTCGGCGACCTCCTTCGGGTTGAAGGTGATCGAGACGTAGAAGTACGTGAAGAAGATGATCAGAGCGACGTACGTCGCCATGTAGATCGGGTGGTCGCCCTTGACCAAGTTGCCCTGGATCCAGTTGGACCAGCCCTTGCCCTGCTGGAACTGACTGACCAGAACGGGGAGATACAGCAGGCTGGAGGCGAAGATGACCGGGATGACGCCGGCCTGGTTGACCTTCAGCGGGATGTACGTCGAGGTGCCGCCGAACATCTTGCGGCCCACCATGCGCTTGGCGTACTGCACCGGGATCCGGCGCTGGGCCTGCTCGATGAAGATGACCGCGGCCATGATGACCAGACCGATCGCGATCACCACGACGAAGGTGGTGACGCCCTTCTGCTTGCGGATGCTCCACAGCTGGGTCGGGAAGGTGGCGACGATCTGGGTGAAGATCAGGATCGACATACCGTTACCGACGCCACGGTCGGTGATCAGCTCGCCGAGCCACATGATCACGCCGGTGCCGGCGGTCATGGTCAGCACCATCACCATGATGGTGAACCAGTCGTCCTTGTAGAGCAGCGGCTCGCTGCAGCCCTGGAACAACCGTCCCGGCGTCCGGGCCAGCGCGACGAACGCGGTGGACTGCAGGATCGCCAGACCGACGGTCAGGAACCGGGTGTACTGCGTGATCTTGCCCTGGCCCGCCTGGCCTTCCTTCTTCAGCGACTCCAGCCGCGGGATCACCACGGTGAGCAGCTGCAGGATGATGCTGGCGGTGATGTACGGCATGA
The DNA here is from genome assembly GCF_004366005.1 of Kribbella sp. VKM Ac-2566. Taxonomy (NCBI): domain Bacteria; kingdom Bacillati; phylum Actinomycetota; class Actinomycetes; order Propionibacteriales; family Kribbellaceae; genus Kribbella; species Kribbella sp. VKM Ac-2566. The sequence continues at coordinate 474,572 of NZ_SODT01000012.1, read as the reverse complement.
TGCCGAGCGCGAAGATCGCGAGCTGCAGCAGTGCGCCGCCGGAGAACAGGTTGATCAAGTTGTACAGGTTGGCGTTCTGGCCGCCCTGGGAGATCTTGATACACGTGTGCAGCGACTGGACGTTCACACCGGGAGCCGGAACGACGGAGCCGATCCGGAAGATCACGACAATGAAGAGCACGAACAAGATCTTCCGGCGCAGGTCCGGAGTCTTGAACGCGTTGGCAAAGGCGCCTAACACCCTGTCCTCCCACAAGTTTCCCTGCCGCGGGCACGGCAGGGGCCTAGCTAAGCCGCTGGGCAAGAGACGAACCAGGGCTCGTCCGACCGGCGCAGGATATCAAGCACCGGGCGTTACGAGCCCTGGACCTCGTGTCACACCTCGGTCGTGGTCCCCCCAGCCGCCTGGATCTTGTCCGTGGCGGACTTGGAGAACTTGTTGGCCGAGACCTGCAGTGCCACGGTCAGTTCGCCGTCACCCAGTACCTTGACCGGCTGACCGCTACGAACCGCGCCCTTGGCGACCAGGTCGGCAATGCCGACCTCGCCACCGTCGGGGAACAGTTGTCCGAGCTTGTCCAGGTTAACGACCTGGAACTCCACCCGGTTCCTGCTCTTGAAGCCCTTCAGCTTCGGGAGCCGCATGTGCAGCGGCATCTGGCCACCCTCGAACCACTCGGGGATGTTGTTACGCGCCTTGCTGCCCTTGGTACCGCGGCCGGCGGTCTTGCCCTTGCTGCCCTCACCACGACCCACGCGGGTCTTGGCGGTCTTGGCACCGGGCGCCGGACGCAGGTGATGAACCTTGAGCGCCATGTCAGTCGACCTCCTCGACGGTGATGAGGTGGCGAACCGCACGCACCATGCCGCGAACCTCGGGCTTGTCCTCGTGGACGGCGCTGTCGCCGATCCGCTTGACGCCCAGGGTGCGCAACGTGTCGCGCTGGTTCTGCTTACCACCGATGCCCGAACGGATCTGGGTCACCTTCAAGCGTGCCATCAGGAAGCCGCCTCCGCCCGCGCCTTCAGCAGGGCCGCCGGAGCGACGTCCTCGACCGGCAGACCACGGCGCGCGGCCACGGCTTCCGGGGTCTCCAGGCTGCGCAACGCCGCAACGGTGGCGTGCACCACGTTGATGGAGTTGGACGAACCCAGCGACTTGCTGAGGATGTCGTGGATCCCGGCGCACTCCAGTACGGCGCGCGCCGAGCCACCCGCGATCACACCGGTACCGGGAGCGGCCGGACGCAGCATGACAACGCCTGCGGCCTTCTCGCCCTGGACCGGGTGCGGGATGGTGCCCTGGATCCGCGGCACCTTGAAGAATGCCTTCTTGGCCTCCTCGACGCCCTTGGCGATCGCCGCGGGCACCTCCTTGGCCTTGCCGTAACCCACACCGACGGTGCCATCGCCGTCGCCGACGACCACGAGGGCGGTGAAGCTGAAGCGACGACCACCCTTCACGACCTTGGCGACACGGTTGATGGCTACCACGCGCTCGATGTAGGCGGTCTTGTCCGCCTGCTGACCGCGACCACCGTCGCGGCCACGGCGCTCACCACCGGCGCCGCCTCCGCGACGCTGCTGGCCTCCGCTCATTTCGAACTACCTTCTTCCCTTGTCGCCATCAGAAGCCGAGCCCGCCCTCGCGGGCGGCGTCGGCCAGGGCCGCGATGCGGCCGTGGTACTTGTTCCCGGCCCGGTCGAAGACGACCGAGTCGATGCCGGCGGCCTTGGCCCGGTCGGCGATCAGCCCGCCGACGGTCTTGGCCTTGTCGGTCTTGTTCGCCTCCGCGCCACGCAGGTCGGCCTCCATGGTGGAAGCCGAGACCAGCGTCTTGCCGGCGACGTCGTCGATGACCTGCGCGAACAGGTGCTTCGACGACTTCGAGACCACCAGGCGCGGCCGCTCGGCCGTGCCGTTGATCTTCTTCCGGACCCGGATCTGCCGACGCAGCCGGGAAGACGTCTTCTTGGCGGAGTGCTTGTGCGGACGCAGTCCGATCGCCATGGTTACTTACCAGCCTTTCCGACCTTGCGGCGCACCTGCTCGCCCGCGTACCGCACACCCTTGCCCTTGTACGGCTCGGGCTTGCGCAGCTTGCGGATGTTGGCGGCGACCTCACCGACGGACTGCTTGTCGATGCCGATGACCGAGAAGCGGGTCGGCGCCTCCACGTTGAAGGTGATGCCCTCAGGGGCGTCGACCGTGATCGTGTGGCTGTACCCGAGCGAGAACTCCAGCTGGGTCGGTCCCTTGGACAGGACGCGGTACCCGACGCCGACGATCTCGAGCTTCTTCTCGTAGCCTTCCGTCACGCCGGTCACCAGGTTGGCGATCAGGGTGCGGGACAGGCCGTGCAGTTCCTTGCTCTTGCGCTGGTCGTCGGGGCGGGTCACGGCGATCGCGCCGTCCTCGTCCCGGTTGACCACGATGGGCTCAGCGACGACGTGCGACAGCTGACCCTTGGGACCCTTGACAGTGACCGTCTGGCCGTCGATCGTGACGTCGACGCCGGACGGGACCGTGACCGGGAGCTTACCGATGCGAGACATTTCTGTGGTCCTCCTTCCGGTTCTTCGTCACCAGACGTAGGCGAGGACTTCCCCGCCGACGCCCTTGTTCTTGGCCTGACGGTCGGTCAGCAGTCCCTGGGACGTCGAGATGATCGCGACGCCCAGGCCACCGAGGACCTTGGGCAGGTTGGTCGACTTCGCGTAGACCCGCAGGCCCGGCTTGCTGATCCGGCGGACGCCCGCGATGGAGCGCTCCCGGCTCGGGCCGAACTTCAGGTCGACGGTCAGAGTCTTGCCGACGGCCCCTTCCTTGGGGTCCTCCACCTGGTAGGAGGCGATGTAGCCCTCCTGCTGGAGGATGTCGGCGATGCCCTGCTTGATCTTGCTGTACGGCATCGTGGTCGACTCGTGGTACGCCTGGTTGGCGTTCCGCAGACGCGTCAACATGTCTGCGATCGGGTCGGTCATCGTCATGGCCTGGGGCCTCTTTCCCGCCGTGGTTTCGCCGTTCGGCGACCTACGGTGACTAGATGGTGGTGAATAGGGAGAAGTTCGGGGGTGGAGACGGTCACCAGCTGGACTTGGTCACGCCGGGCAGCTCGCCCCGGTGCGCCATCTCCCGCAGGCAGATCCGGCACAGGCCGAACTTGCGGAAGACCGCCTTCGGCCGGCCGCAGCGCTGGCAGCGCGTGTAGCCACGCACCGCGAACTTCGGCTTCCGGGCCTGCTTGACCTTGAGTGCTGTCTTCGCCACGTCAGTTCTCCTTGAACGGGAAGCCGAGCGCCCGCAGCAGGGCCCGACCCTCGTCGTCGTTCTTCGCGGTGGTCACCACGGTGATGTCCATGCCCCGGACCCGATCGATCCGGTCCTGGTTGATCTCGTGGAACATCACCTGCTCGGTCAGACCGAAGGTGTAGTTCCCGGTGCCGTCGAACTGCTTCGGGGACAGGCCGCGGAAGTCGCGGATCCGGGGCAGCGCGAGCGCCAGCAGCCGGTCCAGGAACTCCCACATCCGGTCGCCGCGCAGCGTCACGTGGGCGCCGATCGGCATCCCCTCACGCAGCTTGAACTGCGCGATCGACTTGCGGGCCTTGGTGACCTGCGCCTTCTGGCCGGTGATCGCGGCCAGGTCCTTCACGGCGCCCTCGATCAGCTTCGAGTCGCGCGCCGCCTCGCCGACACCCATGTTCACCACGATCTTGGTGAGCCCGGGCACCTGCATGACGTTCGCGTACTGGAACTGGTCCTGCAGCTGGCCGACGATCTCCTCGCGGTACTTCGTCTTCAGCCGCGGCTGGACCTTGGTCTCGCTAACTGCGGTGGTCATCAGATCTCCTCGCCGGTACGCCGGGCGATCCGGACGCTCCGGTAACCCGTGTACGTCGAACCGTCGGGACGGCGCTTCTGCACCTCGACACGGTTGTAGCCGACGCGCGTGGTCACCTTCTCCTTCTTGCCGTCCTTCTCGACCTCGACAAGAAGCGCCACGTTCGAGACGTGGATCGGGGCTTCCTGGGTGACGATGCCACCGGTGGTGCCGCCGCGCTGGGCCTGCTGCACCTTGGTGTGCTTCTTCACCCGGTTGACGCCCTCGACGATGACCTTCTCGTCGTCCGGGAAGACCTGGATGATCTTGCCCTCGAGGCCCTTGGACCTACCGGCGATCACGCGGACCTGATCGCCCTTCTTCACGTTCAGCTTCTTCTGCTGGGCCATCTCAGAGCACCTCCGGCGCGAGCGAGATGATCTTCATGAAGCGCTTCTCGCGCAGCTCCCGGCCGACCGGCCCGAAGATACGGGTGCCGCGCGGCTCGCCGTCGGCCTTCAGGATCACCGCGGCGTTCTCGTCGAAGCGGATGTAGGAGCCGTCCGGACGCCGGCGCTCCTTCACGGTCCGCACGACGACCGCCTTGACGACGTCACCCTTCTTCACACCGCCGCCGGGGATCGCGTCCTTGACGGTGGCGACGATCGTGTCACCGACACCGGCGTAGCGCCGACCGGAGCCACCGAGAACGCGGATGCAAAGGATCTCCTTCGCGCCCGTGTTGTCGGCGACCTTCAGTCGCGACTCCTGCTGGATCATCTGTTGATCTCCTGGTTGTCTCGCTGGTTCTCACTCACGTGAGCCTTGCGGAACGAATAATTTCGAATGGTTGCCGATCGCATGCGACCGAACGGCTACTTGGCCTTCTCGAGGATCTCGACGACGCGCCAGCGCTTGGTCGCCGACAGCGGCCGGGTCTCCATCAGGAGGACGCGGTCGCCGATGCCGGCGGCGTTCTGCTCGTCGTGCGCCTTGAGCTTGCTGGTACGCCGGATGACCTTGCCGTACAGCTTGTGCTTGACCCGGTCCTCGACCTCGACGGTGACGGTCTTGTCCATCTTGTCGCTCAGCACCAGACCCTCACGGGTCTTCCGGCGGCCTCGCGCCTCGGTGGTCGTGCTCACGGTCTCGTCCTTCGCGTTCTCGGTCATGCGTTGGCCTTCTCACTGTCGTCCGCAGCTTCGTCGGCCTGCGCCTCGGCAACCGGGGCGTCGACCTCCTCGGTGATCCCGAGCGCACGCTCGGACAGCACCGTGTAGATGCGGGCGATGTCCTTGCGGACTGCGCGCAGCCGCCCGTGGGACTCCAGCTGGCCCGTGGCAGCCTGGAACCGGAGGTTGAACAGCTCCTCCTTGGCTTCGCCGAGCTTCGTCATCAGCTCGTCACGACCCAGGTTCCGCAGCTCGGCGGCGGTCAGGGTAGCCATCAGTTCTCACCTGCCTCTCGGGTGATGAAGCGGCACTTCATCGGCAACTTGTGGATCGCGCGGCGCATTGCCTCGCGAGCGATGTCCTCCGGCACACCGGAGAGCTCGAACATCACGCGACCGGCCTTCACGTTGGCGATCCACCATTCCGGCGAACCCTTACCGGAACCCATCCGGGTCTCGGCCGGCTTCTTGGTCAGCGGGCGGTCCGGGTAGATGTTGATCCACACCTTGCCGCCACGCTTGATGTGCCGGGTCATCGCGATACGCGCGGCCTCGATCTGCCGGTTGGTGACGTAGTGGCTCTCCAGCGCCTGGATGCCGAAGTCACCGAAGGCGAGCGACGTACCGCCCTTGGCCGCGCCGGAGCGCGTCGGGTGGTGCTGCTTGCGGTGCTTGACCTTGCGGGGGATGAGCATGGTTCAGCTCTCCGTTCCGGTCGTCTCGGCGGCCTTCTCGGCAGCCGGCGCGGACGCCTCGGCGACCGGAGCCGCCGCGTTGTTGTCACGACGGTTGTCACGGCGGTCGTCGCGACGGCCGCCACGGTCACCACCGCGACCGCCACGGTCACCGCGGTCGCCACCGTCACGACGGGCCGGACGGCCACGCTGCTGGGTGGCGGCGCGAGCAGCGGCCTGCGCCTCACGCTCGGCGCGGGTGCCGGCGACGTCGCCCTTGTAGATCCAGACCTTCACGCCGATCCGGCCGAAGGTCGTCCGGGCCTCGTAGAAGCCGTAGTCGATGTCGGCCCGCAGCGTGTGCAGCGGGACGCGGCCCTCGCGGTAGAACTCCGACCGCGACATTTCCGCGCCACCGAGCCGGCCGGAGCACTGGATCCGGATGCCCAGGGCGCCGCCACGCATGGTGGTCTGCATCGCCTTGCGCATCGCGCGGCGGAACGCCACGCGGCCGGACAGCTGCTCGGCCACGCCCTGCGCGACCAGCTGGGCGTCGACCTCGGCGTTCTTCACCTCGAGGATGTTCAGCTGCACCTGCTTGCCGGTGAGCTCCTCCAGGCTGCCCCGGATCCGGTCCGCCTCGGCGCCACGGCGACCGATGACGATGCCCGGACGAGCGGTGTGGATGTCGACCCGGACCCGGTCACGGGTGCGCTCGATCTCCACGCGGGAGATGCCGGCGCGCTCCATGCCCTTGCTCAGCAGACGACGGATCTTGACGTCCTCGCCCACGTAGTCCTTGTACAGCTTGTCGGCGTACCAACGGCTCTTGTGGTCGGTGCTGATGCCGAGACGGAACCCGTGCGGGTTAACCTTCTGTCCCACGTCAGGACTCCTTCTTCTCAGCGGTGGCCTTCTTGGTGGCCGCCTTCTTGGCGGACGCCTTCTTGGCCGGCTTCTCGGCGGCCTCGGCCGGCTTGTCGGCAGCCTTCTTGGCCGCCTTCTTCGCCGGTGCCTTCTTCGCCGTGTCAGCGGTGTCCGCGGACTTCTTCGCGGCGGCCTTCTTGACCGGGGCCTTCTCGGCCGGCTCGGCCTCGCGCGGCGCGACGACCACGGTGATGTGGCTCGTCCGCTTGTCGATCCGGGTGGCCCGGCCCTGTGCACGCGGGCGGTGACGCTTCAGCGTCGGACCCTCGTCCACGTAGGCCTTCGCCACGACCAGGTCGGCGCGGTTCAGGTGCTCGGTGCCCTCGGCGTTCGCCGCGGCGCTGTCGACGACCTTGTACACGGTCGCGGCAGCGGCCTGCGGGGCGAACTTCAGAGTGGCGAGTGCGTCGTCGACGCCCAGACCGCGCACCAGATCGACCACGCGGCGCGCCTTCATCGGCGTCACGCGGACGAAGCGCGCGACCGCGAAGGCCCCGGGCTGCTCGCCCAGCAGGCTCTCGCGACGGGCGCTGATCGCCCTACGCTCTTGAACGCTCATGATGTTCGAATCTCTCCGTAGATTGCTTTCGCTTCGTCACTGTCCTCGCGGATCAGCGACGCCGTGACTTCCGGTCGTCCTTCTCGTGACCCTTGAACGTCCGGGTCGGGGCGAACTCGCCGAGCTTGTGCCCGACCATCGAGTCCGTCACGAACACCGGCACGTGCTTGCGGCCATCGTGCACCGCAATCGTGTGGCCGATCATGTCCGGCACGATCATCGATCGGCGAGACCAGGTCTTGATGACGTTCTTGGTGCCCTTCTCGTTCTGCACCTCCACCTTCTTTGCCAGGTGGTGGTCGACGAACGGGCCCTTCTTCAAGCTGCGTGGCATGTGGCCGGCTCCCTATCAGCGCTTCTTGCCGGCCTTGCGGCGCCGGACGATCATTCGGTCGCTTTCCTTGCGGGTGCGGGTCCGGCCTTCCGGCTGGCCCCACGGGGACACCGGGTGGCGACCACCCGAGGTCTTACCCTCACCACCACCGTGCGGGTGGTCGACCGGGTTCATCGCGACACCGCGGACGGTCGGGCGCTTGCCCTTCCAGCGCATCCGGCCCGCCTTGCCCCAGTTGATGTTCGACTGCTCGCCGTTGCCGACCTCACCGAGGGTGGCGCGGCAGCGCACGTCGACCATCCGGACCTCGCCGGACGGCATCCGCAGGGTGGCCATCCGGCCTTCCTTCGCGACCAGCTGAATGCTGGCGCCGGCCGAGCGGCCCATCTTGGCGCCACCGCCCGGGCGCAGCTCGACGGCGTGCACCGTGGAGCCGACCGGGATGTTGCGCAGCGGCAGGTTGTTGCCGATCTTGATGTCCGCGGCCGGGCCGTTCTCGACGACCGTGCCCTGCTTCAGGTTGGACGGGGCGAGGATGTAGCGCTTCTCGCCGTCCACGTAGTGCAGCAGCGCGATCCGCGCGGTCCGGTTCGGGTCGTACTCGATGTGCGCGACCTTGGCCGGCACGCCGTCCTTGTCGTACCGCTTGAAGTCGATCAGCCGGTACGCCCGCTTGTGACCGCCACCGTGGTGCCGGGTGGTGATCTTGCCGGAGTTGTTCCGGCCGCCCTTCTTCGGCAGCGGGCGCAGCAGCGACTTCTCAGGGGTCGAACGGGTGAGCTCGACGAAGTCGGCCACGCTCGAGCCACGGCGGCCCGGCGTCGTCGGCTTGTACTTGCGGATTCCCATTACGACTGGCCTCCGAAGATGTCGATGCGGTCGTCGCCCTTGAGGGTGACGATCGCCCGCTTGGTGTCCGGGCGCTTGCCGAAGCCGGACCGGGTCCGGCGCCGCTTGCCCTTGCGGTTGAGGGTGTTGACGTCGCTGACCTTGACCTTGAAGACCTTCTCGACCGCGAGCTTGATCTCGGTCTTGTTGGCGTCCGGTGCGACCTCGAACGTGTACTTCTGCTCGTCCAGCAGGCCGTAGCTCTTCTCGCTCACGACCGGCCGGAGCAGCACGTCACGCGGGTCCTTGTTGACTCCGTGGCTCATGCCTCTACCTCCTCGGCCTCAGTCGACGTTGCGACGGCCTTGACGGACTTGCCCTTGGGCGCGCCGGCGACGAAGGAGTCGAGCGCGCTCTTGGTGAACACGACCGCGTCGCTGACCAGAACGTCGTACGCGTTCAGCTGGTCGGCGGCGATCAGGTGCACGTGCTGCACGTTGCGCAGGCTCAGCCAGGTGAGCTCGTCGGCGCGGTCGACGACGACCAGCGCCTTGCCCGGCTCGGTCACCTCGCCCAGCACCTTCAGGGCCGACTTGGTGGAGGGCTTGTCGCCGTCCACGAAGCTCTCGACCACGAACACCTGGCCGTCACGGGCCCGGTCGGACAGCGCACCGCGGAGCGCGGCGGCGATCATCTTCTTCGGGGTCCGCTGGCTGTAGTCGCGCGGCACCGGGCCGTGGACGACGCCACCGCCGGTGAACTGCGGCGCGCGGGTCGAGCCCTGACGGGCGCGACCGGTGCCCTTCTGGCGGTACGGCTTGGCGCCACCGCCGGACACCTCGCCCCGGGTCTTCGCCTTGTGCGTACCCTGGCGGGCCGCGGCCAGCTGGGCCACCACGACCTGGTGGATCAGCGGCACGTTGACCTGGACGTCGAACAGCTCGGCCGGAAGCTCGGCGGAACCCTTCTTGCTGACCTTGTCGCCCTTCACGACGACGACGTCGACGGTGCTCACTTCGCAGCTCCCTTCGCGGCGTTGCGGATCAGCACCAGACCACCCTTGGGGCCGGGAACGGCGCCCTTCAGCAGGATCAGGCCGCGCTCGGTGTCCACCGCGTGCACGGAGACGTTCTGGGTGGTGACCTGCTCGGCGCCCATCCGGCCCGCCATCCGCAGGCCCTTGAAGACCCGGCCCGGGGTGGCGCAGCCGCCGATGGAACCCGGCGAGCGGTGCTTCTTGTGCACACCGTGGGTGGCGCGCAGACCGTGGAAGCCGTGCCGCTTCATGACACCGGCGAAACCCTTGCCCTTGCTGGTCGCGGAAACGTCGACCCGCTCGCCGGCCTCGAAGGCCTCGGCCTTGATCTCCTGGCCCAGGGTGTACTCGCTGGCGTCAGCGGTCCGCAGCTCGAGCAGGTGACGGCGCGGGGTCACGCCGGCCTTCTCGAAGTGGCCGCGCATCGGCGAGTTCACCTTGCGGGGGTCGATGTCGCCGAAGGCGATCTGGACGCCGTCGTACCCGTGGCTGGCCGAGGTACGGACCTCGGTGACGACGCACGGGCCGGCCTGGACCACGGTCACGGGGACGACGCGGTTGTTCTCGTCCCAGGTCTGGGTCATGCCGAGCTTGGTGCCCAGCAGACCGCGCGTGTTCTTTAGCTTGCTCATTGGCTGTTCGCGTCCCTCAGAGCTTGATCTCGATGTCGACGCCGGCCGGCAGGTCGAGACGCATCAGCGAGTCGACGGTCTTCGGCGTGGGGTCGATGATGTCGATGAGCCGCTTGTGGGTGCGCATCTCGAAGTGCTCGCGGCTGTCCTTGTACTTGTGCGGCGAGCGGATGACGCAGAACACGTTCTTTTCCGTCGGCAACGGCACCGGGCCAGCAACCTTCGCACCAGTACGCGTCACCGTGTCGACAATCTTGCGTGCCGAGCTGTCGATGACCTCGTGGTCGTAGGCCTTCAGCCGGATGCGGATCTTCTGTCCCGCCATCGCTTCGCTTTGTCCTTCTCTATCGTCTTCGCCTTCGTCGCTCCGACCCCCGCGGTCGGGTGTGTCGCGTGCGCGGAACGCGCGTGACCCACCGCTTCGTCGACCTGGATTGGAGATCGGGGCCCGGTCTCGGACCGGAACCTCGGCAACGTCTCCGGTCCAGCGCACCAGCCAGATCAAGAAGATCTGGGGCGCACCCCGGCGGCCTCGCCTGAGCAACCTGAATATTGTGCCATCGATCGGCATCGAAACGCCAATCGGTAGCTTTCACGCCCGATCCGGTACCACCTGAGCGCCGGATCAGGCGCAAAGCAGAGGTCCGCGAGGGCTCAGTTCTCGAGCCCTCGCGGACCTCATGAGATCACTTGATGATCTTGGTGACCCGGCCGGCGCCGACGGTGCGGCCACCTTCACGGATCGCGAACTTCAGACCGTCCTCCATGGCGATCGGCTGGATCAGCTCGACCGACATGTCGGTGTTGTCGCCCGGCATGACCATCTCGGTGCCCTCGGGCAGCGTGACGACACCGGTGACGTCGGTGGTGCGGAAGTAGAACTGCGGACGGTAGTTCTGGAAGAACGGCGTGTGACGGCCGCCCTCCTCCTTGGAAAGGATGTAGACCGACGCCTCGAAGTTCGTGTGCGGGGTCGTGGTGCCCGGCTTGATGACGACCATGCCGCGCTCGACGTCCTCGCGCTTGGTGCCACGAAGCAGCAGACCGACGTTCTCACCGGCCTGGCCCTCGTCGAGCAGCTTGCGGAACATCTCGATACCGGTGACCGTGGTGGTCTGCTTCTCCGGACGGATACCGACGATGTCGACGGTCTCGTTGACCTTGATGACACCGCGCTCGATCCGGCCGGTGATGACCGTGCCGCGACCCGTGATGGTGAAGACGTCCTCCACCGGCATCAGGAACGGCTTGTCGATCTCGCGCTCCGGCTGCGGGATGTACTCGTCGACCGCGTTCATCAGCTCGAGGATCGACTCGCCCCACTTGGCGTCGCCCTGCAGCGCCGGGTGAGCGGCGACGCGGACGATCGGCGCGTTGTCGCCGTCGAACTCCTGCTCCGAGAGCAGCTCGCGGACCTCGAGCTCGACGAGCTCCAGGATCTCCTCGTCGTCGACCATGTCGCACTTGTTCAGGGCGACGACCATCGCCGGCACGCCGACCTGACGGGCGAGCAGCACGTGCTCACGCGTCTGCGGCATCGGGCCGTCGGTGGCGGCGACGACCAGGATCGCGCCGTCCATCTGAGCCGCACCGGTGATCATGTTCTTGATGTAGTCCGCGTGACCCGGGCAGTCAACGTGGGCGTAGTGCCGGGCCTCGGTCTGGTACTCGACGTGCGCGATCGAGATGGTGATACCGCGCTGACGCTCTTCCGGCGCCTTGTCGATCTGATCGAAGGCCGATGCCTCGTTGAGCGTCGGGTACTTGTCGTGCAGCACCTTGGTGATCGCCGCGGTAAGAGTGGTCTTACCGTGGTCGATGTGACCGATGGTGCCGATGTTGACGTGCGGCTTAGTCCGCTCGAACTTCGCCTTCGCCACTGGGGCCCTCCTAGATAAATGTTGACTACGCCGTACGCCGACGCGCTTGGGGTGTGGTGGTCAGGAGCGAGAGACTACTCGCCCCGGGCCTTCTTGATGATCTCTTCCGCCACGTTCTTCGGAACCTCGGCGTAGGAATCGAACTGCATCGAGTAGGACGCGCGGCCCTGGGTCTTCGACCGCAGGTCACCGACATACCCGAACATCTCCGACAGCGGCACCAGGGCCTTGACGACCCGGCTGCCACCAGGACCTTCGTCCATCGACTGGATCTGGCCACGGCGGGAGTTGAGGTCGCCGATCACTTCACCCATGTAGTCCTCGGGCGTGGTGACCTCGACCGCGAACATCGGCTCCAGGATGACCGGGTTCGCCCGGCGGGCGGCATCCTTGAAGGCCATCGAACCGGCGATCTTGAAGGCGAGCTCGGACGAGTCGACATCGTGGTAGGCGCCGTCGGTCAGCGTGACCTTGACGTCCACCATCGGGTAGCCGGCCAGTACGCCGAACTCCATCGCCTCCTGGGCGCCCTCGTCCACCGACGGGATGTACTCCCGGGGGATCCGGCCACCGGTGACGGAGTTGACGAACTCGTAGCCGCCTTCGCCGCCGGCCTCGACCGAGGTCGGCTCGATGTTGATGATCACACGCGCGAACTGACCCGAACCACCGGTCTGCTTCTTGTGCGTGTAGTCGACCTTCTCGACCTTCTTCTTGATGGTCTCGCGGTAGGCGACCTGCGGCTTGCCGACGTTGGCCTCGACGCGGAACTCGCGCTTCATCCGGTCGACCAGCACCTCGAGGTGCAGCTCGCCCATACCGGCGATGATCGTCTGGCCGGTGTCCTCGTCGGTCCGGACCTGGAAGGTCGGGTCCTCCTCGGCGAGCCGCTGGATCGCGACGCCCAGCTTCTCCTGGTCGGCCTTCGACTTGGGCTCGATGGCGACCGAGATGACCGGGGCCGGGAACTGCATCGACTCCAGCACGACCGGCTTCGCCGGGTCGCACAGGGTCTCACCGGTGGTGGTGTCCTTCAGGCCCATCACGGCGACGATGTGGCCGGCGCCGATCGACGCGATCTCCTCACGCTTGTTCGCGTGCATCCGGTAGATCTTGCCGATCCGCTCCTTGCGGCCCTTCGTCGGGTTCAGCACCTGGGTGCCGGTCTCGAGCTTGCCCGAGTACACCCGGATGAAGGTCAGCTTGCCCAGGTGCGGGTCGGCCGCGATCTTGAACGCCAGCGCCGAGAACGGCTCGCTGTCGTCCGGCTTGCGCAGCACGACCTGCTCGGCGTCCTTGACGTCGTGGCCCTCGATGGCCGGGACGTCGATCGGGCTCGGCAGGTAGGCGTTGATCGCGTCCAGCAGCGGCTGGACGCCCTTGTTCTTGAACGCCGTACCGGTCAGGACCGGGGTCAGCTTGCTGGCGATGGTCGCCCGCCGGATGGCCGCGACGATCTGCTCCTGGGTGGGCTCGTCGCCCTCGAGGTACTGCTCCATGATCTCGTCGTCGGCCTCGGCCAGCGTCTCGATCAGCTTGTCGCGCCACTCGGCGGCGATCTCGGTGTGGGTCGCCGGGATCTCCTCGACGGTGTAGTCCTCACCCATCGTGGTCTCGCCGCGCCAGGTCAGCGCGCGCATCCCGATCAGGTCGACGACGCCGATGAAGTCGGCCTCGGACCCGATCGGCAGCTGCAGCACCAGCGGCACCGCGGCCAGCCGGTCGACGATCATGTCGACACAGCGCATGAACTCCGCGCCGGTCCGGTCCAGCTTGTTCACGAAGCAGATGCGGGGTACGCCGTACCGGTCGGCCTGACGCCAGACCGTCTCCGACTGGGGCTCCACGCCGGCGACACCGTCGAAGACAGCGACGGCACCGTCGAGGACGCGCAGCGAGCGCTCCACCTCGACGGTGAAGTCGACGTGGCCCGGGGTGTCGATGATGTTGATGGTGTGGTCTTTCCAGGTGCAGGTCGTCGCGGCGGACGTGATCGTGATGCCGCGCTCCTGCTCCTGCTCCATCCAGTCCATCGTGGCGGCGCCGTCGTGGACCTCACCGATCTTGTAGGTGATACCGGTGTAGAAGAGGATCCGCTCGGTCGTCGTCGTCTTGCCGGCGTCGATGTGGGCCATGATCCCGATGTTGCGGACCTTGGCCAGGTCGGTGGTGATTTGTACGGCCACCTCGGTGGTCTACCTCTCGATTCTGTACTGCGTCAAAGGGGTGAGGGCTGGAGTCCGGATCGGACTCCGGGTCACCAGCGGTAGTGGGCGAAAGCCTTGTTGGCTTCGGCCATCTTGTGCGTGTCCTCGCGGCGCTTCACCGATGCACCGAGACCGTTGGACGCGTCCAGGATCTCGTTCATCAGCCGCTCGGACATGGTCTTCTCGCGACGGGCCCGCGAGTACATCGTCAGCCAGCGCAGCGCCAGCGTGGTGGACCGGCCGGGCTTGACCTCGATCGGCACCTGGTAGGTGGCGCCACCGACTCGACGGCTCTTGACCTCGATGCTCGGCTTCACGTTGTCCAGCGCACGCTTCAGCGTGATCACCGGGTCGGTGCCGGTCTTGGTGCGAGTGCCCTCGAGCGCGCTGTAGACGATGCTCTGCGCGATCTGCTTCTTGCCGTCGACCAGGATCTTGGAGATCAACTGGGTGACGAGCGGCGAACTGTAGACCGGGTCGATGATGACCGGGCGCTTCGGGGCGGGGCCCTTGCGCGGCATTAGCTCTTCTCCTTCTTCGCGCCGTAGAGGCTGCGAGCCTGCTTCCGGTTCTTCACACCCTGGGTGTCGAGCGAACCGCGGATGATCTTGTACCGGACACCCGGGAGGTCCTTCACACGACCGCCACGCACGAGCACGATCGAGTGCTCCTGCAGGTTGTGGCCGACGCCGGGAATGTAGGCGGTGACCTCGATACCGCTGGTCAGGCGGACACGCGCAACCTTGCGAAGCGCGGAGTTCGGCTTCTTCGGCGTGGTCGTGTAGACGCGCGTGCACACACCACGACGCTGAGGGGAACCCTTCAGGGCGGGCGTCTTGTTCTTGGACACCTTGTCCTGGCGGCCCTTGCGGACCAGCTGGTTAATGGTGGGCACCGCGTGGGTCTCTTTCTGTCGTCCGGCTGGGTTTGTAGCTTTTGCCTGACCCCCGCGGTCGGGTGTGTCGCGTGCGCACGAGCAGACCGAAGCCGTAATCTTTCAGACTGTCGGCAGGAGTCCCGTGCCACGCGGCCCGATCCGTTGGACGAGGGGCACGCATGACGGCCCAGGAAAGACCCCGGGCACGATCGTTAAGACTAGCGGGTGCCTCAAGCACGGTCAAAATGAGTAACTGGCCGCGGTAGAGAGGCTTCCGCGCTTTCAGTCTACAGGGTCTACGCCGTGGCCCTTCCGGCCAGGAAGTCGGCCGCGACCGCGGCGTCTCCCTCGACCGTCAGGACCGTTCCCGGCAAGCGCTTCCACAGGCACAGGTCGAGGTCGGACGCAGTGCCCGACAGGACCGCTTCACCGGCCGCCTTGCCCCGCTCGACGAGCGGCCGATCGCCTTGTGACACAGGCGTCAGCGTCCACTCGTGCCCGGTGTCGGTGGCCCGCACGCCGATCTGCCGGGTCACCGCCGGCGCGAACCCGCGGGCCAGCAGCCGGGGCAGGAACACCTCGAACACCTCGTCCACACCGTCGGCCGCGACTGCCGCAGGTACGACGGCCAGACCAGTGTCGACCTGTTCGCCCGCCGCGACCCCGGCCTGGATCAGGTCCACCAGGTGGATGACTGTCTCATGCAGACGCCGTCGGGCCCAGAATCCGGCGCGCTGATCCACCGGGGCGAAGTTCCAGCACGGTTCGTCCGGGTCGACCGCACGGATCGCGGCCAGCAACGCCGCGGTCGTACCGGCGTACCAGTCCGGCCAGGAGATCGTCGTCCGCAGCACCTCCGGCACCTTCTGGGCGGCGCCGGAGAGCAGGATCGCCGCGGCCCAGCGCTGACCTGATCCCAGGTGCAGGGCCAGGTCGGCGACGGTCCAGCCGGGACAGGCGGGCACGGCCGCGCCGGGATCGACCCGTCCGAGGGCGGCCGCGAAATCGTCGGCCGCGCGCTCGAACTCGGTCAGGTGGTCGATCGGGTCAGGCACGGAATTCGACGTCCGTGATCAGGCCGTCGGCGACCCGGTAGAGGGCCAGTTGCGGGGTGGATTCGCCGTCGTCGTAGCTGATCACGTGCTCGACCACCCACTCCCCCAGCATCAGCCGCTGGACGACCTCGGTCTTGCAGCGGCCGGCGGCGAAGCGCGGGCGGTAGAACTCGCGCAGGAACCGGCGGCCCTTCAGTTCGGAGCCGTCCGCGAGCCGGATCCGGGCGGTCGGCGAGTACATGGCCAGGAAGGCCTCGAGGTCGTGAGCGTCGTAGGCCGCGTGCTCACGGCCGATCACCCGCGCGGCCGGGGTGTCGGCGGTGACGGCCGCGACCGTCGCGGCTCCCAGGCCCGCCAGCGGGGGCTGGACCGCGGCCGGGACGACCGGTGCGGGGACGGATGGCGGGACCGCTGCGGGGACGGCTGCAGGGGCAGCAGGGGCCGGCTGAGTGGCGGGTTCAGCCGGAGCTGGGGCTTGCTGCACCGCGACGGGTGCTTTGGCGGCAGGCGTCGTACGGCGGGTCGAGGTCGTCTTCTTCTTGGCTGGAGGTGGTGGGACGAGGAGCTTGCCGTCCGCGCCAGGCTCTTCGCCGAGGTGGGCGATCGCCCAGTCGAGAGCCTTGGTCACGGCGGCGCGTGATTCTTCGGTGTGGTCGAGCATGTCGAACCCGTGGTGCCCTTTCGGTACGTCGATGATGTCCAGCGCGGCGCCGCCCGCGGAGACGAACTCCGCTACCGGACCGGCGAGCTCCTCACGCTCGAGTCCAGCTCTTGTCAGCAGCACCGGCAGGTCCTTGTGTTTGCCGATCACTTCGGCGGCGGTTACCAAATCGTCGACACCGGGCGGGGTGGCGAGCAGGGGGTAGGTCAGGGCGACGAAGCGCAGCCAGTCGGGGCGGCTGTCCAGCCAGTCCCCGGCCAGCAGGCCGGCGCCGGAGAAGAACCACAGACCGACCCGATCGGGGTCGACCCGCGGGTCGGAACGCAGTACGCCGACCGCTGCCTCCACCTCGTCCGCGGCCGCGACCAGTCGGTCGAGGCCGTGGATCAGGCTGTGGTCGACGACCGCGGCCACCAGGCCCCGCCTGGCGGCAGCCGTCGCGTAGCCCTTGTAGACCGGCCAGTCCCGAGGCATCACCTCGAGGCCGGCAGGCCCAGGTCCCCCGTGCACAAAGAGAATTGCTCCGCCTCGGGCGGTACCGGGCGGACGGTACAGGTCGATCTCCCCCAGGCGATCGACGCGTACGTCAGAACCTTCCAGAACCCCCAAGACGAAAGGCCGCAGGTAGGCCGGCAGATCCGTCATGCACCAATCTTGGCGCATCCCGCGCACCTTTACAGCCGCCACCCCGAGTGTCTTTTCCAAACCGCCTCACGAGGTCCGCAAGGACCAGGAAATCGCACCACCACCAAACACTCAGAAGCACCGCACCCTCGCGCCCAAACCTCACGCGCCACACGATCACCCCGTCCCTCCCTCTCCGTCGCCCCGACAAGAATCACCACCCACCCCGGACGAAGTACTCCCCAAACCGGTTCGGGGACGAGACCCATCCAGACCGGGGAGGATCATCCCCCCGGATCGAGCTGCTCGACTCCCCGAACCGGTTTGGGCGAGGGAGGGTGCCACGAGAGTTCGGCGTCGGAAGGGGGTGGTGGCTCGCATCGGGTGTGCACAGGAGGCGAATGGTCGGGCGGGACAGGTGGCGGGCGGTGCATCTTCTCTGGCAGCGGATCCGCGGGCGATCCGTCGAGAGGAGTCGCCATGCGAAACGTCGAAGCGGTGCGCGACGCCGACCAACCTGACGAGACGGCCGAGAGACTGACCCGATTGTTCAGGGAGCTGCGTCAGCGGCAGTCGGGCGCCTTCAGCAGACAGCAGGCGGTCGCGCACGGGATCACGGACAAGGTCCTTTCGCGGCGGTGCCGTGCGCGGCAGATTCAGCGGGTCCACGGCGGTGTGTACGTCGACTTCACCGGGCCGCTGCCGTGGGAGACCAGGGTCTGGGCCGCTTGGCTCGCCTACGCCCCGGATGCCGCCCTCACCGGAGCAACGGCGCTGCGCTGGTACGGCGTCGAGGAAGTTCGAGGAGACGATCGCATTCACCTCGCGGTACCGCATCCGCGCAGGGTCGACCAGCGGGCCGGGATTCTCGTCAGCCGCCATCGCGGTTTCGCAGCGCAACTACACGGTTCCCGGACACCCCCGATCGTGCGGATCGAGGTCGCGGCTCTGATGAGAGCGAGCGCCGACCCGAACGCTTCCCGGCAGGCCGCTCTGCTACTCGATGTCTGCCGTCAGCGCGCCACTACTCCCCAGCGTCTGCTCGCCGAACTCGACTCGCTCACCAGACTGCCCGCTCGCCAGGTGCTCCGCCGGATCGTACTGGACGCGGCGGACGGTGTGCAGTCGTTCCTGGAGCAGGTCTACTTGCGCCGAGTCGAGCGGGCGCATGCCCTGCCGACCGCTGAGCGACAGGTCCGAGTCGAGTCGACGGACGGGTCTGGCCGAAGGGTCCGATATCGCGATGTCCGGTACTCGCCCTACGGACTCGTCATCGAGCTCGACGGGCACGCCGGTCATTCGGACTCCGAGTCGCGGTGGCGCGACATGCACCGGGACAATTCCACGGCGATGAGCGGCGAGCTGACCCTGCGATTTGGCTACCAACTGGTCGACGAGCCGTGCCTGGCAGCCTTACAGGTGGCTACTGCCCTCCGCCTTCGAGGCTGGGCCGGCACCGCGCGCGCCTGCTCGGCCAGTTGTTCCGTCGCTCGCAACGCCGCCTAGCCAGTTTGGGGAGGTTGTTCTCCCCAAAACGGGCGGTTGGCCTCCCCAAACCGGTTTGGGGAGGCCAATGGCCAGGGGTTCGGAGACAGCGCGAGGGCGGCGCCTCCCGGTTCGGGAAGCGCCGCCCTTGGTATCAGTTCTTCATCGCCCGCGGGGGGCGTGGCGACTCGGCTCAGTTCTGGTAGGAACCGAGGTCGAAGTCGTCGAGCGGGACCGACTGACCGCTGGACGGGCCGAAGTCGTAGTCGTACGACTCGTAGCCGACCATCGAGTACATCGCGGCCTTCGCCTCCTCGGTGGGCTCCACCCGGATGTTGCGGTACCGGTCCATGCCCGTACCGGCCGGGATCAGCTTGCCGATGATGACGTTCTCCTTCAGACCGACCAGCGAGTCGGACTTGCCGTGGATCGCGGCCTCGGTGAGGACGCGGGTCGTCTCCTGGAAGGAGGCGGCCGACAGCCACGACTCGGTCGCCAGCGAGGCCTTGGTGATACCCATCAGCACCGGACGACCGGAGGCCGGCGTACCGCCCTCGGCCACGACGCGACGGTTCTCCGCCTCGAACATGATCCGGTCCGCCAGCTCGCCCGGCAGCAGGTTCGCCTCGCCGGACTCGATCACCGTGACCCGGCGCAGCATCTGCCGGACGATGATCTCGATGTGCTTGTCGTGGATGGCCACACCCTGCGACCGGTACACCTCCTGGACCTCGTCCACCAGGTGCTCCTGCGCCTTGCGGACACCCAGGATCCGCAGAACCTCCTGCGGGTCCGGCGTACCCTGCGTCAGCTGCTGACCGACCTCGACGTGCTGACCGTCCTCGATCAGCAGGCGGCCACGCTTCGACACCGGGTAGGCGACCTCCTCGGAACCGTCGTCCGGGGTGAGCACCAGCTTCCGGGTCTTGTCGGTGTCCTCGATCGCGATCCGGCCCGCGGCCTCCGAGATCGGCGCCTTGCCCTTGGGCTGACGCGCCTCGAACAGCTCGACCACACGCGGCAGACCGTGGGTGATGTCATCACCCGCGACACCACCGGTGTGGAAGGTCCGCATCGTCAGCTGCGTACCCGGCTCACCGATGGACTGGGCCGCGATGATGCCGACCGCCTCGCCGATGTCGACCGGCTTGCCGGTCGCCAGCGAACGGCCGTAGCACTTCGCGCAGGTACCGGTCTTGGCGTCACAGGTGAGCACCGACCGGACCTTGACCTCCTCGATCCCGGCCGCGACCAGCTTCGCGATCGACACGTCGCCCAGGTCGGCGCCGCCGGCGAGCACGACGTTGCCGTCGGCGTCCAGGGCGTCGGTGGCCAGGGTCCGCGCGTACGCGCTGGTCTCCACGTTCTCGGCGTGCACGACCTTGCCGGACGGGTCCTTCTCGCCGATCTGCTTCGGCAGGCCCCGCTCGGTGCCGCAGTCCTCCTCGCGGATGATCACGTCCTGCGACACGTCCACCAGACGACGGGTCAGGTACCCCGAGTCGGCGGTCCGCAGCGCGGTGTCGGCCAGACCCTTCCGCGCACCGTGGGTGGCGATGAAGTACTCGACCACCGACAGGCCCTCACGGAAGTTGGACTTGATCGGCCGGGCGATGATCTCGCCCTTCGGGTTGGCCACCAGGCCACGCATACCGGAGATCTGCCGGATCTGCATCATGTTGCCTCGGGCTCCCGAGTGCACCATCATCCAGATCGGGTTGTCCTTGGCGAAGTTCTCCTCCATCGCCTTACCGACCTCGGCGTTGGCCCCGGTCCAGATCTCGATCAGCTCCTGACGCCGCTCGGACGAGGTGATCAGACCCCGCTCGAACTGCTTCTGGACCTTCTCGGCCTGGGACTCGTACCGCGCCATGATCTCCGGCTTGGACGGCGGCGTGCTGAAGTCGTCGATCGACACCGTCACGCCGGAACGCGTGGACCAGTAGTAACCGAGGTCCTTCAGCGCGTCCAGGGCGTGCGCGACCTCGACCTTGGTGTACCGCTCGGCCAGGTCGTTGACGATCCCGCCGAGCTGCTTCTTGCCCACCTCGGTGTCGACGAACGGGTAGTCCGTCGGCAGCGCCTCGTTGAACAGCGCCCGGCCCAGCGTGGTCTCCAGCGCGAAGCCGCCGTTCGCCGTCTCGGCCGCGTCCTGCGGTGCGGCCGAACCGTTGAGCCGGATGGTGATCTTGGCCTGCAGCGACAGTTCGTTGCGGTCGAAGGCCATCATCGCCTCGGCGACCGAGCTGAACGCCCGGCCCTCGCCCAGGGCGCCTTCCTTCAGCATGGTCAGGAAGTAGATGCCGATGATCATGTCCTGGGTCGGCATGGTGACGGGACGACCGTCGGCCGGCTTCAGGATGTTGTTCGTCGACAGCATCAGGATCCGGGCCTCGGCCTGCGCCTCGGCCGACAGCGGCAGGTGCACCGCCATCTGGTCGCCGTCGAAGTCCGCGTTGAACGCGGAGCAGACGAGCGGGTGGATCTGGATCGCCTTGCCCTCGATCAGCTGCGGCTCGAACGCCTGGATACCCAGCCGGTGCAGGGTTGGTGCACGGTTGAGCAGGACCGGGTGCTCGGTGATGACCTCTTCCAGCACGTCCCAGACCTGGGCGCGCTGACGCTCGACCATCCGCTTGGCGGACTTGATGTTCTGCGCGTGGTTGAGGTCGACCAGCCGCTTCATCACGAACGGCTTGAACAGCTCCAGCGCCATCGCCTTCGGCAGACCGCACTGGTGCAGCTTCAGCTGCGGGCCGACCACGATGACCGAACGGCCGGAGTAGTCGACGCGCTTGCCGAGCAGGTTCTGACGGAAGCGGCCCTGCTTGCCCTTGAGCATGTCGGACAGCGACTTCAGCGGCCGGTTGCCCGGGCCGGTGACCGGACGGCCACGGCGGCCGTTGTCGAACAGCGCGTCGACGGCCTCCTGCAGCATCCGCTTCTCGTTGTTGACGATGATCTCCGGCGCGCCCAGGTCGAGCAGTCGCTTGAGCCGGTTGTTCCGGTTGATCACCCGGCGGTACAGGTCGTTCAGGTCGGAGGTGGCGAACCGGCCACCGTCGAGCTGGACCATCGGCCGCAGGTCCGGCGGGATCACCGGAACGCAGTCGAGCACCATGCCCATCGGGCTGTTGTTCGTCGCCAGGAACGCGGTGACGACCTTCAGCCGCTTCAGGGCGCGGGTCTTGCGCTGGCCCTTACCGGTCTTGATCGTCTCGCGCAGGTTGTCCGCCTCGGCCTTCAGGTCGAAGGTCTCCAGCCGGCGCTGGATCGCGGCGGCGCCCATGGCGCCCTCGAAGTACTTGCCGAACCGCTCCTTCATGGCGCGGTAGAGGATCTCGTCGCCCTCGAGGTCCTGGACCTTCAGGTTCTTGAACCGGGTCCAGACCTCGTCGAGGCGGTCGATCTCGCGCTGCGAGCGGTCGCGCAGCTGCTTGACCTCCCGCTCGGCGCCTTCCTTGACCTTGCGGCGTACGTCGGCCTTGGCGCCCTCGGCCTCGAGCTGCGCCAGGTCCTCCTCGAGCTTCTTCATCCGCTGCTCGATGTCGTTGTCACGACGGTTCTCGAGCTGCTTGCGCTCCACGTCCACGCGACCCTCGAGCGAGGACAGGTCGCGGTGCCGCGACTCCTCGTCGACGTCGGTGATCATGTACGCCGCGAAGTAGATGACCTTCTCCAGGTCCTTCGGGGCGAGGTCGAGCAGGTAGCCGAGCCGCGACGGGACACCCTTGAAGTACCAGATGTGGGTGACCGGCGCGGCCAGCTCGATGTGGCCCATCCGCTCGCGGCGCACCTTGGAGCGGGTGACCTCGACGCCACACCGCTCGCAGATGATGCCCTTGAAGCGAACGCGCTTGTACTTGCCGCAGTAGCACTCCCAGTCCCGGGTGGGACCGAAGATCTTCTCGCAGAACAGACCGTCACGCTCGGGCTTGAGCGTCCGGTAGTTGATCGTCTCGGGCTTCTTGACCTCGCCGTGCGACCACTGGCGGATCTCATCCGCGGTCGCAAGGCCGATCCGAAGCTCGTCGAAGAAGTTCACGTCGAGCACGATGTGTTATCTCCCGTTGCTAAAAATGGTCTGAGTGAGTTGGTTGTTGATCTCAAGCGGCAACCCGCTCAGACCTCCTCGACGCTGTTCGGCTCGCGCCGGGACAGGTCGATGCCCAGTTCCTCCGCTGCACGGAAGACGTCCTCCTCGCTGTCGCGCATCTCGACGCGGCTTCCGTCGGACGAGAGCACTTCCACGTTCAGACACAGGGACTGCATTTCCTTGACCAGAACCTTGAAGGACTCCGGGATACCCGGCTCCGGAATGTTCTCGCCCTTGACGATCGCCTCGTACACCTTGACCCGCCCGACAACATCGTCGGACTTGATGGTCAGCAGCTCCTGCAGCGCGAAGGCGGCACCGTAGGCCTCCAGGGCCCACACCTCCATCTCGCCGAACCGCTGGCCGCCGAACTGGGCCTTACCGCCCAGCGGCTGCTGCGTGATCATCGAGTACGGACCGGTCGAACGCGCGTGGATCTTGTCGTCGACCAGGTGGTGCAGCTTCAGCATGTACATGTAGCCGACGCCGATCGGGTCCGGGAACGGCTCACCCGAACGACCGTCGAACAGCTTCGCCTTGCCCTGCCCGTTGACCATCCGGACGCCGTCCCGGTTCGGCAGCGTGGAGCTGAGCAGGCCGGTGACCTCCTCCTCCGTGGCGCCGTCGAACACCGGAGTGGCGACGTTCGTCATCGGCTCGGCCGCACCGGCGCCGATCTTGATCAGCCGCTGCGCCCACTCCTCCTCGTTCTCCGGGTCGACCTCCCAGCCGCGGCTGGCGATCCAGCCGAGGTGGGTCTCCAGGACCTGGCCGACGTTCATCCGGCCGGGCACGCCCAGCGGGTTCAGGATGACGTCGACGTGGGTGCCGTCCTCGAGGAACGGCATGTCCTCGACCGGAAGGATCTTCGAGATGACGCCCTTGTTGCCGTGCCGGCCGGCCAGCTTGTCGCCGACCGAGATCTTCCGCTTCTGGGCGACGTACACCCGGACCAGCTGGTTGACGCCCGGCGGCAGCTCGTCGCCGTTGTCCCGGTCGAAGACGCGGACGCCGATGACGGTGCCCTCCTCGCCGTGCGGGACCTTCAGCGACGTGTCGCGGACCTCGCGCGCCTTCTCACCGAAGATCGCGCGCAGCAGCCGCTCCTCCGGGGTCAGCTCGGTCTCGCCCTTCGGCGTGACCTTGCCGACCAGGATGTCACCGGTGGTGACCTCGGCGCCGATCCGGATGATGCCGCGCTCGTCCAGGTCGGACAGCATCTCGTCGGAGACGTTCGGGATGTCCCGGGTGATCTCCTCCGGACCCAGCTTGGTGTCGCGGGCGTCGACCTCGTGCTCCTCGATGTGGATCGAGGTCAGCAGGTCCTGCTGGACGACGCGCTGGCTGAGGATGATCGCGTCCTCGTAGTTGTAGCCCTCCCACGTCATGAACGCGACCAGCATGTTGCGGCCGAGGGCCATCTCGCCCTCGTCGGTGCACGGACCGTCGGCCAGCGGCGTACCGATCTCGACCCGCTGACCGGCGTCCACCAGCGGGCGCTGGTTGATGCAGGTGCCCTGGTTCGAGCGGCGGAACTTCGCCATCCGGTAGGTCTGGTACGTGCCGTCGTCGGCGGCGATCTCGATCAGGTCGGCCGAGACCTCCTTGACCACACCGGCCTTGTCGGAGACGACCACGTCCCCGGCGTCGACCGCACCGCGGAACTCCATGCCGGTACCGACCAGCGGGGCGTCCGAGGTGATCAGCGGCACCGCCTGGCGCTGCATGTTCGAACCCATCAGCGCGCGGTTGGCGTCGTCGTGCTCGAGGAACGGGATCAGCGCGGTCGCCACCGACACCATCTGGCGCGGCGAGACGTCCATGTAGTCCACGTCGTCGACCGGCACGAGCTCGACCTCGCCGTGCCGGCGACGGACCAGCACGCGCTCCTCGGCGAACCGGTTGTCGTCGTTCAGCGCGGCGTTCGCCTGCGCGATGACGAACCGGTCCTCCTCGTCGGCGGTCAGGTAGTCCACCTGGTCGGTGACCTGGCCGTCGACGACCTTGCGGTACGGCGTCTCGACGAAGCCGAACGCGTTCACCCGGCCGTACGACGCGAGCGAGCCGATCAGACCGATGTTCGGGCCTTCCGGCGTCTCGATCGGGCACATCCGGCCGTAGTGCGACGGGTGCACGTCACGGACCTCGAAGCCGGCTCGCTCACGGCTCAGACCACCCGGGCCGAGCGCGTTCAGCCGGCGCTTGTGGGTCAGACCCGCGACCGGGTTGGTCTGGTCCATGAACTGCGACAGCTGGGAGGTGCCGAAGAACTCCTTCAGCGCCGCCACCACCGGACGGATGTTGATCAGGGTCTGCGGCGTGATCGCCTCGACGTCCTGGGTCGTCATCCGCTCCCGGACCACGCGCTCCATCCGGGCCAGGCCGGTGCGCAGCTGGTTCTGGATCAGCTCGCCGACGGTCCGCAGCCGGCGGTTGCCGAAGTGATCGATGTCGTCTTCCTCGACCACGATCTCGCCGGTCGGGGCGGGCAGCTCGGTCTTGCCTTCGTGCAGCGCGACCAGGTACTTGATCGTGGCGACGATGTCGTCGACGGTCAGCACCGCCATGTCGTGCGCCTCGTCACGGCCGAGCTTCTTGTTGATCTTGTAGCGGCCGACCTTGGCCAGGTCGTAGCGCTTGCCGTTGAAGTAGTAGTTCTCCAGCAGCGCCTGCGCGGCCTCGCGGGTCGGCGGCTCACCCGGACGCAGCTTGCGGTAGATGTCCAGCAGCGCGTCGTCCTGCCCGGAGGTGTGGTCCTTCTCCAGGGTCAGCCGGATCGACTCGTAGTCGCCGAACTCTTCCAGGATCTGCGCGTCGGTCCAGCCGAGCGCCTTGAGCAGGACGGTGACGTTCTGCTTGCGCTTGCGGTCGAGGCGGACGCCGACCATGTCGCGCTTGTCCACCTCGAACTCCAGCCACGCGCCGCGCGACGGGATGATCTTGGCGGTGAAGATGTCCTTGTCGGACGTCTTGTCCGGGGTGCGCTCGAAGTACACACCGGGCGAGCGGACGAGCTGGGACACGACGACCCGCTCGGTGCCGTTGATGACGAACGTGCCCTTGCGCGTCATCAACGGGAAGTCGCCCATGAAGACGGTCTGGCTCTTGATCTCACCGGTTTCGTTGTTCATGAACTCGGCGGTGACGAACAGCGGCGCGGAGTAGGTGACATCCCGCTCCTTGCACTCGTCGACCGTGTTCTTCGGAGGCTCGAAGCGGTGGTCGCGGAACGACAGCGACATGGTGCCGCTGAAGTCCTCGATCGGGGAGATCTCCTCGAAAATCTCTTCCAGGCCGCTGGGGCCGGACAGGTCCGACCGCCCCTCGGCCTCGGCGGCGGCCACGCGGGCCTGCCACGTTTCGTTACCGACCAGCCAGTCGAAACTGTCCACCTGCAGCGCAAGCAGATCCGGAACCTGGAGAGGTTCGGAGATCTTCGCGAAGGAGATGCGGCGGGGGCCGGTGACGTTGGAAATGCTGTCGGACTGGGGGTTGCGCGAGGCGACCAAGGGGCGTCCTTCCACGGGCTCGCAAAATCACATCGGTGCTGGGAGCGCACGCCAAGCCGCCCCAGTCAAGTTGAGAACTCGAGCGAGGGCGAGAGAAAAGGCAGCGCAAAGCAATAGGCTACATGATCCAGGCAAGCCTGTCCAATGGGGTCCAACAGTTTGCCGTCGGACCACCCTCTCCGTCAAGGACCGACCCGGAGTCTCCAGTGGGTAGATCACCCACGAGCCAACCGGCGCCCCTCTGGTGCGGAGTTACCTAGAGATTACAGTCCGGCGATCTCCTGGACCAGCCATCGGTCGCCGTTTCGGACCATCGTGAACCGGGTCCGGTTCAGGTCCACCCGGGGACTACCCTTCGTGATCGTGCTGGTGGTCGTCTGGTTGACGAAGATGATCAGCGTGACCCGGTCGGCGTCGCCGTCGCGGACCCCGACGTCGCGGACGTCGGCCTTCACCGTGGCCTTCGTCTTTGTGGCGAGTTCGCCGGCCACCTTCGCGGTCTCGTCGAACTTCGCGGCGAACTCCGGGGTCATCGTCGCGCGCGCGGCGGCGAAGCTTTTGTCCAGGTCACGATAGTCGTAGCTGAGCGCCGTCTCGGCCGCCTTCCGGCCAGCGGCGGCGGCCTGGTTGCGGGCGTCCTCGGCCTGCTTGCCGTGCCAGGCCTTGATCCCGAGCACCGCGGCGACGGTCAGGGTGAGTACGACGACGATGCCGAGCGCGGCCGTCAACGCGGTCCCCAGCCCCCGTTTCGGCTCACTCTCCGTAGAGATTTCGGCAGCCGGCGACTTCTCCGGAACACCCGCGGCGGCGTCGTCTGTGGCCGGGGTCACATCCTGCGGACGGGGGTCCTCGACCACTTCCTCGACGAGTTCGCCCTCGGCGACGACCGGCGCGTCCGGGGCCGGCGCGTCCGGCTGGTCAGGTTTCGCCGTACGGCGCTGGCCGGCGATCCGTGGGCGGCTGCGGCGATCCGGCATCAGCCCACCACCTGCAGGTCGGCGGTCAGCCAGCGGTCCTTCTCGCGGACCATGTCCAGCTTGATCCGGTACCGGCGCTCGACGCCCTCGGCCGAGGCCGTGTTCGTCACCACCGCGTTCACGATCACCAGCACCTGGGCGGAATCCTTGTCGTTGGAGACGACGGCGGCCTCCTTGACGTCGCCCTTGGAGGTCGCCTTGTTCGTCACCACGTCGGTCTTCACCGCGTCGATCCCCTGCTGGAACTCCTGCTTGAACTGCCCGGTCGAGTCGTCGATGACCCGCTTCGAGTCCGCGTCCCAGGTCTGGTAGTCGTACGTCGTGAAGTCCAGCGCCAACTGCCGCGCCGCCTTCATCGCGCCGTCGCGTTGTGAGTCGTCGGCCCGCTGCTTGCTCAGGGCGACCACCGACAGCGTGAGGCCGGCGATCGCCACCAGGAGCAGCACGCTGAGAGCCCAGGCCAGCACGAGCCGGCCGTTCCGTGCGATCACTTGCCGGTCACCGGTCCAAGGATGAGTGCCTTCCAGGAGTCGCTGCCGAGCAGGTCCTGCTGTCCGCCGGTGGAGCCGAGCGTCATACCCGGCATCCCATCGGCTCCGCCCGCCGCGCCCGTAGTCGGGTCGTACCCGAGCCCGTACCCGGACCGGTTCAGGTCCTCCCGCGTCGACGGCGACGGCTTGTTCTGCGAGCCGCGGACGTTGATCCCGCTCGACGGGTCCGCCGTACAACCGGCCTTGGTGTTCGCAGGGGTGTCCTTGACGTCCTGCGGAACCCGTTTGTTCGTCCCGCCGTACCCGGGCCGGCAGGCCGGCGGCTGGAGCCCGACGACCAGCCCGAAGTGCGCGTCGTAGTGCCCCTCGGCATTCTTGGCCGGTACGACGTACCCGCCCATCGACACCGCCGGGTACACCACGAACAACTGCTCGACGGCGTCCAGCCGGACCGCGGTCAGTTCGCTCACCGTCAGCAGGTTACCGAGCAGCACCGCGATCGACGCGCTGTTGTCCTGGATCAGGCCGGTGATCTGGGTGGACGCGAGCGAACCCTGGTCGATCACCTTGCGCAGGTTGCTGTCCGAGCTGACCAGGGTGTCCGACAGCAGCGCCAGGTTCTTCGCCCAGGTCTTGATCGCGTCGCCGCTGGCCACCTGGGTGGCGAGCACCGTGTCGCCGTCGTTGATCAGCTTGATGGTCTGCAGCACGTTCGCGTCCGCGTCGTCGATCAGCTTGCCGGAGCTGTCGATGATCTTCTGCAGGTCGGTGCCCTTGCCCTTCAGCGCCGCCCCGAGCTCGCGCACCGTGGTCCGCAGGCTCTCCTTGTCGACCGAGTTCACCAGCTGGTCCAGATTCAGCAGCAGCTCGGTGGTGTCGATCGGGATCGCGGTGTCCTTGCGGTCGATCTTCGAGTTGTCCTGCAGGTACGGCGCCCCGTCGCGGCGCGGCTGCAGGTCGACGTACTGCTCGCCGATCGCGGACCGGTTCGCGACCACCGCGAGCAGGTCGTTCGGGATCTTGAACTTCTTCTCGATGTCCATGTCCACCTGGACGCCGTCGTCGAGCAGCTTCAACTGTCCGACCCGGCCGACCGGCTGGCCGCGATACGTCACCTCGGCGCCCGCGAAGATGCCCCCGGACTCGACGAAGCTGGCGCTGACGGTGTAGTCGGTGTCGACCACCAGCTTGTCGATCTGGGCGTACTTCGCGCCGACGAACGCCACGCCCACGACGGTGATCAGCAGGAACACCATCAGCTGGATCCGGACCGCTCTGGTGATCATCCGACCACCCCCGGCATCAGCGCCCTGGCCAGGTCGGGATCGAAGCCGGACCGGTTCAGCTTCGGCGAGCAGACCGGCAGGCCGAGCACCGTGATGCAGGTCGTCGCGGTCCCGGTCGGGACCGGCACCGACGGCTGCACGCTGCCCTGCCCCGGGCTGGTCGGCAGGTGCAGCGGGAGGCTGATCCGGCCGGTCGGCAGCGCGGTCGGGCCGACCGTCGGCAGCTGGATCCCGAGCAGGGTGTCGAGTGCCTTCTTGGTGTTCACGTCCACCGTGATCCCGAGGTTGGTGTAGTCACCCTGCGCGGCCTTGGCGGCGTTGTCGGGGAACGGATAGGTGAACAGCAGCTCCAGCGACTTCGGCAGGTTCTCCCCCGCCTCCGCCAGCTTGGTGAGGATCGGGTACAGCGACTGCAGGTTGGCCACCAGGTCCTTCTGCGCGGACGTGATCACCCGGGTCGCGGTGTTGCCCAGCGTCGCCAGC
This sequence comes from Kribbella sp. VKM Ac-2566, assembly GCF_004366005.1. Taxonomy (NCBI): domain Bacteria; kingdom Bacillati; phylum Actinomycetota; class Actinomycetes; order Propionibacteriales; family Kribbellaceae; genus Kribbella; species Kribbella sp. VKM Ac-2566. The sequence goes on along the minus strand of NZ_SODT01000012.1, from coordinate 444,956 downwards.
GCCTGCAGCGTCTTGACCAGCGCCGCGCGCTGCTTGTCCAGGGTCGCGATCGACGCCGGCAGCGAGTCGATCGCGGTCGCCAGCGTCGCCTTCTGCGCGTTCAGCTTCTTGGCGAGCAGGTCCACCGACTTGATCGCGGTGATGATCCGCGCCTTGTTCTGGTCCAGGGTGCCGACGAACGTGTTCAGCTGCGTGAGCACGCTGCGGATGGCCGGCTCGTTGCCGGTCAGCGCCTTGTTCAGCTCCTGCGTGATGATCTGCAGCTGCGCGACGCCGCCGCCGTTCAGCAACAGCGACAGCGCGGACAGGACTTCCTCGACCTCGACGTTGCTGGTGGTCCTGGACAGCGGGATCAGCTCGCCGTTGTCGAGCTTGCCGCGTGCCTTCTCGGACCCGGTCGGCCGGGCCAGCGAGACGAACTTCTCGCCCAGCAGGCTGGTCTGGCGGATCGTGGCGTGCGTGTTGTCCGGCAGCGCGAGGCTCTTCGGCAGCTTGATCCGCACCTTCGCGACGTACCCGTCCAGCCAGACCTTCTCGACCGTGCCGACGGTGACGTCGTCGACCTTCACCGACGACTTCGGCACCAGGTCCAGGACATCGGCGAACTCGACGGTGACCGTGTACGACGGCCCCTTGATCTTCGCGCCGCCCGGTAGCGGGAGCGAGTAGACGGAGAAGTCACAGCCGCTCAGCAGGGTCGCGAGCGCGATGACTCCGGCGACGATCGACGTACGGCGTTGGATTCTGGGGAGTCTCATCGGACCAACCCCCCGAGCGTCGGGTCCACGGGGTCGGGGCTGTTCAGCGGGGCCTTCGGTGCCGGTGCCCACGGCGTACCGGCAGGGCCGCCGCTGGCCGGCGCGGTGCCGGTCAACTGCTCGATCAGCGGCAGCTTGGCCAAGGCGTCCAGGACCGGCTTCAGCGTGGAGCACATCGACATCGGCTGGTTCGCCTGCAGCAGCAGCGAGCAGACGAACGTCGCCGGGTCGTCGAGCTGTCCCGGGTTGATGCGCTGGTCCAGCGTGCCGAACTGCGGGTTGTAGATCCGGGCGAGGTTGCCGAGGCCGAGCGGCGCGGTGTCGAGCACCTCGGCCAGCGCGGCCTTCTCGTTCACCAGGATCTGCGACAGCTTGGTGGCGCCGGTGACCGTGTTCTTCACCAGCGTCCGGTTCTCCTTGACGAACGTCGCGACCTCACCGAGCGCGGTGGCGAGCAGCGACAGTGCCGCGCCCAGGTCCTTGCGCTCGCCCGCCAGGGTGGTCGAGGTGGCGGCGAAGTTCGTGTTGAACTGCCGCACCAGCTGGTCGTTCGCGGCGAGCGCGGACACGAACGTCTGCAGCTGCCGGATCGTGTTGAACAGCGCCGACGAGTTGCCCGACAGCGTGCTGGTCAGCTTCGAGACGTCGGTGATGGTCTGGTTCAGCTTGGCGCCCTGGCCGTTCAGGTTCTTCGCCGAGACGTCCAGCAGCCGGGCCAGCGCGCCCTGGTCGTTCGCGCCCTTCGGCCCGAGCGCCACGGACAGGTCGTTGAGGCTCTGGTAGATCTGGTCGAGCTCGAGCGGTACGGCGGTCCGCTCGAGCGGGATCTGCGCCCCGTCGGCCATCACAGCGCCCTTGGAGTACGCCGGGGTGAGCTGCACGTACCGGTCCGCGACGATCGACGGCGAGGCGATCACCGCCTTCGCCTCGGCCGGCACCTTGTGCTTGGCCTCCCACCAGAACTTCACCCGCACGCTGCGGCCGGCCGGCGTGACGCTCTCCACCTCGCCGACCTTGATACCGAGGATCCGCACGTCCGATCCCGGGTACACCGAGACCGCACGCGGGAAGTACGCCGTCGCCGTCACCCGCTCGGGCTTCGGCCACAGCGACACGGCGCCGACCACGATGATCACCAGGACCACCGCCATCGCGATCAGCCGCGAAACAGCGTTCACCCGCATCAGCCGCCACCTCCCAGGATCGGAGGCAGACCGGTGGGCAACACCTTGGGCAGCGGGATCTCGGGCACCGGCACCAGGTTCTGCAGGTACGTGTCGAACCATGGCCCGGTGCCGAGCGTGTTCGTGAAGACCCGGACGAACGGCGCCAGACCCTTGATGCTCGCGTCCAGGGAGTTCTGGTTCTGCAGCAGGACGGCGAGCACCGCGTTCACCTTCTGCAGCGTCGGCCCGAGATCCTTGCGGTTCTCCCGGACCAGCGCGGTGATCTGCGCGGACAGCTTCTGCGTCGACACCAGCAGCTGGTGGATCAGCGCCCGCCGGGCCTGCACGGCCTGGAAGACCTTATTGCCGTCCTTCATCAGCTTGATCAGCTGCTGGTTGCGGTCGGCAAGAACCTTGGTGACCACGTTCGAGTGCTGCAGCAGCAGCTTGAGCTGCTCGTCGCGCTTGGCCACGTTCCGGGACAGCCGGGACAGGCCGGTCAGCGACGCCTGCACCTCTTCGGGCGTGTTCTTGAACGTCGCCGACAGCGTGTCCAGGGCCTTCGCCAGCTGGGCGGTGTTGATCCGCTCGGTGGTGTTGGCCAGGTCGGTGAAGGCGTCCACGACGTCGTACGCCGAGATCGTCCGGGCCAGCGGGATCTCGGAGCCGGGCTTGAGCTCGCCGGGACCGGCCGGGTTGAGTTTCAGGTACTTCTGGCCGAGCAGGGTCTTGATCTTCATCTCGGCGCCGGTCTGGTCGCCGAGCTTCACGCCCTTGTCGACCACGAAGTCGACCCGGACGTGGGTGCCTTCGAGTTCGACGTTGCGGACCTTGCCGACGCGGACGCCGGCCACCCGGATCTCGTCGTTCGCCTTGAGGCCCCCGGCCTCGGAGAACTGCGCGGAGTACTTCGTCCCGCCGCCGATCAGCGGCAGGTCCTGCGCCTTGAACGCGGCCAGCATGATCAGCCCGATCACGGTCAGGCCGACCACACCGATGGTGACCTGGTTCTGTTCCCGGAAAGGCTTCACTTCTTACACCTCGCCGAATTGAGGTCGTAGGCGACCGGGATGCGGGTGCCGGTGGGCAGCGTGACGTTGCCGTCGAAGTTGCACAGGTAGAAGTTGAACCAGGAGCCGTACGACGCGGTGCGGGTCATCGTGTTCAGCTTCTCCGGCATGAACTGCAGGGTCTTCACCCAGATCGACTGGGTGTCGTCCAGCGTCGTGGCGACGGCGCGCAGCTTGTCCAGGTCGGCCTTGATCGGCACCCGGGTCTGCTGCAGCAGGCCGGCGGTCTTGGTGTTCAGCGAGTTGATCGAGGTCAGCGAGCTGAGGATCGGGTTGATGTCCTGGCTCAGGCCGGTGATGAACTGCTGCAGGTTGACCAGCAGCTGGGAGAAGTTCGCCTGCCGCTGGGAAACGATCTGCAGCGTCGAGGTCAGGTTCGTGATCAGGTCGCCGATCACCTGGTCGGCGTCGGCCAGCGTGGTGGTCAGCGACGCGGTCTTGGCCAGCAGCGACTCGATCGTGCCGCCCTCACCCTGCAGCACCTTGATCACCTCGAACGCGAACTGGTTCACGTCCGCCGGGGTGAGCGCGGTGAACAGCGGCTTGAAGCCGTTGAACAGCACCGACAGGTCGAGCGCCGGCGTCGTGCGTTCCTTCGGGATGACGCCGTTCTTCTTCAGCCGGTCGCCGCCGCCGATGCCGTCGGTGAGCGCGACGTACCGGTTGCCGACCAGGTTGCGGTAGCGCAGCGTCGCATGCGTCGAGGTGTCGATCACCTGGTCGGAGTCGACGCTGAACGTCACCATCGCCAACGTGTTCTGGTACAGGGCGATCTTGTCGACCTGCCCGACCTTCACCCCGGCGATCCGGACGTCGTCGCCCTGGTTCAGCCCGACTGCGTCGGTGAAGACCGCGCGGTACTTGGTCGTCGGGTTGAAGCTGATGTTCCCGATCGTCACCGCCAGGAGCGCGGTCGCGATGGTCGTGACCACCACGAAGATCCCGAGCCGCACGGTGTCGAACGTGGTCTTCCGGTCGAAGAAGCTCATTTGAGGTTCACCTGCCCTCCCCTGAGGAGGGGGCCGACCATCAGGGTGGTCAGGTCGGGTACGTCGTTCGCGGCGACGCCCATCTCCGGGCCGACGACGGAGTCGATCACCTTCTGCTCGGCCGGCGATCCGACGCCCTGGGTGTCCACCGCGAACCCGGGCATCGCGCGGTTCAGCTTGAGGTCGAGCGGGAAGCGCTGGTTCTTGTTGTGGTCGCCGATCACGCCGTCGTCCCCGGTCACGTAGGGCGCCGGGTTCTCCTGGTTGTACGGGCCGGGCTTCTCGCCGGGGACGCTGTAGTTCTTCCCCACGCAGGTCGGGCCGCGGTGGTCCTTGTACACCGGCTTCTCGTTCGGCTCGTAGGGCGTCGGCTGGTTGGTGATCAGCTCGAGGTTGATGTTCAGCCGGCCGTCGCGGAACGTGTCGTTCAGGATCGGGGCGGTCTCGGTCATCACCTGGAGGAAGCACGGCACCTCGGGCGAGTACTTCTCGAGCAGGTCCAGCACCGGGCGGCTGACCTGGCCGAGCCGGATCACCCGGTCCTCGTTGGCCTTCAGGAACGTGTCTCCGGTCGTTGACAGGTTCTGCACGTCCACGAAGAACTGCTGCAGCTGCTTCTGCTTCTCCACGACCGTGTTGCCCGTGATCGTCAGGTTCCGTAGCGCGCGGACCAGGTCCGGCGTCGCGTCGCCGTAGATGTCCGAGACCTGGGTCAGCTTGGCGAGCGCGTCCATCAGCTTCGGGACGTGCGGATTCAGCTTCTTCAGGTACCCGTCGAGCTGCGTGAGGGTGCCGGCGATCTCGGCGCCGCGACCCTCGAGCGCGGTCGCGAGGGTGTTGAGTGTGGCGTTCAGGTCGGCCGGGTCGACCGCCTGGAGCAGCGGCAGCGCGTCGTTCAGCACCTTCTCGATCTCGATGCCGACCGCGGTCTTGTCCCGGCTGATCACGTCACCGGCCTTGATGGGCCGTCCCTCCGGTCCCTGCGGCGGGACCAGCGCGACGTACTTCTCGCCGAACAGGGTCTTCGGCAGGATCCGGGCGCTGACCGCGCTGGAGATCTCGGCGACCTGGTCCGGCTTGAGCGCCAGATCGACGGTCGCCTCGTCGCCGTCGGTGGAGACCCCGCGGACCTCGCCGACGATGATGCCGCGCAGCTTCACGTCCGCGTGCTCGTTGAGCTGCAGGCCGATGTGGCTGGTCTTGAGCTCGACGTTCACGGTCTTGGTGAAGACCTTGGCGTAGAACGCGTAGGTCAGCCACAGCAGGAACACCAGTACGCCGATGAACGCGACGCCCAGCACCTTGTGCGAGATGAGTCTGGTCATCCGGCCAACCTCACGGTGGTCGTCGTACCCCAGATGGCCATCGACAGCAGCAGGTCGACGACGTTGATCACGACGATGGACGTCCGTACGGCGCGACCGACAGCGACGCCCACACCGGCCGGACCGCCACTCGCGTGGTAGCCGTGGTAGCAGTGCACCAGGATCACCAGGACCGAGAACACCAGCACCTTGCCGAACGACCAGAGCACGTCTCCGGGTGGCAGGAACAGGTGGAAGTAGTGGTCGTACGTGCCCGTACTCTGTCCGTAGAACGTGGTGACGGTGAGTCTGGTCGCGAAGTACGACGAGAGCAGGCCGACGACGTACAGCGGGATCACCGCGATCAGGCCGGCGATGATCCGGGTGGTGACCAGGAACGGCAGCGACGGGATCGCCATCACCTCGAGGGCGTCGATCTCCTCGCTGATCCGCATCGCGCCGAGCTGCGCGGTGAAACCGCAGCCGACGGTCGCGGCGAGCGCGATCCCGGCGATCAGCGGGCCGATCTCGCGGGTGTTGATGTACGCCGACACGAAGCCGGCGAAGGCCGACGTACCGATCTGGTTCAGCGCCGAGTAGCCCTGCAGGCCCACCTCGGTGCCGGTGAAGAACGCCAGGAACGTGATCACGCCGACGGTGCCGCCGATCACGGCCAGCGCGCCGGAGCCGAGCGTGACCTCGGCGAGCAGCCGGAGGATCTCCTTGCGGTACCGCGTGACGGACTTGCCGGACCAGGCGAGCGCCTTGATGTAGAAGGCGAGCTGCTCACCGAGGTGGTCGAGCGAGTTCAGGGGCTTCTTGACCAGCACGTCCATGAGGGCCGACATCTCAGGCCCCCTTCGGCGGAACGAGCTGGAAGTAGATCGCGGTCATCGAGAAGTTCGCGACGAACAGCAGCATGAACGTGATGACGACCGACTGGTTCACCGCGTCGCCGACGCCCTTCGGGCCGCCGCCCGCGTTACAGCCCTTGTACGACGCGACGACCGCGGCGATGAACCCGAAGACCAGTGCCTTCGCCTGCCCCTGCCACAGGTCTGGCAGGTGAGCGAGCGCGGTGAAGCTCGCGATGTAGCTACCTGGGGTGCCGTCCTGGAGGACGACGTTGAAGACGTAACCGCCCATCACCCCGACCACGCTGACGAACCCGTTCAGGAAGAACGCGACCAGCATCGTCGCCAGCACCCGCGGTACGACGAGACGCTGGATCGGGTCGATGCCGAGCACCATCATCGCGTCCAGCTCTTCGCGGATCTTCCGCGAGCCGAGGTCCGCGCAGATCGCCGAGCCACCGGCCCCGGCGATCAGCAGCGCGGTCGCGATCGGCGAAGCCTCCCGTACGACGGCCAGCACCGCGGCGGAACCGGTGAAGGCCTGCGCGCCGAACTGCTTGATCAGGCCGCCGACCTGCAGCGCGATCACCGCGCCGAACGGGATCGCGACCAGCGCCGTCGGGACGATCGTCACACTCGCCACGAACCAGGCCTGCTGAAGGAACTCCTTCACCTGGAACGGCCGCCGGAACGTCGCCCGTCCGGTGTCGAGAGCAAAAGCGAACAGCGAACCGGCTTGCTTCAGCGGGGCGGTCGCAGAAACGGTCACGGGGCCTCCCGCCCTGGACTGAGGAGCGGAGGGAGCGAAGCGACCGGAGCGACGAGGGAAGGGCGGGAGCCAAAGCCCCGTGACCCGCCGCGCGGCAGCGCGGCATTCAGCACTGTCACCTGGCCCCCACTGTCGAGGTGGCGAACGAGCCAGGTGGTGGGGTGACGCCGTGTTCGCGGCACCAGGCGCCGGGCTCGCGCTGGGTCGGCCGGAGCATGCCGCTGCTGGGCAGCTGCTGGATCGGGATCGGCGGCAGCGGCGGCAGCTCCTGGCCGGCCTCGGCGGCCAGCTCGTCGGCGTCCTTCTCCTCGGACATGCCGATCGGACCGACCATCTGCGCGTTCAGGAACTGGCGGACCACCGGTTCCTCACTGGACAGCAGCATCTCCCGCGGCCCGAACATGGCCAGGTGCCGGTGGTAGAGCATGCCGATGTTGTCCGGCACGGTGCGCGCGGTGTTGACGTCGTGGGTGACGATCAGGAACGTCGGGCTGAACGCCTCGTTCAGGTCGATCATCACCTGGTTCAGGAACGACGTACGGACCGGGTCCAGGCCGGAGTCGGGCTCGTCGACCAGGAGGATCTGCGGGTCCAGCACCAGCGCGCGGGCCAGGCCGGCTCTTTTGCGCATACCGCCGGAGATCTCGCCGGGCAGCTTCTTCTCCGCGCCCACCAGGCCGACCATCTCCATCTTCTCCATCACGATGGAGCGGATGTCGGACTCGGACTTCTTGGTGTGCTCGCGGAGCGGGAACGCGACGTTGTCGTACAGGTTCATCGAGCCGAACATCGCGCCGTCCTGGAACAGCACGCCGAACAGCCGCCGTACCTCGTACAGCTCGCGCTCGCTGCAGGTGGCGATGTCGGTGCCCTCGATGTACACGTGGCCCCGGTCGGGCTTGAGCAGGCCGATCAGCGTCTTCAGGAACACGGACTTGCCGGTACCGGACGGGCCGAGCATCACGCAGATCTCACCGGCGGGCAGCGTCAGGGACACGTCGCCCCAGATGAGCTGGCTGCCGAACGATTTGGTGAGACCTTCGACGCGGACTTCTACGCCCACCGGCCCTCCTCACGGGAATGTCTGCTGGTCCCCGACCGACGACGTTCTGCCGTCCCAACGACGGGGCAGTGGCCTAGGTTACGCACGAGTACGGTTTTGCGTAACCCCTGAAAGTCAAGCGGATGAGATCCTAGCGATCCGACATGGCAGAAGGGCGGCCCCCTTGCGGGGACCGCCCTTCTCTACACATTCGTTACGTCCCGTCAGCGGAACGTAACGGAGGTCACTTGAGCGTGACGGTGGCGCCGGCGCCCTCGAGGGCCTCCTTGGCCTTCTCCGCGGCTGCCTTGTCGACCTTCTCCAGGATGGCCTTGGGGGCCGACTCGACGAGGTCCTTGGCCTCCTTCAGGCCGAGGCTCGTGAGACCGCGCACCTCCTTGATGACCTGGATCTTCTTGTCGCCGGCCGACTCGAGGACGACGTCGAACTCGTCCTGCTCCGCGGCCTCTTCGGCAGCGGCAGCCGGGGCGCCCGGAGCAGCGGCAACGGCAACCGGGGCGGCGGCGGTGACGCCGAACTCCTCCTCGAAAGCCTTAACGAACTCCGACAGCTCCAGCAGGGTCAGTTCCTTGAACTGGCCGAGGAGCTCTTCGGTGCTGAGCTTCGCCATGGTGGCGGTCCTTCCTGACAAATGGTGCTTGGTGATCACTGATGGGGTGTTGCGGTGAGATGCCTCAGCTGTCAGCTGCGGCGGTCTCCTCGGTGCTCGCCTCGGCAGGTGCCTCGACCGTGTCCTGGACGGTGTCCTGGACGTCCGCCACTGCGTCCTGCGCAGGGGCCTCGGCCGGCAACTTGTCCTGCAGCGCCGCGAACAGGCGCGCGGCCTGCGACAGCGGAGCAGCGAACAGCGACACCGCTTGCTGCGGGGCCGCCTTCATCGCACCTGCGAGCTTCGCGAGGAGGACCTCACGCGACTCCAGGTCAGCGAGCTTGTTGATCTCGTCAGAGCCGAGTGCCTTACCGTCCAGCACTCCACCCTTGATGACGAGCAGGGGGTTCGCCTTGGCGAAGTCACGCAGACCCTTGGCCGCAACCACCGGGTCGCCCTTGATGAAGGCGATTGCCGAGGGGCCTTCGAGCAGCGAGTCGAACGAGTCGACTCCCGCATCCTTGGCCGCGATCTTGGTCAGCGTGTTCTTCACCACGGCGTAGTTCACGTCGTCACCGAGCGAAACTCGCAATTGCTTGAGCTGCGCAACGGTGAGACCGCGGTACTCGGTCAGCACGGCGCCGTTGGAGCTACGGAACTCGTCCGTCAGCTCCGCGACAGCGGCTGCCTTGTCCGGCCTCGCCATGGGGGTCTCCTTCTTTCGGCTTCCTTGCCTGAGACCCCTGACATTGGCAGTACCCATCAAAAGAAAAGCGCCCCTGCGCAGGCGCAAGGGCGTGAACATACTGATGTCACTATCCAAGTCACCTGCGCGGGCCGCCCACCTGAGTGGGACCTTCAGCTACCTAGGGCAGCAACCAGCGGTCTTCGGCTCGTCAACAGTATCAACGTCTAGCTTGGCGACCAAATCGGTTGTTCAAGCAGGCTGTTCTGCTCTCGGATGCGGTGGGATCCAGCGGTGCATCGCCGTCGCGGCGGCCCACCCTGTCCCCGCCATGATCATGATCGCCGGCGCCAGTCCGAGGGTCGCGGTCGCGCCCGCGAGCAGCAGGGGTCCGGCGCCGTTGCCGGTGTCCGCGAAGAGGCGGAAGGCGCCGAGGAACTGGGCTCGTCCGACCGGCGGTGAGGCGTCCGCGCCGAGGGTCATGATGACTCCGGCGCCCAGGCCGTTCCCGATCCCCATCAGCAGCGCGACCGCGGTCAGTGTCGCCGTGGTGTGCGTCAACGGGAGCAGCAGATGCGCCAGCCCCAGCACAATCATCGACGGTACGGCGACCCACTTGCGACCGAGGCGGTCCATCACCGAACCGGCCGGATAGAACAGCAACATGTCCACCGCACCGGACAGTCCGAAGATGATGCTGGTGGTCTGCGGATCCAGTCCGATGTGCAGCGCCCACAGCGGGATCACCACCTGCCGCGAGGCTCGCACCGCCCCGACGAGCAACGCTCCGACACCGAGAGTCCGCAGTACGGGGAAGTGGTCGCGGATGACACCCCAGGTCGACTGTGCCGCGATCGGCCCCCTCCCGCGCCGGTTGGCGACGTCCGGCAGGCTCACCAGGACCGCGCAGGCGAGTACGGCGGCCACCAGGTGCACCCAGTACGCGCCGTCCGTACCGAGGAACTTCATGGCGCCCGCACCGAGGAACGGACCGATGAACGAGCCGATGCGTTGTACGCCGCCGAGTGTGGACAGCGCGCGGGCCCGTAGCTCGATCGGTACGGCTTCACTCAGGTAGGCCTGTCGGGCGAGGCCCCAGACCGCACCTGCCAGTCCGGTGCAGCCGATGGCGATGGCCAGACCCCAGACCGTTGGGACCACCAGACAGGCTGCCAGTGCAAGCGCTACGAGGACGGTGGCGGACAGCATCGCGCTGCGCTCGCCAATGCGGTTTGTGAGGGCACCAGCTGGGATGTCACCGATCACCTGGCCCAGGCCGGCTGCACCAACGACCAGACCGGCTACAGCGACCGAAGCGCCCAGATGCGTGGCCGACAGCGCAACGACGGGTGCGATCGCACCTTGGCCGATTCCGTAGAGCAGAGCAGGCAGATAGACCGCAGGTGCGATTTTCCAGAGGCTCCGGGCCTGTGACATCACCGGCCGCCGGCGAGCGCCGTACTGCGGTCCCGGGCGACCGGGGTGGCCCCCAGCAACTCCGACACCGACCAGGCACCTTCGGCGACCCTCATCCCGAACTCCTCCATCCGCTCGACCGGCATCCGCATCTCGGGGCCGGAGATACTCAGACAACCGGCGACCTCGCCGGAGTAGCCGAACACCGGCGCCGCGACGCTGCAGATCCCGGGCGTCCGCTCGGTCCGAGACATCGCATACCCGCGCCGGCGGATCGCCGCGAACTGCTCCGCGAGCACCTCCGGGTCGGTGATGGTCGCGGGCTGCACCTGTTCGAGCGGGCCTTTCAGGACCTCCTGCTGCCGCTCGAACGGCAAGAAAGCCAGCAGCGCCTTCCCCGGCGCACCTAGTGGCAGCGCGACCGGCAGGCCGAACTCCGTGTAGGTACGGCGCAACTGGTGATGGCTCTCGACCTGGTCGAGGACGACGCGCTGCCCCGACGGGAGCAACTCGTGCACGGCCGCGGTCTCCCCTGTGTCATCGCGGAGTGCACGCAGCACCGGCAGGGCAGCGTCGCGCAAGCCGGCCGGAATCCCGCCGCTGTGCGCCAGTTGCACGACCAGCGGGCCGATCGCATACCGCCGGTGGGCGGTCTGCCGGACGAGCCCGTTCTCCTGCATGGCGAGCAGCAGCCGGTGCACAGTGCTCGTGGAGAGGCCGGTCGCCCGCGCCAGGTCACTGATGCCGAGGTCCGGCGTCCGCGCGTCGAAGCACCGGAGGATCGCCACAGCGCGGTCGATCGACTGCACCGAACCCCGCGCTTCCTGCATGGTGAAACCCTATCCCGCGATACGGGAAAGCTGTCGAGGGAGTGTCCAGCCGATGAGCATCACCGCTGGTGGGACCGCGGCCCGGACCAGCAGGCCGTCAAAGACGAGCCACTGATCCGGGTGCCTGCTTCAGAACCGGCCCAGGAATTAGCTCAGGACAGCCAGCGCGTCGATCTCGACGAGCATGTCCGGCAGCGGCAGGCCGGTGAAGACGGTGGTCCGCGACGGCAGGACGCCGCTCGGCGTACGGGTCGACACGAACTCGGCGTACGCCTCGTTCATCGCGGCGAAGTCCTCTCGCTGGGTGAGGTAGACGCGCAGCATCACCACGTCGTCGATGCTCCCGCCGCCGGCCTTGAGGATCGCCTCGATGTTCTGCAGGACCCGCGTGGTCTGGCCCTTCACGTCACCCTTGAACACGAAGTCGCCGCTGGCCGGGTCGACCGAGCCCTGGCCGGACACCTGCAGGATGTTGCCCTTGCGGACGCCCTGCGAGAACACCGGCATCGGCGGCGGCGCGTCGGTGGTGGAGACTGCGGTCTTGTCGGACATCAGGTCTGACACCTCTCAGTTGTAGTCGGCACTGATCGCATTCGCGGTGGCGAGCAACTCAGGCAGCAGCTCGAGCACCTGGTCATAGTTCAGCAGTACGTCGGGCACCGACAACGACACGGCCCCGACAACGCGGCCGGTGCTGTCACTCAACGGCGCACCGATGCAGTTGATGAACGACTCGTGCTCTGCCTTGTCCTGAGCCCAGCCACGCTCTTTGGTCAGCTGCAGTTCGTCGCGCAACCGGTCCGCGTCAGTGATGGTGTTCGGCGTGTACACCTTGTAGTCCAGCGTGGCGAGCACCGCCTCCCGCTGCCGCTTCGGCTGCGCAGCCAGCAGCACCTTGCCAACCGCTGTGCAGTGCAGGGCCGCCGGTACGCCGACCTGCGAGTACATGCGCACCGAGCGCACACTGTCGAGCTTGTCGACGTAGATCACCTCACCGTTCTCCCAGGCCGCCAGGTGAACCGTCTGGCCGGTCTTCTGGTTCAGCTCACGCAGATGCGGTGCAGCAACCTGCCGTACGACGTGTTGCTCGCGCGCCACGTCCGCGAGCGCGAACAGCCGCGAACCCAGGCGGTAGCGGTGCGCCGAGTCACGCCGTACGAACCGCTCTGCCTCCATGGTGCGCAAGAGACGCAGCACTGTCGTCTTGTGCACACCCAGCTCGGTCGCGAGCTGGTCAAGCGACCGCTCCCCCTCGCCGAGGCTCTTGAGGATCTGCAACGCCCTGCCGAGGCTTTGACTCATGCCACACCGATCTTCGTAGCCGCCCACTCCTCGTCTGATGCTTTGAGGAGTCGCTCGCGCACCTCGACCGCAGGCGGTGGGGCGTGGTCTTCCGGAGCGGTCAGGACTGCTGCGGCGTTCAGGTGCCCCAAGCGGAGCCGCTGCGTCATCGGAAGGTCCTGCAGCGTCGCGGCCAGGAAGCCCGCGGCAAACGCATCACCTGCACCGACTGTCTCCACCACATCCACCGTGAGCGCTGGAACCTCAGTGCGACCGCCTGGCTCCAGCACCATCGCCCGATGCGCGTCATCCTTCACCACCAGCACAGGCGTTTGCAGACGCTCGTACAGCTCGTCCGGGTTCCCAGTCCCGGCAAAGACCTCCGCCTCGTCAGCACCGATCAGTACGATGTCGGCCGCCTTCAGCAACCGCCACAACGGCTCGGGGTCCCTGTCGCGCCACAGCGCCGGCCGCCAGTTCAGGTCGACGCTGAGCAGGAATTCACGCGGTTCGGTCGCCAGCCGCTCCAGCATCGCCGCGCTGGTCGTGGAGATCGCTGCAGTGATGCCGGTCGTGTGAACGAGCTTGGCCCGCTTGAGTCGCCCGCTGACCTCTGGCCGGTCCAGGAACTCGGGGTTCATAGCCGCTGCCGCCGAACCGGTCCGGTAGTAGTGCATCCGGGAGCGCCCGTCCTCCGACTCCTTCACGTAGAGCGCGGTCGGCCGGACCGGGTCCAGCTCGACGCCCCCGACGTCGACACCCCGCGCCTGCAGATCCCGCAGTACGTGCTGGCCGAAGCCGTCGTCCCCGAGCCGCGAGATCCACCCCGTCGGTACGCCGAGCGCCGCCAGCCCACCGGCCACGTTGCACTCCGCCCCGCCGACCGACCGCCTGAACGTCTCCACGTCTTTGAGGGGTCCCGGCCCGCCCGCCAGCATGATCATCGCCTCACCCAAGCAGATCGCGTCCGTCTCATGGAGCGGTTCGGGCATCGGCACTCCTTGGCGGCGGGGTGATGGGATAGGCGTGCGTTGGATAGACGTGCGTTGACGCGACTTCGGGCGCGATGCTACAACCGACGAGTCAGAATGCGCAATGAGCGTTGCGTATTCTGCAATCCCAACCCAGGGGGTCACATGCCTGCTTACGATGCCGACACCGTCGCCGCGCTCGCCGATCAGCAGGTGAGCTGGCAGGACAAGGCCCTGCCGCCCGCCTTCTGGGGCCGCACCGTCGCGGAGGTGCTGGCCGACCGGCCTCGGCTGTCCCAGCTTCCGACTCCGCTGATGACGCTGTCGGCCCCCGGCCTGCGACACAACGTCGACACCCTCGCCACCTGGTGCACCCGGCACGGCGTAGAGCTCGCACCGCACGGCAAGACCACGATGGCGCCTGCCCTCTGGGCGATGCAGCTGGATGCCGGCGCCTGGGCGATCACGCTGGCCAACGCGTTCCAGCTCGGAGTCGCCCGGGCGTACGGCGTACAGCGCGTCCTCATCGCCAACGCGGTGATCTCGCCCCTGCAGCTGCGCTGGATCGCCGACGAGCTCGCGGCCGACCCGACGTTCGAGGTGATGGTGTGGGCCGACTCGATCCGCACCGTCGAGCTGATGGAAGCGGCCCGCTCGGCGTACGTCGGCGCCGACGCGCGACCGCTCGACGTGATGGTCGAGGTCGGCGGCATCGGAGGCAGGACCGGCGCCCGGGATCTCGAGACCGCCCTCGCCGTGGGCTACGCGATCGCCGACGCGTCGACCCTGCGCCTCGTCGGCGTGGCCGGGTACGAGGGCGCGATCGGGCACGGCGTCGACGAGGCCAACCTCGAGGAGGTCCGCGCGTACCTGCGGGACCTGGCGGCCGTTCATCACCGGCTGCGGTCTTTGTACGACGAGGACGTCGTACCGGTGGTCAGCGCGGGCGGGAGCCAGTACTTCGAGCAGGTCGCGAAGGTGCTCGCCTCCGAGGCAGGCGAAGGCGCCCGGGTGGTACTGCGCTCCGGCGCGTACATCGCCCACGACGACGGCCTCTACCGTCGGGTGTCGCCGCTCGGCGAGCATCCGCGGACGGACGGCGAGCAGCTCCTGCCGGCAATGCACGGGTGGATGCGGATCACGTCGCAGCCCGAGCCGGGACTGGCGATCTTCGACGGCGGACGCCGCGACTTCCCGTTCGACCAGGACTATCCCGAGCCGCAGCTGATCCGGCCGCGGTCGGACGGGTCGCCGATCCTGCCGGCCACCGGGATGAAGGTGACGAACCTCAACGACCAGCACGGCTACCTGCAGTTCGGAGACGACCAGGACGTGGTGATCGGCGACGAGCTGCGGGTCGGCCTGTCACACCCCTGCACGGCCTTCGACAAATGGGGCCTGATCCCGGTCGTCGACGACCCGGACGCCGCAGATCCCGTGATCGTCGACCTGATCCGAACGTTCTTCTGACATGAGAGATGTCTTGATCACCGGGGCGCTGGTCGTCGACGGGTCCGGCGCACCGGGGTACCACGCGGACGTCGCGGTCGACGCCGGGCGGATTGTGGCTATCGGCAACGACCTCCCGGCCGCGCACCGGACGATCGACGCGGACGGGCTGGTGCTGTCGCCCGGTTTCATCGACATGCACTCGCACTCGGACCTGCAGATCCTGGTCAACCCTGACCACACCGCCAAGGTCAGCCAGGGCGTCACGCTCGAGGTCCTAGGTCAGGACGGCCTGTCCTTCGCCCCGATCGACGATCCGACGCGGGCCGTCGTACGCCGCCAGATCGCCGGCTGGAACGGGGAACCGGACGACTTCGACTTCTCCTGGTCGACGGTCGCCGGGTACCTCGACCGCCTCGACCAGGGGATCGCCTGCAACGCGGCGTATCTGGTCCCGCAGGGCACGCTCCGCCTGATGGTCGTTGGCACCTCCAACCGTCCCGCGACCGTTGACGAGCTCGCGCGGATGAAGCAACTGCTCGCCGACGGACTGCGCGACGGCGCGGTCGGGATGAGCAGCGGACTCACCTACACGCCCGGCATGTTCGCCGGCACCGACGAGCTGGTCGAGCTGTGCGAGGTCGTCGCGTCGTACGGCGGGTACTACGCGCCGCATCAGCGCTCGTACGGGAAGGGCGCCCTCGAGGCGTACGCCGAGATGGTCGACGTGGCCCGCCGCTCCGGGTGTGCGCTGCACCTGACCCACGCGGTGATGAACTTCGCCCCGAACGCCGGCCGAGGCTCCGAGCTGGTCGAGATGATCGACAAGGCGCTCGCGTCTGGGGTCGACGTCACCACCGACACCTATCCGTACCTGCCGGGCGCCACCACCCTGGCGGCGATCCTGCCGAGCTGGACGGCCGAGGGCGGACCGGACGCGCTGCTCGCCCGGCTCCGCGATCCGTCCGCGCGGGAGCGCATCACCTACGAGCTGGAGCAGGTCGGGTCCGACGGCTGCCACGGCTGTGTGGTGGAGTGGGACACGATCGAGATCGGCGGCGTGCGCAACCCGGCCCTGTCCGACGCGGTCGGCAACACCGTCGCAGCCCTTGCGGCGCGTACCGGTAAGCCGCCCTCGGAGGTCTTCTTCGAGATCCTGCTGGCCGACGACCTCGCGACCTCGATCCTGCAGCACGTCGGCCACGAGGAGAACGTGCGCGCCATCATGCGGCACCCGTCGCACACGGGCGGCTCGGACGGCATCCTGGTCGGCGGCAAACCGCACCCGCGGTCGTGGGGCACGTTCCCGCGGTACCTCGCCCGCTACGTCCGCGAGCTCGGCGTACTCGACCTCGCCGACTGCATCCACCACCTCACCGGCCGCCCCGCCCGTCGTCTCCGGCTCCCGGACCGCGGGCTGATCCGCGAGGGGTACGCCGCCGACCTGGTCCTCTTCGACCCCGCCACGGTGCAGGACACCGCTACGTTCCCCGAACCTCGCCGGCAAGCCACGGGCATCCCGTACGTCTTCGTCAACGGCATCCCCGTCATCGACGACTCGCAGCGAACGCCCACCCGCCCCGGCCGCGCCATTCGCCGTACCTCAGCTGAAAGGAACTTGTCGTGAACACCCTGGAGCTGCTCCGAGCCGATCGGGTTCTGACTGTCGTCCGCGCCCCGGAGATCTCGGACGCCCGCGACCTCTGTGCCGCGTTGGTTGCCGGCGGCATCCACGTCGTCGAGCTCACCTACACTACCCCGGATCTCCTCCGGCACTTGGAACGCGCGGCCTCCACCGCGGCCGAGACCGGCGCGGTCGTCGGCGCCGGCACCGTTCAGACCGGCGACCAGGCCACCCAGGCGATCAACGCCGGCGCCCAGTTCCTCGTCACCCCCGGCCAGGGCCCCGAGGCGGCTGCGATCGCCGAGGCCGCGCGGATCGCCGGGATCCCCGTCGTACTCGGCGCCTTCACCCCGTCCGAGGTGATGACCGCGATCGCCCTCGGCTCGGCCGCGGTGAAGATCTTCCCCGCCCACCAACTGGGCCCGAAGTACTTCAAGGACCTCAACGGCCCGTTCCCCGGCGTACCGCTGATCCCGTCCGGCGGCGTCAACGCCACCAACGCTCACGACTTCCTGGCCGCCGGCGCCCTGGCCGTCAGCGCAGGCACCGATGTCGTCTCCCCCGCCGACGTAGCGTCCGCCAATTGGCCCGCCATCACCACCAAGGCCAAGACGTTCTGCGCAGCGCTGTAGCTGCTTGTGGCATCAGTCTGCCACCTTCGTACAGCGAGCCGTGGGTCTGCCTAGGCTGAGCAGATGCCCGATACAGCACCACCTGAGGACGCCGCGTCGACGGACGCCCCGCGTACACGTCACCGCGCCCGTCTCGTCGTCGCCGGTAGCGTCGCGCTGGTGCTGCTACTGACCGCAGGCATCAGTACGTGGTTCCTGGTGATCAGGCCGCGTCAGCTGGTCGAGGTTCACGACGACAGCGGGCGCATCTCGGTCCGGGTGCCGCGAGCGTGGACCAAGGAGGTCGAGGGTCGGGCTCCGAAGCAATGGGCCGCTTACCTGTACCTCGGCACATGGGAGGACTCGCCTCTCAAGGTGGCCGTGTACAACGGGCCAGGCACCGTCGACGCCGGAGAACAGTGCGGCAAAGCCGCAGAGCCTCTGGACGGCAACACACCGGCCGCTCGGACCCGGATCTGGGCATACCCCGACTGTCCGGAGGGCCAGGTGAGCATGCTCATGCAGAAGACCTTCGAGAGCGGGGCCACCGGGATCGTGCAGGTCCGCGCCGACGACGAGCGAACCGCCCAACAGGTCCTCGACTCTGTCCAGGTCGACTGGGTCGGCGGACGGCCTACTGGACGGTGATGCTGCCGTAGCTGGTCCGTAGGTAGAGGCGGTTCGAGGAACTGGAGTCGTTCGGTACGTCGACCTGGGTGGACCCTTGGGCCGCGAGCGCATCGATCGCGTACGTCGCCGTACGCGGAAGCTGCACCATGAGAGAACCGTCGCTGGCCGTGGCGTTGACCTGATCCGGCGCGCTGTCGAAGAGCATGTCGATCGAGCCATGCACCGCGTCCACCGAAACCCGCGGGCTCCGCACGCGGGTCAGGGTGACCGAAGCATCGGTCGCTTCCACCGTCAATGGCGAAGCAACGCCGGTCGCAGTCATCGACGTACCGTCGGCCTTCGCGTGGACGGCGGCCGCACTTGGCACCTCCACGGTCAGCTCGACCTCGCAGTGCACGTCGGGACAGGTCGTCTCGACGTCCAGCACTCCGCCCACCGTCGACACTCTTACGGCGGGCTTCGCGACGGCATACGTCCCGTCGACCGTCACGTGCACCTGTCCGTCGGCGCTCGCCAGCAACTGCATCGCGACACCCGACACCACCTTCACCCCTTGCGGTCCGGGCTTGAACGAGGCCGAGTATTCGTACGGCAGCTTGCCCCGGATCAACGACACGGTCACCGCCCCGGCCGTGATCACCAGCACCAGCACCGGCACCAGACCGATGATCAGCATCCTCCGCTGCGCGGTCGTCATCACGTGTCCAGGTACTTGAGCACGGCGAGCACCCGCCGGTGCTCGCCGTCGGTCGGGGACAACCGGAGCTTCAGGAAGATGTTGCTGATGTGCTTCTCCACCGCGCCTTCACCGACGACGAGCGCCTGGGCGATCCCGGCGTTCGACTTTCCTTCCGCCATCGCCCGGAGAACGTCCTGTTCCCGCGGGCTCAGCACCGCGAGCGGATCCTCCTTCCGCGATCGCACCAGAAGTTGCGAGATCACCTCCGGATCCAGCGCCGCGCCACCGCCCGCGACCCGGCGCAGCCCCTCGATGAACTGATCCACATCCGCCACGCGGTCCTTGAGCAGGTATCCGACACCGCCCGGGTTCCCACCGATCAGTTCACTCGCGTAGCGCTCCTCGACGTACTGCGACAGCACCAGTACGCCGACCTCGGCGTACTGCTCGCGGATCACCAACGCCGCCCGCAGTCCCTCGTCGCTGAACGTCGGCGGCATCCGTACGTCGACCACACACACGTCCGGCCGATGCGACTCGACCGCCTTCAGCAGCGCGTCGCCGTCCCCGACTGCCGCGACCACCGCGCAGTCCTGCTCCTCCAGCAATCGCACGATGCCCTCACGCAGCAGCACCGAGTCCTCGGCGATCACCACCCGCATCCGCTCATTCTCCTCAACCGCCGCTCTTTCGGGCACCGTGTTTTCAGGCACCGTGTTTTCAACCACAGGGCACCTCCGCGATCAGCGTGGTCCCGCCACCCGGTGGACTGTCCACCGTGAGCCATCCGTCAACGCCCGCCACCCGATCGGTCAGCCCGCGCAGCCCGGTGCCCTTGGACGGATCGGCGCCACCTTGCCCGTCGTCCCGCACCTCGACCCGCAGTACGTCGCCCCTCCGCACCACCGATACCTTCACGTGCGCCGCCTCTGCATGTTTGGCCACGTTGGTCAGCGCCTCCGTCACGACGAAGTACGCGATCGACTCGATCGTCAGCGACGGCCGGGAATGTATGGCGAGCCTCAGGTGGACCGGAACCGGTGATCGGACCGCCACCGCCGACAGTGCCGCGTCCAGACCGCGATCGGTCAGCACCGGCGGGTGCAGTCCTCGAGTCAGGTCGCGGAGCTCGGCAATCGCCTGCATCGCCTCCGAATGCGCCTCCTCGATCAACGCGCGCACCGCGGGCTCCTTGCTTCCCAGGCGATTCTTGGCACGGCCGAGCGTCATCGCCAGTGACACGAGCCGCTGCTGGGCGCCGTCGTGCAGGTCGCGCTCCATCCGCCGCCGCTCGGCCTCGACGGAGTCGACCACCTGCTGCCGGCTCGTCACCAGCTGCGTGACGCGCTCCGCCAGGGCACCGCTCTCGGACCGGCCGAGCAACCGCCGCGCGAGCTCAGCGTCCAGCGCCGACGCCAGCCGCATCAGCCATGGCGACACCACAAGCAGGAACACGGCCGCGACGATCGCCACCATCGAAGCGGTCTTGACCGAGTCGATCACGAACGGCCCGAGCTGCGCCTGCGCGGCGGCGAACTGGTCGTAGTACAGCGGCAACGCGATCAGCACCGGCGGCACCGACCATGCAGCCGGGATGAGGCCCAGCCAAACGATTGCCAGCGGCAACAGCAGCAGGTAGTACAGGAACTGCTGCCACATCCCGCGGTCGGTCACCGCGAGGCGCGCGTCGGCGACCCGTGATCCGCCCGGCGGTGGTGGGATCAACGGCGGGATGACCTGCCCGCGAGTGATCCGTGCCCGCGCTCGTTCCCATCCGGCCACCCGGTACACGAACCGGTTCGCGCCGGCGCTCAGCGGAATCCCGACGTACCCGAGGGGCCAAGCCAGCAAGGCGACCAGAACCGCGGCCAGCACCACCAGTCCGGAGGTGAGCACCACGATCGCGTCGCCCAGGATGTGGATGGTTGCCAACCACAAGTACGGCGAGCGCCAGAGTCGCCAGGGCGTCCGGGGAACCGGATTCGCAGCAACCGTCATCCGGACCACCTCCCCGTGTCAGCGCCTGCTTGCCGTCACAACTTACGTCGTCGGCCCAGGCGGGCGGCATGAGGACAACCCACGGACCCGGCCGGGGGTTATCCCTACCCCTGTTCGTGGGCTGGCCGGACTGTGCTGAGCGCCCGCCGCCGGAATCCTCGAAGGCATGACGACGACAGCGATCAACGGCGATCTCAGCCGGGCAATCGACGGGAAACTCGGCGACGCGATCGACGACCGCGTGGCGGACGCGCTCGACGACTACATCACCGAGGGGCGGCTGGACGGCAGGATCCGCGCCCGCCGCTCACCCGGAGGACTGGCCGCGCTGGTCGCCGCCGGGGTCGCGGCAGTGCTGCTTCCTTGGTGCCTGATTCTCGCGGCCACGCTGCCGAGCACCTATCAGGCGGGCCACTGGAAGCTCACCTGGATCGGCCTCGACTGCGGCACCGCGATCGCCGCCGGTCTCACGGCGTACCTGCTGCACACACGCAACAGATACGCCGCTCTGACCGCGATGGCCGCCGGGACGCTACTCACGGCCGACGCCTGGTTCGACGTGAGTACGGCGGCGGCCGGGTTCGACCGCACCCTCTCGGTGACCGAGGCGCTCCTGCTGGAGCTGCCGCTCGCGGTCTGCGCCTTCGTGGTCGCCGCCCGCGAGCTCCGACGGGTCTATCCGATGAGCTCGAGCACAGGACCCTCATGCAGCGCGCGGTAGACCTTGTCGCGCAAGGCATTCGCCTCCGCGTCGGTGAGCGTGCGGTCCACCGGCCGCAGGACCAGCCTGACCAGGAGGTTCCGTTGACCGGGAGTCATCTGGAGATGCTCACGGGCCTTCGTCGGCAAGTCGTCGTACGACGTTTCGCCCAGCACCTCCAGCGACTCCGCGGCATCGGCGTCCGGGCCGAGCGCGGCACGCACCTTGTCACCGAGAACCTCCGCCGACACGTCCGCCGACTCGTCGACAACGACGGACAGGTCACGACGGACCGGCGGCATCGACGAGACCGCCTTGTACGGCGCGAGATCCAGCATCTGACCCGCCACCCGCGGATCCGTCGAGCGGAGCAGGCGGATGTCACGGATCCCCTTGCGGAGCATCATCAGCCGATCCAGGCCAGGGCCCATCGCGAGACCGGTCCAGCTGTCGTCGAGGCCGGCCATGCGAAGCACGTGCGGCGCTGCGACCCCGCATTCACCGATCTCTATCCACTGATCGTCCAGCAGGACATCGATCTGCCGGCCGTGGATCGTGTACGGGTGGACGGCCGGCACGGTGCGATAGGTCTGGCCGGGCAGGACGGTGTCGACCAGACGGGCGATCATGTCCTCCAGCTCCGGTTCGCCGAGCGTCACGTTGCGGCTGACCCGCCACAGATCGAGCTGATGCGGCGTACCGGTGTGCTGCCAGTCGACCGAGTCCCGGCGGTAACAGATGCCCGCGCAGATCATCAGCACATCGGACGACTCCGATCCGGCGAGCTCACGGAGCGCGGGCGGAATCATCGCCGACGTGTGACTTCGCAGCACCTCGGTCTCGGACACGTAGCGCGTGTAGCGGGCCTCCCGGGTCACCGCGTCGGCGGCGTACCCGAGGTTGTCGTAATTGTCGGCCATCGGTACGACGGGATGGTCGCGACGGGTCCAGATCTCGGTGTACGGCCACGCGGCGCCGAGCGCCGCACGGATCGAATCGACGACGAGCTGGACGGCGTGCGGGCCCTGGGCCGGGTCGGTGAGATCGCGCAGCGCGAGGGCAGAGTGCAGTTCTTCAACAGTGAGGACAGGCATGAGTTTCTCTCCAGGATGACGGTCTCGACGGGGGTCCACCCCGGTCGGCCGCGGTCACCTCAGGAGAGAGCGCAGCAGCAGCTCACCCCGTCGGCACCGTCGTGCCGGCCGGGGCGCAGAAATCGCTGCCCGTACTGCGTCATGTCGTCCACTGTACCGTCCGGCCACCACCCTGCGCCGCGAAATTCGGTCCGCTGCGGAACCACCGGGTGCGACGATGGGCCGCATGCGATGGATCGACACCCTGGAAGACGCGGCCGCCGAGAAGCTGCCGGAGGCCGTGCATCGCTACTTCCGGCAGGGCTCGGCCGGTGGGGTCAGCGTCGCCGAGGCGACCTCGGCGTGGTCGGCGTACCGGTTCCGTCCGCACGTGCTGAACGACGTGTCCACCGTCGACCTGGGTACGACGGTGCTCGGCACACCCGTCGACGCGCCCATCCTGGTCGCCCCGTCGACGATGCAGCGGATGGCCGACCCGGACGGCGAGCTCGCGATGGCGCGCGGCGTCGGGGCGGCGAAGTCGGTCGTCGGTGTCTCCAGCAACGCCGGTACGTCGTTCGCCGACCTCGGGGCGACCGGCGTTCCGTGGTGGCTGCAGATCTACATCGTGCGGAACCGCGAGATCACCGTCCGAATGCTCGATGCCGCCGTCGAGGCCGGGGCGCGGGCGGTCGTGCTGACTGTCGACACACCCGTGGTCGGCCGGAAGGAAGACGATGGCGAGACGGTCTGGGACGTGGCGCACCCCGGACAGTTCCTGGCCAACCTGCCCGTCGGCGAGTGGACCGACGACGACCTCGCGAAGGCCGACGACCTGACCCCCGACGTGATCGGCTGGCTCGCCGAACGCACCGGCCTGCCCGTGGTGGTGAAGGGCGTCCTCCGCGGCGACGACGCCAAGCGCTGCGCGGACGCGGGCGCCGCCGGCATCATCGTCTCGAACCACGGCGGCCGTCAGCTCGACGGCTCGATCGCTACGGCGCAGGCGCTGCCCGAGGTTGCCGAAGCCGTCGCGGGAAGCAACCTCGAGGTGTACGTCGACGGCGGCATCCGCCGTGGCGAGCATGTCCTCGCGGCCCTGGCCCTCGGCGCCAGGGCTGTGTTCGTCGGCCGTCCCGCGCTGTGGGCCCTGACCGTCGGCTCGTCCGACGGCGTCACCCGGCTGCTGACCGACCTCGGCACCGAACTCGACCACACCCTGCGGCTGGTCGGCGTCTCCACGCCGTCGTCGCTGACACCGGACCTCGTCGCGCACTGACCACCTGGGGAAACATGAGCTTGCGGATCGTCGGCCTGAAC
The DNA here is from genome assembly GCF_004366005.1 of Kribbella sp. VKM Ac-2566. Lineage (NCBI taxonomy): Bacteria > Bacillati > Actinomycetota > Actinomycetes > Propionibacteriales > Kribbellaceae > Kribbella > Kribbella sp. VKM Ac-2566. The sequence continues at coordinate 421,127 of NZ_SODT01000012.1, read as the reverse complement.
GCGTTCCTGCCGGGATTCCGGCTCGTGCACGAGTTCGCCGAACGGAACGGACACGAACTGGTGCTGGTCGCGACGCTGCCGGAAACCAGCAGGTACGGCGCCTCCGACCCGATGGTCGCGGGTCTGCCGGACGACCTGAACGTGCTGATCACCCGCAAACTCCGGACCGTCGCCGCGCCGGTGATCGCCGCGCTCCGGCCGGACGTGATCATCTCGGCCGCGTTCCCCCGCCTGATCCCGGACGAGATCCTCGAAATCCCGGCGTACGGCGCTGTCAACTGCCACCCGTCACCGCTGCCGGCCGGACGCGGGCCGACACCGCAGCGGCTGATCTACGAAGGTGACGAGCGGGTCGGAGCGACCGTGCACCGGACAGCGGCGGAGTTCGACACCGGCGCCATCCTCGCCCAGCGGATCGCGCCACTGCCCGAGGACCTGAACGGCTCCGGGCTGATGCAGTGCTGGCGGACGCTGCTGAGCGAATGCCTGGACGAGGCGGTTCCCAAACTCGTCGCCGGCGATCCCGGTCAACCGCAGGACCCGGCGTACGCCTCCGACGCGCCGCTCTTCACCGAGGACGAACGACTCCTCGACCTCACCGAACCGTCCCGCGTGATCCGCCGCAAGGCCGCCGCCCTCAACGTCACCGCACCCACCGCCCAGGTCGAACTGGACGGCACCACCCACCTCATCACCCGAACCGACCCGGCCACCCACCACAGCACCGCCGCCCCAGGCACCATCCTCGAAAAACACCCCAACGGCTGGACCATCCAAACCGCAGACCACCCCCTCCGCCTGACCCACGCCTGATCCGACGCACCCCCTCGACCGACAGACCGCGGTCACCCCGTGGTCCTCGAGTCGTGGACCTCGGCGACCAAACGCACATCCACGGATCAGTCACTAAGAGCGGTTAGCCCCTCGCGTGCAGGGGTCTCCCCTCGCGTATCAGTAGAGAACCCACAACGCGAGGGGATAACCCATCGTCAACTCGACGGGCGGTAGCTCACGAGCCGGGGAGTGGGCACAGACGCGTGACTGGAGATAGGTGCTGGTGACCGGGAACAGGCAATAGCAGGTGCCGACTCACCATTACCTGTTGCACGACCCCGGATTGGACTGATCACCACCCGTACGTCGGACAGGACAGCCGGATGACCCGCCTCGGGCGACAGAGACAGCAAGCCCCCGGGGCCAGTTCAGGTCCCGGGGGCTTGCTGTTGATGAGGTGTGGAGGATCAGGCCTCGACCGCGTCCTCGGTGAGGTTGCGGCTCAGGTTGGGGTCAACCTGGACGCCCGGCCCCATCGTGGTCGAGAAGACCGTCTTCTTGATGTAGCGGCCCTTGGAGCTGGCCGGCTTCAACCGGAGGATCTCCTCGAGTGCGGCGCTGTAGTTCTCCACCAGCTGGGCCTCGTCGAACGACGCCTTGCCGATGATGAAGTGCAGGTTCGCGTGCCGGTCGACCCGGAACTCGATCTTGCCGCCCTTGATGTCGTTCACGGCCTTGACCACATCCGGGGTCACCGTGCCGGTCTTCGGGTTCGGCATCAGACCACGCGGGCCGAGAACCCGGCCGAGGCGGCCGACCTTGCCCATCAGGTCAGGGGTGGCGACGACCGCGTCGAAGTCGAGCCAGCCGTCGGTCACCTTCTTGATCAGGTCGTCGTCGCCCACGAAGTCGGCGCCGGCGGCCTTCGCGGCCTCGGCCTTCTCACCGGTGGCGAAGACGAGGACCCGTGCCGTCTTGCCGGTACCGTGCGGAAGGTTGACGGTGCCACGCACCATCTGGTCGGCCTTGCGAGGGTCGACCCCGAGACGCATCGCGACGTCCACGGTGGAGTTGAACTTCTTGCTGCCGGCCGCTTCCTTGGCGAGCTTGATCGCCTCGAGCGGCGTGTACAGGTGATCGAAGTCGATCTTCTCTGCGGCGGCGCGGTAAGCCTTGCTGCGCTGTGCCATGACTGGTTCCTCTCTGGGGTGTGGTCTCCGGGCGGCGCTTCGCCCTGCCACTACTACGTGTGAAGTGGTACTGCTCAGCCGTCGACGGTGACGCCCATGGAGCGCGCCGTACCCTCGATGATCTTCATCGCCGCGTCGATGTCACGGGCGTTCAGATCCGGCATCTTGGTGGTGGCGATCTCGCGGACCTGGTCCTTGGTGATCTTGCCGACCTTGTCGCGCTGCGGGACGGCCGAGCCCTTCTGCAGACCGGCGGCCTTCTTGATCATCTCCGGCGCCGGCGGCGTCTTGGTGATGAAGGTGAAGGAACGGTCCTCGTAGATGGTGATCTCGACCGGCACCACGTTGCCACGCATGGATTCCGTCTGGGCGTTGTACGCCTTGCAGAACTCCATGATGTTGACGCCGTGCGGACCGAGCGCGGTACCGACCGGCGGGGCCGGCGTCGCTGCACCGGCCTGGAGCTGCACCTTGACCAGGGCAGCGATCTTCTTCTTGGGAGGCATTCTGTCGGGTCCTTAGACTTTCTGGATCTGGTTGAAGCTGAGTTCCACCGGGGTCTCCCGGCCGAAGATCTCCACCAGGGCCTTGATCCGCTGGGCCTCGGCATTGATCTCCGTGACTGTGGCGTGCAGGGTCGCGAACGGCCCGTCGACCACCATGACCGAGTCGCCCACACCGAAGTCGGCGACCTCGACCTTCTTCTTCGCCGCGGTCTTGGCGGGTGCGGCGCCGGCTTCGGCTGCCGCCGCCTCGGCTGCCGCCACGACAGCCGGAGCGAGCATCTTCTCGACCTCTTCGAGGCTGAGCGGGACCGGCTTCTGGCTGTTCCCGACGAAGCCGGTCACCGACGGCGTGTGCCGCACGGTCGACCAGGACTCGTCGGTCAGGTCCATCCGGACCAGCACGTAGCCGGGGAGGACGGTGCGCTTCACCATCCGGCGCTGACCGTTCTTGATCTCGGCGACCTCTTCGGTCGGCACGATGATCTCGAAGATGTAGTCCTCCATGTTCAGGGAGTTGATCCGGTTCTCCAGGTTGCCCTTGACCCGGTTCTCCATCCCTGAGTACGTGTGTACGACGTACCAGTCGCCGATCTGCGAACGCAGCCGGCTGCGCAGCTCCTCGAGCGGGTCGCCCGGCTCTTCGGGCTCCGCCTCCTCGGCCTCCGCGTCGTCCTCGTCGTCGTCCGTCGCGGCGGCGGCCGCAGCCGCCGCGTCCACGTCGGCGTCGTCGTCACCGGACTCGTCGTCACCGGACTCGTCGTCACCGCTGGAGAAGACCACCTCGTCAGCCGCGGCAGGCACCTCGGCGGTGGTCGGCGGAGCGGTCTCGGCGGTCTCGTCGGCCAGCTCCTCGGCGGCGTCCTCGACGTCGTCCTCGGTCACGAACTCGGCGGCCTCGGAATCGTCAGCCGCCGGGACCACTACCACCGGCTCGTCGTCGGACGTGTCGGTGTCCGCCCGCGGCGTCTCCGCCTCGTCGTCGGCGGAGTACTCGTCGTCGTCCACATCGTCCTCGTCCTCGCCGGCGTCGTCGTCGTCGAGGCCCGCGAACGGGTCGTCGTCGTCATCGTCGTCGTCAGCGAACAGATCGTCATCGGTGGCGGTCTCGTCGAAGTCGAGATCGAGGTCGGCGTCGGATACGTCGAACTCGTCCTCGTGGTCGAGGACCTCGTCGTCGCGCTCGGACACGTCGTACTCCGTCATCTGTGGATCGGGGTCTTGTTCTGCTTCGGGTCGGGTCAGGAGCCCGGGACCTACGGTCGGATCGTGGTGGGCAGCCTCAGCCGAAGATCTTGAACATCGCCCAGCCGAAGGCGAGGTCGAGGACCGAGACGATCGCGATGACGAACACCACGAAGGTCAGAACGACCACGAAGTAGGTGGAGAGCTGCTTGCGGGTCGGCCAGACGACCTTGCGGAGCTCGGCGACCACCTCGCGGTAGAAGCGCAGCAGGCCGCGGCGCTGCTTCCCTTCCGCAGGCTTGCCGGCGCCGGACGGTGCCGGGGTGCGCGTCTCCGTCACGACCTACCTCTTTCGCTAGCGGCGGCCTGACCGGCCCTGCGCCGGTCAGGATTTGCAGGGCACGAGGGACTTGAACCCCCAACCTTCGGTTTTGGAGACCGATGCTCTGCCAGTTGAGCTAGTGCCCTCTGCAATCCATCCGGACGCCGCGTCGGACCTGATCTCGGGCATGCCGGATCAGGGCCACCAACGCCCGGACCTAGAGAAGTGTACGGGGTTCGAGCCACCTGGTCGAACTCAGCCTCTCGGCAACAGTTCGGCCTGGCCCTGCCCGCACGACCCCTGGTTGGGCGCCGCACCGCGGACAGAACCATACAGCCTCCAGTAGGTCTGAACGGACGGTGCCCCCGGCGCGTTCCCCGCCCACCCCGTGAAACCCGGGAGCACCGCCGTACGGCGTGGTGCCAGGATGGGCCGCATGGGTTCCAGGATCTCGGCGCGGATCGGCGCCATCAGTGAATCGGCGACGCTGGCGGTCGACGCCAAGGCGAAAGCACTCAAGGCAGCCGGGCGCCCGGTGATCGGGTTCGGCGCCGGCGAGCCGGACTTCCCGACGCCGGACTACATCGTCGAGGCGGCGGTCGCGGCCGCGCGGGATCCGAAGAATCACCGGTACAGCCCCGCGGGTGGCCTGCCGGAGCTCAAGCAGGCGATCGCGGACAAGACCAAGCGGGACTCCGGGTACGAGATCGAGGCCTCCCAGGTCCTGGTCACGAACGGCGGCAAGCACGCGGTCTACAACGCGTTCGCGACGCTGCTCGACCCGGGTGACGAGGTGCTGCTGCCGGCGCCCTACTGGACGACGTACCCGGAGACGATCCGGCTGGCCGGCGGTGTACCGGTCGAGGTGCTCGCCGACGAGTCGCAGAACTACTGCGTCACCGTCGAGCAGCTGGAGGCGGCCCGGACCTCGAAGACCAAGGCTCTCCTGTTCTGTTCACCGTCGAACCCGACCGGTGCGGTCGACAGCCCGGAGGCGATCGAGGCGATCGGTCGCTGGGCGCTCGAGCACGACCTGTGGGTCATCACGGACGAGATCTACGAGCACCTGACGTACGGCGACGTACGGGCGACCTCGATCCCGGTCGCCGTACCGGAGCTGGCCGACAAGACCGTCGTACTGAACGGTGTCGCCAAGACGTACGCGATGACCGGCTGGCGGGTCGGCTGGATGATCGGGCCGAAAGACGTCATCAAGGCCGCGACGAACCTGCAGTCGCACCAGACCTCGAACGTCTGCAACATCGCCCAGCGGGCCGCACTCGCCGCGGTGTCCGGCGACCTGAGCGCGGTCGACGAGATGAAGGTCGCGTTCGACCGGCGCCGCCGCACCATGGTCCGGATGCTCAACGAGATCCCCGGCGTCGAGTGCCCCGAGCCGACCGGCGCGTTCTACGCGTACCCGTCGGTCCAGGGCGTGTTCGGCAAACAGATCAACGGACGTACGGCGACCACGTCCGCCGAGCTGGCCGATCTGATTCTGGACGAGGTCGAGGTGGCGGTCGTGCCGGGTGAGGCGTTCGGCGCGCCCGGGTACCTGCGGCTGTCGTACGCGCTGGGAGACGACGACCTGGCCGAGGGCCTCGGCCGGATTGCCAAATTGCTGAGCTGATTTCGCGGGGCAGGTAGGGGATCGGTAACCTTCGGTAATGACGCAGCGGGATCTGCGGGTGCTGCCGAAAACACACCTGCATCTGCACTTCTCCGGGTCGATGCGGCACCTGACGCTGGTCGAGCTGGCGGACAAGCACGGCGTACGGCTCCCGGACGCGCTGCGGACCGATTGGCCTCCGGAGCTGTCGGCGGCGGACGAGCGTGGCTGGTTCCGGTTCCAGCGGCTGTACGACATCGCCCGCTCGGTGCTGCGGACGGAGGACGACGTACGGCGTCTGGTCCGTGAGGCGGCCGAGGACGACCGGGCGGACGGCTCGCGCTGGCTGGAGATCCAGGTGGACCCGTCCGGGTACGCGAGCCGCTTCCACGGCATCACCGAGTTCACCGACCTGGTGCTGGACGCAGCCCGCGACGCGTCGGCGTCGACGGGGATCGCCGTCCAGGTCATCATCGCCGCCAACCGGACCCGGCATCCGCTCGACGCCCGCACTCTGGCGCGGCTGGCATCGCAGTACGTCGGACGTGGCGTGGTCGGGTTCGGCCTGTCGAACGACGAACGGCGCGGTACGACGTCCGAGTTCGAACCGGCCTTCCGGATCGCCCGCCACGCCGGGCTGCTCGCGGCGCCGCACGGTGGCGAGCTGTGTGGTCCGGCGACTGTCCGCACCTGTCTGGACGAGCTGGGTGCGGGCCGCATCGGCCACGGTGTCCGCTCCGTCGAGGACCCTGACCTCCTGAAGCGCGTCGTCGACGCGCAGATCGCGTTGGAGGTCTGCCCCGCGTCCAACGTCTCGCTCGGCGTCTACCGGCGTGCTGAGGACGTCCCGCTCCGCAAGCTCTACGAGGCAGGCGCCCGGATCGCGCTCGGCGCGGACGACCCGCTGCTCTTCGGCTCCCGCCTGGCAGAACAGTACGAGACCGCCCGCATCGTCCACGGCTTCACCGACCCCGAACTGGCCGACCTCGCCCGCAGCTCGGTCCTCGCCTCCACCGCCCCACCCGAGGTCCAGAAAACCCTCCTCACCGAAATCGACGAATGGCTGGGAACCCCCGCCACAGTCCCGGCCTGACCTACCTGGCCCGCCACGGCCAAACCGAGTGGAACGTCGCCGGCCGCCGGCAAGGGCGTCTCGACTCGCCACTCACTCCGCTCGGCCTCGAACAGGCCCACCGGAACGCCCAGTTGCTGGCCGGCGAAGGTATCGACGCGATCTTCGCCAGCCCCCTCGAGCGAGCACGGCGTACGGCCTCGATCATCGCTTCTGAGCTCGGTCTGACCGTCGAAGTTGTCGACGACCTGGCCGAGATCGACCACGGGTTGTGGTCGGGTCTGGAGTCGGGGCAGATCGACGCGCGCTGGCCGGGGCAGCGGGATGCGCGGGAGCGGGAGAAGTACACCTATCGGTTTCCGAAGGGTGAGAGCTACGCGGACGGCGAGGTGCGCGCCGGACGGGTGCTGGAGGAGGTCGGACGGAGCGGCGTACGGCGGCCTTTGCTGGTGTCGCACGAGATGATCGGGCGGATGCTGCTGCGACGGCTCGGCGTACCGGATGCGCTCGGTACACGGCAGCCGTCCGATGTCGTCTACCGTGTGCGCGCCGGTGGGGTGCTGGAGGGGTTGTCGAGTTCCGGATAAGTGCTGGTTGCGTTCCGGTTCAGGTCATTGTCCGGGGGGCGGTGCGGGCCTAACTTTGCGTGCATGACGCCGACGAAGATCCTGCTGCCAGAGGAAGAGCTGCCGACCCGTTGGTACAACGTGCTGCACGACCTGCCGACGCCTCCGCCGCCGGTGCTGCATCCGGGTACAGGGCAACCGATCGGGCCGGACGATCTCACGCCACTGTTCCCGATGGACCTGATCCTGCAGGAGGTCTCACAGGAGCAGTACGTCGACATTCCGGGTGAGGTGCTCGATGTCTACCGGCTGTGGCGGCCCAGTCCGTTGTATCGCGCGCACCGGCTGGAGAAGGCGCTCGATACGCCGGCCCGGATCTATTACAAGTACGAAGGCGTCTCACCGGCGGGATCACACAAGCCGAACACAGCGGTCCCCCAGGCGTACTACAACGCGAAGTCCGGCGTCCGGAAGCTCACGACCGAGACTGGGGCCGGCCAGTGGGGAACGGCGCTCGCGTTCGCCTGCGCGCAGTACGGCTTGGAGTGCGAGGTCTGGCAGGTGCGGGCGTCGTACGACCAGAAGCCGTACCGGCGGACGATGATGCAGGTGTTCGGGGCGACCGTGCACCCGAGTCCGTCCGACCTGACCGAGGCCGGGCGGAAGATCCTCGCCGGTGACCCCGACTCCACCGGCTCGCTCGGGATCGCGATCAGCGAGGCGGTCGAGGCCGCCGTGCAGGATCCCGAGGTGCACTACGCGCTCGGCTCGGTGCTCAACCACGTGCTGATGCACCAGACCATCATCGGCGAAGAGGCGCTGATGCAGCTCGCGATGGTGGGCGAGACCCCCGATCTGATCGTCGGCTGCACCGGCGGCGGATCGAACTTCGGCGGCCTGGCGTTCCCGTTCCTGCGGGAGAAATGGGCCGGCCGGATGTCTCCGGTTGTGCGCGCGGTCGAGCCGGCGGCGTGCCCGTCACTCACCCAGGGCACGTATGCGTACGACTTCGGCGACACCATCGGGATGACGCCGTTGATGAAGATGCACACGCTGGGCCACGACTTCATCCCCGATCCGATCCACGCGGGCGGCCTGCGGTACCACGGCATGAGCCCGCTGATCAGCCATCTCTACGAGACCGGCGAGATCGAGGCGGTCGCCAAACCACAGTCCGAGTGCTTCGCCGCCGGAGTCCAGTTCGCGCGGACCGAAGGCATCGTCCCCGCGCCCGAGCCCACCCACGCCCTCGCGGCCACCGTCGAAGAAGCGCAACGCTGCAAGGAATCCGGCGAGGAGAAGGTTATCCTCACCGCCCTCTGCGGCCACGGTCACCTCGACCTCGCCGCGTACGACGCCTACCTGTCCAACGCCATCACCGACCGCACCTGGGAGGACTCCGAGATCCAGTCAGCAGTCGCCGAAGCCCTGACCCATCTGCCGGCGATGGGCTGACAGTCAGCGGCCGCCACGCTTCCACCACGGCTTGGGCCGCTTCGCCACCGCGGTGAGCCATTCCTCCGGGATGGCCCACCCGCGGGAGGTCAGCGCGTCGAAGTACTGCACCTTCAGGCTGTCCGGCAGCCAGTACGTCGCCTTGTGGCGGCCGGACGCCTCGAAGTACGTCGTACGTTGGCGACGGCTCCACACTGTCGCCTGACTCGAGCTGTAGGCGAGGCGTACGTAATCCCAGCGCGCCTGTTCGTCGTCCATGTCGAAGGCGCGCTCGACGGCGCGCGCCTTGCCCTGCGGCTCCTGCTCGATCTCGTCGATCAACTTCTGCACGACAAGGCGATCGTCGGTGAGCTCCGTCGGCAGCTGTAGTCCCACCGGATCCAGCACCACCGCACCCAACCGCGGCCGCGCCACCTCCAGGAACACCTCGAGCAGCGCGAGCCCTTCCTCCGCCCGCCCGAACCGCTCCAGCTCGGCATGCAACGTCGTCACGGCTTCCTCGGGCATCCCACAACTTTAGAGGTCTCGCGAGTAGGTGGCGCCGTCGCGAGCGTCGTCCAGCGGAGTGCTGGGCAAGGCGGAGGAGGGAGGCAGGACGGAGTCCTGTCGACCGACGACAACGCCGCCCAGTGCCCGCGGGGCGGCGCGTAGCAGGCGCCACCTACTCGCGAGACCTCTTAGAGGGCCACCTACTCGCGGGACCTCTTAGAGGTCCATCGTCGAGGGGCTGCCCCTATCTGCCCCGGGATGCCCCACCTTCCTCACGCTCAGCAACCGTCAACGCGCGCCGAAATCACCGTCGATTCGTCGCCGCGGACCATCCACGGCGGTCGAGAACCCCTTTTTCCACAGGGATTCGGGGCAGATCGGGGCAGATCGGGGCAGCCTGGGGCAGATCGTCCACAGGACCCGATTTCGCCGTCGCAGAGGGTGTTCGGCGTCTTACAGTTACCGCCATGTCAGGGCCGAACGAGTTTCTCCGCGAGGCGCGGGAACGCACCCCCTCACGGCGCGCGCCGGGTGAACACATGTCCCGGAGCGAGCTGGCCGACACCATCTGCGCGTGGCTCTGGGACACGACCGAGATCAAGTACGAGCTCGACGGCCACTACATCGCCAAGCTGGAACGCGGCGCGGTCCGCTGGCCCGGCGCGGCGTACCGCTCCGGTCTGCGCCACGTGCTCGGCGTTGCCTCCGACAACGACCTCGGCTTCTTCCCGCCCTCCGGCGTCTCCCTGACGGAGCCGGAGTTGGCGCCGCCGGCGTCGATGGCCGGCCACGACGACGACCTGGTCAACGCGGGCGACGAGTCGATCGCATTGCTGTCGTTCGCCGAGGAGTCGAACGTCGGCGAGCTCACCGTCGAACAGTTGCAGGCCGACATCGAGCGGATCGCGCAGTCCTACCTGCGGACGCCGATCCGGCCGCTGTTCGCGAAGAGCCGCGCGATCCGCGACCGCGCCTTCGGGCTGCTGGCCGGCAACCAGTCGCCGCGCCAGTCCCGTGACCTGTACGCGGCCGCCGGCTGGGCGATCACGCTGCTCGCGTGGATGTCGGTCGATCTCGGCCGGCCGGATATCGCCGAGGGTCATACCCGGACGGCGTGGGCCTGCGCCGAGGCCGCGGATCACGACGTACTGCGGGGCTGGATCCGCGCCACCCAGCACACCGCCGCGTTCTGGCAGGAGGACTTCGCCCGCGCGGCGGCGTACGCCGAGGACGGCCTGCGGTACAACGCCGGCACGGCCAGACTCTTCCTCGCCAGCGCCGCCTCCGTCGACCACGCCCGCGCCGGACGCACTGACAAGGCTCGTGACCTCCTCGACGTCGCCCGAACCCTCGCCGTCCGCCCCGCCGATTCGGAACCAGGCGGCGTCCTGCTCTGTACGCCGGAACGCGCCGAAGGACTGTGGGCGGACACGCACCTGGCGTTCGGCGACGCCCAGCGCACCGCGGATCACGCCGACCACAGCATCGCCCTGTTCGAGGCCGTCCCGTACGCACTCCGGAACGCCGGCTCCGAACGGATGGCCCGCCTCCAGCAGGCGAAGGCGCGGCTGCTCCTCGGACACCTCGACGGTGCGATCGAGGCGGTCGACCCGGTGCTGGAGCTCCAGCCGGAGTACCGCGTGCGCCCGTTGATCCAGCGTGTCGCCGAGGTCGCCGCCCTGACAGCGCCGTACGCGCGCAGCCCGAAGGGCCGGATGCTGCGGGACCGGATCGCCGAGTTCACCCAGCAGCCGGGACTGCCGACGCGGCTGACCACCCCGAACCGACGACGCGTGATCGAGGAGCACACATGATCAAGGAAGTCCGCGATCACTGGTACTGGCGCCCGAACTGGCGGCCCGGGCGATCGTTCTACACATGGCACGTCGTCTTCCCGAACGACGCCGTGCTGACCGACGTGCACGCGGCGTACCGGCGGCTGGTCGATTCGCTGCCCGGGATTACGCCGGTACCGGTCCAATGGCTGCACCTCACGTTGCAGGGCATCGGGTTCGCCGACAAGGTCCCGCAGTCGGACCTCGACCCGATCATCGACGCGGCGCAGCGCCGACTCGAGTACTTCCGGCCGTTCGAGATCAAGCTCGGCCCCGCGGTCGTCGACGCCGAGAGCCTGCAGCTCCCGGTCTCCCCCGTCGACCGCCTGCGCCGTCTGCGGGCACAGCTCCGTGCCGCGATCACCGACGTCTGGGGCAGTGACTCCGTGCCCGCACTGCCCGAGCTCGACCCACACGTCTCACTCGGCTACTGGAACCAGCCTGCCCCTGCCGAGCCGCTCCGCCAACGCGTCAACGCTCTGGCCGGGGGCGTCGCCAGAACCGAGATCAGCCGCGTGAGCCTCATCAACCTCAACCGCGATCACCACCAGTACGAGTGGACCACCTACGCAACCCTCCAGCTCGGAGCCCGGCCGAGCGGAGCGAACCCATGAGCGCAACCACAACCAGCCCGTTGGCCGGTGACGCGGCCTCGCTGATCATCCGCGCGCTCCTGGACTTCCGCAGCCTCTGGACCACCCATGACCTCGTGACGACCACCGGCGTTCCGGCACAGATCATCCGGCGGGTGGTCAACCGGCTCGAGCGCGAAGAACTCGTAGAGCGTCAGGCGCCCGGAGTCATCGCCGTACCGAGCTGGCTCACTCTGCTCCGCCGCTGGAACGAGGAGGTCCGCTTCAGCCGCGACGTCCGTGTGACGTACTGGCGCAGCAAGCACGGCGCCCAGCCGCTCCTGGACCGCGTCGCAGCCACACCAGTTCGTCACGCGGTCAGCGGCGCGCATGCGGCACGGGTGTGGGTGCCAGAGACACCGGCCGGCCCGACCGTGATCTACACCCCCGATGCGCGAGCTGCGGCCACGGTGTGGGAGCTCGTGCCGGCCAGGGGCAGGGCCATCATCCTGGCCGAGCCTTCCGGGGATGTGGTGTACACCCGCTCCCGGAAGACCGACAGCGGCATCCGGCTCGCCGCACCCGCACAAGTCCTCGCAGACCTACTGACGGGTGCAGCGTCGGCCGGTGCGGCTGAGCCTCTGACGCACTGGATGCTGGAGCACGAACTCGAGTGGCGTTACTGAGCCGACGAGTAGGCGCGGATGGAGACCACGTGCGCGCGTGGGGCGCCGTTGGTACGTCGGGTTGTGAGGCGGAGCTGGGTGACTCGGGTGGGGGTCTCCAAACGGTGGTGCTGGGTGCGATGGTGGTTGTCGGTGACCTGGGCGATCTGCTGCCACGGGCCGTCGCCGTTGCGGACCTCCACGTCGTAGTCCGCCACAAGAGTGGGGAGCGACTCGAACGGCGTGCGGTGATGGTGGAGGTTGATGAGGTCCTCTTGGACGTCCGCGTCCAGGATGACGACGATCTCGGACAGATCGACCGGCTCGGGCCAGGCGAGTTCGAGCCAGGGCTCGGAGTCCCAGGCGAGGTCTTCGGACGACCACAGATTCGGGCCGCCGTACGGGCGGGAGTAGCCGCCGATCACCTTCTCGGGTGCGTACGCCGCGGTCTCGCCGAGGCGGATGCAGAGGCCGCCGCGGGGCAGGACGTGTTTCCAGGCACGGAACTGCTCCGTCCACTGCTCGTCGGGCGCCGGATCGCGACGGGCGAAGTGAACCGTGCCGGGGAGTCCCGTCGCAGCAGTGTGTACGGAGATGTCCGGTGTGCTTCGCAGTACGACGAACGCGTTGGACGGAGCGGACGGACGCCAGGCCAACGGGACGTGGATCCAGCGCTTCTCGCCGGGCGGCACCTCGACGGTGCAGGAGTCGACGAGCTTGGCCGGGAGGTAGTTCTGCGCCTTGACCGGGTCGTGGAGCTCGACGGTCAGGGAACCTCCGGTGGAGTCGACGAGTAACTCGAAACCGTCGAGCGCGGGGTCGACCGGAATGACCATTCCGAGGTCTGTGGTCAGCGGCAGCGTTCCGGACGAGACCTCGAGGACCGGTCGGGTCAGGGCGGAGGACGCGGTGACGGTCGCCGACAATGCAGCGTTTTCCGGGTCGTCGTCGATGACGCCCAGAACCGACGAGTCGGCCCGGGTCAGCGCGTGCTTCATCAGGCCGAACCGGTCGTGCGCCAGCTCGCGTGGCGTCAACCCGTTGCGCAGGGCAACAGCTGCGCCGACGCCGGCTGCTTCACCCAGCAACGCACAGGTCGCCATCACCCGCGTCGTACCGAATGCGACATGGCTCGCACTGATGTTCCGTCCCGCCATCCACAGATTCCGGACGTTCCGTGAGTACAAGGAACGGAGCGGAATGTGGTAGTTGCCGTCCGGATGCCAGTGCTTCGATCCGCGTTCGGCCGCGTACACGCCACCGGGCGGGTGCAGGTCGATCGACCAGCCGCCGAAGGCCACGCGGTCGTCGAACTCCGTCTGGTCGAGCACGTCGTGCTGAGTCAGCACGTGGTCGCCGAGGAACCGCCGGTACTCACGTTTTCCGGGTACCGACCCGATCCACTCCAGGGTCAGGTTGTCCGCGTCGAACTGCCCCGAGTTCTTGATGTAGTCCCAGATCCCGTACACCACGGCCTGCAGTTCGTCGCGGATCGCCTCGTTGTCGTCGACGACGTCCAGCTCACCGCCCCACTCGATCCACCAGAACGCGCACCCGTTCATATCGGTCCGGATCACGCGACGTTCCGGAATCGCGGTTTCCGTGACGTCCCGGGCGAACGACGGCGGCACGAACCGCACCGGTTCCCCGGCGTCCTTGCTGTAGAAGAGGATCGTGCTGCCAAGTGTGTTCGAGTCCGGTACGTCGGGAGCCCACGACTCGTCGTACTCCGAACGCGGCTCCCGCCCGGTCCGGTACTCCGCTCCCGCGAGGACGCCGACCAGGCCGTCGCCCGAGCAGTCCACGAACGCCGGGCTGACGAACCGGATCTCCTTCTCGGACCCCATCTGCCACCCGGTCACCGACCGGATCTCGCCGTCCGCGGCCTCCACGGTCCGGACGTCGGTGTTCAGGTACAGCGTTATCCGTGGCTCGGCGCGGACCGCCTCCAGCAGCACGAGATCCCAGTAGTACGGGTTTCCGAGCGGATTCCGGAACTGGTTCTCGACGAACAGCTCACCCATGATGCCGGTCTCGCGGGCGAAGCTCTGGACGCCGTGTGCGGTCGCCCCGCACACCCACACCCGCACCTCGCTGGACGAGTTGCCGCCGAGCACCGGCCGGTTCTGCACCAGCGCCACGGTGCTCCCCTGCCGCGCGGCGCCGATCGCCGCGCAGATCCCGGCGAGCCCGCCGCCGACGACGGTCAGATCGGACTGGACCTCGAGCTGCTGCATGCACAAGCCTTTCAGGTATCTCGCTGTACGACGGGCTGCCCCGGCCCGTTCGGATGATGTGCGGTCAGGTGATCGGGCACCCGCTGCGCGACCAGGACGAACAGCAGGCCGGCCGTCAGTACGTCGCTCGCGCGGCCGGCGAAGAACTCGGTCCAGTTCGCGCCGTTCGGCGTACCGGTGTCGAGGGTGACGTCGGCGATCCGGCCGATCGGCGCGTCCGGCATCCCGGTGATCGCAACCGTGAGCGCGCCCTCCTCGCGGGCGCGCTTGATGAAGTCGAGCGTGGTCGCATCGGTGCCGGACCGCGTCACCGTCAGCGCGACATCGCCCTCGCCGAGTAAGCCGGCGCCGATCTGCGATGACTGCGGACCGTCGAAGAACCAAACCGGGATCCCGATCCGCAGCAGCCGGATGTACAGCTCGCGGGCCGGGATCGCGTCGCCCCACTCGCCGTAGATGTGGGTCCGCCGGGCGCCGGCGATCGCGTCCGCGACCCGGGTGGCCGCGGTCAGGTCGATCGCGGCCAACGCGTTCCGCAGCGCGTTCGCCTGCGTCGACGCGAGCACGTTCAGCACCTGCTCGGGCGGATCCGCCGGGCCGATCGCCATACCGATGTCGCTCGCCCAGCCGGCCTCCAGACCGCGCCCGACCTCCATCGCCAGCGCGGCCCGCAGCGCGGGGTACCCGGCGTACCCGAGGTGGGTCGACAGCCGGGTGACCGTCGCGGCCGAGGTCTGCGCGGCCTCGGCCAGCTTCGTGATCGAACCGCGCGCGACCTCGTCCGGGTTCGCCAGGATGTGTTCGGCGACCCGCTGCATCGCACCGTTCAGCTCGGGCAGGGCCCGCTTGACGAGCTGCAACGGACTCGGACTGCCGGCTCGTTCCATCGAGGAATCCATTCCGTGATCATCACGTATAGACGAACTGGGCACTCGCGACGCCGTCGGCATCACTCACCACCCGTACCCAGTGCGCACTGAACCCGGGCGGGAAAACGTGTGACCGGATCTGCCCTGGCTCGACCGTCAACGTCTCCACCGCGCCGAACCGGCCGTGCCCGTGGAAGTCGATCTCGACCGTGATCGTCAGCGGCATGTCGGAGAAGTTCTCCAGGTGCAGACACTTTCCGTCGAAGCCCGTCATCAGGTACGGATCGGACGGGACGCCGGCGGAAACCGTTGTCTCCCACCACGGCCCACCCCACCCGGCCGGCTTTCCGAAACTCCACAGGTCGTCGGTCTTCCCGAACCACAGCCCGGACTGCGGCTCGGCCGTCGTCGGGTTGAGCCCATGGCTCGGTGAAGCGTTGTCCGCACCCGCCACGAGCATCCCGCGCCACGAGCAGAAGTCGCCCAGGACCCACAGGTGCGTCGAGATCGGGCGGACACCCCAGATCCGGCCGCCGTACGCCCACGGCGACACCTCGTAGAACATCCCGTGGTGGTCCATCAGCAGCCGCTCGTGCTCGACCTCGCGGATCCGCGGCCACTCGGTCTGCCACTTGTGGTCGAAACAGTGCGACGCCTTCGGCAGCCGGTACCGGGTCCACTGCTGGTCGGCCTCGGTGAACACCTCGAGGATCGCCGACGCCCGGTCCCACCCGGTCGCGAAGATCGTCCCGCCGAACTCGTGCCGTCCCCCGATCGCGGTGAACGGATCGTCCCGCAGGATCTTCCACGACGTACCGTCGTACTCGGCCAGCCGGCCGCGCGACCGCTCGCCGGCCCACTCCGGCTCGGCGTACTCGTTGGAGCACACCACGAGCCGGCCGAAACTCGTGTAGCAGTCCTTGTAGTGGACCTTCATCTCGCCGTCGGTCCCGAGCTCGTTGTTGAGATCGAAGAGCTGCCTGCACTCGTACGTCGTGACGTCGAGCTCGAACAGCTCGCCCTCCATCGCGAGCACGTACACGTGCGTGTCCGGTTTCGTCAGGTGCCGCGACGTACCGCAGACCCGCAACGGCTGCAGCTCCGGGATCGTCACGATCTTGTGGTCCGCGGAAATCACGTGCGGTCCGAGGACCAGCTTCGACGTCGGAAAATGCACGAAACGGTTGGTGTACGTTCCGTCCACGCCGAGAGTTTCCGGAACGATTTCCATCGACAGGTCGGCGTCGACCCGGCGCAGGCTGACACCCGCACCGGACCGCGCCTTGTGGGAGTTGTAGTTCTGGACGTAGAGCTTCCCGTTCCACGGCATCAGCGAGCCGATACCGAGCTCGCTGCGCGGCGGTCCGAAGTCGCCGATCTGCGCGAGATGCGGAAAGACACCTGAAACGTTCTGCATCATTTGATCCCTGTATGAGTCATCGCAGCGATGAAGCGGCGTTGCAGGACGACGAACACGATCAGCACCGGCACGATCGAGATCACCGAGGCGGCCATCGTCAGGCCGGGCGCGATCTGGCCCTGTTCGTCGACGAAGTTCGTCAGGCTGAGCGGCAGCGTGTACCGGTCCGGGTTGCTGATCAGCACCAGCGGCGTCTCGTAGTCGTTCCAGGACCAGACGAACGCGAGGATGCCGAGCGCGCTCATCACCGGCGTTGCCAACGGCAAGTAGATCCGGGTGAACACCCGCCATTCGTTGGCGCCGTCCATCCGCGCGGCCTCGGCGAACTCCGCCGGCTGGCTGACGAAGAACTGGCGCATCAGGAACGTTCCGAGCACGGTGAACATCCCCGGCAGGACCAGCGCCCAGAGCGTGTCGTACAGCCCGAGTTTCTGGAAGTAGATGAACCGCGGAACGAGCAGCAGCTGCGCCGGAATGATCGCCGTCGCCAGGTACAGCAGGAACAGCTTGTCCCGGCCCTTGAACGACATCCGGGCGAACGCGTAGCCCGCCATCGTCGCGGTGATCAGCTCCCCCGCGACCCGCAGCAGCGCCACGAACACCGAGCGGCCGAACGCGGGAAGGACCGAGGTCGCCCCGCTCAGGACTGTGCTGAAGTTGTCCCACTGGAACGGGTCCGGGATCCACTGCATCGGGATCTTGTAGGCGTCCACGTCCGGCTTCAGCGCGGTCGAGATCATCCACGCGAACGGTGCCAGGAAAGCGATGGCGAGGATCCACAGCGGCACGCCCCAGATCCATTTGCTGTACTTGTTAGTCATTGAGGGCCCTCCCTCGCTGCGCCCGCCAGGTGAGCAGGGTCAGGACGAGTACGCCGACGAACGTCACCAGGCCGATCGCCGACGCGTAACCGAACCGGTAGAACTGGAAACCGGTCTGGTACATGTAGTACGAGATCGTGGTGGTCGCGTCGCCCGGACCGCCCGCGGTGATCAAGGCGATCAGGCCGAAGCCCTGCGACGCCCCGATGATCAGCGTGACCAGCAGGAAGATCGTTGTCGGCAGCAACGACGGCCAGGTGATCACGCGGAACTTCGCCCACGCGGAGGCGCCGTCGATGTCGGCCGCTTCGTACAGCTGCCGCGGCGCATCCTGCAGAGCGGACAGGTAGATCAGCGAGCAGTACCCGACGCCGCCCCAGACCGCCATCACGATCAGCGCCGGCAGCGCCCAGTGCGAGGACGCGAACCACCCCGGCTGGAGCCCGAACGCGTCGAGGACCTGGTTCACCAGACCGGCCTTCGGGTTCATCAGCATCAACCAGGTCATGCCGATCGCGACCACGTTGACGATGTACGGCAGGAAGAAGATCGCCCGGAGTACGGCGCGACCCGGGAGCGGACGGTTGAGCGCGATCCCGAGCGCGAGTCCGAGGACGACGGTGAGCGGGACCGACACCACGACGTACACGAGCGTCAGGCCGATCGCGTGCCAGAACCCGGGGTCCCGGGCGATCGCGACGAAGTTGTCGATGCCGTTGAAGGTGATGCCACCGAGGCCGGACACCAGGTTCCAGTCCGTGAAGGCGAGCACCACGACGCTGATCAGGGGAATCAACGTGAACGCGATCACGCCGAGCAGGTTCGGGGCGATGAACAGGAACCCGATCCAGCCGGACGGGCGGATCCCGGAGCCCTGCTCGGTCCGGGCCTCGGTGCCGGCCGCGACGACCGTGGCGGTGGCCATCAGGGCCTCCTCTCGTTACGGGCGATCGCGGCGTCGGCGAGCCGCCGTACCTCACGGATCGCGACGCCGGGGTCCTTCTCGCCGAGCCAGCAGAGGTCGCGCTGCTGCTTCACCGCCAGGGAAATCTCCGGAAATCCGGTCAGCCGGGTGTCGGTCGCGAGCTTCGGATCGGACGCCAGGACGACGCGCCGGAACGAGTCGAGGTCGAAGTACTTCTCCGGCTCTTTTCCGAGCATTCCGGAAACGATCTGCTCGTCGGTGACGTTGCCGAGCGCCGGCATCTTGCCGCCCTTGAGCATCGGCGTCGCGCCCTCGGTCAGCCAGAACTTCACGAACGCCCAGGCCGCCTCGAACTTCGGCGACTTCGGGTTGACCATGATGAAGTTGCTGAACGATCCGCCGTTCCAGTTCTGGCCGTCGACGGTCGGCGACGGCGCGAACGCGACCTTGAAGTCGTGCGGGTACTTCTTCGCGTCGTACAGGTAGCGCAGGTTGAACGGCGCGGTCGACCAGAGGTGGAACTCCTCACCGAGGAACGAGTTCTGCTGGTACGCGTCAAGATGCCGGGACAGCACCTCGGTCCACGGGAACGCCGTACCTTCCGCGATCATCTCGCGGCCGAGGCGGAAGCCCTGCTCGAAGTGCGGATCGCCGAAGTTCGAGCGGTTTCCGTCGTACCAGTAGTTCGGCCCGAGGGCGATCCGGGCGACGTCGGGCAGCGTGTACGTGCCGACCGTCTTGTCCGTCGTCAGCTTCTTCGCCGTCGCGCGGAACTCGTCGATCGTCCACGACTGCGGGAGCTCGACCCCGGCCTGCTGCCGGAGCTTCTCGTTGAACAGCACGAAGAACGGCTCCCGCGCGGTGGCGAGCGCCTTGACCTTGCCGTTGTCGATGTACGACCGCGGCTGCTCGGTGTCGAGGAACACCTGCAGGTCCGGGTCCGCCTTCACGCGATCGGTCAGGTCCGCCGCCAGTCCGGACCCGGCCCGCAACGCCATCGCACCCTGCGAGTACGTGAAGTACACGTCGATGTCGACGCCACCCTGGAGGGCGGTGTCGAGCTTGAGGTTGCCGCGGTCGTCGTTCACGAACCGCGTGTAGTTCACCTTGTACTGCGGAAACTTCTCCTGGAACGCCTTCACCACATCAGCCGGCCCGGATGCCGCCGGCACCCCGCCCCACACCTGCAGAGCCCCCGACCGCCCACCGTCACCACCGGAACACCCCGGCACCACAGCAGCCGCCAGCCCTGCCCCCACCCCGGCCAACACCTCCCGCCGAGAAAATCTTTTACGCCTCACAACCCACCTCCCACCAGATTGCGCAAAAGATTAGCGACCCCAGCCCCTCCTGCCTACCCCCAACGCAAATCTTTTTCAGAACCGCTAACGACAGGAGGTAGTAGCTCCTGCCCGCCACCGACGCCCGCTCTCCAGCGCAGCTCGGCCAGCTCCACAGGCATACCTCCTGTCGTTAGCGCCCCACGAGCGCGGCGCGAACGGTCTCAATCACCCAGACCGGATCCCCGATCACCTGCTGATAGGTGAACCGCAGCACCAACCAGCCGGCAGCAACCAGGTCGTCGTACCGCCGGCAATCCGCAGCGAACGCACCAGGCGACCCGTGGAACTCGTAGCCCTCAGCCTCCAGCGCGATCCGCGCAGCCCGATGCCCGAGATCGACCCGAACTCGGATACCGCCTGCGTACACAACGACCTGCGGCTCGAAGTCCTCGATCCCAGCGCCGATCAGCAGGCTCCGCAACATCGACTCCAGGAAACTCTCGGACCGCGTGATGGCTGTGGCGGCGACCCGTACCGCGTTCGGACGACCCGGTCCACGCATCGCCTCGGCCGCAGCTTCCAACTCTTCCTTCGCCAGCCTGCCAGTGGCCAACGCCGCGTCAGCTACCGCGAGCGCCTCGCCGAACGGCAGGAGTCGTGAACAATCGAGGACCGTTCGCAGCAGGCCCGTCAGCCGAGCATCTCGCTCCTCGTGCGAGACCGCTGCCCAGTGCAGCTCAGCCGGGCGGCCCGGCCGCGGCCTGCGGTGAGCAGGAACCGTGACGTGCGGCTTCTCCGGTCGTACGAGCAGCGGCAGTCCCCAAGCCGTTGCGGCGCTGGTATTGGAAACGACACCGTCGTACGCGATCGCGGCAAGTCGGTCCGCTCCGAGACTCGGCAGACCGTAAACCCCGCGTGCAAGCCGCTCGACCTCGCCTCGCTGCATCGCCGCTTTCAAGGCCCCAGGCGAGACCAGGCCGACCAACTGCGCCGCTGTCGCACAGCCGCCGAGCCGGGCCAGGATCTCGGCGACAACGGTCACCCATCGATACTGCGGGATTCGCGGTGACTGGCGCGGAAGTTGTCCACAGGCCCGCTAACGACAGGAGGTAGTCGTATCGGTGACGACCCGGCACGCTCAGCCGATCGGTGCGGATCGGCTCGACGGGCAGTACGTCCTGTCCTTAGAGGGTGCAGTTCACCAGTACAGGCTCGTTGACCAGGGTGATGTTGAAGGATTGCTGTACTTGGGTGCGGACGTGGGTGGCCAGGGTCAGGAGTTCCTTGGCGGTGGCTTGGCCTCGGTTGGTGAGGGCCAGGGTGTGTTTGGTGGAGACTGCGGCGTTGCCGATGGTGAAGCCCTTGGAGACGCCGGCGTGTTCGATGAGCCAGGCGGCGCTGGTTTTGACACGGCCGTCAGGCTGCGGCCACTGGGGAGCGCCGGCGGGGACCTCGGCGGGGGTGTCGAGGATGGGGTTGGTGAAGAAGGAGCCTGCGCTCCAGGTGTCGTGGTCGGCGGGATCGAGGACCATGCCTTTCCTGCGGCGCAGGCCGAGGACGGCGTCCCGGACCTCGATCATCGGCGCGCGCGAACCCGGCTCGACGTCGAGCACCCGGGCAAGTTCGGCGTACCCGACCGGCGCGGACAGATCGCCCAGCGGCAACTGGAAGGTGACCTCGAGTACGACGTACCGCGACGGGTCGGCCTTGAACCGCGAATTGCGGTAACTGAACCCGCAGTCCCCCGCGAAGATCGTCTCGACCTTGCCGACGACGCGGTCCCACACGCGCACGGATGCGACTGTCTCCGCGACCTCGTGACCGTACGCCCCGACGTTCTGCACCGGCGTCGACCCGGCGAGCCCGGGGATGCCGGACATCGACTCGAGCCCGCTCCACTCCTCCGCGATCGCGCGCTGTACGACGTCGTCCCAGTCCTCCCCGGCCGCGATGTGCACCATCGCCCCGGAGCACATGTCCGCGTCGACGCGGATGCCGGACGTCGCGATCTTCACCACGGTCCCGCGGAACCCGTCGTCCCCGATCACCACATTGCTGCCGCCCGAGAGCAGCAGCACCGGCTCCCCGGCCGCGTCGGCGTCCCGGACCGCGGTGATCAGGTCGTCCTCGGTACTGACCTCGACGAACTTGTCGGCCAACCCACCGAGCCGCAGTGTGGTGTAGTCGGCCAGCGATACGTGCGTACTCACCGGACCCGCACGACCGCCCTGGCCCGGCCGAGCACCTTCTCCTCGCCGGCTACCGCCGTGATGTCGATCTCCGCCAGTCCGTCCGCGACCTTGTCGACCTTGGCGGAAAACATCACACTCGCGCCCTTGTCGTCGTCAGGTACGACGACCGGCTTGGTGAACCGTACGCCGTACTCCACCAGGTCGGCCGGATCGTCGAGCCAGTCCGTGACGACGCGTGCCGCGGACGCCATCGTGAGCATCCCGTGCGCGATCACGCCGGGCAGGCCGAGGGCCGCGGCCATCCGGTCGTTCCAGTGGATGGGGTTGAAGTCCCCACTGGCCCCGGCGTACCGGACCAGGTCCTCGCGCCGCAGCGTGACCGTCAGCGCCGGCAGCTCGGTCCCTACCTCGATCATGCGTCCGCCCGGTTGTGCGAGAGGGTCGACGTCGCGGTGGCGATCGGCTCGCCGTCGACGGTGGTCAGGGTGGTCTCGTACATGATCACCTCGACGGGACCGGCCTTGCGCACGGTGGTGATCGTGGCGGTCGCGGCGATGTTGTCACCGGCCTTGATCGGGCGGGTGTAGTTGAACTTCTGCGCGCCGTGCACGATCCGGTCCAGGCGCAGGCCGAGCTCCTCGTCGTTCAGCAGCTCCTCGAGTGTGCGGCTGCCGACCATGAACGCGAACGTCGGCGGCGCGATCGCGTCGTCGCCCCGGTACGCCGGGTTACGGTCGCCGATCGCGTCGGCGAACTCCCGGATCTTCTCCCGGCCGACCTGGTAGGACTCGGCGGCCGCGTAACTCCGGCCGACCATCGTGGCGTCGATCGTCATATCCGCTAACCCTACTGGCAGACTGGCCCCGGGATACCGCCGCCCATGATCCGACTGGGGAAGGGTTGAACGTGACGGCAGTGGCGGCACTGGCGAGGTACGCGCCTCGGTACCGGCTGGAGATCGGCGAGCCGGAGGGCTCCGAGTGGCTGCGGGTGGACCGGATCCTGGAGCCCGGCAGTCCCGAGCTGACCGAGCTGCTCAAGCGGGACGACGAGGCCAGTTGCCACCGTACGGCGCACGCGAACGCGCTCAGCATGATGTCGTTCTACGCCGGCCGCGCGCCCGCGACCGCACTCCTGCTCTGGGCGCTGGAGGGCCGCGTCCTCGACATCCGCCCCCAGAACCTGTGGGTCCGACCGCACGACGGGCACGGCATCGCCTCAGTCGCCGTACGCTCTGCCCGCTTCCTCCCCGGTGGGATGGAGACGCTGTACGACGTGGTGCTGCGCCAGCACCTGCTGCCACTCGCCGAGGAGCTGCACCACCGGACACGGGCCGGGCTGCGGCAGGTGTACGGCGGGGTTGCGGCGGGCGTCGCGATGGGATTCTGTGCCGCAACGCGCGAGGACGTCACGGTGGACCCGACGTACCTGCTCGAGCGTTGGCAAACGTTCATCGCGAAGGCACCGGGCGGGCTCGCGCGGCTCGGCGAGGTGGAGGTAGCGGCCGGGAAGCTCGTCTATCTGCGGAACACGTGCTGTCTGTATTACACGAGCGAGGTCGGCAACGGCAGGCTCTGCGGGTCCTGCTGTCTCACTCCCCGTGACGAGCGTCTCACGGCGTACGAGGGCGGCCGCCCGATTCTGACTGTCTGAGGGAACGGCAAAGGGCCGCTTCGGTAGTCCGAAGCGGCCCTTGCGAAGAACCTGAGGTCAGCGGGTCTCGCGGTGGTCCGTGTGGTCGTTGCACCGGTGGCAGTACTTCTTCAGCTCAAGACGATCCGGGTCGTTACGCCGGTTCTTCTTGGTGATGTAGTTCCGCTCCTTGCAGACCGTGCACGCCAGGGTGATCTTCGGGCGAATGTCGGTTGACTTGGCCACTGCTGCCTCTTCTGTCAGGAGTGCGCAACTGAGGTGATCGCACTCTCGAGATACTGCCTTGCCAGGTAGCGGGGGCGGGAGTCGAACCCGCGACACCACGATTATGAGCCGTGTGCTCTAACCACCTGAGCTACCCCGCCGGGTGAGTTCGTCATCCCACCCGGAGGTGGGATGCCGTTCTCAGAGCCCCTTTACGGAATCGAACCGTAGACCTTCTCCTTACCATGGAGACGCTCTGCCGACTGAGCTAAAGGGGCGGGCCGAGGAGAGAGATTACACGGTCTGCCGCCCCGATGTGAAATCGAGCCGACCGCACCTTGCAGGCCCCTCAGTCCGTCCCGGAAAGCATACCGGGTCCGGCAGAGTGCTCTTGACCATTTTCAGTCCAGTACGGCGTCGTCCTCGGAGAAGTCGTCCGCAGCGTCCGCCGGCGGATGCGCGAGATGCCACCGAACCGACGCGCGGAGCGTCTCGGCCGGATCCACCGGAGTCCAGCCGAGCACCGTACGCGCCTTCCACGGGTCCATCAGCAGGTGCTGGTCGATCGCGCCTGTGAGCGACAGATCCGACGGCAGCAGGTCGTCCCGCACCCGCACGAGCTCCGTGTCCTCGGCCCCCGCCGCCGCCAGGATCTGTTCGGCGAACAGCCGGTACGGCGCGATCGCCGGCTCCACCACGTTGAAGGCACCGGGGAAGTCACCACCCAGCGCCAAGGACACTGCGGCTGCGACGTCGCCGACGTACACACGGCTGAAGAGGAACTGCCCGGAACCGACCGGGATCCGGCGCCTCCCGGCCCGGACTCGCCGCAGGACGAACTCGAAGCGCCGCTGATAGTCGTGCTCGCCGTACACGGCCCCGAGTCGCAGCACGGTCGCGCCCCGCGGGAGATACCGCTCCTCCACCTCCAGGTTCTCGTACTCCGGCCCGTCGACGAAACGGCGGTCCCGCAGCGGTGATTCCTCGGTCAGCGGCAGCGCGTCCGTCGTACGGTCCGAGTGCAGACCGTCGTACGCGCGGTAGACGTCGCAGCTGGAGATGGCGACGAGCTTCACGGACGGTCCGACCGCGCCGAGGGCCGCGTCGGCGGCCGCCGCGTTCATGCCCGAGATGTCGACGAGCGCCTCGGGATCGAACGGTTTCAGCGCGACGGCCAACGCCGCTCCGTCGTGGCGGTCGACGTGCGCGTGCTCGACCGGCACCAGATCGTCGGGCTCATGGTCGCCGCGATGCACCACCAGCAGCGTGTGCCCCTCCGCAGCCAGCCGCTCGACGACGGCCCGGCCGATGAACCGGGTTCCACCCAAGATCGCGATCCGCATGAGCACAGTCCTACCGGTGCGGGCGCCCGGGTCCTAGATTCGTCTGCGCCCGGCAGAAAGCGGATGTCGAGAACCGCCGCACGGCTTCGTCCCGCTGGCAGAACCTACGAGAGGAGCACAGATGTCCGAGACAGCGATGCCGCCGGTGGTGCCGGCCGAGGAATGGGCTGCGGCCCGCGCCGAGCTGCTGGTCGCCGAGAAGGAGGCCACGCGCGCCCTGGACCGGATCGCGGCCCAGCGGCGACGGCTGCCGATGGTGCGGTTCGGCGAGTACACGTTCACGGCGGCCGACGGGCCGGTCACGCTGCGGGAGCTCTTCGGTGAGCACCGCCAGCTCGCGCTGTACCAGTTCATGAACGTCGGCCCGGACGCGTTCTGCGGCGGCTGCACGTACTTCACCAAGAACGTCGCCAACCTCGCCGGCCTGGCGCGGAACGACATCGCGTGGGCGACCGTTTCCGACATGCCGATCGAGCAGATGGCCGGGTACTGGAAGGAGATGGGCTGGGAGCACATCCCGTTCGCGTCCTCGGCAGGTACGACGTTTTCCGCCGACTGCGGCGTCGGCGGCGGCTTCCTGCTGAGCATGTTCCTGCGCGACGGCGACAACGTTTTCCGCACCTACACGACCGGCCAGCGCGGCGTCGACCGGCTGCTCTTCAGCACCAACGTTTCCGACCTCGCCGTGTACGGCCGCCAGGAGGAGTGGGAGGACTCCCCGGCAGGCTGGCCGCAAGCCCCGACGTACGGCTAGAGGTGCCCTAGGCCCAGACGCGGCTCGGGTACGACGTTCGCAGTACCGGCATGACCTCTGTGACGAAGGTCTCGACGGACTCCCGGTTGTCCTCCTCCGGGAGTCCCGGGACCTCCAGGGAAATGCCGGAAAGCTCGTGCCCGAACGCGTCCTGGTATCGGCCGAACTTGTCGATCACCTGTTCCGGTGACCCGACCAGCACCGATCCGCCGTCGAGGAACTCCTCGAGCGTCCGGAACGGCAGCTGGTTGTGCCGGGCGCCGGGCGAATCCATGAACGCGTCGAAGATCGGCCGGTACCCCTCGACTGCTTCCTGCGACGTTTTCTTCACGTACAGCCCGTTGAACCCGGCGCCCACCACGGCCGCCGCCGGGTCCCGTCCGTACGCCTCCCAACGCTCCCGGTAGTGCCGGATCAGCCCGGCGTACTTCTCCAGCGGATGGAAGCCGTTCGCCGAGAACAAGGGGTCACCCCAGCGCGCCGCCAGCTCGGTGGACTCCGTCGACGACGCCGACCCGTGCCACAGCGGGATGCCGTCCGGTCGGTACGGCCGCGGCTGCGTGGTCGCGTCCGTCAGCGCCGGGCGGTAGCGCCCCGACCAGGAAACTCCGGTTTCCCGGAGCAGCCGCCGGAGCAGCTCGTACTTCTCCCGGTTGCGGTCCCACTGCCCGTCCAGCTCGTACCCGAACAGCGCGTTCTGTTCCGGGTCGTTTCCCTTCCCGATGATGATGTCGAGCCGTCCACCCGACAGCTGGTCGAGCGTCGCGTAGTCCTCCGCCACCCGCACCGGGTCCAGTAGCGACAGCACCGTCACCGTGGTCAGCAGCCGGATCCGCGAGGTCACCGCCGCGATGTAGGACAGCACGACCGGCGGCGACGACGAGATGAACCGTTGCGCGTGCCGCTCCCCGACGCCGTACGCGTCGAAGCCCAGCTCCTCCGCCCACTGCGCCTGCTGTACGACGCACCGGAACCGCTCGGACGGCGTGAGCTGCACGCCGCTGATCGGGTCCGGCGAGTTGTCGATCAATGTGTAGGTACAGAACTTCACCCAAGGTCACCGCACCTTCTTCTCGCCCGCGGTCACCGGCAGACCGAGGCGATTGCCGGGCACCGGCGCCGGGCAGGTCCCGTACGCCGTGAACGCGAACGGCAGGTTGACGGTTCGGTTGAAGTCGATCCGCACCGACCCGTCCCGCTCGACCGGCCCGGTCGTCACCGTCCGCCAGGGCGCCGTCTCCTCACCGTTCGTCTTGTCGTGGAACGAGAGGTTGAGCCGGCTGTCACTCGCAGCGGTCGCGACAAGCTCGTACGCCGTGCTGCCCAACGCCACATGCACCGTGCCGACCGCGGTGACGTGCTGACGCAGGTCGTCGCGCGCCGTCGACACCTCCACCCGCTGCGCCTTCGCGTACGGGCTGAAGTACCCGGTGACCGCCCAGGCGTCGTCGATCGGGTACGTCGGAACGCCCTTGAAGCCCTTCCGCGTCGCCGCGTCTGGATCCCGTTGCCGCACGGCGTACCGGCCGCCGCGGAGAACGAGTTCCGCCAGACGGTTTCCGTGCAACAACCAGCTGAGAGAGCCGGCTTCCGGAACGCTGGCGGAAACCGTTCCGTGTACCGGTTCTCCGCCAGCCGTCAGTTCGCCGGAGGCCGTTACGTGAGCCTGCTCGTCCGCCCACCACTTTCCGGCCAGACCGTCGATCGCAGTGGGCGTGGCCGACAGCCAGTTGAACGCGACGACGGAGAGCCAGCCGTAGTCGGTGTCCAGGTCGCGCTCCCGCGCCGCATGCCAGGTCTGCCAGTCCTGCTCGAGATCGGAAACAACTGTCATGACGCTTTCCTTTGTTC
Source organism: Kribbella sp. VKM Ac-2566 (assembly GCF_004366005.1). Taxonomy (NCBI): domain Bacteria; kingdom Bacillati; phylum Actinomycetota; class Actinomycetes; order Propionibacteriales; family Kribbellaceae; genus Kribbella; species Kribbella sp. VKM Ac-2566. Next base: position 393,338 of record NZ_SODT01000012.1, on the reverse strand, counting down.
GCGGTGGGCTACCTCGGAGCGGACCAGCGGGATCACGTACCGGCCGAAGTCGATCGCGTCGTCGTAGATGTCGTAACCGCGCGCGGAGAAGATCCGGATCCCGAGGTCGTAGTAGTCGAGCAGCGCTGCAGCTACGGTTTCCGGCGTTCCGACCAGTGCCGTGGAGTTTCCGCCGCCACCGGTCAGGCCGGTCGGCGCCGTCCAGAGCGCACGGTCGTGACGCTCGCCGGCCGCGACCGCCTTCAGCAACCGTTGCGATCCAGCGTTTTCCGGCGTCTTCGACCGCAGCCGGGTGCTCGCCGGGACGCCGCCGGCCCGCACGTCCTTGATCCGGCCGAGAATGCGTTCCGCCTTCTCCCAGGCGAGTTCCTCGGTCGGTGCCAGGATCGGCCGGAACGCGATCTGGATCGTCGGCCGGTCCGTCCGCCCTGCGCGCGCTGCTGCGGCGTCGATGGTCGCGAGCTGCTCCCGGGTTCCGGCCAACGGTTCGCCCCAGAGCGCGAAGATGTCCGCCTCGGCTGCGCCGACCGCGTACGCCGCCGCGGACGAGCCACCGAACGAGATCCGCGGCCGCGGCTGCTGCACCGGTTTGATGTCGGCGAGGAACTGCTCGAACCGGTAATGCTTTCCGTCGAAGTCGAACCGGGTGTCAGACGTCCACGCCTGCTTGAGGATCTGGATGAACTCGGCGGTTCGCCCGTACCGGTCGTCCTTGGCCAGGAAGTCACCCTCGGCGGCCTGGTCCGCGGTCGACCCGCCGGTGATCACGTGCACCTCGAACCGGCCGCCGCTGAGGTGGTCCAGAGTCGCAAACGTTTTCGCGGTCAGCGTCGGGTAGGCGACATTCGGCCGGTGGGCGACGACCAGGTTGATCCGCTCCGTACGGCCGGCGACGTACGCCGCAACCTGGGCCGGGTCGGGTGAGCCCGAGTGGTAGGCGAACAGGATGCGGTCCCACCCGTTGTCCTCGTGGGCACGGGCGAGTTTGCTGGTGTAGTCCAGGTCCAGCGGGCCGCCGATTCGGGGCGTCACCTCGCTGGCCGGGTTGGTTCCGGCGATGCCGAGGAACTCAACTGGCATGGCGTTCTTCCTTCCGTACGGTAGGTGCGAGCAGCTTGAGCAGGTCCCTTGCGACGGCGTCGTTCTGCCGGAAGCCGGGACCGTTGAAATGCGGCCGGGAGAAACCCGACGAGCCGGCCGATCCGGAAACGGACGGCCCGAGCAGAAACAGCGTTTCCTGGATGGACCCGTCGGAACGGATCGCGCGGCACCGCGAGTCCGCCTTCAGCTGACCGCCGCCGAGACTGGTTCCATCGGCCGCGAACAGTTCGTCCGCCGCCAGCGCTCCCGAGTCCAGCAGACCGCGCAGCAACGGATCGGCGGTCGCGAGTACGTCGGGACGCGGCAACCGGGCCTCGACGAAGGCGCGCGCCAGGATCTCACCCGCCACAGCAGGGCTCGTGGCAACGAACTGATCGTTGTCGATGGCAACCTCGAGATGCGGTCCGGCGAACCGGACGATGCCGGCCCGGTGGAGCGCGAGCAGTTCCTCGAGCCGCCGTGGCGGCGGTCCACTCGCCACGAACGAGAAGAACCCGTGCCACTCGCTCTCCACCCGCCGCACCCGGTCCTCGTCGGACAACTGCCCGTCGGTGATCGCCCGCGACAACACGCTGTAGATACTCAGCAGCGCGTTGAAGACCGCCAGATCCGCCGAGTACGCCGGATCCGCCCGCCGGAGCAGATCGTTCTCGATGAGTTCGGTGAGGAACCGTTCGAACCCGTCCCGATCCTCGAAGAACCGCCCGGCCAACGGCCGGTCCACCTCGTGCCGGACGAACCAGTCGGCAGGGTCCGGAACACCGGCACGAACGGCGGCTTCGAACTCCGCATCCGCCACCGCCCCGGATCCCGCATCGCGCCCCGGGACGGCGTTGAGGCTCGCGCCGGGCAACCAGGCGTCGAGCGTTTCGGCGAACCGCTTCCACGGCCACCTGGTCCTTTCGGGATGCACTGTGAACAGCTGCTGGTAATGCGCGTAGGCCAGTTCTTTCTCGATCAACGGCGCCACGTCGCGGTCGAAGTCGAGAACGCCTTCGCCAAGCGCTTTCTTCGTCAGGTAGCGCGTCGGGACCGGCCTCGTTCCCGGGACGGTGTAGCCGAGCTTCGAGTGGTACGGGACTCCGCGGCGCGAACCGACGTACAGGATCGGTTCGTCGCCGGACGGGTGGTAGCTGAGCAGGCCGTCGGACTCGTCGTACCAGCCGCCGCGGCCCTCGGTGAGCAGCACCATCAGGTCGACGAAGGCCTGCCCGAATCCGCGGACGATGACCGGTGCCTGCGGCCACAGCCCGTCCAGGTCGACATCGGCGGTGTACCCCGGCGGGATGTAGGTGAGTCCGGCGTCGGCGGCCTGCGCCGCCCATGCGGATTCCGATGCCGTGGGCAACCGGTCCAGGTAGCCGAGCGCGAGAACCACCGCGTCGGCCGCGATCTCCCGTCCGGACCCGAGGATCACCCGCTGGTCCGCAGTGAGCTCGACGGCTCGCTCCCGATGGGTGACGACGGTCGCGGGGAGATCGCGGACGACGCGCTCCCACACCCACGCCAGGTACTCCGCCTGCACCAGACGCGGTGGGAAGGCAAGAGGGCCGGGAGGTTCGAGCCCGGCCTTCTCGAGGATCACCGCGCCCTCGCCGGCGACCCAGGTGGCGAGGTCCGGCCCCGGCACGATCGGGCCCTCGCAGTCGACCGACTCGTCGGTGAAGATCGTGACGTCGGACGTCATCGAGTTCATCCACAGCAGCCGCGACTGCTCGCGCCGCCAGATCCGCCCGCCTCCGGCCGGAAACGGATCCACCACGTGAATCTCGACGCGGCGGCCACCGAGCAACTCGTCGGCACTGGCCGCGAACCGCTCCAGCAACCCGACCGTCCGCGGGCCACCACCCACGAACACCACAGTCGCCGGCGCCTCCTTCCACGGATGCAGATCGGACACGGTCATAGCTGCAGTCCTAGGTGGTCGCGGAGGGTTGTGCCGGTGTATTCCGGGCGGAAGACGCCGCGTTCGCGGAGCAGGGGGACGACTCGGTCGACGAAGTCGTCGAGGCCGGACGGGGTGAGGTGCGGAACGAGTACGAAACCGTCGGCGGCGTTTTCCTGGACGTGCCGGTTGACGGCTTCCGCGACCGAGGTGGGTGAACCGACGAACGTCTGCCGGTTCTGCTGGTTGATGACGGTCTGCCGCAGCGACCAGCCGTGCGCCTCCGCCTGCGCCCGCCACTCGGAAACGATCGGAAACGGATCGTTGTACCCGACCCGCCCCTGCGTCACCGACGACCCGACGACCGGGTCCTCGGCCGGCAGCGGACCGTCCGGGTCGTAGGCCGAGAGATCGCGGCCCCAGAGCAGTTCGGCCAACACCAACGCGGTCGGACCGGAAACCTGCTGCTCCCGGATGTACGCCGCTTTCTCGATCGCGTCGGCGTCCGTGTCCGCGACCACGACCGTCACCGCGGGCATGATCTTCAGCGACTCGTCGGTCCGCCCGTACTTCGCCAGCCGCGCCTTCACGTCCTTGTAGAAGGTCTGCCCGCCCTCGAACGTCCCGTGCCGGCTGAAGATCACGTCCGCGCTCGACGCCGCGAACTCGCGCCCCTCGTCGCTGTCACCGGCCTGGATGATCACCGGCCGGCCCTGCGGCGACGGCGGCAGACCGAACCGCCCGCGGATGGTGAAGTGCGCGCCGTCGTCCGCGAAGGCCCCAGCGCCTTCGTGGGCGAACGCACCCGCCGCCTGGTCCAGGACGAGGTCGTCCCCGTTCCAGGAGTCCCAGAGTTTCCGCACGATCCGGAGCGATTCCTGCGCGCGGACGTACCGGTCGCCCTTGTCGAGGTACCCGCCGCGGCGGAAGTTCTCGCCGGTGAACGCGTCCCACGACGTCACGACGTTCCAGGCCGCGCGGCCGTTGGAGACGTGGTCGAGGGTCGAGAGTCGTTTCGCCAGTTCGTACGGCTCGTTGAAGGTCGAGTTGACGGTCGCGGCCAGGCCGAGGTGTGTCGTGACCGCCGCCAGCGCGCTGAGCACGGTCAGCGACTCGGGACGCCCGACGACGTCCAGGTCGTGGATCCTTCCCTTCACCTCACGCAGCCGCAGCCCCTCGGCCAGGAAGAAGAAGTCGAAGGTCCCACGTTCCGCAGTTTCCGCAAGTTGCCGGAACGATCCGAAATCGATCTGCGACCCGGACGCGGGGTCCGACCAGACGGTCGTGTTGTTCACGCCCGGAAAGTGCGCGGCAAGATGGATCTGCTTGGTCATCGCACACTCCTCGCGTACCTGTTCACCGGCCGCCGCAACCCGAGCCGCCCGCGCAAACTCCCGCCCCGCTGTCCGGACCCGGCCAGGCCGCGTTCCCGCAGCACCGGCAGCAACTGCTCCGCGATCAACGGCACATCGAGCTCGAGCGACGCGGGCCGAAGCTGTACGCCGTCAACGCCCACCGCCGCCCATTCCTCTATCGACGAGGCGAGCCGCTCGACACCGTCGACGTGCGGCCGAACCTCGGCAGACACGAGAACCAGCGGGCCGACCACCTGGTCCGACGTCAAAGTCACACTCGGACCGGCGAGCGTCACACTGCGACGAGCGTTTTCCCGCAGCTCCAGCACCTGATCCGACAGGACGCCGGAATCCGGCAGGAAGACGAGTTCCGCATCAGCGGCCGCCTCCAGCGCCTCCGGCGTACTGACCCGGATCGCGGTGATCGGGTGTCCCTGTGGCGGCCGCGGGACGATCGACGGGCCTTTGACACTGAACGTCGGCGACTCGAAGTCGACGTAGTGCAGCTTCTCCCGGTCGACGAATCGCCCGGTGGCAGCGTCGCGGATGATCGCGTCGTCCTCCCACGAGTCCCACAGGCGACGCCCGGCGTCGACGACGTACCGCGCCTCCCTCCACGTCTCGGCAGCCGGCGCCGGCTCGCGCCGCCCGATCACCGCGGCCGCCTCGGCCGACGTCGAGACCTCAGCGATCCAGCCGGCCCGACCACCCGAGATGTGGTCAAGCGTCGCGACCGAGGCCTGCACATGGAACGGCTCCGTGTGAGTGACGGTGATCGTCGGCAGCAACCCGATCCGTTGTGTCACCGGCGCGACCCGCGCGGCCAGCCCGAGCGCATCCAGCCGGACACTCACCCGATCGGGTACGTCGTCCGGCGCCTCGAGCGCATCCGCGAACGTCGCGAGGTCGACCCCCGCCGCCTCCGCCCGCTGCGCTGCCCGTACGGCGAGCTCACCGGTCAGAATCGCCCGCGGATCGACCTCCGGACCACGCCACGCCCCGGGATCCCCACCCGCGCCATCGATCTCGATCGCCGTGATGAACCCGTGGCTCATGACGCCACCTTCAATGCCACCGGGAGGTCCTTGCTGAACGGCAGCGGACCGATCGACTCGGGATCGGCCTCGATGTCGAACTGCGGCTCGAATCCGACCGACAGATACAACCCGGCCGCCTCCGGCTGCCGCGGCCCCGTCGTCAGATACAGCCGCCGGTACCCGAGATCGAGCGCCGCCGACTCCAGCTCCGCGAGCACACGACGACCCAAGCCCTGCCGGCGATGCAGGTGCGACGTCCACATCCGCTTCACCTCGGCGGTCTCGTCGTCGTACCGACGGATCGCACCCCCGGCAACCGTCTGCCCGCCGTACCGCAGCAGCACGAACGCGCCGCCGCGCTCGACGTGAAAGTCCGACGGCGGTACTTCGGTCAGCTGCGTGTTCTCGTTCGTACGCCCGTAACGCGTGCTGTACTCGACGACCAGATCCGCCAGTAACGGCGCCGCCTCGGGATCCTCCGGCCGCGCCCGGATCGCCTCCACCGCGGCGATCTGCACCGGCGTACTCTCCACCGGCTGCTCGCCCTCGACGGTCGCAAGGAACGCCTCCGTCACCTGATACAGCGGCACCGATGCCACCGGATCGAGCAGCAGCCCGCCGCCGTCGTACAGCTGGACGTGCGACGACAGTACGAACCACCCCTGCCCGATCGCACCCGCGCCGAGGCTGGTGAGCACCGGTCGGAGCGCGTAGTCGATCACCAGCACATGCGCCGGCGTACCGCCCGTTGCCAACGGCAACACCGTCTTGCCCTTCAACGCGTACTGCGGCAGCAGATCCAGGAACACCTTCAGCAAACCGGAGTACGCCGCCTTGTAGACCGGGGTCGTGACCACGACCGCATCCGCGTTCTCGAGCACCGAAGCCGCTGCGGAAATCGCTGGATCGTCGGCCTGACCGCGCAACAACGGCTCGGCCGGAAGATCGCGCAACACGATCGGCGTGACGGTGTGGCCGTGGCTGATCAGGCGCTTGGTGACATAGTCGAGAACCGCGTCGGTCCGCGACGGGACCGATGGGCTGCTGGAGATCGTTGCAATGGTCGCCATTGAGTTCTCCTATTTCTTCGGCAGACCGGGCGGGTTGATCAAGGACTTCGGGACGGCCTCGGCCTGCAGGCCCCACTTGGCCAGCACCTTCGCGTAACTGCCGTCCGCGATCGCCGCGTTCAGCGCGTCCGCGAGCGGCTTGACGAGCCCGTTGTCCTTCTTCGTCGTGATTCCGACCAGACCCTGCACGGGATAACTGGACGAGACGGTGCCGACGATCTCGGTCTTGTGCTGGGTCGCGACGTGGTACGACGCGTTCGGGTTCGGGCCGAGGTACAGGTCGATCCGGCCGGACTGCAGCGCGAGGTAGGTGTCCGCGGCCTGCTGGTAGTACTTGAGGTTCGCGGGTTTCCGGCCGGCCGCGACGTTCTGCTTGTTCCAGTCGACCAGGATCGCTTCCTGAAGCGTTCCGGAACCGACCGCGACGTTCTTTCCGGAGATGTCCGCCGGGCCGGTGATCTTCAGCCCCGAGCCGACCTTCGCCTCGAACGCGTGCAGCCCGAGCCGGTACGTCGCGAAGTCGTACTTCTCCTTGCGCAGTTCGGAAACTCCGATGTTCGAGATTCCGACCTGGTATTTCCCGGAGTCCAGCCCGAGGAACAGGTTCTCCCAGCTCGTCGTGTCGATCTGGGCCTGCAGCCCGAGGACGCTCGCGACCAGGTGGGCGACGTCGATCTCGACCCCGATCGGGGTCTTGTTGTCGTCGGCCGTGAACCCGAGCGGCGGCAGTCCGCCACCGGCCGAGCCGTTCCCGACCACCAGTTTCCCGGACTCCCGCACCGAGGCCGGCAACTCGGCCGCGATGCTGTCCACCTTCGCCGAGGTGATGTGCTGCTGGTTCGCCGAGGTGTCGAACGAAACCACCGAGGGATCACTGCTCTTGGCGGACTCCGCCTGCGGATCGGCACACGCGGCCGCCGCCAGCAGAACTACCCCGAGCACCAAGCTCCAACGTTTTCTCATCTGTTGTCCTCAGCTCGTCAGGGGAAGGCCGGGCGGGTTGATCTCGGACTTGGCGACCGCCTCGGTCGACACGTTCCAGCGGTCCAGGACCTTCGCGTAGCTGCCGTCCGCGATCACGCCGTCGATCGCCGTCTGGTAGGCCTTCACCAGGCCGCTGTCCTTCTTGGTGGTGGCCGCGATCAGGCCCTGCAGCGTCGGCCCGGCGCCGGAAAATTTGCCGATCGTCTCTGTCTCGCCGGACGTCTTCACGTGGTAGGCGATCGACGGGTTCGGCCCGAGGTATCCGTCGATCCGGCCGGAGCTCAGCGCCAGATACGTGTCGGTGTTCTTCTGGAAATACTTGATCGTTGCCGCCGGCAACCCGGCTTTGACGTTCGCCTCGTTCCAGTCGACCAGGATCTTCTCCTGGTTCGTCCCCGAGCCGACCGCAATCGTTTTCCCGGCGATGTCCTTCGCACCGGTGACTCGCCAGGTCCCGCCCTTCTTCGCCTCGAACGCGATGTCGTCCTTGCGGTACGTCGCGAAGTCGTACTTCTGCTTGCGCTTCTCCGTCACGGTGATGTTCGAGAAGCCCACGTCGTACTTGGCGGAGTCGAGGCCGACGAAGAGGTTCTCCCAGCTGGTCACCTCGATCTTCGGCTGCAGCCCGAGCGCCTGGGCGACCAGGTAGGCGATGTCCACCTCCAGCCCGATCGGCGTCTTGTTGTCGTCGGCGTAGAAGCCGAGCGGCACGCTGCCGCTGCCGAAGCCGGCGCCGACGACCAACGTGCCGCGGTCGCGGACCTTGGCCGGCAGTAACGCGGCAGCGGCGTCGTTGCGAGTGGTGGTCACCCGGTTCTGCTCGGCGGAGGTGTTGACCCCGGTATCCGAGGCAGCTGTGGCATCAGCGCCACAGCCGGCCAGCGTGAGCAGCGCAAGGGAGAGGACAAGAAGTCGTTTCATCACAGCACCTTCGAGATGAACGCACGGGTGCGCTCGTGGACGGGGTTGTCGAGCACTTCGCGCGGTGGACCCGATTCGACGATCCGGCCGCCATCGATGAAGACCACCGTGTCCGCGATCTCCCGGGCGAAGCCGATCTCGTGGGTGACGACGACCATCGTGGAGCCATCGCGCGCGAGCTCCTTGATCACGTCGAGGACCTCGCCGACGAGCTCCGGGTCCAGCGCGCTGGTCGGCTCGTCGAACAGCAGGACCTTCGGTTTCAGCGCCAGCGCGCGAGCGATCGCGACACGTTGCTGCTGACCGCCGGACAGCTGCCGCGGGTAGGCGTCGGCCTTCTCACCGACGCCGACGCGCTCCAGCAGCTCGCGCGCGAACGGCTCGACCTCGCTGCGCTTGCGGCGCTGCGCGGACACCGGCGCCTCGACGACGTTCTGCAGCGCAGTGAGATGCCCGAAAAGGTTGAAGTTCTGGAACACGAACCCGACCTGCGACCGCTGCCGCAGGATGTCGCGCTCCCGCAGCTCGTGCAGCTTGTCGCCGCGGCGTCGGTACCCGATCAGCTCGCCGTCGATCCGGATCAGCCCGCGATCCACCTTCTCCAGATGGTTGATCGACCGCAGCAGCGTCGACTTCCCCGATCCGGACGGGCCGAGGATCACAGTGACGGCGCCGGCCTGGACCTCGAGGTCGATCCCCTTCAGTACTTCGAGGTCGCCGAAGTTCTTGTGCACACCCTTCACGTCGATCATCGCGTCGTACCTCGCGCGAAGCGGCGTTCCACGTAGTACTGCACGATCGACAGCAGTGTGGTCAGGACGATGTACCAGACCGTGGCGACCATCAGCAGCGGTACGACGCGGCTGTTCCGGCCGTAGATCACCTGCACCTGGTAGAAGAGCTCCGGGATCGCCATCACCGAGACGATCGAGGTGCCCTTGAACAGGCTGATCACCTCGTTCGCGCCGTTCGGCAGGATCGAGCGCATCGCCTGCGGCAGCACGATCCGGAAGAACTGCCGCCGTTTCGGAATCCCCAGTGCGGCGGCGGCTTCGGTCTGGCCGGCGTCGACGGAAATGATTCCACCCCGGATGATTTCCGCGGCGTACGCCGCCTGGTGCAGCGCCAGTCCGAGTACGGCGGCGCCGAGCGGACCGAACAGGTTGTTCGTACTGAAGTGCACGAACTCCGGGCCGAACGGGATGCCCAGGCTGAGCTCCTGGTAGAGGTAGGCGATGTTGAACCAGAACAGCAGCTGCACGATCAACGGGATCGAGCGGAACGCCCAGATGTAGCCCCAGGCAACTACTTGCAGGAACGGGCTGCCGGACAGCCGCATCGACGCGAGGACGGCGCCGAGCACGAACCCGAGCACCGTGCCGTACACCGTCAGCTGCACGGTCACCCAGAGCGCCGAGAAGACGGTCCTGGTGGCGAAGAACTGGAAGAACGTCGGCCAGTCCCAGCCCGGATTCGTGGCCAGTCCGTGCACGAACATCGCGAGCAGGACGAGGACGACCCCGACGCCGACCCAGCGCCACGGATGTCGCCGGGCGACGACGGTCAGATCGGCTTCGAGCGGTAGTGCGGTCGCCGGCGGTCCGGTCGTACCGGACGCAGACGTGACTGAAGTGGTGGACACGATGACACTCCCTGGCGGTGGGCAGGCTTCGCGGGCCCTGCGACGGCGGAGGGCGGCAGCGGGCAGCAGGCGTCCTGAACCGGACGCCTTGACAGGACGTGAGGAGACTCAGGTCAGCGCAGACAGAGGGCGCTGGAGACCCGGAGGAGATCGATGTGGAGGCGGTAGTACGGCGGCTTGCGCGTCATTCCCGTCTCCTCTCGTCGGTCGTGTCATTTCAGTATGGGACGCGGTTGAAAGATTAGTAAGTCGATCGACAAAGCTCTCAATATATGGACGGCTTATACCGGTCCAGAGGGCCTGCTCGACGCCGATCGCCAGGTGATTCGCGTCACAGGCGCGGCGACTTTCTTGCCCAGCCGGTTCACGCCTGAGCATGCACCGGACGGCAGGATGCCCTCACCGAGCGTGTTCGATTTTGTTGAGCGCTCCGCAATCCGTTTGAGGCGCCGTGACCTCCTCGTTATGGTCATTCAGTCGCCGTACCCCTCAACGGCGAATACCCCTCCCTGGAAGGCTTCTCGTGCCCACTCACCAAGACGCGCCGCAAACAGAGCGGCAGGCGTCCAGCCGCCCGGCTGCTCCGCGCCGGGTGGCAAAGCACCGCTCCTCCCGCCGCAACGCGACCCGCCGTACCCAGCTGATCGGCCTGACCGCCGCCTTGGCCGCCGCGGCCGGGACCACGACCGTCGGGCTCAGCTCGTCCGCGACCGGTCCGGCCGCCGCATCCGGAAGCACCGGCCTGAGCCCCTCACAGGCCGACGCTCTGACTGCCGCCCGGGTCGACCGGCGCGACCTCGGGTCCCGGGACGCGTCCCGGATCGACCTGTCGCTCGCGTCGACCCGGAAGGCGGCGGCCGAGACCGCCGCGAAGCAGCGGGCCGCACGCCTGGCCGCGCATGCGGCACTGACGCAGCGCCGGGCACTTGCGCTGGCAGCCGCGAAGGCAGCCGCCGCGAAGAAGGCCGAGGCGAACGCCAAGGCCCTCGCCGCCGCGAAGAAGGAAGCCCTCGCCAAGGCAGCGGCGATCAAGGCGGCCGCGACCCCGAAGATCGTGCTGCCGACCACCGGCTACCACCTGACCGCCCGCTTCAACCAGGCCGGCGGCCGCTGGGCCCACAACCACACCGGTCTCGACTTCGCGGCCCCGATGGGTACGCCGGTCCGCTCGGTGATGGCCGGTGAGGTCATCCAGGCCGACTTCGAAGGCGCGTACGGCCGTCAGGTGAAAGTGCGGCACGCCGACGGCACCGTCACGTCGTACAGCCACATGTCCGAGTTCGACGTCTCCGTCGGCGACTCGGTCGAGGCAGGCACGATGGTCGGCCGCATCGGCATGACCGGCAACACCACCGGCCCCCACGTCCACTTCGAGGTCCTCCCCCACGGCGGCGACCCCATCGACCCCGAACCCTGGCTCCGCGACCACGGCCTCACCCCGTAAGACCCCTACAAGGTCTTGGCCATGTCGAGGGCGGCTATGTAGGTGCCCTCGATGAGGAATTCGTTGGGGTGGGTGCCTTCCAGGACGTAGCCGTGGCGTTCGTACAGGCGGCGGGCGGCGGTGTTGGTGCTGTGGACGTGCAGGCTGATCTTGCGCGCGCCGCGGCGGCGGCCCTCGGCGGTGGCGGCGTCCAGGAGGGCGGACGCGACGCCCAGGCGGCGCGCCTCGTGGGCGACCGCGAGGCCGTTGATCGACAGTACGCCGGAACCCTCGGGGAACGGGTACTTGTCCTGCAGCCGCAAGTACCCGACCACGGCGCCCTCGTGCTCCGCGACCAGATGCGCCTCCGGCCCGCTCCGGCTGAAGAACGTGTCCTGCAGCGTGTCCTGGTAGGACGGGAATCCCGACGACGCGTCCCACGCGCTCCGCTCGATCGCGAGCAGCGCCGTGTCGTCCTCCTCGACGGCACGTCGTACCGTCACCTGCTGGTCGCCTGATCGGCGGTCGTCACTCACCGCACCATCCTCGCCCGCCGGGCGGGCCAACTGCCTGCGGGGTCAGGTTCCGGGACCGATATCGAAAACATATCGGAAATCGCAGACGCTGCCGCAACATCGCCTTGGATGAACTGTCGGCATGCTGACCAATCACCTGAGGCGCGATCGTCGGCTCGCCGGATCCGGCCGTCTGGCGATCGTTGCCGCCGTCATCAGTCTCGCGCTGACCTCGTGTACAGCGGTTTCCGCGCAGGACGATTCGTCACCGTCGAGCACCGGGTCGAACACGGGGTCGAGCACCGGGTCGACCTCCGGCCGGCCGTCGAAGTCCGGCTCGACCAAGGGCGGACCGCCCGGCGCGGCGGACGGCGTCCTGCCCGACCACACCTCGGCGTACGACACCAGCCTGCCCGGGGTCACCAAGCTCGATCCCGCCCTCCGCGAGGCCGTCCAGAAGGCCGAGACCGCGATGAAGGCGGACGGCATCACGATGCAGGTCACGACGGGCTGGCGCAGCAAGAAGTACCAGGAAGAGCTGATGGAGAAGGCGATCCGCAAGTACGGCAGCAAGAAGAAGGCCAAGGAGTACGTCGCCGACCCGGACGAATCGCACCACGTCACCGGCCACGCCGTCGACATCGGCCCCACCGACGCCGACTACTGGCTGATCCGCCACGGCAACCGCTACGGCCTCTGCCAAACCCTCTCCAACGAGATCTGGCACTTCGAGCTGGTCACCACTCCGCGCGGGACCTGCCCACCCATGACCGGCCCGAAGGGCTAGCGGGGTTCTTCGGGGGGATCGGGGAGTTTGGCGAGGGGGCGCTGGGACCAGGCGACGTCATGCCAGGCGTCGAGTTTCCAGCCGATTTCGCGATAGGTGCCGATCGGGTCGAAGCCGAGGGACTTGTGCAGGGCCTCGCTGGCCGGGTTGGGCAGCGTGACACCGGCGACGGCGGTGCGGAAACCGCGTTCTGACAGGCGCTCGAACAGGGCGTTGTAGAGCGTTCGGCCGGCGCCGGTGCGGTGGTGGCTGGGGGCAACATAAACGCTGACCTCACAGGACCAGCGGTACGCCGGGCGCGGCTTCATCGGGCCGCCGTACGCATATCCGACGACCTGGCCGTCGTCTTCGAGAACCAGCCACGCGTGGGTGGACTGGGCCTTGGCGATCCGCTCGGCCATCTCCTCGACCGTCGGCGGATCGAGCTCGAACGTGATCGACGTACCGGTGACGTAGGGCGCGTAGATCGCCGCGCAGGCCTCGGCGTCGGCAGCCGAGGCGTCTCTGACCTGAACCATGCCACGATAGTAGCCACAACTGCCGCTATAGTGGCAAGCGTGATGGATGAACTGTCTCGATCCCTGGCCGCGACCGTGCAGCAGGCGCGGGTCGCGCAGGACCTGTCCGTGAACGCGCTCGCCGAGCGGTCGGGGGTTTCGCGCGCGATGATCGGGAAGATCGAGCGGGGCGAGGCGCAGCCCACCGCCGTACTGCTGGGGAAGCTGTCCGGTGCGCTCGGCATGACATTGTCCGAGCTCGTCGCCCGCGCGGAGAACACCGGTGAGCTGCTCCGTCGAGCACACGACCAGCCGGTCTGGACCGACCCGGTCACCGGGTACCGCCGACGCGCGGTGTCCCCGGTGACCGATGGGCCATTGGAACTGGTGGAGGTGGAACTGCCTCCCGGGGCGTCGGTCTCGTACCCGGCCGACGCCTACATCTTCAAGTACCAGCAGTTGTGGATCCTCGACGGACGGCTGCGCTTTCACGAAGGATCACAGGTTCACGAACTGCACGCCGGCGACTGCCTGCAACTCGGCCCACCTTTGCCGACGACCTTCCACAATCCGGGTACGGCGGTGTGCCGTTACCTGGTCGCGCTGGTCAAGGGGCGTGGCTGAAACCACTGCGCCACCGCGTCACGCAGCCCTTCACGTTCCGCGACGCCGTCCTGCTCGGCGGCCCAGGCGACGTAGCCGTCCGGCCTGATCAGCACGGCGATCGGAGCCTCGCCCCGACCGGTGACCACCTCGATCGGATCCGCCACGAGGTCGGCGAACGAGGCATCGGGGGTGAGGTCGACGAGGAGCGGGCGAGCCGACCTCATCAGCTCGGCCAGCCGCTTGGAGCCGATTGTCAGATCGGGCGCCCAGCGGCCGACGAGGGGATGCGAACCCTCGTGGTACTTGATGTCCGCGCCGGAAATCAGTTCCGCAACTCGCTGCACGTTTCGCGGATCGGTCAGAAACTCGCCGAACAGTTTCCGCAACGCCGTCACCTGCTCACCTGGTGCGATCAGCGCGGACTGTGCCTGCGTGTGCATCACGACCCGCTCCCCCACCGGCCGACGCTCGGACTCGTACGTGTCGAGCAGCCCCGGCGGCGCCCAGCCCTGCACCTCCGCCGCCAGTTTCCACCCGAGGTTGACCGCATCCTGCAACCCGAGGTTCAGCCCCGGACCGCCGATCGCGGAGTGCACGTGCGCGGCGTCGCCGACCAGCAACACCCGTCCGGAACGGAAACTCGACGCCAGCCGGCTGTTTCCGCCGACCACGCGCCGGAGCTGCCGAACCCCCTCACCCGTTGGCTCGACCAACGGCAGATGAACGCCGAGCACCCGATCGGCGCTCTCCTGCAACTCCTGGAACGTCACCTCGCCCTCCGGCGGCGTGTCCCACTCTCCCGTGCTGATCGCGGGCAGCCGATTCGGAAACGGCGCCCAGACGAACAGGCCACGTTCCGTCCGCTGGTGCAGGAACGGCGGCACGACGCCGTACCCTGGAATCTTCAGCAGCCCGTTCTCGATGTACTCGGGCGGCACCGCGGCGCTGCCCGTCCGGGACACCATCGAGTCGTTGGTGACACCGGGAAAGTCGATTCCGGCGAGTTTCCGCGTCGGGCTGTGGCCGCCGTCGGCGCCGACCAGATAGCCGGCCCGCAGTTCGTACTCGCCCTCCGGACCGGACAGCGACACTGTGACGCCGTCCGCGTCCTGCGTGAAACCGGTCAGCTCGTGACCACGCCGGATCTCGATGCCGAGTTCCAGGGCCCGCTCCTGCAGCACCTCCTCGATGCGTACCTGCGGAACCTGCAGCAGGTAGACCGGGTTGTTCTCGAGCACGTCGAGCGGCAACGGCATCGCGCCGAACACGAATCCGGGAGCCGGCTGTGGCGGACCCGACGTACCGCTCAAGCGCTCGTAGAGTCCGCGGCGGTCGAGCATTCTGATGACCTGGCCGACCAGGCCGTTGGCGCGCGGCACCATGCTGCGTTCCGGGAGTTTCTCCAGCACGATCGGCCGGACTCCGGCCAGCATGAGTTCACTGGCGAGCAGGAGGCCGTTCGGGCCGGCCCCGGCGATGACAACTTCTGCGTCCATGATTCCCCTCCAGTTGGGCGTGACTGACCGCCCCGGCGACTCACCGGGGTCTGTTCTAGGGCTGCTATTCGGGGACGGGCAGGCCGGCTTCGACCTGGTCGAGCGCCGACGACAGCAGGTCGGCGATCGAGCGCGGCGGATCGGCCCGCAGCCACTCCGCCATCACGACCGCGCGGGTCGCGCCGATCACCTCGGCGACGAGTCGCGGGTACATCCCCGAGGTCCCGGTCCGGTCGGCGACCGCGGCCGCCAGTTCTTCACCGACGCGGGCGTACGCGCGCGCGATCGCGCCCTGCAGAGCCGGCTCGTTCATCATCAAGCGGATGCCGGTGAGCCACTGCTCGTCCGGCGGCCGCCGTCCGCCGTGGCCTTCCTCGCCGAGGGCGAAGTGCTTCTCGATCGCTGCCCGGATCGCGACCCACAACGGCTCGTCGGCCGGCCGCGCCCGGAGCTCCTCGGCGATCCGCAGGCTGCGGTCCACCTCGCGCGCGGCGATCGCGTCGGCCTTGCTGTCGAAGTAGTTGCGGAACGTCCGCAGCGAGACACCGGCCTCGGCGGCGATGTCCTCGATCCGTACGTTGCCGTACCCGCGCTCGACGGCGAGCCGGACCGCCGCCCAGCTCAACGCGATCCGCGTCTCCTGCTTCTTCCGCTCCCGCAACCCTCCGGCCATGCCTCGACCGTAACAGAACTTGCCCAAAGAGCAAAGATGCCTTTTAGGCAATTTCCTCCGACTTGCTGAGACCACGAGCAGGCCATGGTTGGGTAACCCCATGACGGTGCTGATGCCACGCCTCCGGCGCGGCGGGTCATGGGGCCGTAACTCCCGTCCTTCCCTCGTCGCTCCGGTCGCTTCGCTCCCTCCACTCCTCAGTCCAGGACGGGAGGCCCCATGACCGTGTCCCCGCTGGTCTGGGTGTTGACGCTGCTGGCGATCGTCGGCCTGCTGCTGTTCGACTACTTCTTCCATGTGCGATCGGCGCACGTCCCGACCCTGCGCGAGGCCGCCGTCTGGTCCGCGCTGTACGTCGGGATCGCGGTGCTGTTCGGACTCGGCACGCTCGTCCTCGGCGGCGGCGACATAGGCTCGGAGTACTTCGCCGGGTACATCACGGAGAAAGCGCTGTCGGTCGACAACCTGTTCGTGTTCCTGATCATCATGACCGGCTTCCGGGTGCCCCGGGAGAACCAGCAGAAGGTCCTGCTGGTCGGGATCGTGGTCAGCCTGATCGCCCGGGCCGGGTTCATCTTCATCGGCTCGGCGTTGCTGCACACGTTTTCCTGGGTGTTCTACCTGTTCGGGATCGCGCTCCTGCTGACCGCCGGAAACATGCTCAAGCCGGAAACCGAGGAGTCGCACCAGGCGCAGAACCTGGTCGTCCGGCTGAGCCGCCGGCTGTTCCGGACGAGCGAGGAGTACGACGGGGACCGGCTGGCGACCACCGTCGACGGGCGCCGGATGCTGACGCCGATGCTGCTGGTGATGGTCGCGATCGGCGCCACCGACCTGATGTTCGCGCTCGACTCGATCCCGGCGATCTTCGGCCTGACCCAGAACGTGTACGTCGTGTTCACCGCGACCGCCTTCAGCCTGCTCGGGCTGCGGCAACTGTTCTTCCTGCTCGACGGGCTCCTGGACCGGCTGATCTACCTGTCCTTCGGGCTCGCCGCGATCCTCGCGTTCATCGGGGCCAAGCTGATCCTGCATGCGCTGCACGAGAACAACCTGCCGTTCGTGAACGGCGGCGACCACGTCGAGGTGGCCGAGATCAGCACCGGTCTCTCGCTGGTCGTGATCCTGGTCGTGCTGGTGATCACGATCCTCGCGTCCCTGTTCAGCACACGCGGGCGGACGCAGACCGCGATGGCCCACATCCGCCGGGACGCGACGGCGTACCTCGATCCGGAGTACACCGACGACCCGGCGGAGCGGGAGCGGGTGTTCCAGCGGTTGCTGCGGGCCCGCGACCACATCACCGAGCTAGGCCCGAAGGCCAAGCAGCAGGTGTGGAACGAGGACGACCTGATGGCACTGTGCCGCGAGGTCGGCGAGGCGCACGCCGCCGCCCACGCCGACCACGAGATCCGGCCCAGCCTCTGATCCGGCCCAGCCTCTGATCCGGCCCAGCCTCTGATCCGGCCCAGCCTTTGATCCGGTCTAGCCTTTGACGGCTCCCGACGCGAGACCGCTCACGTAGAACCGCTGCAGGCCCACGTACAGCACCACGCACGGGATCATCGCGATCACCGATCCCGCGACCAGCGAGCCGAAGTTGATCTCGCCGTACGCGCCGGCCTGGACGTTCACGAGCGCGACCGGCAGCGTGTAGAGCTCGTCCTTGGTCAGGAAGGTGAGCGCGCCGAGGAACTCCGTCCAGGCCGCCAGGAACGCATAGAGCGCGACGGTCGCGGCGCCCGGTGTGATCAGCGGACGCAGGACGGAACCGAGCATCCGGAACGTTCCGCAACCGTCGACCTGCGCCGAGTCCTCCAGCTCCACCGGCACCGAGGCGAACGAGTTCCGCATCACGAACACCCCGAACGGCAGGTTGACCGTCGTGTAGAACAGCACCAGCCCGAGCAGGCTGTCCGTCAGCCGCAGGACGTTCATCTCCAGGTACAGCGGCGTCAGGATCGCCTGGAACGGGATCATCATCGACACCACCACCAGCGCGAACAGCACCGGACCGCTGCGGAACCGGAAACGCGCGAACCCGTACCCGGCGAACGTGGCGAGCAACGCCGTCAGTATCGCGGTGCTGATCGCGACGATCAGACTGTTCCCGACCGCCCGGATCAGGTTTCCGGGTCCCTCGATCAACGTCCGGAAGTTGTCCCAGGTCAGGTCGAAGAACGTTTTCCCGTCCGGGGCCGCGACGATCACGTCGTTCGGCTGCACCGACCGGAAGAGGGCCCACAGCAACGGTACGGCGAAGACCAGGAACGCGCCGCCACCGCCGATCACGTAAAACGTGTTCTTGAGTCGCATCGTCACTCCTTCTCCCGGAGCAGGCGGAACTGGGCCGCGGTGACGAGACCGATCACGATCACCAGCACGATCGACAGCGCGGTCGCGGCGCCGAGCTGCAGCTGGACGAACGCCCGGTTGTAGATGTACTGGACCACCGTCGTGGTGTCGGTGCCCGGACCGCCGCGGGTGAGGATGTAGAACTGCGAGAACGCGAGCAGCGAGCCGATCACCGAGATGATCACCGCCATCGCGATCGTCCGCCGCAGGATCGGGATCGTGATCTCCCACTCCTGTTTCCACCAGCCCGCCCCGTCCAGCTCGGCCGACTCGTAGAAGTCACGTGGGATCGCCTGCATGCCGGCCATCAGCAGCATCATCGTCAGCCCACTGACCGCCCAGATCACCAGCACGCAGATCAGCCCGGTGGCGAGCGGCCCGTCCACCAGCCAGGCGGTCGTACCGTCGGTGATACCGAGTTCGCGGAGCACGATGTTGATCACGCCGCTGTCCGGCTGTGCCTCCAGGACGGTGACGAAGCTGAGCGTGGACAGTCCGACGACGAACGGCAAGAAGAAGACCGTCCGCAGCACCGTGGAGCCACGGCGTTTCCGGCGTACCAGGACCGCGAGCGCGTAGCCGAGCACCAGGATCGGCCCGGTCACGATGACCGTGTACAGCAGGGTGTACAGGACGGATTTGGCGAACGCCGCGTCGGAGACGATCGCGGTGTAGTTCTTCAGCCCGCTGAACTTCACCGTGCCGATCAACGGCCAGTTGGTCAGCGAGATCACCAGCGCGAACCCGAGCGGGATCAAGACGAAGACCCCGACGAACAGTACGGCGGGACTCACGAGGAGCAGCCCGGTCCGCGATGGATGCGTCAGCGAGCCGTGACCGGCGCGCCGCCGCGCCGCAGCTGCCTTGCGCAGTTCCGGATCCAGCCGGCGAGCACCTCGCACTCTGGTACTCATGCCTGCCCCTGTTTCAGGATGCGGTCGTAGTTCTGCTGTGCTTCCTTCATGGCGGCCTCCAGCTCGCCGTCGAACACGGCGCGGCGGAACATCTGCAGCCACGGCCCGTCCGGCTGGTTGTAGAGGAGGTTGTAGGAAAGCGTTGTCGGCGCGTACCCCTCCTGGATTCGCTCCAGCGGCAGCGTCGCCAACGGATACTTCTTCGCGAACTCCTCAGTTCGCGCATCGGACCGCACCGGCGTGTACCCGCCGGCCGGCAGATCGATCTGTTGCGGCAGATCCAGCGCGAACCGGACGAACTCCCACGCGCCCGACGCATTGCGCGCGCCGCGTGGGATACACATGTTGTCGCCGCCGTCGAAGAACGCCGCACCGCCGTCGGGCCCGGACAGCAACCGCGGCGCCACCTTCTGGTGGAACGCCTCGTCGGACGCGGACACGACCACGCTGTAGTTGGACGGGAAGATGCCGATCTTGCCGGCCCGGAAATCGCTCCCCCACCGGGACGCGTCGTCGGAGAAGTTCGCCCGTGGGACCAGGCCGTCCACCCACAACTGCCGGTGCAGCTCGAGCATCTGCCGGACGACGTCGTTTCCGATGATGTGCCCGGACTGGCTGCCGATCGTGCCTTGGATCAGGTCCGTGTCCGCAGCCCACACCATCGGCTGGACGACGAAGCCGAGCGCTCCCGGACTGTTCGCCGGGAAACTCCACGCGTAGATGTCGTCGCCGAGTTTCCGGAATTTCCGCGCTGCATCGAGCAGGTTTCCGAACGACTTCACCGCCTCGTCGGGATCGACGCCGGCCCGGTCACACAGCTCGGTGTTGAACCAGAACATCGAGTTGTCCGCGAGGTACGGAACGCCGTACACCCGCTCGTCCTTGGTCGC
The DNA here is from genome assembly GCF_004366005.1 of Kribbella sp. VKM Ac-2566. Classification (NCBI taxonomy): domain Bacteria; kingdom Bacillati; phylum Actinomycetota; class Actinomycetes; order Propionibacteriales; family Kribbellaceae; genus Kribbella; species Kribbella sp. VKM Ac-2566. The sequence continues at coordinate 373,187 of NZ_SODT01000012.1, read as the reverse complement.
CAGCCGGAGATGGCCCGGGCTGAGTTTGTCCCGGAAGTCCAGAGCGGCGAGCGGTTCGGTCAGGTCGGTGAACGCGTCGCGGTAGATGAACAGCATCGAGTTGATGTCGTCGATGTCGACCAGGTCCGGCACCGTCCGGCCGCGGATCGCGGTCGCCAGCTTGGTCACGTACTGGGCGTCCAGGACCGGTGTCAGCTCGACGGTGAGCCGGTTCTGGGACGCATTGAACTTCTTCACCAGGTCGGTCAGACCGCTCTGCGTCGCCGCCCGGCACCACACCTGCACGGTGCCGGTGGCGTCCTGCCCGAAACCCGCCGCCTGGACGTCGGGTTCGGGCAGGACCGAGCTACAGCCCGGGAGCAGACCTGCCGTGGTCGCCGCGGCGCCAACGCCGAGGAATTTCCGCCGGGTGAGCATCGTCAGGCCCTGGGCAGCCAGACCCGCATGGCACCGATCTCCCGGTTCGCCCACGCGTAGTACGGGATTGCCGTCACCTCGACCTCGTCACCGGTCGAGTCGCCCGCATCGCCGGTGAACGGCCAGCCCTCGCGGTGACCGGTGCCGGTACGTCCTCGTGCCGACAGGACTGTGACCCCGCCCAGCAGTTCCGAGCTCTGCGCGACAGGGGCCTCAGGCAACAGATGGAGGTCGTCGACGTTCGCGGTGTTGTCCGCCTGCTCGACGGCGTACACCAGCGGTCCCCGTTCGATGGCGACACACCCCCGCACCGCGTCGATCCGCGGATCCGCACCGACCAGACGCGGTGTGAGCGGCAACTGCAGGTCGATGTCGGCGGCCTCGACCCTCGCGTAACCACCTGCCTCGACTGGCTGCCCGTTGACCGTGGCACCATCCGCCCATCCCGGAATGCGCAGCTCCACCGCCACCGGTGTCGCGCTGGTGATGCGGACCGAGCCGTCCCACGGGTAGTTCGTGTCGACAGTCAGCTCGACATCGCCGGACTTGATGACGCCGGCGGCGTACTGATGGATCTGGATGGCGTCGTCGGTGGTCGTCGCGAGGTAGCCGTCGAGGCTGGACAGGGTGCGCATGATGTTCGGCGGACAGCACGCGCAGTCGAACCAGCCGCGCCGTCCGTGCGCCGGACTCCGACCGGTGTCCGGGTACGCCGCCCCGCGCAGCTGCAACGGGTTGACGTAGAAGTACTCGGTCCCGGCCAGCGAGACGCCGGCAAGGAAACCGTTGTACAGCATCCGCTCGATCGCATCGCCGTACGACGCCTCACCGGTCGCGAGCAGCATCCGCCAGGCCCACTGGATTCCGCCGATCGCGGCACACGTTTCCGCGTACGCACGATCCGGCGGCAGCTCGTACTCGTCGCCGAACGCCTCGCCCTCCCAGCGCGCGCCCAGCCCGCCGGTGACGTACGTCTTCGTGGACCACATGTGCTCGAACTGCCGCTGCAGGGAATCCAGCAGCTCGGAGTCGCCGGTCTCCAGCGCGACGTCGGCCGCACCGGCGGCGAGGTAGACCGCGCGAACCGAGTGCCCCTCGACCGTCGTCGCCTCGCGGACCGGGACCCGGTCGGAGAAGTACGCCGGCGCGTGTCCGTGCCGCTCGATGATCCCGTGCCCACGCGCCTCCACGAACCATTTCGCCAGGTCCAGGTACGCCGTCGTACCGGTTTCTCGATAAAGCTCGACGAGCGCCATCTCGATGACCGGGTGGCCGTCGATGTCGACCGTCTTGCCGTCGCCGAACGTCGCGACCAGATGGTCGGCCAGCTTGGTCGCGACGTCGAGCAGGGCCCGGTCGCCGGTACAGCGGACCTGGGCGACCGCGGCCTGGATCAGGTGTCCGGCGCAGTAGTGCTCGTGGCTCCAGACGAGTTGCTGGTAGCGGCCCTCGTCGCCGTACCGGAGCTGGACGACCGAGTCGAGATACCCGTCTTCGCGTTGGGCGGCCGCGACGACCGCGGTCAGGTCGCGGATGCGCTGCAGCAGGTCGTCGTCGGGGTTGCGCCCGTACTCCCAGGCCGCGGCCTCGAGCCACTTGTAGACGTCGGAGTCGGCGAACACCGGGCCGATCGCCTCGCCCTCGCCGATACCGGCCGCGAGGCGGAGGTTCTGCAGGTTTCCGGCCTTCTCGAGCTGGTCCTGGCCGCTCGGAATGGCGTCCGCGCCGTTGCGGGCCTGCCGCGGCGCCCAGAAGCCGCCGGTGATCGTGACCTGGCCGAGTCCCAGGGGGTGCCGGCGGCCCTTCGTGGTGGCCGCCGGGCTGCGGGAAGTAGTGACAGTTTCCGGGGAAGCGCTCATCTGCCGTGACTCCTGAGTTAGGAAAATCCGGAACACGTTTTCCTGGACGAAGGTAGAGAGCCTGAGGCGCCAGGTCAACCCCTGCCTGTGGATAAACTCCGGGCCGGTGGCGATTCGTGGGGTACTGTGCCGGAAACCTCAGGAAAGGAGTTGCCGCATGGCGTCACGGAGCATCCGCACGCCCGGGATCAAGGACGTGGCCGCGCTGGCCGGCGTCTCGGCGAGCACGGCGTCGAAGGCGCTGAACGACACCGGGCAGCTCCGCGCGGCGACCCGCGAGCGCGTCCGGCAGGCTGCCGAACAGCTCGGTTTCACCCCGGACAGCCGCGGCCGCGCGCTCGCGTCCGGGCGCAGTTTCACGGTCGGTCTGATCACCACGGACAGCTCCGGCCGGTTCAGCATCCCGATCATGCTCGGCGCCGAGGACGCGCTCAGTGCGGGCGAGATGGCACTGGTCCTCTGCGACACCCGCGACGACCCGCTCCGCGAGCAGCACTACCTGAAGTCGCTGGTGTCGCGCCGGGTGGACGGCATCATCGTGACCGGCCGGCGGACCGAGGCGCGGGAGCCGATCGACGTGCCGATCCCGGTCGTCTACGCCTTCAGTCCGTCGACCGATCCGGACGACACGTCGGTGATCGTCGACGACCACGGCGGCGCCGCGTCGGCCGCGCGGCACCTGCTGTCCCTCGGCCGCGAGCAGATCGCGCACGTCACCGGGCCGGAGTCACACCTCAGCGCACAGATCCGGGCCGCGGCGACCATGGGGGCCGCGCGGGAGGCGTTCGTCGGCCAGCCGCTGTACGGCGAGTGGAGCGAGCGCTGGGGCCGGCACGCCGTCGACGTACTGCTCCGGGCGCAGCCGACCGTGGACGCGATCACCTGCGGCAGTGACCAGATCGCCCGCGGCGTCTGCGATCGCCTGCGCGAGCTCGGCCGCTCGGTCCCCGACGACATCGCGGTCACCGGGTACGACAACTGGTCCGTGATGGCGCTGGCGAGCCGCCCACCGCTCACGACCGTCGACATGGAGCTCGAGGAACTCGGCCGCCGGACGGCCAACCTGCTCCTCGACGTCATCGCCGGTTCGCCCCGCCGCGGCCAGCTGATCCTCCCCACCCGCCTGATCACCCGCGAGTCGACACTCGGCACCTGAGCGGGCCGCGCGGTGGCCGTCCAGTCTTCGGATGGTCACCCGTACGACGGCCGTTGGTTGCCGAAAACCCTCTAGATTGATGCAGTGCTGCGCAAGCTGGTGATCGGCGTGGCGGTCATTGCCACCTTGATGGCGGGGCTGGGGACCGCGCGCCTGGTCCTTCCGTGGACCGATCCTGCCCGTGGCGTGGTGAAACAGCTGGCGTTCCTGCGGGCCGAGCTCGAAGGCGGCGCGGATGTGGCCGCACAGAAACAGTTTCCGGAGGGCTATTTCTTCCTGAACGTGCTGTACGGACTGACCTGGGTCCAGGTCGGCATCGACGATCCCGCGCGATCCGCGGACGCGACCGCGGAGGTGCGGTGGGCGCTCGAGCGGATCGCCTCCACGGACGGAACCGCTCCGTTCGACGAATCGCTGCAACCGCAGTACGGCGTCTTCTACGCGGGCTGGACGAACTGGCTGCGCGGCGGGCTGATCGCGCTCGGGCGCTCGGATGCCGCCGACCGCGACAGGTTCACGAGCGAATCGGTGGAGATCGCCACCGCTTTCCGGACCGCGGAAACCCCGTTCCTGGCGGCGTACCCGGGGCAGGCCTGGCCGGTCGACTCGGTCGTCGCGATCGCCTCGCTGCGCCTGTACGACGCTTTGGTCGCACCGCGCTTCGAGCAGATCGCGCAGAACTGGGTGACCACGGCGACGACGAAACTGGATCCGGCGACCGGGCTGCTCCCGCACCAGGCCGTTCCGCAGGTTTCCGGCGCGCGCGGTTCGTCGCAGGCGATGATCCAGCGGTTTCTGATCGACGTCGATCCGGCGTTCGCGCGAACGCAGTACGAGATCTTCAAGGACAAGTTCGTCACCGGGCTCGGCGTTCGCGAGTACCCGAAGGGCACGACCGGCCAGGGCGATGTCGATTCCGGGCCGTTGGTGTTCGGGAGGAGTTTGTCCGCGACCGTCGTCGCGATGGGCGCGGCGCGGGTGCACCACGATCCGCTCGCGGATCGGCTGGCGCGCGAGGGTGAGCTGGTCGGCCTGCCGTTCAGCGGCTTGAAGACGAAGCGGTACCTGTTCGGCGCGATGCCGATCGGGGATGCGTTCCTGGCCTGGTCGACGTCGGCCCGGCCCCTGGTCTCCACCGAAGAGGCCGCCGGTGGCCAGGGAAGTCGCGGCCAGCCGGAGCTCGACGGCGGGTCCGGCTGGTGGCGGCTTCCCTGGCTGGTGCTGCTCTGGCTACCAGCGTTGATCCTCTGGGGCGCGCTCCGCCTCAGGCATCGCGGCCGAAGGCGGAAGCGAGCGCACTGAGCTTGCGCGGCAGGTCGTACTCCGCGCCGCCTTCGTGCCCGTTGTAGGTGAACACCTCGATCTCCGCGGGACCGGCGTACCGGTGGTAGGCCGCGAACACCGTCGACGGTGGGCAGATGTTGTCCATCAGCGCGACCGAGAACCACGCCGGGCAGGTCGCCCGGGCGGCGAAGTTCACCGCGTCGAAGTAGGACAGCGTGCCGATCGCGGTCTCGGTCTCGAACCGGTGACCCTTGAGCCAGCGTGCGATCTCGGCGTACGGGCCGTTGTCGGTGATCTGCGACGCCCGCCGGTAGTGCGACAGGAACGGTACGTCGGCGATGGCGGCGGACAGGTCGGCGCGCAGGCCCGCGACCGCGATCGCCAGCCCACCGCCCTGGCTGCCACCGACCACGGCGACCCGATCGCTGTCGACGTCCGGGCTGCTCTTCGCGGCGTCGACCGCACGGACCGCGTCGGTGATCAGCCGGCGGTAGTAGTGCTTGGCCGGATCCTCGATTCCGCGGGTCAGGAAACCCGGTGCCGACGATCCGTGCCCTTCCGGCGCGATATCCGGAGTTTCCGAAACGGTTTTTCCGCCACCGCCCTGGCCGCGGTTGTCCATGATCAGGTGCGCGTACCCGGCCGCGCTCCAGATCAGCCACTCGTACGGGATTCCGCGGCCACCGTTGTAGCCGATGTACTGCACAACCGCGGGCAGCGGCCCGGTGCGATGGCGGGGCAGGAGCAGCCACGCCTTCACCGGTTGACCACCCCACCCGCTGAACGTGACGTCCTGGACCTCGACGGTCGCAAGACGTGCGTCGTACGGCGTGAACCGGGCATCGATCGGGCGGCCGGCCGCGTCGTCGAGTGTCTGCTTCCAGAACACGTCGAAGTCCGCGGGCTCCTCCGGCTCCGGCCGGTACTCACGCAACCGGTCCAGGGGCATGTCGACCAGCATTAGTTTTCCTCTCGGTAGCGGTCGTCTCAGTGGAAGCAGACCGTGGCGGCGTTGCCGTGGCGGTCGGTCGTGTCGACGACCATGCGCCAGCCGCGACCACGGCGGGTGACCGTGACGCCGGCATCGGCCTTCGTCAGCAGCAGGTCGGGCTTGTCCAGGTGGACGGTGACCGAGGTGCGGGTCTGCGTCGGATCCGAGATCGCGACCGTTCCGCCGGCGACCACGATCGAGGCCGGGCCGTCCGCGGTGAGTTCGGCGACGGTGCCGGCAGTCCAGAAGTTGGCTGCCAGGACGTCGCGCAGCCGGACCGCGTGCGCCGTACTGTCTGCCTGTAGTTTCTGGACCGGGAGCTTGCCGGCGAACGACTTCGTCTCCGCGAGGGTTGCGGTCGGCAGCTGCACGTAGAAGTAGCCCTCTCCGACCGGCGCCGTACCGTGCGCGAACCACACCGTTTGGTAGGGCCGGCTGACCGGGGTGTCGGTTCCGTACTTGAGGTTGATTTCCCGCCAGGTCGCGGTCCGGTTCTCGCGCAGCGTCTGCACCGGAGTGCGATCGGGGAACACGTAGCCGCCGGTTCCCTCGAGATGACACCAGCCCGGCGCGGCGGTGAAGGTCTCGGTGCCGGTGCGCAGTTTGCGGTTCTCGACGACCGTCTCGACCGTGCCGTCGCCGGTGATGTCCGACCCCAGGCACACCATCACGTCGTCGATCAGGAACCAGCTCTTCAACGCCCGCAGGTTCGTCCCGTACCCACGCAGATCCATGCCGTAGGCACCGATCGTCCGCCGCGGAACCGCCGCACCCCCGACCCAGTCCGCCTCGCTGGTACTGCGGAAACCGTAGGAGTCGGCCAGCCGCCGGGTGTCGATCGTTGTCCCCGGCAACCGGTACGGATCGACTGTCGGCCAGTAGTCGCCCGAGTAGTGACCGAGGTCGTCGTCGTACAGCAGCACCATCCCGTCCGACAGGTGCCAGCCGTGCAGGTTCTCGGTCTGGATCGACTCGTAGTTGTAGATCCGCGACGAGTACGCGCTCAGTCCGATCGTGAACGACGGACGGTGGTGCGCGACCTTGTCCATCCGGGGGTACTGCTTGTGCACGACGAGCGGACCGCGGGCCGGTGCCGACGACGCGAGGACGTTCCGGGCCGCCACCAGCGAGGCCGGATCGGTCACCGTCAGGAAATCCCGGAAAGTATCTTCGGTGATCCACTGCTTGACCAGCGCGGTCAGTTGCGCGGCCCGTTCCGCCGGGGCGGCCGGGATCAGCCGCAGCGTGCCCTCGATGATCGTCTGCGTCGGCGCGTGGTTCTGCTTGCTGGGACGGGCGATCTCACGGCCGCAGACCGAACCCATCAGGTCACCGCGCACCATCAGCGGATCGAAGGCGTCGTTGATCCAGCCGTAGATGTTCTCGAGCTCCGGATCGGTGACGGTCCACTCGGTCCCGCCGAGCAGGTAGAGCAGAGAGGAAAGCGTTCCGAGCAGTTCCTTGCCGTAGCCGCCGTTGTACGGATGCTTGTAGTGCTGCAGGAACGATCCGTCGCTGTAGAACCCCTCGCCGGTTCCGTCGATCCGGCCGGGCGCATCGTTGAAGGCGAGCACGCTGTTCGCGCCGCTGCCCTCGACGTCACTGATCGCGTCGCGGACGCGGACGAGCGCCGCGGCGTCGCCGTCGAGGACAGCGCGGACTGCCACCACGGTGGCGATCCAGACCCGGTTGGCGCCGGTCGCGATCTGGCGGTCGGCGCGCCACAGGTTCGGGTCAGGCGTGTAGTAGTTGATGGCCTGCGTGTACGTCGTACGCACGTCCGCCGGAATCACGTCGTACAGCAGGACCAGCGTGTCCGCGAAGGCGGAGGCGCCGCCGATCTCCCAGTCGTAGTCGTTGTCGTACCGCGGCAGTGTGGGGCTGTAGCGGTTCGCGTGCATCCATTCGAGTGCGCCGCGGATGTCGTCGGCAACGGAGACGTTTCCTTGGTAGGCCGATCCGTTCGTGGCCCAGGCGACCGCGATCTGCTTGATCCGGCGGAAGTTCGAGGCGACGTGGTTGGAAAGCGTTGTACTCGCGAGATCCGGCCAGAGGGTGATGCGGTTCGCCGAGCGGTCGAGGGTGGCGAGCGCGGACTGGGCCAGGCGGTCGACGCGGGCGATCGCGACGGCGAGATCCGGGTCGGCGGGGTCGACGGTCGGGCCGCCGGTGAGCAGCGTCTGCCAGCGGAGGCGGAGCTCGTCGGTGGACGTGGCAGCCCAGGTAGGTGTCGGGAGGGCGAGGAGTGCGGCCCCGCCGATCATTCCGCCGAGAACACTCCGGCGGCGGAGGGTGAGGTCAGGCATGTGGGTCCTCTCAAAGAGCTAGGGCGATCGCCCTTGCGCCGGCTGAGTTGGGGTGTAGGCCGTCACCGCTGTTGAACTCGGGGCGGAGCCGGGCGGGATCCGCTGGGTCGCGGAGCGCGGCGTCGACGTCGAAGAGTCGGTCGAAGAGGCGTCCTTGCCGGAGTACGGCGTTGACGTGGTTACGGACCTGGTCGAGTGCGTCGGTATAGCGGATCCAGCCCTTGAACGGGCCGATGGTCGCGCCGATCACCTCGAGGTCGTTGTCGTGCGCGCGGCGTACCAACTGCTCGTAGGCCTGGAGGATCCGGGCCGGGTCGGTCTGGCTGGGCGGTTGCTGGATGTCGTTGATGCCCAGGAACATCACCAGCGTCGCGACGTTCGGCAGGCCGAGTACGTCGCGGTCGAACCTGGACTGACCGCCGGGTCCGAAGCGGGCGTCGTCGAGCAGAACACGGTTTCCGCTGATCCCGAGGTTGGCGATCGCGGGGCGCCGGCGGAAGCGCGCGGCGTACTGGTCGGGCCAGCGGAGGTTGGCGTTGTCCGGTGTGCCGACGCCCTCGGTGATCGAGTCGCCGAGGACCGCGACCACCTGACGTCCGGCCGCCGGTACATCGACGGCAGTGAGCAGAAACACCGAGTTCGTGGCGCGATCCCCGATGGAGCCGGTCGCATGCACGTTCCGGTGGAAGCTCAGCGGACCGGTCGGACCGGGTAGGTACATACTCACCACCAGATCCCCGCCATCCGGCAGGACCAGCGCGACCGGATCGCTCACCACGGTGGCCCCTGCGGCCAGCACTACGTCCTTCTCGCCGCCGAACGACACCGGCTCGGCATTAGCCGTCACCGGCCCCACGACGACAGGCGCAGAACCAAACGGATTCGCAAACCGCAACCGAACCGCAGGATCGGCGCCGGCCACACCACCAACCGCCGGAACACCCTCGCCCGACTGAGACGTGGTGCCGGCGGAGAGCCGGAGTTTGTATCGGAGGGTGGTATCGGTGAAGCCGCTCGTTGCGTCGGCGTCCGCGGCGGTGGGAGCGGTCTGCGCAGTCGCCCAACTCGCAGCCCACCGGTGTTCGCGCGAGTTCGTGGGCGCTGAGGTGCCGGCGATGGCTGCAGCGGCCGGCGTTGCGCCCACCGCAGTGCCAAGGATCCCGACCGCTGCGCCGCCGAGGACTCTGCGACGCGACACACCGCCGTCTGCGCTGCCTGCGCCTGGGCGGCGCGCGACACCGCCCACGGAGGGACGCCCGTCCGATGGGTCGCCCGTTCGGTCCAAGGGCCTACTCATCAGCAGGCCGCCGTGGGGGTGAAGTTGGCGGCGTAGGTGCCGACGGAATCTCCGCCGGTGTTTCCTGACATGGTGTTTCCGCAGACCTGACCCTGCGGCGTCCGCATGAACTTCACGCCGCCCGACGCGTTGTTCGTGATCGTGTTTCCGTAGACGTGGTTGTCGACGCCATCGGTTTCCGTGTCGCCGCCGAGGCGGACGCCGGCGCCGGTGTTGTCGTGGATCGTGTTGTAGCGGAACGTGTTTCCGTTGCCGCGGGCGTCCAGTCCGCCCGAGCTCGAGTCCTTCTGCTGACTGCAGTCGTTGTGCTCGATCACGTTCGCGGTGGAGTTCTCCTTCACGTCGACACATTCGTTGCCGTACGTCGCGATCGTGTTGTGGTGGATGTGGTTGTTCCGGCTGCGATCCGCCTGGGCGTCCGGTGCGCCGTTCTGACCCTGCTGCTCCGGCGCGGTGCCGAGGTAGATCCCCTCGCCGTTCTTCCCGCCGTCGTTGAACTTGAAGTCGTACACCCCGCACGGGCCGACGGTGTTGTCATGGACGTCGGCGTTCGTGATCAGGTACCGCAGCCGCAGGCACTCGCCGCCCGCGTTCTTCAACCGCATGTTCCGGATCGTCAGCGTGCCCACGCCGTCACCAGGCGACGTGCTCATCACGTACACGAGCTTGTCCCGGTACCCGTCCTTGCTGGACGACGACCCGAACAGCCCGTCGATCGTGAACCCGTCCAGCGTGACGCTGTCGTGCTGGATCTGGAAGATGCGCGAGTTTCCGGCGCCTTTCACGACCGCGGTCGACGGGCCGGTGATCGTGACACCGGACCTGATCGTCACCGCGTCCTGGAGATAGGTGCCGGAGGCAAGATGTACGGTCGCTCCGCGGGGCGCGGTATCAAGCGCTTTCTGGATGGTCGCGAACGGCGTACCGGTCGACGTACCGGAGTTCGCGTCGCTGCCGGTGGTGGCGACGTAGTAGTCGGTCGCCGCGTGCGCGGGGACCGCGGGCAGCGCCAGCGCGGCGCCGAGAAGCAGGATCGGGACAGCTCGGGACATGGTGGTCCTCCTGGTTGGGCGGTTTGCTGCCTATGAGTGCTGTCTGGCTAGGAGTGGTCGGCGACGAGCAGGCCGACCAGAACCGGAACTGTGGTGCCGAGGAGCAGGGGACCTGCTGGTACGACGAGCGAGAAGACAGGCGCGGCGACGGCGGCACCGAGGAGTGCGGTGCCGCGCGGTACGGAGGTGAAGGCGAGCCGGAACGCCGTACGGCGCCAGTCGGCGGATGATCCGGATGGGTCGCGGCCCGCGGCGACGGCGAGCGCGAGGTGGTAGGTGACCGCGGCGGCGATCAGACCGACGTGGATCATGAACAGCGTCAGGACGAGCGGCCCGGATCGGCCGGACAGGAACGATAGGTTGCTGGCGGCAATCACTGCGGCGATCGTCATCAGGACGGAGTGCGGGAGCAGCGGACGCCAGTACTTGCGCCAGCCGACGAACACGCCGGTGAAACACCGCGCGTCACCGTCGGTCCGCCACCGGTTGAGCGCGAACCCAACCGAAGCCAACGCCGGCAACCACGTCACAATCCCCAAACACAACACCGTGAACGCCGCCCCCGCCGCCGCCGGATTGGCAACCCACCCCAACCAGTCCAACGCCCGCCGACCGACCCCGCCCCCTCCCCGCCGACCCACACCCGCGGCGGCTCCCTGGGCTGTGGCGCGGGGTGGGTGCTGGCCGGCGGGGCGGGTCATAGGGTGACCGTCCTGTCTGCGGTGCGGATGATGGCGCGGACCGCCACGCCATCACGATCGGCTTGCCGCAGGTGACCGCCCGCTCCGACGGCCGCATCGGCGGCAATTGTGATGGCCTGGGCGTCCAGTGCTCCTTCGTCGTCGGCGAGCAGGACGGTCTCGTCGTCGAAGGCGATGCCGAAGCCGTGGCTGAGGTCGAGCCGGCGAGCGGTCGGCGGGGTCGGGTGGAGGGCGGACGTTGGCTCGATCGTGGTGAGGAGAGTGGCGGTCGTCGACTGACGGGCGGTGGCGCGGAGCGTGTGCATTGTGCGGGTCAGGCGAAGGCTTGGGGTACTGGACGTCGGGTTGGCCTCGACCTCCGTCACCGCAGACTCGACGGTCAGCGGCGTGTGGAATCGGACCCACGCCTGCGCGGACCCGGAACGCAGCGCGATCTCGTCGGCGTACTCGATCGGCCAGTCGGCATGCAGCAGGAGCGTCCAGTCACGCGGGGAGTCGGCCGCACAGCGATCCAGCAGGACGAGCCGTCCCGCGGGGGTGAAGACCAGCGTCCGATCGAGCCGCGTGATGCCCAGTTCGGGCGGGTACATCGCAGCGATCTGCGCGGTGGCATGCGCCATCCCGTCGACCGCGTATACGTCGACCATCCGCGCCTGACGCTCGTACGGGATCCCCTTGTAGACGTGATACCTGTCCTCGTCGGCGTACCCGAGGCCGTCGACCAGGATCAGGTTGTGGTCGCCCGCCCGCTTGCGGTTGCTGTATCCCTCGTCCACGGCCAGGAACGCGCCCCGCGACGTAAGAACGAACGATCCCGAGTCGGGATGATGGTGCCCGGCGCTCAACGTGTCCCATCCGGGCTCGCGGTCCAGCCGGTGCGACATCTCCCAGGCCTGGTGCCCGCCACCCGGCGCCGCCTTGAACGACACCATCGTTGCCTCGTCCTCCCATCCGGTCCGCGCCGTGACGAGGCCGAGGTCCGGAAAGTACGCGGACAGCGGCGCGGTCTTCGCGGGATCGACCGGCGGCAGCGAGTCGTCGTACCAGAGCAGCTCGAGGTACGCCTCCGGCATCACGCCCGGCTTCACGCCGCTCGCGTATGCCTCCCGCCAGAAGAAACGTTCTGACACGAGGTCCGCCAGCCACTGCGCCTCACCGATCCGGTACGCGGACGCCAGTTTCCGGTACAGCGCCACACTGTGTCCGCTCCGCCGGTCGTGACAGTCGCCGTGATCGATGTTTTCCTCGAACCCGGGCGCGCACTGCTGCAACCGGTAGGAAAACGTGTTCGCCAGGAACCGGCAGCGCTCCCACCAGTCGAGTCCTTCCTGGTCCTGCAGCAGATCGAGGTACGTCGCCAGCCACGGAACGCCGTACCGCCAGTAGACGACGCCTTCCATGTCCGACCCGTCGGCCGGCAGCAACTCGATGACTGTCTCGAAGTTCCGCCGGGCACGTTCGGTCCACTCGGTGCGACCCAGCGCGTACCCGGCAGCAGCGAGCCCGGTGTAGCAGATCCAGTTGTGGTTCTGCCAGTACGACGAACTCCACCACGAGCCCTCGGACTCGACGGCGAACTCGTACAACCGCGAACCCTGCAACTCCAGCTTGGCGCGCAGCTCGTCGGCCAACTCGAAGTCCTCGCCGAGCCAGGTGGAGGCGAGGGACAAGCCATGGAGCAACCACCCCGCGTCGAGATCGTGGTCCGGCAGGTGCGCCTTGCCCCAATGGGGGAAACCGATTGCGTCCGAGATCCAGCGGGCTGCCTCAGACCGGTAACCCTCGTTGCCGGTCAGGCGGTAGGCGAGCGCAAGGTTCGCGGCGGCCGGGCCGAAGTAGGTGATGCTCGCGGACGGGTGCTCGGTCGGCGGGGTCTGCGTCCGGTACCAGTCGCACTGCTCCCGCAACCGCCGCCACTGCGCGGCATACCGCCCGTCGAGCCCGTCACGCACCTCCGCGATCCGATCGTCGAACATCACAGCCCTCCGATCGCATGCTCATGCCCGTCGACGGTGATCACGTCCCCGACCAGCCGCACGTCCACAGGCGCGGTCGAGTAGACAGAGCAGTACGTCGCGTCCGCACCGACCACCGTCCAGTCGACCCACGTCCGCACCCGCTGCGGGTCATCAGCCGGCCCAGGACCCGGCCGAACCACCGGCACAGCACCACTCAGTACGACGTCACCCGGTTCGGCCTCAGCGCGCACGCCGCCGACGTGGTAGCCGTAGAGCATCTCGTCCCCGATCCAAGTCGTGCGGATCGCGTCCGGACCAACCTCCACGGTCAGCTCGACATCGGGCCGGAACTGCAGCACGATCTCGCGCTCGCGATCCGCTGTCACCCGGACGACATCCACCAGGTAGTTGTCACCAGCAATCAGCTTCCGCGTCGCGCGAACGCCCTCGTACCAACCGTCGATCGTGGCCGTCACCGAGTCCTCGTCGTGCGTCAACTCGCCCGTTGCCTCGGCGGGTTCGAGGTTGTCGATGCGGATCGTCGGATGCGCGGCGACGGACTTGTAGTGGGCGCGCCATTGGGCATGCCCGTACGGGACCTGACCGGGATCGGGTTGCCACGGCGTAGTCGCGCCGTACAGGTAGAGCGCGAGCTTGTCGTGGTGCCCGTGAGAGCCACCGTGCGGCCCGTGGTCGAGGATCGCGTGAATCCCGGGCACGCGAATCACCGCATAGGACGAGCTCAGGTGTGAGCCCTGGAACGAGGTTGGCTCCGGGGCGCGGGGCGGGCCGCCGAACCAACCGGTGAGCTTGTCCTCCAGGCCGTCGTACTCCGAGCCGACCTCTGCCAGAGCTCGAGCAGCGACGGCGTCCAGACCATGGGCGGTTGTGAACTGCCGGGCCAGCGCGACGATCTCCAGCCACTCCAGCGCCAGTGGCACCCGGAGATACGGGCCGTCGTGGAGGGCCGGAAGAATACCGCCCTCGGTGGCGATTGATGCGAGGGCCGTGATCATCTTCTCCAGGCGATCAGGCGCCAGGGACGGGTCGAAGCCACGCAGGCTCAGCAGATAAGCGCGCAGTACGAAGCCGTGGTAATACGTGCTGGCTTCCCACTCCCAGCCGTCATCGCCGGTGGCCGCCTCCAGATGCGCGAACTGCCCGTGCTCGCCGGTCAGCCACTCCTTCTCCCCGGACCACACCTCTCCCCGAACGGCCGCAGCCGCCTGGCTCGCCGTCGTACCGAGCGCGTTGAACCACGCCGTGTAGTTGGACGAGAATTTGTCCTGGGCAACCATCGCCTCACGCGCCCGGTGCGCCCCGGCAACCATGTCATCGAGCATCGGCAACGTCTCACGCAGTTCGGCGCGCCCAGCCAGGTTCAGGATCGAGTGTGCGATCGGCACACCCCACACCGCATCGGTGAGCGCTTGATGAAAGAGCCGCCCGCGCTGCATCCACCCCTGCGCCTGCTCGTGCTCTCCCGCCTTCGTGAGGTCCGAATACAACCGCGCGTACGACGCGAGCAGCTCAGCCCCACCGCCGTCGTACGAGAGCAAGCGGATCCGCCGCGCCCAGAAGTGATGTGCCAGCACGGTCCACGCGCCGCGCACCGCGGGCGTGTCGACCCGGCAACCGTAGGAACACGGAACCCCACCGGCCGGAAAGTTTCCGGAATCGAATCCGACGTGCGCCAACTCGACGCCATGGGCCGGGCACACGTACTCGTGCCACCAGCCACCGCGTTCCGTAGGCGGATTTCCGTTCAGCGCGGCCACGTGCCACCGTCGATGTCGATGGTGATCCCGGTCAGGTACCCGGACGCCGGCAGCGCCAGGAACCGCACCGCGTTCGCCACGTCCGCGACCTGCCCGGCGCGGCCGATCGGCGTGCCCGCGACCATGTTCGCCTGCGCCGCCTCGGTGGAAAACGTTTGATGGAACGCCGTCTCGGCGATGTACCCCGGCGCGATCGCGTTGACCGTGATCCCCTGCGGCCCGAGCTCCTTCGCCAGGCCCTTGGTGAACCCGCGGATCCCGGCCTTCGCCGCCGCGTAGATCACCGACCCGGGACCGCCGCCGTTGTGTGCGGCGAGCGAGGCCATCGTGATGATCCGCGGGTTCGCCGACTGCACGAGGTGCGGAATCGCGGCCCGGGTGGTCCGGAACGTCGCGCCCAGGTTCACGTCCACGACCTGCTGGAAGTGCTCGTCGGTCATGTCCTCCACCTTGACCCGCCCGATCAGATGACCGGCGTTGCAGACCAGGACGTCGAGACCGCCGAGGAAACCGGCCGTTTCGTCGAGCAGCCGGTCGACGTCCGCCGTACTCGTCACGTCGGCGCCGACCGCGATCGCCTTCCGGCCGAGCTCCTCGATGTCGGAAACGGTCTGCGCGGCCGCATCGGCGGACTTTCCGTAGTGCACCACCACGTCCGCGCCGGCCGCCGCCAGGCCGAGCGCGATCCCGCGACCGATGCCGTGCCCGGCACCGGTCACCAGCGCGCGCGTCCCCTGCAGTTCCCCGGTCATAGAAACAGTCCTTTCAGTCAGTATCAGCTGAGTGTCATTTGATGCCCGCGGTCGCGAAACCTTGGACGAAGTAGCGCTGCCCGATCAGGAACAGCACCACCATCGGCACGGTGGCCAGCGTGGTCCCGGCCATCAGGAACGCCCACTGGGTGTCGTTCTCGGTGCGGAAAACGGAAAGTCCGACCTGGATCACCCGCAGACTGTCGCTCTTGGTCACCAGCAGCGGCCAGAGGAAGTTGTTCCACGACCCCTCGAACGTGAGCAGCGCGACCGTGATGAACGCCGGCTTCACCAGCGGCGTCATGATCCGCGCGTAGATGCCCAGCTCACCGAGTCCGTCCAGCCGCGCCGCCTCCTCCAGTTCCACCGGTAGGTCCAGGTAGAACTGCCGGAACAGGAACACCGAGAACGGGCTGACCGCGCCCGGGATGATCAGCGCCCACCAGGTGTCCAGCCACCCGGTGCCGCCCTGCCCGGTGATGTCGTTCCCGCCGAACAGCGGCATGAACCGCACGATCAGGAACTCCGGCAGGATCTTCGTGTACGTCGGGATCATCAGCGCCCCGACGAACGCGAGGAAGATCAGCGAACTGCCCCGGAACCGCAGCCGCGCCAGCGCGTACCCCGCCATCGAGGCGATCAGCACGTTCAGCACGGTGTGACTCGCGGCGATCACGAAGCTGTTCCGCGCGTACGTCGCGAACGGCGCGGCGTGCAACGCGTCCACATAGTTGCCGAAGGCCCACTTCGTCGGGAACAACCGCGGTGGGACCGCGGCGATGTCGCCGGGGCTCTTCACCGAGGTGAGCAGCATCCAGACGAACGGCACGATCATCACCACAGAGATCGCGGTCAGGGTCAGGTAGAGGGCGATCCGGCCGGTCCGGGCCCGGCCGGAGGTCTCAACGGGTGGCACGGTCACCTCCGGTGATCCGCCGGTTCAGCAACGTCAGGAACAGCAGCAGTGCGAACAACACCAGGCTCTGCGCGCACGCGTATCCCATCCGGAACTCCCGGAAAGCGGATTTGTAGATTTCGTAGGTCATCATCGTCGTGCTGTTGGCCGGCCCGCCGTCGGTCAGGATGTACACCTGGTCGAACGACTGGA
This sequence comes from Kribbella sp. VKM Ac-2566, assembly GCF_004366005.1. Classification (NCBI taxonomy): domain Bacteria; kingdom Bacillati; phylum Actinomycetota; class Actinomycetes; order Propionibacteriales; family Kribbellaceae; genus Kribbella; species Kribbella sp. VKM Ac-2566. The sequence continues at coordinate 356,528 of NZ_SODT01000012.1, read as the reverse complement.
ACGCGCCGATCACCGACGTGACGAAGACGAAGAACGTCGCCGGCCGGAGCAACGGCAGGGTCAGGCTGAAGAACTGCCGGAGCTTCGACGCGCCGTCCACCGACGCCGCCTCGTAGAGATCGGTCGGCAGACTTTGCAGCGCAGCCAAGTAGATCAGCATCTTCAGGCCGATCCCCTGCCAGATCCCGACCACGATCACCGCCGGCATCGCCCAGTCCGTCGACGACAGCCACGCCGGGCCGTCGAGGCCGAGAAACGACAGGACAGCGTTGGCCAGACCGCTCCGCGGGTCGTAGATCCACAGCCACACCAGGGCCACCGCGATCGTCGCGGTCACCTGCGGAATGAAGATCGCAGTCCGGAAGATCGCCCGTCCGGCCAGCCGCGTGTTCAGCATCAGCGCGATCAGCAGTGCGATGCCCATCGCCACCGGAACTGTGAAGAACGTGTAGATGCTGGTGTTCAGTACGGCGCGCCGGAAAACGTTGTCGGAAAGCAGATCACGGAAATTTTCCAGGCCGATGAAACGCGGCGGCGTGAGCACGTCGTACGACGTGAAACTCAGCACGACCGCGGCGACCAGCGGGATGCCGATCCAGATCAGGGCGTGCAGCACGGCCGGCGCGACCATCAGCAGACCGGCCCGGCGGCGGGCACGCTGCAGCCCCCGGCGCCGGGGCGGAGCAGCGGAGGGGCCGGATGCGGTCGCGCGCACCCGATCCCGCGTCGGCACCATCGTTCCGCTCACAGTCGCGAAATCGCTTCCTTGCTCAGGTTCGCGAGCTCGTCGATCGCTTCCTTGGCGGTCCGCTTGCCGACCACAGCGGTCTCGAGCGTGGTCTTGATCTTCTCCCGGATCTCCATCCAGGCCGCCGTACCGCCTTCGGACCGGGCCTTGCTCATGTTGTCCAGGGCAAGCTTCACGAAACCGTTTTCCTTGACGTAGTCCGAGGTCCGCAGGTCCTGGACACCGGGCACGGATCCGCGTTGTTCCGCGGTCGGCAGGATGGATTCCGGCGTACCCATGAACTCCACCAGCGCCTGGGCCGCGGCGGCGTGCTTGGACGAGGCCGACCGGGCCACCATGGTGCCGCCCTGCAACATCGCGGGCACCTTGTTGGCCAGGATGAACGCCCCGACCTTGTCCTCCTTGAGCAGCTCCGGGTTCTGTTTCTTGAGCTGCACCCAGAGCGAGTTGTTCGACATCATCATCGCGGAGCGACCCTGCTGCAGGGTGGTCGGCTGACCGGCGGCCGACTTGAACGAATAGTCGGCGGACTTGTCCTTGATGACGTCCAGGAACAGCTGCAACGCCTCGACGCCACGGTCGTCGTTGAACTTGACCTGCTGCCCGCTCTCGTCGAACAGGTTGCCGTCGTTGGCGAACAGGAACGTCTCCCAGCACTGCCGGAGATCGATCGAGAACGGGTCGAAGCCCACCCGGCTGAGCTTGCCGGAGCTGTCGCTACGAGCCAGTTCCTTGGACATCTCCCGCAGTTCGGCCCAGTCCTTCGGCGGTGCCTTGATCCCGGCCTCGGCGAACAGGTCCTTGCGGTAGGTGACGATGCGGGTGTCGAGGACCATCGGCAACGCGTACAGCTTGCCGTCGTACCGGGACGGCTCGAGGACGCGGTCCTCGTACTCGTACCGCTTGGCCAGGTCGTCGGGCAGCGGCGCGAGCACCTTCTTGTGCGCGAACGGCGGGATCCAGCCGACGCCGAGCATCACCACGTCCGGCATCAGGCCCCCGGCCAGGCTGGTGGTGATCTTCTCGTTCAGGGCGGCGTACGTCGTGTAGTCGACCTTGACCGTGACGTTCGGGTTCTTCTGCTTGAACGCCGGCAGCAGCTTGCCCTCCAGCAGGTCCTTGCCGGTGCTGCCCTCGAACAGCGGGGTGAGCAGGCTGATCTCGCCTTCGACGGGTCCGTCGGCGGTCGCCTGGCTGTTGCCGGACGGCGCGGAGCACCCGGTGGCGGCGGCGACCGCGCCGAGCCCGAGGGCCGTCAGGACTGATCTGCGGGTGTACTCCATGGCGCGCCTTTCGTGGTGCTGCGGAAGGGAGTGGTGCAACGATCTACCAGCCGGAGCGGCGCAGTTATGCGAGGCTGGTGCAACGATGCACCGCATGCTAGGAACGGATTTCATGGCACGTCAAGAGGTCGGCGCCATCAACTTCACGCTGGACTTTCGACGCCATCTGATGCATCGTTGCACTGCGACACGGCAGCACCGACGGGGTGACAGAATGCGCGGGTGGGCGGTGAATTGAGAACTGGCGAGGTGACGATCCAGCAGGTCGCGACCGAGGCCGGCGTCTCGCCGAGCACGGTGTCGAACCTGCTCAACGGGCGCAACCACCGGATGCTGCCGGAGACCCGGCAGCGGATCGAGCGCGCCATCGACAAGCTCGGCTACCGGCCGAACCGGGCCGCCCGGCAACTGCGCACCGGCCGGAACACCACGATCGGGCTCGTCGTCCCCTCGGTGGGCAACCCGTTCTGGGGCGCGCTCGCGCGGCACCTGGAATCCGCGGCGCTGGCCGAGGGGTACCACGTGCTGCTCTGCAATTCCGAGCGCGATCCCCGGCGCGAGCGCGATTACGTCGACGAGTTGTGGGCCGACGGCGTCCACGGCGTCGTACTGTGCTCGTCGCTGCCGTCGCTCGAGCATGTGATGCCGCTGGTCGAGCGCGGGCTGCAACTGGTCGCCTTCGACCGTACGTCGCAAGCCGGCGACCCCGCGTCGCTCGTCAGCATCAGCGTCGACAACGCGATCGGCAGTCAGCTCGCCACGCAGCACCTCACGGATCTCGGGCATCGTCGGCTGGCGTTCGTGTCCGGCGCGTTGGCGAGCGTCAACCGCAAGGAGCGGTACCGCGGGTTCACGGCCGGTCTCGAACAGGCGGGCATTGATCCGGCGACTTCGGTCCGGGCGCCGGTCAAGGGCGATGCGGACGACTTCGGCGATGTCGAGGCGTCCGAGTTGGGTCGCGCGGCCGCGGCGGAGCTGCTCGCGCTGGAGGAGCCGCCGACCGGGATCGTCGCGATCAACGACATGTGCGCTCTCGGGGTCTGCCGCGGGCTGCGGGACGGCGGTCTCGAGGTGGGCAAGGACGTGTCGGTGGTCGGGTTCGACGACATCGTGCTCGCGGATCTGTACGCGCCGACGCTCACCACGGTGCGGCAGCCGATGAAGGAGATGGCGGCGGCCGCGTTCACCCAACTCCGATCCCGCCTGGACGACTCCGGACCGACCCAGGGCCAGTCCCTGCTGTTCCGCCCCGAACTCATCGTCCGCGAATCAACCGCACCACCGACCTGACACTCCGCCCCGGAACCCCGGGCGCGAGGTCCCGGGGTGAGGTGCCGGCTCTGCCGCCGCGGCCTGCGGCCCCGAGGCGCAGCAGCCGGGTGTCGCGGGCGCGTCGTCGTCGTAGGGTGGGGCGGTGCAACGGATCTCCTCGCGGAACGCTCGGTTCCAAGTGTGGCAGGCGTCGCTGACCAATCGCACCAAACGGCAGCGGTCCGGCGAGTTCCTGGTGCAGGGCGTGCGCCCGATTTCGGTTGCCGTGGACAACGGTTGGCCGGTGCGCACCGTCATCACCGACGCATCCCGCCCCTTGTCCCGCTGGGCTTCCGACCTGCTGCAGCGACTGCCGGACGTCGAACGGGTCACGATGGCGCCGGAGCTGCTGGCCGAGCTTGGCGAGAAGGAGGAGCCCGAGCTGATCGCCGTACTGGAGCTGCCGGCGGACGATCTCGATCGGATCCCGGTCGGGCCGGAGTTCCTGGGCGTCGTCTTCGACCGGCCGACCGGGCCGGGGAACATCGGGTCGATCATCCGCTCCGCCGACGCGTTCGGCGCCGACGGGGTGATCGTGACCGGGCATGCCGCCGACGTCTACGACCCGAAGGCGGTCCGCGCGACGACGGGATCGCTGTTCGCGGTTCCCGCCGTACGCGCGCCCTCTCACCGCGAAGTCCTCGATTGGGTACGCCGGTCCACGCAGCCGGTCGTCGTGGTCGGCACCGACGAGCACGGGTCGACCGACGTCTACGACTTCGACTTCACCCAGCCTGTCCTGCTGCTGATCGGCAACGAGACCGCAGGCCTGAGTACGGCGTGGAAGGAAGCCGCCGACCACCTGGTCCGGATCCCGATCACCGGATCGGCCAGCTCCCTCAACGCCGCCAACGCCGCAACCGCGGTCCTCTACGAAATCTCCCGCCAGCGCTCACACTCTCCCCACTGACCACATCCCCGCACCACCCGTAGCCGTCGTCCACATTTGCTGGGTCAGCCAGCGAATCTGATGGGTCAGCCAGCGAATTTGATGGGTCAGCCAGCGAAATGCGGGGTTCCACACCCTGAGTTTCGGTCACGAACCCCCAATTTGACTGGCCAACCCAGCAAATTGCCTGGTCAACCCAGCAAATGGCGCCGGGCTGGTCGAGCGACGGCCGGCGAGGGGATGGGGTGTGCTCAGGCGGTGCAGAGTAGTTCGCCGTGGAGGATGGAGATGCAGGCGTCGGGGGTGTCGGCCCAGGTCCGCCACGCCTGGGAGATCGCCTCGAGTTGCTGCTCCGGTACGCCGGATGCGCGCGCCTGATCCGCCAGAGCCGACTTGAGGATGCGGTCCGCCCACATGCCGCCCCAGAAGGCACGATCCTCCGGGCTGGCGAACGCCCAGGTCGACGTGGTCGCTTCCGCCTGCTCGAAGCCGGCCGCGAGCGCCCACGACAGCAGGCGCCGGCCCGCGTCCGGTTCACCCCTGTTCGCGCGCGCCATCCGCTGGTAGAGCGCCATCCACTCGTCCAGTTCGGGAAGCTCCGGGTACCAGACGAAGCCGTGATAGTCCGAGTCGCGGACCGCGACAATGCCGCCGGGCTTGCACACCCGCCGCATCTCCCGCAGCGCCTGCACGGGATCCGCGACGTGCTGCAGAACCTGATGCGCGTGCACGACGTCGTACGTGTCGTCCGGCAGATCCAGTGCGTGAACGTCGCCGACGACGAACTGCACGTCGAGCTCCAGGTTTTCGAACGCCGACTTGGTGATGTCGAGTGCGGCGGCGTTCGCCTCCAGCGCGGTCGTCCGGCCCGGTTCGACCAGGCGAGCCAGGTCAGCGGTGATCGTGCCGGGACCGGCGCCGACATCGAGCAACGACATCCCGGGCCGCAGGTGCGGCAGCAGGTATCCGGCCGAGTTCTCGGCGGTCCGCCAGCTGTGCGACCGCAGGACTGACTCGTGATGGCCGTGCGTGTACACGTTGTTCATCCCAGGCTCCTTTGCCTTGCTCGATGGTCCTCACGCTAGCCCAGGATCTTACTGAATGAGACATATCATCTTGCAATAAGAGACGACATACGTGACCGAATATGGCCAGACCGGGCCTGTGTCCGCGGGTGAACCTTGAGGGACTCGAACAGAACCCAGGAGGATTCCGATGCTGGCAAAGGTGTTTCCGATCAAGCTGAAGGACGGCCACCAGGCCGCTGCCGAGGCGATCGTGCAGGAGTTCGCGCCGAAGGGACCGGGTGCCGAGGAGGGTACGTTGTCCTTCCGCGTGTACCGCGACCCGTCGAACCCGGACTACCTGTTGTTCGTCGAGCATTTCGCGGACCAGGCGGCGTACGGCGCGCACACCGGGTCGGCGGCGTACAAGGAATTGATCGCCGGCCGGTTCGCCGACCTGATCGTCGAGTTCGTCGAGGTCGATCACGAACTGCTGGTCAGCCTGTGAACGACCTGGCGCGACGGCTGCGCGAACTGCACGGACAGCCGCCGCTCGTCCTGCCGAACGCGTGGGACGCCGGCTCAGCGCGGGCGATCGAGGCCGCGGGGGCGACGGCGATCGCGACGACGAGCGCGGGTGTCGCCTGGGCCGCCGGTGTGGACGACGCCGGCGGACTGAACCAGGAGTCCGCGATCGCTGCACTACGCGCGATCTGCGCGGCAGTTTCCGTCCCGGTCACGGCCGACATCGAGGCCGGGTACGGCGATGTCGCGGGGACGGTGACCGCTGTCGTCGAGGCGGGTGCGGTCGGCATCAACCTCGAGGACAGCACGGCCCGGGTCCTCGACGATCCGTTGGTGCAGGCCGAGCGGATCAAGACGGCACGCGCTGCAGCTGTTGCCGCTGGCATCGATCTGGTGATCAACGCGCGGACCGACACGTATTTGTTCAGTGACCGGACCGGCACGATCGAACGCGCGAAGATCTACGCCGACGCGGGCGCGGACGTGCTCTTCGTCCCTGGCGTGGTCGACCTTCCGACGATCGCCGAACTCGTGTTGGAGTCGCCGCTGCCGCTCAACGTGATGGTCGGCCCAGGTGCGCCGACGGTCGCTGAGCTCGCGGAGGTCGGCGTGGCGCGGATCAGCGTCGGGCCGGCGATCACGAGCGCGGCGTACGCGCTGGCTCAATCGGCCGCCAAGGAACTGCTGACCAGCGGCACCTACGCGGGATTGACCAGTTGAGTGCCTACGAGGCGTTGACCAGTTGATAGACGGCGGCGAGCGAGCGCCACGGGCGGAGGTGCTCGGCCTCGCCGCCGAACGGCCAGGCGTCGCGAGCTCCGAGGCGCAAGGCGATTTCCTGCGCGGCGCGCGGGCTCGTGACGGCCGCAAGCGATCGGAGCTCCACGCCTGCCTGAAGTGTAATGTTGCCGTCAGCAACTTCGCGCGCGAGTGGGCCGATCAGCTCCGCTCCGGTCAACGCCTCCGGTCCCGGGAACGCGTGCGTCAATCCGTGCCCGAGCCCGGGGACCGGTGCGCCGTACACCTCGACGAGTTTCCGCAACGCCTCGGTCCCGTCGTCCGGAGCGAGCCGGTCCCGGACGACCGCCTGGACCGCAACCTCGAACGGACCCCACGCGCCAGGAACACGTATTCCGGGACGCGCGGCAACGAGCGGCCCGAGGTCGGCGTCCGCGGCCAGATGCTCCCTGGCGCGGATCGGCTCATGATCGAGCCCGACGAGCCGGGTGGCCCGGTCGACGGCATGGATGACGCCCTCCCAGAACGGGAGATGCGCGCGCAGAATCAGGTGATCGTCACCGCCCGCACCGATCTCCAGCAGGCCGGGCTCACCGTCGAGCGAGATCGTCCGCCGATAGACGCCGTCCTCGACCGACTCGACGCCCGGGACCGCGTGCGCCCGGAGGTACGTGCTCATCGCTGCCCAGTCGTACGGCGGAGTGAACGGCAACCGCAGCACCAGACCACCATCCGCTGCGAGGCGGTCGCCGCGGCGCCGGCGATCGCGAAGCGCGCGCGGTGACGCGCGGAAAATCTCGCGCATCGCCCGGTTGAACTGGCGAAGGCTGCCGAAACCGGACGCGAACGCGATTTCCGCGACGCCGAGATCGGTGTCGTCCAGCAGACGTCGCGCGAAGTGCGCCCGCCGGGAGCGGGCGAACTGATCCGGCGTGACACCCAGGTGCTCGTGGAACATCCGCCGCAGGTGCCGCGCCGACACCCCGAGGCGCGTACCCAGCGCCTCCTCACCCGACTCGTCGAGCAGGCCCGCGATGATCAGTTGCACCGCACGGCAGACCAGCTCGGGCGCCTCGTCGGCCACAGTCCCGGCGACCCGGTACGGCCGGCAGCGCAAACAGGCGCGATACCCGGCCGCCTCCGCGGCGGCGGGCAGCTCGAACGTGCTCACGTTTTCCGCGAGCGGCTTGGCCCCGCACCCGGGCCGGCAGTAGATCCCCGTCGTACGGACCGCGGAATAGGTGGTCACGAGAACACGCTAGGCGGGGCCACCGACAGTTCTGACACGCGTTTTACACCGAGCGCCCACCGTGACGGCTAAGGTACGGCGGGTGCAGTCGAAACCGATGCTGGTCGTGGTGAGTGGGCCGCCCGGGACCGGGAAGACGACGCTGGCGCACCGGATCGCGGCCGCGATCGGCTGCCCGGCGATCTGCCGGGACGAGATCAAGGAAGGCATGGCGCACGCGACCCCGGGCTTCGTGCCAGGCCCCGGCGACCCACTGACGATGCGGACGCTGTCGACGTTCTTCGACGTACTCGGCCTGCTGATCGGCCGCGGTACGACGGTGGTCGCGGAAGCGGCGTTCCAGGACCGGCTGTGGAACCCGGGCCTGACCCCGCTCCTCGGCCGCGCCGACGTCCGGATCGTGCACTGCACGGTCCCGGCCGAGGTTGCGCTCGAGCGGATCACCGCCCGGACCAGCTCGGACCCACGCCGTTCTGCTCACGAGGATGCGCAGATCAGCCCGGATGCCCGGCTCCGCACCCACAACTCCTTCCAGCCCGTTGATCTGCCGGTTCCTTCCATCACCATCGATACGACTGCCGAGCCATCGATCGAGGAAGTGCTGGCGTTCTTGTCGCGCTAACGACAGGAGGTAGTCGCGTCGGAGCGGCCGGGTCCGGGGCGCGCACGCGAGGAGTCGACGGGCGTGGTGGACTACCTCCTGTCGTTAGCGGTTCGCGGAGGGGTCCACATGCTTGAGCGGTTTGCCGGGTTGACCACTGCACATGTTGCGGATGCTTGTGTCAGGGCCGGGGTGCCGGTGCGGACGGTGTCGTTGACAGCGGTCGCAGGCGGTCGGGTCGCGGGGCGGGTGTTGCCGGCGCAGCATGTCGGCAGTGTCGACGTTTTCCTGGAGGCGTTCGAGTCCGCCGCCGAGGGCGACGTACTCGTCGTGGACAACGGTGGCCGGCGGGACGAGGCCTGCGTCGGCGACCTGGCCGCGCTGGAGGCTGCTGCCGCCGGTGTCGCTGGGATCGTGATCTGGGGTCTGCACCGGGACACGGTCGACATCGCCGCGATCGGGTTGCCGGTCTTCAGCCTCGGTGCATTGCCGACCGGGCCGTTGCGGCTCGACCCGCAGCCGGCCGATGCGTTGTCCAGAGCAACGATCGGCGAGTGGACGGTGACCCGGGACGACGTCGTACTCGCGGACGAGGACGGGGCGGTCTTCGTGCCGGCGGATCGCCTGGAGGAACTGTTCGACCTGGCGGAGTCGATCCGCGACACCGAGCACCGGCAGGCGGACGAGATCCGGGCCGGGCGGTCGTTGCGTGAGCAGGTGAGCTTCAAGCAGTACCTCGAGCGCCGGGCCGCCGATCCGTCGCTGACCTTCCGCCAGCATCTGCGCGCGGTGCGGGCAGCGATCGAGGAATGACCACGTGTCTGCTGGGTGAGGTCGCCGCCGAGCGGACCTGAGCCACTCACCAAGCCGGCGCCGCGGGTCAGCTGCGCGCTGAGCCGACCTACCCGTGACGCGTTTGGCGAGTGGCGCACGTCCGCCTCAACTGATCGCCGCTCGAATGGCGGGCACGACCTCCTGGGACCAGCGGGAGAGTTGGACTTCGAACGGGTCGGAGCCGCGTGGGAAGAGCGTGAAGCCGGCGGCGTCGTGGTTGAGGATTGCGTCGGTGAGTTCCTCGACCCATTGCTTTGCCGAGCCGCCGACCCAGCGGCCTTCCTCGTCGCGGGTACGGCGCAGCGGGATCGCGGTGATCGCACCGGGAAAGTTGTAGATCGTCGCGACGTCCGACGGTTTCCGGCCGACCGAGAGTGCCGCTTCGTCGATGATCGGGCGGGACCAACGGAAACGGTCGCTGAGCCAGTCGGCGGCGTGACCGGGGATCCAGCCGTCGGCGTTCCGGCCGGTCGCGGCCAGCGATTTCGGGCCGTTCGAGCCGGTCCAGATCAGCGGCGCGGGTACGGCGGCGGGGCGGAGGGCACCGATCGGGTAGTGCTTGGTCGGCGCCGGGGTACCGCCGTCGGACATCGAGTGGACGAGCTGCATCGCCTCCTCGAACGCCTCGACCGCCTCGGCCGGACGCAGTTCCGGCACGCCCATCATCGTGATGCGGTCCCAGGCCCCGCCGGCGCCGAGCCCGAGGACGAAGCGGCCGTCGGACAGTGCCGACAACGAGGTCGCCGTACGGGCGAGGACCGGTGCGGGCCGCAGCGGCAGGTTGGTCACGTTGACGAACGCCGACAGTCGCTCCGTTCGCCCCAGGATGAAGGCGATCGCGGCGTAGCCGTCGAGCATGTCCGGGACGTACGGGTGATCGGCGAGGCTGACGTGATCGAGACCGTCCCTATCGGCCTGCTGCGCGAGCCGGACGATACCGGCCGCTTCCCGCACCGAGTCCGGCGATCCATATCCGAACCGCACGTTCATATCGACTCCTCAGGTAGTTCGTTGTTCTAACTAGTTGTAGCACGAAATGTTAGCACTGCAAACTATTAGGCCAACGGACTATCATTGGGGACATGGCGACGACGACGGCTGCCCGGGACACCGATCTCGCGAGCGCGCTGGTGCAGATGATGCACCGGTTGCAGGACCTCCACGCCGAGACGAGCCGCCCGCTCGGCCTGACCCCGCAGCAGGCACATCTCCTGTGCGTGCTGCTCAGCGGCCCACTCGGCATGACCGAACTCAGCCGCATCCTGAGCATCGAACGCTCCAGCCTCACCAGCATGGTCGACCGCCTGGAACGCCGTACCTTGGTCGCTCGCACCCCCAACCCCACCGACCGCCGCGCCAGCCAGATCGAGCTGACCCCTGACGGCCTGGCCCTCGCGCACGAGGCCCACGACGCGGTGGTCAACCGCATCAACGCGATGACTGCCGACCTCCCCCGCACCACGCGCGCGACCATCACCACAGCACTGCAGTCGATCCTGACCCGATGAGCTACCAGTACGTCGCTGTGGCCGGCGCCCGCATCGCCTACCGGGCAAGCGGTTCCGGGCCCGCGCTCGTACTGATGAAGAACAACCGCCGCCCGCTGGACTACCCGGTCGCATCCGTGCTCTCCCAGCGATTTCGGGTCCTGCAGATCCATCCCGTCGGGTTCGGCGCCGGCGACCGGCCCGCGGAATACGATTTCGGCAGCATCGGCCGGCAGGTGCTCGCCGTACTCGATCACGAACGCATCGATCGGTTCGCCGTCTGGGGATTCTCACAGCCGGCTTGTATGTCGGCGATCGTCGCCCGGTCGACGGATCGGGCGGCCGCACTGGTGATGGGCGGCGTACCGCCGATCGGTTTTCCGACCGACGCCACGATGCGCCGGATGGAGCGGGAGCCGCGGCTACCAAAGGCTGCGCTGGAGTTCTGGCGGAGCTATCGCTCGTACGACTGGCACCACGAGCTCAGGTTCTATGCGGGGACCAAGGTGGCGTACATCGGCACCGCTGACCCGGCGATCCGGCGGCTCCGGAAACTCCGGCCGGTGCTGGAAGGTATCGGCTTCCGCTATCTGGAGTTCGACGGGTTGAGCCATACCGCGTGCGGGCTCGGCGACGAGTCAGCCGATGGTCTGCGCGTTGCGCAGACAGTGGCGGATCGGCTGCTCGGCCAGGGCGCAGCGTGAAGTCGCGCTAGCGCCTGCCGCCGAACTCCCACGGGCGTACTTCGGCGTTGTCGGCCTGGATGAGGTTTGCGGCGGCCTCTGGGCTCGGCGCTTCCACCAAGGCGGCCCGTCCTACGTGACTGTCGTCGGTTAGGAGGTCGCCGTACATGATCAAGTGGTCAGACGTGAGCGGGCGCGCGGCGTCCTTGGTGAGGACGAGGTAGCGGTTGTAGCCCTCGACGGCAGTCGCGAAGTCCCACATCGTGCGGCCCGGGTTGTGGTTGTGAAAACGCTGGACTTCCACGGTCTCGAAGGCACCGGCGCGGTAGTACGGCTCGTCATACGCGAACCTGCCGGCCGCCTCGTCGTCCGGCAGTACGACGATGTGCAGGCTGCCCGTCGTTCGCTCGCGGTCGTCGGTCAGCGTCGGGCCACGGGCGATCAGACGGTCGGCGTACTCGTCCATGAACGCCCAGTGTTCTTCCTTCAGCGCGACCTTGATCTCGAATCCATCCGGCTTGTCACGCCCATAGACGAAGTACTCCATGCTCAGCTCCTCCGGACCCGTGAAAACCGTAGACCGTAGTGCGTACGGCGGGTCGCCGTACGCACTACGCGTGGCGCGGGGTCAGGCTGTGGCGGCCAGGTGGATGCGCAGGATCGTGTCGTAGTCGACGACCTCGACGCCGGCCGCGGGGGTCACGGTTCCCTGGGAGGGGACGATCACCAGTTGGCGCAGGTCGCTGACGTCGACGTCGTACTTCGACTTCACCTGGGAACGGTTCTCCGCGTTGCCGAGGTACTCCGCGTACTGCGCAAGCTCGGTCGCGCTGTCCTGCACCGGCGCGCGGAAAACGCGGCGGCGCTTCTTTCCGTTGACCGTGTCGACGACCGGGAGTTCGAGCCGGCCGACGACGTGGCTGCCGTCCGCGCGCTCGAGGATGAAGTCCGGGTGCAGGTCGCCGAGCGCCGGCTGCCGGACCAGCTTGGTCGCGTCGAACGCCGACAGCAGGATGCTCTCGTGCTTGTCCAGGAACTCGTCGACGGTCGAATCCTGCAGACCGTGCGCGAGATAGGTGCTCTCGAACGCGTCCGCCTTCAGCACGGCCGGGTCGACCGGCAGGCTGATCGTGCCGATCGGGTCGAGGTGCGGGCTGGCGTTGGAGTAGTTCCGGAGGAAATCGAGGTACTTGTCGGCCGGCTCGGAGCGGTGGATCGCGAGCGCGAAGAACACCCAGTGCGCGCGGAGCGAGTCGCCCGCGGTGTGCACGAGCAGCGCGCGGTCGAAGGTCGAGTAGTTTCCCGGCCCGAACCGCAACAGCTCGTCCGCCGGGCCGACGACCTCGCTTCCGAGCATGTTCCCGGTACCCGGAAAACGTTTTTCGAGGGCGCTCTTGCCGGCCTCGGTCGTGATGGTCGCGTCCTTGAACCAGTTCTGTCCCTTGAGGTTCGCAACCACGGTGCGGCCGTCGCCGATCCCGAAGTACTCCTCGACCGTGGCGGCCTTCTGCCGCCGGACTTCGAGCGTCCGGTACTCACGGCTCAGCCCGACGAGCTCGAGGATGTTCCAGTCCGGCGTCTCGGTCAGCACCATCATCCGCGGGAACAGCATCGGCCCGGGCAGCTCGGTCCGGTGACTCACCGGCAGATGCCCGGCGGCCTCCTTCAGGTGCTCCCCCCAGAACTGGCTGTTCACCTTCACGAACTCGGTGGGTTTCATCGTTCTCCTCGCTCAGACACTCGGACTCAACCTTCAACTCCCGCCCGAGCTGACCCTATTCCCCACTATCTCAGCGCGATCAGGCTGTCCCTGCCGCTGACCAGGATCAGCTCGCCGGCGGCAACGACACCGGCCCGGCAGTTGACCTCCGGATCCAGCGGGACGTACTCGACAGGTGCGCCCGCGACGACCTTCGCGATTCGGCAAGCGTTTTCGTTACCCATCAGGAACACCCGTCCGCTGGGCGTCACGGCGTACCGGATGCCCGACGGAATGCTCGGCTGCGCAGTAGAGACGACCTGACCGTTCGCGGCGTCGACGAACCGTACGACGGTCTGCGTGGTGCGCTCCGCGGCACCCAGGCAGCTGAGCAGTACGACGCGGTTGGTAGCCGGCTCGATCTGGACCGGGCAGGACCAGTCCTGCGGAATCTCGGACTGCCAGCGCACTTCCCCGGAATGCGGGTCGAGGGCAGTCAGCTGCCTCGGATGCTGGACGCTGCCCTCGATGCCGACGACCAGGCCGCCGACCGTCGTCAGGTCGCTGAGCGAGCCGTCGCGCATCCAGCGTTTTCCGCCGCGCTTCAGGTCCAGGCCGACGAGTTGGTCGGGGAGGTTGCCGCAGCTGTGCCCCAGGTGGACTACCACCATGTCGGTGGTGGCCTCGGCGCTGATGCTGGTGCAGCGGCCGGGTTCGTACGTCCAGCGGTTGGAGCCGTCGAGCTTCGTCCCGTACAGCTTGTCGGAGCCTTTGCTGACCGACTTTCCGGTGATGAGCGGGTCGTTGTCGTCGATGTCGTAGTCGCGGGTGCGTTCGTGCCAGCCCGCCGTACGTTTTCCGGTGTCGGCGTCGAGGACGAGGTACCCGAAGTCGTCGTACCGGACGAGCAGCTTCTGACCGCCGTCCACGACAAACAGGTCGGGTTTGTCGTTCGTGTTCGCGCGGAGGTAGCGCCAGCGGGATTTGCCGGTCGCGGGGTCGAGCATCTCGACAGTGCCGCGTCCCCGCGCGACCGCGATGCCGTGCGCGGTCGCGACGGTCTCACCGAAGTCGAGCCGGCCGGTGTTCGTCCACATCCGGTCGCTGCCGTACACGACAGATGCCGCGTCGACGTTCGCCGGAGGATGGTCGCCCTCGACGTGCTCGTTCGCGCTGAACATGTAGGCGCGCTGGAGCGGGTCGATGACGTAGAGGGTCACGAGGACCACTGCCACGACGGCCGCGAACGCGGCGAGCATCTGGCCGCGATTCCTCGTGACGCCGGGCGGGAACCTGGTCGCGGCGAAGGCGGCCGCGCTGGCCAGGATCAATAGGACGGACACAGTCACCAGGAGCGGAACACGTTGTCCGACCCCTGAGGCTCCGGTGGTCGGCGGGACGGTGAGCAGGACGATCGCCAGGCAGACGAGCCCGATCGCTGCGGGTACGGCGGTGAGAATGCGGGCCTTGCGGTCGGCACGACGTACCGCCCACCAGAGGCCGGCGACCGCTGCCGCCGCGAGGACCGCCATGACGATCGCTTGCCACTTCGGATCGCTCTTGAACGCGGGGATCCGCCACGGCTGCCCGATCGCCGCGGCACCCGCCACGAAGGCCAGGAACGCGGTCAACACAGCCAGCACCGACAGCCCGGTCCGCTGCCAACCGCGCCATACGGGCGGAGTCAGTTGGTCCAGCAGCTCAAGCTCGGCAGTGAGATTGGCCCGGGCCGCTTCGTCGTACCGCTCGTGAGCGAGCTGCGTCCGATAGATCCGCTCGGACGCCAGCATGGTCTGGAGCTGTTCCCGGCGTGCCTTCGCGTCGAAACGGGTGTCACGGCGTACTTCGGACGCATACGTCGAGTACTGCGAATCCGCGAGTACGGCGTCGACCGCATCAAGCAGCACGTCCGCGTTGGCACCGTCGCCTTGAGTGGGGTCGCCGCCGGTGAGCCGGACCAGTCGGGCAACCTCAGCAGTCCGCACGGGAGTCACGCCGTACGTCGGCAGCAGCTCCTCCGCCAACTGCGCCGACGCCTCAGCATCCTCCCGCGCCGTATTCGTCTTGGCATGCTCCGCCCGGTGGAACCAGGCCGCCAACCGCACCGCGACCGGATCCGTACACAACTGCTCCAACGACTCCAGCGCAGTCAGCACATCGGCGAGATACCGCTCCCGATAGGCAACCCGCCCCTTCTCCGAGTACCGCCCCACCAACTCATCCGCCAGCGCCCCCGCACCAGGAACCACGTCATCCCACAATCCCCGCAATCCAGCCACCCGCCGATACTGACAGATCCCTGGTCCGGCCCGTTGTCAGGAAATGCAGGCGATCAAGCAGTCGGGCCGATCCCCGAACCCGGCTCCTGCTGCGCCAACTCACTCGGCGTACGGCGCAATTCAACGCGCAACGCCCGAACCTCCTCCACGAGAGCGGATACCTGCACTCTCAGATCCGCCTCCTCACGTTCCTGCCGTGAGACGTGCTCGACGAACCAAGAAGCCAGCGCAGCAGTCACCACACCAAGCAGCGCGATCCCGCCGAGCATCAGCCCGACACCCGCAACGCGGCCCGCACCCGTGATCGGATAGCGATCCCCGTACCCCACCGTGGTGATGGTCGTCACAGCCCACCACGCGGCATCGCCGAAGTTCTTGATACTCGCCGACGGCTCAGAACGCTCCGCATCCAGGACCGCAACCGCCGCGGTGAACCCCAAGAGGCCGACACCACCGACCACATAAACCATCGCGCGACCACGCAACGAGGTCGCCGCCCGCCGGTTCAGCCGGCCCAACGCAGTCACAACCCGCAACGCCCGCAACGGCCGAAGGAGCGGCAACGCCAGCACCAACAGATCAACAACATGCTCCCGAAGGAACCGCATCCGCCGCCGGGCAAGCCCCAACCGCAGCAGAAAGTCGCCGGCAAACACCGCCCAGATCACAACCGTCGCCACAGAGCAGGCTCGCCGCAGCGACCCCACCATCCCAGGCTCAAGAACCGGCCAAGAGTAGGCCCCCAAGAACAAGACGGCGGCCCCCGTCAACGGCCACTCAACAACCCTCTGATATCCCTCCGCGAACGCGTCCCGCCGCATAACTCCCCCTTACAACACCGCTCCCCAAGCACAGTGTGTTACGAAAGTCGCACCTCTCCTACACACCGCCCCCAACCCCCGTGAGCCAAGCGCCCAAGCCGACCTCGCGGCCAAGCCTCCCCCGGCCAGCCCCCGCGGAGCTTCCCGCCCAAGCCAACCCCTGCACCCGAGCTCTCCGCCCAGGCAAGCCACCGCGCCCAAGCCTCCCGCCCAACCCAGCCACCGCACCCGAGCCGCCCCGCCAAACCCAGCCACCGCACTCGAGCTTCCCGACCAAGCCGACCACCGGAGCCGAGCGAAGCGAAGGCGCAAAGGGGGTGCGGGTGGCGGAGCCCCCGCCGGCGGCAAGCGGAGCGCAGCCGCACAACACGACGAAGGCGAGGCGGTCAGCGCAAGAATTGCGCGACACACCTCGCCCATCGCTTTCGTGGCGGGTGCAGGGTTCGAACCTGCGTAGGCATACGCCGACAGATTTACAGAGGGGCACCTGCAACGCTCTGGCCTGCGCGGATGTCAGCAGACAGTCAAACTCCCGCACCAATTCCGCGTCGCACACCTCTGCGGGCAGTGTGGACGCCCTCCGCCCGCGCTCCACGAGCGGTCCACAGCCCGTTCGGCACGATCCCTCAGAGCGGCGCGCCGGGATGCGTTCAGGTGGGTGCCGGCGCTGGTCAGACCTGAGGCAACCCAGCAGACTGACAGGGATGCTGGCAAGGCAATGGAGGGGCCATGACGGAGACCGAAATCTGGAGAATCCAGCTTCTCGACTGGCTCTTCGACTTCCGACCGGCGAACCCGGGGCACTTCGCCAAGATCGTCGACTTCCTTGACGAGGATGAGCGGACAGACGGTCGCCTACACGGCTTGTTACGCGGGATCTTGCACCGGCTCCGCGATGAAGACCTCATCACTCTTGCGGAAGGGATGGGCTTCGACGGTCTCGATGCATCGATCACAGCCGCAGGCATGGCCGACGTCGAGGCTCGGCGCGAGCGTCGGCATGACCCGGCGCTGCGCAATTCCGCCGCTCGAGACGCCACCCTACGGTGGATCAACCGACACCCGCGATCACCGGATCCTCGCGACATGCTGGTCGATCGAAGCACCTACTACGAAGGCCAGCCGTTAGAGATTGCGGATCTGACGGCGGCGCTGGAGTACCTGCTCAGCAAGGATCTCGTGACTGGTGTGACGAAGGTTGCGGAGTTTGTCCTGTTGGAGCCTGAGCTAACCAGCAAGGGGATTGACTGTGTAGAACAGTACGGAGGATCGGTCAGCGTCTATCTGAAACGGGGCGGCGAAGGCGGCGGAACACAGCACAACGTCAACTTTCATGGACCGGTATCAGGCAATGTGGCATGGGCCAGTGAGACCGTTACACAGACCGCAACCACCACTGGGATAGCCGGCGACGAACTAGCTGTCCTCGTTCACGCGATTATTGAGGCCATTCCCTCGCTCGGTCTTCCTGCCGAGGAGAGCGCCAAACTTGCCCGCGAGCTTGAGGTCATCGACGCTGAACTGGTAACCACTTCGCCCGACGCGGGCGTCGTGCAGACCTTCATGCGGCGGGTCCTTGCGACTGTCGGCGGCGCGGCCAACAGCGCGCTTGCCGCGGTACTAATGGCCTACGCAAAAGATCAGATGCGGAAACTCGGCATCCCCATCGAGTGAGCTGCGACCTCTGGGTTATGAGTAGCCCTGACGCCGTCTCACTGGCCTCACCGAGTACCACGCGCCGAGGGCGACACCTCGTAAGCAGGTCTCAACTGTCTCATCCGTAGCGATCCGACCGGGGACGTGCCAGGACAGCTCGGTCACAGATGTGGTCACGGCTCGACCGCTTCCATGCCATTCACACCTGGCGTTCGGTGGCGTGCTCACGTGAGCCTGCCGGTTGTCCGCCGACGTCCACGGTCGTCCTGGCGCATGTTGCTCCGTTGTCACTCAGTTAGTCACTCACCGAGTAGGGCCTCTGCCAGGCTCCAGAGGATCACGCAGCCACTCATCCACTGCCTCGCAGACGGCTCGAAAGAAAGGCACGACCTGCGTGGACAGCCAGGCATCTAGGTGGTCCGCTGATACCACTTCGAAAGTGAAAGTATCGGGCATTCCCTCTGCACTGAAATTTCGAACAACCGGGAAATAGTGCGGGTGAGTCACTTCTGTATTCTCATCGTTGATCCAGAGCACGCCTCTTAAGGGTGCAGTCGTAACAAGCGCACTCCGCGTAAACGACACGGCGAAGTCGCCGGGCTCATTGGGATCTAAATCCCTGGCGACGCTCGAATACTTGCTTTGCGCCTTAACCAAAGGCAATACGATCGAGTCGTAAACCGAAGTGTTCTTGGCCAACCAAGTTTGTTTTCGCTCCATCAACACGAGCTGCGTCGCCAACATCTCCGCAAACGCCAGAGGTTGGGGGGCATTGTGCAAGCCGTAATAGTGATAGAAGTTGTGCGACGAGAATCCTTCCAGCTGCCCATGGGTCGCATCCCGGACCGGGTCGAATGGCGCGAACCGAAGTTCCCTCGGGGGCCGGTAGCGCTCCGCCTTCGTTGGAGTTCCACCCACCCCAACAAGCGGGCCTGATGACCACTTCTTGCATTCGATCAGCACATGCATGAATACCGGAATTCGACCTTGGACTCGCTCACTCAAGATACCCACCACGTCCATTTCGCGATGCGTCTCGGTTTGGGGATCTGAGTACGCGACACCAACGAACGCCCTGAAGCCATGGCTCAGTAAAGCACTATGCACCTGGCGCTCTAGCAAGAAGCCGGTCTGGTTCACAGCCTGAAGAACATCACCATCACTTGGACCATCGGGCACTTCGACAGATTCGTTACTCATTCCGCGCCACCATCTCTTAAGGGGTCTTTCGCTCAGATCTAGTCCGGAACACCCAATTCAGCCCTAGCTGCCGCTATCCAGTCGTCACCTGCGAGAGTGAATTCTTCGTCTGCCCGCTGAAATTCGTCGGCAAGTTTAGCCATGCCGACATATTCGATATGCGGAAGAACAGATTCATCTGTGCCGCGACGGGACTTGCGTTCCTCGATAATCGCAGCCAACATTAATGGTCCCTCTGCTGGATGTGCGACCATTGCGACAACTCTCCTCTCGTACTGTTCAGTCGCAGAAAGTAGATCTTCGAGCGTTATACCCAGCCTCAACGCCTTATGGCGGGTCTCTCTTGCCGAGATGAGCGCACATTGCTCGAGTTGCTCCTCTAGAATCTTGCTGCCTTCTCGCATTCGGGTGATAGCCGTCGCTATCGCAGCATGATCATCGAGATACATCAGATCGATCGAGCTCTTGGAAACCGCCTGGTAAGCCGATGAAGCGATCTGATAGGTGCTAAGGCGACGTTCACGCCACTCAAGAGTGTCCCTTTGCGCACGCTCGCGGGCTTGCTGGTCCCGAGCATCGATCAATTGGAGATTCAAGCGCTCAATCTCAGCGCCATGACGCCGCTGATCAGCGGCCGCATCACGTCGCCCTTGTAACCAAGCACCCGCCTGACCTGCAAGCAGCCCCACTGCGCCGGTGGCAACGATCGCCCACAGATCCATCTACCCTCCCCTCACCACTGTTCGACTCAGAGCTGCGCTTCCTGCGCCTCTGCAATCAGTCCCATCACCTCTGATACGAGGGGCGTAACCACTGCAACTGTGCCGGCCGAATGGAAGGTGTGTTGCATCCCGTCTACATCGAGCACCTGGGCGCCCGCTTCCCGTGCAATCAGGACGCCAGCACTCGTATCCCATGGTTTGTTGTTGAACATGATCGAGGCATCCAGGCTGCCGTCAGCCACCCAGGCGAGATCGGTGGCAGCCGTGCCGAGCATCCGGATTCGTTGAATTTGTGCAGCAAGCAGAGACGTGAGTGCGAGGCGTGGAGCATTCCGTTCCGCCGAATTATCCCCGACCGCGTAGTCTCCAATAGCGATAATTGCATCTTCGAGACGACTGCACTTGCTGCCGTGAATCTGACGCCCATTGCAGTATGAGCCACTGCCAAGGCACCCCGCATAGCGTCGCGAGAGGAAGGGCATATCGATTACACCAACTAGAGACGAGTCCCCCGCTACTAACCCGAGAGATATTGCAACCAGCGGTATTCCATGAACGAAATTAGCTGTTCCGTCTATCGGATCAAGAACCCACAACAAGCCGCCCGAGTCGTCGCCGGAACGACCCTCCTCCTCACCCAGAAACTCAATTTCAGGCGTCGCCTTTGCCAAATGCGACCTAATGGCATGCTCAACGGCGAAATCCACCTCTGACGCCATATCCCGATCACCCTTGGATGTGACCGTTCCCAAGTCCTGCGTTACCGCTGCCTCGCGGCCGATATCTACTGCCTCGTTCGCGATATTGAGGAGCCTCGACAGGTCTGTCATATCGTCTTACCCGACTCCCAGAGTGAGGAGAATATTTGGTCATAGACAGCGTACAGATCGGACGACTCGTTACCCGTTCGCTCCATGACAAATGTTGGCGAATCCAGCCCTCGGAGCGCTGGCAGGTAGGTTTGCATGACGCAGAGCCTCTGGTCAATGAACATGAGGTTGAAGCGGATCGTTTCGTCATACATCCGCAGTTCCAGCTTGTCGGCCGCTCCCCCGAGATCGTCTCGGAGCCTGCTCATGATGTTGATGTTTCCTCGTGACCAGGCCGAGAGGTGCCCCTCTTCGTGACCTTCCTCGCGATTTCGGCGCTGGATCGATTCGCCGTCCGGGTCGAGGAACAGCAGGCGAACTGACGCCCGTCGTAGGAGCGCCCGCAACTTGAGGTCCGGGTACTGCTGGCAGATCAGGTTCAGCGACAGCCCAGCCGCCGCCACATCGGAGGCGCTGTCGAACAACTTCGGCGTCGGGATCTCGTGTGAGAACTCTGTACGGCTGGTGTAGATCGCGGTCACGCCGGCCAACCCGGCCACCGGCGTCGCAGCGATCGGATTCGCGTTGTGTTGCGCTGGCGCGGTGGGCGATACGGGCACGGCTGTCGGATCGGCGGGCGGCTCATCCGGCCAAGGAAGGAACAGTGCCTCGGCTTTCCAGCCGGGAAACATGTGTTCCAGGATTCGGCAGTGTCCGGGGTGCGGTAGGCCAGTCAGCGAACCTGACAGCCATCGGTAGAACGTCGCTTTGCTCGGGTATCCGCCGACCTGCTCCCGATCGACCACGCGAGCCACCTTGTCGTACTCCCGGCAGAACGCCCGATGTTCCTGTAGGTGACGCTCGCGCAGTAGTGCTTTCAGTGCAGTTTCAGCCAGCATCACTGCTCCCCAGAGCTGGGTTTCGGTCTCGTCAAGTTATCAGTCTCATGAGACAGAGATGAGACTAGATGGGTCACGGATGGTCGAGATGAGATATACGCGGAGTTAGGGCGAGACTCGCGCTCTTCAAGACTTCTGGCATGACCAAGACCACGCACTACTCCGCAGCTCTGGAGCTCGACGGCTTCCGGCCGCGCTCCGCTGGCGGTACGCCTCGCTCTCGCGCCGTCTTCCGGATGTACGCCGCCGTAAACGGGGACAGCCGCTCAACCTCAGTTGGTGGAACGCCTGCCCGCAGCGCGTCGATGACCGCGTCTAGCAGCTCCTGGCGAGCTTGCTCATGGGTCGCTTCGGTCTGTCGGTATCGGGCGGTCGCGGCCTCTAGTGCACTGC
Source organism: Kribbella sp. VKM Ac-2566 (assembly GCF_004366005.1). Classification (NCBI taxonomy): domain Bacteria; kingdom Bacillati; phylum Actinomycetota; class Actinomycetes; order Propionibacteriales; family Kribbellaceae; genus Kribbella; species Kribbella sp. VKM Ac-2566. The sequence goes on along the minus strand of NZ_SODT01000012.1, from coordinate 334,698 downwards.
GGGAGTCAGTCACGTCACACAGGATATCGCCTCCCTGTTGCGATCAACCGACAGTAGGCGCTACTGTAAATCGCAGCTCGAAAGCGATTTCGAGAAGCGACGCCCCGGCGGATGCAACCGCCGAGGCGTCCAGGTCGCACTAGTCGTCTTAAGAGGAGCGCAACCCATGAGCATCATCCACCTGTCGGCCGTTCGCCGCGAGGGTCCATCCGCCGCTGAGCTGGCCGCGATCGAGTACGAGTGGCCGCTGATCGCGGCCGAGCTGGACCTGTTGGACGCCGAGATCGCGGCCGTCAACGCCGGGCCGTACGCGTCGGAGCTAGAGACGCGCCGGGTCCGGCGTGCGAAGCGCCGGGTATTGGAGCTGGGCCGGGAGCTGGCCGACCACGAGCCGGAGACCGAGGGCGCGGCATGACCGGCGCGCAGGTTGTCGAGATGCCCCTCCCCGATCTCGTCCGGGTTGACGTCGGGTGGTGGAAGGTCGCGGGCTACGACCTCATGCAGGTCGTCTCGCCCCGTACGGCGCTGGGAACGGCCTGGATTGTCTGGCGCGGCGACCACGTCTTGCACACCACCGACACCCTGCCCCAAGCGGGCGACTGGGTCATCACGCAGTTCAGCGGAGGTGACGCACGATGACAACACTCGCGCAGTCCCCGCAGAATGCGCCGGCACTGTCGAAGCCCAACGGCGTCGACCGGCTGCGCACGGCTGCTGCTGAGGCCTCGCAGGTCCGTGCACTGTCCACGCATCCCGACGTGGTTGCACTGCGGGTGGAGTCGGTGCGCACGCAGGTTGACCGCTGCATGTGGGTCGGGATCGTGCTCGGTCTGGCTTTCACCATGGTCAACGTCCAAGCGTTCGCCGCGCAGGGGGCCGTGTTGTGGTCGCTGCCGTGGTTCGCCGCCTGGCTGCTGGACCCGATGGTGTCGCTCGTCCTGATCGCGGTCCTGCGCGCAGAGCAGATCACCGCCCGGTATCAGGTCAGCGATAACACGAATTGGATCCGCAAGACGAAGCGGTTCGCGTTTGCCGCGACGTACGTGATGAACACCTGGGCGTCGTTCGGTCACCGCGATATTGCCGGGATCGTTCTGCACTCGGTGCCGCCGCTACTGGTGTTCTGCGCTGCCGAGACCGCCCCGGTATTGCGGGACCGGCTCACTGAGGCCGTGCTCCGGGCAGAGCAGACCGCCGCGCTGGCCGCCCCGGAAGGGGCATCTCACCGCCTCGACACCACCCCGGCTACTGCCGAGCTGCCCACCAGTGCAGAGACGACGCAGACCGCCGCTGAGGCGATCAAGACCGCACCGGCTGCCCCGGGCAAGCCCAAGCCGTCACAGACCCGCAGGAAGCCCACTAAGCCCAGCAGGACCGGACGGAAGCTGCTGGCCGACTACGTCACCGAAGCCCTGGCAGCGGTCGAGCCGGGCGCCGCGGCCGACGCCATCACGCCCGCGTGGGCGCGGCACACGACCGGTTGCTCAACCGGCCTGTCAGCGAAGGTCGCCGCGGCTGTCCGCGACGAACTGACCACCGCCCCTCACACGAGCACTGACGACATGGACGCACCGGGCGAGACCGCCCGCGTTGCGGCCTGACCGATAGGAGCGAGCAGGCATGGACAACGTGCACAAGCTTCACACCAACGACGACACCGACGAGCGCCCGCAGGACGCTGCACAGGGCATCGCCCACGAACCGGCCGAACGCGTCGACGCCGACACCGCCGAGCCGGTCGAGGCTGAGGTGATCGAGGGCGAGATCCTGACCGATGAGGAGTCGGCGGAGCTGGACCGCCGCCTCGCGAACCGTGGCGCGCTGGTGCGCCGTGCGGTGACGGGTACGCAGGTCGCCACGCGTGCGGTGGTGAAGGTGTCCACGCACGACAAGACCAAGACGGCCAGCAAGGTGCTGCTGCGCGAGGGATTCACGGTCGTGCAGGGTGTCGAGTCCTGGGCGAAGCGCGCGTGGGACGCGTCGACGATGGGCACTTACCGGCGCCAGATCAAGGCCGCTGAGGCGGTCGGTGATCGCGAGGAGCTGAAGGAGTGGACCGACCGCAAGGAGATGGCCACCGAACGCCGGCACCGCCGCCTGATGGATCTCCCGAAGCTCGCGTGGGGTGTCTTGAAGGTCACCGTGGCCATGGCGGTCGGGGTGCCGTTCCTGGTGCTGCTGGTCGCGATCCTGACCAAGGCCACCGGCAACGGCTCGTTCACCGGCGTGTGGCTGGGGTTCTTCGCGCTGATCGGGTTCCTGATCGCCGCCGGCGCGATCGTTTGGAGCGGCGTCTCGATCGCGGCACCGTTCCTGATCGTGCTGGCCGCGTGGCGGGAGGGCAAGCGCCGTGCGGAGCCGCCGTCGTGGCTGGTCACCACCGCCGACACAGCGTGGGATGTGGCGATCGATGAAACCACGATCGCGAAAGCCCTGGAGGCGCTGCGCATCCCGGCGATCACGCAGTACCTGAAAGCCGGGCTGAAGCTCCAGTTCATCACCCCGGCCCGCGTCGACGGACGCGGCACCCACGCGGTCGTACGGCTGCCTGCCGGCGTCACGGCGGAGAAGATCGCGCGCCGCCGTGGTGACCTGGCCACCGGCCTGCACCGGGCAGCGAAGGAGGTGTGGCCGACCACCGGCAGCGAGGCCGGGATCTTGGACGTGTGGATCGCGGACAAGGGCGCGCTGGCGGAGGGCGCGGGTGAGTACCCGCTGTTGGCCGGCGGTCTGGTGGACGTGTTCAAGGGCGTGCCGTCGGGGAAGACGCTGCGCGGTGACGCGATGCTCGCGCCGATCATGGAACGCAACACGATGACCGGTGGCATGCCCGGTCAGGGCAAGTCGAGCGCGGCGCGGGCGATCATGGCCGGTTGCGCGCTCGACCCCACGACCGAGCTGCGGATCTGGGTTCCGGACACGAACTTCGACTTCGAGGTGTTCAAGCCGCGCTGCTCGTCGTACGTGATGGGCGCGGACGACGAATCCATGAAAGCCATCCGCGACCAGCTCGTGAACGTTCATGAAGAGGTCCAGCGGCGCGGCGAGCTGCTGATCCGCTACGAGGTGCCCGCCGTGACTCGTGAACTCGCCTCTGCTGGTGTCGGGCTGCACCCGTTGGTGTGCCTGCTGGAGGAGGCGCACGTGGCGATCACCGATGACACCTACGGCAAGGAGATCTCCAAGCTGCTGGTGGAGATCGTGAAGCTCGGACGCAAGCGCGGGATTCACATGATCATCTCGACGCAGGCACCGACGCGGGACTCGATGCCGCGTGACGTGACCCGCAACTGTTCCAACGGGATCGCATTCGCGGTCGGTGACCACGTCGCCAACGATGCCCTGCTCGGTCAGGGCGCGTACGCGGCCGGGCACCGGGCGACCGAGCTGATCCCCGGCACCGACAAGGGAACCGCTGTCGTGAAGGGCTTCAGCGGTGAGCGGTCCGAGATCTTGCAGTGGTACTACCTCGACGTTGCCAAGGGCAATGATCAGGTGACGCCGCTGATCAAGCGGTCGCTGGACGCGATCGCCAAGCTCGGCAAGCAGGTCCCGGACTCCCGGCCGGTGCAGATCGAGACCCGCGACCTGCTGACCGACCTGGACGAAGTCCTCGGAGACGAACCGGTGCCGAGTGCGGACGTGCCCGCGCTGCTCAAGCGGCTCGCGCCGACCTGGACGCCGTACCTGACCCTCACCGGCAAGGCACTGCGGGAACTGCTCGACACCGAGCACGGCATCCGGGTCCCGTCGACCGGGAACCGCTACCCCCTCGACCCCGCTACCGTCCGTGACGCGATCGTGCGCCGGGAACAGGACCCGACCGACGCCGGCGAGGACGGCGACGACACGGGACAGCTCGCGAGTTAGCTCAACGCCCAGGGTCGGAGACCGCCGAAACCGGGCTCTGACCAGCGGATTCCGACCCTGGGTTAACTCGCCTCACTCGCTAACTTTCCGCAGGTCAGAGCCACATTAACCCCCAGTGGGCCGGTGAGTTACAGACCTAACCCGATCACCGGCAGCTAACCCAACTCGAACATCACGCCGGACGGCCACCGCCAGGTGCCCGCCCTGACCCGTCACACCCTGACTCGACTACAGAAAGTGATGGACATGTCTGACTCCGCCTACTCCGTGCTCCTCGGCAGCCTGGGACTGATCATCGCTGCGTCGGAACTCGCACAGCAGCCGCGCGAAGTCGTACAGGTTGCCGTCCTGATCACTGCCGGACTCGTGATCGTCGCGTTCTACCTGCTCGCCTGCGTGATCTGGCCCTACGCCAACTGCACCCGCTGCGCAGGCGACGGCAAGTCCCGATCCCTGTCCGGCAAGAAGTTCCGCAACTGCCCGCGCTGCAAAGGCACCGGCCGCCGACGCCGCATCGGCCGCCGACTTCTCGACCGCCGCAACAACCACCGGAACCGCTGACCCCGAACGGAGGACCACCGTGGCCACCCCACGCAAACCCCGCCGCAAGACCACCGCCACCGGACTGAACAACGAGTCCCGCGCCGACTTCCGTGACCAGCTCGCCAACCTCCACCGCACCAAACCCGACACCGGCAACGACGACAGGCACGAACGCGGCGACGCCGACAGGCCGTTGACGCCGCGCGAGGAGTACCGCGCCGCGCTGGACGAGCTGAACCAGTACTCGCACAACAACGAGACCGCCGAAGCCCTCGAAGCCCGCGAACGGTTCGAGCAGGCCGACCGGCGACGCCCTTGGTGGAGGCTCTGATGAACGCGCCGAGCACGGGCCTGCACCTGGTATCGCTGTGCGCCGGGATCGGCGGTATCGATCTCGGGTTTCACCGCGCCGGCATCGCCACCGCCGCCGCTGTCGAGATCGACCCGGCCGCACGCGGTGTGCTGGCCGACCGGTTCCCCGAAACGCACCTGTTCGAAGACATCACGAAGGTGACCGCCGATGACCTCACAGCAGTTGGAGTTGTTCCCGACCGAACCGTCCTCGCCTCCGGGTGGCCCTGCCAAGGAAACTCACCTCGCGGCCGTCGTGGCGGCCTGGCAGACCCACGCACGGGACTGTGGATGCACGTCGCGAGACTGCTGGGTGAGCTTCGTCCCCGTTGGTTCGTCGGGGAAAACGTCCCTGGCCTTCTGTCCGTCAACGACGGCCGCGACTTCGGGCACGTCCTCGCCGACCTGGCCGACCTCAGGATGGACAGTGCCTGGCGGGTGCTGGACGGTCGCGGTTTCGGAGTACCCCACCGACGCCGCCGACTCGTCCTTGTCGGACATTCTGGAGACCGGACCGCACCTGTCCGCGTACTCCTTGAGCCCGACCGTGTGCCGGGGCATCCTCACCCGCACTGCGAGGCGACGCCGCAACCTTCCTCTGGCGCTTCGAACGGCGCTGGAGACGGTCGCGGCGACGGAGACCACCGAGGCGGCCTGACGACGTGGGTACCGACCTACGCGCACTCGCTCGTCAGCCACGGCGGCAACGACAAGCAAGACCCCACGATGGTCACCTACGTCGTCCAGCCGAACACCGGGCCGCGCCGGCTGACTCCGCTGGAATCCGAACGGCTCCAGGGGTTCCCCGACGGCTGGACCGCCACCTCCAACGGCTCCCCGCAGTCCGACCGCGACCGGTACGTCCAACTCGGCAACTCAGTCGCTGTGCCGGTCTTCGAATGGGTCGCTCGACGCATCGACGCCGTACACCACACCGACGCCGGCGCTGGGGTGACGGCATGAGCACGGCACTGGACCGCGCCACGCTGCACCCGGCCGCGTCGCGCTGGATCGAGCTGTGGAACGGCCAACAGGCCCTCGGGTGGGATCACCACGGAACGCCGGTGTTCCGGTTCCGGTGGGCACCGGCAGGGCTCGCCACCCGCCGCCAGCTCCGGGCGATGCGCATGTCTCCGGGAGGGCAGGAGCCGTACGCGCTGCTGGTGTGGCGCAACGGGAAGCGGTGGGCGTGGCTGTACCGGCTCGACCTCGCCAAACCCTCCCGCGTGCCGTCACCGGCGCAGCTCAACGCGCTGGACAAGGCGATGCAGGCCCGCCGCACCTGCGGACTCTGCAAGGCCGTCACCGACTGCTGCATCCCGACTTCTGACGGCCGCTGCGTGGACTGCATCGACGCCGCCAACTACCCGGCCGCTGCCTGACCGGCGACTGTCCCCTACTCGAGAGGAGATCTCCGATGAACGACCTGCTGACCGCCGCCGTCGCCGCGACCGAACGCGGCTGGCCGGTGTTCATGCTCGGTCGCTCCAAGCGGCCGGTCGCCAACTGCAACGACTGCCGCGACCACCCGCACGACCCGGCGGCCTGCGGACACCTGACCTGCCACGGGTTCTACGCCGCCACCACCGACCCCGAACGCGTCGCGCAGATCGTGACCGCCGTACCCCGTGGGCAGTTGGCCGTACGGACCGGTGCCGTGTCCGGGCTCGTGGTCATCGACGTGGACCCCGCGCACGGCGGCAGTGACAGCCTGGCTGAGCTGGTGGCGCACGAGCTGGTGCCCCGCACGCTGTGGGTCCGCACCGGCTCGGGCGGGGTGCACCTGTATTACCGCCACCCCGGCCGGGACATCGGCTCGCGACCGATGCCGAACCGGCCGGGGATCGATGTGAAGGCTGACGGCGGCTACGTCGTCCTTCCGCCGTCGATCCACCACCGCACCCACCAGCCCTACCGGCGGGGCGCGGGACTGTCCGAACCGGTGGAGATGCCCCCCGCGCTGATCTCCGCGTGCCTGCCCGTCGCGCCGGCGACCGCTCAGCCGTCCGGCCCGATCCGGACCACCGAAGCAGGGGGCATCTCCCACCCCGGGCGGCTGCTGGACGCGCACCTGGACGCCGTCCGGCACGCGCCCGAGGGGAAGCGCCGAACGACGCTCTACGGCGCTGCAAGGGGCGTTGCGCGGATGGTCGCGGCCGGTGCGATCAGCCACACCGACGCCGTCGCCGCGCTGACCGACGTGGGACAGCAAGCCGAACAGACCACCCGCGAAATCCGAGCCGCCATAGCTGGCGGGTTCCGTGCCGAAGGGATCGCCGCGTGACTGCCGAGCTACCCGACTGGCTGCCACCCCTGCCACCGCTCACCGAGCCACCCGAAGACCCCTGGGACCCGGTGCCACCGACCCCGATCCGCCCGGCACACGCCGAAAACCGCGCTCGGGATCCGCAACGCGATTTCTCGCCACCCGCCGCGCAGGGCTGGGACGGCCCGCCGGTGCCGCTGAAGACGAAGCGGCTCGTTCGGCCCTTCCCCGTCGAGGTGTTCCCCGGCTGGCTGGCCGATCAGGTCGGCGCGGTCGCCGAAGCCACACAGACCCCGGTCGACCTCGCGGGGTCGGTGGCGCTGGCGTGCCTGTCCACGGCCGCCGGCGGCAAGGTACTGGTTCGGGTCACCCGGTCGTGGGTCGAACAGGTCAACCTCTACACCGTCACCGCGCTCCCGCCCGGCTCCCGGAAGTCGCCGGTGTTCCGCGCCATGACCGCACCCCTGTCCCTGGCTGAAGATGCGCTGCGCGAACTCGCGGCCGAACGGCGGGTGGAAGCCGAGCTGGCCGCCCGCATCGCGTTTGCACGTGCCGAAGACCTTGCCAAGAAGGCCGAACGCGCCACCGCCAACCCGCACGAGGCACTGGCCGACGCGACCGCCGCCGCCAAGGAAGCCGCAGGCATCGTCGTACCCGAACTGCCCCGACTGATGACCGACGATGTGACGCCCGAATCCTGCATCTCGCTCCTCGCCACCCACGGCGGCCGCATGGCCGTCCTGTCCGCCGAAGGTGACGTGTTCGCCACCCTCACCGGCACCCGCTACTCCGCACAACCCAACCTCGGTGTGTTCCTCAAAGGCCACGCCGGCGACAAACTCCAGGTCGACCGCAAGGGCCGCGAATCCGAGACCGTCGAACGACCCGCACTCACACTCGGAGTCACCACACAGCCGGGAACCCTTGCAGGGCTGGCGGCACAGCCGGGCTTCCGGGATCGCGGCGTGCTGGCCCGGATTCTCTACAGCGTTCCGCCCAACACCGTGGGCAGCCGCAACAACGAAGCCGAGCCCGTCCCCGAGCACATCGAAACGATGTACCGCGACGCACTCAAAACCCTCGTTCTCGTCCTGGCCGACCACGAGGAACCGCACCAGCTTGATCTCGAACCTGAAGCCGGACAGGTGCTGTTGGACTTCCAGAACTGGCTGGAACCGCGACTGCACCCGCAGACCGGACAGCTCGCCGGCATCACCGACTGGGCATCCAAGCTCGCCGGTGCCGTCGTCCGGCTGGCCGCACTGCTCCACATCGCCCACAACTTCCACCACGGCTACGCCCGACCCATCACCGCCGACACCATGCGCGCGGCCGAAAACGTCGGCCGCTACTACCTCGACCACGCCCTAGCCGTCTACGACCTCATGGGCCGATCCGACCCCGACCTGGACGACGCCCGCGAAGTCCTCACCTGGATCACCAAACACGGCCACCCCACCTTCACCCGAAGAGATGCCCTCCGCGCCCTCCAAGGCCGCACCCGATTCGCCGTCGCCGCCGACCTCGACCCCGCACTCTCCCTGCTCACCGACCACGGCCACATCAGACCCAAGACACCCGAGACGACCGGCAAGCGCGGCCGTCCGTCGACCGCCTACGAAGTCCACCCAACCGTCCTCGCAACGCCCTGACAGAAATGACAAAAACGACAGAAACCGAGTTCTGTCAATTTTGTCAATTTTGTCGGAGCCTCACGACCCCGAAGGAGACTCCGCGTGAGCACGGCAACCCCGGCCCGGCGACGGGCGCACCTCACGATCGCTGACGTGTGCGCTGACCTGGGCGTAGCCCGCTCAACCTTCTACGACTGGCGAGCGGCGAAGAAGGCACCCCGCTGCATCAAGCTCCCGAACGGCGATATCCGAATCCGCCTCACCGACTACGAACGCTGGCTCGAAAGCCTGGAGGATGCAGCGTGAGCGCCGACAACCTGTCCTACGACGTGCGCATCTTCAAGATCACCACCTACGCCGGGAAGCGCGGGAAGACATACACCGTCAGGTGGGAGGTGGCTGGCAAGCGATCGCAGGAGACGTTTGCCACTAGCAAACTTGCCGACAGCTTCCGATCGAAGCTGACAACGGCCGCTCGTGAGGGTGTTCCGTTCGACATCGAGAGCGGCCTCCCGCAAACGATGCTCCGGGAGTTGAGCCGACGCACGTGGTACGAACACGCGGCAGAGTTCGTGGATGTCAAGTGGCCCCACGCATCACCGCGTCACCGAAAGAACATCGCCGAAGCACTTGCGACCGTGACCATCGCATTGCTGCCGACCCGAACCACCGACGAGACACAGCGGATTCGCTCAGTCCTCCGGAACTGGGCCTTCAACAAAGCCGCCCGCGCCGGAATCCCCATCGCGGAAGCGACCCCACAGGACAAGGACGCTGCACGGGTCCGGTGGATCGCAGACAACTCGCCCGATCTATCCAATCTGAGGGACGCACCTGTAATGCGTCGCGCACTCGATTCGCTTGCTGTGAAACTCGACGGCAAATCGGCGGCGGCCGCAACAGTCACACGGAAGCGGTCGGCGTTCTACAGCGCGCTGGAGTACGCCGTAGAACTGGAACTATTCGAGGCAAACCCGATCGACAAAGTGCAATGGACCAAGCCGGAGAACACCGACATTGTTGACCGCCGCGTTGTCGCCAATCCACACCAAGCACGGGCACTTCTCCAGGCGGTCCGAGAGATCTACCCTGCCCTGGAGGCATTCTTCGGGTGTCTCTACTTCGCCGGACTGCGGCCGTCCGAGGCGAAACACCTGCGCGTCTCGGACTGCAAGCTCCCGGAGGCAGGCTGGGGCGAATTGCTGCTGACAGGCTCGACACAGCACGCTGGAGTCGAGTGGACCGACAACGGCGAGGCAAGCGAGGACCGGAGTCTGAAGCACCGGCCGGACAAGGCGACTCGTCCCGTTCCGGCCTGCCCGGAGCTGGTCGAGCTGCTGCGCCGGCACATTGCTGAGTTCCGTCCCGGACCGGGCGGCCGGCTGTTCGTCAGTCGCACCGGGAAGGCGGGCATCCCCCTGCCGCCGCCGTACAGCAACCCGGTGTCCTCGAACACCTACGCTCGGGTGTGGAACAAGGCCCGTACGAAGGCGCTCAGCGAAGCCGAGGCCGCCTCGCCACTCGCGAGACGACCATACGACCTCAGACACGCGGCCGTGTCATTGTGGCTCAACGCGGGCGTACCCGCGACACAGGTAGCCGAGTGGGCGGGCCACAGTGTCAACGTCCTGCTAAAGGTGTACGCCAAATGCCTTGACGGTCAGGACGCGGCAGCCCGACTCCGCGTTGAGGCAGCTCTCTCGATCGACTACCAGCGGTCTGCCTGATTCTCCGAACGAATCACACGGAGTCCATGCACCACGGATCCCTCGTATCAGCCCGGACTACACAGCTTGCACGTATCAGCCCGGCGGCCAGCAGCGCTATTGTGCCTCAGTGAACTACGAGTGGATGGCCAAGCGTATCGAGGCTTTCCGTCTCACTTGCGCCGGGCTGATCGCGACGTTGACTGTCGGGCCGAGCGACCCCTTCGGGGCAGTCGCAGGGCAGTCGATGCGAATGTTGGCACCGAGATACCGCGGCGAGCTTCCGACATTCCTCAGGATCCTCCGGGCGCTCGACATCGCCTTGCCTAGTAACGTTCCAAGCAATCTGAGAAACCAAGCTCTCCTCTACCAGAAGATCGCCGAGGAGGCACTGGGGGTGGCTCGGGATGCGGAGCTGGTGAAGAGGAATCTCTCTCCGGACGCCCCCACAGTGGCAGCTGACCGATTCCATCCGCACATCTGGTCTGCAGCAGGGCCACTATGGACCACTGGCCAATACAGGGTCGCAGTAGGGGTGGCGGCGACGTCGCTGTCGGCACACATCGCGCAGAAGGCCAGCAGCCACCTGGCGGACCGAGCACTGGTCCAGGAAGTTTTCGCACAGAAGCTGGCCGCTGGCCGGCCGCGGCTTCACCTACCTGGCGACCCAAACAGTGAGGGTTGGCGATCGCGCCAAGACGGACTCCATCTCACTGCCCAAGGCGCCTTCGCGGGTATCCGCAACGTGGCCGCGCACAGCAGCGAGGAATGGTCGGAGCAATACGCCCTGGAGATGCTCTGCGTCCTGTCCGTGGTCGCCCGCTGGACCGACGAGACCGAACTTGTGCGTGGGGCCAGTTGACAGTCGTGCCACGACCGCCCGGCCCGAGCCGTGACCGCCCGCGATCGCTGCCAGACCTCTGCACCCGACATGAAGTCCTTGCCAGCATCGCGGTCAACCACTCAGCGAATCTACCCACAGTCCGCGAGACCTTGCTCTGGCAGGCCCCGCCAGCTGGCACCAGCTACCGCCGATTACCACCGCCGCTCGCAAGCTTCCGCACGGATTCCGCACGGACAGCCGTAGATCACCGGTGACCACCGGACACAGCCGGACAGCACGAAGAAGGCCCCTGCCTGCGTTTCCGCAGGTCAGGGGCCCTTTTTCGGCGTGTGGCGGGTGCAGGGTTCGAACCTGCGTAGGCATAAGCCGACAGATTTACAGTCTGCTCCCTTTGGCCGCTCGGGCAACCCGCCAGGGTGCTGCCGGTTCGTGAACCGGCGTGGGAGACGATACAACAGGTAGTGGCCCTGACAGCAAATCGGAAAGGAAGTGCCCATGGCTTCGGAGTCCTCCTTCGACATCGTGAACAAGGTGGACCGTCAGGAGGTGGACAACGCCGTGAACCAGGCGGCGAAGGAGATCAGCCAGCGGTTCGACTTCAAGAACGTGGATGCCGGGATCAAGTGGTCCGGTGAGTCGATCGACCTGCAGGCGAGCACCGAGGAGCGGGTGAACGCCGTTCTCGACGTGTTCAAGGACAAGCTGGTCAAGCGGCAGATCTCGCTGAAGGGTCTGCAGGCGGACGAGCCGAAGCTGTCCGGGAAGATCTACAAGATCAATGCCACGATCGACGCCGGTATCACCCAGGAGAACGCGAAGAAGCTGTCGAAGCTGATCCGCGACGAGGGCCCGAAGGGTGTCAAGGCCCAGATCCAGGGTGAGGAGCTGCGTGTCTCCAGCAAGAGCCGTGACGACCTGCAGGCGGTTCAGGCGCTGATCAAGGGCCAGGACCTCGACTTCGCGGTGCAGTTCGTCAACTACCGCTGAGGTCGTGGAGCAGGAAGTGCAACTGGATGTCGCCGGCCTGGTCGGTCCACAGGCCGGCGGCGTCCAGTACGGCGGCTGACACCACCCTGGCCTCCCGTACGAGCGCCGGATGATGGTCGAACGACTCCCACGGCAGGACCGGGAACCCGTGGAGTTCGCCGTACTGGCGCACCGCATCCATGTCTCCGACCGCGCTGGGCGGTAGGGAGTCGTTGGCCCACGACCAGAGCCAGCTCGACTCGGCCAGGCTCACCGTGCCGATCAGGGTGAGCCGCGCCCTGCAGAACTCGGCGCCCTCCCGCGACCAGGTGATCGCGGCCTGTTCGAGGTCCCAGGAGTACTGCGCGTCCTCGCCGAGTCTCCCGATCAGGCGCTCCTGACGCTCGGCGGCACGGTGATGGGCCGCCTGTACGACGGCCTCCCAGTCAGCATGATCGTGTTCCATCCGAGCGATCGTTCCAGCCCACGAGGGCAACGGCGGGTAATCGGTTCGCGGGTGGGGTGGTTGCCGGGCATGCTGGCGGGTGTGGGCGAGACGTTGATGCGGAAGTGGTTGCTGGCGGACTTCGGGCTCGAAGTGGTGGAACTCACACCGGTCATGCACGGCGCGGACATCGCCGCTCAGGTGTGGCGGGCGACCACGGCGACCAACGCGTACGCCGTGAAGTGGAGCGGCGCGGGTACCAACACGGGCCATCAGGTCGCGGCGTACCTCGCCGACAGCGGGCTGCCCGGCGTACCGGAGTTGATCCGGACGTCCGAGGGCGGACTGTGGAGTGTGCACGCGAAGAAGCGGTTGACGATCACGCCGTGGATCGACGGTCCCCGGGCGGCAGAGTCGGGGCTGACGGACGAGCAGTGGTCGGAGTACGGCGTACTGCTGCGTCGGGTGCACGACGCGGAGCTTCCGCCCCGGCTGCGGGACGCGTTGCCGAAGCACAGTCACATCGATGCGCGTACGCCGGCGCTCGCGGAGGACGTCCGTACGCGACTCGAGACCCCTGAGGGCGAGGTCGAGGAGGAGTTGGCGGCGGTGTGGAAGCAGTACGACGACGTCATCACGGACCTGCTCACCAACCGGCCGCCCGCGCCGCACGGCCCGCGGGTCGTCTGCCACGGCGACCCGCATCTCGGCAACGTCCTGGTCGATGACGGGCTGCACCTGATCGACTGGGACGATGTCATCTACGCGCCGCGTGAGCAGGACCTGATGTTCATGCTCGGCGGCATGGGCGACGTCGGCCCGACGACGTCCGCGCAGCAGGATGCCTTCCTCGCCGGCTACGGCCCGCACACGCTCGACCAGGACGCTGTCCACTACTACCGCCACGTCCGCGCGTACGAGGACGTCGTCGGCTGGTCCCATCAGGCCATCACCGGCCCGGACGAGCCGTACGCCCTCCAAGTGGTCGAAGGCATCCTGGCCGAGGGCCTCGCGGCCCTGGCAGTTCAGTCCAGTTGAAGCCGGCCTGGAGGGCCGGGGCATTCAGGCGTGGCGGAGCCAGATGTTGGGTTCGATGTAGGTGCCGGTGTTGGCTTCGCGGTCGATCTGCAAGGTGGTCAGGCCGTCGGGAATGGTGTAGGTGCCGGTGGAGGGGAAGGGCATGTTGGTCCACTTCTCCCAGTCCTCGACTGTGCCGGTCATGGTTTGGGAGGCGGGGGCGGGCGCGAGGAGGGTGGCGCCCAGGCGGACGTGGGTGCGCAGCCACGGGTCGAGAGGCAAGCCGTCGGGACGGGTCCAGGTCATGAAGGTCTCGATCGGCGTCAGCGGATAGCGCGACTTGAGCGTCGGGCGGACCGGGGCGATCACCTGACCGAGGCCACGGGCGACCGCGCGGTCGCGGACGGCGGTGATGACACGGCCGGCATGGCCCTGGCCCTGTTCGTCGGAGCGTACGGCGGCCGCCATCAGCACGAACGTGTTCGGTACGACGTTTTCCTCGTACGAGTTCACCGACCGCGCAAGCGAATCGGTGAACCCGCCGGGAAGATCCGCCACCGTGCCGTCCCAGGCGATCGGTACGCCCCAGCAGCCCGCGATCAGCCGCCTGTCCTCAGCGACGAGGTAGAACTCCCAGTCGGGGAAGTACTCCACCCGCCGCTCCCGGTACGGTGTCACGCCTTCGTCGTGGAAGATGAACTCCGGCCACTCCTCACGGAAGCGTTCGCCCGCTTCCGCATCCAGTTCGGGCGCGTCGGCGACCGGGATCAGTTCATACATGGCCGGAACGCTAATCCTGCCGCCGCGCCCCGGCCAGCGCATTACGACAGGTCCGGATGCGGATTCGTCGTCAGGTCGACGTACTCGCCGTGGACCATACGGTTCTCGGTCGTCGAACTCCCTGATCACTCCCGGCGAAGGCCTCCGGTATTCAGGCCGCGCGGACCGCGCGGGGGGAGGCGCCCAACTCTCGGTGGCAGGTCTTGTTGAAGGCTTGAAGGTCGGGGATGCCCACTGAGGCGGCGATGGCGGGGATGGAGAGGGTGGAGGAGACGAGGAGATGGCGGGCTCGGGTCATGCGGCGGCGGCGGATGTACGCGATGACGGTGGAGCCCGTGTCGGACTGGAAGAGGCGGGTCAGGTGGTTGTGGGAGACGCCGGCGACGCGCGCCAGGCCGGGGACGGTGAGCGGCTGGGCGAGGTTGGCTTCGATGTGTGCGATCGCGGTGGCGACGGCCGGGTGACGGGTTTCGGTGGTAACGGGCGTGAGATCCGCGATCCGCCAGAGCGCGCTCCAGACATCCGCAGCGGTGCGGGCCGAACCGGACGGAGACGACTCGATCGCGGAGCGCAGCAGAGCGGACAGCAGCGGCGCGGCCTCACCGGCGTCCTGTACGACGGGAACGTACGACGGATCGCCCGCGACGACCGGCCGGAAATGCGCGTAAAGGTGCTCGGAACGTCCGCGGTAGTCGAACTGCACCTGGGTCCCGGCCGGCGTCAGCGAGACATAGCCGGGCGCCACGGAATACGTCGTACCGAGCAGCGTCAGCTCGGCCGAGTAGTTGAAGAGGTGCAGCTGCCAGAGGTCTGGCAACCGGAACCTGTCCCGCAGGCCGCGGACGCCGTGGACGCCCGCGCCGGCGTTCACCACCTCCGGCGGTTGCACGAGATGCAACTCGATCATGGTGAGAAATTACCAGTAGTGGTGAACACAACCCACGCGAGCGCACGGCCTCTTTGCCTAGCCTGGTGGAGTAGCAACCACTACCCACCATGGGAGTCTCCATGCCCCATCCGCACCGCAAGCACCTGCTCTCCTCGGTACAGATGGCACATTTCGTGGCCACCGGCGCGCTCCGGATGGACGCCGTCGTGCCGGACGACATGAACCAGCAGGCGATCGAGGTCCTGAAAGCCGGCATTCCGGGCGTTCCGTACGGCACCCCGCTGTCGGAGGCGTTCGTGGACAGCGAGTTCGTCGAGCGGCTGGTGCAGCTGCCCGAGGTGGCCGGCGCGATCCACAGCCTGGTCGGCCCGGAGCCGACCGTCGACCACCACGCGGTCCACATCCGCAAGGCCCACGAGGGCGAGGCGCAGAACCTGCACGGTGACGCGATCATCGACGTCCGCACGGACGCCTTCGACGTACAGCTCATGTACTACCCGCAGGACGTGACGCTCGAGATGGGCGGCACGCTCAGTGTTCCCGGCAGCCACCTGCGCCGGACCAACGAGTCCGACACCGGCCGCTACCAGAACCTGCGCGGTCAGACCCGCCTGGTCTGCCCGGCCGGCACCGTCCAGTTCCTGCACCACGGCATCTGGCACGGCGGCCGCAAGAACGACAGCGACCTCGACCGCTACATGTTCAAGATCCGGTTCAACCCGACCGTCCGCCAGGTGCGGCTCTGGAACACCGACGACCTGTACGACGAGCAGGTCGCGGCCGAACTCGAGCAGAACTTCCCCTGGTACGAGAACGCCACCGGCCGGCTGGAGAAGTACAACCGGATCAAGCTGTGGCAGGCGATCACCGGTGACGACACCTACGACCCGAACTACTGGGTCACCCGCGTCTCGAACCGCCCGCAGCGCGTGGTGACCGACCGCGCCAACAACCCGCACGCCTCCGCGAAAAAGGAGATGGCATGACCTCCACCGCCGAGACCCCGCTGCAGACCGGCCTTCGTCAGCAGGTGCTGGTGCTCTACCTGGCCTCCTCCGCGCTGGACGCGCGCGTGGTCGGCTGGTCGACGTACGACGGCACGGGCGAGACGCACCCCACGACGGGTGACAGTGACGTACCGCCGTACGAGACCGGGCTGGACGCGCTCAAGGACGGGTGGCGCCTCTTCCAGGCGTCCCAGCTGAACCCGCCGTACCCGGGTCACGAGTACGACGTGTCCTTCCTCAAGCACGAGTTCTTCTTCGAGAAGCTCGTCTAGGTCCTACACAGGCACGACGCACACCGGCTTCGGCCAGACGGCCGGCTCGCCCACCTGGGTGAGCCGGCCGTCGGCGATGGTGAACGTGGCGATCTGGTCGGAGCGCTCGTTCGCGGCGTACAGCGTTTTCCCGTCGTTGCCGAAGGCAAGGTGCCGCGGCCAGTCCCCGCCGGAGGAGATGGTCTGCACCAGTTCGACCGACTGCCCGTCGGCGGCGGTCTCGAACACCGCGATGGTGTTGTCGCCCCGGTTCGACCCGTACAGGAACCGGCCGTCGGCGGAGATCAGCAGCTCGGCCGGGAAGTTCTCGCCCGGCGAGTCGGCCGGCCGGGTCGAGGCGGTCTGCACGACCTGCAGCTTCCCGTCGGAGTAGCTGCAGACGGTCAGCGTCGAGTCGAGCTCGTTGATCACGTACGCCGCGTCCGCGGTCGGGTGGAACACCATGTGCCGCGGGCCGGCGCCGGGGTGGACACGCAACTGGTCGACCTCGTGCAGCACGCCGTCCTCGCCCAGCGTCGACGAGTAGACCGTGTCGGAACCGAGGTCGATGTCGAACACATACGCACCGGCTGGGTCGAACGCGATCTGGTGCGCGTGCGGTCCCTCCTGGCGCTCGGCGTTCGGTCCGGTCCCGGAGCGCTGGACGAAGCACGCGCGCTCGCCGAGCGAGCCGTCCTCGTTCCGAGGGTGGACGGAAACGGACCCGGACGTGTAGTTCGCCGACAGCACGAACCGGCCCGACGGGTCGATGTCCAGGTGGCACGGGTGCACGCCACCGGTCGGCTGCTGGTTGAGCAGCTCGAGCCCGCCGTCCGGCTGGATCGCGAACGCCGCGACCCGGCCGTTGTCCTCCTCGTCGCACGCGTAGAGGAACCGCCCGTCCGCGGAAATGACCAGGAACGACGGGTCGGCGACGGTCGCCACCGTTTCGATCCCGTCCAGCGGACCGAACGCGATCCCGTCCCCGCCGCCGGCCTGACTGGTATAGCTCCCGACATAGATCCGCTCAGAAGTCATGCCCCATACCCTGCCAGGTCGTGGGACCTAGGGCACGCCCCTGTCCAGACCGTAGAGCGCGGAGCCCCAGCCGAGGTCGGGGACGAGGAGTTGCCATCCCAACCGTCGGTACAGGCGGGGTGCCGGACGGTCGTCGGCGTACGTCGTGAGCAACGCGCGCGGGTTCGGCAGGTCGCGCATCAGCTCCTGCATCAGCTCGGTCCCGATGCCCTGCCGCCGGGCCTCCGGGAGTACGGCGAGCTCGACGACCTCGAAGTGTCCGCCGATCCATTCCGCCGTGAGCTCCGGCCCGATCGCCTCGGCGACTCGGTCGGACCACCACTGTCCACGTTTTCCGGTGAATCCGTATGCGAACCCGACAACGTTTTCCTTCCGCGCCGCGACCAGCTTGAAGTCGTCGCGATCCGCGTGCGTGGGGAGCTGGTCGGTTGCGAAGTGCTCGGCATCTCCATCATCGAACGAGGCGGCGAACACGTGCCCGAGCTCGTCGGCGATGGCAAGAGCGGCAACTCGGTCGAGGACGCTGATCACCTCGCTTAGCCTAAGGCGCATGGACACCAAGGCGCTGCTGCAGCGAATCGGAATCGACCGGTACGACGGCCCGCCGCGGCTGGAGGCGCTGTCGCAGTTGCACGCCGCGTACGTGGACCAGGTGCCGTACGAGACGGTGCAGTACCAACTCACGCCGGGCGGTCCGCTCGAGCCGGAGGACGTGGCGAAGCGGATCATCGCGCGGGAGACCGGCGGCTACTGCTTCCAGCTGAACGGCACGTTCGCGCTACTGCTGACCGAGCTCGGGTACCGCGTCCAGATGCACCGTGGCGGCGTACAGACCGTCAACCGCCCCGGCGACATCGACGGCAGCCATATGGTGCTGACTGTCAGCGGGCTGGTCGAGGACCCCGAGCGCCAGTGGCTCGTCGACGCCGGCCTCGGCGACGGGCTGCGTTACCCGATGCCGCTGGAGACCGGCGAGATGGAGCAGTACCCGTTCACGATGCGGCTCCGCCCGTCCGAGAAGACCGACGGCTGGCGGCTCGACCACGATCCGCGTGCGAACTTGATCGGAATGGACTTCGAGTCGGCCCCGGTCACCCTCGACGCGTTCGCGGTCCAGCATGCAGCGCTTTCCGCCGACCCCGCGTCCTCGTTCGTACGGTTGGCATCCGCGTTCCGCCGTACGCCGGAGTCCGTCGTCGTACTGCGTTCCGTCGGTCTGAGCGAAACGTTTTCCGACCGCGTCGACAGCACGCTGCTCGAGAACCCCACGGACTACTTCGCGGCACTCGCAGACGTTTTCCGGCTGCCGCTCCCGCACTACTCCGCCGCCGACCGCGAGATCCTGTGGCGCCGCGTCTGGGCCCAGTACGAGGACTTCCAGGCGCGGGCTACTTCGTCGTAAAGCTCACGATGACGGCGTCGCCTTCGGCGTACGTCAGGGTGGCGATGTGAAGTGGTCCGTCCTGGTCGCTCCAGCTGACTGCGGCGAGACCGCCGGCCACGCCTCCGGCACTGCCGCCGCCACTGCGGCTGACGTCGCTGCCGCTCCTGCTCAACGAGATGTAGCCCTTCGAGTCGGTGAGCTTGAGCGTCCCGTCCGCCACCGTCGCCGTGAACTTGGCCCCCTTGAGGTTGATGACGGCCTTCGTGCGGATCATCACCTCACAGACGCCGTCGACACAGGCCTGGTAGTTCTGCCCGTCCTTGGCCGCAGGCACCGCTGCGCTGGTCGGCGTACCGGCGGGCGTACCCGACGGCGGTGTCTCGCTCTTGCCGGACCCGCCGCAGGCGACCAGCGCGAACATCAGAACCAGCCCGGCGATTCCTCGTGTGATCACCCGCCAGAGGCTATCGAGCGAAGCGACGGTCGACCCGGCTGTGACCGGAACCTGTCAGGTCGCGAGCGCGAACATGATGCTCGGCAGGACCGAGAGTACGGCGGCTACCGCGGTGCAGAGGGAGATCATCGTGACGGCTGGAGTTTCGATGTCCACCGAGAAGGGGGCGTCGGCGGGGAGGCGGAAGAGTTCCGCGATCCAGCGGAGGTAGACGGCGAGGCCGATCATGACGTTGAGGGCCATGACGATCGCGAGCCAGCCGAGGTGGCCGTCGATGACGGCCTGGAACGCGGCGAACTTGGTGAACAGGCCCGCGAGACCCGGCGGGAGCCCGGCCAGCACGACGAGGAAGAAGATGAGTGACGCAGCCAGACCGGGCTCGGAACGGACCATGCCGCGGTAGTCGGTCAGCAGACCAGCGGGGCGATGACGCTGGACGACGGCGACCGCCCCGAAGGCGCCGAGCGTGACCACGACGTACGCCGCGAGGTACCCGACGACGGCCTGCGCGTTGTCCACGGCCAACGGCGCCAGCAGGAAGCCGACCTGGCCGATCGAGGACCAGGCCAGCAGCCGGACCGCCTCGACCTGACGCAGCGCCGCCAGGTTGCCCACCGTCATCGTGATCGCTGCCAGGATCGCGATCACCGTCCGCAGTTGCGAGCCGTCCGGCGCGATCCCGGACGTCACCAGCACGAGCAGCCCCGCCACGCCGGCCGACTTCGACACGACCGCGAGGAAGGTGGTCACCTCGATCGGCGCGCCGACGTACGTGTCCGGCAGCCACGCATGGAACGGCACCGCCGCGATCTTGAACCCGAAGCCGACGATCACGAACAGCCCGGCCGCGAACGCGACCCGTGCGAGGTCCGGATCCAGCCCGTTCAGCCGGTTCGCGATCGTGGACAGGTACAGCGACCCGGTCACGCCGTACAGGTAGGAAACCCCGAACAGCATCACGGCCGTGGACAGCACCGACACCAGGAACGCCTTCATCGCGCCCTCGGAGCCACGCCGGTCCCGCCGCAGCGCGACCATCGCGAAGCTCGGCAGCGACACCACCTCGAGCGCGATCACCAGCGTCGCCAGATCCCGCGCACCCGCCAGCACCGTCGCACCGGTCAGCGCGCTCAGCAGCAGGAAGTGGTACTCCCCGATCGGCACGTCCGCTGCCAGCAAGCGGTACGCCGACAGTCCGGCGACGCCGAGTCCACCAATCAGCAGCACTGCCCACAACCCGGCCGTCAACGGTTCGAAGACCAGGCTGCACTGCGCAGGCCCCTCGACCGCGGGCCGGCAGAACGCGGGCATGAAGTCGTCCCGACGCGCCCACACGAACACGAGCCCGAACAGGATGACCACGCTGGTGAGCAGCGTGACCACGGTGTGCCGGAGCTCGGCCGAGGCACTCTTCCAGAAGCTGTCGACCAGAAGTACGGCGACGGCACCGAGCGCCAGCACCAGCGGTACGGCGATCGCCTGCCAATCAGTCCAGGTGAGAGTCACAGGGCCACCCATTGCTGCAGGAGGAGGCCGGGCCAGAGGCCGAGTAGCACGGTCAGCGTGATCAGGGGGGCCCAGGTGACCAGCTCGATGCGGCTGAGGTCGACCGCGAACGCGGCCGGCGGGTTCTCGGCCGGATCGCCCTGGCACAGGTTGCGGACCAGGCGCAGGAAATACGCGGCAGTGAGCACCGTTCCGAGTCCGGCGATCACCATGAACACCAGGAACGTTGTCCGCGGCAACCACGGCGCCGGGTTGTACGCACCGAGCAGGACCAGCATCTCCCCCCAGAACCCGGCCAGCCCCGGCAGACCGAGCGACGCGAGACACGCGAACGTCAGCAGCGCGGCGATCCGTGGCAACCGTGCGTACAGCGCCCGCCCGATCGTCCGCAGGTCGCTGGTGTCGTGGCGATCCTTGATCGCACCGGCCAGGAAGAACAGCAGCCCGGTGATCAGCCCGTGCGCGATGTTCGCGAACAACGCGCCGCGCAGACCGGCCGGCGACAGCGTCGAGATCCCGAGTCCGATGAATCCCATATGCCCGACGCTCGAGTACGCAATCAGCCGCTTCACGTCGGTCTGCGCCAGGCAGGCCAGTGAACCCGCGACGATCGCGACCGTCGAGAACGCCCCGAGGTACGGCGCGATCGTCGCCGTCGCGTCCGGCAGCACCGGCACGAGGATCCGGATCATGCCGTACGTCCCCAGCTTCAGCAGTACGCCGGCCAGCAGCACCGAGCCGACCGTCGGCGCCTTCGCGTGCGCGTCCGGCAGCCAGATGTGCAGCGGCCAGAGCGGCACCTTCACCGCCAGCCCGATCGCGATCAGCAGCGCCGCGACCAACGGGATCCCGTGCCCGCCGGCGACCGGCGAGCTGGTCAGCTCGACGATGTCCAATGTCCCCGCCACCCGCTGCACGAGCAGGAAACCGAGCAGCATCAGCGCGGAACCGAACACGGTCATCAGTACGAAAGTGTTCGCGGCGCGTTTCCGTCCGGCCGCGTCGTGGTGGTCGCCCCAGATGTCGATGACCAGCCACATCGGGATCAGGACGATCTCGAAGCAGACGAAGAACAGCACCAGGTCCAGCGCGGAAAACGTTCCGATCACGCCGGTCTCGATCACCAGCAGCAGCGCGATCAGGGAACGGGTCCGGCCGATCCGTGGCGTGATCTTCAGCGAGTACAGGCAGCACAGGAAGGTCAGCAGCGCGGTGAGCACGATCAGCGGCACCGAGATCGAGTCGACCCCGAGGTGGAACCGGACCCCGAGCGACGGGATCCACGCGACGTCGATCTGGGTTTCCGGCAGATCCTGCGGCCCGTACGCGAACCAACCGCCGTTCTGCGGCCAGAGCAGCACCGACCCGATCAGCACCAGCCCGGAAATCACCGATCCGTACGCCGCCGCCAACCGGTCCCCGATCGCCGCCGGGATCGACCACAGCGCACCCGCAGCCAGGAGCGGCAGCACGAGGATCGCCAGCAGGACAGCGTTCACGAGCCGATCACCCCCGCCAGCACGGCCAGCACAACGACGCCGATGACAGCCGCGGTGAGATAGGTCTGTACGTTCCCGGTCTGCAGCCGCCGGAACCCTTGTGACGCCAGCGTCCCCGTTCGGCCGACCGCGCGGACATAGGCCCCAATGACATCGCGATCCCCCGCGACGGTCAGCTTCGCCAGCCACCGCACGGGTACGACGACCAGACCGTGGTACGCCGGATCCGCTCCGAACTCACGCTCCAGCAGGAGCGGCCGCGGATCCGCCCCACGCCGCCACAGCGAGTACGCCGGGAGTGCGCCGAGGAGCACGAGCGCGGTCGAGATCAGCCCGATCACCCAGTTGAGATGCACGCCGTCGGCGTACCCGAGCGCGATCGCGGCGACCGCGAGGAGAACGAGCGGCGCCAGCATCACCCAGGGCGCATCGCGCAGCTTGGAGCTGTCGGGCTCGTCGAGGTCGGCCGCCGCGTCGCCGTCCTCGAACGCGCCGATGCCGCCGGCGAGCGCCGGCGTACGGAAGAAGGTCCACAGCCACAAGCGCAGGCAGTAGAACGTGGTCAACGCGGCCGTCAGGCAGACCGAGACCAGGACGAGCCAGCCGACGACCGACCCGTCGCGCGCCTTCTCCCAGGCCGCTTCGATCACCGTGTCCTTGGAGAAGAACCCGGCGAACCCCGGGACGCCGGCCAGCGCCGCGAGACCGACGGTCATCGTCAGGAACGTGACCTGCAGCGCTTTCCGCAACTTTCCGCGGCGCGTGTACCGGCGCAGGACGACGAGGGCCGCGCTGCCGACCTGGTGCAGGAGCACGCCGGCGCAGAGGAACAGCAGACCCTTGAACGCGGCATGCGTGACCAGGTGGAAGAGCGCCGCGTGCCGGCCGTCCGCCGTACCGAGGGACAACGCGGAGAACATGATCGCCAGCTGGCTCACCGTCGACCAGGCCAGGACCCGCTTCACCTCGACCGCCGCGGATGCGCAGAGGGCGGCGAACAGCATCGTCACGCAGGCGACGATCGCCAGCACCGTCAGCGTCGTCCCCGAGGCGGAGAACACGGTGTAGAGACGGGCGATCAGGAACACGCCGGCGGCAACCATCGTGGCCGCGTGGATCAGTGCGCTGACCGGACTCGGGCCCGGCATCGCGTCCGGGAGCCAGGTCTGCAGCGGGACCTGTGCCGATTTCCCGACCACACCGACCAGGAGCAGCAGCGTCCCGGTCGTGAGCACCCCGGGGGAAATCCGCACCGGATCGATTTCGGAAATCCGGAAAGTGTGCGCACCGAGGCCGAGCACGAAGATTCCGAACAGGAATCCGACATCGGCGAACCGCGTCATCAGGAACGCCTTCACCGCGCCCGAGCGGGCGTCCCGGCGTTCCCAGTAGTGGCCGATCAGCAGGTACGAGCAGGCGCCCATCACTTCCCAGCCGATGAGCAGGAAGAACAGGCTGTCCGAGATCACCACGGTCACCATCGCCGCGGTGAACAGGGTGACGAGCGCGTGGTACGACGCCGCGCGCTGATGCAGGTACCCGAGTGAGTAGACCTGGACGCAGGTCGCGATCACGCCGACGACCGCGAGCAGCAGGACGGTCAGGTCGTCGGTGCGGACGGCGAAGCCGATGGTGAGGTCGCCGACCTGGGAGTTCATGAACGCGTACTGGTCCGGAGTGGCGCCGTACAGGAGCGCGGCGAACAGGAGGATCAGCAGCGAGAAGCCGACGCCGGCCACCCGCCAGACGGTGGCGATCACGACGCCTCCTCCAGGTCGCGGGCCGCATCGGCGTCGACGTGGCCGTGACCGCGGAACAGCAGCAGAACGATCGCGAGGCCGAGTCCGATCTCCGCGGCGGCCAGCGTGATGACGAAGATCGCGAGCGTCTGCCCGGTGGCTTCGTCCACCCGCCACGCGTCGAAGGCGACCAGGTTCAGGTTCACGGCGTTCAGCATCAGCTCGAACGACATCAGCATCGTGATCACGTTCCGGCGCGCGAGGACGCCGTACACGCCGATGCAGAACAGGACCACGGCCAGCAGCAGCGGGAGGACCAACGGCATCGTCAGTCCTCCTTCTTGCGTTGAGACAGGGCGATCGCGCCGATCAGTGCCGCCAGCAGCAGCACCGAGAGGACCTCGAACGGCAGCACCCAGTTCTTGAAGATCTGCGTACCCACGGTCTTCGCGGATCCGTCGGTCACCGGCTTGATCTTCTCGTTGCCGAAGGCAAACACAACACCGGCGCCGAGGATCAGCGCGAGCACCGCGGCGACACCGGCCGCGAACGGGCTGCGGCCGGTGGTGAGCTCCGGCAGCGGCTTCATCGGCGCCTTGGTCAGCATCAGCGCGAACAGCACAAGCACGACGATCGCGCCGACGTACACCAGGATCTGGACCAGCGCGACGAACTCCGCCTGCAACGCGCCGAAGCAGCCGGCGACCGCGCCGAGCGCGAGCACCAGCCAGAGCGCGGCGTGCACGATCCGGCGGGACACCACCACGACAACGGCGGCCACCACCGCCACCGCGCCCGCGACGGAGAACAGAGCAGTGGTCACGCTTCGTCCTCGGAGGCCTCGGACACCTCGGACGCCTCGGACACCTCGGACGCCTCGGACACCTCGGACGCCTCGGACGCCGCCGGACCGGGGTCGATGGGCTGTGGCGCCGGCACCGTCCACATCCAGTCGCGGAGCCGGTCCTTCTCGTGCGTCAGGTTCCGGATGTCGGTCTCGGCGTACTCGAACTCCGGCGACCAGAACAGCGCGTCGAACGGGCAGGCCTCGATGCAGATCCCGCAGTACATGCAGAGGCTGAAGTCGATCGCGAACCGGTCCAGCACGTTCCGGCTGCGCTCCCGGGCCTGCTCACCGACCGACGGCGCGGTCTCGGTGTGCGAGTCGATGTAGATGCACCAGCTCGGGCACTCGCGGGCGCACAGCATGCAGGAGGTGCAGTTCTCCTCCATGAGCGCGATCACGCCACGGCTGCGCGGCGGCAACTCCGGCTGGACGTCCGGGTACTGCTCGGTGACGGAACGACGGGCCAGTGTCCTCGCGGTGACCTTCAACCCCTCGACCAGCCCCTTGCCAGGCAGTCCCACGCTCCACCTCCCGTCTCTTAGCAGGACATTAGCCGATCCGCACGTCCTACAGCTCGCGTTCCAGGCGGGCCGCGACCTGGCGGTACCGGCTGACCGGTATCAGATGAACGCCTTCGAAGGCCCCGGAGTCACGGATCTTCAGGATCTGCTCGCAGGCGTGGTCCACGCCGGCGTCCCGGTCCCGCTCCACCGCCTCGATCAGCTCGGCCGGGATCTTGAGCTGGGGCAGCCCCGCGAGGTTGCGGGCCATCTGGGCAGAGGCGAGCACCATCACCCCGGCGTACACCGGGATGTCGAGCTGGACCGATTCGCGCCACCGGAGCAGCTCGTCGAGGTCGTAGCTGACCTGGACGTACAGGAAGTCGGCCTCGGCCTTCCACTTCGGCACCGGCCGAAGACGGGTGGCGGCCCCGACCTTGAACGGGTCACAGCCCGGGTACGTCGTCTCGCGGGTCTGCTCGATCATCCGCCGTACCGTCAACTGACTCGTGCGGGCACCCTCCGCCGGGTCGTCCCCGTGCACGAACAGAAAACGCTGTACGCCGTACGCCGCCGCGGTCAGCAGATCCCGCCGGAAACCGAGCAGATTCCGATCACGCGAGTTGAGGCAGGCGATCCCCTGCGCGCCCATCAGCTGCACTTCGTTGGCCACCGCAACACTGGAGACGGTCGCCCGCCCGATGTGGTTGTCCGGGATCAGGAACCCGTCGGCGATCGGACTCATCACCCCGATCTGATGCCGCACCTTCTTCAGATCCGGCCGGGTCGGCGGCTCCACCTCACAGATCAGCTCGAACACCCTCCGGACCCTACAGAAGGTCGGCAGACCGGGGCGGGCTATCTCATCCGCGTTCGGAGAAAGTCCTGCTCGGCCTGATTCGGGGTGCGCTCCAGGGCGGACTTGTAGGCGGCCTGGGCTTCGGGGATGCGGTCGAGCCGGGTCAGCAGGTCGGCTCGGATGGCGTGGAAGAGGTAGTAGGTGTCGAGCGACAGGGCGTCGACGAGGGCGAGGGCGGCGGCGGGGCCTTCGACTTCGGCTACGGCGACGGCTCGGTTGAGGGCAACGACCGGCGTGGGTTCCAGCGTGAGGAGGTGGTCGTAGAGCTGGAGGATCTGGCGCCAGTCGGTCGCGTCCGGGGTTGCGGCGTCGGCGTGGACGGCGTTGATAGCGGCCTGGAGTTGATACGGGCCAGGCTGGTTGCGGCGCAGGCATCGGCGAACGAGCGCCTGGCCTTCCTGCAGCAATGCGCGGTCCCACAGGGCGCGGTTCTGGTCGCTGAGGCGGACGAGCGTGCCGTCGGGCGCGACACGGGCCGGGCGACGGGATTGCTGGAGGAGCATCAGCGCGAGCAGACCGACGGCTTCAGGCTCATCCGGCATCAGCTCGACCAACAGCCGGCCCAGCCTGAGAGCCTCGGTGGCGAGTTCGTCGCGGACCAGCGTTTCGCCCGACGAGGCGGCGTACCCCTCGTTGAAAATCAGGTAGACGACGGCGAGTACGCCGCGGACGCGCTCAGGCAGATCGGCCTCGTACGGGACGCGGTACGGGATGCCTGCGGTGCGGATCTTGGCCTTGGCCCGGACCAGGCGTTGCGCCATCGTCGGCTCGGGCACCAGGAACGCGCGGGCGATCTCGGCCGTGGTGAGGCCGCCGAGCATCCGCAGGGTGAGCGCGACCCGGACGTTCAGTGCCAGCGCCGGATGGCAGCACGTGAAGATCAGCCGGAGACGGTCGTCCCGCACGACGCCCTCCTCCACTGGCTCGTCCTGGGCATGCAACAGCGCCGCCTCGGCCTGCTTGTCCGGCCGCGCGGACTCCCGGCGCAGGCGGTCGATCGCGCGGTTCCGCGCGGTCGTGATGATCCATCCGGCCGGGCTCGGCGGTACACCGTTTTCCGGCCATTTCTCGACCGCCGCGGCGAACGCGTCCTGGACGGCGTCCTCGGCGATCTCCAGGTCGCCGAAGACACGCGTCAGCACAGCGACCGCCCGCCCGTGCTCGGCCCGGAAAATCGCGGCGAGGTCAGGGGTCACGACTGCGAGGGCCTCACCTCGACGGGCAGGCCGAGGACCTTGGTGAGCCGGCGGGCCCAGTGCAGCGCGGCGTCGAGATCCTCGACCCGGATGACGATGAAGCCGCCGAGGTGTTCCTTGCCCTCGGTGAAGGGTCCGTCGGTGACGAGGATGTCGTCGCCGGACGCCTTCACGACGGTGGCGGTGTCCGGCGGGTGCATCCCGGCGTCGAACACCCAGACGCCGGCCGCCCGCAGTTCCGCGTTCAGGACCTCGAGGTCGCGCATGATCGGGTCCAGGATCTCGGGCTCGGGAGCCGGACCATCGGGCTGGTAGATGCTGAGCACGTACTGGTTCATCGTTGCCTCCTTCTCGCCCTCTACACGAACAGCCTCAGCCTGGATCGACAGGCAGCGACACCCTGTTTATTCGACGCAGGGTGGTTTCGAGGTCGAACGTCAGCCAGCGGGAGAGTTGGGGATGGGTGGGGTGTTGCCAGAGGCCGTAGGGGCCTCGGCGGGATTCGAGCCAGGTGACCAGCGCTTGCACCTGGCGGTCGTCGGTGGAGGCCCCGCAGCGGGAGGCGAGGTCGAGGACGAAGGCGGGATCGACGGTGACGTAGAACGTGAGCTGTCCCATCGCACGTTCGAGGCCGACGAGGCGGGAGACTTCCCAGCCAAGGCCCGACTCGTCGCGGATCTCGCGGACGAGGAGGTGGTCGACGCCGATGCGGGCGGCGTCGGATCGGCTGCGTTGCGGGTGCAGTGCGAGGCAGGCCACCGCACCAGTTGTCGCCGAACGGCAACCTTCGCCGCGGGTGAGTCGCCGGTACTCCTTCTCCGGCGGGCCAGGCCGTCCCGGACCGCCGAGATCGGCTTTGGGTCCGGAGGGCCAGGAGCCGTCGTGGAGTCGTTCGCGCAGAAGCCATTCGTAGGCGTGTTCAGCGCGAGGGTCGGTGGCGAACCCGGCCGCGGCGATACCTCGCAACGGTACGACGGTCTGCATGGTGACGAACCGCGGGCCATCCGAGGGCTTGCCTGCGGTCCTGTCGTCGTCGGGCCGCAGCGACCACGAGCCGTCCGGCTGCTGCTGGGAGAAGATCGCGTCGACGGCAGTGGCGAGCTCAGGGCCGCGGTAGCCGAGGTACGCGAGTTGGCAGAGCAGGTACCCGGCGTCTTGAGGCCGCTCAGCCGCCGCCGCGAGCCGCCCGAGGAGTGATCGTACGGCGGGGCTCGCTGCGATCTCGCCCTGCCAGGCCTTGACGTCGTCATCGTCATCGGTGGCGCCTTCGAGCTCGACAGCCGCGCGCCACCGCAGCGACGGCGACGGGTCTCCGAGCAGGAGCGTGTTCATGGCAACACCGCCCGCACGAACGGCGACGTTGCCGTGTCGGCTTCGGCCAGCTGTTCGGGTGCGCCCTCGAAGACGATCCTTCCGCCGTGGGGTCCACCGCCCGGACCGAGTTCGATGAGCCAGTCGCAGGTGGCGAGCACCATCGGGTCGTGCTCCACCACCAAGACGGTGTTGCCCGCGTCGACGATCGCGTCCAACGCGCGCAGGAGTACGACGACATCGGTGGCCTGCAGGCCGACCGTGGGCTCATCGAGTACGTAGAGGCTGCCGACCTTGGACGGACGGGCGAGCTCCTTGGCGAGTTTGAGTCGCTGCGCCTCACCGCCGGAGAGACTCCAACCAGGTTGGCGGACGACGAGGTAGCCAAGGCCGAGCGCGAGGGCTGCGTCGCCTACGCGACGTACGGCGTCGATGTCGCCCCACTCGTCGACGAGCTCACCGATGGTCAACGCTTCGATGTCAGCGAGCGTTCGGTCCCGCTCGCGGAGGGCGACGATCTCGCGACGGTAGCCCGAACCGCCGCAGGCTTCGCAGGTCTGGCTCACCGATGGCAGGAACGACATGCTCTGTTGCCACGTTCCTTTCCCGCCGCAGGCGTCGCAGCCGTAGCTGAGGTCCTTCATCGTGATGCCCTGCTCGCGGGCCGCCTCGCTCGCGGCGAACGACTTGCGGACCGCGGTGATGAGCCCGAGGAAGCTGCCGGGTGACGTGATCTCCGCGCGGCCCTGGTCGGCGACGATCGTCCGAGCGGGAGCACCCGAAATGACCTGGTGAACCCCAGGTTCGACGCGGACGATGCCGCCGCCGGAGACGTTGGTCGCCGGTCGCACAAGCCCGGGCGCGATCGTGTCGACGACGAGCGAGGACTTCCCCGACCCGGACACACCACACACGCCGGCCCGCACGCCGAGCGGGATGCGTACGTCGAGGCCGCACAGGTTGTTCTCCCGCGCTCCCGTGACCTGCATCCACTCGGTCGGCACGCGGCGGTCGCGCTGCGGGATCGCGATCCGTCCCTCGCGCACCGCACGGGTGACCGACTCGGCGCTGTCGAGGTCGACGAGCCTGCCGCCCGCTCGGCCGGGACCGGGACCGATCTCGATGACGTCGTCGGCGGTACGAATGAGGGTCGCGTCATGTTCGACGGCGACGACGGTGTTGCCGGCGTCGCGCAGTTCGCGCAGGGTGCCGGCGAGCGCGTCCACCTCGGACGGATGCAGACCTCGGGACGGTTCGTCGAGCAGGACGGTCATGCCGACGAGGCCGCCACCGAGTACCGACGCCAGCTTGATCCGTTGCGCCTCCCCCGCGGACAGCGTCCAGGTCGTCCGGTTCATCGTGAGATAGCCGAGCCCGACACGGCCCAGGAATCCGAGCCGGTACGACGCAACGGTACGAGCGTGGGCCGCGTGCGGATCGTCCGGCTCGTCCATCGACGCCAGTACGTCGTACAACTCGGCAAACGTGGCCGAGAACAGGTCGTTGCGGTCGCGACCCGCGATGCGAATCGCCAGGTACGGAGCGCGCAGTCGCTTGCCGCCGCACTCCCGGCACGGAAACGCTCTGGTTTCCAGGCCGCCCAGGTCGAGCCTGGCCCAGTGGTTCAGCCCCACCCAGGACGAATCGCCGTACAGGATCCCGTGCCGGACTTCGTCGCTCAGCTCCGACCACGGCGTCGTACGCGGGTCGAACTGGTACCGCTCCGCGAATGTCCGCATCACGTCGTTGCTGCCGACCACCTCAGGACGGAACCACGCCAGACCTCCGCCAAAGCAGCGGGCCAGTGGAGCGTCGGCCTGTATGAGCGCGGCGAAGTCGAACTCCCGCTCGACGCCGATTCCCAGGCACTGCGGACAGACGGACGCGGGCGACCCCATCAGGTGACGCGGCTCGATCGGCACCGCGCTCGTCGCGCAGTCTCCGCAGACCCACGCTGCTTCCGGCGTCGGTGCGGACCGGCGAACGTGGTCACCACCGCATTCCAGGCACGACCGCACACCGGCGCGCGCCAGGACGAGGGAGACGAGGCGGTCGAGGTCGCTCGACCGGCCAACCGTCGTACGCGCGGCATCCCAGCGCCCGGGCCCACCCGGCGGGAAAGTCGTGCCGGACGCGTCGATGCTGATCGTCGGGCCCAGCCCGGTGAGCGAGTCGACCGGCGCCTCCGGCCCTTCGCGCACCGACTGTCGCTCGTACACCGACAGGCTTTCGAGCAACCGCCGGTCGGCCTCTGCCGCGAGTACGTCGCCGACCAACGACGACTTGCCTGAGCCCGAGACGCCGGTCACGACCGTGAATCGGCCCTTGGTGAACTGGACGTCGATCCCTTGCAGGTTGTGAGCCCGGGCGCCGCGCACCTGGATGACCTCACTCGAGCGCCGGTCGGCCCGCGGCTTGGTGCGGGGCGTCACCCTCGGCCGCTTCTCGGCGACGGCGGGGCCGCAGTGCTGCAGGCGTCCGCCGTCGGGGCCACCACCCGGGCCGAGTTCGATGCGCCAGTCGGCGGCGGCGATCACGTCTGCCTGATGTTCGACGACGACCACTGTGCAGCCGTCGGCCGTCAGCTTGTCGAGCACTGTGAGGAGCCGGTCGAGGTCGCCGGGGTGAAGCCCGGTGGTGGGCTCGTCGAGCAGCACGAGATTGCCGGCCTTCGCCTTCGTCACCTCACGGGCCAGGCGGACTCGTTGCGCTTCACCACCGGACAGACTCGGCGACGGTTGTCCAAGCGTGACGTAGCCGAGCCCGACCTCCTGCAGGGTCCGAAGGATGCGTGTCACCGCTGGGTGCTCGGCGAACAACGCGCCGGCCTCGTCAACACTCGACTCCAGCACGTCAGCGATCGACCGGCCCTCCCACGTCGCCTCGAGGATCTCGGGCCGGTACCGGCGGCCTTCGCAGACCTCGCACGGAACCCAGATCGGCGCCAGCTCCCTGAGGCTGATGGCGACCGCGCCCATCCCCTCGCACTCCGGGCACGCGCCTTCGCCACGGTTGAACGTGAACTCCGACGCGGACCGCCCGGTCTGCTGCGCGAACACCTCGCGGATCCGATCGAACACCTTCGTGTACGTCGCCGGATTCGACCGCGGGTTGTTGCCCAGCGGTTTCTGATCGACGGCGATCGCTCGCATCGCAGGCGCGTCGATGGCCGAACAACCGACCGGCGCGCCGGCCCGGATCGACGCCAGCAACACGTCGCGAGCGAGAGTGGTTTTGCCTGCTCCCGAAGGGCCTGTGAGGACGGTCAGCGCTCCGAGCGGGATCTCGCAGTCGACAGCGCGCAGGTTGCGCAGGCCGGCGCCGGTGATGCCGATCCGCCGATCACCGATCTTGCGGGCCGCGAGCCGGGCCCGGGTCGGGGCCGAGAAGCCGCGACCCGAGGCGGTGCCGGCCCGCCACAGTTCGGCGGGCGTTCCTTGGAAGACGAGTTCGCCACCGCCACGGCCGCCGGCCGGGCCGATCTCGACGACATCGTCCGCCAGCGCGATCGCCGTACGGTCGTGCTCCACCATCAGGACCGGGCCCGGCAACGACGCCATTGCCTCGAGCAACGGTTTGAGGTCGGTGTGATGCAGCCCGATGGTGGGCTCGTCGAGGACGTGCAGCAGATCCTCGAGCCGGCCGCCGAGGACGACCGCGAGTCGGGTCCGTTGCGCCTCACCCCGCGACAGCGTCGGCATCGGCCTGTCGAGGGTGAGATGGCCGAGACCTAGCGTGACCAACGGCCGCAGTCGCCGCAGCAACTCGTCCCGAACGCGTGCTGCACGCGGGCCGATCGCCAGGTCCTCGACGAATTCGAGGACCTCGCGCACCGAGCGGGCGAGCAACTCTGTCAGGGCGATCCCGGCGATGCGATGCGACGACGTGTCGATCGCGGCGTCGCGGAACGCCGAGGGCTCCAGCGGCCGGACCCAGTCCGAGCAGCTCGGACAGATCGGTGCTCGGAGTACCGGCGTACCACCGAGGCGAACCTCGTGTGAGCCCAACGCGTCGGCGCGATCGAGGATGCCGCGAACCTCCGCCGCAGATGCATCCGCCTGCAGAGTAGCGACGCGTACGACGACATCGTGCGGGACCATCGGGTCGAGCCGAGGCACGCTGCTCTTCGCGGCCCACGGACGCCCGTCGATCGTGACCGCGGCGAACTGGCCCCGGAGGCCGGCGAGCAGTCGCGCGTGACTTCCGTTGAGGTGGCGCACGACCGCCACTTCCACCGGGAGGCGGCCCTTGGCGGCATGCAGGTCCAGGGCGATGGCGAGCCGTTCTTCTCGCGACACCGCGTGCACCGGTACCTGGCACCGCCGACAGGTGACGTCCGCGAATCGCGCGTACAGAATGCGGAGGAACGGATGCAGGCCGACCGACGTCGCGACGGTCGAGGCGGGGTTGACGTTCAGTACGTTCTGAGCGATCGCCACCGCCGGACCCAAGCCATCGATGCTCTTCACCTGCGCGGCCGGCACGCGTGTCCCCGGACGTCCCAGTCCCAGCGACTCGACGAACCGGCGCCGCGCCTCGGTGTAGACCACGTCGAACGCGAGGGACGACTTCCCCGAGCCGGACACACCGACGACCGCGGTCAGGCCGGGTCCGAACGTGACATCGACATCCCGCAGGTTGTGCTCCGCCGCACCGTGAACTCTCATTGCCTGTTTCCGGGCCTATTTCCGGAACGCGGCTCTGGTCGCGGCCGCGGTGGAGCGGTAGTACTCCGGTGGCTCGATGAAGGCCCATTCGTCGAACGGCACGCCGTTGGTGACTGCGCGCCGGTAGCTGAAACAGACGAGGTAGAGGGTACGGATGTACATGACCGCCTCGAGCCGATCGAGCTCCTCGTCGGTCGGCTCGACATGGCGGCGGTACGCGGTGACGGCGGCTTCGATGCGCTCTTCGTTGGTGAGTCGCGTCGGAGACCAGTCCCCGGTCCCCCAGATCAGGTAGGCGAAATCGGCGAGGCGCGGTCCGCGTCCGGACGCCTTCCAGTTGATTGCCACCGGCCCTCGATCGCCGATCACCGCATGATCGGGGGCGTGCAGGAGGTTGCCGTGCAGCAGGCCCTCGGGAAGGCCGTGACCGTCGTCGGCCGAACGCACCTGGTCCCGGAGGCGTTCGAAGCGCTCGCGATCGGCCGCGGCGACCTTTGTGTCGACCGCGTCGAGAAACGCGAGGCCCGCCAGCAGGTCCTGCCGCGGCGCACCTTCACGGCTCGGGTCCTCACCGCTCGCCCCACCGGCGCGGCTGACCGAGTCGTCGAGAGGTAGCGCGTGCAGCCGTCCGAGCAGATCACCCATGATGGCGAACTTCTCGGCACCATCGGGAAGGTGATCACCTTCGACGAACCGGGTCACGAGGACCGTGCTTCCGTCGAAATCGGACACCGCGTCGTCGACCGCGAGACGCTCCGCCGGAAAGTCGTGCCGCTCGAGGAATCGCAGGATCGCGGCATCGCCCTCGACGCTGGTCCGCGGACGAGCGGGAGGGAACGCCCGCGCGATCCATGGGTCGCCGTCGTTCCGGTCGATGCGGAACACGTAGGTCTTGTGCACACTGACCTTCGTCGCCGCGACCGCATCGATGCCGTAGCGGTTGCGAAGGTGGGCGAGCAGCCGACCGGCCACGGGCTCGTGGTCCATGCGGGAGCCGAGCCCTTCGAGGTCGGTCAGCGCCTCGGTATAGCGCTGCCCCGTCGCCGCGGCATGACGCCGTACGACCTTCTTGAAGTTGCTGTCCCTGGTCATGACAAGCCTCCTCCGACACCCTCGTCCCCAGCGACGCGGTGTTGAGAGATGGCCTGCAGACATCGACGACCGAGAGGGCAGATCCCCTTCGCCACTGGAACCCCGGCTGGGCGGACGTTCCACAGCTCGGCGACCGGTCGACGCCGTTCCGCCAATCTCCCCGACCAGCGTCATCCTTGTCAAGCAGGGTCAAGCAGGGTCGAGCGGGAGGGCGACGGTGACCTGGAGGCCGCCGCCTTCCCGGGGGACGGCGGTTACGGTGCCGCCGTGGGCTTCGGCGACCGAGCGGACGATGGACAGGCCCAGACCGGCGCCTTTGGTGCTGACCAGGCGTTCGGCGCCCAGGCGATAGAAGGGTTTGAAGAGGGATTCGACTTCGTACGGCGGGATCTCCGGGCCGGTGTTCGTGACCACGATCTGCACGCAATCGTCGGCTGTCCTGCTGAGCACCCGGACCCACCGCTCGCCCGAGGGCTGGTTGTGGCGGATACCGTTCTCGACCAGGTTGTGGACCAGTCGTTCCAGCAACAACGCGTCGCCGCGTGTGGGCGCCTCGCCGGGGCCGCGGATCAGCTCGACGCCGGCCGCGGCGGCTTCTGTGGTGAGTTGGGCGGTTACGTGGTTGACGACGTCGGCGAGGTTGACCGGGTAGACAGTCGACAGGTGTCTCTCGGAGTCCGCGAGGATCAGCAGCCCGTCGATGAGTTGCTCGTGGCGGGCGTTGATCGTCAGGAGGCTCTCGCCCAGTTCCTTGACGTCCGTGGACGCCGTACGTCGATGCATTGCCACTTCGACCAGCGCGCGGCCGAGGGTCAACGGCGTACGGAGTTCGTGGGAGGCGTTGGCGACGAAGCGGCGTTGGCCGTCGAAGGAATGGTCCAGGCGCTCGACCATCGTGTCGAAGGCGTCGGCCAGGTTCTTCACCTCGTCGTCGGGGCCCTTCAACGCGATCCGCTCGTGCAGCGCGGACGGCGTCAAAGCGATCCGCCGCGCCGTGTCGGTGACGCGATGCAAGGGCGCCAGCACCCGCCCCGCCACCAACCACCCGAACCCGGCCGCCAGCCCACCCACCAGGACCAGCGCGATACTCCCTTGCGTCAGCAGCGACTTGATCGCGGCTTGCCTCACCTGCTCGCGCTGCTCGTTCATCACCCGTTCCGCGTCGGAGCCCGTCAGCAGAGCACCGTCCTTGTTCAGCACGTAGGCCTGATCAGGTCGCGGCGGCCTACTGGCAGTGCCCGACGGACTCAGGTACGTCCCCTTCACGATCACCTGGTACTTCTGACCCAGGTTCGCGGTGAACAGGGCGTACGTCACCCCGAGCAGGACCACGCCGGCGACCATGAACAGGCCGCCGTACAGCAGCGTCAGCCGCCCCCGTAACGTCAGCCGCCTCACGGGATGCGGTAGCCGACGCCGGTGACGGTCTCGACCAGGCCCGGCTCGCCCAGTTTCCGGCGCAGCTTCAGGATCGTCAGCCGGACCGCTCCGGTGAACGGGTCCACGTGCTCGTCCCATGCCTTCTCCAGCAGTTGTTCGGCCGACACGGTCGCGCCGTCGGCTCGCAGCAGCTCCACGAGTACGGCGAATTCCTTCTTCGACAACGGCACGTACCGGCCGTCCCGGAAAACTTCGTGCCGCGCCGGGTCGAGGGTGACCCCGGCGCGTCGCAGTACGGGCGGATCGGCCGGGCGGCTCCGCCGGCCCAGCGCCAGTACTCGCGCGGCCAGCTCGGCGAACGCGAACGGCTTGGTCAAGTAGTCGTCCGCGCCCAGTCCGAGCCCCTCGACACGGTCGGTCACGGCGGCCGCCGCGGTCAGCATCAGTACCCGCGTGGCAGATCCGGAAGCCACCAGCTGTCGGCACACCTCGTCCCCGTGGACGACCGGAATGTCGCGGTCCAGCACGAGTACGTCGTAGGCGTTCACCGACAGCCGTTCCAGCGCCGCGCCGCCGTCACCGGCCACGTCGACGGCATGTGAGTCGTCCCGCAGCCATTCCGCGATCGCTGCCGCCAGCAACGGCTCGTCCTCGACCACCAGTACCCGCACGCACCCCATGATCCCCGACATCGGTGTTTCCGCCGTGTTTCCGCACTCGGAAACGGTCCGGAAACGGCCGACCGAGAAAGGTTTGGCGGAAACGAGAGGAGCACCGATGCGCAACACCATTCTGGCCGTTTCCGTTCTGGTCGCCGGCCTGATCCTGACCGGCTGCGGGGCCGACGAGCCCGATGCCCAGGTCGCATCCGGGGGCGGAGGGCAGCAGTCCACGGCGCCGAGCAGTGCGCCGGCCAGCCTCAGCCGGGACGAGATGGCGGTCAAGTTCACGCAGTGCCTGCGGGAGAACGGCCTGAACGTCCCGGACCCGGAACCGGGCAAGGGCCCGATGCTGAAGTTCGACAAGGGCTCCGGAGTCACGCAGGAGCTGGTCGAGAAGGCCATGCAGGCGTGCCAGCAGTACAACCCGCAGGCTCAGGGCAGCGCCAACCCGCAGCAGGCGGAAAACGGCAGAAAGTACGCCGAGTGCATGCGGAAGAACGGGGTCGAGAAGTTTCCGGACCCGAAGCCGGACCAGCGCGGCATCATGATCGGGCCGGGCGTGGCGGACGATCCCGACTTCAAGAAGGCGCAGGACGCCTGCCAGAGCATCCTGGCGGGACGCTGATGCGTAAGGCACTCACAGCTGTGGCCGTCCTGGCGGCCGGGGGCGCCGCAAGCGCGTTCCTGGTCAGCCGGGGCGACACCAGCCAGGCAACGAACCCGGCCGCGCAGGCCGTGCCGATCAACACGACCAAGGTCACGCAGCAGACCTTGAAGGACACCGAGACCCAGGACGGCACACTCGGCTTCGGTACGTCGTCCTCCGCGGTCAACCGGGTCGCCGGCACGGTCACCGCCGTACCGGACAGCGGGCAGGAGCTGCGCCGCGGAAGCACGGTGTACAGCATCGACAACAAGCCGACGACCTTGCTGTACGGCGCGCTCCCGTCGTACCGCAGGCTCGCGATCGGGACCGAGGGCACCGATGTCCTGCAGCTCGAGCAGAACCTGAAGGCGATGGGCTACACCGGGTTCACCGTGGACGACGAGTACACCGACGCGACCGCCGATGCGGTCGAGGAGTGGCAGGAGGACCTCGGTCTGGACGAGACGGGTGTCGTCGAGCTCGGCAGCGTCCTGTTCGCGCCGGGTCATCTGCGGGTCGACAGCGTGCAGGCCGAGGAAGGTTCACCGCTCGGTCCGAACCAGCCCGTGCTGACCTACACCGGCACCACCCGCGCCGTCACCGTCCAGCTCGACGCGGCGGACCAGCGGCTGGCGACGCTCAACGCCGCGGTCACGGTCGCACTCCCGGACGGAAAATCGGTGGCCGGAAAGATTCAGAAAGTTTCCACGGTGATCATCCCGGCGGAAAGCCCGGACAAGGATCCGGAAACCAAGGTCGAGGTGATCGTTGCCGTCGCCGACCAGAAGGCGGTGGCTGCCTGGTCGTCCGCGGCCGTCGACGTCACGTTCACGGCCTCGGAACGCAAGAACGTGCTGACCGTTCCGGTCGCGGCTCTGGTCGCGCTCCGGGAGGGCGGCTTCGGAGTCGAGGTCACGGACGGTACGACGTCGCGGTACGTGCCGGTGAGGACCGGGCTGTTCGCGAGCGGCCAGGTCGAGATCAGCGGCACCGGCATCACGGCCGGCACCACGGTGGGGATCCCCAAGTGATCGAGCTGAGCGAGGTGACCAAGGTGTACCCGGGCGGGGTGAACGCGCTCGGAGGTGTGAGTCTGCGGATCGATCCCGGCGAACTGGTCGCGATCGTCGGCCCGTCGGGCTCCGGCAAGTCGACGATGCTGAACGTCCTCGGCACCCTCGACCGCCCGACCTCCGGAACGGTCCGGATCGACCGGTACGACGTGGCGCGGCTGTCCGACGCGGGGCTGTCGGCGTTGCGCGCGACGCGGATCGGGTTCGTGTTCCAGCAGTTCCATCTCGCGGCCGGTGTCCGGGCGGTCGACAACGTCGCCGACGGGCTGCTCTACTCCGGTCTCCGCCTGTCGGTACGCCGGAAGCGCGCGGCGGCTGCCCTGGAACGGGTCGGTCTCGCGCACCGCCTCGATCACGAGCCGCACGAGCTGTCCGGCGGCGAGCGGCAACGCGTAGCTGTCGCGCGGGCAGTCGCCGGCGAACCCGCCGTACTGCTGGCCGACGAGCCGACCGGGGCACTGGATTCAGCGTCGGGCGCAGGCGTGATGCAACTACTACGAGACCTGCACTCCGCCGGAACGACGGTCGTGGTGATCACGCACGACCGCGACATCGCAGCCTCCCTCCCCCGCCAGATCCGGATGCGCGACGGCGTCA
The DNA here is from genome assembly GCF_004366005.1 of Kribbella sp. VKM Ac-2566. NCBI lineage: Bacteria > Bacillati > Actinomycetota > Actinomycetes > Propionibacteriales > Kribbellaceae > Kribbella > Kribbella sp. VKM Ac-2566. The sequence goes on along the minus strand of NZ_SODT01000012.1, from coordinate 295,679 downwards.
TCATCGAGGAGGTGCACGCATGACCAGCGAACCGGGACAAACCCAAGGCGGCCCGCGCGGTGAGCCGATGTCGGCACCGGGCGCGGGCGGCGGACGCGATGAGCCGGCGCCGGGTCGGGCGCGGCGGAGCGGCGAACTCAAACCCGCGTCTTTGAAGCTCCGGGATGTCGTACGCGTGGGTGCGGTCGGGTTGCGGACTCGGCCGATGCGGGCGTTCCTGTCCGCGCTGGGGATCGCGATCGGGATCGCCGCGATGGTCGCGGTGGTCGGCATCTCGTCGTCCTCGCGCGCCGAGCTCGACGGACAACTCGATGCCCTGGGCACCAACCTGCTGACGGTCACCCCCGGCACCCGGCTGACCGGCGAACAGGCTCAACTGCCGCTCGCCGCCGAATCCATGGTCCGCCGGATCCCACCGGTGCGTGCCGAGTCCGCGATCGGCAAGGTCGACGACGCATCGGTCTACCGCACCAACAAGATCCCGGACGTCCAGACCAACGGCATCATCGCGTATGCCGCCCGTACCAACCTGCTCGACACCATCGGCGCAACCATCCGCAGCGGAAAGTGGATCGACGCCGCGACCGGCAGCTATCCGGCGACCGTCCTCGGCGCGAGCGCAGCGGAGCGGCTGGGGATCACCAAGGCAGGCCCGGACACGCAGGTGCTGATCGGCAACAAGTGGTTCACCGTCCTTGGCATCCTCGAACCCGCCGCGCTCGCACCCGAGCTGGACAGCGCCGCGCTGATGGGCTGGCCCGCGGCGAGCGATCTCTCCTTCGACGGCCACCCCACCACGATCTACACCCGCTCGGACGACACCCAGGTGCCGGCGGTCCGATCGGTGCTCGGCGCAACGGCCAATCCGGAAGCGCCGAACGAGGTCGAGGTGTCGCGGCCGTCCGACGCACTCGCCGCGAAGCAGGCAGCCGGCCAAGCCTTCACCGGGCTCCTACTCGGCCTGGGCGCGGTCGCGCTGCTGGTGGGCGGCGTCGGGGTCGCGAACATCATGGTGATCTCGGTCCTCGAACGTCGCGCCGAGATCGGACTGCGCCGATCGCTCGGAGCGACCCGCGGCCAGATCCGCACCCAGTTCCTGACCGAGTCGTTGCTGCTGTCCGCGCTCGGCGGGGTCGGCGGAGCATTACTCGGATCCGCGGTCACCGCGGCCTATGCGTCGTACCAGAACTGGCTGACCGTCATCCCGGTCTGGGCACTGGCCGGCGGCGTCGCGGCGACCTTGGTGATCGGTGGACTCGCCGGTCTCTACCCGGCCGTCCGGGCGTCTCGGCTTTCACCAACGGAGGCCCTGGCTACTCCTTAGAAGACGACGACGCCGATGCCGGTGAGCGCGAGCTGGATCAGCGCCACCGGCACCAGGCCCTGCCACGCCAGCTTCTGCAGCTGGTCGGCGCGCATCCGCGGGAACGAGACCCGCACCCAGATCACCACGACCGAGACGAAGGCGACCTTCAACAGCGTCCAGATCCAGCCGATCGACTCCGGCCCGGGACCGCTCCAGCCGCCGAGGAACAGGACCGTGGTGAGGCCCGCGAGTACGACGATCCCGGCGTACTCGGCGAGCAGGAACATCGCGAACCGGAGCCCGGTGTACTCGGTGTACGGGCCGAAGATCACCTCGGAGTCCGCGACCGGCATGTCGAACGGCGGCCGCTGCAGCTCGGCCAGGCCGGCGATGAAGAACACGACCAGACCGGGCAGCTGCCAGAGCAACCACCACGGGTTCCACGCGTGCGCGATGCCGGTCAGGCTGAGCGACCCGGCCGCGACCGCGACACTCGCCGCGGACAGCACGAAGGGCAGCTCGTAGCTCATCAGCTGCGCCGCGACCCGGAGCCCGCCGAGCAGGCTGTACTTGTTCCCGCTGCCCCAGCCGGCCATCAGCGACCCGAGGACACCGACGCTCATCACCGCGATCACGAAGAACAGGCCCGAGTCCAGGTCGGCGCCGACGACACCCGGCGCCAGCGGGATCGCGGCCAGCGCGGCCATGTACGGCAGGATCGCGACGATCGGGGCCCACTCGAACACCCGCTTGTCGGCGGCGGCCGGGACCACGCTCTCCTTCTGGACGAACTTCACCCCGTCCGCGACCAGCTGCGCCCAGCCGTGGAACCCGCCGGCGTACATCGGGCCGAGCCGCGACTGCATGTGCGCCATCACCTTGTGCTCGGCCTGACCGACCAGCAAGGGCGCCACCAGGAAGGCGACCAGAACGCCCACCACCCGCACCACGAACTCCAGCATGCCCGCCAGCCTAGTGGCTTCTGCTTGACCTCAACCAACGTTGAGGTCACAGGCTGGCTCCCATGACCACGATTCTTGTTACCGGAGCCACTGGCCGCGTCGGCCGCCATGTCGTCGACGGGCTGCGCGCCGCCGGCGTGACCGTTCGCGCCCTCGTCCGTACGCCGGACCTCGCCGGCTTCCCGCCGGACGTCGAACTGATCAAGGGCGATCTCTACGATCCCGCCGCCGTACGCCGGGCTGCGGCGGACGTCGATGCCGCGTTCCTGCTGTGGCCGTCGTTCAGCGCCGACGGAGCCGCCGACGTAGTGGCCGAACTGCCGCGGCGGGTCGTCTACCTGTCCTCGTTGAGCGCACCGTCCGGCGGGGTGTGGGCCGACGTGGAAGAGCTCCTTCGGGACAAGGATTGGACGTTCGTGCGACCGGGTGGATTCGCGGTCAACGCGCAGACCTGGGCTGAGCAGTTCCGCAGCGGTGACGTCGTCCGAGTCGCATCGCCCGAGGCCGGCCGGTCGTTGATCCACGAACGGGACATCGCCGCGGTCGCCGTACTCGCGCTCCTGAACGACCAGCACATCGGCCAGACCTACGACCTCACCGGACCCGAGGTGCTGACGCAGGCCGAGCAGATCCGGACCATCGCGCGGGCGATCGGCAAACAGATGCGGGTCGAGGCGCTGACCGACGCGGAGGCGCGGCAGGCGATGCTCGACCTCGGCGCCGACCCGATCCTCGCCGAGAGCTCGGTCGCCTACTGGGCCTCGCTCGTCGACAACCCCGAGCCGGTCACCACCACCGTCACCGAACTCACCGGCCGCCCCGCGCTCACGTTCGCCGAGTGGGCGGACGAGCACGCCGACGAGTTCCGCGTCCTGTCCGCGGCCGAGGTCGCCCGGCGGTACGTCGATGCGCTGTCGACCGGCCGTCTCGACCAGGCACTCGCGCTCTTGGCACCCGAGGTCGTACGCGTCGCACCGCTCGAGACCGGTGGCGAGGAGATCGAGGTCAAAGGCGCCGACGCCATCCTCGAGAACGCCCGCCGCCTGAACGCCGACATCGAGTACCTCGGCGTTCACATCGTCGGCCCACTACTCCTCGACGATCACTTCGCCGTCCGCTTCACCTTCGACCAACTGAACGTCCGAACCGGCACCCGCTCCCAAACCACCAAACTCTCCCTCTACACAGTCCGAGCCGCCCAAATAACCCGAGAAGAGGTCTTCTACTACACGCCACCGCACGTTTGACATCATCAAACTTCGCCTAGGAGGTGATGCCATGAGTGATGATCTGCACCAAGAGCCCAACCAGGAGACCGAGCGCTCGGAGGTTGCGGTGACCCTTGCCGATCTCCAGCGGCTCTCGGAGCTCGCTCGCGACCTGGAGGACCCTGAGGTGATGGACCAGGCTTGGTCATGACAGCGGTAGTTGGAGCCAGCCGCCGATGTCTTGGCGGCCGGATTTGAGGGCGGCGGTTCGGGCGCCGTGGTTGGCTTCGTGGATGGTGCCGATCAGGATGCGGGTCGGGTCGGGGAGGGACTGGGCCAGGAGAGCGCTGAGGTGGGGGCCGTAGCCGTGGCCTCGGTGTTGTGGAGCCAGGACCAGTTCGCGGACGACGTACGCGGGGAGGCCTAGTGCGTCGTCGGGCTTGATGATGGCGGCGGCGTACCCGGCCCACTCGTCGTTCACCGTGACGTCGAACAGCAGGCCTTCGTCCGCTGCCTCCTGGAGGTCCTCGCGATCCTGGATGGTTGCTTCCTCGCGGTGGTGCGGGTGGTCGGCATCGACCGCGGCGTACGCGCGGCGGGCCTCGTCGTAGTGGTCTACGGTCTTCGCCGGCCGGAGCGCCAGGCCGGGTGGTACGTCGTGCGCGCGGAGCTCACGGATCGGCGCGGCGAGGAAGCGGCGGTCGGCGACGGTACCGGGAATGCCCGCGTCGGCGCTCCACAAGCGGACGTAGAGCGGGTGGTGGATGCCGTAGTGCTCTTGGGCGGCTGCGGCCAGGGCGGGCAGGTCGGATGGTTTCGGCGACCGGCTCATCGGGGTCGCGTCGACGAACGGCCTTGTGGGGTTCAGGTTTTCGAAGCGCATGCCGAGCATCGCGTGCAGGTCGTTGCCTACGGCAATCCAGCGGTTGAGCATCGCCTCGGGCGGCGTTCCCGGCGCCAGGCGTTCGGTGCGCTGGGTGGCGATCTCGAGGTCCTCGGCCAGCAGGATGTCCAGCGCGGCATGCTCCTCGGCGAGCGTCGCCAGGCGTTGCGCGTCGTCCACCCAGGTCCGGGTGATCGGATGCTGCCGCTCGAGCGTGTACCGCGCCAGCTCTTCCGCAGACGGAATCACGACGGCACATCACCCGTCGGCGGATCAGCGGGCGGGTCGGCCGGTGGTGCGGTGGGCGGGGCGTCGGCCGCCGGTGGTGCGGTGGGCGGGGCGTCGGCCGCCGGTGGTGCGGTTGGGGTGGATTGGCGGCGGGCGCGGCGTTCTCCGCCTGCACCTGCTCGGCGGGGGCGAGCGGGGGTGGCGGCGGCTTCGGCCGGGGCCAGGGGGTCGGGGTCGGGTGATCCGGGCGGGCGGGGGCCCCAGGTTTCTGGGTCGGGGACGCCGGGTGGGAGTGTGCGGCGGCGGCTCGGGGCGCCCGACGGCGCGTGGTCCGACTCGCCCGGCTCCTTAGCGCCGGGCCACGGCTTCGCGACCCGCGACGCGAGCACGAACTCCTTCCGCAGCGGGTGCCCCTCGAACTCGTCCGGCAGCAGCAGCGTCGTCAGGTTCGGATGCCCCTCGAAGGCGATCCCGAACATCTCGTACGTCTCCCGCTCGTGCCAGTTCGCCCCGGCGTACAACTCCGACAGCGTCGCCAGTACGGCGTTGCCGCGCGGCACCAATGTCCGCACGAGCACGTGGTCGACATGCGAGCCGCCCCAGAAGTCCGCGAGATGCGACACCACCCGGAAGCCGTCCTTGAGCTCGTCGGACGCGCTCAGGAAATCGAAGAACGTGAGACCGACCGCGTCCCGCAGTACCTCGTGCGCCGCGACCCACGACTCCGGCGGTACGTCGAGCGCGATCGGCCCGAAGCTGTCCGCCGACGTCGCGGCGATCCCGGCACTCGTCAGCGCCTCGAACGCGTCGGTGCTCAAGGCTGCACCAGCCCCCGGGTGAGAGCGGCCGCGGACGGCTCGTCGTACCGGCTCGCCAGGGGCTCGCCGGCGATCTTCTCCTGCAGCTTGAGGATGCCCTGCAGCAACGCCTCCGGCCGCGGCGGGCAACCCGGCACATAAACGTCGACCGGGATGATCTGGTCGACGCCCTTCGTCACGCAGTACGAGTCCCAGTACGGGCCGCCGGAGTTCGAGCAGGAGCCGAACGAGATCACGTACTTCGGCTCCGGCATCTGGTCGTACAGCCGCTTGATCGCCGGCGCCATCTTGTCGGTCACGGTGCCCGACACCACCATCAGGTCGGCCTGTCGCGGTCCGGGCGCGAACGGGATCACGCCGAGCCGGATGAAGTCGTGCCGGCCCATCGAGGCCGCGATGAACTCGATCGCGCAGCACGCGAGCCCGAAGTTGAACACCCAGAGCGAGTACTTCCGGCCCCAGTTCAGCAGGTACCGGACCGGCTCCGGCGCGAGCCTCGCCAACGCACCCACCGCCGGCCGCACGGTCGGCATCCCCAGCTCGATCTCACCCACAGACCTCACCCTAGTCCGGTGACCGGCGACCAGGGGCATCTGTTGACCATGACGTGGCGCGGGCCTACCGTGATTGAACAGGACTGAACAGGTTCTTCGAGGAGCCGATATGACCGACCAGGTCGAGGTGCAGCAGACCCGTGCGCTCGCGGTGGAGAGCAACGGGCTGAACGTGATCGCGGACGCGGAACGGAAGGGCCGCCCGAACCAGCTGTTCTGGCCGTGGTTCGGCGCCAACGTGTCCGTGCTCGGGCTGAGCTACGGCGCGTTCGCGCTCGGGTTCGGGATCTCGTTCTGGCAGGCGGTGATCGCCGGGCTGCTCGGGGTGGTGTTCTCGTTCCTGCTCTGCGGGCTGATCGCCCTCGCCGGAAAACGTGGTTCGGCGCCGACCATGGTGCTCAGCCGGGCCGCGTTCGGTGTCCGCGGAAACAAGATTCCGTCACTGGTTTCCTGGCTGCTGACCGTCGGCTGGGAGACCGTGCTGACGATCCTCGCGACGCTGGCGACCGCGACCGTGTTCGAGCGGCTCGGCTGGGGCGGCGGCACGCTGACCAAGGTGATCGCGCTGCTCGTGGTCGGTCTGCTGACAGTCGCCTGCGGAGTACTCGGGTTCGACCTGATCATGCGGGCGCAGACAGTCATCACGATCGTCACCGGCGTACTCACGGTCGTCTACATCGTCCTGGTCGCCGATCAGATCCACTGGAGCACCGTCTCCGCGCTGCCGAGCGGGTCCGCGCAGGCGGTGATCGGCGCGCTGGTCTTCCTGATGACAGGCTTCGGGCTCGGCTGGGTGAACGCGGCCGCCGACTACTCGCGGTACCTCCCGCGCCGGGCGTCGAGCGGCGGCGTGGTCGGCTGGACCACGTTCGGCGGTTCGCTGGCTCCCGTCGTACTGCTGGTGTTCGGTCTGCTGCTGGCGGGGTCGTCGGAGGATCTGTCGAAAGCGATCGGCGCGGACCCGATCGGGGCGCTCGCCGAGGCGTTGCCGACGTGGTTCCTGGTGCCGTTCGTGATCGTGGCGGTGCTCGGGCTGGTGGGCGGCGCCGTACTGGACATCTACTCGTCCGGGCTCGCGTTGCTCTCGCTCGGGTTGCCGGTGAAGCGGTACGTCGCGGCGTTCATCGACGGTGTGGTGATGATCGCGGGGACCGTGTACGTGGTGTTCTACGGCGGCGAGTTCCTCGGGCAGTTCCAAGGGTTCCTGATCACGCTCGGCGTACCGATCGCGGCGTGGTGCGGGATCATGCTCGCCGACATCGCGTCCCGGCGGCGCGACTACGCGGAGGACGACCTCTACCGGCCTACGGGACGGTACGGCGACGTGCGGTGGCTGCCGGTGGTGACGATGGTCGTTGCCACCGGCATCGGGTGGGGTCTCGTCACGAACTCGCTGGCGTCGTGGCTGACGTGGCAGGGGTACCTGCTCGGGGCGTTCGGTCTCGGCGGCAAGGAAGGCACGTGGGCCTACGCGAACCTCGGCGTACTGGTCGCACTGGTGCTCGGTTTCGTCGTGCAGTGGTTCGGCGGGCGGTCCGCCGTACGGCGTCAGGAGGCCTGATGGTGCTGGCCCTCATCGACCTGCAGCGGATCTTCGCGGACCCGGCGTCCGGGTGGGCGGCATCGGATTTCCAGCGGGTCGTCGAGCCGACTCGCGAGCTGATCAAGCTGTTCGCGCCGGACGTGGTGTTCACGCGGTTCGTCGCGCCGGAGCAGCCTGACGGTGCGTGGGTCGGCTACTACGAGCAGTTTCCGTTCGCGTTGCAGCCGCCGGACTCGCAGGACTATCAGCTGGTCGACGAGTTCAAGGGTGCTCCAACTCTCGACAAGACCACGTTCGGTGCCTGGGGCCCCGAACTGGCGGCGCGGGCCGACGGGCGGCTGGTGCTGGCCGGGGTGTCGACCGACTGCTGCGTGATCAGTACGGCGCTTGCCGCGGTGGACGCCGGCGTACAGGTCCAGGTCGTCGAGGAGGCGTGCGCCGGGTCGACCGCGGAGAACCACGGCAAGGCGATCGACGTGATGCGGCTGTACGCCCCGATGCTGGAGATCGTGAGCGTGGAGCAGTTGCGGTGATGCGCCGGATCTCCCTGAAACACGAGCGGATCGCGCGGGTGCTCGCGCGGGAGATCAAGTCCGGTGTCGTACGGCGGGGCACGCAACTGCCCGGTGAGGTGGAGCTGGCGAAGCGGTTCTCGGTCAGCCGGAACACCGTCCGCGCCGCGCTCGCCGTACTCGCCGAGGACAAGCTGATCGCGACGCACACCGGCAAGGGGTCGTACGTGCTGTTCGACGGGCGGCCGCTGGACGGGCGGCTCGGGTGGACGCACGCGTTGTCCGAGCAAGGCGTGGAGACCCGGATGCGGACGGTCCGGATCGAACTGGAGGAGGATCCCGCGCTCGCTGATCGGCTCGGGCTGACGTCGCCTGAGGTGGTCGTCATCGAACGCGTCCGGCAGCTCACGGACGGTACGGCGATCTCGCTCGAGCGCAGCCGGGTTCCGGCGATCGAGTCGCTGCGGGACCTGCCCGAACGCGGGCTGGACAACGGGTCGATCAGCGTCACGCTGAACCGCGCCGGCCTGTACCTCGACCACTGCGAGCAACGTCTTCGCGGCCGTCCCCTCACCCCCGTCGAGGCCGGCCACCTGGCCCGCCCGGACGGCACCTGGTTCCTGCACACCACCCGAACCAGCTGGACCGCCACCGACACGTTCGCCGAACACGCCGACGAACTCCTCGACCCCACCCACTACGAACTGAGCCTGACCTACCGCAGCTAAACGACACCGCCTAGCGGCGGCGACAGTCCTCTTGCGCCTTCGGCGGACGGTCCCGTGGTCCCGCGCAGAGGCCCCACCGCCGAGCTGCTGCACCCCTCCGCGCATGCTCCCACCGAGTCGTGGCGATCGGCTGACACCGCAATCCTCGAGTCGTGGATCAAGGTCGGCGACACCAGCCATTTCCCACGACTCGGCGAACCAGCCGCCGCGCGGCGGTGGCGGAGGTGGGCGGGGCGGGAGGTGGGCTGCGGGCAAAGTGCGTCGGCAGGTCGACAGGAGGTGTTGGGGATGGAGGGGGCTGCGGTCGTGGTGCTGAGCGGGGCGGGTGGTCGGGTGGGGTGAGACGTCCTGTCGAGGTGCTGATTCGGTCCACTAAGGAGGTTGTTGCCTCGGGCATAGGGAGTTGTGCTGATGTGGGGGGCTGCCTCAGACGAGCACTGTCTACTCATCGACAGGAGCTCGGAGGACATCATGTTCGTTTACTCGACTGACGCGGTGCGGGCAGAGATCAAGTACCGGCAGGACCGGATCCGGCGGGACTACCAGCGTCCGCTGTGGTTCCTGCCCAAGCGTGCGCCGCAGCCGCCCCAGCCCTGCGCGCCCGAACTTCGGGCCCGTCCCGCGATGTGACCGCACGATCACCGCCCCAGCCCCCTCCCCCAAGGCGCGGCCGGCTCTTCGGAGCCGGCCGCGCCACCGTCTTTTCGGGCCCCCTAGGACCCCCTCAGAGCACCTAGGTACCGCCCACCCGCGGGGATAGGGAGGACTTCCGATGTGCCGGTCCTCCTCAGACGAGCAGATTTGCACCTGTCGGCAAGCAGCCGGCGCAGACAACCGGAGGAACACATGTTCACCAACGCATCGGTCAAGGCAGAGGTCGACTACCGCAGGGAGCGCCTCAGCCGTGACTTCCGGCAGACCCGGAACACCCGGAGCCGCCGGACCATCAGCCACCTGTTCGGCCGGAAAGCCTGAAGGGAGGGAAACCATGATGATCAACATGCCACTGACCCCGGAAGCCATGAAGGCGGAATCGGCCTACCGGCTGGAGCGCGCCAAGCGTGACTTCCGGGTCGCGAACCGCCGCAAGCGCGCGGAGCGGGCCGCACAGTCCGAGCCACGCCACGCCCTTCGACCCCGCCCGGCCGCATGACCGCCGAAACCGCCGTCCCCGATCGAGAACTCACGATCAGGGACGGCGTTTCTGCGCCTGGGAGAAAGGCCGGGAGCAGCCGGCGGACGGGATACCGTCGATTTGTGTCGGCACCAGGGGCGAAGATGGACGACGTGCCCTGGAACTCGACACCTCTCGTCGGCCGCTCATCCGAGATGGCCAGTCTGCTCAGCGCCGTGGACGACGCCAGGACGCGTCGGGCCGGCGCCGTGCTGCTGTCCGGTGACGCCGGCGTCGGCAAGACCCGGTTACTGGACGAGGTGGCGACCGGCGCGCACGAGCGCGGGTTCGGCGTCCTGGTCGGGCACTGCACCGACTTCGGCGACGCCGGCCTGCCGTACCAGCCGTTCTCGGAGATCTTCGGCCGGCTGGCCGGCGACCGCCCCGACCTCGTCGAGGGCGTGCTGACCAACTTCCCGGCGATCGGCCGGCTGCTCCCGGCGCACCGCCTGCTGAGCGCGCAGCCGGTGCCGCAGGAGGGCCAACTCGACCGGGCTGCCCTGTTCGACGCCGTCCTCGGCGCGTTCACCGCGCTGGCCACCAGCGAGCCGCAACTGGTGATCATCGAGGACGCCCACTGGGCTGACGACTCGACCCGGGACCTGATCGGTTTCCTGATCACCCGGCTGACCTCGCAGCGCCTGGCCCTCGTGGTGTCGTACCGCAGCGACGACCTGCACCGCCGGCACCCGCTGCGCCGCCCGATCGCCGAGTGGTCCCGCAACCCCCGGGTACGTCGCGTGAATCTGCTCCCCCACGACGCAGACGAGGCCCGCACCCTCCTGCACCTGCTGCTCACCGACCCGCTGTCCCCGGCCGAGGAGCGCCGCATCCTCGAGCGGGCCGGCGGCAACGCGTTCTTCACCGAGGAGCTCGCCGCCGCGGCCTCGATGGGTGACGGCGACGCCGTGCCGCCCGACCTCGCCGACCTGCTGCTGGTCCGCCTCGACCCGCTGTCCGACGAGGCCCGCCAGGTCGCTCGCGTGATCGCGGTCGCCGGCCGCCGCGTTCCGCACAACCTGCTCACTGCGGTCGCCAAGCTGCCGGATCGTGAGCTCGACGACGCCCTGCGCGAGCTGATCGACGCCCACATCATCGACGTACCGACCAGCGATCGGTACTACTTCCGCCACGCTCTCCTGGCCGAGGCCGTGTACGACGATCTGCTGCCGGGCGAGCGCGTTCGCCAGCATGCGGCGTACGTGCAGGAGCTGCAGAGCCAGACCGTTGCCGGCACCGCGGCCGAGCTGGCCGGGCACGCCACCCGGTCCCATGACCTGGCCACCGCGTTCGAGGCTCGGGTCCGGGCCGGTCAGGAAGCGCTCTCGGTCGCCGCGCCGCAGGAGGCGCTGAAGCACTACGAGATGGCCCTCGAGCTGTTCCCGAACGCAGCGCCGACGAGCAAGGTCGACAAGACCTGGCTGATCGTCGACACGGCGATGGCGGCCACCCTGTCCTCCCAGCACCTGCGTGCCGTCAAGCTGCTCCGGAAGGCGCTGGCCGACCTGCCGCCCGACGCGCCGAAGCTGCAGCGGGCGGAGCTCCTGCTGCCGCTGGCGGACATCGCGCTGGTCATCGACCAGGACAAGGAGGCGAGCGAAGCGATCTCGCAGGCGCTCAAGCTGGTCCAGGACGAGCCGGCCAGCGTGTTCAAGGCGCAGGTCGCGTCGCTCTACGCCCGCGTGTCCGACGCGCTCGGCCGGCCGATGGAGGCGGAGCGCTGGGCGCACAAGGCGCTCGAGATCGCCCGCGAGGCCGGTCAGGAGTCCGCGGCCAGCGACGCCGGGATCACGCTGGCCCAGCTGCGTCGCCGGGCCGGCGATCCGGAGACCGCCGCGAAGCAGCTCGAGGAGGCCGCCGTACGGGCGCAGCTCACCGGTGATTCGGCCGCCGAGGTGCGCAGCCGTTTCCTGCTCGGGTCGACGCACTACGAGCAGGGCGACCTGCTGAACGCGAAGGCCGCGCTGTCGTTCGCGATGAAACGGGCCGCGGAACTCGGGCGGCAATGGGCGGCGTACGGGTTCGACGCACGCCGGATGCTGGCGCTGACCCAGTTCATGCTCGGCGAGTGGGACGAGGCGGCGGCGACCGCCCGGACGGACGCGATGACGCCGGCGGCGGCCGCGGCGGCGTTGCGGGCGGTGGAGTTCTCGGTCCGCAGCGGACGGGGCGACACCGCGGTCGCGGAGGAGTACGAGCTGTCCCGGAAGTGGTGGGACCTCGACGTGATGCTGCCGATCATCGGGCTGCAGCCGGCCGTGGAGGCATACCTGCGGCTCGACAAGCCGGCTGAGGCCGAGAAGCTGATCGTCGACGTCCACACGCTGCTCACCGACGTGTTCCAGACGGAGTGGCATCTCGCCCGGATCCGGTTCTCCGCGCTCGGCCTGCAGGTGTTGTGCCACCGGGCAGCCGGCGAACCGTCCGCTGCCGCCGACCTGGTCGCCCGCGGCGCCGAGCTCCTCGCGACCGGACAGGCGACCGCGGAGAAAGGGCTGCCGCCGGGCCGGTTGATGGGTGTCGAAGGGCTCGCCTGGCTGGCGCGGGTGGAGTCGGAGTGGGACCGGCTGCGCTGGCTGACCGGGATCGACGCGCCGACGCCGGAGGAACATGTCGCCTCCTGGACGCGGACCACGGACGCCTTCGGGTACGGGTACGTCTTCGAGCAGGCGTGGTCGCGGGTCCGGTTGTCGGCCGCGCTACGCGCAGCGGGGCGGGTCGCCGAGGCGAACGAGCAGACGGCGCTGGCGGCCGAGGTCGGACGGGAGTTGAACGCGCGGCCGCTCCTGGAGGACGCGGGCGGCGTCGACACCGGTGGCGCCAGTGCGCTGACGTCTCGGGAGACCGAAGTACTGCGCTTGCTGGCGGAGGGACGGACCAACCGGCAGTTGGCGCGCGAGCTGTACATCAGCGAGAAGACCGTCAGCGTGCATGTGTCGAACATCCTCGCGAAGCTCGGCGTCCGCTCCCGCACGGAGGCAGCCGCGGTAGCCCGACGCGACGGACTGCTCGACGGAGATTAGGCCGCTAGCCGTGCTTGCGGTGCCGGTCGCCGGATTCGGTGTCGAGATGCCGGGCCCGGGCGCGGGCCAGGTCGTCACGCGCAGGCATCGGTTCGGCGGGCGGCGTAGCCGTGGGGCGGTCGAGCTCGGTGATGTCGTCGAAGACCTTGCGGGCGTGCCGCATCCGCGCTGCGGCCAGCAGCACGATCCCGGCCGCAGTGAGGGCAATCAATACCCACAGTTGCCACGCCATAGCCTCACCACCACGTATTCGCCCCGTGTCCCCGAGTAATCACCATAGTCCTGATATCGGCGCTTGGCGACCAGTTGTAAGCATTCCGTCATTCCGGCGCTGAAAAGCTCACGTTTTGTTGCCCATTGCAAACACATACGGTGATCGGGCAACAACTCCGGAGCGGCGAAGTGTAGCTACTCTCAGTAACTACGCGGTGTGAGTCGGCCACCGCGGAACAGGTACGTCGCGCGGCCGTCGACCGCCTCGCGGAAGGCGAGCACCTCGTGCGTCCCGTGCTCCGGCTCGGCCGCGATCAACCGGGTGTCGTCGAGGGCGACGAACCTGGTCCGGTGCGGCTCCGGGTACAGCAGCCGCGCCTCGTCGCTGACCGCCTCGTCGAGCACCCAGAACTCCCCGTCCTGGACGCTGATCGTGGCCTGCGCCAGTACGCCGGTGTACCGACCGGTGACCAGCTCCGGCGCGATGTCGACCGGCTCTGTCGGCGGCACCGGCCGGGCCGGCAGCTCGACCCCGGCGGTCTCGCGGAGGATGTGGCCGACCAGTTCGTCGTACAAGGGTCCAGTGCTGCCGCCGTTGGTGAGGAGCACGACCGCGACGCCCTTCTCCGGCACCAGCCGGAAGAACGCCGACTGGCCGACGGTCCCGCCGTCGTGGCCGTACAGCGGCCCGCCCTCGACGTCGAAGATCATCCAGCCGACTCCCCAGCGCTCCGCGAACCCACCGGTCGCCGGTACGTCGACCTGCGGCTCCCACAACCCTTCGATCGTGGCCCGGTCGAACAACGTCGCGTCCAGATAGGACCGACCGAACGTGAGCAGGTCCCGAGCGCTCATCGCCAGCAACGACCCGGCCGGGGCCATCGCATGCACCAGACTCCACACCGGCGCGGTCTGCAACGGAGCACCCGGCTTCGGCGCCACATGCCCGAGCGCCGCGCGGTACAGGAGAGCCTCGTCCGCGATCGTCGCGACGTGCTCCAGCCCCAGCGGTACGGCGATGCGCTCCCGGATCAGCTGGTGGAACGGCTTCCCGAACAGGACCTCGGCGATCCGCCCGAGAACGACGAAGCCGGAGTTGTTGTACGAGAACCCGGCGCCCGGTGGCACCTCCTGCGCCAGCCCGGGCAACACGTCCCGGACGAACAACTCGACCGCGTCGTCACCACGCGAGGTCGGGGTGAAGGCGTCGCCGGAGAACCCGCTGGTGTGGGTGAGCAACTGCCGCGGTGTGATCACCGCGGCGGCCTCCTCGTCGGCGAGCTTGAACTCGGGCAGGTAGTCCCGCACCGGCCGGTCGAGATCGACCTTGCCGTCGGCGACCAGCTGCAGGATCAGCGTGGTCGTCCAGAGCTTCGTGATCGACCCGATCTGGAACACCGAGTCGACCGTCGCCTCGACCCCCGTGTCGAGGTTGAGGATGCCCGCGGCCGCCGTACTCACCTCGCCGTCGGCCAGGACGGCGACCGAGGCGGCCGGTACGCCGTGCTTCGTGATCAGGTCCGCGAGGTTGCCGTCCAGCCAGCTCTGCACGTCGTCACTCCTTCGATGAGAGAACCCGGACCAGGTTCTGCCCGAGGACCTTCCGGATGGTTGCTTCGGGCAGTCCCCGGGCCAGCAGTGCGTCGGTGACCAGGGGCATCCCGGCCGGGCCTTCGAGGCCGGGGACGTACAGCTCGGCGTCCAGGCCCTGGATGACCACCGGCCGGTCGCAGGCCGGGACCTTCTCGCTGAAGACCTCCGCGACGAAGTCACTGCCGAGCCCGACGTGGTCCTCGCCGGCGACGTCGAGGATGTGCAGGACGTGGTCGGCCAGGTGGTCGACGGTCGGCTTCTCGGCGGTGGTCAGGAAGCCGGCGAAGAAGTTCACGCAGATCACGCCGCCGGTCGCGGCGATCGCACGGAGCTGGTCATCGGTCAGGTTGCGGTGGTGCTCACGCAGGGCGAACGCGCTGGAGTGCGAGGCGACGACGGGCCTTGTGGCGAGTTCGAGGATGTGTTCGGTGCCCGCACGGCCGACGTGCGAGACGTCGATCAGTACGCCGAGCTCCTCGAGGAGCCGTACCGCCTCGACGCCGGCGTGCGTCAGCCGGCTGCCGGTCGCGTCCTCACCGGATCCGTCACCGAGGGCGCTGCGCCCGAAGTGCGTGAACGAGACCATCCGGACGCCGAGTCGCTGGAGGGTCTGCAGGAGCTCGAGGTCGGTGTCGATCTGCGGGCAGCCTTCGAGCGCCAGCACCAGCGCGATCTTGCCCGCCGCGGTCGCGGTCTCGATGTCGCCGGGCGCCGTACACAGCGCGACCTCGTCGGCGTTCGCGTCGGCGATCCGGTGCGCGGCCTCGATCATCCGAAGCGTCTCACGCAGCGCGCCTTCGGGCAGGAACTCCGAGTCGATGAACACCGGCAGGACCTGCACGTCGATGCCGCCGTCCCGCAACTGCGGGATCCACCGCTCCCGGAAGTACGTGGACCAGACCTCCTTCGGCCGCCGCGTCACCACCATCAGCAGGTCGTTGTGTGCATCCGCCACCACCGCGTCGCGGTGCAGGTCCATCCGTTCCCCCTCGAAGTCAGTGGTCAGGTCCAGCCCCTCAGGTCCAGCGCAGGACGCCCTTGCGGTACGCGTACAAGAGGCCCACTGCGACGAAGGCCAGGAAGACGAACATCTCGATCAGGGTCGCGACGCCGAGGGTCGCGAAGATCGTCGCCCACGGGAACAGGTAGATCGCGTCCACGGCGAAGATCACGTAGAGGTACGCGAACAGGTAGTACCGGATGTGGACCTGGGCCCAGCCCTCGCCGACCGGGTCGACGCCCGACTCGTAGGTCTTGAGCTTGCCCTCGGTCGGATACGTGACCGTCAGTGCCTTGTTCAGCGCGAACGCGCCGAGCAGCCCGACGAGGCCGAGCGCGACCACCGCGGCGATGACGCCATAGCTGTCCGACACAGGCAGGAGTCTAGTTCGTGCAGAGCAGCAGGGAGTCGATCGAGACGTACGGGCCGTAGCCGGAGCGGACGTCGGCGACCTGGAGGCGTAAGCGGGTGACGCCGGTGATGTCGTAGTTCAGCCAGGTCTCGGTCTCCTGCTGCATCCGGACCGAGGTCAGCGCCTGCGTCCCGTTGTGCAGCGACACCCGGGCCAGCCCGTCGGTGAGGTTGCCGAGCCAGTTCCGCGAGTACCGGCAGCCGGTCGAGTCGACGTCACCCCAGACGTACCCGCCCTGGTTCGCCAGCAGGTCCGCCTCGGATCGCCGCGGCCCCTCCTTCGGCGGTACGACGGTGAACTGCGGCTGACCCGCCCCGCCCGCGGCCAGCAGCCCCTTCTTGAACATCCCCCGCCACACGTAGTGCTTGAAGCTGATCATCGGCGAGATCGCCGCGGAGTACGGCGCCTGCGGGCCGACCGCGATCCGGTACGTCCGGATCGACCCGGGCTGCACGGTGGTGATCGTCACGCTGCTGCCCGACGAGTAGCCGTGCGCAACTTCCTGCCAGCGCTTCAGCGACGGGATCCATTGGTGCAACGGGATCCTGGTGCCCGCGGCAGGGGCCGGCGAGAGCGTTCCGACGACCGTGATCACGCCCTTGGTCGCGTCCGTCGTACGGATGCTGTAGATCTTCGCGGTCCGCACCGAAGCCGACCCAGACGCCGCCCCAGATGCCGCCACCGACGACGGCGCAGCGCACCCCAGCATCAGCAACGTCAGCAGTCCGATCAGCACACGGCGCATGCGGCACTCCCTGAATTCACAGCTGGATGACGCCACCCTGCCGGTTCTCACTCCGGATCGCAAGCGAGCGCTTGCACACGGTGACACGCGCCGGTTTCGCCACTACCTGACCCGACCACCTTTTAACACCGCGTCCCAGGCTGTGGACCACCGGGGCTTCCGCATGATTCCGTTCTAAGGGCGAACTAATATTGGGGTTATCGCCCTGGACGGGGGGATCGACCTGTCGCTCACACGGTGGCAAGCCGACCCAAGCTTCCACTTGGAGATGAACAGAACAGTGACCATCGAGGTCAAGCAGCTCGACCGCGTGGTGATCCGCTTCGCCGGCGACTCCGGCGACGGGATGCAACTCACGGGGGACAGGTTCACAGCGGAAACGGCATCGTTCGGCAACGACCTGTCGACGTTGCCCAACTTCCCAGCGGAGATCCGGGCACCAGCCGGAACCCTGCCGGGAGTGTCGTCGTTCCAGCTCCACTTCGCCGACCACGACATCCTCACGCCGGGTGATGCGCCCGACGTGCTGATCGCCATGAACCCGGCGGCGCTGAAGGCGAACCTCAAGGACGTGCCGCGGGGCGCGACCCTGATCGTCGACACCGCGGACTTCACCGCGCGCAACCTCAAGCGGATCGGGTACGACGAGAACCCACTGGAGACCGGCGAGCTCGACGGCTACCACGTCGTACCGCTGAACCTGACCGGCATGACGGTGGAGTCGGTCAAGGAGTTCGGCCTGTCCCGCAAGGACGCGTCCCGGGCGAAGAACATGTACGCGCTCGGCCTGGTGTCCTGGCTGTTCCAGCGGCCGGTCGAGTCGACCATCACCTTCCTGCAGACCAAGTTCGCGGCGAAGCCCGACATCCGGGACGCGAACATCGCGGCCTTCCGCGCGGGCTACAACTTCGGTGAGACCGCCGAGGAGTTCTCGGTCCGGTACGAGGTGAAGCCGGCCCACATGGCCACCGGCACCTACCGGAACATCTCCGGCAACCTGGCGCTGGCGTACGGCCTGGTGGCGGGCGCCCAGCGGGCCGGGTTGCCGCTGGTCCTCGGTGCGTACCCGATCACCCCGGCCTCCGACGTCCTGCACGAGCTGTCCAAGCTCAAGCGGTTCAACGTGACCACGATCCAGGCCGAGGACGAGATCGCCGGTGTCGGCGCCGCCCTGGGCGCGTCGTTCGGCGGCGCGCTCGGCGTGACCACGTCGTCCGGTCCCGGGATCAGCCTGAAGTCCGAGACGATCGGCCTCGGCGTGATGCTCGAGCTGCCGCTGGTCGTCTGTGACATCCAGCGCGCCGGCCCGTCGACCGGTATGCCGACGAAGACCGAGCAGGCCGACCTGCTGCAGGTGATGTTCGGCCGCAACGGCGAGGCGCCGCTACCGGTGCTCGCCGCCCAGTCCCCCGCGGACTGCTTCGCGATCGCGGTCGAGGCGGCCCGGATCGCGATCACCTACCGCACGCCGGTGATCGTGCTGTCCGACGGCTACCTGGCGAACGGTTCCGAGCCGTGGCGGATCCCGGTCATCGACGAGCTGCCGACGATCGACCCGGACTTCACCGTCGAGCCGAACGCGACCGACGACAAGGGCGCCCCGAAGTACCTCCCCTACCTGCGCGACCCGGAGACACTCGCCCGAGCCTGGGCGATTCCCGGTACGGCGGGCCTGGACCACCGCATCGGCGGTCTGGAGAAGGAGGACAAGACCGGGAACATCTCCTACGACCCGGCCAACCACGATCTGATGATCCGCACCCGCCAGGCGAAGGTGGACGGGATCACCGTCCCGCCGGTGCAGGTCGACGACCCGGACGGTGCGGCGAAGGTCCTGGTGCTCGGGTGGGGTTCGACGTACGGCCCGATCGGGGCCGCTGTCCGCCGGGTCCGCAAGGTCGGCGGCAAGATCGCACAAGCCCATCTGCGGCACCTGAACCCGTTCCCGTCCAACCTCGGCGACGTGCTGAAGTCGTACGACAAGGTCCTCGTGCCGGAGATGAACCTCGGCCAGCTGGCGATGCTGCTGCGCGCCAAGTACCTGGTCGACGTCGTCTCGTACGCGCAGGTCCGCGGTATGCCGCTCGGCGCCGCGGAGCTGGCCGAAGTGATCGGCAACCTGGTCGAGGAGACCGAGGGCATCGACGACGACGCCCGCCACCTGGGGGCGGCCGCGGCCGCCGTCAAGCACGGCGAGGCACTGGCCGACCAGAACGGTCATCTCAAGACGGAGGGTGCACGATGAGCGCCGTAGAGCTCGGTATGCCGAGCCTGCCGAACGGACTGCAAGGCGTCCCGGCCGCGACCGAGCCGCAGAACCGCAAGGAGTACGTGTCGGACCAGGAGGTCCGCTGGTGCCCCGGCTGCGGCGACTACGCCGTACTCGCGGCCTTCCAGGGCTTCCTGCCCGAGCTCGGGATCAAGCGCGAGAACGTGGCGATGGTGTCCGGGATCGGCTGCTCGTCCCGTTTCCCGTACTACCTGTCGACGTACGGCATGCACTCGATCCACGGCCGCGCGCCGGCGATCGCGACCGGGCTCGCGACGGCCCGGCCGGACCTGAGCGTGTGGGTGGTGACCGGTGACGGCGACGCGCTGTCGATCGGCGGCAACCACCTGATCCACACGCTGCGGCGGAACGTGAACATGAAGATCCTGCTGTTCAACAATCGGATCTACGGCCTCACCAAGGGCCAGTACTCGCCGACGTCGGAGCCGGGCAAGGTGACGAAGTCGACGCCGATGGGATCGGTGGACAACCCGTTCAACCCGGTCTCGCTGGCGCTCGGCGCGGAGGCGACGTTCGTGGCGCGCACCGTCGACTCCGACCGCAAGCACCTCACCTCGGTCCTGCGGGCCGCGGCCGAGCACCGCGGTACGGCGTTCGTGGAGATCTACCAGAACTGCCCGATCTTCAACGACAACGCGTTCGAGGCGTTCAAGGACCCGGCGACCCGGGACGACGCGATCATCCCGCTGGTGCACGGCGAGCCGATCCGGTTCGGCACCGACGGGCATCTCGGCGTGGTGCGCGACGGCTTCGCGTCGCTGGCCGTCCGCGAGGTCGCCGACCTGCCCGGCGGCGAGTCGGACCTGGTCGTCCACGACGCCCACACCGACGACCCGGCGTACGCGTTCGCCCTGTCGCGGCTGACCGACGGCGGTGTCCTGCATCAGGCCCCGATCGGCGTCTTCCGGTCCGTCGAGCGTCCGGCGTACGACGACCTGGTCCGTCAGCAGATCACCACCGCCCAGGAAACCCAGGGCACCGGCGACCTGCAGGCCCTGGTCACCGGCGCGGACACCTGGACGGTCAACTGACGCCTGTCTACCGTGACGGGATGGTCGAACGTCTGGTCCTGCTGGTCGGATATGACGGCGCCGAACTGCTCGACATCGCGTGTGTGACGTCGTGTCTCGACATCGCGAACCGCATCGGCGCGGCGCCGCCGTACCGCGTGGTGCTGGCCACCCCGGGCCGGCGCACCGTCCGGTGTGACTCGGGCTTGCGGGTCGAGGCCGACGAGGCGCTCGAGCAGTTCAACGAGCCCATGGACACGCTGGTCGTTTCCGGCGGCCTCGGCCACGAACGTGCCGCGGCCGATCCCGTGCTGGTCGGCCACGTACGACGGCTGGCCGCGCTGGCCCGGCGGGTGTCGTCGGCCTGCACCGGCGCGACCGTGCTCGCGCAGGCCGGCTTGCTGACCGGCCGACGGGTCACCACCCATTGGATGTACGCCGACACGCTCGCCGCGCGCTACCCCGACGTCCAGGTCGACGCGGATCCGATCTACATCCGGGACGGCGAGATCGCGACGTCCGGCGGTGTGACGAGCGCGCTGGATCTCACGCTCTCGTTCATCGAGGAGGATCACGGCGAAACGCTGGCCCGGGGTGTGGCGATGGGTACGGTGGCCTATCTCCAGCGCCCGGGCGGGCAATCGCAGATGAGCATGTTCGTGTCGACCCGGGTGAGCGGTGATCTGCTGGTACGGCGGATTCGCGACCACGTCGTCAGCCACCTGGACAGCGATCTGACCACTCCCGCACTCGCACGGTTCGCGGGCGTCAGCGAACGTCACCTCGGACGGCTCTTCCTGACCCACGTCGAGCGCACGCCGGCGCAGTACGTCAGAGACGTCCGGACCGAGGCCGCGGCCCAATTGGCCTTGTCCACCGACCTTCCTCTCGGTGCCGTCGCGCGGCAGTGCGGCTTCGGCTCCACCGAGTCACTGCGTCAGGCGTTCCTCGACCGGTACGGCGTACCGCCGTCGAAGTACCGCGCGTCGAAGTACCGCCGGACGCCGGCCTGACACCAGGATTCCGGCAGGGTGCCGCAGAGATCCGGACGCGATTGCCGAGCACCGGGTCCACCGCAGGCGGAGTTCCGCACGATCGGGCCATGACGTGGTTCATCACTGCACTCAGGAAGTACGCCGTGTTCAACGGCCGCGCCCGACGCAAGGAGTACTGGTACTTCGTCCTCGTCACGGTGATCATCGGGGCGGGCCTCCTGCGGCTGCTCGACGTCGTCCTCGGACTGACCTACGGCAGGCGTGGCACCTTCGGCATTCTGCAGACGCTCTGGTGGCTCGGCACCTTGCTGCCGACGATCGCAGTGTCGGTACGCCGGCTGCACGACACGAACCGCACCGGCTGGTGGTGGTTGATCCACTTCGTACCGGTGGTCGGGACGATCGTCTACCTCGTCTTCGCCGTCCAGCCCGGCACCGCCGCCTCGAACCGATACGGTGCGGATCCGAAGGGCGGTCTGTCGTGAGTGACGCCGAGGAGCGCAATCTCAGCGCAGCAGATCGAGCAGGCTCATACCGGCGGGCCGGTCGAGATGGAGCGCGGTCAGGCCGGCCGCTCGTGCGGCCACCACGTCCAGCTCGAGGTTGTCGCCGATCATCAGCGCATCGGACGGCTCGACGCCCAGCGCTTCGCAGACCCGGTGATAGGCCCGCGGATCGGGCTTGCTGAAACCGAGCGATTCCGAGGTGCAGACGACGTCGATCAAATCGGCCAGCCCGATCTTCTGCAGCTTCGCGTTCTGCTGCCGGGTGCTGCCGTTGGTGAGCACGCCGATCCGCCATCCGTTGCCCCGAGCAACTTCCAGTGCGGGCCGCGCGTCCGGGTAGGCGATCCAGTTGTTCGTGTACTGCGTGAGATACCCCGTGAACACCTCGTCCAGCTCGGCCTCGCTCGCCGGCACCGGCAGACCGAGCACCGGAAGGAACGCCCGCAACCGCCCGCGCCGCTGCCCCTGATGCGTGAGCTCCCCCGCCAGGAACCGATTGAACTGATCCTCCTCGATCACGAACCACTCAGCGATCAACTCATCCGTCGGCACAATCCCAAGCCCCGCCACCCAACTCCGAAGCCCCGCCACAGCACACCCCGTGTGATCGAACAAGGTGTTGTCGAGGTCGAAGATGATCGCCTTCACAGACCAGCGCCGTTGTTGCTTGGCTCCCATGGATCGGCCAGGTTCTGGTCGATCAACTCGCGGTCGGAGTTCCAACCCTCATCAGTACGCCGACGCAAAACGTCGGCGATCTCGTCGCACCTGTTGGCGTCGTGGTCCTTCTCAGCCACCCGTCCTCCTCCGTCCGCCCAAGTCCGCGAGCCTGAGCCGGACTGTGAACAGGAGGCGGAGAGTCTGTGGACAGGCTATTACGGCTCTTGTGTTGGATGCGAAGCCAAGGGGTGATCTGGGCAGCGGATTCTGTGCAGGTCGACAGTACGTATACGTCCACTGTCGGGCGATTCGGTCTGCCACCCGGTGCGCAGTGGCGGGTAGTAGACATATACGTACTGTCGACCTGCAGCTTTGGAGTGCGGTCAGCAGCTCCAGAGTTGCGTTACGCGCGGACTACCGAGTCGCGGTTTAGTTCTCTGTGGTTGGCGTGGCCGGAGAGGGCGAGGGTTAGGTCCAGTTCGGCGAGGAAGCAGCGGAGGACGTGTTCTACGCCGGCTTGGCCGGCCAGGGCCAGGCCGTAGAGCAACGGGCGGCCCAGGAGGATCGCCTTCGCGCCGAGGGCGAGTGCTTTGGCCGCGTCCGCGCCGGTGCGGACGCCGGAGTCGAAGAGGATCGTGAGCTGTTCGCCGACCGCGTCCGCGATCGCCGGGAGTGCGTCCAGCGAGGCGATCGCGCCGTCGACCTGGCGGCCGCCGTGGTTCGAGACGACGAGGCCGTCCACGCCGTGCTCGGCCGCAAGCTTGGCGTCCTCGACGTGGGTGATGCCCTTGAGGACGATCGGGCCGTCCCAGTTGTCGCGCAGGAACGACAGGTCGTCCCAGGACAGGCCGACGTTCGGGAACATCTGCGCCCAGTGCATCACCGCCGCACCGGGGTCCTCCTCGATCGGCTTGGCCAGCTTGGCCCGGAACGCCGGGTCGCTGAAGTAGTTCGCCAGCCCCTCCCCCTTCAGGAACGGCAGGAACCCGCGATCCAGGTCGGCCGGCCGCCAGCCGATCGTCCCGGTGTCCAGGGTGACGACGAGTACGGCGTACCCCGCGGCCTTCGCGCGCTGCAAAAAGCTCAGGCAGACGTCGCGGTCGGTCGGGTAGTACAGCTGGAACCACTTGCTGGTCGCCTCGATCTGCTCGATCGCGTGGCTGGCCTGGGTCGAGTGCGTGTAGGTCAGGCCGAGGGTGTTCGCGGCGCGTGCGGTCGCCAGCTCACCGTCCGGGTGCGCGAGGGTCTGTACGCCGATCGGCGCGACCAGGACCGGCGCCGGCATCGCCGTACCGAGGACCGTGCAGGACAGATCACGTTCGGTGCTGCCGCGCAGCATCCGCGGCACCAGGCGCCAGCGCTCGAACGCCGCCTGGTTGGCCCGCGCGGTCGCGCCGCTGCCCGCGCTCGGCACGATGTACCCCATCGCCTCGGCCGGCAGCTTCCCGGCCGCCTGCGACTCCAGCCGCGCCAGGTCGGTCGTGATCTCCGGCGTCACCCCCTGCAGCATCCCCTGCAGGTAGATCTGCAACTGGAAGTCCCCGAAGTTGGCCATGCGGGATGCTCCCACGACCGCACCGGTCGCCACCATGGGATCTGCGACAATCAGGCGTGACAAGTTCAGTGACTCCTGACACAACCGCACGGCATGTGAACCTCGCGTTGTTCGCATTGGCGACGGGTGGGTTCGCGATCGGGACCACCGAGTTCGTCACGATGGGGCTGCTGCCGCAGATCGCGGACGGCGTGCACATCTCGATCCCGACGGCCGGCCACGTGATCTCGGCGTACGCGCTGGGCGTCGTGGTCGGCGCTCCGGTGATCGCGGCGCTCGGCGCGCGGACCGGGCGCAAACGGCTGCTGCTCGGGCTGACGGCGGTCTTCGTGGTCGGCAACGTCCTGTCGGCGATTTCCTCGAGCTACGAGTTCCTGCTGGCCGCGCGGTTCCTGTCCGGCCTGCCACACGGTGCGTTCTTCGGGATCGGCGCGGTGGTCGGCGCGTCGCTGGTGCCGCCGAGCCGGCGCGCCCGCGCGGTGTCGATGACGATGGTCGGTCTCCCGATCGCGAACATCATCGGCGTCCCGGTGACGACGCTGCTAGGCCAGCAACTCGGGTGGCAGGTGCCGTTCCTCGCGGTCGGCGTACTGGGTCTGCTGACGCTGGTCGCGGTCTGGTTCTGGGTGCCGCCCCAGCCGGTCGGGAGCGACGTCAACGTGCGCAGCGAGCTCAGCGCGCTGGCCCGGCCGCAGGTGTGGATGGCGCTGCTGGTCGGGATGGTCGGGTTCGGCGGGATGTTCGCGACGTACTCGTACATCACCCCGACGATGACGGAACTGGCCGGTTTCTCCGAGTCCGCCGTGACGATCGTCCTGGGCGTGTACGGCGTGGGCATGACCGCCGGCACCGTCCTCGGTGGACGCCTCGCCGACCGGTGGCTGATGGGCAGCGTGTACGGCGGACTGGTCGCGGTCGCCGTCGTACTGGGAACGTTCGGCTGGCTCGCGCAGACCCGGCCTGGCGCGTTGGTCGGTGTGTTCGCGATGGGCTGCTCCGCGAGCATCCTGGTGCCGGCGCTCCAGACCCGCCTGATGGACGTCGCGCATGAAGGGCAGTCGCTGGCCGCGTCCCTGAACCACTCCACGCTCAACATCGCCAACGCGCTCGGCGCCTGGCTCGGCGGCGTCGTACTGGCCGCGGGCTACGGCTACGAATGGCCGAGCCGCCTCGGGGCCGCCCTCGCCGTCGCCGGGCTGATCCTGGCCGCGATCTCCGGTCTCATGGAACGACGCGGGGCCACTCAGGTACTTGCCTGAGTGGTTCGTCACCGCCGACTTGGTTAGATCGGTGTATGGCGACCTTGACGTTGGGCGCGGCCGATCTGGTACGGCGGCGTGGACTGCGGCGGATGCGGTCGGTGGCGTTGGCGCTGCTGGTGCTGGCCGCGGTGATCTACGTGGTGACGCTGCACCGCAGCGGCGGCTGGGCGTATGTGAACGCGGCGGCCGAAGCGGCGATGGTGGGTGCGTTGGCGGACTGGTTCGCGGTGACGGCGCTGTTCCGGCGACCGCTCGGGCTGCCGATCCCGCACACCGCGATCGTGCCGACCCGGAAGGACAGTCTCGCCGAGAGCCTGGAGCAGTTCGTCACCGAGAACTTCCTCTCCGAGGAGGTCGTCGGCGAGAAGATGCGGACCGCGGAGGTGAGCCGGCGGGCAGGTGAGTGGCTTGCCGCCGGCAACCACGCCGAGCGGATCGTGGCCGAAGGCGCGCGCACGGTCGGAGCGGCACTGCCGAAACTCGGCGACGACGACGTGACCGCGTTCGTGAGCGGGTCGTTGCTGCCGCGGTTCGTGAAGGAGCCGTTGAGCCCGATCGCCGGGCACTTCGTGGAGTCGGTGGTCGAGGACGGTGCCCACCACGCGCTGCTGGATCTCCTGCTGGTCGAAGCGCACGACTGGCTGGCCGACAACCGCGACCTGCTGGCGGATGTCGTCGGGCCGCGGGCGCCGCGGTGGTCACCGCAGTGGGTGGACCGGATGGTGATCGACCGGATCCACCGCGAGGCGCTGGCGTGGCTGGCCGACGTACGGGACAACCAGTCGCATCCGGCGCGGCGGGCGATCGACCGGCTGCTCGGGCAGCTGGCGGACGACCTGCAGCACGACCCGGACATGATGGCGCGGTTCGAGGCGTGGAAGGCGCGGATGCTGACACATCCGGACATGGGCTCGAGCCTGACCGCAGTCTGGGACGCGATGCGCACCGCCCTGATCGACTCGATCAACGACCCGCACAGCACGCTCCGGGCGCGCGGGATCCGGGCTCTGCAGGAGCTGGGGCTACGGCTCCAGGACGACGAGGCGCTGCGCGCGAAGGTCGACAGCCGCGCGGCCGAGGCCGTCGGGTACGTCGTCCGCACGTACGGCCAAGAGATCGTCTCGGTCATCTCCGACACCATCGAACGCTGGGACGGCCGCGAAGCTGCCGCCCGCATCGAACTCCACGTCGGCCGCGACCTCCAGTTCATCCGCATCAACGGCACCGTCGTCGGAGCCCTCGTCGGCCTCACCATCCACACCGTGAGCCAGCTGCTGTGAACCCGGCCGGCGGTGGAGGGGTTCGGGTTGGTTGGGATCGGTTGGGGTGCGGCGGTAGCGCTTGGGCTACCGCCGCTGACCGACTTCGGGGATCGTCCGCTGGACTAGATGCCGCAGTTCGGGGCGCTCCAGGAGTTGCTGGTGCGGATGTCTACGTGGGTGTGGTCGTTGTGGTCCGGGTAGCCGGGGCCGAAGATGCCGCCGAAGCCGTGGTAGCGAGCTTGCTTGGCGAGAGTGCAGAGCGAGGGACTGCCGACCAGGTCCGCGGACCGGCCGTAGAGGTGCTGGCTGTTGCTGGCGCCGCCGACCTGGCTGTTGCAGGAGTAGCTGCGGAAACCGCTGGTGATGTTGAGCGGCTGGTCACCGAGCGCGTGCCGCATCGCCTCCAGGTGCCACATCGTCTCGAGCGCGTTTGCCTTGGTCGCCGCCTCGGACAGCGGACCGCCGTCGTACCCCGATCCGCCACAGCCGTCGTCGAGCTCGGCGTACGTGAAGTGGATCGGCGTGCAGTCGTCGTCCTGCAGCGCATAGATCTTGCTGAACGTGGCCGAACCGGCGACTCCGTCCTGCGTCAGCCCGTAGGCCGCCTGGAATCGCTGCACCGCGGCCTTCGTGGCCGGGCCGAACTCGCCGTCGATCGCCAGGTGCGCGCCGTATCCGGGATAGCCGGAGACCCGGATCTGCAACTGCCGCACGTCCGCGCCGGACATGCCTTCGCTGAGCTGGCGGCCCCATGTGTAGCAGCCGTCCGCGTGGGCAACGGTCGTGGCCACGACTTGTGAAGCAGTGAGGGTCGCCACGAACAGCAGGAGTACGGCGAACAGCCGCGGCAACGGTCGAGTGATGGACATCGGACACCTCCGGGGCGGTGAAGGAATCTGTCCCGGAACAGCATTCCGTCATTTTCCGCCTCTTGGCCAGCGCTCGCGGGAAATTTCCGACACGCAGCCGACTTTCCGACACGGCAGGCAACTTTCCGCAACGGCCAGCCGGTCCAGCAGGATGTGAGCATCGACGACGGAGTCTTGGCGACGGGGGTGACCGCGGTGCACGACGGCACGAACACGTTCGACACGTTCGTCGCCGCGCGCTCGCGGGCCCTGCTGCGGACCGCCTACCTGCTGACCCGCGACCACGCGCTGGCCGAGGACCTGGTCCAGACCGCGCTGGCGAAGGCGTGGTTCCACTGGTCCCGGATCCGTGAGGACAACCCGGAGCCGTACGTCCGGCGAACCCTCGTCACGACGTACTCCTCATGGTGGCGCCGCCGCTGGAACGGCGAGATCCCGACCGAGGAACTGCCCGAGGCCCCGACCGCGGACGGTGAGGACGGACTCGACCTCTGGGACGCCATCGGCCGCCTCCCCCGCCGGCAACGCGCGGTCGTCGTACTGCGCTTCTACGAAGACCTCAGCGAGGTCGAGACCGCCCGGCTGATGGGCAGCTCCGTCGGCACCGTCAAGAGCCAGACCGCCAAGGCTCTCGCCAAGCTCCGCCTCGACCCTTCCCTTGCCACCCCAGCAGATCTGGAGACCCCGTGATGAACCTCCAAGACCTGCGCGACGAGCTCGCCACCCGCGCCGCCTCCGCCGACCAGCACTCGGGCGACCTGCTGCCCGGTGTGCAGCAGAAGATCCGCCGCACCAAGCAGCGCCGCACCTTCACCGCGCTCGGCGTGGTCGCCGTACTCGCGGCCGTCGCGGCCACCCTCGTCCCCACCATGCGCCCGACGCCACCGGCCGACAACCCACCCGAGGACTACACCCGGGACGGCCTCACGGTCCCCGGAACGGTCGGCAACGACAAGTTGCTCAAGGCATGGATCGGCGACCGCGGCCAGAGCAGTCTGACGTTCGCGTGGACCCCGACCACGAACTCGATCACCGTCCACGCCGACTGCGAGGCCGCCGTCGGCATGTCCGCGATCCGCTTCCGCATCAACGGCTGGTACGTCGGCGACGCGAGCTGCGACAGCGGCCCGGACTCGTGGGCGATCGACAGCGGCGTCACACTTGCGCCTGACTCGGCCTTTTGGCTGGGCTCCCCGGTCGGCAGGCCGGCCCAGGTCTCCGCCGAGCTGATCGATCTCGAGTCCGGCAAGCCGGCCGGCGAGAGCGGCCGGATCTGGTTCGGCATCTACTCCACCTCGCCCAACCCGCCGAGCAGCAACGGCGCACCGGCACGGTACGCGCCGGTCGACGCGGGCGCGTACCAAAAGGACGGCGTGGTCTACCGGAGGACGATCGGTGGCGATACCTTGGCCGCCGCGAAGGTCGCCGATCCGGGACGCCTCGAGGTGCGGTTCAGCTTCACCTCAACGGGGGCCAAGCTGTCGCTGCGCCCGTTCTGTACGGCGAACGCGGGGTCCGGCGGCGACCGCAACCCGCCGTACACCGTGGAGATGCGTATCGGCCCCAGGCAGCCGTTCACGGCGACCTGCGACGCGAGCTCGACGGACGCCGGGAAAGGCGGCGGCTTCACGATCGCCTCGCCGGCACCGGCTGGGCAACGCGTCGATGTGGTCGCGAAGGTCCTGCCGACCAGCCCGAACCTGGTCGGGTTGCCGCCGGACGTCCGGCTGGGTCTGGGCATCTACTTCCAGGGACCGCAGCGGGTCATCGACGGGATGGAACTCCCGGAACAGACGGAGGTGGCGGGCTATCGGTACCGGCTCGCGCAGGTGAAGACCGCTCCTGGCCCGGACCGGCGTCTCGTAGCTGACACCCCGGCGGATCAGCCGTACGTCGTCGCCTATGGAGGCTCGATGCTCGGCACCGGCGAGTTCCGGGCCAGTCTCACGATTGGCAAGACCGAGACCGGCCTCGGCGTCGCGCCGGACGGCGGCGGCATGGGCATCGGCTGGGACGCACACGGCGCGGCCCCGTCCGAGCGCGCCACCCTGACGATCGCCGAGGGCAAACCCACCAAGGGAACACTGATCCTGGCGATCTACCTACCGGACTAGAACTGGGCCGGCTTGCTAGACCCAGCTGTGGAGGTCGGCGGCGTCCTTGGTGAACTGCTCGGGTGAGTCGTCCGCGACGAACTCCAGCAGCGCGTTGATCTCGCGCGGCTCGGCGGCGAGGCGGTCGAGGACCGGCCGCCACAACGACTCCCGGGCCGCGAGCGGCAACCGGTTGTTCGACGGCCACCACGAGAACACGTGCACCGTGCTCAGCCACGGCATCAGCGCCTCGAGCTGCTGCAGGCACTCCGCGTCGTCGAGATCGACCGGCGGCTGCCAGTACGTCGTCAGGTTCGGCGCGCCGACGTCCAGCAGCAGCGTGATCGTCGAGTCGACCTCGTCGGTGAGCGTGTTGCGATGGAACTCCATCGCGATCTCGATGCCCGCGGCGGCGGCCATGTCGGCGAGCTCGCCGAGTCCGCGGGTCACGGCCATCCGGTCGCCGACGCCAGCGTCCGCCGTACCGACATTGCCTGCCCAGACCCGGATCCGGCGCGCGCCGAGCGCCTCGGCGGTGGCGACCGCTGAGCGCATCTCCTCGCGATCCACGCTGCCCGCCCGCAGATAGGAGCCGTACGCCGCGACTTGCAGGCCGTGTACCTCGGTCAGGTTCCGGACCCGCTTGGCGTTGACCAGGTTGCCGAGCGGGACGTGCACGTCACCGCCCCATTCGATCGCCGCGAGCCCGGACTTCGCCGCCACCTCCACCACCTGGTCGACCGGCAACTGACGAAACGTCACCGAGACCAGACCGGTCCTCACACTCACGTGCGCCTCCTGGTGTCCACCCCTCCATCCAACCGCATCACACCAGCGGTCTCACATCACGCGTCAGCCGATGGACGGTCCACGCCTGTACACACCGACCTCTTTCTCTCTGGTAACTGCCACTCCGGCCTTGACGGCGACGACCGGAGCGGCCACCGCACCGGCCCCGGCGGCAGTACCGGCGGCGGCACCCGCGGCGGCAGCAGGCGCCTGGGACGGTCCACCGGGCGCCTTCCTGGCCGCCGCCTCCGCAGCGAACACCACCGCGTGCGCGATGTAGTCCTCGGCACGCCCGGTCCGCTGCGCGTCCATGGCGTTGGTCCGATCGTCAGCGGCCAGCAGCTCCGCCGCCAGCTTTCGCGCCGCCACTGTTTCCGGCCGCGTCTGGTCCTGCTCGACGTGCGGCCGATCATTGCTGTTCAGATAGGCGCTGAACGGCTCCGCTTCAGGACTGTCCTTGTCGCCGACGGTCGCCGCAACCACATCGCGGTGAGCCCCTATCGCCTCCGCTGCGATCGCCTGCCGCACCCGCTGCCCGGCCAGCACGCGATCCTCCGCGGTGAGACTGGCCGAAGCGAGCGCCGTCCGTGTGACGTCGTCGGTCAACTCGTCGATGAGCTTGCCGCGGGCCTGCACCATCCGATTCCTCCTGTGGTCCGTGAAGTGCGCACAGAGTATCCACGCGGGAGGCCGCGCCCGTCTCACGTCATGAGCAAAGTGGTTGGATGCGGCTGTCGGTCAGGCATAGTCTGAGCACCGTGCCAGAACAGCGAAAAGGATTCACCTACGGGTTCGCCGCGTATCTGATCTGGGGCCTGTTCCCGCTGTACTGGAAGCTGCTCGACCAGTCCGGGGCTCTCGAACTGCTGGCTCACCGCGTGCTCTGGTCGCTGGTCACGATCGTGATCCTGGTCGCCGTACTGCGGAAGTTCGCGGCCGTGAAGGCCCTACTGGCGGAACCGCGACGGCGGTGGCCGTTGATCGCGGCTGCGTTCCTGATCTCGGCGAACTGGGGCACCTACATCTGGGGCGTCGGCAACGGGCATGTCGTGGAGACCTCGCTCGGGTACTTCATCACGCCGCTGTTCACGGTCCTGCTCGGCGTCTTCGTCCTCAAGGAACGACTCCGGCCGGTGCAGTGGACCGCGCTGGGGATCGCGTTCGTGGCCGTCGCCGGGCTGACCGTCGAGAACGGGCGGCCGCCGTGGGTGGCGATCATCCTGACGTTCTCGTTCGGGTTCTACGGGCTGGCGAAGAAGCAGGCCGGCGCCGGCGCGATCGAGGGGATGGCGATCGAGTCCGGCACGGTCCTACCGTTCGCGGTCGCGGGGATCGTCGCCCTCGGGCTGCACGGCGACGCGACGGTCACCCACCACGGGACGGCGTACCTCGTGCTCGTGCTGCTGACCGGGCCGATCACCGCCGTACCGCTGCTGCTCTTCGGCGCCGCGGCGACCCGGGTCTCGATGACGACACTCGGGCTGCTGAACTACATCGCGCCGATCATGCAGTTCATCTGCGGCCTGGTGATCTTCCACGAGCAGATGACGCCGATGCGCTGGGTCGGCTTCGGCCTGGTGTGGGTCGCGCTGGCGCTGTTCACCTTCGACAGCATGCACACGCGCCGCCGCAACCTCGCCCTCGAACGGACCGCGGTCACTGCGTCCGCAGTGTAAGTGTTCACCTGACCTTCACTTGCTCACCGCTTGCCCTCCTTAGGGTCCGGCAGGTGACCAAGTTTCTGCCCTTGATCAGTCAGATCGGCACCCGCCACGGGTCCCGCTCCCTGCGCACCTGCGAGTACAAGTGCGCGAACCAGTGCGACCACCCCGAGCCGAACACGTCCGGCAACGAGCACATCCAGACCGTGATGCGCTCCGCCTTCAGCCGCCGCAAGGTGCTCGCGATCGGCGCGGCCGGCGTCGGCGCCGCCGGCGTCGCCACGCTCGCGGTGAACGCGCCCGCGATCGCCGACCAAACCAGCCGCGGATCCGGCAGCGACGCCTTCCCCGGTTTCGGCCGGCGCGGTGAGCTGACGCACAGCGTCGTACCGCCGAACCGTCAGGACGACATCGTCGTACCGCACGGGTACGACCAGGCCGTGATCATCGGCTGGGGCGACCCGGTGCTGCCGGGTGCGCCGAAGTTCGACCCGTACAAGCAGTCCGCCGAGGCGCAGGCGCGGCAGTTCGGGTACAACAACGACTACACGATGATCGTGCCGCTGCGCGACGACCGTAAGGCGTTGCTGGTCTGCAACCACGAGTACACCGATGAGAACCTGATGTTCCCGACCGGCAAGTACTCGACCGCCGAGATCGCGAAGATCGGGATGGCTGCGCACGGCATGGCCGTCGTCCAGCTCGAGCGCGTTGGCAGCAAGGGTCAGTGGCGCCGCGACAAGCAGCTGTCCCGCTACAACCGCCGGATCACCGCGTCCACCAGGTTCGAGGTGACCGGGCCGGCGGCCGCGGACGCCCGTGTCGGGAAGGTTGCCTACGGCACCTTCGGGAACTGCTCCGGCGGCGTCACGCCGTGGGGCACGATCCTGTCCGGCGAGGAGAACTTCAACGGGTACTACGACGTGAGCGGCACGGTTCCCGCCGAGCATGTGGATTCCTACAAGCGGTACGGCGTACCGACGACCGTCACCAAGTCCGCGCGGCAGTGGAGCGTCGTCGACCCGCGCTTCGACCTGACCAAGACGCCGACCGAGGTCTACCGGTCCGGCTGGGTGGTCGAGGTCGACCCGTACGACCCGCGGTCGACGCCGAAGAAGCGGACCATGCTCGGTCGCCTCAAGCACGAGGGCGCGACCGTCACGATCACCGCCGACGGGCGGATCGCGGTGTACACCGGCGACGACGAGAAGGGCGAATACCTCTACAAGTTCGTCTCGGCCGGGAAGTACGACCCGAAGAACCGCAAGAACAACTTCGCCCTGCTCGACGAGGGCACGCTGTACGTCGCCAAGTTCACCGGCGACGGCACCGCGGACGGCGTGTACGACGGGATCGGCCAGTGGATCCCGCTGACGTCGGACAAGAAGTCGTACGTCGAGGGCATGTCCGTGCAGGAGGTGCTGATCAACACCCGGGTCGCCGGCGACAAGGTCGGCGCCACCCGGATGGACCGCCCCGAGGACGTGGAGCGGAACCCGGTCAACGGCCGGATCTACGCGGCGCTGACGAACAACGACAAGCGCGGCGGCAGCTTCCCGGTCGACGAGGCGAACCCGCTCGCCGTCTCGCACGTGCGGGAGACGCTGGGCGGACCGCTGGTCGAGAAGGCCGGCAACCGCAACGGATACATCCTCGAGATCACGGAGGAGGGCGACGACGCGGCCAGGACCGGCTTCTTCTGGACCCTGTTCCTGGTGTGCGGCGACCCGGCCGCGCAGGAGACGTACTTCGGCGGCTTCGACAAGTCGAAGGTCAGCCCGATCTCCTGCCCGGACAACGTCGCCTTCGACGGCTCCGGCAACCTGTGGATCTCCACCGACGGCAACGTGCTCGGCTCGAACGACGGCATCTTCACCGTCCCGGTCGCCGGCCCGAACCGCGGGCAGGTCAAGCAGTTCCTCTCCGTACCGTTCGCCGCCGAGGCGTGCGGGCCGCTCGTCTCCGACGACGACAAGACCGCGTTCGTCGCCGTACAGCATCCGGGCGAGACCGACACCGCGACCTTCGAGAACCCCAGCTCGACCTGGCCGCACACCGACAAGTTCCCCCGCCCCGCGATCGCCTGCGTCTGGCGCCACGACGGCGCCCGCGTCGGCAGCTGACCCTCCCGAGGCCCGGCGCTCAGCCGCCGGGCCTCCCCATCTGGCAGAACCGCTGACCTTCAGCGAACGACCGGACCTGGGGAGGATTTCATGCCGATTCGAGCACAAAACCCTCCCCAGATCCGCCGTGCTGCGGCATTCGCCGATCCCGTGGCACCTTCTCCGCGCGGCGTGATGTGCGACACGGGACGTCACAATCTCGGCGGTTGCGGGGTCGTATGGGTGACCGAGGGAGGTCGAGCATGCAGCGTCCTACGAGCAACCTGCGAGCGAGAGTATTTCCCAACCACTGGTCGTTGTTGTTCGGCCAGATCGCCTTCTACAGCTTCGTCGTGATCCTGCTCAGCGGCGTGGTCCTGATACTGGACTACGAGCCGTCGGCAGAACACGTCGTGTACGACGGGCCGTACGGTCCGCTGCGCGGAACGGAGATGTCGCGGGCGCTGGACTCGACGCTGGCGATCACCTTCGAGACCCGCGGCGGGTTGCTGATCCGCCAGCTCCATCACTGGGCCACGCTGATCATGGTGGCGGCGATCCTGCTGCACCTGCTGCAGCTGTTCTTCACCGGCGGCTTCCGGCGGCCACGACGCCTGAACTGGCTGGTGGTTTTCGGCCTGCTGGTCATCACGCTGGGCGCAGCCCTCACCGGCACCTCGCTTCCGGACGACATGGCGTCGGGGACGAGTCTCGCCGTACTCGACGGCGTCCTGCAGGCCACGCCGTTCGTCGGCTCCTCCCTGTCGTCGCTGCTGTTCGGCGGCGAGTTCCCCGGCGACGTGATCTCGCGGTTCTACCCGCTGCACATCGCCGTACTGCCCGCCGCGCTCGTCGTACTCTTCCTTGCGCTCAGGCGGAAAACCGACCAGACCGTCGGAGGCCGCGCGGCGACCATCGCCGTGATCAAGCGCGCCGGCCTGTTCTGCTTCGTCGTCGGGGTCTCACTGGTCATGGCCGCGACGGCGACCATCAACCCGGTGTGGCTGTACGGCCCGGCCGATCCGGCGGACACCTCGGCCGGTGTCGGACCGGCCTGGTACCTCGCCTTCCTGGACGGCTCGCTCCGGCTCGCACCAGGCTGGGAAGTCGTCTGGTGGGGAAGGACGATCAGCTTCGCCGTCCTGTTGCCGGTCGCGATCTGCACGCTGTTCCTCGCGCTCGTCGCGGTCTACCCGTTCATCGAGGAACGGCTGACGGGCGACCGGGAGGAACACCATCTGCTCGAGCGGCCGCGTGCCAATCCGATCCGGACCGGCATCGGTGTCGCGGGCATCGTCTTCTACGGCGTCCTGTGGGCGGCCGCCGGCGCCGACACGATCGCCGTACAGTTCCATCTCTCGTTCAACACGCTGCTGCGGGTGTTCCAGATCCTCCTGATCCTCGGCCCGCCTGCGGCGCTACACATCACCCGCCGCATCTGCCTGGGCCTGCAGCAACAAGACACCGAGATCGCGACGCACGGTATCGAGACCGGCCGGATCGTCCGGCGTCCCGACGGCGGGTACGTCGAGGACCACCGCCCGCCGACCCGTCAGCTCATGCCGAGGTGATGAGCTCGTTGGTGCCACCGTGGATCCGCCCGCTGGTCGTCGACAGCGGGCGGGCACTCGCCGCGCTACGGGTCGCGATGATCTCGGCCGCGATCGAGATCGCCGTCTCCTCGGGCGTCCGGGCGCCGAGGTCCAGCCCGGTCGGCGAGGTCAGCCGGGCCAGCTCGTCCTCGGTCACGCCCGCAGATCGCAAGCGGGCCAGGCGATCTGCGTGGGTGCGCCGCGAGCCCATCGCGCCGATGTAGCCGGCGTCCGTCCGCAAGGCCAGTTCCAGCAGCGGTACGTCGAACTTCGGATCGTGGGTCAGCACGCACAACGCCGTACGGCGATCGACCTGGTCGAGTGCACCGGCCAGGAAGCGGTGCGGCCAGTCGACCACGACCTCGTCCGCCTCGGGGAACCGTGCCCGGGTGGCGAACACGCCGCGGGCGTCGCACACCGTCACGTGATAGCCGAGGAACTTGCCGACCCGTGCCACGGCGGCCGCGAAGTCGATCGCCCCGAACACGAACATCCGCGGCGGCGGGGTGAACGCCTGCACGAACACCGACACCTCGGTACGCCGGCATTCCCCGTGCGCGCCGTACTGCTTGATCGCGGTGGAACCGTTGCCGAGCATCGCCACCGCGTCCTCGACCACCGCCGCGTCCAGCCCCGGATCACCCAGGCTGCCGCTGACCCCGTCGAGCTCGACGACGAGCCGCCGCCCCAGGTCCTCCCCCGCCGTGACCACGGTCGCGACGGCGATCGGCCGGCCGGACTCGATCGCAGCGGCCACCGTCTCGAACTCCGCGAACGATGCCCGATCGATTGGCTCCACCAACACCTCGATCACGCCACCGCACGTCAGGCCGATCGCGAACACGTCGTCGTCGGACACGCCGTACCGGCGGACCGTCGGTGCGCCCGTCCGGATGACCTCCTGCGCCACGGCGTACACGTCGGCCTCGACGCACCCCCCGGACACACTGCCCACCGCCACACCGTCGCCGGACACCGCCATCGCCGCGCCAGGCCGGCGAGGAGCCGAGCGGAACGTGTCGATCACCGTAGCGAGTGCGAACCGCTCTCCGTACCAAGGGCGGACGTGCGCGAGGACGTCACGCACCCATGTCCTCCGCGCCCGCCTTGACCGCTTCGCGGATCCGCGAGTACGTACCGCAGCGGCAGATGTTGCGCAGCTCGTCGAGGTCCGCGTCGGTGATGTCGCGGCCCTCCGCCCGGGCCTGCTTGACCTTGGCGACGGCCGCCATGATCTGGCCGGGCTGGCAGTACCCGCACTGCGCGACGTCGTACTTCAGCCAGGCCTCCTGCATCGGGTGCAGGTCCTTCCCGACCGTCGCCGGCAGCCCTTCGATGGTGGTGACCTCGTCGGCCGGCTCGATGTCCTTCACCTGCACCGAGCACGGATTGAACGCCTTGCCGTTGATGTGCGAGGTGCACGACTTGCACACCTCCAGCGCGCACCCGTACTTCGGGCCGGTGACGCCGAGCAGGTCCCGGAGAACCCACAGCAGCCGGACGTTGTCCTCGGCCTCGACGCTGATCTGCTTGCCGTTGAGCTTGAAAGTGTGCGTAGGCATGGATTCCTCAGAACGTGTGGTCGAGGCCGTCGGTCGGCGACTGCGGAGTGGACGGCTGCACCGGCAGCGGCTCGAAGCTGAGCTTGCCGTGGTTGATCGGGAAGTACGTCGGCATCGTGCCGGTCGCCCGCGCATAGGCACACGCGATCGCGGCGAACGCCGGCGCCACCGCCAGCTCACCGGCACCGCTCGGGCTCTCGCTCGTGTTCGGCATGATCACCACCTGCACGTCCAGCGGCGAGTTCCACTGCCGGGTGTAGAAGTAGTTGTCCCAGCTGCCTTCCAGCGGGATGCCGTTCTTGATGTGCAGGCTGGACGTCAGCGCCAGCGCGATCGCGTCCTGCAGACCGCCGAACATCTGCGCCTCCAGACCACGCGGGTTGATGCAGAACCCGGGATCGACGACGATCACCGCCTTGGTCACCCGCGGACCGGTCACGCCTTCGCCCTCGACCGGCCGGTTCACCGTCTCCGGCCGGCAGTCGATCTCGACCAGCGTCGCGACGGCCGCCCGGTACTCCGAGTGCACACCGACACCCTGCGCCGTACCCTTCGGCATCGCCTTGCCCCATTCGCCGACCTCGGCCGCCTTGTTAAGGACCGCGAGCAACCGCTGGTCCTTGAGGAAGTTGCGGCGGAACCGGACCGGGTCCTGGCCCATCTTCGCGGCGAGCTGGTCGACCACCAGCTCCTCCGCGCAGACCACGTTCGGCGAGTAGATGTTGCGCATGCTGCCGGTGTTGAACTTCAGAGGGATCTCGTTGAGCAGCTGCGTCGTGACACCGAAGTCGTACGGCGACGACTGGGTGAGCGCGAAGATCGTCTCGGCGAACGACAGGTTGCCGCCGACCGGGATATCCGCGGCGAACGCGGTGATCATCTCGCCGAGGCCGTGACCGAAGTCGGTTTCCACACTGGTATGGCGCTGCTCGTAGGTCAGCACGTTGCCGGCCAGGTAGTTCACCCGGACGCGGGACGTGCTCATCGGGTGCGTGCGCCCCTGGCGGAAGTTGTCGGTGCGGGACCAGGACAGCTTGACCGGCTTGCCCATCTTCTGCGAGATCTCCGCCGCCTCGGCCGCCACGTCGTGGAACAGATGCCGGCCGAAGGAGCCACCGCCTTGGATGACGTGCACCTTGACCGCGTCGATCGGCAGGCCGAGCTGCTTGGCGATGTCCTCCTGGGCGACGATCGGCACCTTCAGGCAGGACCAGATCTCGGCGCTGTCCGGGCGGACGTCCGCGATCGCGCAGTCCGGCTCGAGCGGACTGTTGCTGGCGAACGCGAACACGAACTCGGCGTCGATCGTCTTCGTCAGCAACGGCAGCGCCGGAGCGGCCATCGGCAACTGGGCCGCACGCAGCTTCGCCAGCACAGTGGCGTCGGACTCGCCGTCCACCGTGCCCGGGCCCCAGGTCGCGTCGACCTTCTGGATCGCGTCGATGCACTGGCCGAACGTCTCGCCCCTGATCGCGACACCGTGGGTGATGCCAACGACATCGGTGATCCCGGGCATCGCCCGCAGCGCCGCGAGGTTGTTGATCGACCGCAGCGTCCCGTTGATCGTCGGCGGCCGTGCCACCATCGTCGGCTTCGCACCCGGGACGTTCAGGTCCATCGCGAACTGCTTGCGCCCGGTGACGATGTCGTGGGCGTCGACGCGGTTCCGCGGCTTCCCGAGGACACTGAACTCGGACGGTGACTTGAGCTCGGCGGACACCGTGATCGTCTTCGCGGTCGCGGCGAGCTCGGCCAGCGAGCCGTACGTCGCCGTACGGCCGCTCGGACCGCTCAACACACCCTTGCGCGTGGTCACCTGGCCGGCCTCGACGCCCCAGTGCGTCGCGGCCGTCTCCACCAGGCGCTGCCGGGCGATCGCGGCGGCCGTCCGCACCGGGACGTACATGCTGCGCATCGAGTTCGAGCCGCCGGTCAGCTGGTTCATCAGCAGCTCCGGCCGTGCGTCGGCGAGCGCGATCTCGACCTTGTTCATCGGGAGATCCAGCTCTTCGGCGACCATCATCGCGAACGCGGTCGTGATGCCTTGACCGACCTCGGCCCGCGGTACGGCGAAGTACGCGGTGCCGTCGGACTTCAGCTGGACCGTGATGAGCCCCGATGTCGGCGCCGCGGCGAGGTTCTGCAGGTCGCCGAGGTCGAAGATGTCCGCCGGCTGCGGCACCGAGGGAACCGCCGCATCGGCCGCGCGCGGGTCGGACTCGTTGGTCAGCCAGCTCACGCCGACCGCGAGCGTGGGCGCGGCAATCAGGTATCCGAGAACCTTGCGCCGGCCCAGCAGAGCGCGTCTGTCGGCCGGTCGGTCGCTTGGTCGATCCAACGAACGACGATGTTCGGCCATGAAGGTTCCTCCGTGCTCGAGCAATGCTGGGAACGCAGTCTGGCACCGTCATCGGCGCGGCGGCATGGCCACGATGCCCACGTTTTGCGCGGTCTCACTGTGCACAACGCACAGGCCGGCACTTCGGTCACGCAGAGGGCGGCGGGAACAGTCTGAAAGCACGCAACGCAAGGCCGAGCTCCAAGTGGAAGCCTTCGTCGCTGAGGTTACGGCCGGTGATCTGATGGACCCGGTGCAGGCGGTTGATGACCGTGTTGCGGTGACAGTGCGCTAGATCGGCGGTACGACGTACGGAACCCGCCGCGAGCACCCACTTGTCCAACGTGTCGAGCAACAGTTCTCGTTCGGCCGCGGGTACAGTCATCAGCGGCAGCAGCCAGTGCTGCACAAGCTGCTCGGCCAACTCCGGTGCACTGAGCAACAACGCCTCAGGAAGCCGTTCGGTCAGCGCCGCTACGTCGATCTGACCGGCCGGAAGCGTACGCCGGGCCAGCATCGCCTGCCGGTACGCGACATTCACCTCGGCCAGACCGGAGACAACGCCGGACAGACCGGCCGGTGCGTGGACGACGTCACGCAGCGTGCGGAGCACCGTGACCGGCGATTCCGTGCCCACAGCAAGCAAACCGACCACGGTCTGTGGACGGACCTGCCAAGCGGAAGCGATCCGGAGGCCCGCAAAGCGCCGTACCAACAAGGATGTCGTGCACTCGTCGTCGATCAGGTTGTCGATGGCCACCACCGCGTAGCCGCCGTTCACGGGCACGTCGAGGACGGTAGCCGCCTCCTGGATGAAGGCCCGATCCTTCCCCGGGCCGTGCAGCAGGCCTTCCCAGAGGGTCGATCTACGTCGCTCGTCCGCGCGGACGAGTTGCCGTTCGGCGGCGTGATAAGCGGCCGCGACCTGCGACGACGTTCGGTCGACGACCTCCCAGACCTTGCTCGCGACATCCAGCAACGCCTCGGAGTCGACCACGCCCTGCACACGGGCCTCGTCGATCAACGCCTCCCACACCAGCCGCCCGCCGAGCCGGAACGACTTCAGGACGTCGTCCAGCGGCATCCGCTGCTCCGCCCGCCGCCGCCCGGTCGCCTGCGCCGCGTCGAAGTGATCGTCGTTGTCGGCAATCATCCGCACGACGCGAGCAACGTTGTCATGACACGACCGCCACAGATCCTGCTGCGGCACCGCACCCATCTCGCGATACGCAGGATTCTGCTCGTAGATCGTCTCGACCAACGCATCCGTCAACGCCGGCAGATGCAGCAACACACTCTCGGCCAACGCCTCGACCGTCAGCCCCACCACCGGCAACGCAACATCCCGCTCACCCATAGTCGGCACAGCATCGCACACAGTCGCCGTACCGGACAGACCTCGCGTCAGACCGAGCGGGTGGCTACCAGGTCGCAGAGGGTGTCGAGGGCTTGTCGGCCGGGGCCTTCGGGGAGGGTGGTGAGGAGTTTGCGGGCGTCGGCTGCGCGGCGGCGTACGTCGTCTTCGGCCTGGCGGAAGGCGGCGTGGGAGCGGAGCAGGTCCAGGGTTTCCGAGAGGCGCTCGTCGTCGGAGAGGTCGGAGTCCAGGAGGTCCAGGAGACGGGCGTCCGTGGGATCGCTGGGGTCCGCCTGGGCGCGGAAGATCAGGACCGGAAGGGTCGGCACGCCCTCGCGGAGGTCGGTGCCGGGGGTCTTGCCGGACTGGCCGGACTCGGACGCGATGTCGAGCAGGTCGTCGGCGAGCTGGAAGGCCACGCCGATCTCCTCGCCGAACGCCCGCAGCGACTCCTGGATCTCCTCGGACGCACCGGCGTACCGGGCGCCGAAGAGGGCGGACGTCGCGATCAGTGAGCCGGTCTTGTCGGCGACCACCGACAGGTAGTGCTTGAGCGGATCCTGGCCTTCGCCGACGCCCATCGTCTCGCGGATCTGCCCCTCGACCAGCCGGCCGAAGGTGCGGGCCTGGATCCGGACCGCTTCCGGGCCGAGATCCGCGACCAGGTCCGACGCCCGGGCGAACAGCCAGTCACCGGACAGAATCGCGACCGAGTTGTCCCACCGCGCGTTCGCGGTGGACGAGCCGCGCCGCAGCGCCGCCTCGTCCATCACGTCGTCGTGGTGCAGCGTCGCGACGTGGGTGAGCTCGACGACGACCGCCGCCTTCACCACCTCGTCGGACGCGACGTCAGCGCCGAACTCGGCCCCGAGCAGCACCAGCAACGGCCGGAACCGTT
The DNA here is from genome assembly GCF_004366005.1 of Kribbella sp. VKM Ac-2566. Lineage (NCBI taxonomy): Bacteria > Bacillati > Actinomycetota > Actinomycetes > Propionibacteriales > Kribbellaceae > Kribbella > Kribbella sp. VKM Ac-2566. Next base: position 253,979 of record NZ_SODT01000012.1, on the reverse strand, counting down.
TGCCACCGGCAACCATCACGTGCTGGGCGGCCGCGGTGACGAACGGCGCCTCGGACTGGGTCGCGTCGAGCAGCGCCTGCTCCACACGCTCCAGCCCAGCACGAACCCGGGACTCGAGCGCCGCATCGGCGAACTCGAATCCCAGGCTCTCGGCCGGCAGCGGGGTCGGACTCAACGGATGAACTCACCAGCTCGGGCCGCCAGGTCGAGCACCGGTCCGGGAACCAGACCGAGAACCACCGTGGCGGCAAGACCCAGGGCGACCGCCGACGTGGTCTGCCAGCCCGGCAGCGCCACGTCCGGCGCGTCGGCCGGCAGGTCGGAGAAGAACATCAGCACGATCACGCGGACGTAGAAGAACGCGGCGACCAGGCTGGACAGGACAGCGACGACGACCAAAGGCCAGGCGCCACCGGTCCACGCCGCGCTGAAGACCGCCCACTTGCCGGTGAAGCCAGCGGTCAGCGGGATACCGGCGAAGGACAGCAGGAAGAACGCGAAGATACCGGCCAGCAGCGGCGACTTCTTGCCCAGGCCCGCCCAGCGGGACAGGTGCGTCGCCTCGCCGCCCGCGTCGCGCACCAGCGTGACGACCGCGAACGCGCCGATGGTCGGGAAGCCGTACGAGACCAGGTAGAACAGCACCGCCTGCGTCGAGGTGATGCCGGTGTGGACGCCGCTCCCGGCCTGCGCGAGGCCGACGAACGCGGTCAGCAGGAAGCCCGCGTGCGCGATCGACGAGTACGCCAGCATCCGCTTCACGTCGGTCTGGGTGATCGCGACGATCGAACCGACGACCATGGTGAGGATCGCGATGATCCACATCATCGGCGCCCAGTCCCAGCGCGAGCCGCCGAGCGCGACGTAGAAGACCCGCATCAGGCCGACGAACGCGGCGATCTTGGTGCAGGCCGCCATGAACCCCGTGACCGGCGTCGGCGCGCCCTGGTACACGTCCGGTGTCCAGGAGTGGAACGGTACGCCGCCGACCTTGAACAGCAGGCCGACACCCAGCAGGCCGGTGCCGGCGAGCAGGATGGTGTCGCTGCCGGTGTCCGAGCTGAGAGCGTCCGCGATCCCGCCGAGCGACATCGTGCCGGCGTACCCGTAGAGCAGCGCGATCCCGAACAGCAGGAACGCCGACGAGAACGCACCGAGCAGGAAGTACTTCATCGCGGCTTCCTGCGAGATCAGCCGGCGACGGCGCGCCAGACCGCACAGCAGGTACAGCGGCAGCGAGAAGACCTCGAGCGCCACGAACAGCACCAGCAGGTCGTTCGACGCCGCGAACAGCATCATGCCGCCGACCGCGAACAGCGTCAGCGGGAAGATCTCGGTGTGCTCGACGCGCGCCGCCGTACCCTCGCGCTCGGCGTCGGAGCCCGGTACGGCGGCCGCTTGGCCGGCGAACGCGGACAGGCCGCCGTCGATCGAGCGCTCCGCGAACAGCAGCACGCTGATCAGGGACAGTGCCAGCAGGATCAGCCAGGTGAACAGCGCCGGACCGTCGACCGAGATCGCACCCTGAGCGGCGAGCAGTTCCTTCTTGTCGTTCATCAGGATGCCGGTCAGCACACCGGACACGACCACGGCGACCACCGTGATCGCCAGCTGCACCAGGTGCCGCAACGGCCGCGGCAGGAACGCCTCGACCAGGACGCCGACGCACGCCGCGCCGAACACGACGAGCAGCGGAGCCAGCTCGTTGTACTCGATCTTGGGCGCCGTGAAGTCCGCCAGCGGCAGCAACATCGCGCTCACTTCTGTCCCTCCGTCACGGGGATCTGCGGTGCCTTGTCGGTCACGCCGACCCGCTGCATGGTCTCGTCGACCGCGGGCTTGATGATGTCCACGATCGGCTTCGGGAAGATCCCGAGGCCGATGATCAGGACCACGAGCGGCGCGATCGCGAGGATCTCACGCCCGGTCAGGTCCTTGAGCTTCTCGATCCCGTCGCGGACCGGACCGGTCATCGTGCGCTGGTACATCAGCAGGATGTACAGCGCGGCCAGCACGATACCGAGGACGGCGATCACCGCGATCACCTTGTGCCGGCTGAACGTCCCGGCCAGCACCATGAACTCGGAGATGAACGGCGACAGACCGGGCAGCGCCAGGCTGGACAGGCCCGCGAACAGGAACGTGCCGGCCAGCACCGGGGCGACCTTCTCCACCCCGCCGTAGTCGGCGATCCGCGCGGAGCCGCGCCGGGAGATCAGGTACCCGGCGACCAGGAACAGCGCCGCGGTGGAGAGACCGTGGTTGAACATGTACAGCGTCGACCCGGTCAGTCCCTGCGACGTCAGCGCGAAGATGCCCATCACGATGAAGCCGAAGTGCGAGATCGACGTGTACGCGATCAGGCGCTTGATGTCGGTCTGGCCGATCGCCAGCAACGCGCCGTACAGCACCGAGATCAGCGCCAGCACGAGCACCACCGGTGTGGCCCACTCGGACGCGTTCGGGAACAGGCCCAGGCAGAACCGGATCATCCCGAAGGTGCCGATCTTGTCCAGGATGCCGACCAGCAGCACCGACGTACCCGGCGTCGCCTCACCGGCCGCGTCCGGCAGCCAGGTGTGGAACGGCACCATCGGCGCCTTCACCGCGAAGGCGAAGAAGAAGCCGAGGAACAGCCAGCGTTCGGTGTTCTGGCTGATGTCGAGCTTCATCAGGTCGCTCAGCAGGTACGACGGCTCACCGGCCTTGGCCGAGACGACGTACAGGCCGACGACCGACGCCAGCATCAGCAGACCGCCGAGCAGCGAGTAGAGCAGGAACTTCACCGCGGCGTACGAACGCTGCGGGCCGCCGAAGCCGCCGATCAGGAAGTACATCGGGATCAGCGTGGCCTCGAACAGCACGTAGAAGAGGAACACGTCGGTGGCGGAGAACACGCCGATCGACAGCGCCTCGAGGCCCAGGATCCAGGCGAAGAAGGACTTCTCCGACCAGCGGCCGTGCTGTGCGTCGTTCCAGGACGCGATCATCACGATCGGCGTCAGCAGCGCGGTCAGGACCACCAGCACGATGCCGACACCGTCGAGACCGAGCGCGTAGTGCGCGCCGAAGGCCTTGATCCAGGTGTGCGTCTCGGCGTAGTCCTCGCCGCCGTTGCGGTGGTAGCCGATCGCGACGATCGCGGTCAGCACCAGCGTCACGAGCGAGAACCCGAGCGCGACCTGCTTGGCCGTCAGCGCTTTCGCCTTCGGCACCAGCATCGTCGCGATGGCCCCGACGAACGGCAGGAGCAGTAACAGGGTCAGCCAACCGATGTTCACGACAACCTCACCGCGAGGAGGGCGACGACCACGAATGCGGCGCCGAAGACCATGCTGAGTGCGTACGAACGGACGAAGCCCGTCTGGAACCGGCGGAGCCGGCCGGACAGACCGCCGAAGAGTGCGGCCAGGCCGTTGACCAGACCGTCGACGCCCCGGTTGTCGAGCCAGACCAGCGTCCGGGTCAGGTACTGCCCGGGCCGCATCAGGACCGCCTCGTTCAGCGCGTCGCCGTACAGGTCCCGGCGGGCGAAGACGGTGACCGGCGAGCCGGCGGGCGCCTCCCGCGGGATGTCCCGGCGGTACTTGAGCACCGCGATGACGATGCCGACGGCAACCACCGCGAGGGTGATCAGCGTCATCACCAGGGCACTCACCGGCGGGTGCTCCTCCTCGTGACCGACGATCGGCTCCAGCCAGTCGACGATCCAGTGCCCCGCGAAGTACAGCGCGCCGCCGCCCAGCGACAGGGCCGCCAGGATGATCAGCGGCCAGGTCATCACGGCCGGCGACTCGTGCGGGTGCACGTCCTCGGCCCAGCGCTTCTTGCCGAAGAACGTCATCAGCATCACCCGCGTCATGTAGAACGCGGTGATACCGGCGCCGAGCAGCGCGCACAGACCGATCACCGTGTTGTCCGCGAACGCGGCCTCGATGATCTTGTCCTTGCTGAAGAAGCCGGCGAACGGCGGGATGCCGAGGATCGCCAGGTAGCCGAAGGCGAAGGTCGCGAAGGTGACCTTCATCGACGTCCGCAGGGCGCCGTAGTGGCGCATGTTCACGTCGTCGTTCATGCCGTGCATGACCGAGCCGGCGCCGAGGAACATGTTGGCCTTGAAGAAGCCGTGCGTGAGCAGGTGGAAGATCGCGAACACGTACCCGGCCGGGCCGAGGCCCGCGGCGAGCATCATGTAGCCGATCTGGCTCATCGTCGAACCGGCCAGCGCCTTCTTGATGTCGTCCTTGGCGCAACCGATGATCGCACCGGCGAGCGCGGTGACCGTACCGACGATCACCACCGCGGTGGACGCGGCGTCGGTGACCTCGTAGATCGCGTGCGACCGGACCACCAGGTAGACGCCGGCCGTGACCATGGTCGCCGCGTGGATCAGCGCCGACACCGGGGTCGGGCCCTCCATCGCGTCCAGCAGCCAGGACTGCAGCGGCACCTGCGCGGACTTACCGCAGGCGGCCAGCAGCAGCATCAGGCCGAGCAGCGTGGCCCACGTCTTCGAGACGTGCTCGGCGCCGGCGTTCACGGTCGTGAAAGCGGACGAGCCGAACAGCGCCCACATGCTCATCACCGCGAGCGAGAGGCCGATGTCACCGACCCGGTTCACCACGAACGCCTTCTTCGCGGCGACCGCGGCCGAGTTCTTGTGCTGCCAGAAACCGATCAGCAGGTACGACGCCAGACCGACGCCCTCCCAGCCGACGAAGACCAGCAGGTAGTCGGCCGCGAGCACCAGCAGCAGCATCGAGGCGATGAACAGGTTCAGGTAGCCGAAGAACCGCCGCCGACGCGGGTCGTGCTCCATGTAGCCGATCGAGTAGATGTGGATCAGCGAACCCACACCGGTGATCAGCAGCACGAACAGGATCGACAGCGGGTCGATCAGCAGCGTGAAGTCGACCTTGATCTGGCCGACCGAGAACCACTCGAACAGCCGGACCGTCTCGGACCGCTCCTCGCTCGCCCGGCCCCGCATCTGGAAGAACAGCACGACGCCGAAGGCGAAGGAGATCACCGGCGCCAGCGTGCCCAGCAGGTGACCCCACGCGTTGGTGGCCTTGCCACCGAGCAGCAGGATCGCCGCGGACAAAGCCGGTACCGCGACCAGCAGCCACGTCAGCTCATGACTCATCGGTTGCTACCTCAGTACTTGAGCAGGTTGGCGTCGTCGACCGAGGCCGAGCGACGGGTGCGGAAGATGGCCATGATGATCGCCAGCCCGATCACGACCTCGGCCGCGGCCACCACCATCACGAAGAAGGCGGCGATCTGGCCGTCGAGGTTGCCGTGCTGGCGGGCGAAGCTCACGAACGCGAGGTTGGTCGCGTTCAGCATCAGCTCGACGCACATGAAGACGACGATCGCGTTCCGGCGTACCAGCACGCCGAGAGCGCCGATGCTGAACAGGATCGCCGCGAGCACGATGTACGGCTCGGTTGTCACCGCTTCTCTCCTCCTTCGGCAAACCCGGTCGTGTCGGTGCTCTCCGCCTCGGGCGGGTACAGCTCACCCGCGTCGAGCTTGCGGACCTCTTCGATGTCCGCGCGCTCCTCGGCTTCGGGGAACACGGTGCCACGTGCCTGGAGCACCCGCGAAACCGAGGTCGGTGCGATCGACCCGTCCGGCAGCAGGGCCGGGGTGTCGACGGCGTTGTGCCGGGCCAGGACACCGGGCGTCGGCAGCGGTCCGGGGTGGATGCCCTGTTCGGCGTACTTGCGGATCCGCTCCTCGGCGTGGTCGCGCTGCGTCTTCTTCTTGGTCAGCCGCTCGCGGTGGGCCAGCATCATGGCGCCCATCGCCGCGGTGATCAGCAGCGCCGACGTGACCTCGAAGGCGAACACGTACTTACCGAACAGCAACTGCGCGAGGCCCTTGACGTTCCCGTCCGGCTGCGCGTCGCCCAGTCCGGTCGGGTGCCCGTAGATCGCGTTCCCGACCGCGGAGATCAGCAGCACGCCGAAACCGAGGAACGCGATCCCGGCGAGCAGCCGCTGACCACGGATCGTCTCGACCAGCGAGTCGGACGCGTCGACGCCGACCAGCATCAGCACGAACAGGAACAGCATCAGGATCGCGCCGGTGTAGACGATGATCTGTACGGCGAACAGGAACGGCGCGTCCTGCGCGGCGTACTGCACCGCGAGGCAGATCATCATGGTCGCCAGCAGCAGCGCCGAGTGCACCGCCTTACGGACCAGCACCATCCCGATCGCGGCCAGGATCATGACCGGGGCGAGCAGCCAGAACGCCACCTGCCCCCCGGTGACCAACCCGATCATTTGGCGTCACTCCCGTCGGCATGCGAGGCCGCGCCGGTCAGACCGAGGTAGTAGTCCTTCTCGGTCTTGCCGAGCTGCATCTCGTGCGGCGGCTCCTGCATCCCCGGAAGCAGCGGCGCCAGCAGGTCCTTCTTCTCGTAGATGAGGGACGCCCGACTGGAGTCGGCCAGCTCGTACTCGTTGGTCATGGTGAGCGCCCGGGTCGGGCAGGCCTCGATGCACAGACCGCAGAGGATGCAGCGCAGGTAGTTGATCTGGTACACCCGGCCGTACCGCTCGCCGGGCGAGAACCGGTCGCCCTCGGAGTTGTCCGCGCCCTCGACGTAGATCGCGTCCGCGGGGCAGGCCCACGCGCACAGCTCGCAGCCGACGCACTTCTCCAGCCCGTCCGGCCAGCGGTTCAGCTGGTGCCGGCCGTGGAACCGCGGTGCGGTCGGCTTCTTCGTGAACGGGTATTCCTCGGTGAACACCTTCCGGAACATCGTCCGGAAGGTAACCCCGAACCCGGCTACCGGGTCCCAGAGGGACTCTTTGACACTAGCCACGGCTGCCTGCCTTCGATTTCGGCTCGGTCTGCTGACTGGGGAGCGGTGGTGGCACCGGGAATCCGCCGGCGAAGGCGTCGAACTCCTTGCCGTCGGCCACCTCAGCCGGCTCTTCCTTCGGCTTCTGCGGGACGAACATGCTGATCACCGCGATCAGCAGCACGATCGCGGCCGCGACCAGCAGCGTCGTACGGCTGAAGTTGGTCTCGCGGCCGACCGCGCGGACGGTGGCGACCAGCAGGATCCAGGCCAGCGAGATCGGGATCAGGACCTTCCAGCCGAACTTCATGAACTGGTCGTAGCGCAGTCGCGGCAGCGTCCCGCGCAGCCAGATGTAGAAGAAGATGAAGCCCATCAGCTTGCCCATGAACCACAGCACCGGCCAGAAGCCGGAGTTCGCGCCGTCCCAGATCGAGATCGGCCACGGCGCCCGCCAGCCGCCCAGGAACAGCGTGGTGGCCAGCGCGGACACGGTCGCCATGTTGATGTACTCGGCCAGGAAGAACATCGCGTACTTGATCGAGGAGTACTCGGTCAGGAAGCCCGCGACCAGCTCGCCCTCGGCCTCGGGGAGGTCGAACGGCGCCCGGTTCGTCTCGCCGACCATCGAGATCACGTAGATCACGAACGACGGGAAGAGCAGGAACGCGTACCACCCGGGCAGCGGGATGTCGGCCCCGAACCAGTGCACGGTCTGGTGCGACTGCGCCGCCACGATCTCCGAGGTGGACAGCGAGCCCGCGAACAGGAACACCGTCACCAGCGCCAGTCCCATCGCGACCTCGTACGAGATCATCTGCGCGCTGGACCGCAGACCGCCGAGCAGCGAGTACGTCGAGTTCGACGACCAGCCGCCGAGCACGATGCCGTAGATGCCGATCGAGGCGATCGCCATCACGTACAGCACCGAGACCGGCAGGTCGGTGAGCTGCAGCCGGGTGTAGGTGTCGGTGAACGGGATCTTCACCGTCGGGCCGAACGGGATCACCGCGAAGGTGAGGAAGGCCGGTACGGCGACGATCGCCGGCGCCAGCACGAAGACCAGCCGGTCGACGCCCTTCGGCATCAGGTCTTCCTTGAGCATCAGCTTCACACCGTCGGCCAGCGACTGCAGCAGACCCTGCGGGCCGTGCACGTTCGGGCCGATCCGCTGCTGCATCCGCGCCACCACCCGGCGTTCCCACCAGATGTTGAACAGCGTCAGCACCACCAGGAACACGAAGATGAACAGCACCTTGATGAGGATCACCCACCAGGGGTCGTGACCGACCCCCGCGTCAGGCACCGCGAGCGAGATCATGCGTTTCCTCCGGCGATCGTCACGATCGAGCCATGGTCTGCGTGCAACGACCGACGGACGTGGGAGTCGGCCGAGTTGGTCGGCAGCCAGACCACGTTGTCGGTCATCGGGGTGATGACGACCGGCAGCCGGATGCTCCCGGCGTCGGTGCTCACCACCAGCTCGTCCCCGTCGGCGACGCCGATCCGGCGCGCGGTGGTGAGCGAGACCCGGGCGACCGGCGTCCGCGCGGTCGCGGTCAGGTGCGGCTCACCGTCGCAGGCGCGGCTGTCGTCGATCAGCATCCGCCAGGTCGCCAGCCGGGTGGAGTCGAACGCACCGAGGGCCGGACCGGCCTGGTACGTCGGCTCCTGGGCCCGGTCGCCGTCCCAGCGGCCGAGCTCGTCGTACTCGCGCTTGGCGCCGTCGGTCGTGCTGAAGCCGAGCGGGTTGCCCATCTCCTGCGCCAGCGCGGCCAGCGCGCGGACGTCCGGCATCGCGGCCGGCACCTTGAGCACGACCGGGAACGGCCGCTCGCGGCCCTCCCAGTTCACGAAGGTGCCGGACTTCTCCACCGGCGGTACGACGGGGAAGACCACGTCGGCGTACTCGGTCACCTGCGAGTTGCGAACCTCGAAGCTGACCACGAACGGCACCGCCTCCAGCGCGGCGAGCGCCGCGGCCGGGTCGGGCAGGTCGTCGATCTCGACACCCGCGACGACCAGCGCCTGCAGCGAACCTGCGTTGGCGATGATCTCGGTGAGGTCCTTGCCGGGCTCGCCCGGCAGGTTGTCGACGCCCCAGGCGGCCTGCAGGTCGACGCGCGCCTGCGGGTCGCTGACCAGCCGGCCACCGGGCAGCAGGCCCGGAAGGCAACCGGCCTCGAGCGCGGCCCGGTCACCCGCACGCCGCGGGATCCAGGCCAGGTCGGCACCGGTGTCGAGCGCCAGCCGGAGCGCGTTCGAGTAGCCACCCGGTACGGCCGCCAGCCGCTCGCCGACGACGATGATCGAGTCCGGACCGAGTGCGGCCCGGGCAGCTGCCCCGGCCTCACCGGCGTTACCGAGATCCGCGAGTACGGCGGCCTCGGTGCCCGGCGAAGCCTGGACGACGACGCCGTTGAGCTTCTCCACACCGCGGGACGCGTACGCCGCGATCGTGAACACCTTGGTGCCGTGCTTCTTCACGCCCTTGCGCACCCGCAGGAACACCGACGGCGCCTCTTCCTCGGGCTCGAACCCGACGAACAGCACGGTGCCGGCCTTCTCCAGGTCGGAGAACGTCGTACCCAGGCCGGTGCCCGCCACCGCGGCGGCGAGGAAGTCCGCCTCCTCCGCGGAGTGCGGGCGGGCCCGGAAGTCGATGTCGTTGCTGCCCAGCGCGACCCGGGCGAACTTCGAGTACGCGTAGGCGTCCTCGACCGTCAGCCGGCCACCGGTCAGCACCGCCGCATTGCCACGTGCCGCCGTCAGCTTCTCGGCCGCGAAGCTCAGCGCCTCCGGCCAGGACGCCGGCCGCAGCTCGCCGTCCTCGCGGATCAGCGGGTGGGTCAGCCGGTCACCGGTGCTCGCGTACTGGAACGCGAACCGGTCCTTGTCGGAGATCCACTCCTCGTTGACCTGCGGGTCGTCGCCGGCCAGCCGGCGCATCACCTTGCCGCGCCGGTAGTCGACCCGGATCGCCGCACCGGACGAGTCGTGCTCGGCCACCGACGGCACCGACACCAGGTCGAACGGCCGCGAGCGGAAGCGGTACGCCGCACTCGTCAGCGCACCGACCGGGCAGATCTGGATCGTGTTGCCGGAGAAGTAGCTCTCGAAGGGCTCCTTCTCGTAGATGCCGACCTGCTGCAGCGCGCCGCGCTCGATCAGCGCGATGAACGGGTCACCGGCGATCTGCTCGGAGAAGCGGGTGCAGCGCGCGCAGAGGATGCAGCGCTCACGGTCCAGCAGCACCTCGGCCGAGATGTTGATCGGCTTCGGGTAGGTCCGCTTGATCTCGGTGAACCGGCTCTCGCCGGCGCCGTTGCTCATCGCCTGGTTCTGCAGCGGGCACTCGCCGCCCTTGTCGCAGACCGGGCAGTCGAGCGGGTGGTTGATCAGCAGGAATTCCATCTGCCCGTGCTGAGCCTTGTCCGCCACCGGCGAACTCACCTGGGTGCGGACCACCATGCCGTCGGCAACGACGATCGTGCAGGAAGCCTGCGGCTTGGGCATCCCGCGGCCGTTCCCGGCGTCGGTGATCTCGACCAGGCACTGCCGGCAGGCGCCGACCGGGTCGAGCAGCGGGTGGTCGCAGAACCGCGGGATCTGGATCCCGATCTGCTCCGCGGCCCGGATCAGCAGGGTGTTCTTCGGAACCTTCACCTCGATGTCGTCGATGGTGACCGTCACCAGGTCGGTGCGCTCCACCTCCGACCCGGCCGGCGGGTTCGCTTGGATCGTCATGCGCTAGCTCCAGCAGTCGCGAAGACAGTGCTTGCCATCGGGTCGAACGGGCAGCCGCCGTTCTCGAAGTGCGCCAGGTACTCGTCCTTGAAGTGCGCGATCGAGCTGGTGATCGGTGCGGTCGCACCGTCGCCGAGCGCGCAGAACGACCGGCCGAGGATGTTCTCGGACAGGTCGAGCAGGACGTCCAGGTCCTCGTCGGACCCCTGGCCCTTCTCCAGCCGCTCGAGAATCTGCACCAGCCACCACGTGCCCTCGCGGCACGGCGTGCACTTGCCGCAGGACTCGTGCTTGTAGAACTCGGTCCAGCGCAGTACAGCGCGCACGACGCACACCGAGTCGTCGAAGATCTGCAGCGCCTTGGTACCGAGCATCGAACCGACCGCGCCGACGCCCTCGTAGTCCAGCGGTACGTCGAGGTGCTCGGACGTCAGCAGCGGCGTCGACGAGCCGCCCGGCGTCCAGAACTTCAGCTCGTGGCCCTCGCGGACCCCGCCGGCCAGGTCGAGCAGCTCCCGCAGCGTGATGCCCAGCGGGGCCTCGTACTGACCCGGGCGGGTGACGTGCCCGGACAGCGAGTACAGCGTCATGCCCTTGGACTTCTCGGTGCCCATCGAGGAGAACCAGTCCGGCCCGTTCTTGATGATGGCGGGAACGGAAGCGATCGACTCGACGTTGTTGATGACAGTAGGGCAGCCGTACAGACCGGCCACGGCCGGGAAGGGAGGACGCAGCCGAGGTTGACCGCGACGTCCTTCCAGCGAGTCGAGCAGCGCCGTCTCCTCGCCGCAGATGTAGGCGCCTGCACCGGCGTGCACGACCACGTCGAGGTCGTAGCCGCTGCCGAGGATGTTCGTGCCGATGAAGCCCGCGTCCTTGGCCTCCTGGACCGCCTGCTGCAGCCGGCGGATCACGTGCAGGACCTCACCACGGACGTAGATGAACGCGACCGACGCGCGGATCGCGTAGGACGCGATGACGACGCCCTCGACCAGCGTGTGCGGCGAGGCCATCATCAGCGGGATGTCCTTGCAGGTGCCCGGCTCCGACTCGTCGGCGTTCACCACGAGGTACTTCGGGTTCGGGTTGTCCTGCGGGATGAACTGCCACTTCATGCCGGTCGGGAAGCCCGCGCCGCCACGGCCGCGCAGCCCGGAGTCCTTGACCGTGGCAACGACATCGGCCGGCTGCATCGCGAGCGCCTTGCGCAGCGCGTCGTACCCGCCGGACCGCTGGTACGACGACAGCTGCCAGGACCTGATCTGGTCCCAGTTGTCGGACAGCACCGGAGTCAACGTGTCAGCCATGGTCAGTCCTCCTTCTGGGTGTCGGCGCTGGAGGAGCCACCGGGCGCGGTCCAGCCGCGCTCGCGGGCCAGGCGAAGGCCGGCCAGCGTGGCCTTGCCGCCGGTCGGGCCCTCGTCGGCACGGCCGTCGGGGTACCCGGCCAGCACCCGCTCGGCCTCGCGCCAGGTGCAGACCGTCGCACCGCGCGGCGACTTCACCTCGGTGCCGTCCCGCAGGTCGTCGACCAGCTGGGTGGCCGACTCCGGCGTCATGTCGTCGAAGAACTCCCAGTTGACCATCATCACCGGCGCGTAGTCGCAGGCGGCGTTGCACTCGAGGTGCTCGAGGGTGATCTTGCCGTCCTCGGTGGTCTCGTCGTTGCCGACGTCCAGGTGCTGCTTCAGCCGGTCGAAGATCAGGTCGCCGCCCATCACCGCGCACAGCGTGTTGGTACAGACACCGACGTGGTAGTCGCCGACCGGGCGGCGCTTGTACATCGTGTAGAAGGTGGCCACCGCCGACACCTCGGCGCCGGTCAGCCCGAGCACGTCGGCGCAGGCCTCGATGCCCTCCGGGGTGACCCGGCCCTCGACCGACTGCACCAGGTGCAGCATCGGCAGCAGCGCGGACCGGGCGACCGGGTACCGCGCCGCGATCTCGCGCATCTCCGCGATCGTGGCGTCGGTGATCATCGAGTCGCCGGTGCTGTACGGCACCGTCTTGTCGGTAGCAGTCGTGTGGTTCTCGGCCATTTAGCGGTCCACTCCACCCATCACCGGGTCAAGGCTGGCGACGGCGACGATCACGTCGGCGACCTGGCCGCCCTCGCACATGATCGGCATCGCCTGCAGGTTTGCGAAGGACGGGTCACGGAAGTGCACCCGGTACGGCTTGGTGCCGCCGTCGGAGACGACGTGGCAGCCCATCTCGCCGCGCGGTGACTCGAGCGCGACGTACGCCTGGCCGGCCGGCACCCGGAAGCCCTCGGTGACCAGCTTGAAGTGATGGATCAGCGCTTCCATCGACTCGCCCATGATGTGCTTGATGTGGTCGAGCGAGTTGCCCATCCCGTCGGCGCCGACGGCCAGCTGGGCCGGCCAGCCGATCTTCTTGTCGGCGACCATCACGGGCTGGCCGTCCATCTTCTCCAGCCGGTCGGCGCACTGCTCGACGATCTTCAGCGACTCGTGCATCTCCTGCAGCCGCACGCGGAACCGTCCGTACGCGTCGGAGGAGTCCCAGGTCGGTACGTCGAAGTCGTACGTCTCGTACCCGCAGTACGGCTGGCTCTTGCGCAGGTCCAGCGCGTAGCCGGTGGAGCGCACCGTCGGGCCGGAGATGCCGAGCGCCATGCAGCCGGCCAGGTCCAGGTAGCCGACGTTCTGCAGCCGCGCCTTGAAGATCGGGTTGGCGTTGCAGAGCTCGGCGTACTCCTTGAGGTGCTTGTTCATCCACGTGATGTACTCGCGGATCTTGTCCAGTGCACCCGCCGGGAGGTCCTGCGCGACACCGCCCGGCCGGATGAACGCGTGGTTCATCCGCAGCCCGGTGATCAGCTCGAACAGGTCCAGGGTCTTCTCACGCTCGCGGAAACCGATCGTCATCACGGTCAGCGCGCCGATCTCCATACCGCCGGTGGCGATGCAGACCAGGTGGCTGCTGATCCGGTTGAGCTCCATCAGGAGCACCCGCATCACGTTCGCCTTGTCCGGGATCTGGTCCTCGATCCCGAGCAGCCGCTCGACCGCGAGGCAGTACGCCGCCTCGTTGTAGAACGGCGACAGGTAGTCCATCCGGGTGCAGAACGTGACGCCCTGCGTCCAGGAGCGGAACTCCATGTTCTTCTCGATACCGGTGTGCAGGTAGCCGATGCCGCAGCGGGCCTCGGTCACGTTCTCACCGTCGAGCTCGAGGATCAGCCGGAGCACGCCGTGCGTGGACGGGTGCTGCGGGCCCATGTTGACGACGACGCGCTCTTCGGGCTCCTCGCCGAGGCCGGACACGACCGAGTCCCAGTCCTGGCCGGTGACGGTGAAGACCTTGCCCTCGGTGGTGTCCCGGGTCGTCGCGTACGGATCTGTTGCGGTCATTAGTTGTACGACCTCCGCGTGTCGGGCGGTGGGATGACAGCGCCCTTGTACTCGACGTCGATTCCGCCGAGCGGGTAGTCCTTGCGCTGCGGGTGCCCCGGCCAGTCGTCGGGCATCTGGATCCGGGTCAGGGCCGGGTGCCCGTCGAAGACGATGCCGAAGAAGTCCCAGGTCTCCCGCTCGTGCCAGTCGTTGGCCGGGTAGACCGAGACGATCGACGGGATGTGCGGGTCGCTGTCGGGCGCCGACACCTCCAGCCGGATCCGGCGGTTGTGGGTGATCGACAGGAAGTGGTAGACGGCGTGCAGTTCGCTGCCGGTCTCGTTCGGGTAGTGCACGCCGCTGACACCGGAGCAGAACTCGAACCGCAGCGCCTCGTCGTCACGCAGGTGCTTGCACACCTCGACCAGGTTCTCGCGCTTGATGTGCAGGGTCAGCTCACCGCGGTCGACGACGACCTTCTCGATCGCACCGTCGGCGACCAGGCCTTCCAGCCGGTCCACGGCACCGTCGAACCAGGAGCCGTACGGTTTCGGCGTACTGCCCGGCAGCGCGACCTGGCGGCGCAGGCCACCGAAGCCGGAGGTGTCACCGGTACCGCGGACACCGAACATGCCCTCGCGCTGGTCGATCACCTCGGCCTGCGGCGTCTGCGCGTCACTGGCCGCAGAGGTCGCCGGGAGGTTCTCGGGTTGCGTGTCGCTCATCGGACACCTCGCTGCGCTCGGTCGCCGCTGCGCGACGAGGTCGCTGTGTTGTTTGTTCCCTCGCTGCGCTCGGTCATCGCAGCAGACCCTTCATCTCGATCGTCGGGGCGGCGGTCAGGGCCGCGGCCTCCTGCTCGGTCTGCAGCGCCTTCTTGTGCGCGCCGAGCTTCATGTGCTGGATCTGGTCGTGGATCTTCAGGAACGCGTCCAGCAGCATCTCCGGCCGCGGCGGGCAGCCGGGCAGGTACATGTCGACCGGTACGACGTGATCCACGCCCTGCACGATCGCGTAGTTGTTGAACATGCCGCCCGACGACGCGCACACGCCCATCGCCAGCACCCACTTCGGGCCGGGCATCTGGTCGTAGATCTGGCGCAGTACCGGAGCCATCTTCTGGCTCACCCGGCCGGCCACGATCATCAGGTCGGCCTGTCGCGGCGAGGCCCGGAAGACCTCCATGCCGAACCGCGCGGCGTCGTACCGCGGGGCGCCGGTGGTCATCATCTCGATGGCGCAGCAGGCCAGCCCGAAGGTTGCCGGCCACAACGATGCCTTGCGCATGTAGCCGAGCAGTCCTTCGACGGTGCTCAGCAGGACGCCGGCCGGAAGCTGTTCCTCAAGACCCATGTCAGTCCCATTCCAGTCCGCCGCGGCGCCACACGTAGGCGTACGCGACGAAGACGGTGACGATGAAGATGACCATCTCGACCAGCCCGAACAGCGCCATCTGGTCGAAGGCCACCGCCCAGGGGTAGAGGAAGATGATCTCGATGTCGAAAACGATGAACAGCATCGCGGTGATGTAGTACTTCACCGGGAAGCGCCCACCACCGACCGGCTGCGGAGTGGGCTCGATGCCGCACTCGTAGGAGTCCAGCCGGGCCCGGTTGTAGCGCTTCGGGCCGACCAGGGCGCTAATGGTGATGCTGCCTGCGACGAAGAGCGCCGCGAGCACACCGAGAGCGAGAATCGGTGTATAGGGGTGCATCGCTGCGTGCTCCCTCCTTCAGCCGGTGGTCTGTGTGTTTCTCTGGATATCAGTACGCGTGTGGCTCAACTCACCCGCCCCGCCGGTCAGGCGGCGGGGGCGAGCTTCGTGAGGCCGTTGATGATCTTGTCCATCACGTCCCCGTCGCGCGGGTCGGTGAGGTTGGCGAGCAACTTCAAGGTGAACTTCATCAAGGTGGTGCGCGGCAGACCGTACTTCGTGCAGAGCCGCATCACCTCCGGATTTCCGATCAGCTTCACGAAGATCCGGCCGAGCGTGTAGTAACCGCCGTACTCCTGCTTCAGCGCCTTCGGGTACGCCGACAGCGCGCGTTCCCGCTGGTTCGGCTGCCGGTGCAGCGCCTGGGCGGCGACCTCGGCGGCGAACGCCCCGGACTCCATCGCGTACGGGATGCCCTCGCCGTTGAACGGGTTGACCATGCCGCCGGCGTCGCCGAGCAGCATCAGGCCGCGGGTGTAGTGCGGCTGCCGGTTGAAGCCCATCGGCAGCGCGGCGCCCCGGATCGGGATGGTCTGGAACTCGTCGCGGAACTGCCACTCCTCGGGCGTGACCTTGAGCCACTGCTTCAGCAGGTCGGCGTAGTCGACCTTGCCGAAGGCCTCCGAGGTGTTCAGGATGCCGAGGCCGACGTTGACGGTGCCGTCGCCCATCCCGAAGATCCAGCCGTAGCCGGGAAGCAGCACGCGGCCACCGGGCTGCTTCGGGTCGTCGGCCCACAGCTCCAGCCAGGACTCGAGGTAGTCGTCGTTGGTCCGCGGGCTGGTGAAGTACGTCCGTACGGCGACACCCATCGGGCGGTCGTCGCGCTTGTGCAGGCCCATCGCGATGCTCAGCCGGGACGAGTTGCCGTCGGCCGCCATCACCAGTGGCGCCCGGTACTCGACGTCGGCGCCGGCCCGGCGGCCGTTGTCGTCGACCGGCTTCGCGGTGACCCCGACGATGTCACCCTTGGCGTCCAGGATCGGGCCGGTCACGTTGGTCCGCTCCCGCAGCCGCGCCCCGGCCTTCTCGGCCTGCCGGGCGAGCATCTCGTCGAAGTCCATCCGGTTCCGGGTCAGGCCGTAGTTCGGGTGGCTGGCCAGGTCCGGCCAGTCGAGCTGCAGGACGTGCCCGGCGCCCTGGATGCGGAGTCCGTAGTTCCGGATCCAGCCGGCCTCTTCGGAGATGTCGATGCCCATGTTGATGAGCTGCTTGGTGCCGCGCGGGGTGAGCCCGTCGCCGCACACCTTCTCCCGCGGGAACGCGGTCTTCTCCAGCAGCAGGACGTCCAGCCCGGCGTTCGCCAGGTGGTACGCCGCCGCCGATCCGGCGGGTCCGGCACCGACGACGATCACATCGGCGGTCTCCGCCTGCTGCCCGCTCGGCACGCTCTGGCTCATCTCTCCGGCCTGGATGTTCTTGGGGGCGTGTGCGCTCGTGAACGACTTCACGAGCCCTCTTCACTCGACAGTCTAGGACTGCCTGACTCGGACACGAAACTCGCCCCAACCCCCTTGCAGGCAAGCCAATTACGCTTAATTTCCGTTGCGTAATTAACTGGCCTTCACGGCCCGGTGGATGGCGACCAGGCCGCCGGTCAGGTTGCGCCACTGGACGCGGGTCCACCCGGCGCCCTCGATCGCCCGGGCCAGCGGCTCCTGCGGCAGCCAGGCGCGCGTCGACTCCGCCAGGTACTCGTACGCCTCGGGGTTGGTCGACACCACCTTCGCCACCGCCGGCACCGCCCGCATCATGTACTCCAGGTAGACGACCCGGAACGGCTTCCACGTCGGATGTGACTGCTCGAGTACGACGAGCCGTCCGCCGGGGCGGGTCACCCGCAGCATCTCCTGCAGCGCGGCCCCGACGTCGTTCACGTTCCGCAGCGCCCAGGAGATCGTCACCACGTCGAACGTCTCGTCGGCGAACGGCAGCCGCAAGGCGTCGCCCGCGACCAGGTCCAGCTCGGGGTGCCGGCGCTTGCCGACCCGGAGCATGCCGACCGAGAAGTCGCAGGACACCACTTCGGCGCCGGCCTCGCGCAGGTTGATGCTGGACGCGCCGGTCCCGGCTGCCAGGTCGAGGATCTTCATCCCCTTCCGCGGCGCGATCGCGGCCAGTGTCGCGGGCCGCCAGTACAGCTTCTCCAGCCCCATCGTCGCGACCGCGTTGGTCCGGTCGTACCCCTCGGCCACGTTGTCGAACATGGCCGCCACGTCGTGTGGTTGTTTGGTCAGGTCTGCGCGGGTCACTTGTCTAGTTGATCACGCGAGGGGGAGTCCGCCGGACAGGAGGCATACGCTTGCATCTCGTGAGTGCATCTCCAGGGAGCCGTGCGGCCCTCGCGACCCGAGGCCCCGCACCGCAGTTGGTGGTTCGCAGTCAGTCGGTGGACGGGGTCTCGGCGCAACTGCTGGACCATCTGCCGGCCGAAGGCGGACTCGCGTGGGTACGGCGGGGCGACGGGCACGTCGGCTGGGGCGTGGCCGCCCGACTGGACGTTGCCGGTGGCAACCGCTTCCAGGAGGCCATGACCTGGTGGCAGGAGCTGACGTCGGCCGCGGTGATCCGCGACGAGGTCGGCGTACCGGGCTCCGGGCTGGTCTGCTTCGGCTCCTTCGGCTTCACCGATCAGGACCCGGGTGAGCTGGTGGTCCCCGACATGATCGTCGGCCGCCGCGGCGACACCACCTGGGTGACCACGATCTCGCCGGCCAGCTCGCTGGGCGCCCCGCCCGAGCTGGTGGTCCACGAGCCGTCGCCGGTGTACGACGTGGCGTTCGCGGACGGCGCCCGGACCGGGACGGACTGGTCGGCCATCGTCGCCGACGCGGTCCGCCGGATCACCGCCGGCGAGCTCGAGAAGGTGGTACTGGCCCGCGACCTGATCGCGATCGCCGAGCAGCCGATCGATCTGCGCTGGCCGCTGCACCGGCTCGCGACGGCGTACCCGAACTGCTGGACGTTCTCCGTCGACGGCCTGATCGGCGCCACGCCTGAGCTGCTGGTACGCCGGGAGAAGGGCCTGATCACGTCCCGCGTACTGGCCGGGACCATCCGCCGTACCGGCGACGACGCGCACGACCTGGCGTTGGCCGCGTCGCTGGCCCGGTCGTCGAAGGATCTCGAGGAGCACGAGTTCGCGGTCCGCTCGGTCGCCGAGGCGCTGGAGCCGCACTGTACGTCGATGAACGTGCCGGAGACCCCGTTCGTCCTGCATCTGCCGAACGTGATGCACCTGGCGACCGATGTCGCCGGCGTCGCGAACAACGGGGCGTCCGCGCTCGGCCTCGCCGCCGCCTTGCACCCGTCCGCGGCCGTCTGCGGTACGCCGACACCGGTCGCGCGGGACCTGATCGGTGAGATCGAGGGCATGCGGCGCGGCCGGTTCAGCGGACCGGTCGGGTGGATGGACGCGGCCGGCGACGGCGAGTGGTGCATCGCGCTGCGCTGCGGCCAGGCCGACTCGGAGGAGCCACGCCGGATGCGGCTGTTCGCCGGCGCCGGCATCGTGGCGGGCTCCGACCCGGACGCCGAACTTGCCGAGACGAACGCCAAGCTGGTGCCGATGAGAGACGCATTGGGAGACTGACTGTGAAGCTGACGAAGTTCGCGCACGCCTGTGTCCGCTTGGAGAAGGACGGGAAGGTCCTGCTGATCGACCCGGGCACGTTCGCCGAGGACGCGGCCTTCGAGACGGCGGATGCGGTGCTGATCACGCACGAGCACCCCGACCACGTCGACGTCGAACGGCTGCGCGGGCTGCAGGTGCCGGTCTTCACCACCGCCGGTGCCGCGGCCGAGCTGAACGACGAGCGGGTCACGGTCGTCTCGGACGGTCAGTCGTTCCACGCGGCCGGTTTCGCTGTCCGTGCCTACGGCAAGGATCACGCGGTGATCCTGCCCGAGCTCGGCGTACCGTGCGAGAACATCGGCTACCTGGTCGACGACGCGGTCTACCACCCGGGCGACTCGTTCACCCAGCCGGACCGCGAGGTGCACACCAACCTGGTGCCGATCTCCGGCCCGTGGTTCTCGGTGGCGCCGGCGGTCGAGTACGCGCGCTCGGTCAAGGCCGAGCAGACGGTCGGCATCCACAACGCCCTGCTGAGCGACATCGGCCTCGGCATGATGCAACGCTGGATCGGTGAGGCCGGCGGCCGTCCGTACCACGGCCTGACCCCCGGTCAATCCCTCGAGATCAGCTGAACTCTGCCTCGACGAAGTCGGCCACCGGGCGGTATCCCGCCTGGTGGTAGATCTTGTTGGAGGTCGGGTTCGACAGGTCGGTGAACAGGCAGGCCTGGTTGCCGTTGGCAAGAATCATTGCCGTCACGTGACTGGTCAACGCGCCGGCGTAGCCGTGCCGCCGCCGCTCCGGGGGTGTGTAGACCGGACCGACCCGGCAGACGCCGAAGACCGGCTGGTGGAAGCCGACCATGCTGACCGGTTCGCCGTCGGCCTCCCAGATCAGCATGCTCTCGTGCTCCAGGTGCCGTTCGGCCCACTCACGGTGTCCGATGGTCAGTTCTTCGGCGAACCCGTCCTTGCCCCACGCGGCGACCAGGTCGACCTCGTCCGCCGCCATCAACCGCGCCTCGCCGGCGTCGGCTTCGAGCGGCGTGAGCTCGATCAGCTTGTGCAACCGAGTGCCACGCACAACCGTCGCCCGCCCACCGCGGTGCGCACCCCACCGTTCGCCGAACCTCGTCACGACAGGTCGATCCCCCGCGACGCCGGGGACCCGCGGCAGTACGTCGGCGAGCGCGTCGGCGACCGGCTCCGCGAGATCTTCGCGCAGCGCGCCGAGATACACGTACCGCCCCGGCGTACGCATCGCGACGCCGACCACGTCCGGGTCGTGGACGGAGACGTAGTACGACGGCTCGGTCTCACTCATCCGGCCGGTCGCCCGCTCGTGCACGACCGTCATGACCAGGTTGTTCAGCACCGGATCCCGTTGCAGAAAAGGAAACACGGTCTGCTCGAAGGCCTGTGGATCACTGGTCACACGAACATCCATGTCCGGGAGCGTACGCCCGCAGCACCGGACCGGTCGCCCGGATTTACACTGCGGGCATGTCCACCACGCGGTTGTTGCTGCTCGGCGTCGTGCGGATCTTCCAGCCGGCGTACGGGTATCAGCTGCGGCGTGAGTTGCTGACGTGGAACGTGGAGGCGTGGGCGAACGTCAACCCCGGCTCGATCTACACAGGGCTGCGCACGCTCGCGAAGCACGGGTACCTCCAGGAACTCGAGCAGGACGGTGCCCATCGCCCCGGGCGTACGTCGTACAAGCTGACCGCGGACGGCGAGACGGAGTACTTCTCGCTGCTGCGCGGCATGCTGTGGACCGTCGACGGGTTCCACCCCGACAAGATGCAGGCCACGCTCAGCTTCCTGTGGTCGCTGCGCCGCGACGAGGTGATCGCCGCCCTCGAGGCCCGGATCGCCCAGCTCGAGGCCTGGCTCAAGTCCGAACCGTTCGCCGAACGCCAGATCCAGGAAGACCCCGGTACGTCGAACCACGTCGTCGAGATGTTCCGCATCACGAAGGCACGCGACGCCGGCGAGCTCCAGTGGACCCGCGACTTCCTGGACCGGATCCGCGACGGCGCGTACGCCTTCGCCGGCGAACCGGCCGACTGGGAGCCCTACCCCGGCATGGTCACCCACTGGGGCGAAATCCCCGACGCCCCCACCTCCTAACCCCCACCCCCGCCCGGCGCTCCCCCGCTCCCGCGCCCAACTTTGAGAAGCCACCAACCATTTTCGCGGCCCCGAAACGGTCGGTGGCTTCTCAAAGTTGGGGTTGGTGGGGCGGTAGTCAATATTGACTAGTCAATGTTGATTAGTCAGACTGGGCCGCATGATGATCGAAGCTCGCGGGCTGGTGCGGACGTTCAAGACGAAGCGAGGACCTGTACAGGCGGTACAGGGGGTTGACCTCGAGGTGGCCGACGGGGAGATCGTCGGTTTTCTGGGGCCGAACGGGGCCGGTAAGACCACGACGATGCGGATGCTGGCGACGCTGATCCAGCCGACGGCGGGGACCGCGACGGTCGCCGGATGTGACCTCGCGAAGGACCCGGTGGGCGTCCGCCGCCGCATCGGGTACGTCCCGCAGAGCGGATCCACCTTGCCCGAGGCGATCGCCGGTGACGAGGTCGTCGATCACGCCCGGCTGTACGGCGTACCGAAGGCGAAGGCGATCGCGGAGGGACAGCGCCTGTTCGAGGAGCTCGACCTCCCCGGCCTCTGGCGCCGCCAGTGCAAGACGCTCTCCGGCGGGCAGCGCCGGCGCCTCGACATCGTGATGGGCCTGATCCACGACCCGAAGCTGATCTTCCTGGACGAGCCGACCACCGGCCTCGACCCGCAGGCGCGCGCCAACCTCTGGGAGCACATCCGCGGCCTCCGCGACCGCGGCGCGACGATCTTCCTGACCACGCACTACCTGGACGAGGCGGACGCGCTCTGCGACCGGATCCTGGTCATCGACCACGGCAAGATCGTCGCCTCGGGTACGCCGGAGAACCTGAAGCAGCAGGTCTCCGGGGACGCCGTCCGGCTGACGATCGCGGACACCGCGCAGGCGCCGGCGGTGATGAAGATCGTCCGCGAGCTCGAGGGAGCGGTCGAGGTCGGGACCGAGGACGACGTGGTCGGGTTCCGGATCCCCCGCGGCGGGTCGGTGCTGCCCACCCTGCTCCGCTCGATCGATGCCCAGGGCATCGAGTTGCACGGCGTCGAGGTCCATCGGCCGACGCTCGACGACGTGTTCCTGACCATGACCGGCCGCTCCCTCCGCGACGAGGACGCCAACCCCACCGAAGAGAAGAAGGAGGCCGCGGCGTGAACGTCCTCCGTGAGACCTGGATCGTTTTCCATCGTCAGATGCGGCTGTCGCTGCGGAACCCGATGTGGTCGATCCTGATGCTGAGCCAGCCGCTGATGTACCTGTTCCTGTTCGGCCCGCTGCTCAAGCCGATCACCGCGCAGATCAGCCAGGGCGCCACCACGAACGCCTACCAGGTCTTCATTCCCGGCCTGATCGTGCAGCTCGGCATGTTCGGCGCGATGTTCGTGGGCTTCGGCCTGATCGCGGAGTACCGGGCCGGCGTGATCGAGGCCGACCGCGTCACCCCGGCCTCCCGGATCGCGCTGATGGCAGGGCGAGTACTGCGGGACGTCGTCGTACTCGTGGTCCAGTCGATCCTCCTGCTGCTCGCAGCACTGCCGTTGGGTCTGCGTGCCCCGTGGGCCGGTGTACTGCTCTCGCTGGTGATCGTCGCGCTCCTCGGCGCCACGTTCGCCTCGCTGTCGTACTCCGTCGCGCTCATCACCAAGAGCGAGGACGCACTGGCCCCGCTGCTGAACGGCATCGCCATGCCGCTCCTGCTGCTGTCCGGCATCCTCCTGCCGATGCAGATCGGTCCGACGTGGCTGCAGCGGCTGTCCGACATCAGCCCGCTGAAGCACGTGGTGAACGGCGTACGCGCCCTGTTCCGCGGCGACATCAGCAGCTCCTCGTCGCTCTGGGGCCTGTTCTGGGTGGTCCTGCTGACCGTCATCGGACTGGCTGTCGGAGCAAGAACGTTCCGCAAGGAATCCGCTTGATGTTCATCGTGTCGTCGTATGGCCGGGCTACCGTCCGGCCATGCGTTCGCCGGTGGTCTGTGGGGTCGTCGGCGCTGTTGTAGTCGCTGCGGCGAGTCTGGTGACGTCAGTGGTACCGGCGTCGTCCTGGGTCGCTCCGATCCCGCTACGGCACTCCCTGCTTGGCCGGATGGTCGGGCTGACGTTCATGGTCGCTGGGCTCGGGCTGATGGCCTGGGCCTGGCTGACCGTGGGCAGGCGCGTCATAGCCCGCGAACGCCTCCCACTGCTCCGTATGGCGGGGTGCTGGAGCGCACCGCTCCTGCTGGCCCCGCCACTGTTCAGCCGCGACGCCTGGAGCTACGCGGCTCAGGGCGCACTCGTCGCCGAGGGCTACAACCCGTACGACGTGGGTCCCGGCGCACTGTCCGGCCACATCATCGAGGCCGTCGACCCGATGTGGATGCAGACACCTGCACCGTACGGGCCCCTGCCACTCGCGTACGGCGGTCTGGTCGCCCACCTCACCATGGACCCGTACGTGCTGATGCTGGCGCACCGCCTCCTCGCCGTACTGGGCATAGTCCTCATCGCCTGGGCAGTACCGCGCTTGGCGATCGCATGTCGCGTCGACCCGGCTTTCGCCACCTGGCTGGTCGTACTGAACCCCATGCTGATCGCCCACGGCATCGGCGCGGCCCACAACGACGTACTGATGCTCGGGCTGGCCAGCAGCGCGTTCGCACTGGCACTGACTGGTCGCTGGGGTACGGCGGCAGTCGTGGCCGGTGTGGCTGCCGCAGTGAAGCTCCCGGGCGGACTGGTGGTGATCGCGATCGCCGCAGTGATGAGCCCACTGGCCGGACGGCTGCATCGGTTCGCCAGCCTGGTGATTGCGGGCGCTGTGTCTGTACTGACGCTCGTCACCATCGGTGCACTGACCGGTGTGGGCTCCGGGTGGCTCGGTGCGCTCGACGTACCCGGGCTGGTCCGTTCACCCTTTTCCATCGCCAACCTGATCGGTATGGCGGCGTCCGGCGTACTGGGCTGGCTCGGAGAGGACACTGCCGCCGCACAAGCGCTACAGATCGTCCGCCTGGTCGGCATGGTCGCCGCACTCGCTCTGATCGCGTGGCTCAGCCTCCGGTCGTCGATCCACTACGCGGCAAGGGCTGTCGGCGTCGCACTACTCGCGGTCGTCGTACTCGGACCGAGCGCGCACGACTGGTACTTCCTCTGGTGCCTGCCGTTCCTGGCCGTCGCACGCCCCGGACGGCGGCTGACTACGATCATGACCGCGGTCAGCCTGATCTTCACGATCGCCGCTCCGCTCAACTCGTCTCTGCGCGGCGCGACGATCCCGATCCTCACGACGACCGCACTGGTGATCGCGATGGCAGTGCCGTTGCTCAGCCACTTGCGGACGCTGCAGCCGGCGCGGAAGGTCCCCGCTACAGCTGCTTGAGCGCCTTACAGCTGCTTGAGCGCCGCGACCATCGCCGCGCCGAGCGGCCGGTGGTCGTCCCGGGAGATCCGCACCTCGACCACGTCCAGGCCGGCGACCGCGGGCGTCAGCGCGGCCCGCAACTCGTCGACGGTCTGCACCAGCGTGTACGCCGTACCGCTGGCCGCGCACAGTGCGCCGATGTCCACGTTGTGCGGCGTACCGAAGACGCGCTCGAAGTGCGTCGCGTGCGTAGGATCGCCCTGCTCGAGCGTGGAGAAGATCCCGCCGCCGTTGTCGTTCACCACCACGATCCGCAGGTCGGGGCGCGCCTCGTCCGGCCCGATGACGAGCCCGTTGCTGTCGTGCAGGAAGGCGAGATCGCCGATCAGCGCGTGCGTCGGGCCGGCGTTCGCGAGAGCGGCGCCGATCGCGGTCGAGATCGTGCCGTCGATACCGGCCAGGCCGCGGTTCGCGATCGTGCGGATCGGGACGATCGGGGCGAGGTCGAGGTCGCGGATCGGGTTCGACGAGGCGACGACGAGCATGCCGTCCGCGCCGACGGCCTCGCCGACGAGGGCAGCGACGCGTGGCCCGCTCAAGCCGTCCGCGAGGACCTTGTCGAGCTCCGGGCGGGCGAGCTGGTCGGCGTGCTGCCATCTGGCGAGCCAGTCGGTCTGGTCGGCACCGGTGACCTCGAGCGCGGTGACGACGGAGGCGGCGCGCCGGGCCGGGTCCGGCCACAGTCCGATCGGCGAGATCACGACAACCTCGACGTCGGGCCGGGCCAGCAGCTTCGAGATCGGGCGGGACAGCGTCGGATGCCCGAACACCAGCACCCGCTCGATCTCGCCCGCCAACGTGTTTGCCTGCAGCAACAACCGGTACGCCGAGATGACCGACGGACCGGTCCGTGCCCGGCTCGACGGCTCTGCGAACAACGGCCACTGCCCGGCTTCCGCCGCCAACCGCGCGGACTGCGACGCACCGTCGCCCGCGACGACCACCGTCTTCGGTCCGGGCGACACAGCGGCCGGGCGGCCCGCTGCTGCGTGAATAGAGGTCCACGGGCCGGTGCTGCGTCCGCTCAGCGGCTCAGGCCACTCTGGTCCCTCTGTCGGGATCAGCGGCTCCGAGAACGGACAGTTGAGCTGCACCGGACCCGGGTCGGCGGTGCGGGCACCTACTGCCGTAGCCACGGCTCTGGCCACCTGCGAGCGCCAGTACGCGACCTGGCCGATCTCACGGACCGGCGTACCCATTTCGTGGAACAGGCGGACCGCAGAGCCGAACACCTTGATCTGGTCGGTGGTCTGGTTCGCACCGCTGCCTCTCAGGGCAGGTGGCCGGTCTGCGCTCAGCACGATCAGCGGGAGCCCGCTGTGCGACGCCTCGAGCACAGCCGGGTGCAGGTTCGCTACCGCAGTACCTGAGGTAGTCACCACGGGTACTGGTAGGCCGCTCCCCCGCATCAGGCCGATGGCCAGGAATCCCGCCGTACGCTCGTCAATGCGCACATGCAGTCGGAGCCGCCCGTCACGGTCGGCGGCCGCAAGTGCCAGGGCCAGTGGGGCGCTGCGGGAGCCCGGCGACACCACGGCCTCACGTACACCGCAGCGGATCAGTTCGTCGACCACTACAGTCGCAAAAGCCGTGGACGGGTTCATCCGGCACTCCTTACTCGGGACAGACGTTCTTCCCACACCTTTGTCCGGTCCGCGTCCGCACGCGCGGCTTCCAGCAGCAGGGGATCCGGTACGACGCTTCGGACTGGCAGGAACCCGTTGGTCGGCAGCAGCGGCTCGGCGACCACCTCTTGGGTGAACATCGAGACCGTGGCGAGACCGCAGGCGTAGGGCAGCTCCGGAAGCGCAGCGGCGAGCGCGACGCCGGCAGCGATGCCTACCGAGGTCTCTAGTGCAGACGACACCACTACGGGCAGTCCGATCTGCTCAGCGATCTCCAGACACGCGCGGACGCCTCCGATCGGCTGCACCTTCAGCACGGCGATGTCCGCGGCGTCGAGTTTCTTGACCCGCAGCGGGTCCTCGGCCCGGCGGATCGACTCGTCAGCGGCAACAGGTACGTCGGTACGTCGCCGTACGTCGGCCAGCTCCTCCACGGTCGCGCACGGCTGCTCGACGTACTCCAGGTCGAACCGCTGTAACTGCTTCAGGTTCTGCACGGCCTGGTCCACTGACCACAGCCCGTTGGCGTCGATGCGCACCAGTCCGCCGCCGATCGCGTCCCGCACCGCTTCGACACGCTCCAGGTCGTCAGCGAGTGTCTGACCCGGCTCGGCTACCTTCACCTTCGCCGTACTGCAGCCGGACGCTCTGACGATCTCCGCAGCTCTCTCGGGTCCAACGGCCGGCACTGTGCAGTTGACGGGCACGCGGTCGCGGACCGGTGCCGGCCAGCCCTCCTCGGCCGCCTCCCGGGCCGCACGCAGCCAGGACACACAGGTGGCGTCGTCGTAGTCCAGGAACGGGCTCCACTCCGCCCAGCCCGCAGGGCCTTCGTACAGCATTCCCTCGCGCACTGTGATGCCACGGAACTTGTTCTTGAGGCCGATCGAGTACGTGATCACCGCACGCCCTCCAGCAACCGCTGCCGGTCCACCTTGCCCGAGGCAAGCATCGGCAACGCCTGCAGCTGTACGACGTCCCGCGGGGCCCACGTCCGCGGCAGGGTTTGACTGACCCAGTCCCTGAGCTCGTCGCGCGTCGGGTCACCTACCACGAACGCCACCACCCGCGTCCCCCACTCAGCGTCCGGAACTCCAAGTACTACAGCGTCCGCGAGCTTCGGATGCTCGAGCAGCCGCGCCTGCACGGTCGTCAGCGTGACATTCACTCCGCCGGAGATCACCACGTCGTCCACGCGACCGATCACGCGCAGCCGCCCGTCCACGAGCTCACCGCGATCCTGCGTACGGAACCATCCGTCCTGCAGTACTTCGGCGGTGAGGTCCGGCCGCAGCCTGTACCCATCGAACAGCGTGCTCCCCTTGATGAGGATGCGTCCGTCGTCCAGGTCGATCGACGTACCGTCCAGCGGCACCCCGGCGTAAACACACCCGCTGCCGGTCTCGGTCATCCCGTACGCCGGGATCGCGTTGACGCCGGCCTCCGCTGCCTTGGCCTTCAACGGCTCAGGTGTGGACGCGCCGCCGATGATGATCGCGTCGAACGACCGCAGCGCATCCAGATCCGTCTCGAGATAACGGGCCAGCTGCGTCGGCACCATCGCGGTGTACCGGCGTACACCGGTCAACTGACGCGCCGCCGCGGTGAAGTTGTCGTCGAGCAGCACAGGCGTCGTACCGGCGACCAGCGAGCGCGTGAGGATCTGCAGGCCGCCGACGAAGTACGGCTTCATCGGGAGCAGCCACTGCCCCGGACCGCCGAGTCGGTCGTGCGTGGCGGTCGCCGAGGCGATCAGCGCCTCCCGCGACAGCAGCACGCCCTTCGGCTCACCAGAGGTCCCGGAGGTGGTCAGGACCACCGCACAGCCGTCCTCGAGCGGCTCATCCGGCTTGGCCGCGTCGTGTACCCGTGCGGCCGCGGCCGGGTCGCTCGGCACCGGTGCGAACGGCGTACCGCTGCCGTCCAGCACCCCGGCGAGCGCCGCCAACACCCCGTCCGGCGTCCCCGGAACCAGTCGCAACCTAGACATGACACACCGAGCGTACGGCCCGCCTCCGGACGCCCGGCTCCCGGCTGACACAATCGATGGTCATGGCCACCCCTGCCCAGTGGATCGAAGGCGCCCGCCCCCGAACCCTGCCCGCCGCGATCTCCCCCGTTCTGGTCGGAACCGGCGCGGCCGCGTACCTGGACGGCTTCGTCTGGTGGAAGGCGCTGCTCGCCCTGGGCGTCGCGCTGGCCCTGCAGATCGGCGTCAACTACGCCAACGACTACAGCGACGGCATCCGCGGCACCGACGAGAACCGGGTCGGCCCACTCCGCCTGGTCGGCTCGAAGGTCGCCACTCCACGGGCCGTCAAGACCGCGGCCTTCACCTGCCTCGGCATCGGCGCTGCGCTGGGCATCGTGCTGTGCGCAACGACCACGTGGTGGCTCCTCGTCGCCGGGGCCGCGTCGTTGCTCGGTGCTTGGTTCTACACGGGCGGTAAGAAGCCGTACGGCTACCGAGCGCTCGGCGAAGTCAGCGTGTTCCTCTTCTTCGGCCTGGTCGCCGTCCTCGGTACGACGTACGCCCAAGCGGAAACGCTGCACTGGTCGGCCGTCGCCGGCGCTGTCTCGGTCGGCGCGATCGCCTGCGCTCTCCTGGTCGCCAACAACCTCCGCGACATCCCGACCGACTCGGTCACCGGAAAGCGCACGCTGGCTGTGGTGTTGGGCGCCGCCCTCTCCCGCCGCTTCTACGCCGCCCTGATCGCCCTGGCCTTCGTCCTCGCGGCGATCTCGGTCATCGCCACCCCGTGGACCCTCCTGGCCTTCATCGCCCTCCCCCTGGCCGTGAAGTCCACCCGCATCATCCTCAGCGACGCAGTAGGCCCCGCCCTCATCCCCGTCCTGAAGCTCACCGGCCTCACCGAACTCCTCTACGCCATCGGCCTCGGACTGGGACTCGCGCTAGGCAGCTAGGTCCTCCCAAGCGCCGGATCCCGCAGTCAGGCATCGCCGGGAATCTGCGGGCGGAAGTCAACCTCGCAGGTGTAGTACCGCATCGACAGGGCCGCGCGCTCGACGTCGACGGCTCCCTCGCCGATGGCGAGGACATGGTTGAGCCACCGGTGGGGTTCGTGATCCGTCACAAAGGTCAGAACATGCAGGCCCGAGCCGTCGGCGAGGTTCGACAGGCCTGTGAGGCGGAACAGCACGAAGCCGCCGTCGCCGACGTCAATCGTTCCGCGGGCGTCGGGATGGGCGTACCCGTCCTGGATTCTGGGGTTGTTCGACCATCGAGCCGTACCGCTCAGCCGACCGGTGAAAGCCGCGGTCCCCTGCCCGTACAGCAAACCGTCGCCTGCCTCCGAGGGCTCGACCGACTGCAGTAGGTCGTAGCGCCACTCGACGTCACAGAGATGGTCGAGCCTCATGGTCCGCCTCCCAGCCAGGTTCCTGACGGCGGTCCCCCTCGGTCAGCCGATGCCTGCGATGAGCTGTTCGATGGCGTCGGCGAGTGCGCCGACCGGTTGTTCGCCGTCCAACTCCAGAGTCGCACCTCGTCGCAGCAATGGCTCGACCGCTCGGACGTAGTTCGCGATCTCGGCCTGTTGCTCCGCGGTTCGGCCGTACGGGTTGCCGGTACGTCGGCTCACGCGCTCGATGAGAACGTGCCGGTGCCGGACATGCCGGTGAGCAGGACGCGGGTCATGGGGCGAGGGTTTGCCAGGCGGCCATGGCGCAGGTGATGACGGTTTCGAGTTCGGCGCGGGTGGCGCCGTCACGGGCTTGGATCGAGAGGCCTTGGACGACGGTGGCGTAGTACCTGGCCATCGCGTCCAGGCCGACCGGTGGCGCGAGCAGATCGCCGTCGGTCACGCCGCGGGACAGGCGGTCCTTGATCTCGGCGTACTGACCTTGGCGGCCGGCAGCCAGGAACTCTCGTACTGCGTGATTTTCCGTAGCTCCCGTGGGGGCGGCCAGGATCAGCATGCAGTAGTGCGGGTGCTCGGGATGGGTGATCTGGTCGGCGGTTGCCTGCAACATCGCGTGGATCGCCTCCCGAGCCGTCGGTCCTTCGCGGAGCGCGCGGCGGGGCGGTTCGCCGGCTGTTGCGCCGTACAGGCCCATGACCTGCCGGAACAGGCTTTCCTTGCTGCCGAAGCAGGCGTAGATGCTGGCGGACTTGATCCCCATGGCCTGGGCCAGGTCGTTCAGCGAGGTGCCTTCGTAGCCGCGTTCCCAGAAGACGTCGAGGGCCTGGCGCAGGGCGACGTCCGGGTCGAACGTTCGCGGTCTGCCACGAGTGGCCATGTGGGTCCCTCCGAAAGAATTCTTGGTCGATCGATCAAGTTTATCTTGACCCCTGGATCCGGCGGTGCCACCATTTGTTGATCATTCGACCAATAAATTGGAGCGACCGCGATGCGTGCGTTGCAGCAGACGTCCTTGAACGGGCCGGCGGACCTCCGGCTGATCTCCGACGCACCGGTCCCGGTCCCCGGCCCGGGCGAGGTGCTGATCCGGGTCGTTGCCGCCGGCCTCAACTTCGTCGACATCTCGCAGGCTCGCGGAACCTTCGCGGGCGGCCCGCAACCGCCGTACGTGGCCGGCATCGAAGCCGCCGGTGAAGTGACGGCCGTCGGCGAAGGGGTCGAGCTGGAACTCGGCACGCACGTGGTCGGGGTCAGCATCCGGGGCGGGGCGTTCGCGGAATACCTGGTGCTGCCGGCGGTCGCGGCCCTTCCGGTGCCGGCTGGTTGGGACGACGAGCGGGCGCTGGGCCTGGTTGTGAGCTGGCCGACTGCCTTGGCCGCGCTCCGGCTCGGCGGGCTGGGCGCCGGACAGACCGTACTGATCCACGCCGCAGCCGGCGGGACCGGGCAGGCCGCGGTGAAGA
Organism: Kribbella sp. VKM Ac-2566; assembly: GCF_004366005.1. Taxonomy (NCBI): domain Bacteria; kingdom Bacillati; phylum Actinomycetota; class Actinomycetes; order Propionibacteriales; family Kribbellaceae; genus Kribbella; species Kribbella sp. VKM Ac-2566. The sequence continues at coordinate 222,766 of NZ_SODT01000012.1, read as the reverse complement.
TGGCGAAGCAATACGGCGCGACGGTGATCGCGACCGCCTCACCTGAGAAGCACGAGGTGGTGCGCGGGCTGGGCGCCGACCATGTCCTGAGCTCCCGCAGTACCGATCTCGCCGCCGAAGTACTGCGGCTGACCGATGGCGTCGGCGTCGACCTGACGCTCGAGTCGGTCGGCGGCCCGACTCTCGACGCGAGCCTGTCCGCCACAAAACGCGTCACCGGCCGAGTAGTCGTCTTCGGCCTACCCGCCGGCGAGGCCGCACTCAGCAACTGGGACCTCGTCTACAAACACCAGGTCCAGCTCATCGGCCTGAACATCGGCATCCTGATCCAGACCACGCCACAGCTGTACGGCGAGATCATGGGCGAACTGTTCCGCCTCCTCGCGACCGGAGTACTCGGCCCCGCCGAGCCCACGACGTACGAGCTCGCCGACGGCCCGAAAGTACTCACAGAACTCGAATCCCGAGCCACTATCGGCAAACTCGCACTACTGCTGTGAAATGCTCCGGCTCCGCGCTGGCGACCACGAGGGGTTAACCGTTGCCGCGTCCGCTGTGCAGCTGGTCAGGACCCGGGCGGTTAGGCGGGTTCGGTCCAGTGGCCGGTGGCGGCGAAGGTTTCGAGGGTGGTGGTGTAGGGGGTGATGTCGATGCCGCTGGTGCGGAGCCAGGCGTCGTCGTAGTAGGTATTGCCGTAGCGTTCGCCGCTGTCGCACAGCAGGGTGACGATGCTGCCGCGGGCGCCCGTACGGCGCATTTCGGCGGCCAGGCGTAGTGAGCCCCAGAGGTTGGTGCCGGTGGAGCCGCCGACGAGGCGGCCGGTGACGCGGGAGCAGAAGCGCATCGCGGCGATCGAGGCGGCGTCGGGGACCGAGATCATCCGGTCGACGACGCCGAGCACGAAGGACGGCTCGACGCGCGGGCGGCCGATACCTTCGATGCGGGACGGGCGACCGGTGGAGAACTCGTGGTCGCCGGCTTCGAAGGCCGGGAAGAACGCCGAGTTCTCCGGGTCCACCACGGCGACCGACGTGTCGTACCGCTGGTAGCGGACATAGCGCCCGATGGTGGCCGACGTACCGCCGGTCCCCGCGCCGACCACGACCCAGGTCGGGATCGGATGCTGTTCCAGCGAGAGCTGACCGAAGATCGACTCGGCGATGTTGTTGTTGCCGCGCCAGTCCGTCGCGCGTTCGGCGTACGTGAACTGGTCCATGTAGTGGCCGCCGGTCTCGTCGGCCAGGCGCTTGGCCTCGCCGTAGATCTGGCCGGAGCGCTCGACGAAGTGGCAGCGGCCGCCGTAGAACTCGATCAGCTCGATCTTCTCCGGGCTGGTCGACGCCGGCATCACCGCGATGAACGGCAGCCCGAGCAGGCGGGCGAAGTACGCCTCGCTGACCGCGGTGGAGCCGCTGGACGCCTCGATGACCGTGGTGCCCTCGTGGATCCAGCCGTTGCACAGGGCGTACAGGAACAGGGACCGGGCGAGCCGGTGCTTGAGCGAGCCGGTGGGGTGCACGGACTCGTCCTTGAGGTACAGGTCCACACCCGAACCCTCCGGCATCGGGAACACGTGCAGATGCGTGTCCGCGCTCCGGTTCGCGTCGGCGTCCACGATCCGGATCGCCTCGGACACCCAGGCGCGCGCCTTCTCGTCCCGGCGATCGACCTCACGGCACACCCCGTCAACCTCACTCATGCGGGCCAGGCTAGGACGTACGGCGCGATTTGAGTATTCCTACGCTCCGCAACCACCCGTCCGGGCGGCGAGGATCAGTCTCATGAACGTCATTCCTGACTGGCACGCCGCGCTGGCCGTCGCCGCTCTCGTGGGGACTGGTGCCCTCATGACGAGCGGTCCGCTCGCGGTGGTCGGCTGGCTGCGCGCCGAACGCCATCGGTTCTGGAACGGCGTGTGGCACTTCATCTGGAGCATCGCGCTGTCGGCCGCAATCATGGCCGTCTGCCTCTTGCTACACCTCGGATGGCTCATGACGGTCCTGGACTGCGCAGTGCTCTGGTCGCTGGCCTGGTTCCTCCTCCCCCGCGAGCGCCGGGCACGCATCCTGCATCACCCGAACATCGGGCAGCCGCCGCACCCCCAGCCGCCGATGTACCCCCAACCGCCGTACGCCCAGCAACAGCTGCACGCGCAGCAGTACGCCGGGTGGCCTCGATGATCCCGCTCGGCGCCATCCACTTCTCCCCCGCCGAGGTCGCGCTGATCCTCGCGATCCTCGCCTTCGGGTCGATCGCACTGGCGCTGCCGGCCACCCTCACGCTCGCCTGGGTCGGCTACCGCCGCGGCACGACACGACCGGCCGCGAACGCCCTCTGGTACTGGTTCGGCGGTACGGCGCTCTCCGTCGCAACGACCGCACTGGCGGCGGGACAGGGCCTCGGCTGGTTCGCCGTACCGATCGGATGGATTCCCACGGTGTTGCTGGCCGCCGTGCTCAACCCCCGCTGGACCCCGAACGCGAGCTAGGTTGGGAACCCATGACGAACGGGTTGGGGGAACGATGACCGAGAACAGTGATCGGCCGACGCGGCAGCGGGTGACGTTGACCGATATCAGCTCGCGGGCCTGGGAACACCCCGCGGACCGTGGTGCGCTGGTGGCGCTGCGGCAGCTGAAGGGGTTCGACTACGTCCTGCGGAAGATGTCGGGGCTGATCAACGAGCGCGCGTTCCGGCTGCAGTACCTCGGCTCGGCGATCCGGGTCGACGAGCGGCAGTTCCCGACCGTGAACCGGCTGTTCACCGAGGCGGGCTCGACCCTCGACGTCCGCCAGCTCCCCGAGCTGTATGTCACCAACAGCCCGATCTGGAACGCGGTCACGATCGGCATGGACAAGCCGTTCATCGTGGTGAACAGCGCCCTGCTGCAGGGCCTGGACGAGGAGGAGCTGCGGTTCGTCCTCGGTCACGAGCTCGGCCACGCGCAGAGCGGGCACGCCCTCTACCAGTCGCTCTTGCTCTGGCTGATGCGCCTCACCGGCGCCATCGGCTGGATGCCGATCGGCGCGCTCGGGCTGCGCGCGATCATCGCCGCACTGCACGAGTGGTCCCGCAAGGCGGAGCTGTCCGGTGACCGGGCCGGCCTGCTCGCGGTCCAGGACCCGGCGGTCGCGCTGCGCGTCCAGATGAAGCTCGCCAGCGGCGGTCAGCTGAACGAACTCGACACCACCGCGTTCCTTGCGCAAGGAACGGAGTACGAGAGCGCCGGCGACCTGCGCGACAGCGTGCTGAAGCTGCTGCTGCTCGAGGCGCAGTCGCACCCACTGGCCGTGATCCGCGCGCACGAGCTGCGGCGCTGGGTCGACGAGGGCGAGTACACGACGATCGTCTCCGGTGATTACCCGAAGCGTCAGGACGACGGCGACGCGTCGATCTCGCAGGAGGCGAAGAACGCCGCCAAGTCGTACTCCGACGCGTTCAACCGCTCGCAGGACCCGCTGGCCAAGTTCCTCCGCGACCTCGGCGACGGCCTCGGCGGCGTCCGCGACTGGGTCTCCTCGAAGTTCCCGCCGAGGACCTGATGGTCGAGCTGAACACCGTTGGTCCGGATGACTGGAAAGCCTGGCGGGAGCTTCGGCTGGCCGCACTGGAGGAAGCGCCGTTCGCGTTCGGGTCGCAGCTCGCGGACTGGGTCGACGCTCCGGAGGAACGCTGGCGGGAACGGCTGTCCGTACCCGGCGCCTATCAGGTGATCGCCTCGATCGACGGTACGCCGGTAGGTATGGCCGGCGGCTTCCGTGGCGAGGAACCGCAGACGGCCGAGCTCGTCTCGATGTGGGTCGCGCCCGCCGGCCGCGGCAAGGGCGTCGGCAACGCGCTGATGACCGCGATCGAGGACTGGGCCCGCGGCATCGGCGCCGGCACGCTGCAGCTGTCAGTTGTCCCGGGCAACGACCCGGCGCACAACCTGTACCTGCGCCACGGGTACGTCGACACCGACGAGCCCGGCGACCTGATGCCGGACGGCGTACGTCGCGAACTCGTGATGCGCAAACAGCTGTAGCCAAGACGAAGGGCCCGCTTCCCCCCTCCCGGGAAGCGGGCCCTTCGAGTACTGCGGCGATCAGCCCATGTGGACGGGCTGGCCGTCGTTGGCCAGGTCCTTGTGCTTGATCGACAGGCCGACCAGCGTGATCAGGGCCGCACCCAGCGCCAGGAACGCCGACCAGATGAACGCCCGGGTGAACCCGTGCGTCGTGGCGAGCGCCGTGAACTGCCCCTGCAGCTGCTTGATCTGCTCCGGCGACTGCCCGGACTCGGCCGCCTTCTGCAGGCCCGGGGCCAGCTCGGCGAACTTGTCCTTGATCGCGTTGGTGGAGATCGTGCCGAGCAACGCCAGGCCGACCGCGCCACCGATCTGCTGCACCGTGTTCAGTACGGCGGAACCGACGCCGGAGTCCTCGTTCGCGACCCCGCTGACCGCGGTCAGCGTGAGCGGGACGAAGATCAGGCCCATACCGAACGAGAGCACCAGGATGTACGGCAGCAGGTGGGTCAGGTACGTCGAGTCGATCTCGAGCCGGCTGAACCCGAACATACCGGCCGCCACGAACACCCCACCGGCACCCGAGATCCACCGCGGGTCGACCCGGGCCACGAGCGCCGACGCGACCTGCGCGGCGACCACGATGCCGAAGCTGAACGGCAGGAACGACAGGCCGGTCTTGATCGCGCTGTAGCCCATGATGCTCTGCACGAAGATGCCCAGGAAGTAGAACATCGAGAACATCGCCGCACCGACGATGAGCATCACGAAGAAGCTCACGCCGCGGGTCCGGTTCGCGAGGATCCGGAACGGCATCAGCGCGTGCCGCGAGCGGGCCTCGATCGCGAGGAAGGTCCCGATCAGCGCCAGGCCGCCGAGGATGAAGATCAGCGTCCAGGTGTCGCCCCAGCCGTCGGTGGCGGCGTGGGTCAGACCGTAGACCAGCGAGGTCAGACCGACGGTGCCGGTGATCGCACCCGGGAGGTCGAACTTGCCGGTCTGCCGGGCCGACTCGCCCAGGAACCGGAACGCCAGCACCGCCACGATCAGACCGATCGGCGTGTTGATGAAGAAGGTCCAGCGCCAGGACGCCTCGGTCAGCGCGCCACCCAGGATCAGACCGACAGCCGCGCCGGCGCCGGACATCGCGGCGTACACGGCCATCGCGCGGTTGCGCTCCTTGCCGGCCGGGAACGTCGTGGTGATGAGTGCCAGTGCGTTCGGCGAGGCCGCGGCGGCCGCGATGCCCTGCAGGATCCGGCTGGCCAGCAGCACGCCTTCACTCTGGGCGATACCGCCGACGAACGACGCCAGGCCGAACAGCACGACGCCGACGATGAACACCTTACGGCGGCCGAGGATGTCCCCGATCCGGCCGCCGAGCAGCAGCAGACCGCCGAACGCCAACGCGTAGGCGTTGACCACCCACGGCAGCGAGGCGTCGGTGAACCCGAGCGCGTCCTTGATGTGCGGCAGCGCGATGTTCACGATGGTGCCGTCCAGCACCACCATCAGCTGCGCCATGCAGATCAGCGCGAGCGCGATACCGAGGTTGCGGTGGCCGTGCGCGCCGGCCACGGTCTCAGCGTCGACCGGCCGCCGCTGGGGCGGATCGGCGTCGATGACTTCTTCGGACATGGAATATTTCCCCTCTTGGGCAGACTTGCCTGGTTGAATCGCGGACCGGCCCCTCACCGGTCAGCTCACCTGCGACCCCCGCGCCGCAGGCAGGATCACGTTGTCGATGACTCGGAGGATCAGTTCGTCGGTCGGCTCGATGCCGAGGACATAGGCGTGGTGGACGATGACCGCGGGCAGCGTCGTCGAGAGCAGCTCGATGTCGACGTCGGCGCCGATCTCACCCCGCTCGACAGCCCGTTCGAACACCTTGCGGGTCAGCTCCAGCCGCGGCGCCAGGAACCGCTCACGAAACGCCTTCTGCAGGTCGGCGTCACGATGCAGGGCGGTGATCAGGCCGGCGATCACCGACATCGGCATCTCGTCGGTGAAGCCACCGTCGCCGCACGCCATCGAGATCATGTCGCCGCGGAGGCTGCCGGTGTCGACGTCCTCCGGCATCGGACAGCCCTTCGCCCGGCTGATCGCGTCCACGACCAGCTCGGCCTTGGTGGACCAGCGCCGGTAGAGCGTGGCCTTGCTGGCCTTCGCCGCCGTCGCCACCGCGTCCATGGTCAGCCGGTCGTAGCCGAGCTCGGCCACGACCGCCACGGTCGCGTCGAGGATCTCGTCCTCACGCCCACCCTCGACCCGCGGCCGCTGCCGCACGCCTGCTGCCTCCACGATCATCACCCTGAGTAGCTAAAACACCACGGATAGAACGAAACGGTTCCGTTTCATCCATCACGATACGACTCATGTGAAGGAGTGCACAAACGATTTTGCCGGGAATTCGCTGATGGCATAGATCACTCTCCGTACCAGTCGACTACTGGTACGGCGGGATCAGACAGGACTTACTCGTCGTCCTCGGCGGAGCGGGCCTGTTCGAGGCGGGTGGAGATCTTGGCGGCGCGGGTCTCGATCTTGCCGGCCAGGCGGTCGCGGGCGGCGCGGAGGACGAAGATCGACAGGATCGACGAGACGATCAGGGCCAGCAGGGCGATCGGCCAGATCGACAGCCAGGTGCGCAGGGCGATCCAGAGCACCGCCAGGCAGACGGCGAACAGGGCCGCCCGCAGGCCGGTGTAGATCCCGAACTCCTTCATGTCAGACCCCGGCGTAGGAGTGCAGGCCGGAGACCAGCAGGTTCACCCCGACGAAGTTGAAGATGAAGACGAACCAGCCGACGATCGCGATCTTCGCGGCTCCGCTGCCCCGCCAGCCGGCGGTCGCGCGGGCGTGCAGGTAGGCGGCGTACACCACCCAGGTCACCAGCGACCAGACCTCCTTGGGGTCCCAGCCCCAGTACCGGCCCCAGGCATGCTCGGCCCAGATCGGCCCGGCCACCAGCACCCCGAACGTCCACAGCGGGAACGCGAACGCCAGCACCTTGTACGCCGTACCGTCCATCGCCTCCGCGCTCGGAAGCCGGCGCAGCGATGCCGCCATCGTGCCGCCGGCCAACACACGGCGTTCGGCGCGGGCCTTGACCAGGTACAGCACCGAGACCAGGCCGCCGACGGTGAACGCACCACCGGAGATCGCGGCCGCGGACACGTGGATCACCAGCCAGTACGAGTGCAGCGCCGGAACCAGCGGACCGGCCGGCGTGTAGAGCGCCAGCGCGGCCAGACCGAGGACGGCGGCGACCACGAACGTCACGCCGAGCCCGAGGTACTGCAGCTTGTAGCGCTGCACGAAGATCAGGTACACGATCGCCACCGCGAGCGACGCCGTGATGGAGAACTCGTACATGTTCCCCCACGGCACGCGCCCGGCCGCGAGTCCACGCGTCACCACACCGCCCAGGTGCAGCACGAAGGCCAACCAGGTCAGCAGCAACCCGATCCGGCTGGCCGCATCAAGCCGCTCACTCGACGCCGGCTCCTCAACAGCAGGAACATCAACAGCAGGAACATCAGGTACGTCGGTGGTGTCCCCGGAGACCGCTGCGCCGTCGGAGGCGACCAGCACCTCCTCCTTGACCGCGGCGGACTTCGCGACCGCGGCACGACCGAGGGCCCACTCCATCGCATGGGAAACCATCGCGAGGGCGTAGATCACCGTGGCCGTCGGAATCAGCAAGTTGGAGACTTGCGCGTAGGCCTCCGGGCTCATGGCTGCTCCTGGGTGCTCGAGCTGGCGGGTTTCAAAGCTGTGGTGATGGCCTGGATCTCGTCACCGAGGCCGCGCTCGGGGCCGCGGTCCAGACCGGCGACCTCGACAACGGTACGCCCGTCCTCTTCGCGGACCCGCACCCAGGTACGGCGCGGATGCACGAACAGCGAACCCATCAGGCCGAGGATCGCCAGCGAGATGCCCGCCAGCGCAAGGCCCGTGCCCGGAGTATGGCTGATCTGCAGCTTCACCCAACGGCTGTAGCCGTCGAACGTGATCGACCCGGCCTTGTCCGGCAGCTGGGCGCTCTGCCCCGGCGCGAGCTGGAGCCGCCACTTGTCGCCGTTCGTCTGCTGGAACTGCGTCAGCTTCGACTTGTCCAGCTGGTACACCGACTCCGGCTTCCCGGTCTCCGGCTGCGGGCGGCCGTAGTACCCGGTCATCACCAGCTCCGGGTTCAGATCGTCGGGAAAGACCGAAACAGGCCCGTTCGGACCGATGTACGCGGTCGGCAGGAAGAAGCCTTCGAACCCGAGCGTCTCCGGTCGCGCGTCCGGCGCCTTGATCACCCCGAACGACGAGAAGTTGCTGTCCTGCGGCAGGAACGGCGCCGGGCCGGAAAACGCGACATTTCCCTGTCCGTCCTTCACGGTGACCCGGGGTGCGTACCCGTGGCCGAGCAGGTAGACACTGCTCCCGTCCAGCTTCAGCGGGTGGTTGACCTCGAGCAGGTACGATTTCTCCGGCGCGTCCGGCGTCTGCTGGTAATCCAGCTGCGCCTTGAACTCCCGCGCCGCGCCCTTCTGCGGACCGTCCTCCTGGAACTTCGCCTCGAAGTCCTTCACGGTCAGCGAGAACGGCGGCAGGTCGTCGTCACCGCTGAACGCGCGTCCCGGCGTGAAGTCGTCGTACTGCGCGACCGTGTTGGAGAACCCATTGCCCACGACAACCAGTACGGTGCCGCGGTAGCCGAACAGCGAACCCCAGGCGACCCCGACGAGCGCCAGGATCAGTGAGAAGTGGAAGAGCAGGTTGCCGGCCTCGCGCAGGTATCCACGCTCCGCGCCGACCGCGCCGTCGTACGACTGCACCCGGAAGCGGCGTCTGCGGAGCTCGCGGGTCGCGACCTCGATGACGTCGCCGGCTTCGGCGAGCTCGAAGCGTTGGTACCCGGGCAGCCGGTCCAGGTTCCGCGGCGGCTTCGGCGGCCTGGCCCGCAAGCCCTTCACGTACACGGACAACCGCGGTACGACGCAGCCGATCAGCGAGATGAACAGCAACAGGTAGATCGCCGAGAACCACGCGGACTTGTAGACGTCGAACAGCCCGAGCTTGTCGTAGAGCGGCCCGAGGGTCTTGTGCGCGGCGAGGAAGTCCGAGACCTTGATCGGGTCGATCGGCGTCTGCGGGACGAGCGACCCCGGCACCGCGCCGAGCGCCAGCAGGAACAGCAGCACCAGCGCGGTCTTCATCGACGTCAGCTGCCGCCAGCTCCAGCGCAGCCAGCCGACCAGGCCGAGCGCGGGCGGTCCGGACGGTTCCTCCGGGCCCGACGCGGCGGCGATCCGGTCCTTGATTTCAGTCATCAGACCGCCGATCCGAAGTTGGCGACCCACTGCCGCAGGTCCGCGGTCATCGCATCCCACACTCCCGTCAGCAGCAGCAGTCCCACCGCGATCATCAGTACGCCGCCGATCCTGATCACCAGCAGCTGGTGCTTGCGGACCCACGCCACCGCGGACAGCATCCGCCGGAACGCCAGCGCCGCCACGATGAACGGAATCCCCAACCCGAGGCTGAACACCAGTGCCAGCGTCGCCCCGCGCCCGGTGCTGCCCTCGGTGGTGGCCAGCGTCATCACGGTCCCGAGCGTCGGCCCGATACACGGCGTCCACCCGAATCCGAACAGTACGCCGAGCAGCGGCGCGGCCGCGATCCCGACCGCCGGGACCCGGTGCACCCGCAGATCCTTCTGCAGGAACCCGAACCCGCCGAGGAAGACGAGACCCAGTACGACGGTCAGGCCGCCGAGGACCCGCGTGATCGTCGTCTGGTGGTCGATGAGCAGGTCGCCCGCCTTGCCGAACACGACGCCGGTGAGGATGAACACCGCCGAGAACCCGGCGACGAACAACGCCGTACCGGCGAGCATCCGGCCGCGCTTGTCCGAGCCGAGCTCAGCCGCGGACAGGCCGGTGACGTAGGACAGGTAGCCGGGCAGCAGCGGTACGACGCACGGCGAGAAGAACGAGATCGCACCGGCCAGCACCGCGATCGGCAGTGCGACCAGCATCGAACCCGTCATCGAGTCGGCGAACCACTGTCCCATCAGCTCAACCGGCGTCCTTGACCATTCCGAGCAGCGTCTGCTTCGTGACTTCGCCGACGACGCGTCCCGCGACCTTGCCGTCCTTGTCGATCACCAGCGTGGTCGGGATGGCCTTCGGGGAGATCTGGCCGCGGAACCGCAGCAACGCCTTGCCGTTCGGGTCGTAGATGCTCGGGAACGGGACGTCGAACTCCTGCACGAACTTCTTCGCCTGCGCCGGGTCGAGGTCGCGGGTGTTCAGTCCGATGAACTGCACCCCGGACCCGAGTTCCTTCGACGCCGCGACCAGCTCGGGCGCTTCCTTGCGGCACGGCGGGCACCACGAACCCCACACGTTCAGTACGACGACCTTGCCGGTCTGCTCGGACAGCGTCCAGGTCTTACCGTCGAGCGTCTTCCCGGTGAGCTCCGGCGCCGCCTTCCGATCGCCGACCGCGAACGTCGACACGTTGCCGTTGCCGCTGACGAACCCCGACTGACCCTGGCGGTTCTGCGCCGCCTGCTGACCGGAGCTGCACCCCGCGACGAGGAGCACTCCGGCGACGAGCAACGCCGTACGACGCATCACGCCCCTCCGACGAACTTCTTCGGGTTCTTGACCGGCAACAGATCCTTCGCGGGTTCCGAGTAGCCGACCGAGACGATCTGCTCGCCGTGGAAGGTGAACGAGGTCAGGCTGGCCAGGCTGCACTGGCGCCTGCGCGGGTCGTGGAACATCCGGCGGCCCTCGATCGCGGACCGGACGATCCAGATCGGCAGCTGGTGCGACACGATCAGGGCCTCGTGCCCGGCGGCCTTCTGCCGGGCGGTCTCGATCGCGTCCCGCATCCGGCGGACGAGCTGCTGGTACGGCTCACCCCAGGACGGTTTCCACGGGTTCCGCAGCAGCCACCAGGCGCTCGGGTTCTTCAGCGCGCCGTCGCCGACGCCGAACTTCTTGCCCTCGAACAGGTTCGCCGCCTCGATCACCCGCTCGTCGATGTCCGGCGTGAGGCCGAACACCTTGGCGATCGGCTCCATCGTCTCCTGGGCCCGCTCCAGCGGCGAGCTGACCAGGTGCACGATGTCGCGGCCCTTGACGTGCTCGGCCACCCGGTCGGCCATCGCGCGGCCGAGCTCGGACAGGTGGAAGTCGGGGATCCGGCCGTAGAGCACGCCGGTCGGGTTGTGCACCTCGCCGTGACGCATCAGGTGCACGACCGTCGTTTCGGTCACCGCTGTCCCTTCAGTTCTGTACTTGCGTCGCCACCGTGGCCGCCGCGCGGGCTGCCGGAGCCAGAGCAGCCTCGAGCTCGGCCAGCGCGTCGTCGTCGATCGCCGCGCTGACGAACCAGGCCTCGAACGCGCTCGGTGGCAGGTAGACACCGGCGTCCAGCATGGCATGGAAGAACGCCGTGAACCGGGGCAGCACCTGGGCGTTGGCTCCGGCGAAGTCCCGGATCTCGGCAGGTCCCTCCGAGGACTCCACGAAGAAGACGCTGAAGAGGTTCCCCGCCGCCGAGATGACGTGCGGCACACCTTCCTTGTCCAGCGCGGTCGACACCAGGCGCTGGATGGTGAGCGAGGTCTCGTCGAGCTTGGCGTAGACCTCGTCGGTGGCCAGCCGCAGCGTGGTCAGGCCGGCGGTCGTGGCGATCGGGTTCCCGGACAGCGTCCCGGCCTGGTAGACCGAGCCCTCCGGCGCGAGGTGGGACATGACATCGGCGCGGCCGCCGAACGCCGCGGCCGGGAAGCCGCCGCCCATCACCTTGCCGAAGGTCATCAGGTCCGGCCGGACGCCGTCGACGCCGTACCAGCCCGAGCGGGTGATCCGGAAGCCGGTCATGACCTCGTCGGAAATGAAAAGTGCACCGTTTTCCGTGCAGATCCGGGCGAGGAACGCGTTGAAGTCGTCCCGCGGCGGAACGACGCCCATGTTGCCGGGCGACGCCTCGGTGATCACGGCCGCGACCTGGTCGCCGTACTGCGCGAACGCGGCGGCGACCGCGGCCTGGTCGTTGTACGGCAGCACGATCGTGTCCGCGGTGGTGGCCTCGGTGACTCCCGGCGTACCGGGGATGCCCAGCGTGAGGACGCCGGAACCGGCCTGGGCCAGCAGTGCGTCCACATGGCCGTGGTAGCAGCCGGCGAACTTCACGATCTTGGCGCGCCCGGTGAACCCGCGGGCGAGCCGGAGCGCGGACATCGTCGCCTCGGTCCCGGACGACACCAGCCGGACCTTGTCCACCGGCGTCCGCGCGACGATCTCCTCGCCGAGCAGGACCTCGGTCTCGGTCGGCGTCCCGTACGACGTACCGCGGCCGACGGCAGCCTGGACGGCGGCGATCACCTCGGGATGGGCGTGGCCGAGCAGCAGCGGGCCCCAGGAACTGACCAGGTCGAGATAGCGGTTGCCGTCGACGTCGGTCATGTGACATCCGTCACCGGAAGCCATGAAACGCGGTACGCCGCCGACGGCGCGGAAGGCGCGGACCGGAGAGTTGACCCCGCCCGGGGTCACCGTGGAGGCTCGGGCGAAGAGTTCGGCGGAATGTTCAGTGTGTGCGGGCACGACGGCCATTCTCCCTCGCCGGTCCGGCACCCTGATCGGCAGGGGAGGGCGAATTTGAGGTCCTGATCCCGCCAAGGGGTTCACAGGCGCTTTGTTACGCGCCAGTATGGATACCCGGTGACCGCACGTACACGGTCTGCGTTCGACGCGTAACCCACGCAACGGGGCGGACGTTAGACCTATTACGACGGCAACCGACACAGGCACAAAGACTGTCCGCTGCGTGGGGCCGGACCGGTCGATGAGTCACGGAGGGGAATCATCGATGGCGAAGGGCAAGCGCCGCGCCACGGGTAGCGGCTGGCGTCAGGTGGCGCCGCTGATCCCGCTGGCGCTGTTCGCGAGCGCGTTCACCGTCAGTGCCACGGACGACCCCGCGATCGCTACGGCGTCGCTGGAGAACGGTCTGTCCGGAGGCAACCCGGTCGTCGTACCGAAGCAGCCGATCGCCTTCCCGGCCAATGTGCCGGTGCCGGGCGTCGTCGGCCACGGAGTCGATCCTGGCGAGCAACCGACCCAGGTGGTGTCCGGACTGTCCCGCAACGGCATCCCGAACGCCGCCCTCAAGGCGTACTCCCGGGCCCAGCAGGTGCTGGCCCAGGCAGACCCGACGTGCCACTTGCCCTGGACGCTGGTGGCAGCGATCGGCCGGGTCGAGTCCAACCACGGCCGCTTCGGCGGCAATTCGCTGAACTCGCTGGGCGTCGCGGTGCCAGGCATTTTCGGGCCGCGGCTGGACGGTTCGTCCGGGACGGCCCGGATCTCCGACTCGGACGCGGGTTCGTTCGACGGTGACGGCGCGTTCGACCGCGCGGTCGGCCCGATGCAGTTCATCCCCGGCACGTGGCGAGCCATGGGAGTGGACGGCGACGGCGACGGCGTGCGGAACCCGCAGGACATCGACGACGCGGCGATGTCGACCGGGGTCTACCTCTGCTCGGGCAAGACCGACCTGTCCAAGGCCAGTGATCTGAACGCCGCGGTTCTGCGCTACAACCACTCGCAGCAGTACGTCGACCTGGTGGTCAGCATCGCGAAGGCGTACGCCGGCGGCAGCTGGATCGCGGTCGGCAACGGCACCGCGGGTGACGACGTGGACGAGGCCGGCGACCAGATCGACGACCCGACCATCGACGCCCCGTCGGACAAGGACCTGCCGGAGGCGATCGACATCCCGACGCCCACCGCGACGGCGACGCCGACTCCGATCCTGACCGACGAGCGGGACGGCAACCGGCCGACGGACCGGCCGACCGCGACACCGACGGCGACTCCGAGCAGCCGGCCGACAGCGACACCGACGACGGTCAGGCCCACCACCTCGAAGCCGACCACGGCCAAGCCGACGGTTCCGACCACGACCACGCCGAAGCCGGGTCTCACCAGCCTGACGACGGCCGTCGGGGTCATCGTCGGCACGGCCGGCAGCACGCTGGCCGAGCTGCAGAAGGCCACGACGTACTGCCAGTCCGAGATGGCGAAGGTGACGATCACCAAGCCGACCCAGACCCAGCTGCAGAAGTGCGTGACCGCCTACCAGACCGGTGGCGCCAAGGCGGTCGACCAGGTCATCCGCGGCCTGCTGTCGGCCCTCGGGCTGCTGGGCATCCTCGGTGGAGGCATCCTCGGGAGCTGATCCCCACTGGACCGGCGCGCCAGCCCCCACCCCTCCCTTGGCGCGCCCCTGGCGACGCCACGAAGCAATCCCCCCGGCTTCGTGGCGTCGCTCTTTTTAACGTTCAGGCGGCCCAGGCGCGGTCGATCGTCTGGGTGATGCTGTTGCCGATCAGGTCCGTCGCGGTCACCCGGATGCTCGGGTACGCACCGGCCGGTACCTGGGCGCGGAGCGTACCGATCCCGCGGAGAGACAGCTTCGTCCAGGTCTTCCCGTCGTACGAGATCTCGGCCGTGGTCCGGAAGATCCCGCCGCCGCGCACACCCGGCTGGTAGCGCGGGGTGAGTTCGAGCCAGCCGTTGGTGTGCTTGTAGTCGACCTGGACGAGCGGCAGCACTGCCCGGCTCTTGGACGGCACCGAGAGGAAGTGCCACCGGGTGTGCGTCGACGTCGAGGTCTTCGCCCAGCTGTTCGGGCCGCGCTGCTGGTCCAGCGTGAGGTCGTACCAGGCGGCACGTTCCGGGACGGTGAACTGTGCGACCGACCAGTTCTTGCTGCCCAGTTCGACGCCGTTGCTGGTCAGCTTCATGCTCGTCACGTCGCCGCGGTCGGCCCAGCCGAACGTGGTCCGGTCGCCGCTGACGTACTGCGGAATCGCGATCCGCAGCGCGTTCTCGAACCGCGCCGGCGGCCAGCCCTGCGCCACGTCACCCGGCGCATCGGACAGTCCCGGTACGGCGGGACGCGTGATCGACTCCCACCAACCGCGCGTGACCTGCTCGCCCGGCCGGTAGGACCGCGCGATCGTGGCCTCGAAGCCGGTCTCGTTCCACTCCCCCGCGGACGTCTTCTCGTCCCAGGTGACGCCCTTCTGGTCGGTGACGAGGTAGTCGGTCCGCTTCACCGCACCGGCCACCAGACGTGACGCCGACAACCCGGTCGAGATACCCGGAAGGTGCGCGATCCGCTGGTCCCGGTGCAGCCAGAACGCATCGTTGCGCTGGAAGTCCGTCGTCACCACGGCCGGGCGCATCTTCGCGACGTCGTACGTCAGTCCGCCCTTCACGACCGACGGGCCGAGCGCGACGTCGTACCGGTAGGTGCTGTCGAGCAGACCGTTCAGCTGCACGGACTGCGGGCCCTTCGCCAGCTCGGCGAGCAACTGCTTGCCCTGCTCGGATCGCAGCAGGTAGAGCGGGACGCCTTGATCGCTACTGGTCGACCAGAAGCCGGGCGCTTCGTTGTAGAGGAACACCACCTTGGCGCCGGCGGCCTTCGCAGCCTTGACCTGTGCGGTCGTCTTGCTGAAGCCGCCCCATCGGATCAGTACGGCGGTGTCCTTGGCGCCGGTCAGCTCGGCCGCGGTACCGTCGCCGCCGTTGTAGAGCGGGAGTTTCGCGTTCCCGACGTACACGGTCCGAGACGACCCCTCGGCCGGCGTGGCCAGCCGGACGCCGTTGATGTCGACGGTCAGCTTCGGCTGCGCGAGGTCCCAGCGCTGCACGACCTGGAAGGTGCCATTGGCAACCTTTCCGAAGTCCTGGACGTAGACGCCGTCGGCGACCCGGCCGTTGTACGCCCAGCCGGAGACCGCGTCCCGGTCCCCGACCTTGCGGTGCCAGGCGATCCCGATGCTCTGCGCGTCGGCCGGTCGCGGCGTCTTGATCGTCACCTTGTGCGCGCTCCGGGCGTCGAACGTGAACGTCCGGTCGCTGCCGATCCACTCGTCCGGATCGCCGAGCAGCGTGATCGAGTTCGCCCAGTTCGCCTCGTCGCCGCCGACGGCGTACGCCATCACGCTGTAGCGGCCGGTCGGTACGTCGAGGGTGCGGCTGCCGGTCTCGTCGAACGCGATCGCGCTGACGTCACCGGTGTCCTGGTTCCACAGCTGCACGCCGCTCGCACCGGCCTTGGTGGTGGCGGGCTGTCCGTCGCGGCCGATCGCCTTCACGGTCACCTGGTTCAGCCGCCCACCGGCCGCGAACCCGAGGCCGGTCCGGTACGACGTGGCGCCGGCGCGGGCCGTCAGCACACCGGCGTACTTGGCGGGCTGGGTCTTGGCGAGGTCGAGGGTGACCGTCGCGGACCCGGTACCACCGGCGGGGATGGTCAGCCGGGCCGGGCTCACCGTCAGCCCGGCCTCCACCCCCGCCGGAGACTGTGCGTCGACCGAGAGCGTGAGCGTCACCGATCGCCTCGAGTTGTTGCGGTAGGCAACCGTACGCGTGACCGGCGCGGGGGCGGCCGGGCCGGTCCAGGACAGGTCACCGAAGAACAGGTTGGCGGCGTCCGGGAGGACCGACGGGTCGAGCGCGTTCGGGATGTCGATCCGGCCGAGGCCCTGCTGGTCGGTGCGGGCGCCGGCGGAGGGGACAGCCGTCGAGGCCAGTGCGGCCTTGAGCTGCGGCCCGGTCCAGTCGGGGTGCCGTTGTGCGAGGATCGCGGCCGCACCGGCGACGTGCGGCGTCGCCATCGACGTACCGCTCATGGCTGTGTAGTTCTGGCCGAGGACGTGGCCCTGCTCGGTACCGGCGGCGCGCGCGGCGGCGATCTCCACGCCGGGGGCGGTCACCTCGGGCTTCAGGGCGCCGTCGCCGACGCGCGGACCGCGGCTGGAGAAGTTCGCGAGGCTGTTGTCCCGGTCGACCGCGCCGACGGTCAGCGCCTCGGACGCGGCACCCGGCGATCCCACGGTTTCCTCGGCGCCGGAGTTGCCGGCCGCGATCACGAACAGCGCGCCGCTCGACTTCGACAACCGGTCGACGGCCTCGCTCATCGGGTCGGTACCGTCGGACGGCCAGCCGCCGAGGCTCATGCTGACGACCTTCGCGCCCTGCTGGACGGCCCACTCCATGCCGGCGATCGCCTCGGAGTCGTAGCCGCCGCCGCTGTTGTCGAGCACCTTGCCGATCAGCAGTTCCGAGCCCGGTGCCACACCCTTCCGCTTGCCGTCGGACGCCGTACCGAGACCGGCGACGATGGACGCGGTGTGCGTGCCGTGGCCGTGCAGATCCTGGACTGCCTGGTCGGGCACGAAGCTCTCCGCCGCGACGACCTGCTTGGCGAGGTCGGGATGGCCGGCGTCGTACCCGGTGTCGAGGACAGCGACCTTCACGCCGTGGCCGTCGTACCCCTGCTTCCAGGCGGTCGGGGCGCCGATCTGCTTGGTGGACTGGTCGAGGGTTGCGTGGGTGCGGCCGTCGAGCCAGATCTTGGTGACCTGGCTGGACTTGAACGTGGTCGGGCCGCTGATGCCGTCCCAGAACGTCTTCGCGTCGGCCTTCTGCACGGTCACCGCGGTGCTTCCGACGCTGGCGAGGGTACGGCGGTACGTCGAGGCCGCCGGCGTACTAGGTGCGCTGCGAAGGGTGGCGGGCGCGGTGAGGAGGAGCGGAAGGCTAGCCCTGCTAGCGTCGTCGTACCCCTGCGCCGCGAGCTCGGTCAGGTTGAAGAGGCGCTTGTCGAGGCGGCCCGCGGAGAGCAGCGGGTAGGCGTCGGCCGGGACCAGGGTGAGGTCTCCGTCGAAGGTGCCGAAGTAGTACGGCTCGTCGTCGAGCAGGCGGGCCGAGACCTGGCCGTTGGAGCTGGTGGTCAGCTCGGCGACGTCGCCGGTGACCAGCGTGATCCGCTTGCTGCTCGCGCCGGGCGTCGGGTTGGTCCCCGGATTGGTCGCCGTGGGACCGGCCGGTACATCGGGCGGGCCGGCATTCGCCGTGGTGGTCGTCAGCAGCAGGGAACCGGCGACCACCGCGGCGAGCAGGCCGGCCGCGGACCGGGACATTCGAGACATCACAGGGGGAAACCTCCCGACGCCCCGACCCACGCGAGGCCGTCATCGGGAGCCTGTCAGTTGCCATCAGCCCCAGTCCACCACTCCCCCTGACCTACACCCGCCATGACCGATACCAGCCACCCCATCGCGCGAACCCTCCACCTCAGTGGATATCCACTCAGCCGGAGGGTTGCCCACCCGTATTTCGAGTGGGCAACCCGCCAGCTCGATGGGCAACCCGCGTCAGGCGAAGCGCTTGGCGATGTTCTCGACCCGCTCGAGGAGGTCGAGGTCGTAGGCGACGCCGGGGACGTAGAAGATCACGTAGTCGGCGCCGGCCTCGAGGACCGCCTCGACCTTGTCGGCGATCTCGTCCTCGGTGGCGATGATGTTGTCCCGGTCGAACTTCTCCCGGTTCATCGGGCCGAGGGCCTTCTCGGTCGCCTTCTGCGGGTCGTCGCCCTTGTCGATCGGGAACACGTTGAAGTTCGTCGACTTGATGATGTCGTCGTAGTTCCAGCCGAGCTTCTCGCAGTGGCCGCGGAGGATGTCGGCCTTCTCCTTGAACAGCTCCGGGTTGCCGCCGCCGATGTTCGCGGCGTCGGCGTACTGCGCGACCAGCTTCAGCGTGACCTTCGGCCCGCCGCCGCCGATCCAGAAGCTCGGGTGCGGCTTGCGGACGCCCTTCGGCTCGTTGATCGGGGCGTCGATCGAGTAGTACTTGCCGTTGTAGACCGGCTTGTCCTCGGTCCACATCTTGTAGATGATCTCGGTCGCCTCACGGAACGCCGCCATCCGCTGCGGTACGTCGGTCCACTCGTAGCCGTACGCCTTCCACTCGTGCTCGTACCAGCCCGCGCCGATCCCGGCGTACAGGCGGCCGTGGCTGGCGACGTCGACGGTGGACGCGATCTTCGCGTACAGCGACGGGTTGCGGTACCCGTTGCAGCCGACCATCTGGCCGATGTTGACCCGCTTGGTGTCGCGGGCCAGCGCGGCCGTCGCGCTCCAGCACTCGAAGGTGGTGTTGTCACTCGGCTCCGGCACCGTGTGGAAGTGGTCGAACAGCCAGATCGAGTCCCACGACTGCTCGTCGGCCCGCTTGGCGACGTCGGTCATCGCCTCCCACTGCTCGATCGGATCGGCGATGCCGGCCAGGTCCATCTTCCAGCCCTGCGGTACGAAGACCCCGAAACGTGTAGTCATGCTGCCATCCTTTCCGGGGATGGCAGCATCGGTCCATCAATCCGAGTACTGAATTTGCACTCAATCGGACCACTACAGCTTCTTAATTCGCGCTCAGGACTCCCGCTCCGGTGCTGGGCTCGCTGCGATCCACGGCTCGGCCGGAGAGGATCGTGTTCAGGATGAGCGGCGAGACCCGGCCGCCGAACTCCTGCCGGGTGAGGGCCGCTACACCGGCAGCGGTCGGCGCGGAGGCCGACGTACCGAAGAAGCGGCAACCGCCCTGCGTCGTGGTCGGGCAGGTTCCGGAACCGAAGCCGCCGACACCGCTGACCGACTCGCCGTCGGCCGCGAGCCAGTTCGGCGCCGGGAAGTTCAGCGCACCTGCCCCGGGGATCCCGCGGCACGGACCGGGCTGACCGCCGGGGCAGCGGGTCGTGGTGACGAGCTGCGTCGGGCCTGCGGCGCTGAACGGCTCCACCGGGGAGGTCTTCGGGTCGGTGGACACGCTCGAGTTCACGGCGCCCGCGCTGGTGGCGAAGACGGTGTAGTTCGAGTCGGGGTTCATCGAGCCGGCCCGCTCCGGCGGGTCGATCGTCTGGACGCCGGATGCCAGCGCCCGCCAGCGCAGATCCAGGATCGGAGCCTTCCGCGCGGTCGACGTGCCTTCGACGTCGACGACGAGCTTCACGGGCTGCGCCGTCTTCGTCGTATTGAAGTACTCGAACTGCTCGATGGTGTCGCCCACACCGTTCGCCTGGACGGCGGTGCTGGACGCGAGGCACTTCGTCCCGGTGCTGTCCATCAGGTACAGGTTGAGGTCGGTGAATCCGCCCTGGCCCGCGGTCGGGTAGATCGCCCGCGGCTCACTCCACTGGAGCGTCGGCAGGATCCCCGCGCCGGGCAGCAGATTGAGGTCGTACGACGTGTCGCTGCCGCGCAACTGCACCACGTTGTCGGGGTCCTTCTTACAGCCGGTGTACGGGCCGGTCACACCGTCGGGCCCTGCGCCCGTACCGGTCGCGGTGACCCGCGGGGCGTGCCGGTTGCCCAGGTTGCCGGCCGAGGAGCTGACCCAGATGCCGTGCTTGGCGAGCGCCTCGGCCGTTGCGGCGCCGAGGCCCTGCTGGAACGCGGGCTCGTCGTCGAGCGCGATGTCCTCGGCGATCATCGTGACGCCGGACTTCGCAAGGAGGTGGAACGCCTCGAAGTAGTCGGCGTTGGTGTCGAGCGTGCTCGCGAACGCCAGCTTCGCGTCCGGCGCGAGGTCGTGGATGATCTCCATCATCGCGGTGCCCTCGTCGTTGCCGTACGGCGCCGACTGCAGTACCTGGGTGTCGGCCGGCAACTCACCCGCGGCGATCGCGTCCGCGACGTGGTCGGCGTCACCGGAGATCACGCCGATCTTCTGGCCGCGACCGGTCAAGCCCTTGGCCTGTGCCTTGTCCGCCTGGTGCAGCTGGACGCCCTCGGCGGTGATCGGGCCGACATCGACGGCGTGCCGCAGGGACGGGCGCAGCGCCGTCACCCAGTCGAGTGCCGCGACGGCGTCCAGCTTGTCGTACGGGACCGTGGCGGAGACCAGGCCGGTGCTGGGGAGCTCGGCGCCGGCGACCGCCGGGAAGTCGGCGGAGTTCTTGAGGACTGATGCGCCGAGTGCGGTCAGGTCGGCCTGCTGTTGCGCGGTGACCGGCGCGGCGGCGTACACCTGGACGCCCAGGCGGCTGCCTTCGACGCCCAGTGAGCGGGCCTGCACGTTCGATTGCTTCTTCGCGGCGTCCCGCAGCATCGACGGGACCTTCGCCGCGGCCCGGCCGTGTGCAGCCGGTGCTGCCGCGGGGTCCAGTGGCGCCGCCGCGGTCGCCGGGGAGCCCACGGCAACCACAGCCATCGGAACGACCAGCATCACGCTGCCCAGCACATATCGGAGCTTCATAGGTGTCCCTTCCCGTCCAGCACGGTCGCGACCCACAGTCATCTACCCACCAACCGACTGTCCAGTCCTTGCGTCTACCGATCCGAGCACGGTCGATCCCGGGCTCACCTGTCAGACGCGGTAACCGAGGTTCTCTTCCTCGATGTCCCGGTCGATCCAGCGCAGGTACCCGGGCCACAACCGAGCTGCCGTCGTGGACGGCGCACAACTCGAGGAGCTGCGCAGGCAGGGTGGACCCGACGACGGCGGACCATCGCTCGAGGTCCGCCTGCGTTGCCGGCGGGCGGAGGGTGGAGCCGACGCCTGGTACCGGCGCTCAGGGTCTTCGATGGCTGTCCACTGCGTGGCGATGCTCACCAGCGGATCCTCAGCCCGTGAGAGCGCTCTAGTTCCGGAACCGGTGAGGTCTTGACCCGGGTTCGGGGAGGGCTGAGAGTCGGGGCCGAGCGCCCGTGCTCGATATCCCTGTGAGGAGTCGCCCATGCTCTGGTGGTCTGGTTCTCGAGTGGTGGATCGCCGGAGAGGGCGGGTGGCGCTCGTCGCGGCGGCTGCTCTGCTGGGCGGGCTGCTGGTGGCGACGCCGGCGGCGGCCGACGATCCGGCTCCGGTGACGTTGGCGGCGTTCGAGGGTGCGGAGCCGTTCGCGGCGCCGCCGAACGCCGGGATCTTCACCTGGGGCAGCGACGCCGACGACCCGCCGACGCTCGAGCTGCAGACCCGGGCGGACGCTCCGGCCGGCGAAAAGGTGCTGCACGGGACGTACGACATCAGCGGCTGGGGCGGATTCAGTCACGACGTCACGTACGACGTGAACCCCGGCGACTGGTCGCCGTACAAGGGGATCCGGTTCTGGTGGTACGGGCAGAACACCGCCCCGCTTCCGCCCGGCTCCGGGAAGCGGATCTTCTTCGAGATCAAGGACGGCGGCGCGAACGCCGAGGCGTCCGAGCTGTGGAACACCAGCTTCACCGACGACTGGCAGGGCTGGCACCTGGTCGAGATCCCGTTCGGCGAGCTCGTGTACCGCGGTGACTACCAGCCCGTCGGCGGGATCGACCACATCCTGAACCTGACCCAGATGTGGGGCTACGCGTTCACGATGCCGGCCGGTGCGCCGGGTGAGTTCGCGATCGACCAGGTCGAGGTCTACGGCAAGGCCGATCCGGCGCTGAAGAACAGTGTCGTGACCGACGCCGACGTGTACCCGGTCAAGGAGGGCGGGACCGCGCAGGTGAAGGTCTCGGTCGCGACCACCGGCGGTACGCCGCTCGAGGAGCCGGTCACGGTCGACTACAAGACCGGAACCGGAACAGCCGGCGCCGACGACTACACGTCGGTTTCCGGAACGATCACGTTCCCGGCCGGAACAGTTTCCGGAACGTCGCAGAACGTTTCCGTGACCACCCGGAAAGACGGTTCCGCGGAGGTTGCGGAAACCGTTCCCCTCGAGCTCACCGTCACCGGCGCCAAAGCCCCGCAGACCCAGCCCGTCGTGGTGATCGACGCCCACGACCTGCCGTACCTGAACCGGAAACTCCCGATCGGAAAACGCGTTACCGATCTGCTGACCCGGATGACGACGGCGGAGAAGGTCGGACAGATGACCCAGGCCGAGCGGAACGCGCTCCGGTCCCGCTCGGACATCGCGTCGTACGCGCTCGGCTCGCTGCTGTCCGGCGGCGGCTCCGTCCCGACCCCGAACACCCCGGCCGCCTGGGCCGCGATGATCGACACCTTCCAGCTCAACGCGCAGGCGACCCGGCTGCAGATCCCGCTGATCTACGGCGTCGACGCGGTGCACGGGCACAACAACGTAATCGGCGCGACGATCCTGCCGCACAACATCGGGATCGGCGCCACCCGCGATCCGGACCTGGCCCGGCGAGCCGGTGAGGTGACCGCGACCGAGGTCCGCGCGACCGGTATCCCGTGGGACTTCGCGCCGTGCGTGTGCGTGGTCCGAGACGACCGGTGGGGCCGCGCGTACGAGGGGTACGGCGAGGATCCGGCGCTCGTGCAGTCGGTGGCGACCGTGATCACCGGTCTGCAGGGCAAGGCCGACGGCAGTCAGCTCGCGCGCAACAACCACGTCCTCGCCACCGCGAAGCACTTCGTCGGCGACGGCGGTACGACGTACGGCAGCTCGACGACCGGCTCGTACAAGATCGACCAGGGCATCACGCAGGTGACCCGGCAGCAGCTGGAGACCATCCACCTCGCGCCGTTCAAGACGGCTGTCGACCTCGGCATCGGCACCGTGATGCCGTCGTACTCGAGCATGTCGGTCGACGGCGCCGCGCCGGTCAAGATGCACGGGAACGGTGAGCTGATCAACGGCGTGCTGAAGCAGCGGATGGGCTTCGACGGATTCGTGATCAGCGACTGGCAGGCGATCGACCAGCTGCCGGGCGACTACGCGAGCGACATCCGTACGTCGATCAACGCCGGCCTGGACATGATCATGGTGCCGACGAACTACCAGGGCTTCACCCAGGGCCTGACCGCGGAGATCGGCGCCGGCCGGATCCCGATGACCCGGATCGACGACGCGGTCCGCAGGATCCTGACGGAGAAGTTCAAGCTCGGCCTGTTCGAGCACCCGTACGCCGACACGACCAACGCCGCGACCATCGGATCGGCCGCACACCGAGCCGTCGGTCGGGAGGCGGCGGCGAAATCCCAGGTGTTGCTGAAGAACGACGGCAATCTGTTGCCACTGGCATCGACTGCGAAGATGTACGTCGCCGGAAGCAACGCGAACGACCTCGGCAACCAGATGGGCGGCTGGAGCATCAGCTGGCAAGGCGGATCCGGTGCGACGACAACGGGTACGACGATCCTCGACGGGATCAAGCAGGTGGCGCCGGATGCGACATTCAGCGCCGACGCGTCAGCACCGCTCGACGGTCACGACGTCGGCGTGGTCGTGGTCGGGGAACGCCCGTACGCCGAAGGAATCGGGGATGTCGGCAACGGTCACGACCTGCTGCTCTCGGATGCCGACAAGGCCGCCGTGGACAAGGTCTGCGGCGCGATGAAGTGCGTCGTGCTGATCGTGTCCGGCCGCCCGCAGGTGATCGCGGACCAGCTCGGCAAGATCAACGCACTGGTCGCGTCATGGCTACCGGGGACCGAGGGTGCCGGCGTTGCGGATGTGCTGTTCGGCAAGGTCCCGTTCAGCGGCCGCCTGCCGGTCAGCTGGCCGCGCGCAGAGGACCAGCAGCCGTTGAACGTCGGCGATGCGTCCTACAACCCGCAGTACCCGTTCGGATGGGGCCTCACGACCCAAGCCGCAGCCCGGGCCGCACTGACAGAGGCCCGCAACACCCTGCTGAGCAAGCACGATCCTTACGCGGTCGCGGCTGGGATCGCGGCGGGTGTCGCACTCCAGGTCCGCGACTGGTCAGGGCCGCAGGCAACCATCGCATTGGCCGCGGCCGCGCAGTCCGTCAAGTTCCTGGAGCGCACCAAGGCCGACACCTTCGCCGAGGACGATGCGGTCGTCGGCGTCGCGCGGTGGATCGCGCAGAACCACGTCGGCCAGAACCTGAACGAGCCGGCGTCGAAGCTCATCTCCGACGCCGACCACGCCCTCCTCAGCGGGCAGCTGAGCACCGCGGTCACGATGCTGACTGCAGCTTCCAGGTAAGACAAGCGTTGGCCGGGACGGTGACCCCTCACCCGTCCCGGCCAACACCCCCCAGGCTCGCTCCCCCCGCACGCAGTCCCCGTGCCTCCTGTGCGAAGTTCAGCGGCCGATCTTCGCCGCCGCCTGGCGCGCGAGCTTGTCGAAGTTCGGCGCGGGCATACCCGGACCCATCTCGCTGAACGCCAGCACCGAGACGTTGCGTCCCTTCAGCGTGACGGCGTACGGGAAGCCGCCCGCCTCGCTGCCCGGGTCGTTCGGCTTCGGGTAGTCGTACCAGCGGATCACCTGCGTGAGGTCGCCCGAGGCGCCCTTGACCACGCGGTTCTCGGTGATCTTCCGTGCGTGCGTCGGCGCCGGCTTGCTGTACGTGCAGCTCTTCAGCGTCGCGATGATCGAGTTGTACGCCGCCCGTGCGGTCGCCGCGTTCGCGTACTGGCTGACGTACTGCGCGCCGTACGCGTCCATCTCGTCGGTGAACCCGCGGGCCATCCGCGCGGAGACCCGCTTGCCCTCGGTCGACGCCGGGCCGCAGTAGGTCTTCGGCAGAATCCCCCTGTCGACCTGCCGGATCCAGTCCCGCCGTGCATCGGCCTTCTTCACCTCGCCGATCGTCAGCATCTGCGACCGGCTCAGCGCGGTGGCCGACGTCGTACCGGCGTCCGCGCCCTGCGTTGCCAGGGCGGTGAGCCCCACGGCCAGCACTCCTGTCGCCACGCCCGTCGCAACCACACCTCGGCGCATGCCCCCAGCAAACTTCATGTTCCGTCCCCTCGTCGGTTGGTTGTACGAGTAGACGTGCGACCCGCGGGAAAAGTTGGTTCTGGTCTAGACGGAAGTTCGGCCGCGGAGGCGGCGGAGCATGCGGGCGTCCTCGAAGCCGACGGTGCGAGCGGCGGACTCGACCGTGGTGCCGTGGCCGATGAGGTGTTCGGCTCGTTCCAGGCGGAGGAGCTGCTGGTACCGGAGCGGGGTGAGGCCGGTGGCGGCGGTGAAGATGCGGGTGAGTGTGCGTTCGCTGACACCGACCTGCCCGGCCAGATCCGTCAGCGGCAACCGGTCGGCGTACCGCGCGTCGATGACGTCCTGGACGCGGTGCGCGAGGTCGTTGAGATGACCCCGGTGGCGGAGCATCGCGGACTCCTGCAGCTCGTCGCCGTTGCGGCGGGCGTAGACGACCATCTCGCGCGCCACCCGGGCCGCCGCCTCAGCGCCGCGGCCGACCGCGACGAGATGCAGCGCGAGGTCGATACCGCTCGCGATCCCGGCGGAGGTGATGACGCGATCGTCCTCGACGTACAACACGTCTCGCACGATGATCGCCCGCGGGTACCGGGTCGCCAGCTCGTCGGTCAGGTCGTGATGGGTCGTGAAGCGCCGCCCGTCGAGCAGGCCCGCCCACCCGAGGGCGTCGGCCCCCGAGCAGACACTCGCAACCGACCCACCGCGCGCGTGGTGGGCACGCAATCGGTTCCGGAACTCCGGCCCGATCGGCGGCTCCGGCGACAATCGCGGCGACCGCCAGCCCGGTACGACGACCAGGTCCCCGGCATCGAGCTCCGGCCACTGCAGCTGGGCCCGCAACGGCACGC
This sequence comes from Kribbella sp. VKM Ac-2566, assembly GCF_004366005.1. Classification (NCBI taxonomy): domain Bacteria; kingdom Bacillati; phylum Actinomycetota; class Actinomycetes; order Propionibacteriales; family Kribbellaceae; genus Kribbella; species Kribbella sp. VKM Ac-2566. The sequence continues at coordinate 196,396 of NZ_SODT01000012.1, read as the reverse complement.
CCTGAGCGGTCGCGATCTCCTCGGATTCGGCGACGTACGACACCTCGTAGCCGTACCCGAAGTCGTTCGCCGTCGTGAACACCTGTGCCGGCCCGGCGAGATCCAGCAAATGGAGCCGCGGCACCAGTACGAAGACGACGCGAGTGGGACGCATTCGGTCAGGATGACACGGGTACGCCCGTGAACTCGTCGAGCGTCCGGATCGTGGCGAACCGGCCGGCCAGCGCGTACTCCGTGCGCTCGACGACCTGCTCCGCGGTCAGGGTCCGCGGGTCGGCGAGGATCTCATCGACTCCCGCCTCGTCGCGGATCGACCAGTGGGCCAACGCCATCGTTGCGGTCGCGTCGGTGACAAACACGACGTCGTACCCGAGGTCGGACGCGACGCGTGCGGTGGTCTCGCAGCACTGCTCGGTACGGATGCCGGAGACAACGATCTCGCCGACGCCGTGCTGGGTCAGCAATTGCTGCAGATTCGTTGTGGTGAAAGCGTTGTGCGAGGTCTTGGTGAGGACCGGCTCACCCGGCAACGGTTCGAGACCGTCGATCAGCCGGACGTGGCCGTTGACCGGGTCGAACGCGCCACCGGTCCCCGGCTCGGTGTGCAGCACCCAGACGACGAGGTCGCCCTTGTCGCGGGCCGTGCGCACCAGTCGGTCCACGCGTTCGGCGATGTCGGGGTGGTTCACCAGCTGCCAGTTCGGGCGGACCCGGAACGATTCCTGGACGTCGATCACGATCAGTGCGGTTCGGCTCATGACCTCATCCTCGCCCGCGGTCGGCGTACCGCTGAAGGCTCGATCGGGCCCCGGACCGGACCGATCTGGTCACGAGGACGACCAGGTCGCAGAGATCGGACGAATTCACACCGTTCCGAACTGTTCCAAACACTGGTCCAGCGTGCTTATCGTGCCCAGGTCTGGTTTCTACAACGATTGAGGGGATTGCGATGCCCGATCACCTGCCCCGCCGCCAGGTCCTGCGGACCGCCGGCGCACTGGGCCTCGGTGCCGCCGCCGCGGGCGCGCTCAGCACCACCGCTGACGCCAGTACCCAGGCCAGTTCGGCCGCTGGTACGCCGGATAAGTTGAGGACCATGGGCGCACACCACGGCAAGCTCGAGATCCGCAAGGACCCGTTCGGCACTACCCCGGACGGTCAGAAGGTGGACGTCTACACGTTCACCAACGGCCGGGTGACGATCTCGATGCTCACCTGGGGCGCGACCATCCAGAAGGTCGAGACGCCGGACCGCCGCGGCAGGACCACGAACATCAGTCTCGGCTTCGACAACCTGCCGGACTACGCCAAGCTCAGCCCGTACTTCGGCGCCACCATCGGGCGGTACGGGAACCGGATCGCCAAGGGCAAGTTCACGCTGGACGGGACGACGTACCAGATCCCGGTCAACAACGGTGAGAACGCGCTGCACGGCGGCCCCCTCGGCTTCGACAAGAAGGTCTGGAAGGCCAAGGTCGTCCAGACGGACAAGGCCGTTGGCGTCGCGTTCACCTACGTCAGCCCGGACGGCGAGATGGGCTTCCCCGGTGAGCTCACCAGCACCGTCACGTACACGCTGGACAAGCGTGACGACCTGCGGATCGACTACCACGCGACCGTGGCCGGCAAGGCGACGATCGTGAACCTGACCAACCACGTGTACTTCAACCTGCTCGGCGAGGGCAACGGCACCATCTACGACCACGTGCTGGAGCTGAACGCGCCGAAGTACACGCCGGTCGACGCGACGCTGATCCCGACCGGCGAGATCGCCCCGGTCGCCGGTACGCCGTTCGACTTCAGCAAGCCGACCGCGATCGGCAAGCGGCTCCGTGGCGACCACGAGCAGCTGGTCTTCGGCCGCGGGTACGACCACAACTTCGTGCTCGGCGGGCAGCCGGACAGCAACGGCCTGCGGCTCGCGGGGCGCTTCTGGGAGCCGGAGCACGGCCGCACGATCGAGGTGCTCACCGACCAGCCGGGCGTCCAGTTCTACAGCGGCAACTTCCTCGACGGCACGTTCCTCGGCATCGGCAACAAGGCCTACCGCCAGGGCGACGCATTCGCCTTCGAGACCCAGCACTTCCCCGACTCCCCCAACCACCCCAACTTCCCCTCCACGGTTCTGCGCCCCGGCCAGACCTACAAGAGCACCACCATCTATTCCTTCGGCACCAAGTAGCGCCAAGGACAGGAGGTAGTCGGCCCGCACCGGGCCGGCCGAGCGTGCATACGGCGAGGTGGTCCCGTCCCGGCGGGACCACCTCCTGTCGTTCCGCGCCCTTGCCTGACCTTTGCAACGGGCGCACGCTGGGCAGGGGTGGGGGTGACAGGTGGTGGCACCGGCGATCGCACGCGCCCGCGGTCCGGGGCCGTGGGCGCTGTGGGCCGCCGTCGTACTGGGTCTGGGCACGCTGCTGGCCTCGATCGCGCTCGCGATGGCCGGCGACGAACTGGTCCGGCCCGGTCTGCAGGCGCTCCTGTTCAACTGGATCACCATCCCGTACCTGATCAGCGGAACGCTCGCGTGGTGGCGGCGGCCGGAGAGCCGTCTCGGTCCGCTGATGATCGCCGCCGCGTTCGTGATGGCCCTGACCGCTCTGCAATGGTCCTCGCTGCCCGCGTTGCACTCGCTCGGCAACCTCCTGGACATGGTGCCGTCCGCCATGTTCCTGCACGTCTTCCTCGCCTATCCGACCGGACAGCTGGCGACCCGGCCGCGCCAGGTCGTCGTCATCGCCGGCTACGTGAACGTCGCGGTTCTCCAACTGGCGAAGATCCTGCTCGGCAGCAATCCGGACAGCCTGCTCGCAATCACCGCACAACCGGCGGTCGCGAGCCGCATCGAGCAGTTCCAGCTGATCGCGATGAGCGCCCTGCTGCTGATCGGCACCGCTCTGCTTCTGGTACGCCGGCCAAGCCCGAGCCGCGCGCAGCGACGCCCGGTGACGCTGCTGGTCGACACCTTCGGACTGGCGCTCGTCATGCTCGCTCTCCTGTACGTCGCAGGCCTGCGAGGCTGGCCGCAGATCGAAACGGTCCGGCACATCACGTTCGCCGCCCTCGGCCTCGCGCCGGCCGCCTTCCTGCTCGGCCTGCTGGACGCCCGGCTGGCCCGCACCGACGTCGGCACGCTGTTGATGGAGTTGCGCGCGCACCCGACCAGCGATCTGCGCGAACCCCTGGCGCGTGCCCTGCACGACCCGTCTCTGACCCTCGCCTATTGGCTACCGCAGTACGGCACCTGGGCCGATCCGGATGGTCGTGCCGTCACCCTGCGGGGCGCCGACGAGGGACGTGCGACCCGGGTCATCCACCGCGACCACGAACCGATCATCGCCCTGGAATTCGACCGATCGCTCGAGGACGAACGCGAACTGCTCGACGCCGTCGCAGCAGCGGCCGGAATCGCCTTGGAGAACAACCGGCTGCAGGTGGAGCTCCGCGCCCGTCTGCAGGAACTGCAAGGTTCGCGGGCCCGGGTCGTCGACGCCGAACAGAAGGAACGCCAGCGGCTCGAGCGGAACCTGCACGACGGCGCGCAGCAACGCCTCGTGGCCTTGGCGCTCGAACTCGGACTGCTCGCCAACAGCTCCACGGACAGCAGCGAAACCGCCGCACGCCTGCTGCAGGCCAAGCGCGAGGTCGCCGTCTCTCTCGACGAGTTGCGCGACGTGGCGCGCGGCATCCACCCCGCGGTGCTCACCGGACACGGGCTGGCGGTCGCGCTCGAGTCCCTCGTCGTACAAGCCGCCGTACCCGTCGAGCTCGACGTCGCGATCGACGGACGGCTGCCCGAACGCGTCGAGGTCGCCGCGTACTACGTCGTCAGCGAGAGCCTGACGAACATCGGCAAGCACGCGGAGGCGACCACCGCCTCGGTCCGCGTCACTCGGTCGGCGGACGCGATCGTCGTCGCGGTCGTCGACAACGGAATCGGCGGCGCCGACACCGAGCGCGGGACCGGGCTACGCGGTCTCGCCGACCGGGTCGAGGCCGTCGGCGGTCAGTTGCGGATCTGGAGTCCGGCGGGCCACGGGACCCGGCTGGAGGCGGATTTCCCGTGCGAGTAGCGATCGCCGAGGACAGCGTCCTGCTGCGCGAGGGGCTCACCCGGATCCTCGCGAGCGCCGGCCTGGAAGTTGCTGCGGCGTACGACAACGCCGACGACCTGCTGCGGTACGTCCGCAGCTTCCCGCCGCAGGTCGCGATCCTCGACATCAGGTTGCCTCCGACCCACAACGACGAGGGCATGCGCGCCGCCCTACGGATCCGCGAGCAGCATCCGGACGTCGGCGTCCTGGTGCTGTCGCAGTACCTCGAACTCGGCCTGGCGATGCAACTGCTGTCGGAGTCCGCCGAAGGAGTCGGCTATCTGCTGAAGGACCGGATCAGCGACGTGGACGACTTCGTCGGCGCCGTACGGCGGGTGGCCGGTGGCGGCTCGGCCGTGGATCCGAAGATCGTCTCCACCTTGCTGAAACGACGGCGTGGCGACGATCCGCTCGCCGTACTGACTCCGCGCGAGCGGGAAGCCCTCGAACTGATGGCGACCGGCGCCTCCAACCAGGGCATCGCCGACGCGCTGACGATCACACTGCGGGCCGCGGAGAAGTACGTCTCCGGCATCTTCACCAAGCTCGGCATCCCGTCCACCCGCAGCGAATCCCGCCGGGTGCTGGCCGTGCTGCTGTACCTGCGCGCCTGACACACCAGAAACCCGAACCCTCCCTCCACCGGTCGCCCGGTCTCCCGAACGCGCCCGGGAACGCGAGTCTCGACGTAGACCCCGTCCCTGGAGGAACCAGTGCACAAGTCCCGCGTGATGCAGAACGAACCCGACCCGCCGCGGCCGGACCGTGCACCGAGTCCCCAGCCACCAGCGATTCCGAGGAGATCCGTCATGACCTTCGTCCGCAATCATCCCGTCGTCAGCTTCTTCGTCCTGGCCTATGCGCTGGCCTGGGCAGGCGTCCCGTTCGGGAGCTTCTACGCTCCCGGCGCCCTGGTCGCCGCACTCGTCGTCGTCTACCTGACCGAAGGCTTCGCCGGCCTGCGCTCCATGGGCGCCCGGCTGATCCGCTGGCGGGTCCGCTGGATCTGGTACGTCGCCGCGATCGCCGTGCCGCTGGCCGTGCACCTCGTGACGATGTCGCTCAACCAGGCCCTGGGGGCACCGGCTCCGAACACCGGGCAGTTCACGCCCTGGTACGGCCTCGCGGTCGTCGGCATGATCATGATCGACCCGACCGGCGGCCCGTTCAGCGAGGAACCGAGCTTCCGCGGCTACGCACAGCCCAAGCTCCAGTCACGCCGTACTCCGCTCGTCTCGACCGCGATCCTGGCCGTGGCGATCACCGGCTGGCACCTGCCGCTGTTCTTCATCTCTTCGTTCGGCCTCCAGCCCTTCGAAGCGCTGACCACGGTCGGCGTCACCTTCTGGTACGCGTGGCTGTTCAACCACGCCGCCGGCAGCGTCCTCATCACTCTCATCGCGCATGCCACCGAAGGCAGCATCAACACGAGCGACCTCTGGCCCGCCGGTTCGGACCTCACCCGAGAGACCTGGCTGTACGTCGCGGTGTGGTGGGCGGTCGCCATCGGCCTACTGCTCGTCAACCGCCGCTTCTGGACCACCCCGACCGCACCCGAACCCATCAACGTCAAGGAGCCAGTCTCATGACCACCACCTCGATTCCCCCTCGTACTCCTCCCGTCAAGCGCAAGTGGAGCGGCTGGCGCACCGTGCTGGTCGTCCTGGGTGCCTTGCTGGCCCTGGTCGGCGTCACTCTGTTCGCTGTCGGAGGCGTCGGGCTGTGGGCACAGCATCAACGCGACGACGACGGCTACTTCACCGCCGGACCCGAGCGGGTCAGCACCAGCACGTACGCGTTGTCGGCGCCCGGGCTCGACATCGGCGGCGTCGGGCCGGATGCCTTCTACACCGACGATTTCCTCGGCAAGGTCCGGATCGACATCAAGTCGACGTCCGGCACGCCGGTCTTCATCGGCATCGGTCCGGCCGCCGACGTCGCGGCGTACCTCAAGGGAGTGAGCCACGACGAGATCGCTGACTTCGACGTCGATCCCTTCCACCTGACGACCACTGCCAGGCCCGGTGACAAGCCGGCCGCCTCGCCCGCCGACCAGTCGTTCTGGGTCGCCTCCGGCAACGACACCCTCAACTGGACCGCCCGCGGCGGCAACTGGTCCGTCGTGATCATGAACGCCGACGGATCACCGAAGCTCGACGCCGAGCTGAGCGTCGGCGGCACCCTGCCCGCCGTCGAGGGGATCACGATCGGCGCACTGATCGGCGCCGTCCTCCTGCTGCTGATCGGATCCGCCGTCGTCGTCTCCACAATCACCACCCGCCGCACCAACTAGCACCGACGCGCGGATCTGTAGGGCAATGTTCCTAAGTTGCCTAGAGTTGGGGCATGAGCGAACCGGTTCTGCAGATTCCGTTCGACGATGCGTTTCGGTTCGAGCCGTCGCCGAAGTTCGCCGAGTTGCGGGAGAACAGGCCGGTGGCGCGGGTGCGGACGCTGGCCGGGGCCGAGGTCTGGCTGGTGACGCGGTACGACGACGTGAAACTGGTGCTCGCGGATCCGCGGTTCTCGCGCGCCGCCGTGGTGAAGCAAGGAGCTCCGCGCGTCGCGCTGGCCAAACCGATGCCGAACAGCCTGACCACCACCGACCCGCCGGAGCACAGCAGGCTCCGACGGTTGGTGGTGCCAACGTTCGCGCACCGGAAGATCGAGCAGACCCGGCCGTGGGTCGCGGAGCTGTCCGCGCGGCTCGCCGAGGACGTCGCGCAGGCCGGCGACGGCGCGGACATCCGGCAGCTGGTCGCGTTGCCGTTGCCGATCCAGGTGATCTGCCAGCTGCTCGGCGTACCGTACGCGGACCGCGCGCAGTTCCGGGAGTGGACCGAGCTCGGGTACAGCATGAAGATGGCCGAGAAGGATCTCGTCGAGGACGCGATGACCAACCTCACGGCGTACATCGAGGATCTGGTCACGAAGAAGCTCGCGAACACCTCGGGTCCCGCGGAGGATCTTCTGGACGAGCTGGTGCGCGCCCGCGAGGAGGGCGACCGGCTGAGCCAGGAGGAGCTGATCGCGTTCGGCGTGAACCTGCTGGTCGCCGGCCACGAGACGTCGGCCAATCAGATTTCGAGCTGCGTCGCCACACTGCTGCGCTGGCCGGAGAACTGGGCGCGGCTGGTCGAGGAGCCCGAGCTGATTCCGTCGGCGATCGAGGAGCTGCTGCGGTTCAACAGGTTCAGCGAGGTCGGGCAGCTCCGGGTCGCGATCGAGGACGTCGAGCTGCACGGCGTGCAGATCAAGGCCGGTGAAGGGGTGATGGCCGCGCTCAACTCGGCGAACCGGGACCCTCGGGCGTACGACGCTCCGGACGAGCTGCGGCTGGACCGTCGCGACAACAAGCACATGTCCTTCGGCTTCGGACCGCACTTCTGCCTCGGCGCTCAACTGGCGCGGATCGAGCTACAGGAGTCGCTGGCGGCCCTCGTACGACGGTTCCCGCGGATGAGTCTCGCGAAGCCGGCCGAAGAGCTCGAGTGGCGTCGCGTACTGGTCAGCGGTCTCGCAGAACTGCCGGTGAACCTGGGCGGTCCACCGGCAGCTGGATGATCAGTTCTGCGAGCTGAACACGAGACCGTGCTCGGCCTCGTACTGCTCGATGAAGCGCTTCGCCATCGGCTCGCTGCATCCCACCGAACGCGCCAGGTTCGCCGCAGTGCGCTCGTGCCCCTCCGGCCACTCGGTCAGCATGTTCCAGGCGCGCATGCGCCGCTTCTCCAGATCGGTCGGTTCGACCGCTTCTTCTTCTGCGGGCTTTGCCGCGACCACAGGTTCCGGGTCGGGCAGGACGGGCTCCACCTTCGGGGTGGTGATCAGCGCCGGCGGCTGCGGATCGGCAGGGCCCGCGAACGGTGACGGTGGCTTCGGCTTCTCCACCAGCGGTTCCGCCTTCGGCTGCGGGGCGAACGGCTTCAGGCTGCTCGCCGTACCGTTGACGACGTGCTGCGGCTCGCTCTCGTCCTCGACGACAACGGCCTCGGACACGTTCCCGCTGTCCGTCGGATCGGGCTGGTCGACGATCGCCATCAGCTCGCCGGTCCAGGCGTCGTCGTCCCGCAGTCCCACCCCGGTGCCGTCGGCACGCCGCGGCTGCCCGCCCTCGAGCACCCACACGGCGGCGGGTACGGCGGGACGGTCCTCGGGCTGCTCCGGCGGCGGTGAGATCGCCTTGGTCAGCTTGTTGGTGATGACCTCGTAGTTGATCCGCTCCTCGAGCATCCCGGCCAGCCGGTCGGGGTCGTACGTCGTCTCGGCGATCTTCGCCAGCCGCTCGTCCTGGTGCTCGGAACGGATGTACTCCGCGACAGTGCCGGCGATCGCGTCCCGGCGGCTCTTGTTCCGGATCTGGTGCTGGGCCGCACGGAGGCTCTCGTACAGCCCGTAGCCGTGCTCGATCGCCAGCGACCGCGCCAGCCAGGTGACCCGTGGCTCACGGGCCCACTGGACGATGCCGTACACCGGGCCGGTCTCGCGCATCTGGCCCGCACGACGGAGCGCGTCGCGGCGACGGGCCGAGCTGTGGATCAGCCAGAGCACGTACGCGAACGCGGACAGACCGCCGAAGCCGAAGGCCAGGAACCGCTCCTCCGGCCGCCAGTGACCGACCACGTTGAAGACGACCGCGACGAGCGCCGCGAAGAACGACATCGCGCGGTACGCGTAGGCCTGCTCGCCCTTGCGGCGGCGCAGGTCGGCGAGCGCCGCCGTGGCGACACCACCGAGCTCCAGCACCGCGACCGCGGGCGTGACGAGGACGATCTTGAGCAGCTGCGAGAAGCCGTCGTCCGGCCAGGGGATATGGGTCACGCCGGCCCAGACCTGGCCGACCAGCGCCGCGGCAGCCGCGGTCGCGTAGAAAGCGTAGGCGACTTTGTCCGCACCGGTGAGGGGTACGTTGACCAGTTCGCCAGTACTGGTTGTGCTGGTGTTCTCCTGCAAGACGTGCTCTCCTGACCGGTTTGGGCTCTCCGGCAGTTCGTCGGGTGGGTGGTACGGCGGCCCCATTTAGCGCGCTGCAAGAGGCTACCGGTTTCCGGCCCCGAACGGGGAGGCGAATCCGGAAACGTCTCGAACCTCCCCGCTCCGGCCCCGGTTCTAACCTGTCAATTCAAACGCGTTGTGGGGTCGGATCCGAGATTCGTAGGGTCGGCTCCATGATCCCGACGCTCCGCTCACTCCCCGAGCCCAAGGCCCTGGCCGCGGAGCTCGGCACGCGTTACCGCCTCGGCTTCACCAGTTGCACCCTGCTCCGTTCGCTGGTGAACGACGTCTACGAGCTGGCCACCGGGACCGCGCGGTACGTCCTCAAGCTCTATCGGTACGGCGGCCGCGGACCGGACGAAATCCGTTGGGAGACAGGGCTTTCGGAGCATCTGCGCGCATCCGGCGTACTCGCCCCACCGGTCGTTCCGCTGCCCGACGGGGAGACCGTCGGACTCCTCGAGACCCCCGAGGGTCCGCGGCCGTTCACCCTGCTCGGGTACGTCGAGGGCACCAAGCCGCGACCGCCGTTCACCGACGAGGTGTACGCCGACTTCGGCCGGCAACTCGCCGCATTTCACGATGCCGCCGACAACTACACGTCGCCGTACCATCGGCCGCCGGCCGATCTCGTTCACCGGCTCGACCGGCCGCTCGAAGAAATCCTCGCCGTGGACGACACGGAGGAAAACCTGCTCCGGTCTCTTGCGGGTGCTGTACGGAACAACCTCGCGCAGTACTCAAAGGCAGGAACCTGCCACGGCGACGTCACGATGGACAATGTTTTGTTGACCGAGCAGGGACTTCTGCTGCTCGATTTCGATCTCGCCGCGGTCGGGCCGTTGGCAGCGGATTTCGGCGGCGTCGCGACGACACCGCACTGGGACGCTTTCAAGGCCGGGTACGCCGCGCGCCGGCCGATCACGCCCGAGGACGAGGCGGCGATCCCGTACCTGCAGGTCGCCGGCAGCATCTTCAACCTGTACTTCCACCTCGTCGACAAGCCGCGCTGGCGCGGCGCCGAGTCGCGGGACGAGGGCTGGGCCGCGGCCGAGCTCGACGGGCTGCGCGCGGCGGCCGCCGTACTTCTCTGACGCTCACAGGAACGTCCCAGGAAACACGAAGCAACTCACAGGGCCGGCCGCACATCCTGGGTGCATGAAGGTCGCGGCACGTTCGTTGAGTGTGCGGGTCGCGGCGGCGATGGTGGTGCTGGTCGCGGTGGTGAGTCTCGTGATCGGCGTGCTGACGACCGCCGCGATCGGCTCGTACCTGACCAGGCAACTGGACGGAAAGGTCGCCGCCACACAAGACCGCGCGATCGGTGCGCTCAAGAACGGCGGCCCGCCGCCGGACGCACCGCACGGACAGGACGCCGGCACGGTGACGGTCTACACGGGATCTTCCGCCTCCGTCGGCGACGTGATCACCGCCGACGGCAAGCTCAGCGAGCTGTCCGACCAGGCGGTCGACGTACTCGACGATCTGGCCGACGGCCAGAACAAGACGGTCGATCTCCCGGACCTCGGCGAGTACCGCGTGCACGCGACGAGCGTCGGACAGTTCACCGTGATCACCGGGCTCCCGACCAAGGACATCCAGAACACGATCAACAGTCTGATCGGGTGGGAGGCGCTGTTCGGCGGGATCGGGGTACTCACCGCGGGCGGCGTCGCGGTGTTCGTCGTACGGCGTCAACTGCGGCCGCTGCGCCGCGTCGCGCAGACCGCTCGCGAGGTGGCCGGCCTGCCGCTCGACACCGGCGAGATCGGGATGACCGCACGGGTGCCGGACCAGCTCACGGACCAACGGACCGAGGTCGGCCAGGTCGCCGTCGCGCTGAACACGCTGCTCGGTCACATGGAGAACGCCCTCGACGCGCGGCATCGCAGCGAGCAGCAGGTCCGGCAGTTCGTCGCGGACGCCTCGCACGAGCTGCGTACGCCGCTGACCACGATCCACGGGTATGCCCAGCTGAGCCTGCACCAGGGCGATCCCGAACTGTTCACGCACGCGATGGGCAAGGTGATGGTCGAGACCACCCGGATGGCGTCACTGGTCGAGGACCTCCTGCTCCTCGCCCGGCTGGACGCCGGCCGGCCGCTCGACAGCCGCCCGGTCGACCTGTCCCGGCTCGCCCTCGACGCGGTCACCGACGCGCAAATCATTGCCCCCAGCCACCATTGGGAGCTCGACCTGCCGGCCGAACCGATCATCGTGATCGGCGACGAGCAGCGCCTGCATCAGGTCGTCGCCAACCTGCTCACCAACGCGCGCCGGCACACCCCGCCCGGCACCACGGTCACCGTCGCCGCCACCAGCAGCGACCGCTCCGCCCTGCTCACCATCCACGACGACGGCCCCGGCATCCCCGCCGACCTGCTCCCCAACGTCTTCCAGCGCTTCGCCCGAGCCGACACCGCCCGCAACCGCTCCACCGGCGGCGCCGGCCTGGGCCTCTCCCTGGCCCAATCCATAACCCAAGCCCACCAAGGCACCCTCACCCTCACCTCAACCCCCGGCAACACCACCTTCACCCTCACCCTCCCCCGCTGAGTCGCCATTTGCCTGGCTGGCCCACCAATTTGCCTGGCTCACCCATCAATTTGCTTGGCGGGCTGGCGGGTAGCGGGGCGCCGGTGGCGGGTTAGCGGATGGGATGGCGGGGCTGCTTAGGTGGCTAGGGCTTTTTGGGCTTGGGCTGCTAGGGACTTGGCGCGGTTGTCGTCGGTGAGGCCGTCGGCGACGAGTACGGCGTACCGGAGGCGGAGGGTGTCGTTGGCGGGGAAGGGGAGTTCTTCGGTGAAGAACGGGGCGGGGCAGACCGCGGCGAAGTCCTCCGAGCGGACGAACCACTCGGGTGGGTGGCGGACGTTGTCGGCGGCGTCGGCGACGATGACGGTCGACGCGGTGTCGGTCTCGTCCTGGCGGGCGGTGAAGCCCATCCACGGTGCGCGCTGCCCGCGCAACTCGTCCCTGCCCTTGCCCTGCGGCGCGAGGATCGTCCCGTTCGTGAAGGACCGCGGCCCACGCCAGAACAACCCGCCGTACCCCGCATTCGGCCGTCCCGCCGTAGTCGGGCTGCCGATCTGGATGAGTTCGCCGGAGACGTTCGTCATCGCGGTCTCATAGACCAGCACCCATCCATCGTCTGCGAGCCGCACGGTGATCGTGCGGGCCTCGTCGACGACATGCTGACCGCCCTGCGTGTGCCAGGACAGGTGATGCGCGAACCGGACCTCGTCGTCGGACACGTCCAGCGCGTCGACCCGGTCGTGGTCCTGCGAGCCGTTGTTGCCGAGCGGCTTGTACCCGTTCTCCTTCGTGTACGTCGGGCCACCCCAGAAATTGTCGTGCCCGAAGTGCGGCAACGACCAGGACATGCCCTTGTGCCACAGGTGGTCCCAGGGGCGGTACACGCTGACCAGGTCGCCGGTCAGCGTCCGGATCGGGTGGAAGTACGGTCGCGGCGACTCGTACTGCGGGTCGTCCGCCTTGTACACATAGGTGAACAGCTCGCCGCCGCCCGCCGTGACCTGGATCGACCGGCCGACCGCGTGGTTGCAGCCGAGGTTCTGGATCATCAGCTCTCCCGTTCCACTGGTTTCGTCCAGGGCGCCCCGATCTCGCTGAACAGCGCCAGCTCGTCCGAGGCCCGGTCGATCCAGTCCTCGACGTCGAGGACGATCGGCCGGCGCTCCAGTCCTTCGCCTTCCCAGCGCACCAGCTCGGGCGGGATCGCCACCGGGTCCGGCGCCGTCCGCACTGCCTCGACCACGCGGGTGAACCCGCCCGTCGCCTCCAGCGGCACGTACAGCGGGACCGACGGATCCGCCCGATGCGCGAGCAGGTTCTCCAAGAGATCAGCTCTGCCGTACTTCGTGTCACCGATCAGGTCCGACTGGTACGTCAGGACCGCGCGCCCCTCCGACCCGTGCACGATCACGGTCGCCTCGAGATGGTCGACGGCGCACAACGTCACCGCGATCAGGATCGGCGTACCGCGGCTGGTCGTGATCCGCACCGCGGAGGTGTCGTCGGACTCGATCGGGTTCGCGCGGTACAGCTCGGTCTCGATCGACCGTACGTCGTCCACACCGGTCGAACCGTCCAGCAGCAGAGCCGCCGCGGTCGCGTGGGCGAGCGGGTTGGTGACCGCGCCGTCGACGACATCGACACCGTCGAGCCGCCGTTTGCCGGACCATCGCGCACGCTGGAAGTACCGGGCCTTGCGCACCCACTTCCCCACCGCGCTGATGCCCCGGATCTCGCCGAGCTGCCCTGCGGCGACCATCGCCGCCAGCTTCAGCGTGGCCTCCGACGCCTGCGCCTGGAAGCCCACCTGACACGCCCGCCCGGTCTCGGCCACCACCGCGGACAACTGCTCGAACTCGGCCATCGACGCCGTCGGCGGCTTCTCCAGCAGTACGTCGGCGCCCGCGCGCATCGCCAGCTCCGCCAGCGGGACGTGGGTCTGGATCGGCGTACAGATCACCACCACGTCGACCTCGGTTGCCGCGAGCAACTTGTCCAGGCCGCCGAAGACCTGGACGCTCGCGGGCAGGTCGCCGCCGCCTTGCGGATCGGCGACCGCGACCAGCTCGGCCCGGCCGGCCTCCGCCAGCCGGGCGACGTTGCGTACGTGGGAGGCTCCGTGGCCGTGGATTCCCACCACGGCCACGCGGGCCACCGTCATCGACAATCAGTTGCCGTCAGCAACACTATTTGAGCTCCCCGTTGACCTCGTCCAGGAAGGCCTTGGCGGCCGCGTCCGGCGTCTGCCGGCCGAACAGTACCTCGGTCGTGTACCGCTGGATGATCTTCTCCACCTGACCGCCACCGACCGGCGGCGCCGGCGACGGGTCGCCGAGTTCCTTGCCGATGTCCTGGATGAACTTGGCGGACGCGGCGTCGGCCGGCTGCAGCTTCGGTGTCACCGCGGAGCGGATCTCGGTGTTCGGCGGCACGCCCCGCTCGGCCAGCAGGATGTTGCCGGCGGCGGGGTTGTTGGCGAGGAAGTTGACGAACTCGACCGCTTCCTTCTGGTGCTTGCTCCGCGACGAGATCGACCAGAACATGGATCCCTTGTAGTACGAGCCGTTCGCGCTGGCCTTGCCTTCGACGCTCGGGACGCGGAGCAACTTGAGCTCCGTGCCGGCCGCCTTGCTCATCGCGTTCAGCTGGTTGCTCCACATCCAGTTCATCGCCAGCTTGCCGGTGGCCATCGCGGACTGGTCGAGTGCGGCGTTCATGTCCTGCGAGATGGCCTCCGCCGAGGGGATGGCCTTCGCGTCCCTCATCTTCAGCACCTGCTGGTAGAACGCCGTCACCTGCTCCGGCGAGACGCCGACCTTGCCGTCCTGGGTCCACAGCGACTCGCCGTGCTGGCGGGCCCACAGGTTCAGCGCGGCCTCGTTCGTGCCGGGTGCACCGGTGCCGAACGCCTTGCCGTTCAGCTTGGTGGTGAGCTCGGCAGCGATCCGGGTGTAGTCGTCCCAGGTCCAGGTGGTGTCGTCGGGCATGGCGACACCGGCTGCTTTGAACAGCGCCGGGTTGGCCACGATCGCGAACGAGTTGATGCCGGCGTTCAGGCCGTACAGACCGCCGTCGAACTCACCGGCCTTGAGCGTGTCGTCCTCGAACTTGCCGGTGTCGAGGCCCTCGGACTTCTTCAGGTCCTGCAGCGCGCCGCGGTCGGCGTACTCGCGCAGGTACTTCTCGTCCATCTGGATGATGTCCGGGGCGTCGTTCGCCGCGACCTTGGTGGCGAGCTTGTCCCAGTACCCGGACCACTCGCCGAACTCACCCTTGATCTTGATGTTCGGGTGGTCCTTCTGGAACGCGTCGATCGCCTGCTGGGTCAGCTTCGTGCGGGTATCGCCACCCCACCAGGTGAATCGGAGCGTGACGTCGCCGCCGCCGCCGGCGGACGATCCGCCACCGCCGGAGTCACCGCCACAGGCGCTCGCGGCCAGCAAGGTGGTGGCGACCGCCATGGCGGCCAGGGCGCGCAGGCGGCGGCCCGCGGTGCGTGGGATGTGCGGCCTCATGATGTGCACCTTTCAGGGGTTACTTGATACCGGTGGTCGCGATGCCCTTGATCAGGAATCGCTGGCCGACCAGGAATGCGAGGAAGACCGGGACCAGGGAAACGACCGACATCGCGAACATCGACCCCCACGACGATTCCGACGTGGCGTCGACGAACGACCGCAGTGCGACCGGGACGGTGTACATGTGCGGGTCGGTCAGGTAGATCAGCTGGCTGAAGAAGTCGTTCCAGGTCCAGATGAACGTGAAGATCGTCGTGGTGGCCAGCGCCGGCACCATCAGCGGGAGGATGATCCGGAGGAAGATCGAGGCCTTGCCGCAGCCGTCGATCCGGGCGGCCTCGTCCAGCTCGCGCGGGATACCGCGGATGAACTGCACCATCAGGAACACGAAGAACGCGTCCGTCGCGAGCAGCTTCGGCACGATCAGCGGAAGCACCGTGTTGATCCAGCCCAGGTTCGAGAACAGGATGTACTGCGGCACGATCACCACGTGGATCGGCAGCATGATGCTCAGCAGCATGATCGCGAACCAGAACTTCTTGCCCCTGAACTCCAGCCGGGCGAACGCGTACGCCGCCATCGAGCAGGACACCAGGTTGCCGATGATCGAGCCGAGCACCACGACCGCGGAGTTCAGCAGGTAGCGGGTGAACGGCTCGGTCAGCGCATGCCAGCCGACCCGGTAGTTCTCGATCCGCAGGTCCTTCACCAGGATCCCGGGATCGCGGAAGATCTCGTTGCCCGGTCGCAGCGAGCTGACCACCATCCAGATCACCGGGTACAGCATCACCAGCGCCGACCCGGCCAGCAGCACGTGAATCACCAGCGGCCGGATCCTCGCCCAGGTGATGACGCCGGTACGCCCGGCGGTGACTGTGGTGCGGAGCGTTTCAGTCGTCATAGAACACCCAGTACTTCGAGGCGAAGAAGTTCGCGGCGGTGAAGACCCCGATGATCACGAGCAGGAACCACGCCATCGCGGAGGCGTAGCCCATGTCGAAGTTCCCGAAGCCCCGGTCGTAGAGGTACAGCGTGAAGAACATCGTCGAGTCCGACGGTCCGCCGCTGCCCCCGGAGACGACGAACGCCTGGGTGAACGACTGGAACGCGTGGATGATCTGCAGCACCAGGTTGAAGAAGATGATCGGCGTCAGCAGCGGCAGCGTAATGCTGACGAACCGCCGCAGTACGCCGGCGCCGTCGACCGACGCCGCCTCGTAGTACATCGTGGGGATCTGTCTGAGTCCGGCCAGGAAGATCACCATCGGCGACCCGAACGTCCAGACGTTCAGTACGACGAGGGTGCCGAGCGCCGTGCTCGGGTCGGAGATCCAGCCCTTGCCGTGGATGCCGATCACGTCGAGGACCTGGTTGAGCAGGCCCGTGGTGCCGAACACCTGCCGCCAGAGGATCGCGATCGCGACACTCGAGCCGAGCAGCGACGGCAGGTAGAACACCGAGCGGTAGAAGGCCATGCCACGGACACCACGGTCGAGCACGACGGCCAGCAGCAGCGCGATGGTCAGCTGCAGCGGCACCGAGACGAACACGTAGGTGAACGTCACCCGGAGCGAGTTGTGCAGCCGCTCGTCGGACAGCATCCGGCTGAAGTTCTCCAGGCCGATCCACTTCGGCGCCTGGACCAGGTTGTAGTCCGTGAAGGACAGGTACAGCGAGGCCGCCATCGGCCCGATCGTGATCAGGAACAGCCCCAGCAACCACGGCGCCAGGAAGAGATATCCCGCGAGGTTGTCCTTCTTCTGACCTACCGGTTTCTTCCCGCGAAGACTGCCCAGCTCGCCCAGCGCACTCATGGTCACCTCTCTTCCATGGCCGTCGGCCGGCACCCCCAACGCTCGGAAAGCGCTTGCCTTGGCCGGTCAAACTAGTACAAGAAACCGGTTCCCGCAAGGGTTCATCGATGTAGGAAACGACCGGATCCGGACCGGCTGCGAGGTATTGACAGGACAAAGTTCCACCGCGACAGTTCTGAGCATTTGGCAACCGTTTACCGACGGGAGATCCCGATGCTGCGACGTACGTTTCTCACCGGTTCGCTGACCACTGTTGCGCTCGGCGCGCTGCATCCGACCGCGGCTCGTGCTGAGGTGGCAGCTGTGGACGAGGACTTCCTGACCCTGCTGACCGAAGCGAACCGGAAACAGATTCCGCTTGTGCTTGGCAACTTTCAGAACGTTTCCGACAGTGTCCGGACCGTGGCCCGCAAGGCCCGCCGGCTGGTTTCCGGCTACGTCTGGGGAAGGTCGTCGTACCACCACGACGCCACGCTCCTCGGACCTCTCGGCTGGCTGGTCGACCAGCTCGCCGCACGCCAGCACGAGGACGGCCTGTACGACGTCGGCAACCTGCACTCGCCGCCGGACAGCGCGTTCGCGATCCAGGACGTCTGCATGCTGTACGCGCTGCTCGACGCGGACGCCGCTACGGAAACCGTTTCGATGCGCGCGACGCTGGCCTCGGTGATCAAGAAGGCCGGGCCGGCGTTGGCGAATGGCGGCGTACACACGCCGAACCACCGGTGGGAGGTGTCCGCGGCGCTGGCTCGGGCGAACCACCTGTTCCCGGACCGGCGGTACGCGGCGCGGATCGACGACTGGCTCGACGAGGGCATCGACGCGACCCCTGACGGGATCTACAGCGAGCGGAGTTCGACGTACGCCGCCGAGGTCACGAACCCGTGCCTGCTGACGATCGCGTGGCTGCGCGACAAGCCGGCACTGCTGGATTACGTGCGGCGGAACCTCGACGTGACGCTGTACTTGCTGGAACCGAACGGCGAGGTCGACACGACCGCGTCCCGGCGGCAGGACCAGAAGGGCGTGCGCGAGGTCTGGTGGTACCTGACGCAGTTCCGCGAGCTGGCACTGCACACGCACGACGGACGGTTCACGACCATTGCCAAGAGCATCGAGGCGCGCGGCACGGGCGAGCTCGGCGATTTCCTGGCGGAGGTGCTGGAGCGGCCCGAGCTGTCGGCTGTCCTTCCGACGGCAGCACCGGCTCCGACGAACTTCGTGCAGCACTACCCGTCGCAGGCCTCGGTCCGGATCCGGCGGGAGGCTCGAACCGCGACGGTGTTCGGCGGCACCGACTTCCATGACCTCCCGGTGATCTCGTCTGGCCTCTCCACGAACCCGACCTTCTTCAAGCTCCGCAACGGTGCGGCGATCCTCGACTCGGTTCGCCTGTCGCCGCAGTTCTTCAGCACCGGGCACTTCCGCAGCAATGGGCTTCGCAGGCTTGGAGAGAACTCGTTCCGTCTGTCCCAAGAGGTCAAGGTTCCGTACCACCTGCCGCTCCCCAAGCGCTACCGCCGGTCAGACGGCCAGTACGCGCTCACTCCGGACGGCCGCTTCTACGCGGCGATGGATTTCGGGCACCGGCCGATGCAGTACCGGACGCTGACGACCGAGGTGACGGTGACCGAGGTCGGCGGCGGCTACGACCTGGCGTTCGAGTTCGCCGGCGACGAAACGGCGTACGCGATCGAGCTGTGTTTCCGCGCCGGCGGAACGCTTTCCGGCGTCGACGCATTGGATGCTGCGGGCAACTACCAACTGGCGTCCGGGACCGGGACCTACACGGTCGGCGCGGAACGGATCGAGTTCGGGCCGGGGAACGGCGCCGCCCGGGTCGCCATGGACCCGGGCGAGCGCTACACCTATCTGGGTGGCAGCCTCACCCCGGACGGCCTCCGCGTCTACCTGACGGGCCGTACGCCGGGGCGCCAGGTCTTGAGGCTGCGCACCTCCTGACTACCCGGCTGTCCGCACGACGGTTTCGAGCGAGCCGTCGTGCGGAATCCGGAGTACGTGGACCCGCCGCCGCTGGTCGCGCAGATACGTTCGCGACGAGGTGTTGAGCGTCGCCGTACGCCGTCCGGACCAGGTGATCGTGATCGTGGCCTGGCCACGACGGATCACGATGCTGTCGTCAGTGGCTGTCCGCGTCTCGCCGTACGGCACGACTGTCCCGTCCGAGAAGACCACCTCGTCGCCCGGTTGGAGCACCAGCGGGACCTGCTCCGTCGCGGCACTCGTCGCGGTCACCCGGCGGCTGATCGAATGCGAGCCGATCACGAGCTCGGTCGACACCGAGCCGTCGGGCGTGCGGTAGCGGACGCGATCCTTCGACGGGTACTCCGCGATCAGGTTGCTCTCGGCATCGGCCTTGCCGTCACGGACCGTGCCCCAGCAGCCGGTCGCGGTCTGCTGCGCGTGGATCACGGTACCGGCCGTCGGGTGCCAGAGGAATCCGGTCCCGGCCTTGACCGCGCTGCCCTGCCGCTCGCCGAAGAAGGCGCCGAGGTACAGGCCGGGACGGCGTACGTAGAGGTAGTCCTGGTTGCCGTAGTCGTCGTGGCGCCGCTCGGTGAAGTCGTCGCGGCGCAGGTACGGGAGGTTCGCGATCGCGGCACGCTTGGCACTCCGGGTCGGCAGCGTCTCGCCGTACGGCGCGTGCGCGATGATGCGCGGCGACGTGTCCTGCTTGGCGAGCGCAGGCACCGGAGCGGGGTCGGCGGCCCATGCCTGCCGGGTCGCCGCCTTGTCCTCGCGGGCCGTGAAGAAGGCTCCGAAGTCCGGTACGGCGGGGACGAAGTGTGATCCGAGGATGCTCCGGTCCGGATCCGGGATGACGTCGTCGTAGAACGCGACCGAGGTCCGATCGGAGACGGCGTAGTACGTCAGCCAGCCGGAGCCGTCCGGTTCGCGGAGCAGGTTGTAGCCGAACCAGTCGGAGAACTTGCGCGTCATCGAGACCAGCAGCGGGTTCTTGGTCTGCAGGTAGAGCTCGGCCATCTCCGGGAGCATGACCTCGAAGTTGTAGTTGATGTCCATCCCGCGCGGATCGTAGAAGAATCCGGCCGGGCTCTGCGCCCATTTCGCGACGAAGCGGATGCGATCCTGCAGCTTGGTCCAGCGGGCCTGGTCGGGCAGCAGGCGGAGGGTGAGCGCCGAGCCCGCGACACCGGCGACGGCCTGATTCGTGTACTTGAACGGCTCGTCCCAGACGACCGAGTTGCCCGGGTCCAGATACCAGTCGACTCCCTTGCGGAGGACGCCTTCCAGCTGGGCCCTCCGGCTCGGCAACGCATTGGCCTGGCGAAGGTTCGCCAGCGTCTTGGCGAGGTAGCCGATGCCGAAACCGCTGGACGCTTTGCCGCGCTCGCCCGGGGAGTACTCGGGCCACGAGCCGTCTGGATTCTGCAGCGCCAGGTAGTGCTGCAACGCTGCGTCGAGTCGGCCGAGCAGAGCGGTGTCGCGGTAGTACGGGTTCCATGCGCGCTTGTTCGCATAGAACCAGCTGAGCGTGAAAACGTGTTCCTGAACCCGCGAGTTGAACGGCTGCGACGGCGTCCGCCACCAACCGCCGCCCATGAAGCCGTACGGGTCCCCGCCCTCGATGTCACTGGTGACGATGTCGTTCGTCATCGGCGCGAGGATCACCAGGTACCCCGCGAACCGCTGTTCCCCGGGCGCGAACAGCCGTCGATCAGGTGCTCCGGCCGGCAGGTTCGCCACCAGTGGAAGGCCGGCGGCACGAGCCGGCGCCGACATCATCCCGGGCGCAAGCCCGGCACCCGCGGCTGCTGCGGCGCCGAACAGGACGGTACGACGTTTGACGTGCATAACTGAACTCCTGAACTAGTTTCAGCGGATGGTGAGAACGGCGCTCACGGGTTGAAGTACGGATCGAAGGAGAAGCCGCGTAGCGCGGTGAGGCCGGGATTGCCGGCGGGCAGGTCCACGCGCCAGTGGTTGTCGGACAGGTCGCCGTCCATGTGGAAGTAGAGGAAGGCCTTGAGATCGGGATAGGAGGTCTTGATCTTCGTGCGGGCAGCGTCCAGGTAACCGGCCTGGCGGGTCAGGTCCGTCTCGTCGCGATGGACGCCGGTCTCGCCGACCATGAAGGGTTTCTGATACCTGACCGCGAAGTCGTACGCCGGGCCGAACATCGACTCGAAGGACCGGTAGTTGTACGCCGGCTTGTCGGTTCTCGGACGGGAGTAACCGTCGGCCGCCACCCAGTCGACGTACTCGGCACCCGGCCAGAACTCGTCGGCCAGCCCGCTCTCGGTGTCGATGAACGCGCGCCACGTGGGGTTCCAGACGAAGGCGACGTTCGGCGCCCGCTCGGCGAAGATGTCGCGGAACAGCTTCCAGGCCTTCTTGAACAGCTCGGTGTCGGTGTAGCGAAGCTCGAACTCCCAGCTGTAGCGGAAGAAGATCGGTACGCAGAAGGCGGCCAGCGCGTCCGCCTCCTCGACGGCATCGGCTGCGAGTGTGCCGTTGGTCCACTTCGCGCGCAGCACCTCCTCGGTGCCTGCGGCGTAGGAGATCATCGGAATCCGCCCGGCCGCGATGTCGCCCGGAATCGGCTCCTCCTCGATGCCGGCGTGCTGGAAGTTGTGGTTGATGCCCAGTTTGTGGCTGAGCTTGGCCTCCAGAGCCGCCGGCTCGGACACACCGTCGAGATCCTCGTCGGCGAACGCCCCGAAGTGCGCCCCCTGTGCCGGGATCAGATCGTCGGCCGCTCCACAGGCCTCAGCCACGGCAGGCGCTGCCGACAGCGAGGAGATCACCAGACCCGCCGCCAGCAGCGCTGCCACCCGGCGCATCATCGGATCTCCAGTACGGTGAACTCCGGCTCCGGCACAACGCGCCGCGATCGGACGTCGGCGACCGCGGCGCCCCACTGGGTGAGCTCGGGGGTCTTGTCGCGGTAACCGCGGGTGCCGCGGAAAACGATGTCGTGGCAGTCGCGGAGACCGACGCCGTACGGGTAGGGACCGAGGACCGTGGCCACGCGGAAGAGGACGGAGTTTCCGAACAGCAGATGGTGGCAGCGGTCGAGTTCGACGGCCTGTGACTGCCAGCCGTAGATGTGGTCCTCGGTCTGCAGGCCGAAGAACTGCCAACCGGAGACCTGACGGAGGACCACCTCGCGATGCTGGTGGTGCTCGATCGAGAGCTCGTACGCCGAGGTCGGCACGGACGAGTACTCGACGAGTAACCCGTTGTCGGCCCAGCCGTTCGAGCTCCAGATGTTCGACAGCACTCCCCCGCCACCGCGAACCCAGATGCCGTACTTGTGCTTCCCCCTGTACGTGTAGCCGGGTTCGCCGCCAGGTACGTCGTTCGGGTGCCACTTCACGAACTGAGTGGCGAGGTCGGCGAGGTACGACCCGCGTCCCGATCGCCAACTGATGTTCACCGCGCCGGGCGTGTTCCGAGCCGTGTCGAGACCGAGCCCGTGGACGATGTTCCGTCCGCCGAACGGCGTCTCGACCAGGGCCCGCGGACGGTCCGGATCTCCGAAGTACGGCGTGCCGTCCGGGGTGCGCAGCCAGGTCTGGCGAGGATGCAGACCGATCAGGTTCGTGTTCTGGCGGAGGCGAAGCGTCCCGGCGAGCACGTACTCGCCGATCGGCACGAAAACGTTTTCGTGCCGATCCACAGCTGCTTGGAAGACGGGAAGATCGTCACCGCCCGTGCCGATGGTCCGCCCCATCCGGACAGCCACGTCGGCGACGCTGACCCAGGTGGAGACGCTCGGCAACTCAGGCACATCGGTCGTCAGTACGTCGCGGTCGGGAGCACCCTGCACCATCACCACACCGTCGGCGCGAGCCTCGCGCACCGACAGTCCATCGGTGATCCGCAGGCCGTAGCTGAGGTCGATGCCGCCGTCGCGGGCCGACGTACGGCGACCGCTCTGCGCAAGCGTGAGGACGGTCGGAGTGCGGCGTACGACGCTGTCGACCAGGTTGAGCTGGTTGCTGTTGCGGATCCGCGGATCGGTGGCCCCGGGCAACTGGTCGCTGTCGTTCATGACGATGCCCTCGGCAACGTCTTCGAGAACACACCCGTGCAGGTACAGATGCAGGAACTGGGCGGGGACACACTCGACGCCACGCGGCGTGCCGGCCAGGACAGTGCGGACGAGCACCAGCTTGGCGTCGTTGTTCGCACGGACCGCGGTCTCCCGTTGACCGGTGAAGCGACAGTCCAGCACCGTGGTCGGCCACCCGGCCGAGGCGGCGTACGCATTGAGGCCGACCGCGCCGCCACGGACGCGGACCCGCTGGATCAGGTTCGCGTTGTGGTCGATGCCGGCCCAGCCGTCGCCCACGTCCAGGTCGAGATCCTGCAGCAGGCACAGTTGCGCGCCGCCGAACCGGACCGCGATCGCCTGCGGATTGCCCGGACCGATCGCGATGTCCACGTTGATCAGACCGGAGCCGAAGGTGTCGTTGTTCGCGTAGCTGACAGGACCCCCGACAGGGCGACGCCGGAACGAGAAGACATCACGCGGCACGGAACCGGCATACCCGGGACTGTTCGGCGCGAGCACGAATCGCGGACGCCGGCGGCCGAACCCGATGATCCGCACCGAGTCGTGGACGTCGATCGGCGCCGACAGGTTGTAGGTCCCGGGCGGCACGAACACCAAGCCGCCCCCGTCGCCGAGTGGGAAGTCGCGGGCACCTCCGAGGATGTCGCCGAGCTTGTTCGCGATGCCCCGGCGGGACGCCTCGTCGACCGCCGCCTGCAGTGCTTGCGTCGCGTCCGCGCCGACCTCGAAGCCCGGTGAACCGAGCACGACCCCGGTCGGATCCGGCGGGCAGGCGTCGTACGCCGACCCGAACCCGAGGGCCTCCGGATGGGCGGCCGCCGGCTGGATGCCGACTTTGACGAACGGCACGGCGACGGCGGCGGCAGCCAGGCCGGTGAAGTGGCGGCGACTCAGCATGAACGCTCTCCTCGCAACGATCGGAACTGCGGCGAGTTTTCTGCGCCCGACCGACCTTGGTCAAGACCTCGGCTTTAGTAATCCGGATTAGCAGCCGAACCGAGCCCTTGACGACAGTCCGGTGACTGTTCTAATGTCCCCGGCAATCCGTATTACCGTGAAGGATCGATCGATGCCGGACAAGGCGACCACCCGACTCACCCAACGCGACATCGCGCGGCTGGCCAAGGTCAGCCAGACGACGGTGTCGCTGGTGCTGAACAACCGCAGCGACGCGATCGCGCGGATCCCGGCCGAGACCCGGGACCGCGTGCTCAAGGTGATCCGCGAGACCGGCTACCAGGCCGATCCGCTGGCCCGCCGGATGACGAACCAGCGCAACCAGATCCTCGGCGTCTTCACCTACGAGTCGGTGTTCCCGAGTGCGAGCGGCGACTTCTACCACCCGTTCCTGGCCGGGATCGAGGACCGCGCCGAGCGCCTCGGATGGGACCTGTTGCTGTTCACCAGCGCTCCGGTGACCGACGGGCATCGGCGGATCTTCCACGAGAACAACCGGCTCCGGATCGCCGACGGCTGCCTGCTGCTCGGGCGCGAGATCCCTTCCGACGAGCTGGCTCGGTTGATCGCCGAGGACTACCCGTTCGTCTCGGTCGGCCGCCGCGACGACGCCGGCGCCCCGGTGCCGTACGTCGGCGCCGACTACAGCACCGCCACGCGCACAGTCGCGGAACGGGCGCGGGACCTCGGTCACCGGCGGTTCGCCTTCGTCGGGCTGGGCGTCGGCGCCGAGTCGTCGGCCGACCGGCTCCGGGGCTTCCGCGAGGCCGCGGGACCGCGTGCACCGCACGTGCCGACGCTCGATCGTTCGCCCGGCGAGGTGCTCGACGATCTTCTGCAGCGGCGCATCACCGCGGCGTTCGTCGAGGAGCGGGCCGACGCGATCGCGTTGTACGCCGCGGCGGCCGAGCGCGGAGTCGACGTACCGGGCGACCTGTCCGTGATCGCGCTCGGTGACTCGACGCGGCCTGTTGCCAGCGATCTCGACTTCACGGGCTTCCACGTCCCGCGGCGAGCCATGGGCGTGCGCGCGGTCGAGCTGCTGGAGGCGGTCCTCAGCGGAACCTCCGCCGAGCGGCAACTGCTGCTCCCCTGCGACCTGACCGATGGAATCACACTCACTCCACCCAAAGGTGCCTGAATGCATACCGATGTACTTGTGATCGGCGGCGGACTCGGCGGCGTCGCCGCGGCTCTCGCCGCGCTACGTGCCGGTCGCTCGGTGATCCTGACCGAGGAGTTCGACTGGCTCGGCGGACAGCTGACCAGCCAGGCCGTCCCGCCGGACGAGCACACCTGGGTCGAACAGTTCGGCGTCACGGCGTCGTACCGGACGCTGCGCAACGGGATCCGTGACTACTACCGCCGCCACTACCCGCTGACCGCGGCGTCGCGGGCCGCGGCCAACCTCAATCCAGGTGCCGGGTACGTGTCCAAGCTCTGTCACGAGCCTCGCGTCGCGCTCGCCGTCATCGAGGCCATGCTTGCCCCGTACCGAGCCAGTCGCAGGCTCCAGGTGCTGCAGCCGTACCGGCCCGTGGCCGCCGACACCGACGGCGATCGGGTCACCGCGGTCACCGTGCAGCAGCGCGACTCCGAGGAACGGTTGACGCTCACCGCGCCGTACATCCTGGATGCGACCGAGACGGGTGAGCTGCTGCCGTTGACCGGGACCGAGTACGTGACCGGATTCGAGGCGCAGGCCGAGACCGGCGAGCCTAGCGCCCCGGCCGAGGCGCAGCCGCTGAACATGCAGGCGGTGTCGTACTGCTTCGCGGTCGATCACGTGGACGGGGACCAGGTCGGGGACAAGCCGGCGAACTACGCGTTCTGGCGGAACTACCAGCCGTCGTTCTGGGGCGATCGGCTGCTGTCCTGGACCGCGCCCAACCCACGGACGCTGGAGAGCTCGCGGCGCACGTTCACTCCCAATCCCGACGACGACCCGCTCGCGGTGGTCGCGGACCAGCGACGGACGGGCGGCGACACGAACCTGTGGACGTTCCGCCGGATCGCGGCCCGCCGGCACTTCGTTCCGGGCGCGTACGAGAGCGACATCTGCCTGGTGAACTGGCCGATGATCGACTACTTCGAGGGCCCGGTCATCGACGTACCGGACGCGGCGAAGCATCTTGCGGCGGCTCGCGAACTGTCTCAATCCGTTCTGTACTGGCTGCAGACCGAAGCGCCGCGACCCGACGGCGGCACCGGCTTCTCCGGGCTGCGGCTGCGGGGCGACCTCGTCGGCTCCGCGGACGGTCTGGCCCAGGCGCCGTACATTCGCGAATCCCGTCGGATCAAGGCCGAGTACACCATCGTCGAGCAGGACCTCTCCGTTGCCGTGCGCGGTGAGCACGGGGCGGTCGAGTACGACGACAGCGTCGGCATCGGCATGTACCGGATCGACCTGCATCCCTCGACCGGTGGCGACAACTACATCGACGTGGCCAGCAGTCCGTTCCGCATCCCGCTCGGCGCGCTGATCCCGCAGCGGGTGGAGAACCTGCTGCCGGCGAACAAGAACCTCGGCACCACGCACATCACCAACGGCTGCTACCGGCTGCATCCCGTCGAATGGAACATCGGCGAGTCCGCCGGCGCACTCGCGGCGTTCTGCCTCGACCGCGGCACCGCCCCACGTGCAGTCCGCAACACCCCCGCTCTGCTCGCCGAGTTCCAGGACCACCTGGTTGCCCAGGGCATCGAACTCGCTTGGCCAAGCGTCACTGGCTACTGATGGAGGACTGACCGATGAAACTCCGTTCCCTGACAGCGGCCGGTGTGGCCGCCGCTCTGCTGGCCCTCGCGGGCTGCGGCGGCTCGTCCGACGGCGGCTCCGGCTCCTCGGGTCCGGTGGACCTGCGGATGACGATCTGGAGCGCCAACGCCAAGCATCTGGCGTTGTTCGACCAGATCGCCGCCGATTACAAGAAGGACCATCCCGAGATCGGCAAGATCACCTTCGAGTCGATCCCGTTCGACAGTTACACGACCACGCTGACCACGCAGATCGGCGGCGGCAACGTGCCCGACCTGGCGTGGATCCTGGAGAGCACCGCACCGGACTTCGTCAGCTCGGGCGCGCTCGAGCCGATCGACAAGGACGCCGATCTCGTGCCGAGCACGACGGCCAACTGGGAGAAGGACGGCAAGCTCTACGCGTACCCGTTCTCCACCTCGCCGCTGGGTGTGTTCGTGAACACCGACCTGGTGAAAGCGGCGGGGCGGCCGGCTCCGGCCCAGCAGATCGCGTCCGGGACCTGGACCTGGGAGGAGGCCGCCAAGACCGCCTCCGCCGTACAGGCCCGGGGGAAGGGCGGGCTCGTGGTCGGTGACTTCGACTACAAGGGCTGGGACACGCTGAACTCGATCTGGTCCGGCTGGGGCGCACGGCCGTGGAGCGAGGACGGGAAGACCTGCGGCTTCGACCAGCCCGAGATGGTCGACGCGATGACCTTCATCCACAAGCTGATCTTCACCGACAAGGGGATGCCGGGACCGGGCGTGACGAAGGACTTCTACGCCGGTGACTCGGCGATGATCCTGACGCAGATCAGCCGCGCGGCGCTGCTGGAGAAGTCCAAGTTCAAGTGGGACCTGGTGCCGCTGCCCAAGGGCCCGTCCGGCGAGTACTCCGTCGTCGGTCAGGCCGGGATCGGTGTCTTCAAGCGCGGCAAGCACGCCGACGCGGCCAAGCAGTTCCTGGCGTACTTCAGCAACGCGGAGAACTCGGCCAAGCTCGCGCAGTTCTTCCCGCCGCCGCGCAAGTCGCAACTGAACGCCGCGACGCTCGCCAAGGCCAACCCGTTGCTCAAGCCGGCCCAGCTGCAGAGTGTCGTCATCGACGGCATCCAGCGCGGCGACATCAAGACCAGCCATACCGGGTACGCCGAGTTGCAGCAGACCGTCCGCGCCGCCCTCGACCCGCTGTGGAAGCCGGACGCCGACGTGAAAACGGTGATGTCCGGCGTCTGCTCGAAAATCAACCCCCTGCTGGCGAAATGACCTTGCTCCTCGACAAACCGGCGCCACCCCGGGCGCCGGCCGAGCGCGCGCCGTACTGGACGACGCGGCGGCGGGACACCTTGGCCGGATGGCTGATGGTGCTTCCGCAGCTTGCCGGGATTGTTGCCTTCGTCATCGTTCCGCTCGGGCTCGTGGTCTGGTACAGCGTGCACGAGTGGAACGTGCTGGGCGGGACGTTCGAGTTCGTCGGCGGCGACAACTACGCGGCGCTGGCCGACGACCAACGACTGGGTCCGGTGCTCAGGGCAACAGGTCTGTTCTCGTTCGGGCTGGTGGTGCTGAACCTCAGCCTGGCGCTGTTCCTCGCCGTGCTGCTGAATCAGAAGCTCCGCGGCACAGTCGTTTTCCGGACACTGTTCTTCTCGCCGGTCGTGGTGACGCTCGTCGCCTGGACGATCGTGTGGGGGTTCTTACTGCAGGACAACGGCGGCGTGAACGGGTTCCTGAACGTGCTCGGGATCGACGGGCCGAACTGGCTGCGATCCGGCGGTACGGCGATGGCGTCGGTGATCGTGGTCCAGCTGTTCAAGAACGTCGGCCTCAACATGGTGCTGTTCCTGGCCGCGCTGCAAGGCGTTCCGGCCGAGCTCTACGAGGCGGCCCGGATCGACGGCGCGTCGGCGTGGGCCCGGTTCCGTCGGGTGACCGTGCCACTCATCAGTCCGACGATCCTGCTGACGATGATCCTGACCATCGTCGGGTCGCTGCAGGTCTTCGCGCAGATCGCCGTACTGACCCAAGGCGGACCTGAGACGTCGACGACCGTGCTCGTCTACTACCTGTACCAGCAGGCGTTCCAGTTCCATCACTTCGGGTACGGCTCGGCGCTGTCGCTGCTGCTGTTCTTCATCGTCCTGGTGCTGACGGCGGTCCAGTGGCGGATGCGTCGTAGGTGGGTGTTCCATGAGGCTTAAGCTGCTGATCTACGGCGTACTGCTGGTGTGCTGTGTGCCGTTCGTGTTCCCGATCTGGTGGATGGCGACGACGTCGCTGAAGCCGGTGGCCGAGATCTTCGCGTTCCCGCCGTCGCTGCTGCCGGGATCGCCGACGTTGGACGCCTATCGCCAGGTCTTCGAGTTGCAGCCGTTCGGCCGGCAGTACCTGAACAACCTTTACATCGCTTTGGTCGTCACCATCGGGACTCTGGCGGTGTCGGCGCTGGCCGGGTATGCCTTCGCGCGAGTGAAGTTCCGCGGTGCCGGGGTTGTGTTCGTCGTCGTACTCAGCGGGCTGCTGGTGCCGAACGAGGTGACGATCATCCCGCTGTACCGGATGTTCGACGCGTTCGGGCTGGTGGACACGCATTGGCCGCTGATCCTGATCCCGATGCTCGGTGCGCCGAGCGTGCTGGCGACGTTCATCATGCGGCAGTTCTTCATCACGCTGCCCACCGAGCTCGAGGAAGCCGGGAGGGTCGACGGGCTGGGCCGCTTCGGCCTCTTCTGGCGCGTGTGCCTTCCGCTGGCGCGGCCGGCGATCGGTGCGGTGTCGATCTTCACCTTCCTGCACAGCTGGAACCTCTACCTCGAGCCGATCGTGTTCCTCTCCTCGAAGCAGAAGTTCACCGTGCCCCAGGCCCTCACCCAGTACGTCGACGCGTACGGCGGCCCCATGTGGAACACCCAACTCGCCGCCGCAACGCTGTCCGCCCTCCCCGTCCTCATCATCTTCATCCTGGCCCAACGCCAATTCGTCGAAGGCCTCGCCCAGACCGGTTTGAAGGGCTGAGCGAGGCCTTCGCAGGTCACGCCTGGATCTCGTAACCGAACTGGGCAGTGAGACCGGTGGCCGAGGTTGCGTTGGACACCCGGAGTTGGATGCGGACCGGCGCGTTGGTGCCGTCGATGGGGATGGGAGTGGCGAGTTTGGTGGACTGGGTTGTCGAGGTGGCGTCGATGGCGGCGGTGCCGGCCGGGGAGTTGTTGGCTTCGAGGCGGAGTTGGCAGGAGCCGGTGCTGAGTGCGCGGGCTACTCGGGTGACACGGATCGGACGGCCGTCGACGTACAGGAGGTCGCTGAAGTCGTACAGGCCGTCGGTCACCGTGCCCGGGAGCCGTAGGGTGAGCCATCCGTCGGTCTGCTCGACGCCCTTGTTGCCAGTGAACCGGGCGGCCGCGTAGGCGAGGTACGGGCCGGCGTTGTTACCGGTGAGCTCGTTGCTGGCAGCAAGTACGTCGGTACTGCGGTTGACGATCCCGTACTCCTGCCGGTTCACCCCGTCCGCAAGGCCGCCGATCGCGTTCCCGGTGAGCACGATCCGGTTCGCGGTCGATCGCAGATTGATTCCGGAACCGTTCCGGAACACGATTCCGCCCGAGGTCCAGGCCTGCGTCAGGGTCGCGCCGACCAGGTCGAACGATGTCGCACTGACGACGGCGATCGGCCAGGCCGCGTTCAGCCCCGTCGCGCCGCCGACGTCCTGCAGCGTGACCCGGTCGTCGGTCTCCCAGGTGTGCGGTGCGGCCGTCGTGATCCGGACACCGGCCGCGCTCGACGCCACACCGGTGATCTGCTGGGCGAACGACGGGTGCGCCATCCGCCCGTTGTTCCCGATCAGGCATCCGGTGACCGTGATCCGGGTCGACGCGATGTCGATCCCGTGCCGGCCGCAGCCGCGGATCACCGAGTTCGCGAACGTCGCCGTGCCGGTGAACCCCACGCCGATCCGAACCGCGTCCTCGGCGTTGTCGGCCGAGATGTAGGTGTTGATGAACTGCGCCTGAGCACCCGCCTCCAGCAACACCGGTACGCCGTGACCGTTCTCGAAGCCGCCGCCCTCGAAGTACAGGAACTTCGGCAGGCCCTCGGACGTGGTGTTCCGCATCCAGATGCCGTGGTGACCGAACAGGATCGCGGTCGCGATGAACTTGATCGATCCGCCCTGTCCGTCGATCACCACGTTGTCGACACCGGGGTTCGCGGTACCGGCGGCGATCGCGCACTGGACGAACTCGACCGGATCGGCGCGGGAGATGTTGTTCTGACCGTTCAGCAGGATCACCTGCTGCCCGGAGAAGCCGTTCCAGACACAGTTGCGGAAACGGACGGTGTTGGCACTGCGCAGGATGACGCCGTTGTAGCCGTCCATGAAGCGGCAGTCGGAAAACGAGATCAGGTAGTTTCCGAGACCGTTTTCCTGCTGGGTCCGGATCATTGCGCCGCCGGTCAGGCTCTCGCCGTGCATCTGCAGGTCACGGAAACCGCCCCCGTGCACACCGGACAGCACGAACCCGTCGGCGGTCCCAGTGGCGAGCACGATCTGCGTGCCGGAGGTGAACTCGTCGCTCGCACCGGCGCCCTGGAACACGACCGGCACACGTTTGACGGTGACCGTGTGCTCGAGCCGGATCGTGCCCGGGCCCATCGTGATCGTTCCACCGGCAGGCAGCGCATTCACGGCGTTCTGCAGTCGACCCGAGTCGTCCGTCGTACCGGCGCCGGTCACGCCGTACCAGGACAGGTCGAGCTCGTTGGTGCGCGGGCGTTTCCAGCGGCCGGTCGCCGTACCTGTGACGGCGAAGACCATGCCCCCGTCGTCGGGGTCGGTCGCGGCGGCGTCCCAGTAGACGACACCTCCGCCGAGACCAGGTGCTGTGTAGCCGAGCAGGAGAAGTTGTTCGCCGTCCGACGTACCGGGCGTGGCTCGGAGGTCTGCGACGGTGCTCGCGACGCCGGTCGCTGCCGCCAAGGCAGACTTCTTGTCGGCGGCGTGAGCCGGCTGGGCGGCGACGGCGGTTGCGAGGCCTGTCACCCCGAGAACGGACAGGGTACGGCGACTCAGTCGGGCAGGGGGTTGTAATTCGTCGGAAGGCATGGCGGAACCTTTCTCGGACGGAAGGTGGGACTCAGCCCTTCACCGCCCCCAGCACAACGCCCTTCGCGAAGTGCTTCTGCAGGAACGGGTAGACCAGGCAGATCGGAACGAGGGAGACGACGAGGATTGCCATCTGCAACGACTGCTGCGGCGGCATCACCTCGCCGGGCAGATCGCCGCCGACCTGGGTGTTGTCGACGACGTAGGTCCGCAGGACCAGCTGCAGCGGCCACTTCTCGGGTGAGTTGATGTAGAGGATCGCGTTGAAGTACGCGTTCCAGTAGCCGACCGCGCTGAACAGGCCGACCACGGCGACCACCGCCTTCGACAGCGGCAGCATCACCCTGGTGAGGATCTGCAGCTCGTTGGCGCCGTCGATCCGGGCCGCGTCGATGATCTCGGCCGGTACGTCGAGGAAGAACGCGCGGACGATGATGATCTGGAACGCACTGGTCAGCCCCGGCAGGATCAGTGCCCAGTAGGAGTCGATCAGCCCGAGCTCCTTGATCAGCAGGTAGTTCGGGATGATTCCGGCGCTGAAGAGAAGCGTGAACAAGACGATGAACAGCAGCGGCCGCTGTCCCCACGATCCGGGCCGGGACAGCGAGTAGGCGATCGAGACGACGACCACGATCGACAGCCCCGACCCGACCACGGTGAGCAGGACGGAAACGATCGTCGCCCGGGTGACGACACCGCCGCGGAAGATCGCTTCGTACGCCGCGAACGAGGGATCGTGCGGAAACAGCACGTACCCGCCGGAACTGGTGATCTGCTGCTGGTCGGCGAGCGAGGTCGAGAGGACGGCGAGGAACGGTACAAGTACGAGCGCGCAGGCGACGATCAGTACGACGCCTTTCAACCCGCGGACCGGTGTGCTCGGCGGCGCCGTACCGCTGATCAGGTTCACCATTTCGAGTACACCCCGCGCTCACCGAACAGATGGGCGACCTTGTTGGCGCCCAGCACGAGGATCGTGCCGATCAGCCCCTTGACCAGGCCGACCGCGGCGGCCACACCCCAGTTGCCGCCGACGATGCCGTGGTTGTAGACGTAGGTGTCCAGGACTTCGGACGCGTCCAGCCCGACCGGTCCCTGCTGCAGGAAGATCTGCTCGAACCCGACCGAGAGCACGTCCCCGAGGCGGAGGATCAGCAGCAGGACGATCACCGGACGGATCGCCGGCAGCGTCACGTGCCAGAGCTGGCGCCAGCGCCCGCCGCCGTCGACGGCGACCGATTCGTAGAGCTGCGTGTCGACGCGGGACATCGCGGCCAGGAAGATGATCGTGCTCCAGCCGGCGTCCTTCCAGATCACCTGCGAGGTGATCAGCGGGATGAACAGATCGGGGTTGCCGATGATCTTCAGCAGCGGCAGGTCGTGCGCGCGGGCCCAGGTGTTGTAAAGGCCCGCGTTGCCGAGCATGTGCTGGAAGATCGCGACGACGATCACCCAGGACATGAAGTGCGGCAGGTACAGGATGGACTGGGCGACCCGCTTCAACCGCTCGCTGAGCAACGAGTTGAGCAGCAGCGCGAGCGCGATCGGCACCGGGAACACCAGCACCAGTTGCACGCACGAGATCACCAGCGTGTTGACCAGCGCGTTGACGAAGTCCGGGTCGCCGTCGACGATCACCCGGAAGTTGTCCAGACCGGCCGAGGGCGCCTCCGTGATCCCCAGGTACGGCGCGTAGTCCTTGAACGCGATCACGTTCCCGAGCAGCGGCACGTAGTGGAACAGGACCAGCAGCAGGACGCCCGGCAACCCGATCAGCAGCAGGAACCGGTCCCGCCGGAACCGCTGCCACCCGGTCAAGGTCTTCTGGTTGCTCCGCGCAACCGTTCTCCGTTGCAGCACGAGAGTCACTGGTTGGAGTACTCGTCGCGGATCTTGTCGCCGCCGCGCTTCTTCCAGTTCGCGACGGCGTCGTCCCAGCTGCTGATCGGTTTCCGGCCGGAAATGATGTCCAGCTCGGCGGCGTTGATCAGCTTGTCGAGCTCGTCGGCCTTGCTGATCGAGGTGGCCGAGTACAGTCCGGCGCAGGGGTTCGCGAGCAGGTTCGGAACGATCTTTTCCTGGTACGCGCGTTGGGTACGGACCCGCTGCTCGTTGGACGGCCCGAGGACGTGGGGCGCGTCCGCGACGTACTCGAGCGGCAGGCTCACCTGGGTCTTGCCCGCCGACGTGCGCTCCGGCTTGTCGCCCTTCCAGGTGTAGTGGATGCCCTCGACACCGAACCGGCGGAACATGTACTCGCTGGTTCCGAGCGGCGCGGCGAGCCAGTCGCAGATCCGGAGCAGTTGCCTGACGCGGTCGTCGCCGGCCTTCTTGAACGCGGTCAGCGCGAAGATCGCGGCGCCTTCGCGTTGCACGGGCTTACCTTTTTGAGCACCGTCGTACCCCGGAACAGGCATTCCGCCGACGTCGACGCCGTACGTGTCGGCCATCAGGTCCCAGGCGGCGTACCCGTCCGCGTTCAGCGCGATCGTGCCGTTGCCGAACAGGTCGCGGAGCTGGAGTTTCCCGCCCAGGGCATCCGGGTGGAAAACGCCGGCCTTCACCAACTCGGCGGTCCGGGCGACTGCTTCCTTCCGCTCCGGAACCTCCAGCTCGGAAACGAACTTTCCGCCGTCCTGCTTCCAGACGTTCGGTACACCGAGCATGTTGCCGATGAACGTGGTCACGCCCTTCGACGCACCGAACGCCCACTTGTTCGCCTTCGCGTCGGTCAGGCCCTTCGCGGTCTCGACGAAGTCCGCGTAGCTGGCCGGCTCCGGGTTCAGCGACCGGGCCTTGATGAGATCCACCCGGCTGAACATGATCGTCCCGATCACCGACCGCGCGATCGGGATCGCGTGGATCCCGCCCTTGTACATCGTCGGCAACCAGGAGTCGGTCGGCAGGTTGGCCAGGAACGGGTAGTCCTTGACCGCCGATCCGGACAGGTGCGAGGTCAGGTCCGCGCAGAGCTTGGTGAGCATCTCGCCGCGGTTGGGGAACTTCGACGCGATCATCAGGATGTCCGGCAGGTCGCCGCCGGCGATCACGGTCGACAACTTGCTCACGTAGTCCGCGGCGGGCGTCATCGTGATGTCGAGGTTCGCGCCGACCCGCTCGTTCAGCGCCTTCCAGTACGTGTTGCTGCCGGCCCCGGGTGGCGCCGGGTTGAACATGTTGGTGAGGATCTTGACGTCACCCGCGCCCGCACCCGGCTTGTCCTTGTACCCGTCGACCAACTGACGCGGATACTTGAAGAAGCCCGGCATCACGCCGTCGGCCGTGCCCGGCAGGTCCGGCTTCACCGACGTGTAGGGCAGGTACTCGGGTGGTGTCGCCTTCGCGGCCGCCTTCGCCGCGGTGCCCGATCCGTCGGACCCGCCACAGCCCGCCAGCACCGTGCCGGAGGTCGCCGCGAGCAACGAAACGCCACCGGTCAGTTTGAGGAAGTCCCGCCTGTTCGACTGCATGAGCACTCTCCTAGTTCTGGTGCAGCTCGGGCAGCGAGAGGATGCTGCCGTGCTCGGTGAGGGCGGCGGCGAGCGCCGGGTAGTCGTAGTCCTGGACGGCCTGGCCGGTCCGCAGCGATTGAGCCAACAGCTCCCCCGCGGCCTCGCCGAGCATTCCGTAGTTCGGCTCCATCCGGGCCGACAGGTAGCCGACGTGGCTGGCCGAGAAGCAGAGCGGTACGACGAGGTTCCCGATCCCGCCGCGGGCCGGGAACAGCACCTCGGCCGGCAGCTGGTACAGGTCGACCGGACCGTTCTTCTCGGTCCCGGTAACGGTTCCCTCGCCGACGATCGTGTCGTCGCCTTCGGCGTAGTACTGGACGATGTGGCAGTCGATGCCGTAGTTCCAGCAGCAGACTGCGGTTTCCTTGGTGTTGCCCGGTCGCCGCAGGTCGTGCTGCGTGAGCACGGTCTGCCCGATCATCCGGCGCGCCTCGCGGATGTAGAGCGCGTGCGGAAACCCTTGTCCGTAAGGGCTGTCGGAAAACTCGTCCGGAGGCAGTCCGAACGTTCCGGCATCCTTTCGGAAACTTTCCGGAAGTGACGGATCGTTCGCCAGCCAGTACAGCATTCCGCGATGCCAGCGGACGTGCTCGGCGATCACCTCGTCGCGCCGCTGCCACGAGCCGTCCGGGTAGTCCCACGACGCGCCCGGAAGGTCGAACCCGATGAACAGCGCCTGGTTGGTCTGGTACTTGTCGTTCGGCAGCAGCGCCGTGTGCGTGACGATCGACGAGAGCCCGGTGACCCCGCGCTGCTCGAGCAGCTGGCCGAGGTACGTGTAGAGCTTCGGGTCGTAGTCGTCCGGCTTCTCGAACGGGATCCGGTCCGGCCCCTTGTCCAGTACGCCGCGAAAGTTGTACGCCTGCACCTTTGCGTCGCCGTCCCCGGGTGCCTCCGTCGGCACCGGCTTCACCGGGTAGAACGTGTTCGGCCGGAACGCCCGCCGACGGTACGCCCGGTCGGGCAGGAACCCATCGAGTGGTTCGTCGTACCGGCCGGCCGGCTCTCGACCGACGGCGTACGGGACGCCCGCGGCTGCCAGGAGGTCTCCTTCGTACGACGCGTCCACGAACGCCCGCGCCCGCCGCCAGCCGTGGCTGGTGCGAACGCCCTGGATCCGGTCGCCACGAACCTCGACATCGGCAGGCCCGTGGATACGTTCGTTGACCAGTACGTCGGCCTCGGCATCGTCGAGGAGCCCCCGCGCGACGCGCTCGGCGACCTTCGGCTCGAAGCGGTACCGCGGGCCGTCGGCCCGGTCGTCGCTGCCGTACTCGGCCGCTATGCCGCCGAAGAAGCGGCTCTGCGTCCAGCCGGCCAGGGCGGAAAGCGTGTTCGGGGTATCGCTCTTCACCAGACCGCCGGCGACGATGCCGCCGACGTGGCCGGTCGGCTCGAGCACCAGGCTGCGATAGCCCCTGCCCCGCAGGCGCAGCGCGGCCATGATCCCGGCGAGTGTCGCGCCGTAGATGATGACGTCGTATTCCTGTGCGTCCGTCATGTCAGCTGGCCTTTGCGCGAGGTTGCGGCGCCGCATGCACCGGCGTCGGGTTGGCGGCCTGGGACGGACGCGTGCGAGCGATGCTGTCAGGCCATTTGACCGGCACTTTCAGTGTTCCGGTCAGCACCCGCTGCAGATCCTCGGTCAGTTGTGCGGAGTCGGCGACCGCGTGCGGTTCGGTGCCGCTGGTCAAGCACTGCGCTGCCAGGGCGCCGACGGCCTCGCCGATACTCCACTCGACCGGATGTAGCCGGTAGCAACCATTCGTCAGGTGCGTGGTGCCGATGTTCTTGTTCGCCGGCAGCAGGTTCCGCAGCCGTTGCGGGATCAGCGCGCCGAGCGGGATCTGGAACGGGTACACCTCGAGGTTGACGTAGTTGATCCCGGCGGTGCTCGGATGCAGGTCGATGTTGTAATGCCCCACGCCGACACCGTCGGGGAAGAACTCCGCACCGGCCTCGGGACCGCGATCGGCGACAGCGACATGCTGCTCGAGCACCGTGAACCGCGCCTTGATCCGCCGGGATTCCCGGATGTACGCCGACTTCGCGAGGCCGTCCGCCGTACCGGTGAGATCCGCGCGGAGCTTGAGGCCCGGGTAGCCGGTGCCGCCGTCGTGGCGGGGTGCCTCGGTCTGCATCCAGTGCAGGTACGACAGAGACAGCTCGCGGCAACGCTGCAGAGCGCGGTCCTTATCGGTGCCCGGACCGACCAGCGCCGCCTCCCAGTAGTCGACGTTCGGCCAGTTGACCAGCGAGATGTCGGTGTCGATCAGCGACCGGTCGAACTGGCTGCGCGCGCGGATCCGGCGGAAGTGCCAGAGGTCGGCAGCGTGCGGGACGTCCATGTCGACCTCGAAGATCCGATTCTCGCGGCCGCCCATCGTCTTGATGTCGATCTTCACCCAGGACAGCTGTGGCCCCGGCCAGAACGGATCCACATGCGTCTTCCAGTGGTCGTACGACGCCGGCCGCTCGATCGTGTGATCCTCGCCCGGACGGTACTCGAGCGGGAAGCACCAGGTGATCGCCTGCTGGTCGAGCGGGTCCGCGACCTCCGCGGCGTACTGTTCACCGGTCTCGCTCTGCGCCTCCGCGCCGATCACGTGCTCGACGCCGGCGAGTTCGAGCAGGTCGCCGAGCTCGGTCGCGTCGGCGACCAGCGGCGCGGTCACGGTGACGTATCCGCCCGGACCGTGCAGTGTGACCGACGTGACGCGGTCCCCATCGGTCGTCGCAGCCGTCGGCACGTGGTTGTAGAGCACGGTGATCCGGCCGGCGGAGACGTACGGCGCCAGCAGTTCGTCGATCACGGCGACCGCGACGCGAGGCTCGTGACAGAGCCGGCTGACGTTACCGAGACCTGGGTTGAGCGCGGGCTGCGCGAGCGCCTCGGCGGTCAGCGGGTAGTTGCGCCGGTAGTAGTCCCGGATCCGGGTCCGCAGCTCGCGGTACCCGGACGAGATGTGCGGGCTCTCGATCCACGGGTGCTCGTCGGACGGCACCGCCTGGGCGGTCAGCTGTCCACCGAGCCAGTCGGTCTCTTCGGTCAGCAGCACCTGGCACCCGAGCTTGGCGGCGGTCAGGGCCGCGGCCACACCACCCAGGCCACCGCCCACCACCAGCAGTCCGGCGCTCAGTTCTCGATCGGTCACGACCATCCTCATATCTGCTAATAGTTCAGCAAAATCTATTCTCCCGGGTTGCGGATCACCGTACGCTCGACCTCTCGTTCGCTGTCAATAGCTTGCTACAGCCCGATTTGTGAGCCATGAAGTATTAGCTGATTATCAGCACCGGAGCTGATACAACGGTCCACATGACGCTCGCACTCGAAGGTCTCCAGTACCACCGCCCACCGCTGGCGGCTGAGCCCGCGGGACCCACCGACGCCGACGTCGTGGTGTACGGCGCGACGTCCGGAGGGGTCACCGCCGCCGTCCGGGCGGCACGTTCCGGGCTCCGCGTCGTCCTGCTCGCGTTCGACGACCAGGTCGGCGGCATGACCGCGTCCGGTCTGGGCGAGACCGACGTCGGCGACGCGCGGACGATCGGCGGGCTGGCGCTGGCCTTCTACGCCGAGGTCGCGGCGGCGTACCACGCGCCGGATCCGCACTGGAAGGTCGAGGCGCACGTCGCCGAGGAGATCTTCCTGCGCTGGCTGGCCGACACAGGCGTCGTACTCCATCGACGCCGGCACCTGCTCGACGTGACGAAGACCGGCAACCGGATCACCGAGCTAGGCACCGACGACGGCTCCAGCTACCGCGCGCAGGTGTACGTCGACGCGTCGTACGAAGGCGATCTCCTGGCCGCGGCCGGCGTCTCGTACACGGTCGGGCGCGAGTCGTCGGCGGTGTACGGTGAATCGATCGCCGGTGTGCAGCACAGCATCAACCACCAGTTCGAGCGGCCCGTCGATCCGTACGTCGTACCAGGCCAGCCGTCCAGCGGCCTGCTCCCCGGCATCTCCGCGGAGCCGTACGGCGCGATCGGATCCGGAGACCGGCACGTGCAGGCGTACAACTTCCGGCTGCACGTGACCGACGGACCGCACCGGATCCCGTTCCCACGGCCGGCGGGGTACGACGCCTCGCGGTACGAGCTGCTGCGCCGGTACCTCGAGGCCGGGATCTACGAGCTGTACGGGCGGACCACGCGGGTGCATGGCAGGGTGTTCGACATGAACAACCACGGCGCGTTCTCCTCCGACCACATCGGGGCGAGCGACGAGTGGCCGGAGGCCGGCTACGCCCGCCGGGAGGAGATCTTCCAGGACCACGTTCGCTACCAGGCCGGGATGCTCCACTACCTGTCGACCTCGGCGGACCTGCCTGCCGACGTACGTGCGGCGACACAGGCCTTCGGACTCGCGCCGGGCGAGTTCAGGAAAACGTCGTACTGGCCGCACCAGCTGTATGTGCGGGAAGGTCGGCGGATGGTCGCGGAACACGTTGTCACGCAGCACGAGGCGACCGGACGGACCGTGGTGCCGGACCCGATCGCGGTGGCGTCGTACGTGATGGACTCGCACAACGCCCGGCGCGTGCTGGTCGACGGAAATCCGCGGAACGAGGGAAATGTGCAGGTTCCGCTGGTCCGCCCGTTCGGCATCTCGTACCGGTCGATCGTTCCGCGGATTTCCGAGTGCGCGAACCTGCTGGTCGCGGCGGCGGTGTCGGCGTCGCACGTGGCGTTCGCGTCGGTGCGGATGGAGCCTGTGTTCATGACGGTCGGCGAAGCCGCCGGTTGTGCTGCGTCGCTCGCGGTGTCCGCGCGGATCGCCGTACAGGATGTGGACTACGACGTACTGCGCCGGGACCTGACCGGGTCGGGTGGCATCGTGGGGTGGCCCAGAGGGGAGGCGGCATGAAGAAGACCGCATCGCGGCAGGCGGACGTGGCCAAAGCGGCCGGGGTTTCGCAATCGACCGTCTCGATGGTGATGAACGGTACGGCGGACCTCGGGCGGATCTCGGCCGGTACGCAGCGCCGCGTCATGGACGCGGCCCGGCGGCTCCAGTACGCGCCGGCCGGGCAACGGCGAGCGGTCGCCCGAGCCACGCCGCACCTGCTCGGCGTCCACACGTTCGAGCCGATCTTCCCGACGAGTTCCCGGGACTACTACTTCGAGTTCCTGCGCGGGATCGAGGAGCAGGCCGCGGCCGAGGGGTGCAACCTGGTGCTGTTCACGGCCGCTCCCGACGAGTCCGGCGTACGGCGGATCTTCGCCGACGACACGAACGGGCTCCGGCAGGCGGCCGGCAGCCTGCTGCTCGGTCACCACGCGGACCGCGAGGACCTGGCCCGGCTGGCCTACGAGGGTTATCCGTTCGTGTACGTCGGTCATCGGGAGGTGCCCGGAGCGTCGATCAGCTACGTCGGCGGCGACTACCGGACCGCGACCGGCGAGATCGTCGACGATCTGGTCGCACTCGGCCACCGGACGTTCGCGTATCTCGGCGAGCAGTCGCGCGACGAGCCGCAGGAGGATCGGTGGACCGGATTCGCCGGGGCGCTGGAGCGGTTTGCGCTGCCGGTGCCGGAGCCGGTGTTCTCGGCTCCGTCCGGGCTGACGACCGGCTGGCTGGACCAGGCACTGGCGGCCGGGACGACCGCGATCCTGGTCGAGTCCGTCAATCTGCTGCGGGTCCTCGCGGCGATGCTGAACCTCCGCGGGCTGTCGGTGCCCGGCGACCTGTCCGTCGTACTGCTGGTCGATGACGAGACCGAGGTCGGCTCCTTGCCGTGGGCAACGTTGCGGGTACCGCGGAACGCGATGGGGCGCCGCGCGGTCCGGCTGCTCACCAGTCTCCTGACCGAGCCGAACGGCGACTACGAGCGCCAGATCCTGCTTCCGTGCGAGCACACCCTGGAAGGGACGGTCGGGCCTTCGCCGCGTTGAGCGGTCGTGGAAAATGGTGGTTGTGAGTTTTCATGCCGCTGCGTTCATCGCCACCAGCCTCGACGGTTACATCGCGCGGGTCGACGGGTCCATCGACTGGTTGACCAGTCGTGCGGAGCATGCCGGGGAGACCGGGTACGACGAGTTCCTGGCGTCGGTGGACACCGTCGTACTCGGGCGCAAGACGTACCAGCTGGCCTGCAAGTTCGACACCTGGCCGTACGAAGGCAAGGAGGTCGAGGTCCTGAGCACCACGCTCGACCCCGACATCGACGACCGCATCCTCG
Source organism: Kribbella sp. VKM Ac-2566 (assembly GCF_004366005.1). Taxonomy (NCBI): domain Bacteria; kingdom Bacillati; phylum Actinomycetota; class Actinomycetes; order Propionibacteriales; family Kribbellaceae; genus Kribbella; species Kribbella sp. VKM Ac-2566. The sequence goes on along the minus strand of NZ_SODT01000012.1, from coordinate 154,876 downwards.
TCCACCGCACCCTGGACGCCCTCGTCGAGACGCTCAACGACCGTGGCGCACAGCGCATCTACACCGACGGAGCCGCCACCATCCAGACCTTCCTCACGGCAGGCCTCCTCAACGAACTAACCATCACCACCGCCCCCGTCCTCCTAGGCGCCGGCATCCCCCTCTTCGGCCCAGTCCCCACCGACATCCCCCTGACCCACAACGCCACCCGCACCTTAAAGGCCGGCTTCACCCAATCCGACTACTCGGTGGCGCGCTGATCAGCGGTAGGTCAGGTGCTGGGCTACTTCGGTGGCCCAGTAGGTGAGGATGGTGTCGGCGCCGGCTCGGCGGATCGAGGTGAGGGTTTCGAGGATGGCCTTGTCGCGGTCGATCCAGCCGTTGGCGGCGGCGGCCTCGACCATCGCGTACTCGCCGGAGATGTTGTACGCCGCGACCGGGACGTTCACGTGGTCGCGGATCTGGCGGACGATGTCCAGGTACGGCAGCGCGGGCTTGACCATGACGATGTCGGCACCCTCGGCGATGTCGAGGTCGACCTCGCGGATCGCGTCGCGGGCGTTCGCGTTGTCCTGCTGGTAGGTCTTGCGGTCACCGGTCAGCGACGAGTCGACGGCCTCCCGGAACGGCCCGAAGAACGCCGACGCGTACTTGACGGCGTACGCCAGGATCACCGTGTCGATGAATCCGGCCGCGTCCAGCGCCGTACGAATGACGCCGACCTGACCGTCCATCATCCCGGACGGGCCGACGACATGCGCGCCGGCAGTGGCCTGCGCGACACCCATCTCCGCGTAGATCTTCAGCGTCGCGTCGTTGTCCACGCGCCCGGAGGAGTCCAGTACGCCGCAGTGCCCGTGGGACGTGAACTCGTCCAGGCACAGGTCCGACATCACCAGCAAGGAGTCACCGGCCTCGGACACCGCGTCCCGGATCGCGACGTTCAGAATCCCGTCCGGGTCCAGCGCACCCGACCCGACCTCGTCCTTCTCAGCGGGTACGCCGAACAGCATCACGCCGCCGAGGCCCAACGAAGCCGCCTCGGCGACCGCCTTCCGCGCCGTGTCCCGGGTGTGCTGTACGACGCCCGGCATCGACTTGATCGCGATCGGCTCGCGGGCGCCTTCCCGGATGAACATCGGCAGGATCAGCTGCCGCGGCTCCAGCGAGGTCTCCGCGACCAGCCTGCGCACCGCCTCCGACGACCTCAGCCGCCGGGGCCTCACTTCCGGGAATCCAGGCACATTCAGCTCTTTCGACGAGAACCAGACCGACGTTCGGACGGGCGGGTGACCGGCTCGCCGGCCTCCACCATGGTGTCACGCCGATCCGCACCGAACCGGGCGAGGGCGTCGGCCAGCTCCTCGACGGACGGCGTCTCGGCCATCGCGTCGACCCGCAGGCCGTGCTCCTCGGCGGTCTTCAGCGTCGCCGGGCCGATCACGCCGATCACCGTCGACGCGTGCGGCTTGCCGGCGATGCCCACCAGGTTCCGCACGGTCGAGGACGAGGTGAACACGACCGCGTCGAACTTGCCGGACTTGATCGCCTCGCGGGTCGGCGCGGGCGGCGGAGCGGCCCGGACGGTCCGGTACGCCGTGACGTCGTCGACCTCCCAGCCGAGATCGGTCAGGCCCGCGACCAGCGTCTCGGTGGCGATGTCCGCGCGCGGCAGGAACACCCGGTTGATCGGGTCCAGCACCTCGTCGAACGGCGGCCAGTCCTCGACCAGCCCGGCGGCGGACTGCTCACCGGACGGGACCAGGTCCGGACGGATGCCCCAGGCCCCGATCGCCTCGGCGGTCTTGTCGCCGACCGCCGCGATCTTCAGCCCGGAGAACGCCCGCGCGTCCAGCCCGTACTCGTCGAACTTCTCCCGGACCGCCTTCACCGCGTTGACCGAGGTGAACGCAACCCACTCGTAGCGGCCCTCGACCAGACCGCGGATCGCCTTGTCCATCTGCTGCGGGTTGCGCGGCGGCTCGACCGAGATCGTCGGGACCTCTTCGGGCATCGCGCCGTACCGACGGAGCCGGTCCATCAGCGGGCCGGCCTGGTCCTTGGTCCGCGGGACCAGGATCCGCCAGCCGAACAGCGGCTTGGTCTCGAACCAGGACAGCGTCTCGCGCTGCTCGACGACCGAACCGACCACGATCACGGCCTCGCCGGTCACCTTCGCGGCCCGCAGGTCGGTGACGATCGTCTCGAGCGTCCCCACCACGCTGGTCTGCGAGGTCGTCGTACCGCAGACCGTCGCCGCGACCGGGGTGGACGCGTCGAAGCCGGCCTCCACCAGCGCCGCGACGGTCTCCTTCAGCACCTCGGAGGCGTTCAGCAGGACGAGTGTCTGCTTCGGCTGCAGGCGGCTCAGGTCGAGCTTGTTCTCGGCGAGGTCGACGACGGTGACCTCGCGGTCGCCCTTCATGGTCAGCGGGATCCCGGCGTACGTCGGAACCGCGCTCACCTCGCTCACCCCCGGCACCACGTTGAACCCGATGCCCGCCTTCTTGCACGCGGCCGCCTCCTCGGCGCCGCTGGAGAAGGTGAACGGGTCGCCGGTCAGCAGCCGGACCACGTTCGCCGCGGACTTGGCCGTCTTCACCACCAGGCGGGCCCGGGCGGCGACCCGCAGCGCCCGGCTGCCCTCGGCGCCGGACCCGTCCACGACCTCGACGCCCGGCCTGCAGTAGGTCAGGAACGCGTCGTGTTCGGGGCCCTCGACAACGACCGCGTCGGCGTTCGCGAGCACGTCCCGGCCCGCCAGTGTCAGCAGCGCCGGGTCACCAGGGCCGACGCCGACGAATGTGACATGGCCGAGCGGTCTGGTCTGCTTGGCGGTACTGGTCGCGGCCTTCTGAGGTGCCGCGGTTGCGGCTGTCTTCGCGCTCACGTCTGCCTTCGCCCTCGTCGTTTTCCTGCTCGTCCTGTGGGCCGTCTTCTTGCCCTGCTGATGGGCCGCAGTGCTCGTGCCCTGTGCCGGTGTCATGTTCGCTCCAGCAACTCGTTCGCCAGCGCCTTGCCGAGAGACACCGGGTCGTCCACCGGCCCGTTCGCGGAGAGCCGCCGTACGCCGTCGTCCTGGCCGAGCGCGCCCCGCAGCCAGAGCTCGGGGCCGTCCTCACCCTCGACCACCTCGGCGAGAGCACCGACCGGAGCCGTGCACCCTGCCTCCAGCGTGGCCATCAGTTGGCGTTCCGCCGTCACCGCCACGCGGGTCGCCGGGTCCTCCAGCGGGGCCAGCGCGGCCAGTACGCCGGTGTCGTCCGCGCGGCACTCGATGCCCAGGGCACCCTGTCCCGGCGCGGGCAGCATCTGGATCGGGTCCAGGGTCTCGGTCACCTCGGCGAGCCGGCCCAACCGGGACAAGCCTGCCCTCGCGAGCACCACGGCGTCCAACTTGCCGTCGGTGACCAAGCTGATCCGGGTGTCCACGTTGCCGCGGATGCCGGTGCACTCGATGCCGAGGCCGAGCGCGTCGAGCTGCGCGGCGCGCCGTGCGGCGCCGGTGCCGACCAGGGCACCGCGCGGCAGTTCGCCGAGCGTCAGGCCGTCGCGGGCGACGAGCACGTCGCGCGGGTCCTCGCGGACCGGGATGGCACCGAGCGTCAGGCCGTCGAGCGGCGTGGTCGGCAGGTCCTTCAACGAGTGCACGGCGATGTCGATCTCGTGGGCCAGCAGCGCGTCGCGCAGGGCGCTGACGAAGATGCCGGTGCCGCCGATCTGCTCGACCGGTGCGCGGTTCACGTCGCCGGTGGTCGTGATCAGGACCAGCTCGACCTCGTGACCGAGCGCGCGCAGCTGGTCGGCCACGATCGTCGACTGCGCGGTCGCCAGCTTGGAGCGGCGGGTGCCGAGCCTGATCATGCCTGCTCACCTCCGGTCGCCTTCGAGTCGGCGCGGGTGTTGCTCGTCTCGGCCGGCGTCTTCGCGGCCGTGACCGCGTCCACGGTCGCCTGGTCGAGCGCGAACAGTTGCCGCAGCGCGTCGGCGTACGTCGGTCCGCCCGGATCGCCGCCGAGCTCCTTCACCCGGACCGTCGGGTTGTGCAGCACCTTGTCGACGACGCGGCGGATGGTCCGCTCGACCTCGTGCCGTTCGTGCTCGTCGAGCTCGGGCAGCCGGCGCTCGAGGCGGGCCAGCTCGGCGTCGACCAGCGAGCTCGCCATCGCCCGCAGCGCGACCACGGTCGGCGCCACCGAAGCAGCCCGGCGGGTCGCCTCGAACGAACCGGTCTCCTCGCCGACGATCCGGCGTACCTCGTCGATGTCGTCCTGGCTGCCGCCCGCCGTACCGATCAGGTCGGCCAGCGTGATCAGGGTGACGCCGGGGATCCGGGCCGCTTCGGGAGCGACGTCCCGCGGCAGCGCGATGTCCAGTACGCCGAGCGGCCGGCCGTCGGTCGCGTCGCGGATCGTCTCGGCGGTCAGTACGACGCCGCGCGCGCCGGTGCACGACACGACCAGGTCGGCGTCGCGCAAGGCTTCGGGCACGTCTGCCAGGCGGATCGCCGTACCGCCGATCCGGTCGGTCAGCGCGACCGCCCGGTCGTAGTTGCGGTTGGCAACCGTCACGGTCTTCGCGCCGCCGTTGAGCAGCGTCTGGGCGGCCAGCGAGGCCATCGAGCCGGCGCCGACGACCAGTGCACGCCGGCCCGCGAAGCCGCCGACCGCGTCCAGCCCGGCCGAGACGACCGAGCGGCCGGCCGAGTCGATCCCGGTTTCGGTGCGGGCCCGCTTGCCGACCCGCAACGCGTGCTGGAACAGGGCGTTCAGGTCGGTGCCGACAGTCTCCAGGTCCTGGCCGACGCGCAGCGTCTCCTTCACCTGGCCGAGGATCTGGCTCTCGCCGACGACCATCGAGTCCAGCCCGACCGCGACCTGGAACAGGTGCGCGACCGCGCCTTCCTCGAAGTGCACGTAGAGGTGCTCGGCCAGATCCAGCAGCGGTACGCCGGTGACGTCGGACAGGATCCCGGTGACCTCGTCCATCCCTGCGTGGAACCGGTCGACGGTCGCGTAGACCTCGGTGCGGTTGCAGGTGGCAAGGACAGCGGACTCCGCGACGGCCGCGGAGTCCCGCACCGCCAGGGCCACCTTGGTGGCCGCGTCCGCGTCGAGCGCGACCCGCTCCAGTACGTCGATGGCAGCAGAACGGTGACTGATGCCGACAACCAGGTAACTCATGCGCCGACACCTCCCCCGACACTCGGGAGATCCGGCATACCGTTCAGCGCTGGTAGTTCGGGCACCTGGGGGAGCGCCGCCTCTCCGGACTTTCGTTGTTCGTGGTACGCCAGGATCTGCAGCTCGATCGAGAGGTCCACCTTGCGGATGTCGACGCCGTCGGGCACGGACAGCACCACGGGCGCGAAGTTCAGGATGCTGGTCACGCCGGCGGCGACCAGCCGGTCGCAGACGTCCTGCGCGGGACCGGCGGGCGTGGTGATGACCCCGATCGAGACCCGGTCGGCCTTGACGATGTCCTCGAGTTCGGCGAAGTCGCGGACCTCCATCTCGCCGATCCGCTCGCCGACCAGGGTCGGATCGGCGTCCAGCAGGGCGACGATCCGGAAGCCGCGGGTGCCGAAGCCGGAGTAGTTCGCCAGCGCGTGGCCCAGGTTTCCGATCCCGACGATGACCACGGCCCAGTCCTGGGTGACGCCGATCTCGCGGGCGATCTGGTACCTCAGGTACTCCACGTCGTACCCGACGCCGCGGGTGCCGTAGGAGCCCAGGTAGGACAGGTCCTTGCGGAGCTTGGCCGAGTTGACGCCGGCCGCGGTCGCCAGGTCCTCGCTCGACGCGGTCGCGATGCCACTGTCCGAGAGCGCGGTCAGGGCCCGCAGGTAGACCGGCAAGCGCGCGACAGTCGCCTCGGGGATGCCGCGTTCGGTTCTCGTCGGCGGGCCGGGGCGACGGCTGCTGGCACGCGTCACAATTCTCCTGGGAGCGGTTGGTTCACCGCGGTCTGACGGCCGGCGGCTCTCTTACTCTAGGAGCTTGTGAACGTGAGAACAAAATCGGCGGAAGTGACCCCTACCTCATCAGGGCCTTTCGCAGTCTGGCGGGGTCCACGCGCCAGAAGTCGTGTTGCTTCCCGTCCACGAACGTGACCGGGATCTGTTCGCCGTACTGCGTGAACAACCGGTCGTCCTGCGTGATGTCCACCTCGGACCAGTCCGCGCCCACCTCGGCGCAGACCGCACGGATGACCTCCCGCGCGTCGTCGCACAGATGACAGCCGGGCTTCCCGTACATCACCACACGACTTGAGGGACGCTGTGTTGTCTTGGTGCCCTCGCTTCGCTCGGTCACCGGTCCGCCTCCCGGAGCCGGCCCTTCGCGACCTTGCCGGTGACCGAGTGCGGCAGGTTGTCCACCACCTCGATCTCGACCGGGCTCTTGAACCTCGCCAGCCGGCCCTCGGCGTACTCGCGGACCGCGGCGATGTCGACCGATGCGTCCGGCGACGGCACGACGAAGGCCTTGACCGCCTCGCCGGTCTCCTCGGACGGTACGCCGATGACCGCGGCCTCCCGTACGCCGGGAGCGGCGACCAGCACGTCCTCCACCTCGCTCGGGAAGACGTTGAACCCGGACACGATGATCAGCTCCCGCAGCCGGTCGACCAGGAACAGGTCGCCGTCCGCGTCCAGGAACCCGACGTCGCCGGTCCGGTACCAGCCCTCCGCGTCGGGGCCGTCGACGCCGTCCGGCCAGTAGCCGGAGAACAGGTTGCCGCCGCGGATCAGGATCTCGCCGGGGTCGTCGCCCTCGACGTCCTCGCCCTGCTCGTCGGCGATCCGGACCTCGACGTTCGGCAGCGGGCGGCCGACCGAGCCGGGCTTCGGCTCGGCCTCGCCCAGGGTCGTGGTGACGCCCGGGGACGCCTCGGTCAGGCCGTACCCCTGGTGGACATGCAGCCCGGTGGCCCGCTCGAAGCGGTCCGCGAGCGCGCGATCCAGCGTGGACGCGCCGGTCAGCACGACCTTGACGGTCTCGAGCGCCTCTCGCAGATCGGAGCGGGTCAGCAGCGCATTCAGTGCGGGCGGAGCGAGCGGCAGCCGTGTCACGCCGTACCGGCCGACCAGGTCGAGCGTTTCGTCGGGATCGAAGCGCTGCTCGACGACGAGCGCGGCGCCGGTGGCGACCGCCCAGCCGAGGACCGCGTTCAGGCCGAACGCGTGGAACATCGGCAGCACCCCGAGCACCACGTCCTCGGGCCCCATCCGGTCCTCGCCGAGCTCGCTGAGGTTCCGCACATTCGCCGCCAGGGCGCGATGGGTGAGCATCGCGGCGCGCGGATCTCCACTGGTTCCGGACGTGTAGAGCAGGACCGCGAGCGTCTCGGGATCTTTCGACGGCAGTAACGGAGCGTCACCCTGGAGCTCGTCGGGTGCCACCGTGCGGACACCCTCGAACCGGTCCGCGAGCCCCGGTCCGGCGATCGCCAGCCGGGCTCCGGAGTGCGCCGTGACGGCCGCCAACTCGGGTTTGGTGAGCCCGGTGTTCAGCGGTACGGCGACCAGCCCGGCCCGGAGAATGCCCAGGTAGGACGTGACAAACTCGATGCTGTTGGCAACCAGGAGCAGCACCCGGTACCCCGGCACCAGGCCGGCCGCGGCGAGCCCCTGCGCGGTCCGGTCGACGGCCTGGTCGAGCTCGCTCCAGGTCAGCCGCCGATCCCCGTCGACCAGCGCGGGACGCTCGCCGTGCCGTTGCGCTGTGTCACGAAGAATGTCCGCGAAATTCACGTTCACCAGGCGAGTCTGTCACGGCCGGGATCCGCTGCGGGAGCAACCGTCTTTCACAGAACGGTTGCAGCGGAGCGTAACCACCGATATACAGGTGACTTCGCGAGCGCGCTTCTGCTGAACCTCACACTGCAGAAACCCGCCCGCGAGCGGGGACCTTCATGCGCAATGCACTACCCCCGACAGCAGGCTGCTCCGTCCCGCGGACGCAGTCCGCTGGCGCATTCGTGACCCATCGGACCGGACGGAAGGCGGCACGCCCCAGCCTGTTGACAGCACGTATCTGAGCAGTAACGTTCAGTGCTGTCCCAGTCGCTGTGGCCATTCGCGGATGTGTCGAACGACGTGTCAGTTGAACGGGGAGAACACTTGACCACGCCGGAGCCAAGCCCGGACGGGATGAGACGTGCGGAGCTCGTCGATCGCGCCCAGGCCGGGGACGTCGGTGCCTTCGGTGAGCTGTACGACGAGTACTCGCTCACCGTCTATCGCTACATCTACGCACGGGTGTCGTCCTCGGCACTCGCCGAGGACCTGACCAGCGAGACCTTCGTTCGGGCGCTCCGCGCGCTGGACTCGTTCCGTTGGCAGGGCCGGGACTTCGGAGCCTGGCTGGTGACGATCGCCCGGAACCTGATCACCGATCACTACAAGTCGGGCCGGGTCCGGCTCGAGGTGGTCACCGACGAGATCGAGACCCACGACCGGCAGACCGAAGGCCCGGAGATCGACGTGCTGGCCGCGGCCACCGCCGAGGTCCTCCGGGACGCGGTCGCCGGCCTGCCCGACGAGCAGCGCGACTGCTTGACGATGCGGTTCTTCGCCGGTCTGTCGATCGCCGAAACGGCCAAGGCGCTGGAGAAATCCGAAGGCGCCGTGAAGCAACTCCAGCTGAGGGCCGTACGGCACTTGGCGAAGGTTATCCCCAAGGACTTGAGATGAGGCGGATGACAACGAACGTCTTTCGTAACCCGTCAGGGAGTTACCTCGTTTGCCTGGTGAGGACCTGTCGGTGACCCCGACTGGCCATTGAGGAGAACGAGAACTCATGAGTGACCTACACAGGGCTCGAGCGCGCGCGGAGGCATTCGCGCATGCGGTCGATCACGGGCCCCGTCACTCCACGCGACTGGGCGATGACCCCGAGTTACTGGAAGCTGTGGAGCTCGTCGGACGGCTGAGGACCGCCGGCGCAGTTGCCCCGCGACCGGAGTTCAGTGCCGAGCTGCGGCACCGCCTGTTGGAGCAGGCGGCGGCGCGCGCGGCGACCACTGCGACTCCGTTGACGGTGCACACCGCACCAGACGACTCGGACGACCCGCCGGGTAGCGAGGACGTTGGCGCGTCCGTGACAGATATCCGTCGTCGCCAGGGCCGGAGGATCCGGCTCGTGGCCAGCACCGCCGCGCTGGTGCTGCTCGGAGGTGGCATCGGTTCCGCCGCCGCCGCTCAGCAGGCCATGCCCGGCGACACCTTGTACGGAATGAAGCGCAGCATCGAGAACGTGGCGACCAATGTCGGAGTCGGCGACGACTCCCGCGGCCGGCGCGATCTCGAGCACGCGATGACCCGATTGTCCGAAGTCCGGGAGCTGGCGAGCAACGGCGGCTCGGTGGGCACGATCAACGCGACACTGGACGACTTCTCGGCGCAGGCCCGCAAGGGCGTGTCCCGACTGGTCGCGTCGTACCAGCAGGACAACGACGAGAGTTCGATCACCGCGATCACGGCGTTCATCACCAGCGCCCGCCAGGCTTTGGTCGAGCTCGCGCCGAAACTCCCGCCGGAGTCGCTGAAGTCCGGAGTCGAGGCACTGGCCACGATCGAGCAGCTGGCGCAGCACACCTCGGCGGCATGCCCGAAGTGTGCGGCACCGAAGCCGTCGGGCGCGCCGAGCACCGGCACGAACAACCAGCCGAACCGCACCAGCCCCGGCACCGGCTCCGAGTCGAGCAACCCGGCCAAGGCGTCGTCGAGCCCCAAGGCGTCGTCGACGATCCCGACACCGGTCAACTCGATCTCTCAGCAGCCGACCACCGTGCCGACCAAGCTGCCGAACACGACCATCGTGCAGCAGTCCACCGCTCCGCCTCCGACCAGCCTGAAGACACCACCCCGGCCGTCGTCGTCAAACTCGCCGATTGCGACGCCCACCGTGCTGCCTTCAACGCTGCCCCCGGCCACACCGTCCTGGCCATGGCCGTTCCCGACAACACCACTGATCAACCTGCCCGGAATCATCCAAACCCTCTTCCCACCCTGGAAGTAGTCACCGAACCCGAGCACGCCAGCCCCCGGCACAAGCACCACGTGCCGGGGGCTGCGCCGTCCCCCTCCACGGCCCTCTTCCCCGGCGCCCCACCACCTCCCCACCCTGCGCACACACCATCTCCCGCTCCGCGCGCACCATTTCCCCGCCTGCGCGTACCCCCCGGGCGTACTCCGTTTCCCGCCCCGCACCCGGTTGCTCCCGTCGCCAACCGCGCCGACGGATGACATTCGAGGAGACATCCGGCTGTCCTGTCCGATGTGTGGGTGGTGATCAGCCCGATCCGGGGTCCTGCGACAGCCGGTGGTGGGACGGCTCCCGGTATTGCCTGTCCCCAGTGACCAGCGCCTGCCTCCACTCCCCGCCGCCCTTCCCGCCCCGCAAGACCGCCCAGTCATCCGCCCCTGCATCGAGCAGACGACGGGTTATCCCAGTGCCGTTCAGTGAAGGACGTGGTCCGGCCGTCAATCCCGGTGATGGGAAGAAATCGTCGGCATTTGCACATTTGTTTCCCAACAGGAGGCCGTCATGCACTCCGCCTCAGGAGTTGACGGTCGTCGGAGTTGCCGAATCGGCCCGAAGCGGGGAGGCTCGTGTACCGGATCCGGCGGGTAATCCTCCCCGGTCCCGGAGCTCAGGCTGTGATGGGCTTCGTCGACAGCGGGCATCTGATTCCTGCGTTGGCCGGGTTGCACCCTGTTGTGGTGGGATGCTCCCTCGGATTTTCGGTGGGCAACCCTGCAGTTGAGGAGGCAACCTCCGGTTTGAGGCGTGGCCGGGGCTGGCCGGTGTGACCACCGACGGGATTGCCGGCCGGCGCACTCCTTTGAGCTGAACGGCATCGGGGCGGTTATCCCCTCGCGTTGTGGGTTCTCTGCTGATACGCGAGGGGAGAACCCTGCATGCGAGGGGGGTAACCCTGGCTCTTCTGCCGGCGGCGGCCTCGACGGGGCGGGTCCTCCCGCACCCACCCGGTGGAACAGGAGGGAGGCGCGCGGAGCGGGGGCGGCGCGCGAAGCGAGAGATGGTGCGCGCGGGAGAGGCGGTGGCTGGGCGATCAGCCGTGCTCTGGGCGGGGCAGCGGGTGGGGTCAGAAGAAGACGCTGCGGCGTTGCATGAGGAGGGTGTAGAGGGTTTGCTGGATGGTTTCGCGGACCTGGTCGGTGACGTTGAAGACCAGCATCGGGTCGTCGGCGGCGCCGTCGGGGAAGTCGTCGGTGCGGATCGGTTCGCCGAACTCGATCAGCCACTTGGACGGCAGCGGGATCAGGCCGAGCGGCCCGAGCAGCGGGAAGAACGGCGTGACCGGGATGTACGGGACGCCCAGCAGCCGCGCCAACGAGGCGATGTTGCCGACCAGCGGATAGATCTCCTCGGCGCCCACGATCGAGCAAGGAACAATCGGTACGCCGGTCCGCATCGCCGCGCTGACGAACCCGCCGCGCCCGAAGCGCTGCAGCTTGTACCGCTCGGCGAACGGCTTCCCGAGCCCCTTGAAACCCTCCGGCCAGACACCGACCAGGTTCCCCTGCCGGAGCAGCCGCTCGGCGTCGTCGTTGTTCGCCAGCGTCGCACCGCCCTTGCGGGACAGCTCACCCACGAACGGCGTCTGGAAGACCAGGTCCGCGGCCAGCGTGCGCAGCGGTCGGCCGGTGTGATCCGCCACGACCACCTGCGTGACGAGCCCGTCGAGCGGCATCGTGCCGGAGTGGTTCGCGACGATCAAAGCGCTGCCGTCGGACGGGATGTTCTCGATCCCGCGGACCTCGACGCGGAACCACTTCTCCACCATCGGGCGCAGCATCGGCAGCAGCACCTGGTCGGTCAGGTCGGAGTCGTACCCGAACTCGTCGAGCTCGTACTCCCCGGTCAACCGCCGACGCAGGAACGCCAGCCACTCGGCGACCCGCCGCTCCCCGTCCTCCCCGAACAGTCCCCGCACCGCCTGCTCGAGCCCGGCGAAGTCAGAACCAGCAGGCGCCTCGGGCCCATCGACATCCGGTACGGCGCCAACCGGCTCGACCGGCGTCTCGCCGGACGGCCGGTCCGTCGCGGGGCCGCTCTTCGAGGCACGGCTCGCCGTGACATCGGCGTCGGCTCGCTCGTCGCGTTGCGCTCCGGCGCGGCTGTTCTTCTTCCCGCGACCGCCCTGCCCCGCGAGCGCACGAGCCGCGGCCGAGGGCGTCGTACGACGTCCACTCCCCCGGCCCGGTCGGCCGCCGGAACCGATCGGGATCACGTCCGCATCAGCCACGCAGCGCCCCAAGGGGTGTCTGATGGTTCCACGCCGTAGCGAGGAGGTGCTCGGTGCGGTGCATCGGCGTGCGGGGGCGAAGGTCTCGATGCGGAGCATCGTGGCCTTTGCACCCGTGCGGCGAGGTGCCGTGCCGAGTGCCCCGCAGTAGGCGTGGCACCATCAGACACCCCTTAAACCTGCGGTGAGCAAACCGGCCACCCGGGTCATCGCGCCGGTCCCGAGCGATCGGCGGAAGTCGTCGAACGCCTCCGCGGTCGAGTACTTCGGCTCGAACCCGAACTCGGTCCGCATCCGCGTCGTGTCCACTCCCCGCCCGTAGGTCAGGAAGGTGATCTGGTCCGGCGAGAAGTCCGCCAGCCGGGCTCGCCGTACGGCGGCCGCAGTGCTGGACGCGGTGAACGAAGGGAGCCGCAGCGTCGGCCGGCCGAGGCGGCGGATCGCCTGGGACAGCGAGAGCACGCCGTCACCGGCCAGATTGAACGTCCCCGGGAGATCGTTGACGGTCGCGTGGTGGATCGCCTCGACACCGTCGTCCTCGTGCAGGAACTGCAGGCGGGCGTCGTACCCGAACACGGTCGGTACGACGGGCATCGCGAAGTAGCGCGTGATCGGGGAATCGGTCTTCGGGCCGATCCAGTTCGCCATCCGGAGCGTGCTGACGCAGACGTCGGGGCGGCGCCGGGCGAAGCCCCGCACGTAGCCCTCGACCTCGACGGCGTCCTTGCTCAATCCGTGGTGATGGATCGCCCGCGGCGCCATCTCCTCGGTGAACATCGCCGGATCCCGCGGACCCGCGCCGTACACCGTGGTCGACGACTTCACCACCAGCTTGGCCACACCGGGCGCCTTCTGGCAGGCAGCGAGCAGCTGCATGGTGCCGATGACGTTGATCTCCTTCATCGACGACCGGCCACCGGCGCTGCCGGGCGTGGCCACAACGCCGGTGTGGACGACCGTGTCCACGTCCTCGGCGGCGATCACCTTGGCGATCACCGGATTACGAATATCCGCCCGGACGAACCGGACCCGCCCCAGCTCCGCGCGCGGCGGAACCACGTCGACACCGAGAACGGTGCCGATCGATGGGTCGTCAGCCAGTCTGCGGGCACAGCGAGCACCGGCGTCCCTCGAGACGCCGGTCACCATCACTACCTGTGCCACGAGCAACCCCCAGCCGGACCGGGCGCGGCAGACCAGTACTTGCCCCGGCTACTTGCCGAGCTTGCGGCGCTGCACCCGCGTCTTCTTCAGCAGCTTGCGGTGCTTCTTCTTCGCCATACGCTTGCGGCGCTTCTTGATTACGGAACCCACGTCTGACCATCCAAACTCAAAGAGAACGTCGGCAAAGCTTACCCGTAGGTCACTGTCCCGACCTAAAGCAGGCTGCACCAGTAGACTGGGACCTTACCTGGGGAGGCTGGATGCGGGCTCGGTACGACGGTCTTGCGGAGTGGTACGACGAACGCTTCGGGAAGGACGCCGAGCCTCATCAGCCTGGTCTGCTGGACCTCCTCGGGCCTGGATCCGGGCCGTGCCTGGACATCGGCTGCGGCACCGGGCGGAACTTCGAGAGCATCCGCGCCAGCGGGCGCACTGTCGTGGGGCTGGACTACTCCATCGACCAGCTCCGCCGCGCCAGGATGCGTACCGACGGCCCGCTGATGCACGGCGACGCTGCGGCCCTGCCCTTCGCGGACGAGTCGTTCGACACCGCGATCACGCTGTGGACCTCCACCGATGTGGACGACTTCGGTGCGGTCCTCCTGGAGGCGGCGCGAGTACTGCGACCGGGCGGGGTGCTGGTCGTGTACGGCGTGCACCCGTGCTTCAACGGTCCGCACGTCGTGTACGCCGAGGACGGTCGCCGGATCGTCCACCCGACGTACCGGCAATCCGGCTGGCACACCGAGTCGCCCTGGTGGAGCGAGGACGGTATCCGCCGCCGCATCGGCATGAACCATGTCCCGCTGGCGGACTACCTGAACGCCGTGATCAGCAGCGGCTTGGTCGTGGACCGCTTCGAGGAACCCGGCGGCTACGACGTCCCGCACGCGTTCGCCTTCCGGGCCCACCGCCCGGCCTGAGATTGTCGCCGGCGGCTGATGTACTGCCGGCATGGTGACGCTGGTTTCTTGGACTGAGCAGGACTTCCGGCTGCTCGAGCGGTGCAATACGCCGGAGATGACGGCGTACCTCGGTGGTCCGGAGACGCCCGGGAAGCTGCGGGACCGGCATCGGAAGTACGTCGAGAACGCTTCACCGGGCAGATGTTCGTGATCGTCACCGAGGACGGCGAGCGCGCCGGGTTGATCGGCTACTGGGAGCACAGCGAGAGCGACGAGACTGTCTGGGAGACGGGGTGGGCGATTCTGCCGGAGTTCCAGGGGCGTGGACTGGCCACGGCCGCCGTGCGTGAGGTGGCGAAGGTTTCACGCTTCTCGGTGAACGCGACTTCGAATACCCGAAAGGGCACTGGATGCGCTGCAACGACTGGTCTCTCGACCTGATCGGCACTACCGCGCGAGATGTTCCCAGGTGAACAGGGTCAGCTCGCGACCTTTGTCCACGACCTGTTCTGGCGGTAGATCGGTCTGCCGGTAGCCGGCTGCCCGCGCCACCGCGGCGCTTGCTGCATTGTCCGGCTCGATCTCGAGAATCACCCGCGGCAGGCCGGCCGTTTCGTGTGCGTAGGCGGTCAGCACCTTCAGCGCCCGCACCCCGAGACGCTGCCCGCGATGCGCCGGTCCGATCGCGTACCCGAGCGAACCCGTGGCGAGGTTGAGCATGACCTCGCCGAGTGGCTGCACACCGTCCGTAGTGATCGCCAACTGGAGCTTGTCCGTCGCCCTGCGCGCGTTCTCGACGTACTCCGTCGCGACGGCGAGGTCGAAGGGGGACTTCAGCGGTGTCCAGTACGCCACCTCTGGGTCGTCGAACAGCTCGACCATCGCCGGCGCGTCCGCCGGCTCCCAGGCGCGGAGCACCAGTCCGTCGGCGACCACTCGTGCTGTCATGCAGTCAGCATCTCAGGCAGCTTTGCGGACCGCGACCGGCACGACCGGCTTAGGGAGGACGGCGAGGTGGGGAGTGGCGGTCTTCGTGGTGGTGCTCGCGTAGGCGGCGGGGGTGAAGGCGACGGCGGCCAGCCCCAGGGTCGCGATGGTGCCTACGGCAACGGTCTTGACGATTCGGATCGGCATCGGAAGCCTCCTTCAGGTTGGTGATTCCATCCTGATCGCCCGGTCTGCGACGGCCCTGGAAGATTCCTGGGAGGAGGCTGTAAGTCAGAGCGACGCGACCTCAGGCGCCGCATCGGCAATGATCCCGACGGTTTCCGGTGTCCACGGCCCGGAGCGGATCACGATCGCGTGGTCGATCCCCCAAGCTGCTTGCTCTCGGCAACGGTCGATCAGAGCGCTGACGGTGTCGCCGGGATTCAGCCGGGTCGACAACGTCTTTGTGGTGTCGTCGTACGGGCGGCCTGCGTCGTCACAGTGCTTGCGCAGTACGTCGAGCTTGTGGCGGACCGTCGTACCGCCGTCCGGCAGGTCGAACAGATTGCACGCGTCCGCCCGCCGCGCGACGATCCGCAGTGTCTTCTGCTCGCCCGTGCCGCCGATCAGCACCGGTACGTGCCCGGCCGGCCGCGGGCTGCAGATCGGGCCGTCCAGCTGGAAGTGTTTCCCGGCGTATGGCCAACTGTCGCCGGCGAACATGCGATCCGCGATGTCCAGCAGCTCCTCCAACTGCTCGAACCGCTCCTTGGCCGGCCCGAGCGGAATCCCCATCGCCCGCGCTTCGTCCCCCTCCCAGCCGATCCCGACACCGAACCACGCCCGCCCACGCGTGAACGCGTCCAGCGTCGCGATCGCCTTCACCTGGACCGCGGGCGGCCGGAACGGTACCGGGGAAACGAGCATCCCGAGCCGCACGCGACTGGTGATCGCAGCCAGGTACCCCAGCAGGCTGAACCCCTCGAACAGCTCGGCCTGCGGATGACTGGTCGGATCAGCCTGGAACAGATGGTCCGGCACCCAGATCGTGTCGATCCCACCCTGGTCGGCGAGCTCCACGACCCGTCGCAGCCCGTCCACGCCGTCGCTCCAAGCGTGGTCCGTCACCGTGATACTGAGTTTCATTCGGCCGCTCCCGCAGAGTCTTGCGTCTTGTTCCCGACCGACCGGTGACCAAACGCCGGGTACCTTGGCCGGATGGAGTACGTGGTGTTTCTCGCTGGCCTCGCCGTGGTGCTCGCGGGGCTGACCTGGTTCGCCTCGTGGGCGAAGCGCCACGGGCGCGGGTCCGGGGTGGCGGGCGCGCTCGCGGCGCACGACGAGGCGTACCGGACCACGGCACACCAGTCGCACCACGAGCTGCGGCTGCAGGCCGAGCGGAAGTCCGAGAGCGGTTCTCCCGACGACCTTTAAGCCAGGTAGTCGGCAATCGGGCCGAGGGTGAGCAAGCCGCTTCCGGCTGCGTGTTCGTCGGCCGCCGGTGCCAGCGCGGCTTGTGCCTTCGCCAACAGCTCGGGGTCTTGGGTGCTGTGGGCGGTCAGGGCCCAGTACACCTCCAACAGCAAGCCGGGCGGCGGATCCGGCGCTCCGTACACCCACGGAGCGTGCGGGCCGTAGTCGGCAGTCGGGATCGGTTCGCCATGGCGTACGGCGTGTGCGGCCAACGCCAGCGGGAGGAGACCGGCGCTCAGGCCGGGCATGCCCGCGTCGTCGAGCAGGGCGGCCGCGGCGCGGTACGACTCGGGGGTGTCGTCGCGGAGGGCGGCGTACCAGCGGGTGAAGACGGCGACGAGCGGGAGTTCGTGCCGGGCGGCCAACGCGTCGGCGGCCCCGGCGTGGTCGTCGGCAGTGGTGTGGTCGGCTCTTGCGCAGGCGGATTGCAGCCTGATCAGGTGGCCGAGAACCTCGTACGTAAAGAGGTTGTGGCGCTGTGAGAGGGTGATGAGTTCGGCGCCGATCGCGTCTCGTTGTGGGGCGAGGCCGGCGCGGTGGCAGGTCTGCATGAAGACGCCGTTCAACGTGAACGCCAGCAGCGCGGGGTCGTCGAGGCCACGGGCGAGTTGCTCGGCCTCGAGCGCCGCCTCCCGTGCTCGCGGCGAACGGGAGCCTCGGGACTCGAGCGCGATCGTGGCCAGCAGTCGTGCGCGGATGCTGGCGTGATCCTGGGTCGGCAGTGCGCGTTCGGCGGCGGCCACGATGGCCGCTGCCTGCGCTTCGTCGTCGGAGCGGGTCCAGATCGCTGGTACGTCGTATGCACCGATCACGCGGGCGGTGAGGTCGGGGTCGCCGAGCTCCTCGGCCGCGGCGATCGCTGCGAGCCGGTGTCGACGGGCTGCCTCCAGTCCGCCGCCACCGGTGACCGCGAGGTTGCGGAGCAGCCCGACGGTCGATTCGATCCGAGCACGCGTCCCGCCGACGGCGCGGTCATACGCAGCGGCCGCCTCGGCCCACACACTCCCGACCTGCGTCAGGTGCACGCCCGAGCTGCCCTCCCCGGACAGCCTGACCCGCCCAGCCTGGTTGCCCCGCCCAGGCTGGGTGAGATGGGCGGCCTCGGTGTGCTCGGCGGCCTCGGTGAGATGGGCGGCCTGGGTGAGATGGGCTGGCGGAGTGCGCTGGGCTGGCGGAGTTAGGTGTGCGGCGTGGTTGAGGATGTCGGTCTCTAGGCGGGTGAGCGTGGGGCCGGGGTCGATGCCGAGTTGGCCGACCAGGGTTTCCCGGGCGCGACGCAGTACGGCGAGGGCGTCGCCTTGCCGTTCGCTCCGGTACAAGGCGAGGGCCAGCAAGCGCCAGGCGTCCTCGCGCCACGGGTGCTCGATGACGTGTGCGTCGAGGTCCGGCACGGCCTCCGCTGCGAGGCCCAACTCCAGGCGCGCTTCCGCGATCTGCTCCACCGCGTGCAGCCGCAACTCGGTCAGTCGCGCCCGCTCGGCCAGCGCCCACGGTTCGTCCACGAACTCGGCGTACGCCGGCCCGCGCCACAACCCCAACCCGGCCAGAAGCTCGTGCAACCGCTCCTCCGGCGACACGAACCCGCCGCTCGCACCCGCCGCTCCAACGGCCGACCCGCCACGCGGGGCGGACGCTCGCACGCCTGACTCGCCGCTCGAACCCGCCGCTCGTACGGCTGGCCCGTCGCTCGGGGTGGAGGGGCGTAGGGCGTTCTCGAAGTGCCAGGCGTCGACGTTTGTTGTTTTCAGGGCGTAGCCAGGGCCTGAGGTGACCAGGAGCCGGGGTGGTTCGCGCGGGGCGCGCTCCGGCTCGATCGCTCGACGCAGCGCGGCCACGAACGTCCGCACCGCACTCAACGCGCCCGCCGGCGGATCGACCCACAAATCGTCGACCAGCACCTGCGCAGGCACGACCCGCCCCCTCGCCACGATCAGCCGCGCCAGCACGGCCCGATGCCGCGGCCCTCGCAAATCAACCGGCGCCCCCTTCAGGTCGATCGGCTCCCCGACCTGATGCTGCGCCCGCTTCAGGTCGGCTGGCTCGCCTTCTCGATGCCGCGCCGACCTCAGGTCGGCTGGCTCGCTCTCCCAGGCGACCACCGGTCCCAGTACGCCGAACTCCACTCGGTCACGGTAGCGCTCATCCGATGCTCATCCGGATCGGTCAGGCTGGGCGACATGGAGATTGAAGGCTTTGACTACCGGCGGGTGCCGGGTACGGATGGTGTGGTGCTGAATGTTGCTGTCGGCGGCTCGGGCACTCCGGTGGTGTTGTTGCACGGGTTTCCGCAGACGCATCTGATGTGGCGGCGGGTTGCGGCTGAGTTGGCCGTGGATCACACCGTGATCTGTCCGGATCTCCGGGGCTACGGCGCGAGCGACAAGCCGGCCGAGGGGTATTCGAAACGGAGCATGGCTGCGGACGTTGTCGCGGTGGCGGCTGCGGTGGGGCATTCGCAGTTCACGTTGGTCGGGCACGATCGGGGTGCGTTGGTCGCGTTCCGTGCTGGGCTCGATCACCCGGACGTGGTCACGCACCTGATGTGCCTGGACGTCTTGCCGACGCTTGACATGTGGGACGTGATGCACGGGACCACCGCAGCCGTCGGATTCCACTTGTATCTGATGGCGCAGCCCGCCGGCCTACCTGAGCGGATGATCGCCGCCAGCTCGGACGAGTTCTTCGGGTACTTCCTCGACCTGTGGACGAACGATCCCGCGGCGATCCCCTCCGACGTCCGCGCGGCGTACCTGGAGGCCTGCCGGCACGCGGTGCCGTCGATCGTCGCGGACTATCGCGCCTCGGCGACCGTCGACGTCACCCACGACGAGGAGGATCTTGCCCAGGGCAACAAGCTGCGGATGCCGGTGACGGTGATCCAGCAGGACTGGGGCGCCGCGCTCGGCTTCGACGCCGCGGCGCGCTGGAAGACCTGGGCCCCCGATCTACATCATCAAACCACCACCTCCGGACACTTCATGGCAGAGCAGAAGCCAGCCGAAATCACCACAGCCATCCGCAAGCTCCTCAGCCGTTAGACAGCTGCGGGCAGGCGGTCAGCTCTCAGCCGCTAGAAAGATGCCGGCAACTCTTCGGCCGCTAGGCGGCTCCGGTGAGGTAGGCGGTCGACTCGGCGAGGTCGGCGAGGGCCGCCGGGAGCAACGGGCTCACGAGTCGACCGTCGCGTTTGACCACCGCGCCTCCGACCAGGACCGTGTCCACGTTCCCCGGATGTGCGGCGGTCACCACGGTCGCGACGGGGTCGTGCAGACCGCCGACCAGGTTGACGTCCGTACTGCGGAGCAGCACGACGTCGGCCTTGCTGCCGACGGCGAGCGATCCCACGTCGGGCAACCCGAGCGCTCGAGCTCCGCCGTACGTCGCCAGCTGCAGCACCTCCGCGGCCGTGAATGCCTGGTAGCCAAGGGAAAGCACCTCGTGCATCGCCCGGAACATGTCGCCGCCGGCCGTGGTCACGACATCGATCCCGAGGCTGAAGGGAATCCCGGCCTCGCGGAGCCGACCGGACAACGGAGAGCCCATCTCCATCCGTGACTCGACCGTCGGCGTGACCGAAACGGCCGCGCCGGTTTCGGCGATCACCTTCAGCTCGGAGTCGGGCAGGTTGTTGCCGTGCACGTACAACGTGTTCGGCCGCGCGAGCCCGGCATCCCGCAACCGCGTGATCGGGTCGGGGGCCTGCGCCGTGCTGCTGACGTGGACGACCACCGGCACCCCGAGCGAGTCGGCCAGCTCCCAGTCCTCGCGGACCGTCTCGAACGGCGCGTACGCCTGCCCGATCGCCGCGACCGCCATCTCGAGCCGCTCGGACCGGCGCGCCATGATCCGGCGCATCTCCCCGGCATCGACCGCGCCACCACCGAGCGGTGAGGGACCGTACCCGAAGACGGCCCGGATCCCGCTGTGTTCCAACGCGTCCAGCGCCGCGTCGGCCTGCTCCGGGGAACGTTGGACGTGGGAGTAGTCCTGGACCGTGGTGATGCCCGCGTCCAAGCACTCCAGCGCGCCGACAAGGTTGCCGGCCGCGACATCTGCCGCGCGAAACCTCGACCCGTAGCCGCCCAGCACCCGCTCGAAGTACACCCCGAGACCCGCGTCGAGGGTGATCCCGCGTAACGCGGTCTGCCACAGGTGCCGATGCGTGTCGACGAACCCGGGCAGCACGATCCGCTCCCCCGCGTCGATCACCTCGGCGTCCGCGGTCAGCCCGGCCCCGACGGCCGCGATCCGCCCGTCCTCGATCAGTACGTCGGTGTCGCGCCGTACGACGACCTCCGGGAAGGTGTCGATCACCGTCCCGCCCTTGAGCAACAGCCTCACGTCGATCTCCCTCAGTAGAAAGCTTTGAAGAAAGCTATCATCAAAGGCAGATAGGCTGTCAACCGTGACCGACGACCCTGTGGACCGGCTGATCTCGTCCTGGGAGCAGGAGCTGCCCGAGGTGCTGTATCCGACCAGCGAGCTGACGAAGCGGATCATGCTGCTGGCCGGCGAGCTGAACGCTGCGACGCGGCGGGTGCTGCGCGACCTGGAGCTGACCATGGCCGAGTTCGACGTACTCGTCTCGCTGCGCCGGTCCGGTGCGCCGTACCGCCAGAAGCCGTCGGACCTGGTCCGGAGCCTGCTGCTGTCGTCGGGCGGGACCAGCAACGTGACGAATCAGCTGGTCCGCCGCGGCCTGGCCGTCCGCGAATCGGATCCGGACGACGGGCGCGGGACGCAGATCCGCCTGACTCCGGAGGGCATCAGCCTGGCGGAGCAGGCCGTGAAGGCGAGCTCGGCCGCGCACCACGAGCTGTGGGCCGGCGTGCCGGACGAGACCGTCGCACAAGCAGCGAAGGCGCTCAGGGCGCTGAACAGGCCTGGGACATGACGAAGGGGCCGGTCCTGATCGGATCCGGCCCCTCCGGCTTCTCGTGGTTATCCGGCCTGGAAGAAGGCGCCCTTGAGGTAGTCGTGCACGGCGTCCTCCGACACCCGGAACGAACGACCCACCCGCACCGCGGGCAGCTCACCGGAATGCACCAAGCGGTACACCGTCATCTTGGACACGCGCATGGCCGTGGCGACTTCCGCCACGGTCAGGAACTTCACCTCGGCGAGCGGCTGCTCACCACCGGACTTCTTTGATGCCATTGCGCACCGCACTTCCAGCACGGATCGTGCGCCGGCTTCCCCTCCGGCACCTCCGTCCGTGCATGGCACGAGCGTAGTGGCTGTTGGTACGAATGGGAAAGAGGGGGACTCGTGGGACTCAGTAGGTCGGGTCAAGGCCTAACAAAGGAAAGCTGGCGTCGCGGGTGGCCTTGATGGCGCGGTCGAGCCAGGTGTCGGGGTTGTAGCCGCTCGACCAGTCGACGTACGACGCGTCGCGGCCGTCCGTCATGCGCACCGGCGCGACCCGGCCGAACCGCAGCTGGACCTCCTCACGCCAGGCCTCCGGCACCAGCGTGGCGGGGTCGATCGGGTGGCCGGCCACGATCGCCAGTAGATGCGTCCAGGCCCGCGGTACGACGTCGATGATCGCGTACCCGCCGCCGCCGGTGGCGACCCATTTCCCGTCGGCCACCTCGTGCGCGAGTTGATGCAAGGCCAGGTACGCCGCTCGCTGCCCGTCGATCGTCTTCGTCAAGTGCGCCAGCGGATCCTCGACGTGCGAGTCGCACCCGTGCTGCGTGACCAGGACGCTCGGACGGAACGCCTTCACGACATCGGGGACGACCGCGTGGAACGCCCGCAGCCAGCCCGCATCCCCGGTCCCGGGCGGGAGAGCGACGTTGACCGACGTCCCCTCGGCGCCCGGTCCGCCCGTCTCGCCGGCGCTCCCGGTGCCCGGGAACAGCGTGGTCGGCGACTCGTGGAGGCTGACGGTGAGGACGCGCGGGTCGTTGTAGAAGACGGTCTGTACGCCGTCCCCGTGGTGAACGTCCACGTCGACGTACGCGACCCGCTCGGCGCCGTGGTCGAGAAGCCACTGGATCGCGATCGCCGGATCGTTGTAGACACAGAAGCCACTCGCTTGGTTGGGCATTGCGTGGTGCAGGCCACCGGCGACGTTCGCGGCGTGCAGTACGTCGCCCTCCCAGACCGATCGGGCCGCCTCGACCGAGGCGCCGGCGATCCGCGCGGAGACCCCGTGCATGTTCGGGAAGCAGTACGTGTCCGACGTACCGAGTCCGTGCGCGGGATCGGCGTCGTCGGGGTTCTCGCCCGCGTGCTTGACCGCTGCGACGTACTCCGCGGTGTGCACGGTCTCGAGCAGCGCATCGTCGGCGGTCGGGGCAGGCACGACCTTGAGCTGGTCGAGGACGCCGAACTCCCGGGCGAGCTTGATGGTCAGCTCCACCCGAATCGGACTCATCGGGTGCCCACGGCCGAAGTCGTACGCCGTCAACCCGTCGTCGAAGACCAGCAACGCCTCACCACTCATGCCCTTGACCTTAACCTTCAGGACTCCGGTAGGGGTTTCCCGAAGCGGGTGCTCATCCGGTAAGCGCCTCGCCGGGCATGGAAGACGGTCATCCCGACGACTCCCAGGGAGCCCGCGATCAGGGCCGCGCGGGGGTGATCGCCGACCTGCGCCAGGGCGAGGAGGGCACCGGCGATCGCGAACGCCGCCAGGCCGCCGACCGCGTTGTTGATGGCCGAGTTGCCGGTCAGGTTCGGGTACTCGCGGGCGGTGATGCCGCTGACGAAGTGCGGGATGCCGTTGGTGCCCATCAGGCCGGCCAGGAAGGCCAGCACGATCGTCCGGATCATCGATACTCCTCATTCGGTCTACATGTGTTGACTGAAAGGTAGACCGGCATCCGGCGTTGGGTCAACATGCGTAGACTGAGGGCCGTGGCGACCAGGGTGGAACAGCGGCGGCGGACGGAGACCCGGATCCTGACCGCGGCCCGGCAACTGTTCGGTGAGCAGGGCTTCGACCGGACCACGATCCGCGCGATCGCGACCCGCGCCGGCAGCGATCCCGGGCTGGTGATGCGGTACTTCGGCTCGAAGGAGAAGCTGTTCGCGCAGGCGGCCGCGATCCCCGCGGACGGTCCGATCGACGGCTCACCGGAGCAGATCGCGGAACAACTCATCGCCGCTCTGACCGAGAAACTCGCCGACGAGCCGACGGCGGCACTCGCCGCACTGCGCGCGATGTTCACCCATCCGGAAGCGGCTGAAGAGGTTCGGGCCGCGATGGCGGCGCAGCAGCGGCAGGTTGCGGCGCAGTTGTCCGGGGACGACGCGTTGGTGCGATCCGGCGTGATCGGCGCGTTGACGCTCGGGCTGGTGATCTCGCGGCACCTGGTGCGGCTGGACGGCCTGGACGCGTCGCCGGCGGAGCTGATGGCAGTCGCCGGGCCGCTGATCGAGGAGCTGACGACCGGCTCGACGGAACCTGGGCACAACTAAACGGGCGGCGCGACACCCCTCCCCGGTCGCGCCGGCCCGTCAGTGGACCAACAGTCGATTCATCGGCGGCGGACTGCAAAGCGTTACAGAATTTGCAGCGACTGACGGAAAATCCGCAATTTCTGGCCCGATTGTGCCGCCGGCCGACTGCGGACAGTGAGATTCGGACTTGCGAGTACGGGCGCCGGCGGCCACAGTTCTCCGGTGAGGCAAATGAAACCCAACCGGCGGCAGATCTTCACGGCAGGAGCCGCCGCTGCGGCTGCCGCCACGGTCGCCGCCTCAACTGAAACCGCATCCGCCACCGCCTCGGCCGATTCCACGGAGTTCGCGGTGACGACGTCGTCGTCCACCGGACCGTACGGCTCCGGCGTGCTCGGCTCCTGGGCCGGCGCCCAACGCGCGATCTCCACGCCGGCGCAGATCCAGCACACCAAGGACGTCAACGGCGTCTTCATGTTCGGCGACAGCATCTCCGTGCAGGACGGCAAAGCGCTGGCAATCAGGCTCCAGGGCCGGGACGGCAGTCCGCTGGCCGTGCACAACTGGTCCAGCCGGCCCACGTCCGGCGCGGTCGACGCGCTGCAGCAGTGGGCGTCGACGTACGGCCTGCCGCGGCGGATCCTGATGGCGAGCGGGTCCAACGACATCTTCGACCCGCCGAAATTCGCGGCCCAGGTCGCACGGGCGATCAGCATCGTCGGCCCGAACCGGACGCTGTACTGGGTCAACATCCAGGTCGTCCGCAAGAGCGTGACCTCGACCGTGCAGCTCGCCGACCAGCGCAACAGCTCGTGGCTCAACATGCAGCTGTACGACCAGCAGGAGAAGTACCCGAACCTGCGGATCATCCGCTGGGCCGAATGGCTCTGGGTCAAGCCGTACCGGCTGCTCAACTACCTGCGCGACGGCGTACACCCGACGGTGCCGCTGGGCCAGGACGCCCGCAACGAGCTGATCGTCCAGTCGCTGACGCAGCGATGAGCTATCCTCGGAGCGTGAACACGAACTTGCAGCTGTGGTGGGCCGCCTAGGGCGGTCCACCCGGCGTGTTCGCACGCATCCACGAGGCCGTCTCGCCGAGGCGGCCTTTTTTATGTCCTCGGTGGGGCTCCACACACCGAAAGGGCACGATCATGACCTCGCTTTCCGGCATCACCCCGTCCGGCCGTCTGACGCTGGGAAACCACCTCGGCGCGCTGCGCCGGTTCACCGACCCGGACGGGTTCTACTTCGTCGCGAACCTGCACGCGATGACGACCCGGCACGATCCCCGAAGACTCGCCACGCTGACCCGCGAGTTCGCGACGCTGATGCTCGCGGCAGGTGTCCCCGAGGGCACGGTCTTCATCCAGTCCGACGTACCCACGCACGCCCAGCTCGCGTACCTGCTGGAGTGCACGTCGTACGTCGGTGAGCTGTCACGGATGATCCAGTACAAGGAGAAGGGCAACGGGCGCCCGATGACGCGGGCCTCGCTGTTCACGTACCCGTGCCTGATGGCCGCGGACATCCTGCTGTACGGCGCGGAACGGGTCCCGGTCGGCGGCGACCAGGACCAGCACGTCGAGCTGGCCCGGGACATCGCGATCCGGTTCAACCGCGAGTACGGCGACACGTTCGTCGTACCGCAGCTCAACAAGGCGGCGCTGGCGACGCGGGTGAAAGACCTGCAGAACCCGACCGCGAAGATGAGCAAGTCAGACGCCGACGACGCGATCGGGACGATCCGGCTGCTCGACCCGCCGGACGTGATCCGCCGCCAGATCATGCGCGCCGTGACGGATTCGGACAACGAGGTCCGGCACGACGAGGCGAACAAGCCGGGCATCACCAACCTGCTGGAGATCCTCGCAGCGTGCACCGAGGGCGACCCGGTCGAGCTCGCGAAGGCCTATGCGTCGTACGGCGCGCTGAAGCAGGACGTCGCGGACGCGGTCCTGGCCGTCATCGAGCCGCTGCAGAAGGAGTACGCGCGACTCACGACCGACCCGGGAGCGATCGAGAACCTGCTCGCCCAAGGGCGCGACCGGGCGCTCGAGGCGAGCACTCCCCGGCTCCAGGCGGCGACCCGTGCCATGGGTTTGGCAGGATCTACTCCATGAAGATCCGCGCCGCCACGTTCAACATCCGCAACTCCTCCGCACCCGACGGCGACAACGCCTGGCCGGTACGGCGGAAGGCGGCGGTGGCGGCGATCGAACAGCTGAACGCGGACGTGGTCGGGCTGCAGGAAGTGCTGCCCGACCAGCTCGAGTACCTGCGCTGGCGGTTCCCGAAGTACGAGATCGTCGGCGCCGGCCGGGACGACGGCATGAACGCGGGTGAGCACGCGACCGTCCTGGTCCGGCCCGGCGACTGGCGGGTCGAGCGGCAGGAGACGCGCTGGCTGTCCGACGACCCGGGGACGCCGGGATCGATCGGGTGGGACGCCGACCTGACCCGGGTCGCGACCCTGGTCTGGCTGCGGCATCGCAACGGTACGACGGTCGGCGTCGTCAACGCGCACTACGACCACGCGGGCGAGGTCGCGCAACTGCAGTCGTCGCGGCTGATCGCGCGCTGGATCAGCGGATCGATCCCGTGGATCGTGATGGGCGACCTGAACTCGACCCCGGACTCTCCCCCGGTGAAGACGCTGATGGATTCCGGTCTGCGGATCGCCGTACCGATCGAGGCCGGCGGCAGTTGGCACGACTTCACCGGCGCCGTCGACGACGACCGCATCGACCACATCCTCGTCACCTCGACGTGGACCGTGACCGACGCGGCCGTCTCGCACTACCGCCCGGACGGGCGGCTGCCCAGCGACCACTGGCCGGTGGTCGCGACCCTAGATCTTGGCTAGAACCTCTTCGCGCAACCGTTCCAAGGCCTCGAAGCGCCGGTTGCCGTCGCCGAGGAACGCATCCGGCACCAGCAGCTCGTCGATCCCGGCTGCCGGGTACTGCGCGACCACGTCGAGCACCTCCTGCGCCGACCCCATGATCACGTGCGCACCCCGGCTCTCCAGGCGCTCCTTGCGTTCGATCGCCTCGGTGTCGCCCGGTACGACGACCTCCAGGAACGTCTGCGCGGAACGCCGTACCGTCAACGGATCGCGCCCCACGCGCTCGCAGTGCCTCGCGAAGACCTCGCCCTTCTGCACGGCCAGCTCCGGACGTCCCCAGTGGTTCCACTCGTCGGCGTACTTCGCGACGATGCCGAGGGCAACCTTTTCGCCCGCGGCGCCGATCAGGATCGGCAGACTGGCCGGCTTCGGTTCACAGGGCGCGTCGGTGAGCTGGTAGTACTTGCCGTCGAACGTCGTCCGCTCCTGGGTGAGCAGGCCCTTGATCACCTGGCAGGCCTCCTCGAAACGCTTCAGGCGCGGGCCGATCGGCGGCAGTTCGATGCCGTACGCCTCGTGCTCGTTGACCTGCCAGCCGGCGCCGATTCCCAGCACGAACCGGCCGTTCGCCATCTGGTCGATCGTCGCGGCAGCGTTCGCGACCACGGCAGGATGCCGGTACGTGTTCCCGAGCACCATCGAGCCGACCCGAACCCGCTGGGTGCGCGCGACGACTCCCGCGATCAGCGCCAGTACCTCGTTGACCGGGACGCTCAGATCGTCCCCGTTCTGCATGAAATGGTCAGCGATCCACACGCCGTGCCATCCGGTCCGCTCGGCGTACTCAGCACCTTCGAGCACACCCTGCCAGGTCCGTGACGCCGCCGGCCACAAAGAAAAGTCCATGACCCGACCCTACGTTCGTCGTCCGGAGGACGAGGTGGGGGTTACGGGGATTCTTGGGCGGCGAGGACTGCCTCGCCGTTCTGCTCTGCCCACTCTGTGAGCATGCGGATGGGGCCCATCAGGGTGCGGCCGAGGTCGGTCAGGGCGTATTCGACGCGGGGTGGGACGCCGCCGTGGTCGGTCCGTGTGACCAGGCCGTTCGCCTGCAGCCGGCGGAGTGTCTGGGTGAGGACCTTCTTCGAGATCCCGCCGATCAGCTCGATCAGCTCCGAGTGCCGGCGGGCGTGGTCGTTGAGACCCCACAGGACGACGACGGCCCACTTGTCCGCGATCACCTCGACCGCGAGACGGGCCGGGCAGTCGGCCAGAAAGACGTCGCCAGGTTCAACACCATGCACAGCGCTCAGGGTACTCAGAGGTTCCCACGGCGCTGTCTAGCGTCTGCTCCATGAACCTTCCCGAGAGCACTCATCGGCTCTTCGACGAGCCCAAGGACGTCACGATCATCACGATCGACCCGGACGGGTCGCCGCAGGCATCGCTCGTGTGGGCCGAGCGCGACGGCGACGACCTCCTGATCGGCCTCCAGGCGCCGCACCGCAAGACCCGCAACCTGTTCCGTGATCCGCGAGTGACGCTGCTGGTCCAGGACGACCAGGTGAGCTCGCGCGGCGTCACGCAGTACCTGACGATCCGCGGTACGGCGAAACTCGAAGGGCCGGGGATTCCGCGCGAGTACAAGGCGTTGATGGACCGCGAGACGCAGCGTTACCTCGGGCTGTCGGAATTCCCCTTCGGCGAAGGGATCTGGGACACCGGCGTGATCGCCAGGGTAACCGTCGACCGGATCGCGGGCGAAGGGCCGTGGGTCAGATGACTCAGATGACTATGTGCCAGCGGAGCAGGAAAGCGCCGATGGACAGGACGACGTAGAGCAGGACGAGGAGGGTGCCGATGCCGGGGCGTGGGCGGTGGCGCTGGACCTTGACCTCGAACGACTGCTCGCGCAGCACCTCCATCACGGCGGCGACCTCGGCGGTGCGGTCCGTGGGGATGCCGTTGATCTCGTGCTCGTCCGGGCCGCGGGTGAGTACGACGTTGTCGTCGCCGACCTCGATCTTGCCGACGTCCTGCCAGGCGAGGCTGCGGATCAGCATGCTGGTGCGGGCCTTCAGGCCGCTGGGGAACAGCTCGACGCGGTACAGCACGACGCCGCCGGCGACGCGGACGACCGACGCTCCGATGATCGTCAGCAGACCGACCGCGAGCATGTCGCGGGCACCCATCCACAGCCACGAGTTCAGCGCCGGTACGACGACGAACGGCAGCACGAACAAGGCCCAGGCCCACCACGGCGCCGGGTCCAGCGGCACGCGCCACGGCAGCGGCGGCACCGCGCGTTCCTGAAGCTGCGCAGGCCGATCCTCATGCTGCGCAGGCGTCGTCGCCGGCTCGACCGAACCATTACCCATGGGCGGACTCATATCCCTCGAACATGGCAGGAAACCTCGGCGCCCAACCATAACGCCACCCACGCGACAGGTGTTATTCGGCCGCCAGGTCGCCGCGATCGGTTGCGGCGAGTGTTATTCGGCAGCCAGGTCGCGCGAGCGGTTGCGGGCGGCCTCGATCGCGGACAGGAACGCGGCGCGGACCTTGTGGTCCTCGAGTTCGCGGACCGCGGCAGCCGTCGTACCGCCCGGGGACGTCACGCGCTCCCGCAGTACCGTCGGGTGCTCGCCGGTCTCGCGCAGCAGCTTCGCGGATCCGACCACGGTCTGTACGACGAGTTCGGTCGCCGTACCGCGCGGCAGGCCCATGTGGACGCCGGCCTCGATCATCGCCTCGACGACGAAGAACAGGTACGCCGGACCGGAGCCGGAGATCGCGGTCACCGCGTCCTGCTGCTTCTCCGGGACCCGGATCACGCGACCGGTCGCGGCGAGGAGGCTCTCGGCCAGCTCGAGGTGGCTCTCGTCGCAGTGCGCACCGCGAGAGATCGCCGCCATGCCCTCGTCGACCAGGGCGGGCGTGTTCGGCATGACGCGTACGACGGCAACCCCTTCAGGCAGCCGCGACTCGACGAAGCTCGTGGTGATACCGGCCGCGAGCGAGACAACGGTCTGCGACGGCTGCACCGCCGGGGCGATCTCGGCGAGCAGATCGCCCATGTCCTGCGGCTTCACGACCAGGACGAGCGTGTCCGCCTGCTTCGCCGCCTCCACATTGGACACGACGTCGACGCCGTACCGCTCACGCAGCTCGGCGGCACGTTCCTCCCGGCGCTCGGTGATCAGGAGGTCCTCCGGTCGCCGTCCGGCCCTGATCAGCCCGGACAGCAACGTCTCCCCCATCACTCCGGCCCCGAGAACGGCCACCTTGTTACTCATGACCCAAGGTTAGCCGGGTCGGCTCTTTCTACTTCTTGCTGATCAAGGAGCGGGCGAAGAACTGCAGGTTGGCGGGGCGCTCGGCGAGGCGTCGTACCAGGTAGCCGTACCAGTCCTCGCCGTACGGGATGTAGATGCGGACCGTGTGGCCCAGGCCGGCCAGGCGGAGCTGCTCCTCGGGGCGGATGCCGAACAGCATCTGGTACTCGTAGCTGCCCGGTTTGCGGTTCGCGCGGTCGGCCAGCGCACCCGCGATCGAGATCAGCCGCGGGTCGTGCGACGCGATCATCGGGTAGCCGTCGCCGTTCATCAGGACCTTCATGGCGCGGACGTAGCCCTTGTCGACCTGGCGCTTCTCCTGGAACGCGACCGACTCGGGCTCCTTGTAGGCGCCCTTGCACAGGCGGACGCGGGAGCCCGCGTACGCGAGGTCGCGGCAGTCGGACTCGGTACGACGGAGGTAGGCCTGCAGGACCGCACCCGTCTCAGGGAAGTCCTGGCGCAGCTCGCGCAGGATCCCCAGGGTGGAGTCGGTCGTGGTGTGGTCCTCCATGTCGAGTGTCACCGTCGTACCGGCGTTGCGGGCGGCGAGGCAGATGGTCCGCGCGTTCTCCAGTGCGATCTTCTCGCCGTCGCCCGAGAGCGCCTGGCCGACGGCGGACAGCTTCACCGAGACCTCGGCGTGCTTCGTCAGGCCGGCGGCGGAGAGCTTCCGCAGCAGGTCGAGGTACGCGTTGGCGGTCGCGGACGCCGCGGCCCGGTCGGTGACGTTCTCACCGAGGTGGTCGAGGGTGACGTTCAGCCCGTTGCTGACCAGCTTCTCGGTGGCCAGGACCGCCTCCGGAGCGGTCTCACCGGCGACGAACCGCGCGACGATGCCGCTGGACACCGGCAGTGACGACACAGCCTTCTTGATCTGGGAGCTGCGGGACACGCCCAGCAGGATTCGCCGAAGCACTCCGTGTTCCTCCTCAAGCCACCCATTGCCGACGGTGTCCATCGTCGCACCCCTGGTTGGGAGAGGATGCGGCCATGCCCATCTTCAAGCGTCGCCGCCGGAACGCCGTGGAGGCCGATCCGATCGGCGCGTTCTGGTCCTGGTGGTCGAGCGCCGGCGCGACGAGCGTCGCGGACGCGATCGCCCGCCGGGAGCCGACCGACGCGAACGCGGAACTGAACGAGCGGGTCGCCCGCATCCACCCGGACCTGGAGTGGGAGCTCGGCCCCGGCCTGCACGCCCAGCACGCGCTCATCGTCACCGCCGCCGGCAACCCGGCGCAGCGCGCGGTCGCTCGCCGCTGGCTGCGGGCCGCGCCGCCGTCGGATCACGTCTGGGAGTACGCCGACCTGCGCCGCCCCGGGCCCGCGGTGACGATCCAGTTCGAGGGGCTCCCGCCGGTCGCGGTCGACGAGTCGGTGGTGTCGATCGAGCCGGATTCGGCTTCGGTGCATGTCGGCGTACACCATCCTGTCTTCTCGTCGTTGTCGGTGGACGTGCAGCGACGGGTGACGTTCCTGATCCTCGATCTGGTGCTCGGCGAGGAGATGGTGGAGACGTGGGTCGGTGCGATCGACACGCTGCCCGCCGCGCCTGCCGACGCCGTACCGGTGATGGAGCTGCTGCCTGCGGTGGCCGGGTTTGCTGCCGAGCACACGCTCGAGGACGGCAGTCCGGCGTGGAAGATGCTGGAGGGTACGCGCGACGGTCAGCGGGTGATCGCGACGGCTGAGTACCCGTTGCGGTCGATCCGGCGGCCGCATCTCGATACGCACGTCGCTGTCGCGATCCACTATCCCGTGGTGCGTGAGGACGGGCTTCCCGAGTCCGAGATGCTCGACGAGCTCCGGGCGTTCGAGGACCACCTCACCGACCGCCTGGGCGGCTCCGGCAACCTGCTGGCCCACGAGACCTCCGCCGGCACCCGCATCCTGCACTACTACGTCGACGGCACCACCCCCGCCGACGCCCAACTACAAGCCGCCACCACCGGCTGGCCCCACGGCAAGGTAACCCTCACCACCACCCCCGACCCCGCGTGGCAAAACGTCGCCCATCTCTCCGGCTGACGGGTGCAACCTGAGGTGGCGGGCTTTTCGTCTTGAGGGGGAGATGGAGAGTGGAGGCTCGGATGGTGGAGCGGGACCGGGAGTTCGTCGAGTTCGTCGAAGGGGCGGGGGCGGCCCTGCGGCGGACGGCGTTCCTGGTGTCGGGGGATCGACACCGGGCGGACGACGTCGTCCAGGACGCGCTGTACAAGCTGTACCTGGCCTGGCCGAAAGTACGGCGGGTGAGCAACCCGTTCGCCTACGCGCGCCGGATGGTGGTGAACGCGGCGTACGACGGGAAACGCCGGCCGTGGCGGCGGGAGGTGACGATCGCCGACGTACCGGACCAGGTCGGGTACGACGACTTCGCGGCGGGGCATGCCGAGCGGGACGAGGTGCTGGCGGCACTTCGGTCGCTCGGGCCGCGGCAGCGGGCGTGCGTCGTACTGCGCTACTACGAGGACCTGTCGGTCGAGCAGACCGCGGAGATCCTCGGCTGTTCCACGGGCACCGTGAAGAGCCAGGCGGCACGTGGTCTCGACACTCTCCGACGAGCCATTGACCAGCGGCGGATGAGCCGGGCGCTGTGAAGGAGAACGAGATGGAAGACGTACAAGAGGTCAGCGCCGAACTCCACCGGCTCGCCGAGTCGGAGGCGATGGACCCGCTGGACACGACCCGGGTGCTGGAGCGCGGCCGCCGCGGAAGGCGGCGTCGCAAACTGATCGGCGCGGGCGGGGCGGTCGCCGGTGTCGCGGTGATCGCGGTCGGCGCGAGCCTGCTGCCCAGCCTGAGCTCGGCCGACAACCAGCCGGGGGTCGCGAAGAACCCACCTGAGCAGTTCAGTTCGGTACCAGGTGTGCCGCGCGGCGAGGCCGGCGCGGACCAGCGGATCACCATGGACGAGGCACAGCGCCGCTGCGATCTGCGGAACCCGACCGAGAAACGGAAGCTCCGGGGCACCAAGGGCGCCCGGTCCGGCCACGTGGCGATGTACGACATCAAGATCGGCGAGAAGCGCAACCTGTGCATCGTTCCCGGCGGGGACAGGCCGTCGGCCGACCTGATCGCGGCGGCGGACAAGGATCCGATGCCGAAGAGCACCGCCGGCAAGCTCCGCAACTGTTCCGTACTTGCGTGGGTGGACGTGACCGGCTGGCAGGTCGTGGCGTCCGACGAGTCGAAGACGCTCGGTCAGGCCGAGGTGGTCGCGATCTCCCCCACCGGGCACAAGGTCATGGAGTGCGCGTTGCGCACGGACGTCCCGTTCAGGACCGGCCTCGAGGGCAATACGACGTTCGCGACGCTGACCAACCTCACCAGTAGCGACCCGGTGCTGAACCCGGCCGACAAGTCCGCTCGCACCGACATGTACGCCGCCGGGGGTGGCGGCGGCCCCTGCAAGGCCGGGGCCTGCAGCGGCTGGGGGATGACCGGCTGGGGCCGGGTCGCCTCGAAGGACGCCGCCGCGGTCCGCCTGCGGATCGGGAACGGTCCGATCTACCAGGTCCCGGTCGGCGAAGGCGGCTGGTTCGCGTTCACCTGGAAGACCGCGGCCAAGTACAAGCAGGGCACGTTCCCGAAGGTTGCGGCGTACACCAAGGCCGGGAAGGTCGTCAAAGTCTTCGAGTAGGCACGAATCGTTATCAACCAAAGGGCGACGTCGTTGGTCTCACCCCCGAAGAACCGAGAAGGGGGAGACATGGGGAAACTGCGTACGACCTTGACCTTGCTCGCGGCGGCCGGACTGGCCGCCGCGGGCGCGACCACCGCGGGCGCCGCGCCCGCGGGTTCCACCGCTTCCTGCGGGCTGAGCCTCGGCTCGGTGACGGCCGGCGGTGACCAGACACTGCAACGACTGACAGCATCGACTCCGCCGGCCGCCGGCGCGCGGAGCGTCGTACCGAACGTGTACTCCGACGGCGCCGTCCGGATGATCGGGTCGCTCGTCAACGAGGCGACACCGACCGGCAGTTCCCGGCACGGGCGGGTCGTGCTCGGGGACACGATGTACCAGCACTGGCTCGAGCTCGACAAGGCCGGAAAGGTGACGTCGTCGGAGCTGGCCCGGATCGGCGGCGGATGGAGCAAGTTCGTCGACCACGAGACGTCGACGTTCAACGACGACCCGACAAACCCGCGGACCTACGAGTACGGGCTGCGGTCGGACGGCGTGCTGTTCCGGTGGGTCGTCGGCGGTGACGGCCGCTGGAAGGCGTACGGCTCGGTGCCCGGGTTCGCGTCGGTCAAGTCGATGACGCTGATCAGCAAGACCGCGGCGTACGACACGTTCCTCGCGAACACCCGAGGCGGCGCGCTCTACACGATCCGGATCCCGGTCAACAGCCAGATGCGGCCGATCGTCACCAAGGTGCGGTCCGCGACCTGGCAGGGGTTCGAGTTGCTGGTCGCCGGCCAGTGCGGCAACTACGGAACCGTTGTCGTCGGCATCGACAAGGACACCAAGTCGGCGTACCTGTACACCTTCGGGCACGCGGACGGCACGAAGACGTCGATCACCGGTCACGGCAAGGTGCCCGGAACCTTCGCCGATCCCAGCTACTTCCGCTGGGCCCCACCGGTGAAGTCCGACTGGCTCTTCGGCGAGTAGAAAGACCCGGCGCGCGCCCGTCGTGGCGCGCGCCGGATTGCTCAGGCGGTACGGCGTCTGAGGGTGGCTGCGCCCAGGCCGAGGGCGGCGAGGATGAAGCCTAGGACAACCAGGGTGTCGCCGCCTGTGCCGGTGGTGAAGCCGTTGCCCTTGGCAACTCCTAGTACGGCGTCCACCGCGTAGGACAAGGGCAGTACGTCGCTCACCGCGTGCAGGACCGTGGGTAGTTGATCGCGTGGGACCAGGAGCCCGCACAGCAGGATCTGCGGGATCATCACGGCCGGCATCATCTGTACGGCCTGGAACTCGGTCGCCGCGAACGCGCTCGCGAACAGTCCCAGCGCCGTACCGAGAACCCCGTCGAGGACGGCGACCACGCCGAGTTGCCAGGCGGCGCCCTGGATGTCCAGATCCAAGAGGTACAAGGCGATCGAGACCACCGCGAGCGCCTGGACGACGGCGATCAGTGCGAACGCGAGCGCGTACCCGAGCAGGAAGTCCAGCTTGCCCATCGGCATCGTGAACAGCCGCGACAACGTTCCGCTCGACCGCTCGCGCAGCGTCGCGACCGACGTGACGACGAACATGATGATCGACGGGAACACCGCGAGCAGCGGGCCGCCGACCCGGTCGAAGACCATCGGGGAATCGGTGAACATCCACCACATCAGGCTGACCAGCAACGCCGGCAGCACGATCAGCATCGCCACCGTCCGGTGGTCCCGCCGCAGCTGGGCCAGGACTCGAGCGGCTACGGCAAACGTCACACGCGGTGTCATCGCGCACCAGCCTTTCGCTCGATCAGGGTGAGGAACGCCTGCTCGATGTCGTTGGTCCCCGCCGACAGGAGCAGGTCCTGAGGCGTGTCGTCGGCCAGCAGTTCACCGTCGCGCATCAGCAGAAGACGATCGCAGCGCGAGGCCTCGTCCATGACGTGACTCGACACGAGCAGCGTCGAGCCGGCGTCGGCGAGTTCGTGGAAGAGGTTCCAGAGATCGCGGCGCAGAACGGGATCCAGCCCGACCGTTGGCTCGTCCAACACCAGGAGCTCCGGACTGCCGAGCAGTGCGGCCGCCAGGGAAGCACGTGATCGCTGGCCGCCCGACAGCTGGTCGACCCGGGCGTCCGCGTGCGACGTGAGATCGACCGCCTCGACGACCCGTTCCACATCGGACGACGGGACCCCGAGGACCGCCGCGAAGAAGCGCAGGTTCTCGGTGACGGTCAGATCGCCGTACACACTGGGCTCCTGCGTCACGTAGCCGATCCGTCCACGCAGCTTCGGCGCACCGGCCGGCAGCCCGAGGACCGAGATGTCGCCGGTCACCCGCGCCTGCAGGCCGACGATCGCGCGGATCAGCGTCGTCTTGCCGCAGCCGGACGGTCCGAGCAGCCCGGTCACCGATCCGCCCCGCAGGTCGAACCCGACCCCGCGCAGGACCTCCCGGTCACCCCGGACCACGACGAGGTCACGGCAGCTCACCGCGTTTTTCATCATATGATGAATTTAGCGCGTACGTCGTTCCCTGGCAACAGGTCGTTAGACGACGGCGTAGCCCGTGGCCTCACTCAGCGCGGTCAGCGACGGGTCGCCGTACCTTTCGCGCAGGGCGGCGAAGCGCTCCACCTTGTCCGTGCCGAACCGGCTGATCTCGGCGGCGAATGTGGCGCCGGTGAGGAACACCGGCGGGCGCCGCTTGCTGTGGAACTTGTCGGCGTACAGGACCAGTTCCTCCTCCGGCGTCCGCGGGAGGTAGTCGTCGACCGGGATCGGCAACGCCTGACGCACCACGTCGTCGCGCGTGATCCCGACGCCGGTGTGACACGACGCGAACCGGCAGAGCTCGACCGGGAGGCCGAGAGACGCGAGCAGTTCGTGCCCCAGTACGCCGTGCCGCACGTACGCCGTCGACTCCAGGCGATAAACCCCGATGTCGTGCAGGAGCGCGCCCGCACGTACCAGGTCGGTGTCGATGTCGACGCCGGCGAAGAACTGTTCGGCAATCGAGCACACCAGACGACAGTGCTCATGGACGAGCTCGAACGCTTCGCGACTCGGCGCGTACTCACGGTGGAGCGCGCGGATCTCGTCGTCGGTCGGGATGTCCATCAACCGGTCAGGTGCAGTTGGAGGACCGGCGCCAATCGGTCGATCAATGTCTCGACGTCGATGGACGCGATCGGCTCGAGCCCGACCAGGTACCGGACGATCGCGGTGCCGACCAGTTGGGTGGCGACCAGGCCGACCCGCAGTTGCGCATCCGGTACGTCGAGCACCTGGGAGACGGGCTGGATGATCATCTGGGTGATGCCTTCGCGCATCATCCGCGCCACCTCGTCGCTGGTGACCACGCTGCGGAACAGGGCCTTCATCCGCTGCTGCCCGTCCGGCGACTCCCAGACACCGAGGAACTCGGTCGCGATCCGGCGCCCGATCTCGTCCAGCGGTCCGTCGATGATCTGCGCGGCGATCCGGCGCGGGTCGACCGGGATCGCCATCGCCTCGATGAACAGCTCGTCCTTGCTGTCGAAGTAGTGGTGCACGAGGGCCGCGTCGACACCGGCCCGGCGTGCGACGGCGCGGATCGAGGTGGCCGCGAATCCCTTGTCCGCAAAGGATTCCCGGGCGGCCTTGACGATCTCTCCCCGGGTATCCGGTCCCCCTGGGCGGCGTCCCGGCGTACGACCGGTAGCTGTCACGGAGTCAGCTCCGAGATCTCACCTTCCGGGGTGACCGCGAACGACGTACGCCGGGACCGGGAGGCTCCAGGCCGGACGAAGTGCTTGCGAGTGAACTCCAGCGACTCGACCAGGTCGACCTCGCGCTCGGAGCGGCTGGTCGCGCGGCGGGTGTTGATCTCGATGATGATGTGGCCGCGGAAGTCCTGCTGCGCGAGGACGCCCAGCAGGTCCGCGGCACGTTGCGTGCCGCGACCCGGGACCAGGTGCTCGTCCTTGGCGGAGCCGGTGCCGTCGGTCAGATGCACGTGGGTCAGGCTCTTGCCCATCGTCGCCGCCAGTTCGACGCAGTCCTGCTCGGCGGTGGACGCGTGCGACAGGTCGAGGGTGGTGTGCGCGTACTCCTGCTCGGTCGGGTCCCAGCTCGGCGCGTACGCCTGCAGGTCGCGGCCGGGCGCGCGCCACGGGTACATGTTCTCCACCGCGAGCGTCACGCCCGTCGCGGCCTCCAGCCGGGCGATCCCCTCGACGAACCCGCGCGCGTAGTCCCGCTGCCAGCGGAACGGCGGGTGTACGACGACCACGTCGGCACCGAGCTCCTTCGCGGCCTCGGCGCTGCGCTCGAGCTTGCTCCACGGATCGGTCCCCCAGACGCGCTGCATGATCAGCAGGGTCGGGGCGTGGATCGCGAGCACCGGCAGCTGGTGGTAGTCGATCAGCCGCTGGATCGCGTCGATCTGGGTGCTCAGCGGATCGATCCCGATCATCACCTCGACACCGTCGTACCCGAGCCGGGCGGCCAGCTCGAAGCCGCTCGCGGTGGACTCCGGATACACCGAGGCGGTG
Source organism: Kribbella sp. VKM Ac-2566 (assembly GCF_004366005.1). Lineage (NCBI taxonomy): Bacteria > Bacillati > Actinomycetota > Actinomycetes > Propionibacteriales > Kribbellaceae > Kribbella > Kribbella sp. VKM Ac-2566. The sequence goes on along the minus strand of NZ_SODT01000012.1, from coordinate 116,395 downwards.
GACAGGCCGATCTTGGCGGTCGTACGGGGGTTCATTCGTTCACCGAGGTTGCAGCTGGTCGAGCCGGGACAGGATGACGCCTTCACGCAGGGCCCACGGGCAGACCTCGAGCGCGGGCAGGTCGAAGAGGTCCATCACGGCGTCGGCGACCAGCGCGCCGGCGGTCAGCTGGGACGCGCGGCCGGCCGACACCCCGGGCAGGGCGGCCCGCTCGGCGGCCGACATCTTGGTCAGCTTCGGGATCCACTCGTTCAGGTCGTCCCGGTTCAGCGTGCGCGGCACGTACGGTCCGTCGGCGGACGGGGCCGCGCCGGTGATCCGGGCCAGCGAACGGAAAGTCTTGCTGGTGGCAACCGAACGCTGCGGCTTACCGGCCCGCAGTACCGGACCGGCGACCGCGGCCAGCTCCATCCGGATCCGGCGACGCAGCGCCCGGACCTCGTCCTTGGCCGGCGGGTCCGTGGTCAGCCCCTCGCGGGTCAGCCGCCCGGCGCCGAGCTGGACCGACTCCGCCACGGTCGGCTGCTCGTCCGACCCGGCCGCGATCTCCAGCGAGCCGCCGCCGATGTCGAACACCGCCAGGCGCCCGGAGGACCAGCCGAACCACCGCCGTACCGCCAGGAAGGTCAGCCGGGCCTCGTCGTCGCCGCTCAGCACCTCGAGGTCCACGCCGGTCTCGTTGCGGACCCGGGCCAGCACCTTCTCGCCGTTCGGGGCCTCGCGGAGCGCCGAGGTGGCGAACGCGAGCACCGACTCGCAGCCCTTGTCCTCGGCCAGCTCGACCGCCTGCTTGGTGAACGAGACCAGCCCGTCGGCACCGGACTGGTCGATCTTGCCGTCCTTGTCCAGGTGCTCGGCCAGCCGGAGCTCGATCTTGTGCGAGTACGCCGGCAGCGGCGCGGCACCGCGATGCGCGTCCACCACGAGCAGATGGACGGTGTTGGATCCCACGTCGAGTACGCCGAGCCGCATACCCTCACGCTACTGGACAACCGGAGTATTCAGGTTCCGGAGTCCCAGACAGCAATGGAGTTCACGGATGTGCGACCAGGGAGCGTAGGCTTTCCAGGTGCCTGAGGTTTCTCTCGATTTCCCCCGTGCCTGGGTCGAGTTCACGGACCCCGCCGACCCCGACCAGGTCTTCCGCTGCGACCTGACCTGGCTGACCTCCAACTGGTCCTGCATCTTCGGCGGTGGCTGCCAGGGGATCTACAAGGGCCGTCCGAACGACGGCTGCTGCACCCTCGGTGCGCACTTCTCCGACGCCGACGACGAGAAGCGGGTCAAGAAGTACGTCAAGGAGCTCGGCAAGGACGACTGGCAGTTCCGCAAGGAAGGCCGGAGCAACGGCTGGGTCGAGACCGACGACGAGGGCGAGCGCAAGACCCGGGTCTGGGAAGGTGCCTGCATCTTCCTGAACCGGCCGGGCTTCGAGGGCGGCGCCGGCTGCGCGCTGCACGGGCTGGCACTGAAGCGCGGCGTACATTTCGTCGAGACCAAGCCGGACGTGTGCTGGCAGCTGCCGATCCGGCGGACCTTCCGCGAGGTGGAGCGACCGGACGGGACGACGTACACCGAGGTCGGCATCGGGGAGTACGACCGGCGCGGCTGGGGACCGGGCGGGCACGACCTCGACTGGTACTGCACGGGCAACACCGAGGCGCACATCGCGGTCGAGCCGGTGTTCGAGTCCAGCAAGGTCGAACTGCAGACACTGATGGGTCCCAAGGCGTACGACGTACTCGCCGATCTGTGCCGTCAGCGCCTGGAGGCCGCGCGGCCGCTGCTGCCGCATCCCGCCTCTAAGTAGCGATCTTGCCGTTGTCGACGAGCCAGCTGATGCCGGAAAGGGCTGCCTCGAACGCGGAGTAGCGCGGACGGAAGTCGAGCAGTCTGGCGGCCTTGTCCATCGAGCAGTGGGGGCTGTGCTCGACGTGGTCCCAGGTAGCGGCCGCGTCCTGCTTGGACATCCGTTGCTGCAGTTGGCCGATCGGCAGGAAGCCGAGCTGGGCCGGCCGGCCGAACCAGTCGGCGACCGCGTGGGCGTAGCCGCGCAGGGTGATCGCGTCACTCGCCACCGCGTGGAAGCTCTCGCCGATCGCGGTCGAGCGACTCGCGATCGCGGCCAGGAACACGCCCGCGACATCGTCGGCGTGGACCGGGTTGAGCGTCTCCAGGCCGAGGTTCGGCAGCAGGACGTCGTGCCCCTGGGCGAGCTTCTCGTAGACGGCGAGGTCGAAGTTGCCGGCCGGGTTGACCGGCGTCCAGCCGGGGCCGCAGATGTGACCGGGGTGGACGATCGTGACCGGGAAGCCGTCGCGGCGGGCCTTCGTGAGCAGGTAGGCCTCGATCGCAGCCTTCTGCGTGCCGTAGTCGCCGAACGGCTTGCGCGGTGCGTCCTCGCGGGTCGGGACGCTCACGCTCGGTCCGTGGACCCAGATCGTGCCGCAGTGCAGCAGGTGCTGGATCTTCCCTTCGACCGCCTCGGCGAGCTGCCGGGCGCTGTCCTCGGTGAAACAGATCAGGTCGATGACGACGTCCGGGCTCAGGTCCGCGACCCGTCGGCCGAACGTCCCCGCGGCATCTTCCGCAGCCCGGTCGATCTGGACGAACTCCACGTCCTTCCAGGTGCCGTCCGAGTGGTACGGCGTACGCTCGCCGCGACTCAGCACCGTGACGTCGTGTCCGAGCCGGATCAGCCGCGGGACGAGATAGGTTCCGATGTGACCGGTACCGCCGATGACTACTGTGCGCATGGCACCTCACAGTAGTCCGACACACCCCGGGGGCCGCGAGTGTCGGTGGAGGGCGTAAGAATGACAGGCATGCGTCTGGATCATCTGTCGTACGCGTGCGGGCCTGATGGGTGCCGGGCGACCGTCGAGCGGCTGTCGGCGGCGCTCGGGGCGGAGTTCGTCGACGGCGGGGTGCATCCACGGTTCGGCACGGTGAACCAGATCCTCCCGCTGGAGAACGATCGGTACATCGAGGTCGTCGACGTGCTCGACCACCCGGCGTCGGACAAGGCGCCGTTCGGTCAGGCGGTCCGGGCCCGCAAGGAGCTCGGCGGCGGCTGGCTGGGCTGGGTGGTGGCGGTCCGCGACATGGAGCGGATGGAGAAGCGCCTCGGGCGGGAGGCTGTCCCGGGCAACCGGCACCGGCCCGACGGGGTCAACGTGACCTGGCGGCAGATCGGTGTGAAGGGCCTGATCGCCGACCCGCAACTGCCGTTCTTCGTGCACTGGGACGACCTCGGTCAGCACCCGTCGATCGGCGGCAAGGGCATCAAACTCACCGCCCTCGAGATCGCCGGCGACCCCGCCCGCGTCACCGACTGGATCGGCCACCCCGCCGACCACCTCCTCGACGACCTCGACGTCGACTGGCGCCCCAACGGCCAGCCCGGCCTGGTCTCCGCCGTCTTCGAAACCCCGAACGGCACCGTCCGGCTCTAGGCGATGGATCACCAGACAGGGCCTTGGTGGATCTTCTCGAGCTCCGTCAGGGACGTCTCGAGGTGGGCGAGCATGCGTTGCAGGTGTGGGACGGTGCGGCGGCAGCCGATCAGGCCGAAGTGGAGTTCGTGGGCGTAGCTGGTGACGCTGATGTTCAGCGCCTGGCCGTTGAGGACGATGCTCGCGGGGTACATGCCGAGCAGGCGCGAGCGGTTCCAGTAGAGCGGGCTGTCGGTGGGGCCGGGCACGTTCGAGATGACCACGTTGTACGGCGGTGTCGTATGGCCGGCGACGCCCGGTAGGACAGCGGCGGGGCCCGCGACGCCGAAGCCGAGTGCGCCGACGATCAGGTTCTGCAGCGGACTGAGGTCGGACAGAACACGTTTTCCGTGCGCGGTCGACGCCATGATCCGGCGGATCCGGCGCTCGGGATCAACCTGGTCGGTGGCCAGGTCGGCGATCAGCGTGGCCAGCGAGTTCCCGCCACCGGGCGCGTCGTCCGACGTACGCAGAGAGACCGGCACCATCGCGGTCAGCGCCTTGTCCGGCAACGCGTCCAGCTCGAGCAGATAGTTGCGCAGGGCCCCTGAACACATCGCCAGCAGTACGTCGTTCAGTGTCGCGCCGGTGATCGCCCGGACCTTCTCCAGCCGTTCGATCGGCCACGACTGCGCCGCGAACCGCCGCGCGCCGGTGACCGGCTGGTTGAAGATCGTCCGCGGCGCCTGGAACGGCATCGTCGAGTGCAGCAGGCTCTTCACACCGGCCAGCGGGAGACCGGCCAGCCCGGCGGCTGTCTTCACCGCGTCACCCGGCACCTTGGCGATTGCCTGCAGCAACCCGGTCTCCGGCCGCGGCGCGGTGACCTTCGGCGGCAGCGCGTACGTGGCCGGCATGCCGGTGCGGGTCGGGTCGGTGGTGAGGGTGTCCTGCATCCAGCGCAGCGCGGTGACGCCGTCGATCATCGAGTGGTGGATCTTGCTGTAGATCGCGAACCGGCGGCCCTCGACGCCCTCGATCAGGTGCATCTCCCACAGCGGGCGGTGCCGGTCGAGCAGCGTCCCGTGCAGGCGGCTGGTGAGCTCGAACAGCTCGCGGTACCGCCCGGGACGGGGCAGCGCGGACAACCGGACGTGGTACTCCAGGTCGATCTGGTCGTCGTGTTCCCAGGACCAGTAGCCGAGGTCCACCGGCCGGTTCCGCACCCGGCGCGCGAACACCGGGTTCACCTCCGGCGCGGCCACCATCTCGTGGTACAGCCGCGACACGAAGTCCCGCGACGACCCCGGGAACACATGATCCCGCCCGGCCCCTTCCGGGAGCTCGAACAGCATCAGCCCACCGACATGCATCGGCTGCTCCCGCGACTCCCCACCCAGGAACATCGCATCCAGCGGCCCGACCACGCTCATGACCTCATCCTTGGCCAGGCGCGGGCGGGCCGTCCACCCCCGTCAGTCGAGGGGGCGGTAGTTGAGGCCTAGGGCCTCGATGCGGGCCAGGTGGGGGCGGAGGCGGGCGAGGAACTCGTCGTACGAGACCTTCGGGGAGCCCCAGGCGCGTTCGGCGAAGGCGGACAGGCGTGGCAGGAGCATGTAGCCGACCTGCTCCGGGCCTTCCATGTACTCGGTCCAGATCTGGCACTGGGTCCCGACGATCAACGCCTTCTCCTGGTCGGACAGCGCCGCCGGGACCACCTCGAAGTCGTACACCTTCTCCAGCGGGATGTTCCCGCCGATGGCGAGCGGCTCGGTCGCGGGGTCGCCCTGGTAGTAGTCGAAGTACACCGACTCACACGGCGCCATCACGACTTCGTGCCCCGCCTTCGCCGCGACCTCGCCGCGCTGGGCGCTCCGCCACGCCATGATGACCGCGTCCTTCGGGCAGTCGGTCTCGACCATCTCGTCCCAGCCGACCAGCCGGCGCCCTTCCTCGGCCAGCACCTCCGCGACCTGCGCCGTGAACCAGCCCTGCAACTGCCCCGGCTCGTCCAGCCCGAGCTCGGCCTGCCGCTTCTGCGCCGCCTCCGACTCGGCCCACTGCACCGACGGGCATTCGTCGCCACCCAGGTGGATGTACGGCGACGGGAAGATCTCCAGCACCTCACGCAGCACGGTCTTCACGAACTCGACGGTCGCGTCGTTCACGTTCAGCACGTCGTCGCTGATGCCCCAGTACTGGCGGACCGTCAACTGCCGGTCCGGGTGGTTCCCGAGCTCCGGGTACGCCGCGATCGCGGCCTGCATGTGACCCGGCAGGTCGATCTCGGGTACGACGGTGATCCCGCGGTCCGCGGCGTACGCGACGATCTCGCGCAGGTCGTCCTTGGTGTAGAACCCCCCGTGCGGCGTGCCGTCGTACTCGAACTCCTGCTGGCCGTGCGACATCTTGCCGACCATGGTTTCGGCCCGCCACGCGCCGACCTCGGTGAGCCGCGGGTACGCCTCGATCTCGACCCGCCAGCCCTGGTCGTCGGTGAGGTGGAAGTGCAGCACGTTCAGCCGGTGCAGTGCGAGCACGTCGATGATCCTGAGGACGAACTCCTTCGGCATGAAGTGCCGCGCGACGTCGAGCATCATCCCGCGCCAGCCGAACCGCGGCGCGTCCTCGACGTGCGCCAGCGGTACGGCGACCTTCCCGTCCGCGGCCGGCTCCGCCGACTCCACCAGCTGGGCGTACGTCGTCTCCGCGTGCCGCAGCGCGTCCTCGGAGCCGGCCGTGAGCCGAGCGCCGTCCGCGCTGATGTCGATGCGGTACTCGTTCGGGTCGAGGTTCTCGACCACGTCCCGGACGGCGTCGGCGACCGGGTCGGCAGTGATCCACCGGCCTTCGTCGACGGTGAGTTGTCGCGGGGCAGGGACGATCGCGATGTCGGACATCCGGAGTCTCCAGAGGCGCGGTGAGATATGTCGGAACGATCCTATAAGTGCGTGGAAGTCGGTGGCGGAGAGCAGTCGTGAGCATCCGTAACGGAGCTGCCTTCTGCGTCAGGTTCATGAGAAGGTTTGCCCGTGACAAGCGAGCGGCAGCGGACGACCCTGCGGGTCCTGGTGGCGAGCAACGCGCTCGGTGGGGTCGCAACGGCGAGCGGATTCGCCGTCGCGGCTCTGCTCGCGGAGAACGTCTCCGGCTCCACGTCCATGGCCGGTCTGGTCGCCACGTCGACCACACTGGGCGCAGCCGTTCTCGCCGTACCGCTGGCCGGCCTGGCTCGCTCACGCGGTCGACGGGTCTCGTTGAGCGTCGGCTATCTGATCGCCTTCGTGGGCGCTGCGCTGACGATCCTCGCCGCGCAGATCGGCTCGCTGGCGCTGCTGCTGGCTGCGGGCTGCTTCTTCGGCAGCGGCTCGGCCTCGAACCTCCAGTCGCGGTACGCCGCCACGGACGCCGCCGAGCCCAGCCGCATCGCCCGTTCGCTCGGGCTGGTCGTCTGGGCCACCACGATCGGTGTGATCGTCGGACCGAACTTGACCGGTGTCGGCGGCTCGGTCGGCACGTCACTCGGCATCCTGGCCCTGGCGGGTCCGTACGTGTTCTCCGTCGTCGCCTTCGGCCTCAGCGCGGCCACAGTGTGGGTCGGCATGCGCAGCCAGGTGCGGCCGGGCAAGGTGGAGCGCCAGCCGCTGGCCGAGACGTTCCGGCAGGTCATCCGCATCCCGCACGCGCGTCTCGGCCTGCTGGCGATCGCGACGGCGCACGCGGTGATGGTCGGCGTGATGTCGATGACTTCGGTCCACCTGCGCCACCACGGCGCCTCGCTGACGATCGTCGGCTTCGTCATCAGCGGGCATGTGGCCGGCATGTACGCCCTGTCCCCGCTGACCGGGTGGCTGGCCGATCGGCTCGGCCGGATCCCCACGATCGGCATCGGGCTCGGCATTCTCGCGGTCGCGATGACACTGGCCGCTGTCGCGCCGGACGACGCGCACGCGCTGACCGGGCTGGCGCTGTTCACCCTGGGCCTCGGTTGGTCCGCCTGTCTGGTGGCCGGCTCCACGCTGCTGTCGCGGTCCGTGCCGGACGGCATCCGTACGTCGGCGCAGGGCCTGTCGGACCTGACGATGGGCGTCCTGGCTTCCCTTTCGGGCACAGCTGCCGGCCCGGTCCTCGCGTACCTCGGCTTCCACTGGCTGGCGGTCTTCTGCGGCATCCTCCTCATTCCGGCGGCCCTGCTCGCCGCAACGACCAAACAGGCAGTAGCTAGGGTCTAGCGGTGTGAGCATCGCGGAGGGCGGTATCCCGAGTCCGAACATCTGGCACCACCCGAAGGTGTACGAGATCGAGAACCGGGCGGTCGACCCGAACGGCGTGATCGAGCCGGCGATGCGGGCGATCCGCGACTGGGCCGGCGCGACGGTCCTCGACATCGGCTGCGGCACCGGGTTCCATCTGCCGACGTTTGCCGCGACGGCCGCACAGGTGATCGGCGTCGAGCCGCACGGAGCCCTGGCGGACGCGGCCCGTCGACGTACGCAGGCCTTGCCGAACGTCGACGTACGACAGGGCACGGCGCAACGCCTGCCGGTACCGGACGCCTCGATCGACGTGATGCACGCGCGCTGGGCGTACTTCTTCGGGCCGGGGTGCGAGCCCGGGCTGGCCGAGCTCGACCGGGTGATGCGCCGCGGCGGGACCGCGTTCGTGATCGACAACGACGGGAGCCGGTCGACGTTCGGTGAGTGGTTCAGTACGTCGTACCCGAAGATCAAGGCGCCTGTGGTGGAACGGTTCTGGACCGATCGCGGCTGGCACCGGACGCCGCTGGACATGGGCTGGCGGTTCGAGAGCCGCGCCGATCTCGAGGCGGTCGTGAAGATCGAGTTCACGCCTGAGGACGCCGAGCGGATCCTGGCCTCGCACCAAGGAGTAGAGGTCGACTACGCGATCAACCTGTGGAGTCGAACCTTCTAGACGACACTCTGTGGTCTGCGGACGGACCTCCGGTCCTCATAGGGTTGACGCACCACTTGACGGGGCATTCCTGGGGAGGCGCCAGCCACGGATGGACGGACTGCTGCTCGATCACGTGCCGGGGCTGCCGGGGCGGCTCCGGATCGACGTAGGTGAGCAGCGTGCGGTGGTGGTGCCTCAGGCTGCCGACCGCCGCAGGCTGGCCGACATCGTGACCGGACTGGACGATCCACCGCCTGGTGCGCTGGTGCTGGCCGGCGGAGCGGTCCGGCTGGTGCCTGCGGAAGGCGGCCTGCTCCCCCACCTCACTGTGCTCGGCAACGTGATGCACGGGCACCGCACGTCGCAGGCGATCACCAGACAGGCCGCGCGGGAAGCGAGTGTGGTCAAGGCGATCGGCTGTGGGCTGGAAGACGTGCTGGACCGCTACCCGTACGAGATCACCGCAGGCCGTCGCCGCCTGGCCGGAGTGGCTCGGGCACTCGGCGCGTACCCGCGAGCGATCGTGCTGGAGGACGCCAACGGCCTGCCTACGTGGGGATCGCTCCTGTCGCTCCGCCCCAATCCCGACCTGGCCTCAGCCGCGCTGCTGCTCATCACGACCAGCGCGTCACGGACTACGGGGTTTGCCGATGCTGAGTAGCCGCAGAGCGTTCCTGGGAACCGCAGCAACGCTTCTGCTCGCCGGGTGCTCGAGTGACGTACTGGGACTGCGACGTGCGGTCCGCGTGGCCGTCAGCTGGAGCGGCGAGGAACTGCGCGCGTTCCACAAGGTCCTGGACGGCCTGAGCCTGAGCTACCCGGTCGAGGTCGTGCCGCTCGGCGACGACATCTCCACCGCCTTCGGCGCGCGCTCCACCCGCAGACCGGACATCGTCATGCTGCCGCAACCGGGTCTGGTCCCCCGCCATCTCTCTGACCTGGAGCCGATCCCCGACGACATCGCACCACTCGGTCGGGCCCGCCTCTGGAAAGAGCTCCTGGTCCATGAAGGAACGACGTACGGCGTGCCGTTCAAGACAGCGCACAAGTCGGCGGTCTGGTACCGCCCCTCGGTGTTCCGGCAGGTCGGCGTACAGCCGCCACGGCTGTGGAGCGAGTGGATGACGCTGAACCGGACGCTGACAGAGGCGGGCGTCACGCCGTTGGCACTGGCCGCAGGTGACGGCTGGGTCCTGACGGACTTCCTGGAGAACGTCCTGCTGGGCATCGCGCCGTCCGTGTACTCGGGGCTGGCTACGGCGACAGACCCGCGGCCGTCGCAGCAGCCGCAGTTCGGGGCCGCACTGCGGTTGCTGGGCACCATGTGGTCGGCACCTGGCCTGCTGGCCGGCGGAGTGGAGGAGTCGCTCGTCCAGCAGTTCCCGGACGCGGTGGTGGAGGTGTTCGGCCACCGCAAGGCCGCTATGGTGCTCGCGTCCGACTTCGCCGAACCAGTGGTGCGCTCGTTTGCCGCAGACCCCAGCGACATAGGGCTTTTCACGTTCCCTCCCATGACTGCCGGGGCTGCTGCACCCGTAGTCGTCGGAGGCGACGTGATGGTGCTGCCGAAGCCGACGACCGAAGACGCACGCGACCTGGTACGCCGGTTGTCCGCGCCGGCCGCTGCGAACCCGTGGATCGCCGAAGGCGGGTTCCTGGTCGACGGACGGACCAGCGGGTACTCCCCCGAGCTCACCCGGCTCGCCGAGCAGCTGACCAGGCCGGGAGAGCAACTGCAGTTCGACCTCTCGGACCGGCTCGGTCGCATCGGAGACATCAATGGACTGTGGCGAGTGCTGACCGACTTCCTGGTCGCGGTCGGCCGTCGTGACACCGCCGTACAGGATGCGGTCGACGACGCGATGGCCGAGCTGCGGAAGGTGGAGGAGGGCTGATGGGTCTGCAGACCAACGGCCTGTCGCTCGAGATCGTCGGCCGGGAGATCACCGGCCGTCCGGTGCAGGGCAAACCGCGCCGACCCGCCGGACCGTACCTGCTGGGGCTGCCGGCGTTGCTGTTGAGCTGTGTGCTGCTGGTACCGATCGGTGTGACCGTGGTGGCGGCGTTCCGGACGCGTGGCGGGTTCGGGTTCGGCAACTTCGCGGTGATGAGCGACCCGTCCGCGCTGCATGCCGTGGGCAACAGTCTGCTGTGGGTCATGGTCGCGTTCGGGACCGTGGTGGTCGGGTTCTTCCTTGCTCTGTTGAGTTATCGGCTCCCGGCTGTCACGACGTTCCTGCAGCCCGCACTGGTCATTCCGTTCGCTGTGTCGGTGCTGGCGTCCGGTGCGACGTTCCGGCTGATCTTCGACCCGACACCGGAGCGCGGGACGATCACTGCCGTCTGGACGCGGCCGTTCGGCACCAGCCCGGTGTGGCTGGGTCCTGGCCTGTTCTGGCTGGTGCTGGTGTCCGCGTTCGGCTGGACCTGGCTCGGGTACGTCGTGTCGCTCTTCCGCGCCGGTCTGGACGCGATACCGGACGACGTGTCGCGGACGATCACAGCTGAAGGCGTGACGGGCTGGAGACGGCTGCGGGCGTTGGAGATCCCGCTGCTGCGTCCGGTGACCGGTGTGGTCACGCTGACGCTGGTGATTGCAGCAGTGCGGGTGTTCGACCTGGTGCTGATCGTCGTACCAGGGTCGATGCAGCGGTCCGCCGACGTACTGGGGCTGAACTGGTGGCGGGCCACGACGACAGGTGACGACTCCGGACGTACGGCGGCGCTCGGTGTCGTGCTGTTCGCGATCGTCGCGGCAGTCGGACTGATCGGCGTCCGCGGACTGCGCCGGCGGCGGTGGGCGATGCCGGTGACCGTCGTACGGCCGGATCCGTCACTAGGGCGACCGAAGCCGGGCAGGGTGGTACGGCGGTTCGGTTGGCTCATCGGGCTTGCTGTGGCACTGGTGTGGATCTTCCCGGCCGTCGTACTCGTCGCTACGGCGTTGCACTCACCGCGGGAAGCCGGTCTCCGCGGGTGGTGGTCGCTGTCCGGCCTGGGGTTCTCGTCGTTCGCTGCCGCGGCCAACGTCGGGTTGTTCCGGGCTCTGCTGTCCACGCTGGTGATCGCGGCCGCTGCAACTGCTGTCTTGCTCGTGATCGCCGTACCAACGGCTTACCTGGTCGCCTGGGGCGGTCTGCCGACGCGACTCGGGCGGATCGCGATGGGCGTGTTCGTCGTACTGGCCGTGACACCAGTGCAGATGTACGCCGCTCCGCTGCGGGATGCGATCGACACAGCCGGCTTGGCCGGGTCGCGGGTCGCACTGGCATTGGTACACGCGGCTGCCGGTCTACCGTTCGCCGTACTGCTGCTGCGGTCCGCCTTCGCGTCTGCACCACCAGCGCTCGTGTCCGAGGCTCTGCAGGGTCCAGCGCGGCAGAGCGCCGTACTGGCGACTGTGCAGCGGACATACCGCCCTGCACTGGTTGCTGTTGCCGTGCTGGAGTTCGCGCTGGTGTGGAACGACTTCATCGTCGGGTTTCTGATCAGTGGTCCTGGTACGACGCCGTTGTCGCTGGTGCTGTGGGGTGAGGCGCGGCAGTTCTCCACGTCGAGCGGACCGGTCGCTGCTGCGGCTGTAGTCGCGTCGGTAGTACCTGTGGTTCTCATGCTGTCGTTCTGGCGGACCGTGGTGCGCGGACTGACGACAGGGAGCCGGCCATGAGTGAGGAGCAGCCGAAGCCGACGCAAGAGCCCCCAGAGGAGCAGTCGCGGATCCAGGAGTTCTCCCTGGTCGTCGGCGGTGTCGCATCCGCGTTGCTCACGGACCTCACCTCACAACTGCTGAACCAGAGTCTCGGCCAACGCGGCATTGTGCAGTGGGTCGGGTACTCCGTGGCCGCTCTGCTCGTGGTCATCTCTTACCTTCGGTTGCGTGCACGGCGCCGGCGCGCACGCAGCCGCCGCCTGCAAGGCGCGAGTGAACTGCACGCTGCGGCCGAGGAAGCCGAGCAGTGGATGATCGCGCTCGGCTCGGACGCCGGCGGGATGGCCGCCGCGGAGTGGTTCACGGTCAACGAAGACTGGCTCCGCGACCTTGTCGCGACCGAGAAGCCGCAGAACGCGGCCGTCGACGACTATGCCCGGATCTGCGACGCCCTCGAGGCGTGGTACGTACGCCGTCCCGACCCCGAAGCCCTCCTCGAACTGAGCGAGCTCCTGAGCGCCACGGCCGAGGCCAACGGACGCCGGGGTTTCGCCGAGCTCGCAGCGGCCCGCGCAGCAACGGCGTACCGGATGCTGGGTGACCTGGACACCGCCAGCACCCGGCTGGGCGTCTCCGACAACATCGCGACCCACGGCCGTACGGCGGCTGCGCTGAAGATGAGGCGCCAAGTCGAACGCGCCCTGCTGCACCTGGCCCGGGCCGAACGCGCACCAGCCGGCAACGACCGCGACGAGGCCGTCCTGAACGCCCGCGACCGTCTCGACGACGCACGACTCGCTCGCCCCGGTCCTGACCTCGCGGCCGATGTGGCGATCTCCATCAACCTCGCCGTCGTGCACCTGTATCAGCACGACGACGAAGGCGCCCTGGAGCAGCTGCGACCCGCACTCGCCCGTGCTACAGCGGCCGGCGACGTGAGTGGACAGGCCCATGCGCTGGAGCTCATGGGCGTGGCCGCGTGGATGCGGCGCAACCAGCACGAGGCCGGCAGCCGGTGGGAGCATGCCGCCCATCTGTACGCCGAGATCGACGAACACGAAGGCCACGCCCGCTGCCTGCAGCACCTCGGCTCCGCGGCGGTCCACTCCGGCGAACTGGACACCGCGCGCGAACTGCTCGAACGGAGCGCGACGCTGCGGACGTCGGAGAGCGAGATCCTCACCAAGTACCTCGACGCGGCCCGCCGTACCTCGGACCTTCCCGTCGTCGCCGACGACCCACCACGCCGTACGGCGGTCACCTGGCTGAAACGCCTCCTGCGGACGGTCAGACGTTTTGTCGGCGGGCTCACCTAGGTTGGTCCCATGGCGAAGGCGGGGACTCAGGCAAAGAGCAAGGCTGCGTACGCGTGCTCCGAGTGTGGATGGACCTCGGCAGGGTGGATCGGGCGGTGCGGCGAGTGTCAGGCCTGGGGCACGGTCACCGAGGTCGGTGCGCCGAAGGCCGCGCGGATCACCGCCGGCCCGGTGACGTCGCCTGCGATGCCGATCGCGAAGGTGTCCGCGATCGAGGCCGAGTCCCGCCCGACCGGTATCGGCGAACTCGACCGCGTGCTCGGCGGCGGTGTCGTGCCGGGCGCGGTGATCCTGCTCGCGGGCGAGCCGGGCGTCGGCAAGTCCACGCTGCTGCTGGAGGTCGCGGCGCAGTCGGCCCGCGGCGGTCAGCGGACGCTCTACGTGTCCGGTGAGGAGTCGGCCGCGCAGGTGCGGCTCCGCGCCGGGCGGACCGACGCGCTCGTCGACGAGCTCTTCCTGGCGGCCGAGACCGATCTGGGCGCGGTGGTCGGTCAGGTCGACGCGGTCGAGCCGTCGTTCCTGGTGATCGACTCGGTGCAGACGATGGCGCACCCGGAGGTCGACGGGGCGCCGGGTGGAGTGACGCAGGTCCGCGAGGTGACCGGCGCGCTGGTCCGGCTCGCGAAGGAGCGGCACATCGCGGTCGTGCTGGTCGGCCATGTGACGAAGGACGGCGCGATCGCCGGCCCGCGGATGCTCGAGCACCTGGTCGACGTCGTGCTCGCGTTCGACGGCGACCGGCACTCCGGGTTCCGGATGGTGCGCGCGACCAAGAACCGGTTCGGCCCGTCCGACGAGGTCGGCTGTTTCGACATGGTCGACACCGGGATCGTCGAGGTTACCGACCCGACAGGGCTGTTCGTCTCCGAGCACGCCGAGCCGGTCGCCGGCACCTGCGTGACCGTGATGATGGAGGGCCGCCGCCCGCTGCTGGCCGAGGTACAGGCGCTGGTCGGCCCGTCCGCCGCACCACAACCGCGACGCACCACGTCCGGGCTGGAGTCGTCCCGGGTCGCGATGGTCCTCGCCGTACTGGGCAACCGGGCCGGCCTGAAGCTCGCCGACCAGGAGGTGTACGTCGCCACCGTCGGCGGCGTGAAGATCACCGAGCCGGTCGCGGACCTGGCGGTCGCGATCGCGGTCGCGTCCTCGGTGATGGACAAGCCGATCCACCCCGGGCTGGTCGCGATCGGCGAGGTCGGCCTGGCCGGTGAGGTACGCCGCGTCGGCGGCCTGGAGAAACGTCTCGCGGAAGCCGCCCGGCTCGGTTTCACCAAGGCGATCGTCCCCGCCGACATCCCGAACCGCAGCAAGGACGTGAAGCCGATGGACATCCAGAAGAAGTACGGCCTCCGCACCTTCGCCGCCCCCGACCTCCGCTCCGCCCTGCTGGCCGCGGGCCTCGCGTAGAACCCCTGTGTTCCCCGCCACAGGTGAGACGGGGGATCTACAGGCCGTGGGGCGGGAACGTACCCTGGGGACGCCCCCGCCGGGTTCATCGTCGAGCCCGGGTGTACGACGACCCGCAGGAGCACGCAGATGACCGGATCAAGAGTTGTCGCGCTCGGCCACTACCAGCCGGAACGGGTGCTCACCAACGACGAGCTCGCCACGATGGTCGAGACCAACGACGAGTGGATCCAGAGCCGGGTCGGCATCCGGGAGCGCCGGATCGCGGCGCCCGACGAGCAGGTCGACGAGATGGCCTGGCGGGCCGCCGACAAGGCCCTCGCGAACGCGGGGATCGACACCTCCGAGATCGACTACGTCGTGGTCGCCACCTGCACCGCGATCGACCGGTCGCCGAACATGGCCGCCCGGGTCGCCGCTCGCCTCGGCCTCGGCAACCCGGCCGCGATCGACCTGAACACCGCCTGCTCGGGCTTCGCCTACGCACTGGCGACGGCCGACCAGGCCATCCGGGCCGGCGCCGCGACGAAGGCCTTGGTCATCGGGGTGGAGAAGCTCAGCGACTGGACGGACTGGACCGACCGCACCACCTGCGTGCTGATCGGTGACGGCGCGGGCGCGGCCGTGCTGGTCGCGAGTGACGAGCCCGAGGTCGGTCCGGTGGTGTGGGGCTCGGTGCCGGAGATGTCGGACGCGGTCCGGATCGAAGGCCGCGACGGCCCGTTCGCCCAGGAAGGCCTGAGCGTCTTCCGCTGGGCCACGACGCAACTGCCGGAGATCGCCAGGCAGGTCTGCGAGAAGGCCGGCCTGAAGCCCGAGGACCTCGGCGGCGTCGTCCTGCACCAGGCCAACCTGCGCATCATCGAGCCGCTCGCGAAGCGGCTCGGCGCGGTCAACGCGGTGGTCGCCAAGGACGTCGTGGAGTCCGGCAACACGTCGGCCGCGAGCATCCCGATCGCGTTGTCGAAGCTGGTCGAGAAGCGCGAGATTCCATCCGGCGCGCCGGTGCTGCTGTTCGGATTCGGCGGCGGTCTTTCGTACGCCGGTCAGGTCATCCGCTGCCCCTGACACGGAAGCCGTCGTACCTCCAGGGACCTCGTGCACGCGGGAAATCAGAAGTGCACAGTCCGATGCACGGGCGAGTGCACGCGCATGCGCCGTCGCGGGCCGATCCGCGAGCGCCGTAGCGAGCGCTGCGCCAGATATCCGGACAACGGCAGGCGGCTGACCGCATAGACTCAGGTTCCGTGGCGGCGAACACGGACAAGAACAGCACCGGCGCCCGGCTCCGCGCGACGCTCGCGGCGGTGGCACCGGGTACCGAACTACGCGAAGGCCTGGAACGGATCCTGCGCGGACGGACCGGCGCTCTGATCGTGCTCGGGCACGACAAGGCGGTGGACGCGATCTCCACCGGCGGCTTCGAGATCGACGTCGAGTTCACCGCGACCGGACTGCGTGAGCTGAGCAAGATGGACGGCGCGATCATCCTCGACCGAGACGCCACCCGGCTGATCCGCGCGGCCGTCCACCTGATGCCGGACCCGTCGATCGTCACCCAGGAGACCGGCACCCGGCACCGCACCGCCGACCGCGTCGCGCGGCAGACCGGGTTCCCGGTGATCTCGGTGTCGCAGTCGATGCACATCATCGCGCTGTACGTCGACGACCAGCGCTACGTGCTCGAGGACTCGGGCGCGATCCTGTCCCGCGCCAACCAGGCGCTGGCCACCCTCGAGCGCTACAAGCTGCGGCTGGACGAGGTGTCCGGCACGCTGTCCGCCCTCGAGATCGAGGACCTGGTCACCGTCCGGGACGTGGCCGCCGTCGCGCAGCGACTCGAGATGGTCCGCCGGATCGCGACCGAGATCGACGGGTACGTCGTCGAGCTGGGCACCGACGGCCGGCTGCTCACCCTGCAGCTCAACGAACTCGTCGCGGGCGTGGCCGGCGAACGTGAACTGGTGGTCCGCGACTATCTCCCGCCGGCGACGGGTCGCCGGGCCAAGACCGCGGACGACGTACTGCTCGAGCTGGACGCCGTCAGTCCGACGGACCTGCTGGACATCGGCCAGGTCGCCCGGGCGCTGCAACTCGGCGGCGCCGAGCAGCTGGACGCGGCGGTCACCCCGCGCGGCTACCGGCTGCTGGCGAAGGTACCGCGGCTCCCGGGTGCCGTGATCGACCGGCTGATCGACCACTTCGGGCACCTGCAGAAGTTGCTCGCGGCAAGCATCGACGACCTGCAGACGGTCGAGGGGGTCGGCGAGAACCGGGCCCGCACGGTCCGCGAGGGCCTGTCCCGGCTGGCCGAGTCCAGCATCCTCGAACGCTACGTCTGACCACCCGCGGTCAGCAGACGCCCCCGGTTCGTAACAGAACCCGGGGGCGTCTTGCATTTCGGTGCGGATCGTCTAATACTCCATGTGGAACATTTCGTGCGGAGCAATCCAGGTGGAGGATCATGGCGGCCGAACTGACCCCGTTGGCGATCTCGGTCCTCGCGTTGCTCAAAGAGGAACCGATGCACGCCTACGAGATGTACCAACTGCTGGTCAAACGACACACGCACTGGCTGGTCAAGGTCCGCCCCGGCTCGCTCTACCACACGGTCGAGCGGCTGGCGCGGCTGAACTACGTCCGCGCCACCGGCACCGAACGGGCCGGGAACCGCCCGGAACGCACGACGTACGAGCTCACACCGGAAGGCGACGCCGCCCTGACCCGCCGGGTCGAGACGGGGATCGAGGAGTACGTCCACGAGTACCCGCTCTTCCCCGTCGTGCTGAGCGAGGCGCACAACCTCGACGCCGAGGACGCCGTACTCCGGTTCCGCAGCCGGATCGTCGATCTGGAGCGCTGGGTGACCGAGATCGACGGCGCACTGGCCGGCGCTCAGGAGCGGCAGGTGCCGGAGGTGTACTGGATGGGCGGCGACTACCTCCGGACCCAGCTGATCTCCGAGCGCGACTGGCTCGCCACCACCATCGAACGTATCGAGAGCAAGGATCTGCCATGGCAACCCCGCAACAACCCGTGAGGCCTTCCGAGGTGCGGCCGTGGCCCGCGCTGTGGGCGCTGGTCCTCGGCTTCTTCATGATCCTGGTCGACTCGACCATCGTCTCGGTCGCCACCCCGGCGATCCTCGAGGACCTCGGGGCGGACGTCGGCACGGTCGTCTGGGTGACCAGCGCGTACCTGCTCGCGTACGCCGTACCGCTGCTGATCACCGGCCGCCTCGGCGACCGGATCGGCCCCAAGAAGCTGTACCTGACCGGGCTGGCGCTGTTCACGCTGGCGTCGGTGTGGTGCGGTCTGACCGACTCGATCGAGATGCTGATCGTGGCCCGCGTGTTCCAGGGTCTCGGCGCCTCGATGATGACGCCGCAGACGATGGCGGTCATCACCCGGATCTTCCCGCCGAACGAACGCGGCCGGGCGATGAGCCTGTGGGGCGCGACCGCCGGCGTGGCCACGCTGGTCGGCCCGATCCTCGGCGGTGTGCTGGTCGACGGGCTCGGCTGGCAGTGGATCTTCTTCATCAACGCGCCGGTCGGCGTGGTCGGCTTCGTGCTGGCGATGCGGCTGGTGCCGGACCTGCCGACGCACGAGCACAAGTTCGATCTGATCGGGGTCGTGCTGAGCGCGGTCGGATTGTTCCTGCTGGTGTTCGGGATCCAGGAGGGGCAGAAGTACGACTGGGGTCAGATCAAGGGCCCGATCTCGGTCTGGTCGCTGATCATCGCCGGCCTCGTCGTACTGGCGATCTTCGTCGTCTGGCAGTCCCGCAACCGCGGCGAGCCGCTGCTTCCGCTGGGCCTGTTCAAGGACCGCAACTTCTCGCTGGCGAACGTCGCGATCACCACGGTCGGGTTCGCGATCACCGCGATGGCGTTCCCGCTGATGCTGTGGGCGCAGGCGGTCCGCGGGCTGACGCCCACGCGATCGGCGCTGCTACTGGTGCCGATGGCGGTGATCGCGGGTGCGTTGTCGCCGTTCGTCGGGCGACTGGTCGACCGGACGCCGCCGCGGTTCATCGCCGGGTTCGGGCTGCTGTGCTGCGCGGTCTCGCTGTTCTGGATGAGTCAGGTGATCGAACCCGACGTACCGATCTGGCAACTGCTGCTGCCGATCGCCTTGCTGGGTGTCGCCAACGGGTTCATGTGGGCGCCGATCGGTACGACGGCGACGCGGAACCTGCCGATGCACCAGGCCGGCGCCGGGGCCGGCGTCTACAACACGACGCGACAGGTCGGCGCGGTGCTCGGCAGTGCGAGCATCGCCGTACTGATGGAGTCGCGGCTGGCGCACAACCTGCCCGCGATGGCCGGCGGCACGCCTGCGGGCGAGGGGTTCTCCAGCGGCCGGCTGCCCGAGATGGTCCGGCAAGGGTTCAGCGACTCGATGGCGCAGTCGATGGTGCTGCCGGCCCTGGTGTTGCTGGTCGGGCTGGTCGCCGCGCTGCTCTTCGTCGCGCCCAGTCACCTGCAGAAGCAGACAGACGAGGCGACTCAGCCGGTCGAAGCCGGCTGATCACACCACCAGGAAGGCCTGGGCGCCCGACAGGCGGCCGTCGTACTCGGCCTTGACGACATAGGTTCCAGGCTTGGCGACCGGTTGACCCGGAAGGCAGCCAGGCCTGGACCGGTGTCCGTTCCAGGGCACCGTGACCGTCGATTGTTTGCCCTTGGCAATGACAAGGGCCGTGGTCTGGATCGCCTTGTCGCACTGGGTCGTGCTCCAGATCTGGTCCGTTCCCGACGTGACCGTGACGGTCAGCTTGTCGGCGTTGACGGTCGCCTTGCACCCGTCGTCGAGCGGCGTGAACTGGATGACGAAGTTCAGCATCGAGCCGGAGACGATCTTCCGGTTCGCGGGCAACGCGTCGATGCTGAGGTCCGAGCCCTTGCAGGTGAGGTCCGCGGGCGGCGTGGACTTCGTCGGCTTCGGAGTCTTCGTCGGCGTCGTACTCGGTTCGGTGCTCGGCTCGGTGCTCGGCGTCCCGGAAGGTGTGGCCGGCGCGGCGCCGGTGGGGTTCGGCTGCGGGTCCGACGCGGCGGCGTTCTTCGTGTCGTCGCCACCGCCCGCGAACAGCCGCGAGATCAGGATGACCAGCACCACTACGACCGCGAGCACGAGTCCACGCCGGAACCAGTACACGCTGGCGGGCAGGTGCCCGACCGGACGGAGCAGACTGCTCATGAAGCGCACTCTAATATCGGCTCCGTGCAGGACCACTCAGGCTCGCCGCTGTGCGTATTGCCGCGACTCCGTCGCGACGGGTCACGGGGCTTTGACTCCCGGTCTTCCCTCGTCGCTCCGGTCGCTGCGCTCCCTACGCTCCTCAGTCCAGACCGGGAGGCCCCGTGACCGCCATCCACGACCCAGTACTGCGCTGGTACGACGTAAACGCGCGGGAGTTGCCGTGGCGGGAGCCGGGGGCCGGGGCGTGGGCTGTGATGGTCAGTGAGTTCATGCTGCAGCAGACACCGGTGAATCGGGTGCTGCCGGCGTACCGGAGCTGGCTGGAGAGGTGGCCGAAGCCGGTGGACCTGGCCGCAGAGGCTCCTGGTGAGGCTGTGCGGGCCTGGGACCGGCTCGGGTACCCCAGGCGCGCCCTCCGGCTGCACGCGGCCGCTCAGGCGATTGTGGAGCGTCACGGCGGCGAAGTTCCGGACGACCATGCCGCTCTGCTCGCACTGCCCGGAGTCGGGACGTACACGGCCGCCGCGATCGCATCCTTCGCCTTCGGCCAGCGGCACGCCGTGGTCGACACGAACGTACGCCGGGTCCTCGCGCGCTCCCTCACCGGCGTCGCGCAGCCGAGCATCTCCCCCACCGCGGCCGATCAGCGCCTCGCCGTCAGCGCACTGCCCGCCGACGAGCGCACCGCCGCCCGCTGGGCCGTGGCCTCCATGGAGCTCGGCGCCCTCGTCTGCACCGCCCGTACGCCGCGCTGCGCCGACTGCCCCATCCAGTCCCAGTGCGCGTGGGTCCTGGCCGGAAGCCCGCCGTACGACGGACCTCCGCGCCGCGGCCAGACCTACGAAGGCACCGACCGGCAAGCTCGCGGCCGTCTTCTTGCCGTACTGCGAGCCGCATCGGCGCCCGTAGCGAAGACCGAGCTGGACACCTGCTGGCCGGACCCCGTCCAACGCGAACGGGCCCTGGACGGTCTGGTGGCCGACGGCCTCGTCGAACCTCTCAGCCGTCACCGCTACCGGCTTCCTGCGTGACAGACCAAGACGCCGGCTCGATAGGCTCGAGCCGGCGTCTTATGTCGTGGTACTTCAGTTCTTCTTGCTGCCGGAGGTGGCGTCTTCCTCGTCGTCGGCCAGCAGGTCGAGCGGCATCGCGGGGCTGCCGGACAGCGTCGCCAGCATCTGGCGGACGTTGGTCAGCTGCGCGTTGATGCTGTCCCGGCGCTGCGTCGCGGCCGCGAGCTCGCGCTCGGACTCGGCACGGATCCGCTCGGACTTGTCCTTCGCGGCGGCGACGATCTCCTGGGCCTGCCGGTTCGCGTCGGCGAGCTGCTGCTGGGCGAGCCGCTCGGCCTCGGACCGCGCACGGTCGGCCTCACGCTGCACCTGAGCAGCGCGGTCGGTGACGGCGGCCAGCTGCTGCTCGGCGAGCGCGGTACGGGCGGCGAACTCCTGCTCGACCTTGCCCCGGCGCTCGGCCAGGGTGGTCTCGAAGGCGGCCGCGGCCTGAGCGGACTTGGCCCGCTCCTGCTCGTACAGCGCCTGGGCCTCGCTGCGGCGCGCGGTGGCGTCGCGCTCGGCCTCGTCGCGCATGTCGTCGGCCTGGGTCCGGGCCTCTTCGAGGATCCGGGCGGCCTCGGCGTCGACCTCGCTCTTCCAGTCCAGGGAGTACTGCTCGGCCTCCTTGCGGACCTTCTTCGCGTGCGCCTCGGCGTCGGCGACGATCGCCTCCGCGTCGGTGCGGGCGCGGGTCACCAGGTCACGGGCCTCGTCGTCGGCCAGCGACAGGATCTTCGCGACGCGCTCACCGAACTCGGTGAAGGTGGGCGTGCGGTCCTTGGAGTCCTCCTGGGCGGAGATGACGGCCGCCTCCGCCGCGTCCGTGCGGGACTGCAGCTCCTGGACGTGCCGCTGCAGCTGCTCGGACTGCTGCTGCAGGGCGGTCAGAGAGGTGGTCAGCTCACGGATGTGCTGATCCACCTGGGCAGGCTCGTAGCCACGCAGAACGGTGCGGAACGGGGTTGGGCTTTCACTGCTCATGTTTTCCGATGCTCACTTCGATGGGTGGGTGGATCACACATTGTCACTGACAAGGATCTGACTGTCACGTCCTCATCCTGATTCCCCCGTGGAACCCTCACTGGAGGACATTCCACCACCTGGGCGGAACCCCGGTACAGCGAGTGCCTCGATCACACCCGAAAGCTGGGTGAGCTCCTTGGTGATCTCATCACGGCGCTGGTTCAGCGCAGCGACCCTCGCCTCGGCTTCGGCGAGAAGTTTTCGGGCCTGGGCCCGCAAGGTGTCGGCGTGCTCGCGGGCCTGGGCCTCGAGCTGCTGCGCCTCCGCGCGGGACTTGCGGATCAGCTCGTGCGCCTGACGCTGCGCCGCGGACAGGTCGTTGGCCGCGCGCTCCCGCAGGACCTGGGTGCTCTGCTCGGCCTCGGCCTCGCGGCGATTGGCGCGCTCGATGATCTCCCGCGCGTCCTCGGCGGCGGACGCCTTCAGCCGGTCGGCCCGGGTCTGTGCCTGGGCGGTGAGCCGCTCGGCCTCCTGCTTGGCGGCGGCCAGGGTCGCCTCGGCCTGCTCGCCGGCCGAGTACAGCGTGGTCTCGGCGAGCTGGGTCAGCTCGGCGTTCTCCTTGGCGATCGCGTCCTGGGTCTGCTTGAGCCGGCTGGTCGACCGGCCGACCACGCGGCGCAGGTGCGCACGCTTCTGCTTGAGCAGCTCGGCCGCGTCGGCGGCGGCCTGGTCGCGGATCGACTGCGCCTCGGACTCCGCGGCGCCGATCAGCTCGTCGACGGTCTTCTTGCTCCACAGCGTCTGCTTCTCGGCCTCGGCCATCGCCGCCTCGGCCGCCTTGTTCGCGTCCTCGACGATCCGCTGCGCCTCGGCCGCCGCCGTCCGGCGGTCCGCCTCGATCGAGTCCACGACCAGCTTGGCCTGGGCCCGGGCGTCCGCCATCAGCCGCTCGTTACCGGCCTCGGCCTCGGCTTTCTGCTCGGCGATCTCCGCGACCGCCTCGGCCCGCAGCTTGTCGATCTCCAGCGAGATCGCGGCCAGCTTGGCGCGCTCGGTCTCCTCGAGCTCCGCCGTACGGCGTTCCAGCTCGGTCCGGTTCTCGCCGCGCAGCCGCTCGATCTCGGCGTGCGCGTCGGCGATCTCGACGCGGGACCGCTCCCGGGCCGCCTCGACCTCGCGCTCGACCGCGGCCCGTAGCTCGGCCGCCTCCGACTCGGCACGGGCGATCAGGTCGGCCTCGTTGCGTACGGCGGCCTGCGACACCAGCGCGGCCTGCTCGCCGGCGTCGGCGACCAGCTGCTGCGCCTCGCGGCGGGCCCGCTCCACCATCGCCTGGGCGGACTCGCGAGCCATCCGGGCCTCGTCGAGGAGATCGTCGGCCTCGTCCTTCACCCGGCGCGCTTCAGCCTCGGCCTCCGCAACCCGCCGATCCGCCGCCGCCTGCGACTCGACCCGCAGCTTCTCTGCCGCCGCCTCACTCTCCACCCGAAGCTGCTCGGCAGCGGCCTCTGAGTCCGCCCGACGCTTGGCCACTTCTTCGGCGACCGCAGCGCGGAGCTGCTCGGCGGCGGACTCCGACTCGAGCTTGAGCCGCTCGGCGAGAGCGGTTGCCTCGGCACGAACTCGCTCGGCCTCGGCCTTCGACTCGGAGGTCAGTTGCTCGGCCGCGGCGGCAGCATCCCGGCGTACTCGCTCGGCCTCGGCGGTCGACTCGGCGCGCAGCCTGTCGGCCGTCTCCTCGGCCTCGGAGCGGACCCGCTCGGCCTCGGACTCGGACTCGGTGCGGAGTTGCTCGGCGGACCGCTCGGCGTCGTCCAGCACGCGCTGGGCGGCCGTCATCGCGTCCGACCGGAGCTTCTTCGCGGCGGCCTCGGCGTCGGCCTGCAGGCGCTCGCTCGCGGCCCGGATCCGCGCGGCCTCGTCGCGGGCGAGATCGTTCTCGTGCTCGGCCTGCTCGCGGAGCGTGTCAGCGATCCGCTGGGCCCGCTCGAGAACTCCACCCGCCTGCCGCACGCCAAAGGAACCGGTGTCGGCGACCGGTTCCTGGGTCAATGGCAGACGCGGCGCGTCCATGCGACGAGATGATTCCATCCTCGGCCCCCTTTCCGACAGTCCGGGTCCGAACAGCGTGGTCACAGGGTTACAACGCGGCAGACAGGCGGTAAGTAACTGCTCGCTCAGCAGTCGCGCGATCTTCCCATCGATCCTTCTGCGACGGAAGCCGTCTCCGTATCGAAGCGATCACGCTCCGCAGGACGATACGACCAATCAGTAGCCTTCGCACAAATCGGGCGTGTTTTCGGTACGCCGAGCAGCGTCGGAGTACCCGCACACCGGCCTGGACCAGTCCCGTAGTGAACATGCGACGACCCGCCAACCCCCGGGAGGGTCGGCGGGTCGAGGCGAGGTGACCTCACTTGATGGCGGCGGGTGGCGCCTCCGGGATGTCGTTGGTCCAGCCGGAGAGCAGGATCGTGCTGTCCCCGTTCTTCCCGCCCGTGTGGCTGCTGCTCAGCAGCTTGCCGGTCTTCGGGTCGACGATCAGCCGGAGGTTCAGCTGGTACGCCGGGAACGAGAACCCGACCGCCGTACCCGTCCGGCCTCCCAGGTCCGTGACGTTCTGCTGGACCGTGGCGCCCGGCAGCCCGGCCAGTAGCCGGAATGCGGCTCCGCGGACCTTCGGCAGCGCCGGAGTGTCACTGAGCAGACCGGCCGAGAGCTGCGCGAGAGCCGCGACGTCAGTGGCATCAGGAGCGGTCGAGGCCTTCACGTCGAGCAGCCGGGCGCGCAACTGCTCCGGGCTTGCCGGCAGCGCCAACACGTCCTGCAGCGTGCCGTTCGCACCGAGAGCGGTGTAGCGATCCGCGGCGTCCTTCGCCTCGAAGAACGTGGCCTTTCCTGGCTTGGACGAAATGACCTGGTCGTGCTTGACCGCGGTGTCGGCCGGATCGGCGTTCCAGTTCGCCGGCGCTCCCGCCTTTCGCCAAGCCGCCTCGTCGGCCGCCGTTGCCGGGTGTGCACCCAGCGAGCGGGTTCCGATCCAGGCGGTGCCGCCCTTCAGGCCGGTCCAGGTCTCGGTCACCGTCAGCTCACGCAGTTTGTAGCCGCCCGGACCGGCCGGGCCCGACCCGCAGCAGACGATCTTGCCGCCTGCCATGACGGTCCACTCCCTGCTCTGGACCTTCCTCACCCGGAAGTACTTGCCCGTCGTCGGTTCGGCCTTCTCCTCCTGGGCCGCCGCGACCAGGAGCAGCTGGCCGGCCGACATGGCCGTCGTGGTGCCGGCCGCGGGAGGCGCCGAGAGTGCGGAGTCCGAGTCGCCGGAGTGCGGGCCAGGTGCGAACGCCAGCGGCACCGCGAGGGCGCCGACGACGACGGCCGCGGCGACCGCGGTGAGGCCGGCGCCGGCGAACCGGCGGCGACGGGCGGCACGCCGGCCGCGGCTGAGGTCGGCGGCGACGTCGTCGTCGGTGACGACCGGGTCGGTACCGGCTGCGTGCTCGAGAAGGCTCTTCAGATCAGTCATCGCACTTGCTCCAGTGTGTTCAGGGGTTCGACGATGAGGTCGCGCAGCTTGTCCAGCCCACGAGCGGTCTGGCTTTTGACGGTGCCCTGACTGCTGCCCATCAGCTCGGCGGCAGCGGCCACGTCCAGATCGCAGAAGTACCGCAGGACGACAGCGGCCCGTTGGCGCCTGGGCAGCTGTTCGAGCGCGGCCAGCACGGTCAGCCGATCCTCCGGTCCGGAGCCGGCCTGCGGTCCGGGCTCGGCGACCTCGCCGGTCAACGTCTCGCGATGACGCCAGAACCGGCGCTTCTCGTCCAGGAACACGTTGATCAGGATCTTGTCGGCGTACCGCGCCGCTCCGGTCTCGGGCCGGACCGCGCCCCACTTCACGTAGAGCTTGGTCAGTGCGGTCTGCACCAGATCCTCGGCCCAGTGCGCGTCCCCACTGGTCAGCAGACGCGCGATCCGCATCATCCGCCCGCGGTGGGCACTCACATACTCGGTGAAGTCCTGATCTCGGTTGCTCGCCACGCGTCCTCCGGTCTTGGTTGGGCGCTTCCTCACCGTTAAGTACCGGGTGGGGCGAGCGCCCGGTTGCATTCCCCGGAACTGGCAGGCGTACGACGAGGGCCCCGCGGACATGGTGTCCGCGGGGCCCTCGCTACCGGCTACTGGCTCAGCTGTCCTGGAGACCTGTGGTGCCGGTCGTGCCACCGGTGGTGAGGTCGGTGAGCTCCAGGTCGGAGGCCGACGACTTCTGGTTACCGGTGAAGGTGAAGTACTCCGGCAGTCCGTCGCCGTCGACCGTGCCTTCCGGTGCCGCGTCGACCAGGACGATCTGACCGGGGCGCAGTTCCCCGAACAGGATCTTCTCGGCCAGCACGTCCTCGATGTCGCGCTGCAGTGCGCGGCGCAGCGGACGGGCACCCAGGACCGGGTCGAAACCACGCTTCGCGGCGAGTTCCTTCGCCGCCGGCGTGAGCTCGATGCCCATGTCCTTGTCCTTCAGCCGCAGCTCGATCTGGGCCACCATCAGGTCCACGATCCGGACGATGTCCTCCATCGTGTGCTGGTGGAAGACCACGATCTCGTCGACGCGGTTCAGGAACTCCGGCCGGAAGTGCTGCTTCAGTTCCTCGGTGACCTTCGACTTCATCTTCTCGTACGACGACGTGGTGTCGCTGGCCTGCGAGAAGCCCAGGGAGACCGCCTTGGCGATGTCCTTGGTACCGAGGTTCGTGGTCATGATGATCACAGTGTTCTTGAAGTCGACCACGCGGCCCTGGGCGTCGGTCAGCCGACCCTCGTCCAGGATCTGCAGCAGCGAGTTGAAGATGTCCGGGTGGGCCTTCTCCACCTCGTCGAACAGCACCACGCTGAACGGCTTGCGGCGCACCTTCTCGGTCAGCTGGCCACCCTCTTCGTAGCCGACGTACCCAGGAGGCGAACCGAACAGCCGGGAAGCGGTGTGCTTCTCCGAGTACTCAGACATGTCGAGGCTGATCAGCGCGTGCTCGTCGCCGAACAGGAACTCGGTCAGCGCCTTCGACAGCTCGGTCTTACCGACACCGGACGGGCCGGCGAAGATGAACGAGCCGCTCGGGCGGCGCGGGTCCTTCAGGCCGGCGCGGGTACGCCGGATCGAGCGGGACAGCGCCTTGACCGCGTCGGTCTGGCCGACGTACCGCTTGGCCAGCTCCTTCTCCATGTCGAGCAGCCGCGAGGACTCCTCCTCGGTCAGCTTGAAGACCGGGATGCCGGTCGCGGTGCTGAGCACCTCGGCGATCAGCTCCTCGTCGACCTCGGCGACGACGTCCATGTCGCCGGCCTTCCACTGCTTCTCGCGCTCGGCCTTCGCGTTGATCAGCTTCTTCTCGTCGTCCCGCAGCCGGGCGGCGCGCTCGAAGTCCTGCGCGTCGATCGCCGATTCCTTCTCCCGGCGCACGGTGGCGATCTTCTCGTCGAACTCGCGCAGGTCCGGCGGCGCGGTCATCCGGCGGATCCGGAGCCGGGCACCGGCCTCGTCGATCAGGTCGATCGCCTTGTCCGGCAGGAACCGGTCCGAGATGTACCGGTCGGCCATCTGCGCGGCGTTCACCAGCGCGGCGTCGGTGATGGTCACCCGGTGGTGCGCCTCGTACCGGTCGCGGAGGCCCTTGAGGATCTCGATCGTGTGGGCGATCGAGGGCTCGGCCACCTGGATCGGCTGGAAGCGGCGCTCCAGCGCGGCGTCCTTCTCGACGTACTTGCGGTACTCGTCGAGGGTGGTGGCGCCGATCGTCTGCAGCTCACCGCGGGCCAGCATCGGCTTCAGGATGCTCGCCGCGTCGATCGCGCCCTCGGCCGCACCGGCCCCGACGAGGGTGTGGATCTCGTCGATGAACAGCACGATGTCGCCGCGGGTGCGGATCTCCTTGAGCACCTTCTTCAGGCGTTCCTCGAAATCACCGCGGTAGCGCGAACCGGCTACCAGGGCGCCCAGGTCGAGCGAGTAGATCTGCTTGTCCTTCAGCGTCTCCGGGACGTCACCACGGACGATCTGCTGGGCCAGACCTTCCACGATGGCGGTCTTGCCGACGCCCGGCTCACCGATCAGGACAGGGTTGTTCTTGGTCCGCCGGGACAGCACCTGCATGACCCGCTCGATCTCGGTCTCGCGCCCGATCACCGGGTCGAGCTTCGCCTCACGAGCGGACTGGGTGTAGTTCCGGCCGAACTGGTCGAGCACCAGGGAGCTGCTGGGTGCACCCTCCGGAGCCGTGCCCTGCGGCGACGACTCCTTGCCCTGGTAACCGCTCAGCAGCTGGATGACCTGCTGCCGGACCTTGTTCAGGTCCGCACCGAGCTTGACCAGGACCTGCGCTGCGACACCCTCACCCTCACGGATGAGGCCGAGCAGGATGTGCTCGGTGCCGATGTAGTTGTGGCCCAGCTGCAGGGCCTCGCGCAGGGAGAGCTCCAGCACCTTCTTGGCGCGGGGGGTGAACGGGATGTGCCCGCTCGGTGCCTGCTGCCCCTGGCCGATGATCTCCTCGACCTGGGAGCGGACGGCTTCGAGCGAGATACCCAGGCTCTCGAGAGCCTTGGCGGCGACCCCTTCACCCTCGTGGATCAGGCCGAGCAGGATGTGCTCGGTCCCGATGTAGTTGTGGCTGAGCATCCTGGCTTCTTCCTGTGCCAGGACGACTACCCGACGGGCGCGGTCCGTAAATCGTTCAAACATCGCCAAAGCGCTCCTTGCCTCAGAGGAGTCGGACGTGCCGTGTTGGCCGACCCCCGTACATGCATGCTAGTCCCCGGTACCGACAGGCTCGCTCTCGGCGAACATCTGATCACGCGTCCATCGGCAGTCCGGGTGGCATCACAAGGGAACAACCGCACTGGTAACCAGCGTGTTCCCGGTTCACCGCGATCCGACAGCGTGTTCGCCACCAGCGAATTCCCAGAACTGCCTGCCCGGTCAGCCATCAGGCCCGACACGCCGTGTCCCACTCTGTGAAACAACCGGAATGCGGACGGCCCCGGCACCCGCATTGGGGTGCCGGGACCGGCGACAGCTGGAATTACTTCGCGTCGTTGTACGCCGCGCGTACCTCGGCGGAGATCCGGCCGCGCTCGCTGACCTCGTAGCCGTTCTCCTTGGCCCAGGCCCGGATGTCCGCGGAGTCCGAGGCCGACCGGCCGCGGCCGCGCGCCCGGCCCGCCGCACCCCGGCGGCCGGCCACCCGGCGGCCCGAGCCGACGTACGCAGCGAGGGCGTCGCGCAGTTTCGCGGCGTTCTTCTTGGACAGGTCGATCTCATAGGTCGTTCCGTCCAGCCCGAAAGTGACGGTCTCGTCGGCCTTACCGCCGTCGAGATCGTCCTCGAGAACCACCTGCACCCTTTGCGCCATCGATGACAACCTTTCCGCGCCCGCCATCGGGCACAATCCCCTGCTGAATTGTTAGCACCTGATTTGTACCGCACAAACCAGGTGCTTGTCATTCATCGACGCTGCGCAGTCACGGTGACCTTGAGTATTCATCCGGTACGAACCGGCCGGGCCGGAATGAATTCGGCCCCGGGATTTGCCAAGGCCGACCGTTGTGCTATGCAACGATCTGGAAAATCACTCCGGACGCAGCAACGGGAACAGAATCGTCTCCCGGATACCGGTCCCGGTGAGCAACATCACCAAGCGGTCCAGGCCCATCCCCATCCCGCCGGCCGGCGGCATCCCGAATTCCATCGCGCGCAGGAAGTCCTCGTCGAGATCCATCGCCTCCGGGTCGCCCGCGGCGGCCTGCAACGACTGCTCCACCAGGCGATCGCGCTGGATCACCGGGTCGTTCAGCTCCGAGTACGCGACCCCGAGTTCGACACCGTTGAAGAACAGGTCCCAGGCCTCGACCAGCCCCGGAATTTCCCGGTGCGGCTTCGCCAGCGGTCGCGCCGACTCCGGATAGTCGCGGACAAAGGTGGGCTGGATCAGGGTGTGCTCGCAGAGCTTCTCGAACAAGTCGACGGCGATCTCGCCGGCATTCCGGCCCGGCTGCAACTCGACGTCGTGCTGCTCGGCCAACTTGGTCAGACCAGCCAGGTCGGTGGTCGCGTCGACACTCTCCCCGACCGCTTCCGAGAGCAGCCCGAAAAGCGTCGCGTGCCGGAACGGCTGCTCGATGTCGATGGTGGAACCGTCGCGCCCGGTGACCGTCGTACGACCGATCGCACGGCCCGCGTTCCGGATCAGCTCCTGGATCAGCTCGGCCATCGTGTCGTAATCGCCGTACGCCTGATACGCCTCGATCATCGAGAATTCCGCGGAGTGGGTGGAGTCCAGGCCCTCGTTACGGAACGTCCGGCCGATCTCGTACACCCGGTCGACGCCGCCGATCATCGCCCGCTTGAGGTCGAGCTCGAGCGCGATCCGGAGCTTCATCTCCTGGTCGAACGCGTTCAGGTGGGTCGAGAACGGCCGGGCCGCGGCGCCGCCGTTGGTCAGCTGCAGCACCGGCGTCTCGACCTCGACGAAGCCGTGACCGTCGTACGTCGCGCGCAGCGCCTTCAGGACGGCTGCCTTCGCGCGGACCATCTCGCGCGCCTCGGGGCGGACGATGAGGTCGACGTACCGCATCCGGACGCGGGCCTCTTCGCTGAGCGGCTTGTGCTCGTTCGGCAGCGGGCGGAGGGTCTTCGCGGCCATCTGCCACGCGGTCGCCTGCACGGACAGCTCACCGCGCCGGCTGGTGATCACCTCGCCCTGGACGGCCAGCAGGTCGCCGATGTCGACGAGTTGCTTGAACCGGGCCAGCTCCTCCTCGCCGAGGTCGGCGAGCGAGAACATCACCTGCAGCTCGGTCCCGTCCCCCTCGCGGAGCCGGACGAAGCAGAGCTTGCCGGTGTTGCGCAGGAAGATCACCCGGCCGGCCACCGAGACCTGCTCGCCGGTCCGGGTGTCGGGCTCCAGGTCCTGCGCGTCGTACTTCGCCCGCAGGTCCTTGAGCAGGTGCGTCCGGGCCACCGAGATCGGGTACGGCGGCACTCCTTCCGCCAGCAGGCGGTCACGCTTCTCCCGGCGAACCCGCATCTGCTCGGGCAGGTCGTCCTGCCCGCTGTCGGGGTTCACCGGGTCCACGTGTGCGTCAGTCATGCCCCAAAGGCTAGTGACTGACTGCCTCCAGCTCCGAATCCTTTGATTCGTCCTTGCTCCGGGCGACCAGGGCGCCGACGATCGCGGCGGCCACCACGCACGCCACTCCGCACGTCACGAACGTCCCGCGCGGACCGAGCAGAGCACCGGCCAGCCCGCCCAGCAGCATCGCGAGAATGCTGAACGAGCGGACCGTGCCGTTCAGGGCCGCGATCACTCGGCCACGGACGGCTTCGGCGGACCTGGTCACCACCAGTGCGCTGGTCGCCGCGTTCAGCAACCCGCTGCCGACGCCGATCGTGGTGGCCCCGATCAGCAGCGTCACGAGGTTGCCCGCCAGACCCATCAGTACGCTCGCCCCGCCGATCGCCGCCGTTCCCACGACGACTCCCACCGCCCGGGCCCGGTCGCCGTTCAGCCGGCCGCTGTACCAGGCTCCCACGATCGCCCCGGCTCCGGTCGCCGCGCCCGCCACGCCGTACAGAGCGGGCCCGAGGCCGAGCTCCCCGGTGATCAAGAACACTTCCACGACGTTGACCGCCTCGCCCACGACCACGAACATCCAGAGCGCCGGCACCAGGATCTTCAGGATGTCGTCACCGAAGATGGCGCGCAGTCCCGCCGACACCCCGCCGCGCTCGCGAGCGGCCCCGGGCTCCGGTCGGCGGCGGGTGCGGACCAGCTGCGCGATGACCACCAGGGCGAGGAAGGTCGCGGCGTCGACGAGCAGTGCGCCGCGGCTGCCGACCCAACCGACCAGCACACCACCGGCCGCCGAGCCGGCCAGCGTCGCGACCCCGATCAGCGCCTGGCTGGTGCCGGTGGTGCGACCGACGAGCTCCTCGCCGACGATCCGCGGGATCAGCGCACCCCATGCCGGTCCGGCGACGGCCTGGCCGATCTGAAGCACGCACACCAGCGCCAGCGTGTCGACCAGGTCGTGCACGAACGCCAGCCCGACGCCGGCGCCCACCTGCAGCAGCCCTGACCAGACCAGGACCGTCCGCGAGTCGAACCCGTCCACGATCCGCCCCGCGAACGGGATCATCACCACGGTCGGTACGGCGAACGCGAGCAGCAGTGCCGTGACGGCCGCCGGCCCGTGACCGTCGGAGACCCGCAGCATCAACGCGATCATCGCGATCGAGTCGCCCGCGTACGACAGCGCGCGAGCGGGCAGCACCAGCCGGATGTCCTGGAACGACCAGATCGAGGTCTGAAGTGTTTGCTTCATAGTTGTGAAGTAAACACTTCGGATTTTGCGGCGTCAAGGGGTTCGCTACGCTGACCTCGTGGCGAAGAAGAAGCGGCTGGTGATCACGGACCCGAAGGCGATCCGCGCCCTCGCGCACCCGGCCCGGCAGCGGGTCATCGACGAGCTGTTCAACGGCAAGGTGCTGACCGCCACCGAGTGCGCGGAGCTGGCCGGGCTGACGCCGTCCGCGATGAGCTACCACCTCCGCGCCCTGGAGAAGTGGGGCATCATCCAGCGCGCCGACGAGTCCGCCGACGGCCGCGAGCGGCCCTGGCAGGCGCCGGCCGCCAGCCTGGTGATCTCGTCGCAGTCCACCAGCGCCGGACGGCTGGCCAGCCAGGCGATGATCAAGACCGCCATGGACGGCGTCCTCGACCAGTTCGTGGACATGGACGCGGACGACCCCTGGGACGATGTCAGTTCGATGAGCAGGTCCCGGCTGTGGCTGACCCATGACGAGGCGAAGAGGTTCAACGAAGAGCTGATCGAGGTCGTCGACCGCTACAAGAAGGGCCGGACGATCACCAGCCATCCGGCCGGCGCACGCGAGGTCACTTCGCTGATCGCCGTCGTACCGACCGGGGATCCGCCGGACAACAGCTGAACCGTTAGCTGCCTGACCGCGTATCCAGGAG
This sequence comes from Kribbella sp. VKM Ac-2566, assembly GCF_004366005.1. Taxonomy (NCBI): domain Bacteria; kingdom Bacillati; phylum Actinomycetota; class Actinomycetes; order Propionibacteriales; family Kribbellaceae; genus Kribbella; species Kribbella sp. VKM Ac-2566. Next base: position 83,422 of record NZ_SODT01000012.1, on the reverse strand, counting down.
TACCGTCGAATGTAGAGGTACTTTCCGCCGTCGGGTGGTCGCTATGCAGTCCTGGATCTTGTGGTTGATCGTCGCCGCCGTCCTCGGCACGGCCGAGTTGATGACAGCGACTTTCGACCTGCTCCTGCTCGCCGTCGCCGCGCTCTCGGCGGCCGCGGTCGGCGGGCTGGGACTCGGTATCGCCTTCCAGGTGCTGGCCTTCGCGGTCACCGCGGCGACCATGGTCACGCTGGTGCGCCCGGTCGCGCGCCGGCATCTGATGGGGCATCCGAAGCTGCGTACCGGTGTCGCCGCGCTGATCGGGCGCGAGGCCGTCGTACTCGCGCCGTGTGACCGGGACGCCGGCCGGGTCCGGATCGGCGGCGAGGAGTGGAGCGCCCGCTCCTACGACCCGCACCTGCAGATCCCCGCGGGCACCCGGGTCGACGTGTTCGCCATCGAGGGCGCTACCGCTCTCGTCCATCCTCAGGAGGAACCATGGCCGAACTGATCATCGGAATCGTCGTCGCGCTGCTCGCCGTCGTACTGGTCCTGCGGACCGTACGGATCGTGCCGCAGGCGCGGGCCAGCAACGTCGAGCGCCTCGGCCGGTACCTGCGCACGCTCGAGCCCGGCCTGAACGTGGTGATCCCGTTCGTCGACCGGCCGCGGCAGCTGATCGACCTGCGCGAGCAGGTGGTGTCGTTCGAGCCGAACTCGGTGATCACCGAGGACAACCTGGTCGTCCACATCGACACGGTGCTGTACTTCCAGGTCACCGATCCGCGCGCCGCGGCGTACGAGATCCAGAACTACATCCAGGCGATCGAGCAGCTGACCGTGACCACGCTGCGGAACGTGATCGGCGCGCTGGACCTGGAGAAGACGCTGACGTCGCGCGAGCACATCAACTCGATCCTGCGTGGTGTCCTCGACGAGGCGTCCGGCAAGTGGGGGATCCGGGTGAACCGGGTCGAGCTGAAGGCCATCGAGCCGCCGGGATCGATCAAGGAGTCGATGGAGAAGCAGATGCGGGCCGAGCGGGAGAAGCGGGCCGCGATCCTGAACGCCGAGGGCGTGCGGCAGTCCCGGATCCTGACCGCGGAAGGCGACCGGCAGGCGGCGATCCTGCGCGCCGAGGGGCAGGCGAAGGCGATCGACACCGTGTTCGAGGCCATCCACCGCAACGACCCGGACCCCAAACTGCTCGCCTACCAGTACCTGCAGATGCTCCCCGAACTCGCCAAGGGCCCGGGCAACACCTTCTGGGTGATCCCCTCGGAGGTCACCACCGCGTTGCAGAACGTCACCAAGGCGTTCAGCGGCGACACGACCCCGCCGGTCCCGTCCGACAACGGCCACGCCCCTGAAATCCCCCGGAATTAGTTGCCCCGGCACCAAATCGGTTGTCCGGCGATGTCACTATGGGTGCATGGGGGAACCTCTACTCGCCCAGGCGATCGCCATTCCTACCGGGGTGGCCGTGCTGGCGTATCTGGTGGTCGGACTTGTCATCGGCCTGGAGAGCATGGGTGTGCCGCTGCCCGGTGAGACCACGCTCATCGCGGCCTCGCTGCTCGCGTCGCAGCAGCATCATCTGAAGATCGAGTTCGTGATCCTGGCCGCCGCCGCGGGTGCGATCATCGGCGACTCGATCGGGTACTTCATCGGCCGCAAGGCCGGCCGGCGGCTCTTCGAGCGGCTGGGCAAGCGGTTCCATCACTTCTCCGAGGACCGGATCGTCCGGGCCGAGAAGTACTTCCACAAGTACGGCGTCTGGACGGTGTTCTTCGGCCGCTTCGTCGCACTGCTGCGGATCTTCGCGGGCCCGATGGCCGGCATGCTGCGGATGCACTACCCGCGGTTCCTGGCCGCGAACGCGGCCGGCGGCATCGCCTGGGCGACCACGATCGGTGTCGTCGCGTACAAGATCGGCGACAACGCCGACAGGATCTTCGGCCGGGTGTCGGTCTTCGCGCTGATCGCCGTCGCGGTCGTGGCGGTCGCGCTGTACGTCGTACGCAAGGTCCGCAAGCGCCGTCGCGACGAGGCGGAGTCGGTTCCCGAGGCGGCGGCGACCGAGTCAGCGGACGTGTAGCTGCAACTGCGGCGTCGTGGTCCCGTCCATCGGCCGGCCGAACATCATCGCGCCGGGGATCACGAACCGGTAGACGAAGTCCCCCGGCTGCGCGGCCTTGAACGCGAGCGCGGCCTGGCCGTTGCGCATCGGCAGCGCCTTGGAGTCCACCCACCGGCGGGTCTGCCGGTTCCAGGCCTGCAGCATCACGGTCGTGTTCAGGGCCGGCTTCACGGCGACGGACACGGTCACGGTCGAGCCCTTCGCCGTCGCGGTGTTCCCGTTGGCGAATCCGGCCGACGCGACCCGGACGATGCTCTTCGTGTACGCCGGCTTGCTGGTCGAGGTACCTGTGTGTGTCCCGCCCTTGGTGTTCTCCGGCACGGTGATCTTGTACGGGCGGCTGCCGCCGGTCGGCACCGCGATGTCGTAGTACCCGCCGGCCGTCGTCGACCCGCGTGCCGCCGGTGTCCACCGCGAGCCCGGGGTGACCTGGGTCAGCACCACGACCGGTACGCCGGCCGGGGTCGCGCGCTGGCTCGTGCACGGCGAGTCGAGGTCGCAGCCGACCTGGTACAGGATGACCCGCCCGCGGACCCGGATCGGCACGCTGAACTGGGCCAGACTCGGCACGGCCGCGTTGATCGAGCTGGTCAGCCCGAGAACCTGCCCGCCGATGCTGGTGCTCCACTCGTTCTGGGTGCGCAGCTGGAAGGTGTACGGCGGTTTGACGCTCTTGATCACCTGCCGGTTCGAGGTCGTCGCCGGGCCGATCACCTTCAGCATCTGGCCGGGACGGCCGATCATCGGCACGTACCGCTGGGTCTTCTTGCCCTTCACGTCCAGCGGGTCGTTCGGCGTGAAGTCCTGCGGAGCGACCGGCACCGACCATCTGATCAGCACCCCGCGCCCCTGCTTCGCCACCGTCGCCGCGGTCGGCCGCACCGGACCGTCGGTGTCGAACACCGGCGACTTGGTGAGCTTGCTGGTCACGCCGCCTTGTGAAGTCCCGGTCGCGACGGCGACCTTGTAGTTCCCGTCCGCCGGGAACGCCGAGGTCGGGATCTCCCACCGGTTCGGTTCACCGGCCGGGACGTACTTCACGTACGACGGGCTCTCACTGAGCACACCCTCGATCGTGATCCGGTTCGGTTGCCCGTTGTCCTTCCAGGTCACCAGCACCGCGGCCCGCCCCTTGGGCGCCCATGCGACGGCGACATCGGTCGGCGGCGGATCGGAGGCACAAGCAGTCAGCGAGGCAGCGCCCGCGACCACCGCCAGCGCTACGGCGAGCACGCGCCGCATTCCGACCACCCCTCGTCTCCTCACGACCAACCGGGTGAACCATACCCAGTCGCAGGTGCCCTCCCCCTACACCCGTTGCCGGATCGGTATCGCGCACTTACCTTGAAGTAAGCCAGTGAGGGGGGAACCACGATGGCATTCATCAGTACGCCGAACGTTCCGGAGATGTTCGCGGCGAATCGGGCGCCGGCTGGGCACGTGCCCAACTTCGTCCACACGTTCGCCGCGCGACCGGCCGTCTACGAGGCGTGGAAGCAGCTGAACGGCGCGATCAAGGAGTCGATGGACCTGCGCCGCTACGAGCTCGCCACGCTGGCCGCGGCGACCGCGCTGAAGTCGAGCTACTGCAGCCTCGCGCACGGCCAGGTCCTGGCCGACAAGTTCTACACCGCCGAGGAAGTCGCGGCGCTCGTCGACGAGCCGGCGAACGATCCGGTCGACCGCGCTGTGATGGCCTTCGCCCGCCAGGTCGCGCTCGCCGCGGACACCGTCACCCAGGCGGACGTCGACGTACTGAAAGCACTCGGCCTGACGGACGCCGACGTACTCGACGTGGCCCTGGCAGCCGCGGCCCGAGCGTTCTTCTCCAAGACCCTCGACGCCACCGGCACCCAACCCGACGAGGCCTTCAACGGCCTCCCCGAAACCCTCCGCACATCCCTCACGGTCGGGCGCCCGATCTACTCGGGCTGATTGTTCGGGGTGCCGCCGAGATGGTGGTCGGTGGTGACGCCGGCGTACATCAGGTGGGTCACGAGGCCTTGGGCGGCGTGCGGGAGGTTGTGGCAGTGGTCCATCCAGATGCCCGGGTTGTCGGCGACGAAGGCGACCTCGTAGGCCTCCTTGTCCTCGACGTTGAGGGAGTCCGTGCGCCACGGGCTCCCGGTCGCGCGCACCCCGTCGCGGCTCAGGACGACGACGTGGTGGCCGTGCAGGTGCATCGGATGGACCTGGCCTGAGGTGTTCTTGATCGTCATCCGCACGATGTCGCCCTCGCGCACCACGAACATCGGCACGTCCGGGTACTGATGCCCGTTGATCGTCCACCACAGCCCGGGCTTCCCGTCGAAGAACCCGATCCGGCGGCCGATGTCGTACCGGAACACCCGGGCCGCCTTCGCGGGATCGAACCCGATCGGTTTCGGCGCTCCGTAGTTCAGCAGGTCGACCCGGTCCCGCGGCTCGGTCCCGGTCGGCGCGTCGCCGTCCCCGATCACCAGCGTCGTCGGTCCGCCGCCGAGCCCGATCCGCACCGCCTTCGCCGTGGGAACCTCGAGGTCCACCCGGCCGCCCGCGGTGACGAGCACCGCCTTCCCGCTCACCTCGGTCGGCGCGTTCACCTCGCTCCCGTCGACCGCGACCACCTTGTACGACGCCCCGTCGACCCAGACCGCCATCGGTCCGTTGTCGGTGTTGATCAACCGCACCCGTGCGATCGGACCGGGCGCCTTCACGCGGCGTTCGCCGTACTCGCCGTTGACCGTGCGGACCTTGGCGTACGTGTGCACCGCCGCAATCACGTCCGCGGCGGTCGGCTGGACGATCAGTACGCCGTACAGCCCCTTCTGCACCTGCTCGTGCGAGACCTGGTGCGAGTGGTACCAGTACGTGCCGGCGTCCTTCGCGACGAAGCGGTACACGAAGGACTTGCCGGGCGGGATCGCGTCCTGCGTGACGCCCGCGACACCGTCCTCGGCATTCGGTACGTCGACCCCGTGCCAGTGCAATGTGATGCCCTCGGCAACGTTTTCGTTGTGCAGGGTGACCTGGACGAGATCGCCTTGTTTCGCGACGATCCGCGGCCCCGGCGACGTGTGGTTCAACGTGTACCCGTCCATCGGCCCGCGGCCGGGAAGGTGGAAACGCTCCTTGCGCGCGACGAGATCCACCGCGACATCCGGCTTCTGATCGGCAGGACCTGTCAGCCGGTTGAGGTCGGTCCCGTGATGCGCCGACGCCGGCCCGCCGCCGTAATCGGCGTACCCCATCGCCATCGGCGACAGGTCGTTCGGGATCAGGCTCCGCTGCCAGGAGAACCCGATCGGCGCCAGCACGACCAGTGTCGCGACCACCGCGATCAGCGCACGCCGAGACGGCGACCGCATCGTCACGACCGCCGTCCGTCAGTTGCCAACAGCATCTAGATCGTCGAGGCCGGGGACGCTGCGGCCGTCGTCACCGGCTGAGACCCTGCTCGCCGGGCCGCCATGCCCGCGACCGCCAGCAGCGCGAACGCGTTCAGCCCGTGCAGTGCGCCGACCGCGGATACGCCGAACGACAGGGCAGCCAGCCCGAACTGCAGGGCGACCAGACCGAAGACGTACAGCGCCCACTTGACGCCGCCGTCGACCTTCGCGAAGAACGAGACGATCAGCAACAGGATCGCCAGCAGTGGGATGACCCCGCTGCCCACGATGGTGTGGATCATGTGTCCGACGTTGGCATCGGAGTTCTTGTCGAACACCAGGCCGCCGTCGACGTCCTTGATGACCGTGAACCACGCGAGTGCGATCGCCATCGCCTGGACGACCACCAAGATCGCAATGAGCCCGGCCAGTGCCCGGTAAACAGACCTCATATTTCCCCCAACCCCTGAAGTCACCCCTAGGCTCATAGTGAGGCAGGTCACCTCAAGCGCACAAGAGGTTGCCGATCTCAGCCGTGGTTGCGGGCGAAGGCCTGATACAGACCGCGCAGGGTCAGCAACGGTTCGTCGCGGACCGCGGTGGTCAACTGGCCGGCCAGGAGTGGCGCGAGGGCGCCGGTGAGCACGACCGCGACGTCGTCGTTCAGAGACTGTTCGGTCCGGATCCGCGCGACCAGACCGTCGACCAGCGCGGCGAAGCCGTGGATCGCACCGGACTGCAGCGCCTCGACGGTGTTCTTCGCCACCACCGACCGCGGCCGCACCAGCTCGACCCGGCGCAGTTGCGCGGCCGCCTGCCCGAGCGCGTCGGACGCGGTTTCGATGCCCGGGGCAATCACTCCGCCGATGAAGGCGCCGGCCGGGTTCACCACGTCGATCGTGATCGCCGTACCGACATCGACGACCAGGCAGGGTGCGCCGTACAAGGTGGCGGCCGCCAGCGCGTTCGCGATCCGGTCCGTGCCGACCTCCCGCGGGTTGTCCACCAGCACCGGCAGCCCGGTCTTCACACCGGGCTCGACGACGACACTCGGCACACCCCGGTAGTAGCGCGACACGACGTCCCGCAACTCGTGCAGCACATGCGGTACGGCGGAGCACACGGCGATCCCGGACACCGGCGATTCACCCGTGAGCAGGCCCTGCAGCAGCACCGCCCACTCGTCCGCCGTACGACGCGGATCGGTCCCGACCCACCAGTGCCGCTTGACCGTGCCTTCGAACACCAGGCCGACCAGCGTCCTGGTGTTCTCGACGGCAACGGCCAGCAACACTCAGGCCTCCTTGAGGTCCAACGCGATGTCGAGCACCGGCGCGGAGTGCGTCAGCGCACCGACCGCGAGGAAGTCGACACCGGTCTCGGCGACCTCTCGCGCCCGGTCCAGGGTCAGCCCGCCAGAGGCCTCCAACCGAGCCCGGCCGGCGACCTTCTCGACGGCTTCACGCAGCAACGGGACGTCCATGTTGTCCAGTAGGATCAGCTCGGCGCCGGACTCGACGGCGATCACCGCGTCCTCGACCGAGTCCACCTCGACCTCGATCCCGATCTCCGGATACGCCTTGCGCACCAGGCGGAACGCCTCCGCGACACCACCGGCCGCGATCACGTGGTTGTCCTTGATCAGCGCGGCGTCGGACAGGCCCATCCGGTGGTTCTTCCCGCCCCCGCAACGTACGGCGTACTTCTCGAGGGACCTGAGCAACGGCATGGTCTTGCGGGTGTCGCGGATGACCGCGCCGGTGCCCTCGACCGCATCGACCCAGTGCCTGGTCAACGTGGCCACACCACTCAGATGGCAGAGCAGGTTCAGCGTGGTGCGCTCGGCCGTCAGGAGCTGCCGCGTCTTGCCGCGGACCGTCATCAGGATGCCGCCGCGCTGCACCGAGTCGCCGTCGCGGACGGTGTGCTCGATCTCGATCTCGTCCGGCGCCGCGACCTGGCGCAGCACCAGCTCCGCGATCTCCAGGCCCGCCACCACGCCGTCGGCGCGGGCGACCAACTCGGCGACCGACACCTGGTCCGGGTCGACCGTGGCGGTGGTCGTCACGTCGACGCCTCCGGCCAGGTCCTCCTCGATGGTTGCCCGCACGAGGTCACCGACCCACTGCCGGTCGACTGTCTCATCCATGCCGGTCATTCTCCTCGGATTCGCGCGAAACAAACGTGGCCTGTGGCACAGCCTGTTGATCAAGTGTCACGTCCAGGCTTCCGAACCAGTGCAGATCATCGCGGTCCGGGTGGTCCTCGCGCCAGTGCGCGCCACGGCTTTCTTCGCGGGCGGTCGCCGCGGCGATCAGCGCGGAGGCGACGGTCACCAGGTTCGTCGCCTCCCAGCCCGGCGTTCCCGGCTCGTCGTACGGCTGCTCGATCAGCTTGCCGATCGCCGCATCCGCCTCCGACAGACCGGTCGCGCTCCGGATCACGCCGGCGCCCACAGTCATCGCCCGCTGCAGCTCGGGTACGACGTCCGCGTCGACGAGTCCCGGCGTACGGCGGTCCACGACCGGCTCCCGCTGTTCGGGCAGCCCGTTCGCGAGGTGCGCGGCGATCCGGCGGGCGAACACGAGTCCTTCGAGCAACGAGTTCGAGGCGAGCCGGTTCGCGCCGTGTACGCCGGTGCACGCAACCTCACCGCAGGCGTACAGGCCGGGCACCGACGTCTGGCCGTTCAGGTCCGTCCACACGCCGCCCGACGAGTAGTGGCAGGCGGGGGCGACCGGGATCAGCTCGCGGACCGGGTCGATACCGTGCGAGCGGCAGGACGCGAGGATGGTCGGGAACCGTACCCGCCACTTCTCGTCGCCGAAGTGCCGGGCGTCCAGGTAGACGTGGTCCTTGCCGGTGGCAAGCATCTGGCGCATGATCGCCTTCGCCACGATGTCCCGCGGCGCCAGGTCGGCGAGCTCGTGCTGGCCTTGCATGAACCGCTTGCCGGTGTGGTCGACGAGGAACGCGCCCTCGCCGCGAACCGCCTCGGACACCAACGGCTGCTGGCCTTTCGCGCTCTTGCCCAGCCAGAGCACCGTCGGGTGGAACTGCACGAATTCCAGGTCCCGCACCTTCGCGCCGGCCCGGAGCGCGAGTGCCATGCCGTCACCGGTCGAGACGCTCGGGTTGGTTGTTGCCGCATACAACTGTCCGAGACCGCCGGACGCCAGGATCACCGCCCGGGCACGGATCGCGCCGACACCGTCGAGTTGTCCCTCGCCCATCACGTGCAACGTCACGCCGGCGATGGAGCCGTCGGCTGCGGCGAGCAGGTCGAGGACCAGGGCGTGCTCGACCAGCCGGATGCCCTTGGCCTGTTTGACCGCGGCAACCAGCGCCCGCTCGATCTCGGCGCCGGTCGCGTCGCCGCCCGCGTGCGCGATCCGGTTGCGGTGGTGCCCGCCCTCACGGCCGAGCGAGATCTCCCCGTCAGCCATGGTGTCGAAGCGTGCGCCGAGGTCGATCAGGTCGCGGACGGCGTCCGGGCCTTCGGTGACGAGCACCCGGACTGCCTCCGGGTCGCTCAGTCCGGCGCCGGCGACGAGCGTGTCCTGCAGGTGCTCCTCGGGAGAGTCCTCCGGGTGGAGGGCGGCGGCGATGCCGCCCTGCGCCCACTGCGTGGAGCCGGAAGCGACGACGTCCTTCGTCACCACCAGAACGGTGCCCAGCTCGCGGGCCTTGAGCGCGGCGCTCAGCCCGGCGACGCCGGAGCCGATCACCACCACGTCAACTGAGTCGGTCCAGCCGGCCTCCGGCGCGGCCAACCGTTGCGGGACTGCAGGTGCGGTCATCCGGTGACCGTATCAACCGGATTCATCGAAGGGTGATGGAAATGTTGTCAATGAGACGGGTCAGGCCGACGCGGGCGGCGATCAGCATCCGGGCCTCGCCGGGGCCGATCACCGGGCCGAGATCGGGTGCGCGCAGGGCGAGATAGTCGATCTTGACCGACGGCACCGCCTCGAGCTCGGCCTGCGCCGCGGCCAGCACCGCATCCGGTCCGTTCATCCCCGCCTTCGCGCCGGCGCTCAGCGCCCGGTACAGCACCAGCGCCTCGTCACGCTCGGTCTCGCTCAGGTACCGGTTGCGTGAGGACAGCGCGAGACCGTCCGCCTCCCGCACGGTCGGCACCGGCACGATGTCGACGTCCATGTCGAGGTCGCAGACCATCTCGCGGATCAGCGTCAGCTGCTGGTAGTCCTTCTCGCCGAACAACGCCAGGTCGGGCGCGGTCAGGTGCAGCAGCTTCGACACCACGGTCAGTACGCCGGAGAAGTGGCCCGGCCGGAACACGCCTTCGAGCTCGTCCGCCAACGGGCCCGGATGCACCGTGATCGACGGCTCGTTCGGGTACAGCTCGTCCCGGGACGGGTTGAAGACCAGGTCGACACCCTCGTTCTTCGCGATCGCCAGGTCGCTGGCCAGCGTCCGCGGGTACCGGTCGAAGTCCTCGGTCGGCCCGAACTGCAACGGGTTCACGAAGATCGTCAGGACCACACTGCCGTCCGGCCCGACCCGTTCGCGGGCCTCGGCCAGCAGCGCGGCATGGCCGTCGTGCAGGGCGCCCATCGTCATCACGACCGCCCGTGGCCTGATCGCGGCCGCCGCTCGCAGTTCGGCCTTGGTCTGGGTGAGTCTCATCGCGGTGCCTCCCCTGTCCGGTCTGCCCGGTGCCCGTCCAGTACCTCGGTCAAGCGGCGGACCGTCTCCGCGTCCAGCCGCCCGTCCGTCGCCAGTTCCACAGTCGCCCGGGCCAGTTCGGCGTACGTGCGCCTCGTACTGTCCCGAAGTACTGCCAGGTGTGCTGCCACCGTGTCGGCATCGCCCCGGGCGATCGGCCCGGTGAGCGCATGATGACCGGATCGCAGCGTGTTGTCGAGGGTTGCGACGAGCAACGGCCGCAGTGTCGCCACCGGATCCGCCACTCCCGCCTCCCGCAGTACGGCGACTGCTTGCGAGACCAGTGTGGTGAGGTGGTTCGCCCCGTGGACCAGACCGGCGTGATAGCGCGCTCGCTGGTCGTCGGCGATCCACTGCACCTGTGCGCCCAGCGCCTTCACCAACCGCTCGACAATCGATCGTGCCGCATCAGGAGCGGTCGCAGTGAACATGACCCCGTCCAGGCTGACCAGACCGCCTGGAAACGTCATGGACGGGTGCAGCGCGACCGGCGTCGCAGCAAGCCCGCTTAGCGGGGCCAAGCCGTGCGCTCCGGACAGGTGCACGACGTACTGCGCACTGGTCAACGCCAGTGTGTGCGCAACGTCGTGAATCAGGTCGTCCGGTACGGCGACCAGTACGACGTCGGCGCTCCTCGTGACCTCGTCAGCGGTCAGCACGGGCACAGCGGGCAGAAGGCGGGCGGCGCGGTCCAGGGACGCGTCCGAGCGCGCGGTGACTCCGACCAGGGAATGTCCGGCTGCCGCCAAGGCTGCTCCCAAGGCGGTTCCGGCCCGGCCGGCTCCGATCAAGCCGATCCGTTCCATCGCTCACTCTCTTCTCGTTCCAGTCCCGCTGCCGGGTACCAGACGATCTACCTATGAGCGTAGGTGATGAGAGCATGTGGCGGTGAGTGATGCGTGGGCAGCAGGTGCCGAATTGACCGCGATCCTGATCACAGTTCCCGAGCTGGCGGAGTACACAGAGCGTTGGCGTTCGGTGTCACGGTCGACCGCGAGACCACAGGTCCCGTTGACCGAGCTCATCCCGCCGCACGTGACTGTGCTGGTCCCCTGGGTTGCCGAGCCCACCGACACCGACCTGGCCCGGCTGAAGGCAGCTGTCACGTCCATCGAGCCGTTCGAGCTCAGCTTCCCGACCGCGGGCCAGTTCCCGAACGGTACGGCGTGGCTGAAGCCGGAGCCGTTCGACAAGGTGCGCTCGATACTCCTGTCCGTCTTCGACGCCTTCCCCGAGTGCCCGCCGTACGGCGGTGAGTTCCCGGACCCGCATCCGCACCTGACGATCTCGTCGTCCGCCCAAGGTGGTCCAGCCGTGGTAGCCGAGGCGAACGCCGCGCTGACAGCTGCACCGGCCCCGACCGCCCAGCTGACCGAGCTGGAGCTGTGGCGCGAGGACGCGGAGGGCGTGTGGCACCAGCTCGCGGCCGTACCGCTGGGGTCCGCTACTTCCTGACCTGGAACCCCACCGCGCCGGCTGCCTTCTTGGCTTGCCAGTCCGCTGGCACGTCGGCCGGCGTCAGCTCACGCAACTGGTCGACGCTCGGGTCGGTGAGCGCACCGATCCGGACGGCCTGCTCGGACACCGTGGCCTCGAACAGGTTCCGCACGTCCCGACCGTTCCCGAACTCGGCCATGTGCCGGATCCGGTCGAGCAACGAGCCGACCCGCTCCACGACCCCGTCGGCCAGCAGGTACCCGGCCTTGCCACTCAGGTACTGGAAGATCTCCTGCAGCTCCGGCAACGAGTAGTCCGGGAACTCCAACGTCGTGGGCACCCGCGAACGCAGCCCGGGGTTCTGCAGGAACAGCCCCTCCATCGGCTCGGTGTACCCGGCCAGCACCACGACCAGGTCCTCGCGGTGCTCCTCCATCAGCTTGATCAGCGTGGCGAGCGCATCGGCCCCGTAGCCGCGCGCATCTGCCAGCGTGTACGCCTCGTCGATGAACAGCACGCCGCCCAGGGCCTGCTCCACCAGGCGCTTCACCTTCGGCGCGGTCTGGCCGACGTACTGCCCCATCAGCTCGTTACCGCTCGTCTCCACCAGGTGGCCGACGCCGAGTAGACCGAGGTCGCGGTAGATCTCCGCGAGCAGCCGGGCCACGGTGGTCTTGCCGGTGCCCGGGTTGCCGGTGAACACCATGTGCCGGGACCGCTCGGTCGGCGGCATTCCGGCCTTGGACCGCAGTACGTCGGCCTGCGCCTCCGCGGCGAGCCGCTCCACGGTCGCCTTGACCTCGGTGAGCCCGGTCATCGCCGTCAGCTCGGACCGCGGGTCCTCGTGGCGTGGCAGGTCGCCCAGGTTCTCGTCGGTCAGATCGGCGACGTCGGACCGCTCGATCGTCCGGACCTGCTCCATGGTCGGCGACTCCAGCGCGGACAGCCGGACCGCCTGCAGCGTCGCGATCCGCTCCAGCAGCGTCCGGACCGTCCGCGCATTGCCGAACCCCGGTGCCCGCGGCGCCTTGCGCAGCGCGGCCAGCGCCTGCTCGGACACCCCGTCGCCGAGCACGAACCCGGCCTGCTCGGCCGCCTGCAGGAAGATCTGGTGCAGCTCGGCGTCGGTGTAGTCCGGGAAGTTCACGAACGTCCGGATCCGCGACTTGAGGCCCGGGTTGCTCTCCACCAGCGAGTACATCTCGTTCGGGTAGCCGGCCATCACCACGACCAGGTTGTCGCGGTGCGTCTCCATCAGCTGGATCAGTGTGGCGACAGCCTCCCGGCCGAAGTCCCGCCCGGAGGTGTTGAACAGCGCGTACGCCTCGTCGATGAACAGCACGCCGCCCAGCGCACGCTCGACCACCTCGGTCACCCGGGGCGCCGTCTGGCCGACGTACGACGCGATCAGGTCGGCCCGCCCCACTTCGACCAGGTGGCCCGACGAGAGCATGCCCAGGTCCCGATAGACCTCGGCGAGGATCCGGGCGACCGTGGTCTTGCCGGTGCCCGGGTTGCCGCTGAAGACCAGGTGCCCCATCGGTTTCGGCAGCCGCAGCCCGGCTTCGGCGCGCAGCTTGGCGACCTTCGCCTCCGCGACCAGCTCGTGCACGCGGGCCTTCACGATGCCCAGACCGGTCATCTCGTTCAGGTCGGCGACAGGGTCGCCCGCCGTCGGTACATCCGCCCGCAGCTTGTCCGGTGCCTCGGCCTCGACCACGGCCTTCGGCGGCCGGAACGAGTGCAGGTCGCGCAGTCCCCGGAAGAAACCGGCGACCATGTACAGCTCTTTCGACGCCTTCGCCTTGTCCGGAAGGCCGTTGAGGCCGGCGCCGACCTGGTACATCGCAGCCAGGTACTCGCGGGCGTCGTACGGCGCTCCGGCCTCGACCGCCCGGATCATCCACGCCTGCCGCCGGCGCCGCCACTCGGCCGGATCCGTCCGGCTGGTCGCCTTGTCGAGCGCCTTCTGGACGTCGGCCGTCCCGGACGGGCCCAGCACCGAGAACGAGAGCCCGGCGGGCAGGTCGGTCCGTCCGATCTGCTGGAGCAGGCTCGCGATCTCCTCCGCGAACGGCTTCTCCGCCTCGGGCGTCACCGCCGCGATCCGTGCGTACGCCGCCTGCAGCCGGTTCATACCGTGCACCATCAGGTCGAGCGGGTTGCCGGACAGGTTCGGGTAGAGCTGGCGGACGTCGTCGTCGCCGAACTCCTCGATCCAGCGCTTCAGCACCGCCGGCCGGGACTGGGTGAGGTGCAGGTCGAGCAGCTCCGGACTGGCGAGAACGTGGTCCAGCATGGACGCCATCGCCTTCCGGCGGGCCTCCAGTCCCGGGATGCCGGTCAGCAGGTCCAGCATCTCCCGGCAGGCCCGGATGACCTCCTCCTGCGAGTCCCGGTCCCGCCGGAGCGGGTACGGAATGTCGAAGGACGCGCCGGTCTCGCGCCAGTTGGCGATGTCCGTGTCGATCTCCTGCTGCTCCTCGCGCCACTGGTTGAGCAGCAGAAAGTGCAGATTCCGCGCGCCGCCGACGAGGATGCCGAGCGCCGGCCACAGGCTCTTGAACACGAAGTAGAACGTGTCCACCAGCAGCGGTGAGCCCTCGATGAAGTACTTGTTGCTGGCCGATACCCTGCCCAGCGTTGGCCGGTCCACCAGATCCGCGATCTTGTCCTTCGTCGCGGCGAGCCACTCCGGAGTGACGACGTACGGCGGTTCGGCGCCGACCACATCGAATGCCGGGTCACCCTCGAACAGGACCGCGAGCTCCTCCGGAAGTTTCGCCACGATGCCTGATCCTAGGATCGTGGCGGTCCATACCTCTCCGAACGGCGCGTGATGACCGAGACCTTCCGAGACGCCTGGCAACAGGCGCTGTACGGCCCTGGCGGTTTCTACCGCCGGGAGAGTCCGTCTGCGCATTTCCGTACGTCGGTCCACGCGTCCGCCCTGTTCGGGCAGGCCATCGCGCGCCTGGCCGGTCAGCTCGGCCTGGACGAGGTCGTGGACATCGCCGCCGGTTCTGGTGAGCTGGGCAAGGTCCTGGGCGCAGATGGCCTGACGGTCGTCGACATCGAGCTGGACGATCAGCTGCCCGAGCGCCTGACCGGACTGGTCATCGCCAACGAGTGGCTCGACAACGTTCCGTGTGAGGTGGTCGAGTGGGACGAGGACGGCGTACCGCGCTATCTGGCGGCCGACCTGACACCGGGGGACGTTGTGGACGGCAACGACCTGGACTGGTTGCGTGAGTGGTGGCCTGGTGAGCCCGGTGACCGGGCCGAGGTCGGTAGGGCACGTGACGAGGCCTGGCAGGACGTGGTGCGACGGCTCGCGGACGGCGCAGTCGCGATCGCCATCGACTACGGGCACCTGAAGTCGACTAGGCCGCCGTACGGGACCCTGACCGGTTTCCGCTGGGGTCGTGAGTGCTCACCGGATCCCGACGGCAGCTGCGACATCACGGCCCATGTGGCGCTTGACTCGCTCGGCGGCACCATCGTGAGCCAGCGGGACGCCCTGCGAGCCTTGGGCGTCAGCGGGTCCCGGCCGAGCCTCGAGCTGGCTCAGACCGAGCCGCTGCGCTACCTGTCCGAGCTGTCGTCAGCCGGCGAGGCTGCAGAGTTACTGGACCCGTCCGGACTCGGTGGGTTCGGCTGGGTCTGGACGGCGACCGACGCAGCCACCGTACGGCGGGCCTCGCGCGCCCTCTCCGCCTGAGCCGCCACCAGCGCCGCAGCCTCGACCTGGTCGCGGTGCAGCGCGGTGGCGTCGGTCGGACCCAGTGGGGTGTCCACATGCACGCTGGCCAACCCCAGGCGCCGCTGGATCGGCCCCTGCTCCAGCCGGACCGACTGCGTCTTGTGGTGCAACACGATCGACGTACGGCGGCTCACCCAGCCGCGCGTGGTGACCATGACCTGGTCGTCGACGCCGTACATCAAGTAGCGCCAGCCGATCGGACGCAGCCACTTGGCACGCTCCGGTGCCGGGTGCAGCTGGATGCGGCTCAGGTCGAACCCGGGCAACACCCGCGCGAGGACGTAGGCCACCTCGGCACGCTCGCCGACCGGTAGCAACTGTGCGCCCTCCAGCGCGTCGTCGCCGTCCTCCTTCTGACCGGCCACGCCCGCGATGTCCAGCTCGACCCGGGACCAGCCGAGCAGCCGCCAGATCAGCGGTTCGGTGATCAGCAGGCCCTGCACGCGGCCGGGAGGCACTGTCTGGCGTTGAACGTCGAACAGGCCACGTTTCGTCCGCAGCCCATGACTGGACTCGGACAGCGTGAACCCGTGGTTCCCCACGACCTGCTTCCAGATCGGCTGCACCACACCGAGCAGCAAGGGCAGACCGGCGAACAGACCGATGTGGAAGTCCAGCACCATGGTCGCGACGATCAGCCAGACCAGTGCGCCGGCACTACCGACGACGGTCGACGACAGCAGCGTCGCACCGAGCAGGCGGTTGGTGGGGACCGTCAGCAGCGGCGGAGCCAGCGCCTCGGCCTGCTGATCGTGCTCCTGCTGCTCAGCAGCCCTCTCGCCCTTGGCGCGGACCAGCAGCGTGGTGCGGAGCTGCTGCGCCTCGTCGTACCGGAAGTAGCTCAGCTTGCCGTCGCTCTTGCCGCCACCGGCCACGTCCATGCGCAGCTCGGCCATACCGAACAGCCGCGCGACGAACGGCTGCGCCACGTCGATCGCCTGGATCCGGTCGAACCGGATGATCCGGGTCCGACGGAACAGGAATCCGCTGTCCACCCGGATCGCCTCGCCGGTCAGCTGCCACTTGGTGAACCACCAGGACAGGGCGCCGAGCAGGATGCCGCCCACGAGCACACCGGCCAGGCCGATACCGGCGACCGTCAGGTTGCTCCGCAGACCCTCGTTGTTGACCAGGGCGACGGCCGCGACGACGAAGTACCCCCATCCCTTGACGAACGGGGTGAGTGGGTGAAGCCGCTGTCCGACGACCTCGACGGTCTGCTGTGTCACCGGTTCTTGACTCACAGGCCCCACGCCTGTGCCTGACCGAGAGCGGACAACCTGTCACGGAGCCGGCCGGCCTCGTCCGGGTGCAGCCCCGGGATCTTCGCGTCGGTGGCCGGCGTCGCGGTGTGCAGCTCCACCGTGGCCATCCCGTACGCCCGCTCCAGTGGCCCGGCGGTCACATCCACGAACTGCATCCGGCCGTACGGTACGACGACCAGCTCACGGAACATGACCCCGTGGCTGACCAGCAGCTCGTCCTCACGCTCGGCGTACTTCCAGGAGCGCTGGTTACGGCCGATCAGCACCCACGCCCAGCCGAGAAGCAGTGCGATCAGCACGACCGCAAGTACGCCGTACAGCCAGCTCAGCGTCAGCCCGAGCACGACCAGCGCCGCGATCGCGACCAGCCCGGCGACGATCGCCGCGTTCAGCCGGCGCAGCGTGGCGAGCTTGGGCGAGACCGGCGTCCAACTGACATCCGAGGGTGCGAAGAGGTCGTCCACGGGTAAAGCCTGTCACGATAGTGGTCATGAGCACGGAAAGAGTCGTGGGAGTCGGCGCGGGAGCCGCAGGATTCGACCCGGCGTACGAACGGGGTGGGACCGGCGCCGGCTCGGAGCTGGCGACCTCCGACATGGTGCTCAACATCGGGCCCCAGCACCCGGCGACCCATGGCGTACTGCGGCTGCGGCTGACCCTCGACGGCGAGCGGATCGTCGGCTGCGAGCCGATCATCGGCTACATGCACCGCGGCGCGGAGAAGCTGTTCGAGGTCCGCGACTACCGGCAGATCATCGTCCTCGCGAACCGGCACGACTGGCTGTCCGCGTTCGCCAACGAGCTCGGTGTCGTGCACGCGGTCGAGCGGATGATGGGCCTCGAGGTCCCCGTCCGCGCGGTCTGGCTGCGGACCCTGCTGGCCGAGCTGAACCGGGTCCTGAACCACCTGATGTTCCTCGGCTCGTACCCACTCGAGCTCGGCGCGATCACGCCGGTGTTCTACGCGTTCCGCGAGCGCGAGACGATCCAGGCCGTGATGGAGGAGCTGTCCGGCGGCCGGATGCACTACATGTTCAACCGGGTCGGCGGCCTGAAGGAGGACCTGCCGTACGGCTGGCTCGGCCGCGCGGCTGCCGCCTCCGCCGCGGTCCGGACCCGGCTGCCCGACATCGAGGAGATTATCCTCGGCAACGAGATCTTCCGCGCCCGCACGGTCGGCGTCGGCAAGCTCTCCCCCGAACTGGTCGCGCAGTACGGCGTTTCCGGGCCGATCGCCCGCGCCTCCGGGGTCGACGCCGACCTCCGCCGCGACGAGCCGTACCTGGCATACGGCGAACTGCAGGACGTGCTCCGCGTCGTCACCCGTCCCGAAGGCGACTGCTTCGCCCGGTTCGCCGTACTGCTCGAACAGGTCAAGGTCTCGCTCGACCTGGTCGACGCCTGCCTCGACAAGCTGTCCACGCTGCCGGCCGGCCCGGTCAACGTCCGGCTCCCGAAGATCCTCAAGGTCCCCGAGGGCCAGACCTACACCTGGACCGAAAGCCCCCTCGGCATCAACGGCTACTACCTGGTGTCCCGCGGCGACAAGACCCCCTGGCGCCTCAAGCTCCGCTCAGCCAGCTTCAACAACATCTCCGCCCTCCCCGCCCTACTCCCCGGCACCATGATCCCCGACATGATCGCCATCCTCGGCAGCATGTTCTTCGTAGTCGGCGACATCGACAAGTAGAGGGCGTCTGGGAAACAAATGTGCGTCTGGTGACGAATACTTTCCCAGCCACAATCAGCGGACGGGGCAGGACGGGCGGCTGCAGGGGTGGGCGGAGAGGGTGGGGGCCTTGCGACGCATCACTTGCAGGACCTGCACGGCTGCCGCACACGGACGGCTCGTGACGTCGAGCCAGCCGTAACGCAAGGTCGTCTCCGACCTCAGGGCTGCACGGTTGTCGCGATCGAGATCTCGCCACCGCTGGTCGGGTGCGAAATGGAAGCGGCCGTCCAACTCGACCACCAACTCGTACAGGACGTACGCGACATCCGTGAACTCGTCGTCAACAGCCCGCTGGCGCTGCCCCGACGGTAGGCCGTGAGCTCGCTCGACGTCTCGCAGGTACCGAAGTTCGAGCAACGAGTGCGTGCCTTGCGCGACGTCCGCGAGGATCGGACGCAGCGCAGCGCCGTAGCGGAGCCGGCGGCCCACGAGTGCGGCCAGGATCTGGTCGGGCCTCACCCTGCCGCTCTGGCAAGCCTCCGCGACGACTGCCGCGGCGGCATCCAAGGATCGGGAGATGCCGACGATCTCCAGAACCGCCTCGACGGGCCGGCTTCGTGGCGGTCTGACCGCGGCCAGACGTTCCTCCCAGTGCGCGTCCCGGGTGATCACAACATTCGGGCGAGCGCGAACCCGTCGGCGCCATGGAATCGTCACGTACACCGGACGCCGGTCGTCAGGCCTGATCAGGCCGAACTGTTCGGCGGCCGTGTAGTGACTCCAAGCGGCCTCCGGCCCCGCGTAGAGCAGCGCCGCCACGAGTTGCTCGTCGTACCCGACCGGACCAGTGTGTGTCACATACACACCAGGATGCATCGTTTGCCGGCGGCGGCTGCGAAGCCGGCGCCGTACTTCGACGTCGGACACCCCGGCGGCCGACAGTTGCGCACGCGCCACGACGCGATGTTGCTCGTGTATCAGGACCGCGAGGCCCTCGTCCTCGAGTTGTTGCCGCCACCACCAATCCACGGCATCAGCGTGACGGATTTCGCCGACCGCCGCAGACCCCCTGTGGACAACTCCGCGCCGGCACGGCGGACGGACACGGCTGGGAAACAAATGGGCAGGTGGTGACGAATAGTTTCCCAGCTGCCTCAGCCGAGAAGTTCCTGGAGGGGTTCGCGGAGGGCGTTCGCGACGGCGAAGACGCCTTGGGAGTCGGGGGTGTGGTTGGTGCCGTCCAGGTCCAGGACGGTGACGCCGGCCTCGCGGCAGATTGCTACGCCGGCCATTGTGTCCCAGGGCTTGTTGGAGAACATGATCAGCGCGTCGAAGTAGCCGTTCGCCGTCCAGGTCAGCGCGGTGGCCGCCGTACCGATCATCCGGACGCGCTGCACGCGTGGGACCAGCCGCTGGGTCAGCGCCGCTCGATCGACGTTCACCGCCTCGGCGTTCGGCCCGACCGCATAGTCGCCCACGGCAACCAACGCGTTCTCGAGGTCGGTGCACTGGCTTCCCCGGATCGCCTTCCCGTTGCAGGTCGCGCCCAGTCCCTCGGCGGCGGCGTACGTCGTGCCCAGCGCCGGGTGGTCGATCACACCCGCGACGGCGCGGCCCTCGTGGATCAGCCCGAGCGAGATCGCCCACAGCGGCACGCCGTGGATGAAGTTCACCGTCCCGTCGACCGGGTCCAGCACCCAGCGCGTCCCGTCGGTGGCGCCGCCCTCCTCCTCGCCCAGTACGCCGATCTCCGGCGTCTCCCGCTCGAGGAAGGCCCGCACCTCCCGCTCCACGGCGAAGTCCACCTCGGAGGCCATGTCCCGGTCGCCCTTGAACGTCAACTCCCCGACCGCGCGGCTCTGTGTCACCGCCCGCCCACGCTCGACGGCAGCTCCGGCAACTTTCAGCAGCTTCGCGAGATCCACACACCAGAACCTACGCGACAAGAGCTACGCCGTACCGAGTGATCTCGCCCTTCGACGCCAGGCCGCGGCCGCAGCGGCGCCTCCGATCACCAGGAGTCCGGCGCCGGCCGCCTGGGCGATCTTGATCGGGCAGCCGCTTGCGCAGTCCGGGATCGGGTACGGCTGGCCGGGGTTCAGTTCGTGGGTCTCGTCGGCGCCGACGTACGCCTCGTCCGCCGGGAACGGGAAGCCCTCGGCGTTCAGCAGGCGGTACCAGTACAGGTCGTCCCACGCCTTGCGCCGGCACGTCACATTCACCGACGGAGACTCGTACGGCGACGGCCCCAGCTGCCCGATCGGCAGATGGTCCTCGTTGTAGACCGTGACGTGGCCGTTCGGATCGTTCATCGTCACAGCCGGGTACCTCGCATCCAGCCCCATGACCGCAGTATGGGGCTGGGATCAGGACGCGGCCAGGCCTCGGAGCTTGAGGTCGACGACGGTCGGGGCGTCGGCCTGCGAATGCTTGTCGCCGGCGGCCACCACGGTCGCGACCTCCTGGTCGATCTTGTCGAGGCGCTGGTCGATCTTGTCCAGCCGGCGCTGCATCAGGTCGACGAACTCCGCGTTCTCGACGACCCGGGCGCTGGTGATCCGCGAGTACTCCTGCGCGACCTGCGCGCGCTCGTCGGAGTGCGCCAGCCGCTCGACCAGCAACTGGTGGCGGAACAGGAAGGCAGCAGCGATCGCGACCAGAACAGCCCCGCCGGCGGCGGCCCGGAGAATCCAGGCGTTCTGCGAGAAGAGCGCGATACTCACGCCCAGGCAGACAACGATCAGCAGACCGTTGGCGACGGTGAGAACTGTGGTCCTGGTTCGACGGCGGCTACCCCTGGAACCCATGGACCGCATGTTAGGGGGTCTTGTCGGGGTCCTCGGGCACACGACACGCACGTTCGAGCAACAATCCGGCCGTGACGACCAGCACTGAGACCACGGCCGCGGCACCGGCCATGATCACACGGTTACGAGGCCCGGAGGAGCCCACCGCTTGGAGGAAGCTTAACGCGAACCCTGCGTAAACACCGGCGCACAACGCGCCGACAAAGGCACTCGCCTTCCCGATCATCAACAAGAAGACCGCGCGCGACGGTTCGATCCGTTCCCGCCGTACCTGGACCCGCTGGTGGGTGTTGCGGGCCGCGGCGAACAGCAGCGCCGCCAGGAACGCCCAGGCGATCAACGTCAGCCAGGACACGGCCGGCGCGACACCGCCGCGGGCCTCGACCGCCTTGACCATCGTCAGACCGACGGCGACCCCGAGGACGGCGATCGCGACCAGCAGCCGCCGTGAGGTCGGCCGCACCGAGCCCGGTGGCGGCTCCGGTTTGTCGCCGTTTCGAGGCGCCCGATCGGGCTCGGTACCGCCGGACACCACTACTGCAGCTCGATGTCGAGCTTGGTCACACCTTCGGTCCCGACCTTGGCGAGCAGCTCCGCGACCGGACCGTGGCCCGGCAGTACGGCGTCCCGCTCGATGTCGAGCCACGGCGCCAGCACGAACGCACGCTCGTGCGCCCGCGGATGCGGAATCGTCAGTTCGTCGGTCTCGATCGTCTTCTGCCCGTAGGTGATCAGGTCGACGTCGAGGGTCCGCGGCGCGCCCGGCACGCTGCGCTCCCGGCCGAACGCCTGCTCGACCGCGTGCGCCCGCTCGAGCAACAGGTCGACGCCCAGTGTGGAGTCGGCGAGCAGGACGACGTTCAGGTACGGACCGGACTCGTCGGGGCCGCCGATCGGTTCGGTCTCGTAGACCGGCGAGACATCGACCACCACGACGTCCGGGGTGTCCCGCAGTGCGTCGATCGCGCCCTGCAGGTTGGCCTCACGGTCGCCGAGATTGCTGCCGAGCGACAGGATCACCTGGCGGATCGGCTTCAGGCCGCCGCTCAGGGTGTCCGCATCGATGACGTGGGGACTAGGGGTCTCAGTCACGAGGATTCTCCGGCTCTGCGCTGCACGGTCAGGACAACGTCGTCGAACGGCACCGAGATCGGCGCCGAGGGTTTGTGGATGGTCACGGCCGTCGCTGTCACCCGCTCGTCGGCGAGACAGAGATCGGCGATGCGCTGGGCGAGGGTCTCGATCAGGTCCACCGGGTCGGTCTCGATCGCCTGGTGCACCTGCTCGGCCACCACCCCGTAGTTCACGGTGTCGGCCAGGTCGTCGGAAGCCGCAGCGGCCCGGGTGTCCAGCTCCAGCCGGACGTCCACGACGAACTCCTGTCCGTCGGCCCGCTCGTGATCGAACACCCCGTGGCGCCCGAAACCGCGGATACCCCGGATCTCGATCACGTCAGAAGAAAGCGTGGGACCACTCATTGCGCCTCCTCCGATTGGCCCCCAGACGACAGTACCGGTGAGGCATGGTGGATCCACAACCGCCAGCCGCCAGAAGTTCGGCGGAAAACGTTCGTGGCGAGCGCCTTTCCGCCCGCGAACCCTTCCTCCGGGGCGCCCTCACCCGACGACAGGACATTCTCCGTACACGTGACGTATGCCACGTCTTCATCCACCCGCACCTGCACGTCGGTGAGGAAGAACTGGATGTACGGCGTGTTCGCGAAGATCATCGCCCAGGCCCGCATCATCTCGGCGTACCCGTAGATCGCCGCGTTCCCCGGATGGATGCAGACCGGATCCGGCTCCGGCAGCCAGACCGCCGCCATCAGATCCAGGTCACCGGCCTCGAACGCGTTGTAGAAGGCAGTGTTGGCATTCAGTACGACGTCCTGCACCGGGGCGCTGGGCGGCCGCTTGGGAGTACCGTCCTGCCGCGGTCCGTCCGTCATACAGTTCCCCATCTCTTAGCCACCCGGACCGCGTCCGCGTTCGGTGCCACCGCGTGCGCCCGGACACACCAGGCACCCGCGGCGGCGGCCAGGGCGGATACGGCCACGCTCGCGTCGTCTCGTCGTACGGCCGGTCTGGGTTCACCGGTCTGCTCGTCGGCGAGCAGCCTACCGAGGAACGTCTTCCGGGACGCACCGATCAGTAACGGTCTTTCCAGTACGGCGAATTCCCGCAACCGGCGCAGAATCTCCCAGTTGTGGTCCGCCGTCTTCGCGAAACCGAGGCCGGGATCGAGGGCGACCCGGTTCAGCTCGATCCCCGCCTGGCCGATCGCCTCGAGTCGTTCGCGCAGCTCGGCGATGACCTCGGCCACCACGTCGCCGTACTCCGCCTTGTTCTGCATGTCGACCGAGTGCCCGCGCCAGTGCATGCACAGGTACGGCGATCCGCGCTCGGCGATCAGCGGGAGCATGTCCGGATCGGCCAGGCCACCGGACACGTCGTTGATCATCGTGGCGCCGGCATCGAGCACGAGCTCGGCGACCCGGGACCGCATGGTGTCGACGGAGATGATCGCGCCTTCCGCGGCGAGGGCCTCGACGACCGGGAGCACCCGGCGGATCTCCTCCTCCTGCGACGGCCGCACGGCCCGCGGACGGGTCGACTCACCACCCACGTCCAGCAGATCGGCGCCCTCGGCCAGCAGCTCGCGGCCGTGCTTGATCGCGGCGCTCGGCTCGAACCACTCGCCGCCGTCCGAGAACGAGTCCGGCGTCACGTTCACGACACCCATGACGAGACACCGGTCCACCACCGGCAACCCGTCCACGTGACCCCACGGCTCAGTTCTCACCCACACACCGTAGTAGCCCCCGCCCCCACCCCAACAACCCGCCGCCGATTTCCCGTGGGCGGGGAAACGGGTGAGCGATCAGTTCGCGAGGATCAGGCGGGACTTGGTCGACTGGAGTGCCGGGGCGATGGGCTGGGCGTACGACTCGTTGGTCTGGCCGTACTTCTCCAGGCACTGCCCGTCGATCAGCGCCGCCCCGCTGGTGATGCCCTGGGCGTAGTTCCCGGTCATGCTGGCGCCGCCGGAGTCACCCGACTCGACGCACGCGGTGTGCTGGAACAGCCCGCGGACCACGCGGTTGTTCCCGTAGTTGACCGTCACGTTCCGGGCGACGATCCGCCCACAGGTCCACCCGGTGCTCTTGCCCGACTTGCAGAGCGTGGAGCCGACGGTGGCGTCCGCGATCCCCTTGACCGCGACGTTCCCGTTGCCCCAGCCCTCGACGTATCCCTGCTGGTCCCAGCCCTCGATCACGCCGACCGACCCGAAGTCGTGCCCGGGGAAGCTCGAGGTGGACGTGTTGCCGAGGACGTACCCGTTGCGGGAGAACGACGGCTTGCCGGCCGTGCAGTGTCCCGCGGTCAGGAAGATCCGGTTGCCCTTGCGGGTCCGGGCGTTGAAGCCGAGCGAGCACACGTACCCGGTGTTCTTGGTGACCTGTACGCCGCCGCGCAGGCTGAAATCGTCCGCAGTCGTCCGGACCGTCCCCGACACCTGACGCAGGGTCACCCGCTCGCCGTGCGCGAGCGCGCGGGACAGGAACCGCTCGGTGATCGAGTCGTGCACCCCTCGCGGCACCGAGACCACGACGGTCCCCGACACCGGGTCGACGTACCAGGACCGCACCTTGCCGGCGCTCGACGAGACGGCCAGCCGGTTCAGCTCGCCCTGTACGGCGTTCAGCTGCTCGGCGGTGAACTTGACCAGCCGCGGGACCGCGCCGATCCGGCGGACGAGAGCGGCCGTCGACAGGTCGGACACCGCGACGATCAGCTCGCCGGAATCGTCGTAGTAGCTGCCCACGACACCCGAGTCGGAGCCGAGCTCCGACTCCAGGGTCTCGACGACCAGTGGATCCACGGCCGTCTTCGCGGCCTGCTTCTGGTGCGCGGTCTGAGGTCCGGTCTTGTTCCGCGTGTCCGCGGTGGCCCAGTTCGCCGCGGCCAGCCCGCCGGCCGTCAGGACGACGACCCCGGCCAGTGCGGCGCCGACCCGGAAACGCCCCGACATCCTGTCCTCCTCACACCGGCACCTGGTCCCCGTTGGCCAAGCGCCACTACGGAAAGTAAACGCTCAGCGACAGAATGTCCATAGTGCCGGACTCTCAAACTTCAACGAGAACAGCCCTCCCCGAGCTACGGGTGGGTCAACCGACGATCAGGCTCATCGCCTCGGCGCGGGTGACCGGGTTGCGGAGCTGGCCGCGGACGGCGGAGGTGATCGTCTTGGCGCCCGGTTTCCGGACGCCGCGCATGGTCATGCACAGGTGCTCGCACTCGACCACCACGATCACGCCGCGCGGCTGCAGGATCTCCACCAGGGACTCGGCGATCTGCGTGGTCAGCCGTTCCTGGACCTGCAGCCGTCTCGCGTACACGTCGACCAGCCGGGCGAGCTTCGACAACCCGGTCACCCGGCCGTCCCGGCTCGGGATGTAGCCGACGTGCGCGACGCCCGTGAACGGCACCAGATGGTGCTCGCACAGGCTCCAGACCTCGATGTCCTTCACCAGGATCATCTCGTCGTGCTCGAGCGCGAACGTGGTCGTCAGCACGTCCTCGGCCTGCTGACCGAGCCCGGCCGTGATCTCGGCGTACGAGCGGGCCACCCGGGCCGGGGTGTCCTGCAGCCCCTCGCGCTCGGGGTCCTCCCCGATCGCGTACAGCAGCTCGCGCACCGCCCGCTCGGCGCGCTCGTGGTCGAAATTCGGTGACGCCATCCCGGCTCTCCTCCTGCCAACGGAACTTCGCACGCTACCCCGCGCGCAAACGAAAACGCCGCCACCCCGGTCCGGGTGGCGGCGTTCGTTGCAGCTGTCAGCTCACTGGTGGCTCGGCGGGGTCGGGCCGCCGCCGTAGTCCGGCGGACGGATCGCCTCGTCCGGGCCGACCGAACCGCCCGGCAGGACGTCGGACAGCGAACCGTTCTGCCCGTTCTGCCCGTTCTGCTCAGCGCGGCTGCCGACCGGCATCACCGGCGGCTGGTCGGACGGGACCCGGGTCGACGACCCGGTCCAGGCCGGCCGGCGCTCCTTCATGATCACCGGCTCGAAGATCCGGGCGATCTGGTGCTTGTCCAGGGTCTCCTTCTCCAGCAGCTCCTCGACCAGGTGGTCCAGGACCGCCCGGTTCTCCACCAGGATGTCGAAGGCCTCCTGGTGCGCGTTCAGGATCAGCTTGCCGACCTCCTCGTCGACCGCGGCCGCGATCTCCTCGGAGTAGTTCCGCTGGCTGCCCAGGTCACGGCCCAGGAACGGCTCGCCGTTGTCCTGGCCGAACTTGATCGCCCCGAGCCGCTCGGTCATGCCGTACTGCGTGACCATCGCGCGGGCCAGCGCCGTCGCCTTCTCGATGTCGTTGCTGGCGCCCGTGGTCGGGTCGTGGAAGACCATCTCCTCGGCCGCGCGGCCGCCGAGCATGTAGGCGAGCTTGTCGAGCATCTCGGACCGGGTGGTCGAGTACTTGTCCTCGTCCGGCATCACCATCGTGTAGCCGAGCGCACGGCCACGCGGGAGGATCGTCACCTTCTGCACCGGGTCGGAGTGCGGCAGCGCCGCGGCGACCAGCGCGTGACCACCCTCGTGGTACGCGGTGAGCACCTTCTCCTTGTCCGACATCAGCCGGGTGCGGCGCTGCGGACCGGCGATGACGCGGTCGATGGCCTCGTCCAGCATGTTGTTGTCGATCATCTGCAGGTTCGACCGGGCGGTCAGCAGGGCCGCCTCGTTCAGCACGTTGGCCAGGTCGGCGCCGGTCATGCCCGGCGTCCGGCGGGCGACCGCGGTGAGGTCCACGTCCTGCGCCATCGGCTTGCCGCGCGCGTGCACCTTGAGGATCTTCTGCCGGCCGGGCATGTCCGGCGCGTCGACGGCGATCTGCCGGTCGAACCGGCCGGGCCGCAGCAGGGCCGGGTCGAGCACGTCGGGCCGGTTGGTGGCCGCGATCAGGATCACGCCGCCGCGGACGTCGAAGCCGTCCATCTCGACCAGCAGCTGGTTCAGCGTCTGCTCGCGCTCGTCGTGACCGCCGCCGAGGCCCGCGCCGCGGTGCCGGCCGACGGCGTCGATCTCGTCGATGAACACGATCGCCGGCGCGTTCGTCTTGGCCTGCTCGAACAGGTCCCGGACCCGGGAGGCGCCGACACCGACGAACATCTCGACGAAGTCCGAACCGGAGATCGAGTAGAACGGCACCCCGGCCTCACCCGCGACCGCACGGGCCAGCAGGGTCTTGCCGGTACCGGGCTGGCCGTAGAGCAGCACGCCCTTCGGGATCTTGGCGCCGACCGCCTGGAACTTGCCCGGCTCCTGCAGGAACTCCTTGATCTCCTGCAGCTCCTCGATCGCCTCGTCGACCCCGGCGACGTCGGCGAACGTGGTCTTCGGGGTGTCCTTGGTGACCAGCTTGGCCTTCGACTTGGCGAAGCTCATCACCCGGGAGCCGCCGCCCTGCATGGAGTTCATCAGGAAGATGAACACCACTGCGATCAGCAGGAACGGGATCAGCGTGGAGAACACCTGGCCGATGAAGCTCGGCTTCGGGTTCTCGACGTCGTACCGCTCGATCTTGCCGTCGGTGAACAGCGACTGCAGGTCGTTGCCGAGGTTCTCGGCCTGACCGTCCACCCAGTGCGCCCGGAGTTTGGTGCCGTCGGTCTTCTCGACCCGGATCTCCTGATCCGGATCGATCAGCGTCACCGTCTTGATCGTCTTGTCGCTCGACGACTTGGCCTGCTGGATCAGCTGGACTACCTGGCCGGTCGGCTCGGTCTTGTACCCGGTCGAGCCGGTCAGGAGCTGCCCGATCACCAGGACGCCCAAAAAGGCGACGACGATCCAGAACAGGGGTCCGCGGAAGATGCGCTTCACGTCCATGATCGAGGCCTGGGCCCCGTCCCTCCTAGCTCGGCAGGCCCGGGTGTGGCGGGCTTGTGACGGTAATACCAGTCCAAGTGTCTCGTGTCGCACAAGACAACACAGCACGAGGGTCACCAATGGACAGTACGACCCGTTGTACAGGCCGTCACCAAGTCTGCCCTGAAGCGCGGATCAGGAATAGACGTGCGGAGCCAGTGTGGCGACGCAGCGCAGGTTCCGGTACTTCTCGGCGTAGTCCAGCCCGTACCCGACGACGAACTCGTCCGGCAGCTCCAGGCCGACGTACTTCACCGGCACCTGCATCTTGGCGGCGTCCGGTTTCACGAAGGCCGTGCACAGCTCCAGCGAGGCGGGCTTGCGTGACTCCAGGTTGCTGACCAGCCAGCTCAGCGTGAGTCCGGTGTCGATGATGTCCTCGACGATCAGCACGTGCCGGTTGGTGATGTCGGTGTCCAGGTCCTTCTGGATCCGCACCACGCCCGACGACTTGGTCCCGGAGCCGTACGACGAGATGGCCATCCAGTCCATCTCCACGTGCCGGCTGAACGACCTGGCCAGGTCGGCCATCACCATCACCGCGCCGCGCAGGACGCCGACCAGCAGCAGGTCCTTGCCCTCGTAGTCGGCCTCGATCCGCGCTGCCAGCTCCCGCAGCTTCGCGAGGATCTCGTCCTCGGTGTAATGGATCTTGCTCAGGTCCTTCTCGATGTCCGCCGCATCCACGCGACTCAGCCTGTCACATCAGGGCCGAGGATGATGAATCCGCCGGTGCGGACCGCTCGGACGCCCTGCGGGAGATCGATCCAGCGCTGCCCGCGCCAGTCGGTCACCAGCGCGTCGACCGACGCGACGTGACCGGCAGTGAGGTCGGTGGCCCGGCAACCGGCTTCCAGCGCTGCCTGTCGCAGTACACGCGTTCGGATCGCTGCAGGCTGCTCGACCAGTACGCCGATGTCGCCACGGACCTGTCCCTCAGCGCGGCTCAGTGTGGTCTCCGCAACGTCCGCAGCGAGCTGATCGAGCGCGTCCGCATCCGCTCGGAGAAGACCCGCCGTACGAGCCAGCGCCTCGACCACACCAGGCCCCAGGGCCTCCTCCAGCACCGGCAGTACCTCGTGCCGTACGCGGACCCGCGTGTACTGCGGATCGTCGTTGTGCGGGTCGTGCCACGGCCGCAACCCGGACGCGATGCACGCAGCAGCCGTAGTGGCCCGTGGCACCTCCAGGAACGGTCTGCGCAGCCGTCCGACGGCCGGAGCCATCCCAGCCAGCGAACGCGCACCAGAGCCGCGCCCCAGCCCCAGCAGGACAGTCTCGGCCTGATCATCACGGGTGTGAGCGAGCAGTACGACGTCTGCGCCCAGCTCATCCGCCGCGTCGCGAAGTGCGTCGTACCGCGCTGTGCGCGCAGCGCCCTCCGGACCGCCGTCTGTACCGACCTCGACCACGCGGACCTGGACAGGATCCAGGCCCAGCGTCCGGCACTGCTCCGCAGCGGTCTCCGCGACATGTGCCGAATCCGCCTGCAGACCGTGGTCCACGATGACCGCACCGGCCCGGAGACCGAGCTTCGGCGCCTCGAAGGCGGTAGCGGCCGCCAGCGCGAGCGAGTCGGTTCCGCCGGAGCAGGCGACCAGGACGGCCGTGCCCTGCGGTAACTCGGCCAATGTCGCGCGTACCGCCTCGCGGGCGCGAGCGACGGCGGGGTGCAGCTTTCCCCGCCGCTGCCCCACCAGGCGCTCAGCCGTGGAGTCGGGCGACCCAGGCATCGGGGTTCGCGATCTCGTTCTTGGTCGGCAACGTGTTCGGACCGGTCCAGACCCGGTTGAAGCCCTCCATACCGACCTGGTCGACCACCCTGCGGACGAACGCGGCACCGTCCTTGTACTGCCGCAGCTTGGCGTCCAGCCCGAGCAGCCGCTTCAGCAGCTGGTCCACCGGGTTGCCGCTCGCCCGCCGCGACGAGAACTTGGAGCGGATGGTGTCCACCGTCGGAATGACCGACGGCCCGACGCCGTCCATCACGAAGTCGGCATGGCCCTCCAGCAACGACATGACCGCGGTCAGGCGGTCCAGCACCGCACGCTGCTCGGGCGACTGCATCAGGTCCATCAGGCTCAGCTCGGACTCACCGCGCAGTGAACGTCCCAGCCGCTGCACGGCCTCCCGGAACATCGCGGCGTACGCCGAAGCATCCAGCTCGGCCTGGTCCAGGAAGAGGGCGATCTCCGACCGCAGGTGGTCCCGCAGCCACGGGACCGCGGTGAACTGCACCCGGTGCGTCTCCTCGTGCAGACACACCCACAGCCGGAAGTCTCGCGGTACGACGCCCAGCTCGGACTCCACCTGCACGACGTTGGGCGCCACCAGCAGCAGGCGGCCCGTCAGACCGGGACGGTCCGGGTCAGGCTGCGCCGGGAAGAACGGGTCGAACTGACCGAGCACCCGTGACGACAGGAAGGCCAGCAACGCTCCAGCCTCGATCCCAGTCACCCGGGAGCCGACCGCAGAGGACAGGCCGGCGCTCCGCTCCGCCTTCTCGCGCAGCTTCTCCGCCAGCGGCTGCAGCACGGTTCGGAAGCCGTCCGCGTTCGCCTGGACCCAGCCGGGCCGGTCCACGATCATCACCGGCGCGGTGGCCGACGTGGCCTTCAGCCCGGTGAACTCGCGCACGTGACCCTCGGACTCCGCCGCGAACTGACGCAGCTCGGCGACCACCTGGTCCGCCTCCGCGCGACTGACCGCCGGGCCCGGGCGCAGCAGCTTCCGCGCCACACCGGTCGCCAGCTGCCAGTCGACCATCTCGGTCGTGGTCCCACCTTCAGCCGTGCTCATACAACGACCCTAGTGCCATGTCCCAACATTCAGCAGCCGCAGTTGGCGAGGGCGGCGGTCGCGCGGTCCAGCGCAGCGCGGGCGTCAAGCGTCTTCGGGACCGGCACACTGTCACTGGCGATGGCGAACACGAGCAGCGTGCCGGAGCGGTCCCGCGCATAGCCGGCCAGGCTGTGGACCCCTGTGAGCGTTCCGGTCTTCGCACGGACCAGCCCGGTCCCCGTGCCGGTACCGGCCGAGGTGAACCGCTGCCTGAGGCTCCCGTTGAACCCCGCCACCGGCAGACCGCTCAGCAGGTGCCGCAGCTCCGGGTGGTCCTTCGACACGGCCACGCGGACCGCACCGGCGAGCAGGTCGAGCGGGACCTTGTTGGCGCGGGTCAGACCGCTGCCGTCGTAGATGCGGGCCTTGCTGACGTCCAGGCCGAGCTTGGTCAGTGTGGCCCGGAGCCCCTGGACGCCACCGGCGTACGAGCCGCCGTTGCCGGTCGCGATGCCGACATGCCGCAGGAGCACCTCGGCGCCGTCGTTGTCGCTGTGCAGGTTTACGTACTCGACGATCTGGCCGAGCGTCGGTGACTTGACCTGCGCCAGCGGCGTGGCGCCCGCAGGTGCCGCGGCGGCCTTGGCAGCGCCCACTTTGATGCCGTACTGCGTCAGCAGCCTCTGGAACGACGTAGCAGCGGCCAGCGCCGGAGAGGTCGCGCGCTTGGCCATGCCCGGCGATACACGACCCTCGTTGACCCAGAGCGAGGAAGTGGGGGCGGCGATGCCTTCCGGGATGTAGTTCGCTTCCCAGTTCGCGTTGACAGCCGGGCCGCTGAACAGCGAGGCGTCGTACCCGAGGGTCACGGAGGCGACGCCCTGTGCCTTGAGCGCCTTGGCCGTACTCGCGGCCAGAGCCTGGAGCGTGGCACGGGCCGGGAAGCCGTCGCTCGCCGACGCTTTCGCGGTCAGCAGCGGGTCGCCGCCGCCGACCAGGACGATCGACCCCTTGCCGGTGCTCACGACCTTGGTGGCGAACGTGTGGTCCGGCCCGAGCGTGGCGAGGGCGGAGACGGTGGTGAGCAGCTTCAAGGTGGAGGCAGGCGTGTACGGCGTGGCGGCGCCGACCGAGAACACCGGCTTGCCGCGTGAGGCGTCGTACACATAGATGCCGTGGTGCGGGCCGAGCGACGGGTCCTTGAGGATCGCCGCGAGCGCCGTACCGACGCCGGCCGCGGTCGGGGCGGCTCCCTCGGTGGTCGCCGGCGTCAGAACGGGCGGCGCCTGCTGTGTGGTCTGCACTGATCCGGGTACGGCGCGTGCGCTGCTCACCAGACCGGCACAGAGCGCCGTGGCGAGGAGCGTGACGAATGCCGCACGGGCAGGTCGGGCCACCGGGCTGCTCCTGTCAATCGGTCGGTCGGAACCGTGACAGTATCTGCCGTATGGAGTTCGACGTCTTCATCGAGATCCCCAAGGGCACCCGCAACAAGTACGAGCTGGACCACAAGACGAACCGTCTGCGGCTGGACCGGACGCTGTTCACGGCGACCCAGTATCCGTCCGACTACGGGTTCATCGAGGACACCCTGGGCCAGGACGGCGACCCGCTGGACGCGCTCGTGCTGCTGCCGGAGCCGACGTTCCCCGGCTGCCTGATCCGCGCTCGCGCGATCGGCATGTTCCGGATGACCGACGAGAAGGGGCCGGACGACAAGGTCCTGTGCGTCCCGGCCGGTGACCCGCGGCAGGAGCACCTGCGCGACATCCACCACGTGCCGGAGTTCGACCGGCTGGAGATCCAGCACTTCTTCGAGGTCTACAAGGATCTCGAGCCCGGCAAGTCGGTCGAGGGCGCCACCTGGGTCGGCCGCGCCGAGGCCGAGACCGAGATCACCGCCTCCTTCGCCCGCCTGAAGACCGAAGGGCACTAGTCCCCTGATACGCGGCGGAGCAGCGCGAGCAAGGTCTTGCGCTCCGCCGCGGTCAGCGGCTCCAGCAGCTCCGCCTCCGCGGCGCGGATCAGCTCGTCCATCGCGTCGAGCTGCCGCTCCCCCGCCGGGGTGATCGCGACGATCTTCCGTCGGCGGTCGGCAGGATCGACCCGCCGCGCCAGGAACTCCAGCTCCTCGAGTTCGTCCAGCAGCGTGACCAGATCGCTGCGGTCGAACCCGATCCGGTCCGCGACCGTCGCCTGCGCGGCCTCGCCGTCGTCCGCGAGGCTCGCGAGCACGTGATAGTGCTGCGTCCGGACGCCGCCGTCGATCATGTGCTGCCGGACCAGCCGCTGGGCGTGCTGACTCGACCGCCCCAGCGCGAACAGCACGTGGTCGGACAGCCGGTGGTGCGGCGACTTCTTCACCGCACCAACTCTATTGGCAACGCCGACGCGTAGAGTTATCGTGGGAATCTCCTATTATTTATATTCCCCACGATATGGAGCACCCATCATGCGCGCAGTGCGCTTCCACCGCCACGGCGGTCCCGACGTACTCCAGCTCGACGAGGTCGCCGTCCCCGAACCCGCTGCCGGCCAGGTCCTGATCCAGGCCGAGGCGATCGGCGCGAACGCGATCGACACCGTTCTCCGCCGCGGCGGCTCCCCCTGGGACCGCGAGCTGCCCGGCACCCTGACCGGCGACGTCGTCGGCCGGATCGTCGAACTCGGTCCCGGCACCCCACCCGGCGTCGCCGTCGGCCAGCGCGTCTCCGCCCTCACCGTGGACGCCTTCGCCGAGTACGCCGTGGCGGACACGGGCTTCCTCGCATCGATCCCGGACGACGCGGACGCGGGCGAGGCCACGATGATGTCGCTGGCCGCCCCGCTCGCCCTCCGCCTGCTCGAGTCCGGCCGGATCCCGGCCGGCGGCACGATCCTGATCCAGTCCGCCGCCGGCACCATCGGCCACCTCGCCGTCCAGCTGGCCCGCTCCTACGCCCCGAAGACGATCATCGGTACGGCGTCCTCCGCGCACCGGCTCGACTTCATCCGCGGGTTCGGCGCCGAACCCGTCGACCTCACCGCCGCCGACTGGCCGGACCAGGTCCGCGCGATCGCCCCGGACGGTGTCGACACGGTCCTGGACGCGGTCGGTGGCACCGTCTTCACGCAGGGCCTCGACCTGGTCAAGCCACTCGGCACGATGGTCTCGTACGGCGCCATCACAACCGAGGTCCCAACGATCCCGGCGCTCGGCCTGCAGCTGCGAAACGTCACCGGTGTCTCCTTGTACGGCTGGCAGCAGGCCCGTCCCGACGAGGCCCGCGCCGACATCACCGAGGCCACCCGTCGTTGGCAGTCCGGCGAGCTCCGCCCGATCGTTCACGCCACCTACCCGCTCGCGGACGTCGCCCGCATCCACGAGACCCTCGACGCCCGCACCAACCTCGGCCGCCTCGTCGCGACTGTCTGAATAGAATTGCCGGGTGGAGCTTCGGCAGCTGCGGTACTTCGTGGGCGTCGCCGAGGAGCTGCATTTCGGTAAGGCCGCCGAGCGCCTGTACATCTCCACCCCGACGCTCAGCCAGCAGATCAAGCAGCTCGAACGCGAGATCGGCACCGCCCTGCTGATCCGGCACAGCCGCGGCGTCGAGCTCACCCCGGCCGGGCAGGTCCTGCTCGCCCGCGCCCGGGAAACTCTCCAGGCGGCCGGCCTGGCGCTGAAGGACACGCGCCGGGCCGCCGGCCTGGACGAACCGGTGCTCCGCCTCGGTCTGCTGAACGGGATCCCCGGCCACCTCCCGGCCGCCCTCGAACAGCTCGCCACCGAACGCTTCCCGAACAGCACGGTCACCCTCGTGGCAGGCACCACCACCGACCAGCTCCGGATGCTCGACGCCGGCGAGATCGACCTCGGCCTGGTCCGCACCCCGCTGACGTTGCCTCCGGCAATCACCTCCGAACAGCTCGACGACGAAGAGCTCGGCGTACTCCTGACCGCGACTCACCCGCTCGCAGCCCAGCCGGAGCTCACGCTCGACGACCTGACCGGACTCGAGCTCATCTGGATCCCCCGCGCCGCGGCGCCCGAGTTCTACGACGACACGATCCGCCGGATCGGCACCGGCGTACGGCTGAGCGACATCAGCATGAGCCACTCACAACTCCGGTCGGCACTCCTCGTACGACGCTCCGCGTTCAGCCTCGGGTCCCGCCGCGCGGCCACACCGGACATCGTCTGGCGACCCCTCACGGGCCGCCCGCTGGTCGCACAGTACGCCGCCGTATGGCGCACCGACTCGCACAACCCGGTGCTCCAGGCGATGATCGTTAGCCCCGGCCTAACGGTCGTTAGGCAACAAGTCGTGGTGGACTGACGCACCCGGTGGTTGGCTCGAAACATCAACCACCGAAGGAGAAACTCTTGCAGGAACACGTCGTGATCGTCGGCGGCAGCTCGGGGATGGGTCGCGCCCTCGCCGCCGAACTCGTCGCCCAAGGCAGCGAGGTCACTGTCGCCGGCCGGGCGCCCGCCAAGCTCGACGCAGTACGCCGGGAACTCGGCGTACGCACCGTTGCCATGGACCTCGGAAGTGAGCAGGACATCGAACGTCTCTTCGCGACCACCGGCAAGGTCAGCCACATCGTCACCACGGCCGCCGACGTCGGCGGCGCCTACCAGCCGATCGCCAAGTACGACGTGGCGGCGGCGCGCTCCGCGGTCGACTCCAAGCTGATCGGCCCGTTGCTGCTCGCCAAGCACGGCGCTCCGATGCTCGAACCGGGCGGCGGCTCGATCGTGTTCACCTCGGGTATCGCGGCGTACCGGCCGGGACCGCGGGCATCGTTGCTCGCGGCACTCAACGGCGCACTCGCCTCGCTGGCCGCGGCGCTCGCGGTCGAACTGGCGCCGCTGCGGGTCAACGTGGTCTCACCCGGCTGGGTCGACACCCCGATCTGGAAGGACGTCGCCGGCGACGCGGCGCCCGAGACGCTGTCCGCGATGGCGGCCCGCCTCCCGGTCGGCCGGATCGGCCGTCCCCAGGACATCGCCGCGGCGATCATCGCCCTGCTCCGCAACGGTTTCATCACCGGCACCGTTCTGCACGCCGACGGCGGACACCGGCTGGCCTAGAAGCGAAACGTCCCCGGCAACAGACCGTTGCCGGGGACAACCGCATCAGGGACGCCCGAAGAAGTCCGGGGGTTCCCAGTAGTAGACGCTGTCGATCTGCACCGGCTTGCCGGTCCGCGGCGCGTGGATCATCCGGCCGTTGCCGAGATACATCGCGACGTGGTGGATGGTGCCCGGGTCGCTCGGGTCCAGCGACCAGAAGATCAGGTCACCGGGCCGCAGCTCGTCCTCGTCGATGTGCTGGATCTGCTCGTACTGCGCGACGCTGTAGTGCGGCAGCTGCACACCGGCCTGCTCCCAGGCGCCCTGGGTCAGCCCGGAGCAGTCCCACCGGCTCGGGCCGGTCGCGCCCCACAGGTACATGTCGCCGAGCTGTCGCATCGCGAACTCGATCGCCGCCGACGCGCCCTTCCGCGAGCTGTGGTTGCCGTTGTCGTTGTCGTGCTTGTCACGGCTCGGCGTGGACGGCTTGTGCCGCTTCGGCGGGTTCTTCTTGCCGTTGTTGTGCTCGCGCTCTTCCTTCTCCTCGCGAGCCTTCTCCGCTGCCTCGCGAGCCCGCTCGGCCGCCTCCGCGCGGCGCTCCGCGGCCTCCCGGGCGGCGATCCGGCGCTTCAGCTCGGCGGCCTTCTTCGCGGCGATCGCAGCGGCCCGCTGCCGCGCAAGCTCCTCGAGCCCCTGCTGCCGCTGGGCGGCCACCCGCACCGAGATGTTCTGCAAGGTGGCGAGCTGCGCGATCGACTGCTTGCGCTGGACGCCGATCGCGGTCACGGCCGCCGACTGCGCGGCCTCCGCATCCTCGGCCGCCTTCTTCGCCTTGGCCGCCTCGTCGGCCGCCTTCTTCACCTTCACCACCGCCTGGTCGGCCTGCACCTTGAACAGGTTCGTCATCACCTGCGTCGCCGTGAACCGCAGGTACGAACCCTGCATCGCGGCCGACACCGAGTGCGCCGCACCGGCCGAGTCGAGCAGCTGCTGCGGACCCTCGGCAGTGAACAGCGGCGCGATCTTCGCCACGTCGCCACCACCTTGGTACGACGCGGCGGCGAAGCGACCGATCTGCTGCCGCTGGGCGGTGAGCGTCTTCTGTGCCTCGGCGGCCCGGGCCGCGGCGGCTGCCGCCTCGGCCTTGGCCTGCTGCAGTCGGTAGACGGCGCCGTTGTAGGCCTCGTCGGCGATGCCGGACTGGATGCCGAGCTGCTCGAGCCGTGCGCCGGCGGCGGCGAGCTGACGCTCGATCGCGGCGACCTGAGCGGCCTTCGAGGCGGCGGCCTGCTTGGCACGCTCGACCGCGGCCTTGGACGGAATCACCGGCGGCTTCGGCTTCGCGGCCTCGGCCTGAAGGGTGGGCACGGCCATCGCGCCGGCCAAGCAGATCGCGAGCACCCCGGAGAGCAGGGCCTTGCCTGCTCTGCCGGTCTTCCCAGCACTCGTGATCCGCCCGCCGGACGTGGCCCTGGTGGGCGTCCGCATCGGGATCGTTCCTTCCGCCGGTCACGAACCCCTTCCCCAGGGTTCGTGAACTTTTGGTCCTCCTGGACCACATACGTGACACTAGTTGCCCACAGCCCCAATGGGAACACCTTTCACACGAGTATCTTTGTTTCACCCGTGTGTCGGCTTGACAAACTACAAGCTTGTGATTCGGCGAACCCGCAGGTGGGCGCACGAAAACGCCCCTCCGGCCGGAGCCGGAGGGGCGTTGCCGAGCTCGGTGATTCAGCTGAGGACGAACGAGGCGACCACCGGCAGGTGGTCCGAGGCCGGCGTCACCGGTACGGCGGCCTTCGTCGGGCGCAGGCCCGCGCTGTGCAGCTGGAAATCGATGCGCTTGGTCGGGTTGTCCGCCTCGATCGTGTAGCCCGGACCCACACCGACCTCGGTCCAGGTGTCGTCGTACACCGCGGTCAGCGTCTTGATCTCCGGCTTCTCCGGCGTCGCGTTCAGGTCGCCGACGAGCAGTGTCGGCGTCCGCGATCCGCTGAGCAGCTCGACCACCTTCTGCGCCTGCTCCAGCCGCTCGGCGTTGTTGTTGCTGGTCAGATGCGTGTTCGCGAACCGCAGTTCGGCGCCGCGGACCATGAGGTCCGCCACCGCCAGGCCGCGCTGTTCACCGGTCGGGTACTTCGGCAGCAGCGTGTTGCTGAAGTCCTGGATCGGATACCTGGACAGGATGGCGGTCCCGTACTGCCGGCGCGGCTCTCCCGGGTTGACCGGGGGAAGGTCGAGGTTCGCGGCGTACGCGTAGTGCATCTTCAGCCGCTGGGCGAACCAGGCCGGCTGATCCACCCAGTTGCTGCGCACGTCCCAGTGCCGGTCGACCTCCTGCAGGCCGATCACGTCGGCCCCGGACTGCTCGATCAGGACGGCGATCCGCTCGAGATCGAGTACGCCGTCGATCCCCGCGCCGTGGTGGATGTTGTACGACATGACGGTCAGCGGCCGGCCCGGACGACCCGCGTCGGGACGGGCCGCGGCGACGGTGGGAACCACGATCAGGAACCCCACGAGGATGGTCAGTAATTTACGCATGCACTCATCTTCCGGAAAACCGGCGACACCCGCACAACGAGCGAGTGTCGCCGGTTCGAACGTCAGTGCACGAGACGTCCGACGGCGCCCTTGGCGCCGGAGGCCCAGCAGCCTGCTTGGATGCCGTGGCCGGCGCATTCGACGCTGTCGAAGCTGCCGTCGTAGAACTGCTTCCAGCTGCGTCCGCCGTCGAAGCTGACATCACTCCCGGACGGACCGACCGCGACGACGGTCGTGGGTGACCACGGGACGAAGTGCGAGCCGCTCCGGTAGCCCTTCGGCGCCCTGTCGGCCGGCACCAGCTTCCAGGTGCGACCACCGTCGTACGTCACCGACGCGGCGTTCACGGCCTCGGTCGGTTTGAGGAAGTCACCGCCGACCGCGACGCCGAACAACGTGTTCCGGAACGCGAGGCTGAAGATCCCGGCCGCTTCACCACTGGCCATCGGAGAGTCCGAGACCGTCCAGCGCCGTCCGCCGTCGACGGTCCGGAACACCCGCGGCCGATCGCCGCCACCGCTCGCGAACCACGCCGTACGACCATGGCCGGCGACCAGGCAGGTACCGCTCGCCGCGAACGCGAACTCCCCGGCAAGGGCGGCCGGCATTCCGTCGGTCGGCTGCACATTCCAGGACTTTCCGCCGTCGGAGGTCGCCGCGATCCGGAACTTTCCGTCCACCGGATCGCTGAGCGCCAGGCCGTGCTTGTCGTCGTTGAAGGCCATGCAGTCGTAGAACGCGTTCGCGTCCGTGTTCCGGAACGTTTCCGACCAGGTTTTTCCGCCGTCGGCGGTTCGGTAGACCCGGGAGTCCTCGCCGTTCCCGATCGTCAGCGCGACCGCACGCCGGGCGTCGAACGCCTCGACATCGCGGAACTGCAGCGCCTCCGCACCGGCCGGACTGACGTTCTCCCAGTGCTTCCCGCCGTCGACGGTCCGCAGCACGGTCCCTCCGGTCCCGCCCACCCAGGCGACGTCCTTGCTGACCGCCGCGAGCCCACGGAACTGCGCCGTCGTACCGGTCGGCGTCAGCTCCCACCGGTACGACGATCCGCCGTGAGCCTGGGCGGGCACGACCTGACCCATCAACAACAGACCTCCTGCCGCCAAGGCGGCCACACGCAGGATTCTCATGCGCCGCAATCTAACCCGGCCATCACGTCAGCTTGAAGGACTGCGCTGTGCTGGAGTTGCAGGTGAGTTGGACGAGTTGAGTGCTGTCGGCCGTCGAGCCACCCGGAACCGTCAGGCATTTGTTGCTGAGGCGGCTGACGAAGTGGAAGTAGCCGCTGCCTTCGGAAACGGCCTGCCACTGCTGGTTGTTTCCGTTGCTGTACGTCCACAACTGGAGGCCGGCGTTGTCCGCGACGGACACACCGGTCACGTCGATCACCTTGGTTGCGTCGTTCCGGTTGTTGACCCGGGTGAACCCGCTGGATGTCGGCTGGAACTGGAACTGCTGCGCCTGTGTGCCGTTGCAGCTGTACTGCTGGATGACGGTCCCGTTGGCAGTCCCGGCCGCGCGGGCGTCGACGCACTTCCCGTTGGCCTTGTTCGCGATCGAGTACCACGTCGTCGGCGACGGCTGGTCGGCCGGCGGCGTCGTCCCGGCACCGCCAAGCCACTTCAGCGCGTCCATCATGAACTGGTTCTGCGCCGGGCTGTCGAAGGTCGACGAGAGCCGCGTGTTGGTCTCGTAGTTCATCGCGTTGTGGCCGAAGTTCGCGTAGATCATCTTGTAGTTCTTGTTGGTCCAGATGATCGGGTAGTAGCCGCCGTACCAGGTCTGGTTGGGGTCGGTGCCGACCGGGAAGCTGGAGTTGTCGATCGACGCCAGGATCTGGATGTCGGGATTGTTCCGCAGGTCGTTCTGCCAGCTGTACCACTCGCTGACCGACGACCGGAACGTCGCACCGGTGTTCACCAGGGACGGGTGCGAACGGTTCTCGGTCCGCAGGGTCACCGCGGTCGGACCCCAGGTGTTGGACTGGAACCGGCCCGTGCCGAGCAGCGTGTTGTTGAACCACGGCCAGCCACCACTGGCGTCGTTGTACGCCGTGACGTGGAAGCCGAAGAATGCGCCGCCGTTGTCCATGTAGTTCTTGAACCCGTTGCGCTGCGCGTCGGTGTGTGGCGAGTCGTCAAGGAACATCACGACCTGGTACTGCGAGGCGCTCAGGTTGTTGAGCTGGTCCCAGTTGTTCGTGGCCGTGTAGGTGAACCCGTTCTGCGCACCGAACTCGGGAAAGCGCTGGTTCGCCTCTTTCTCGAAGTCGATGTGGGCGGCGTCCCAGGTTCCGCTGTAGAACGCGAGGACCTTGAAGGTGGCTTGGACCTGTGCCGTCGCCGTGCTGGTCAGGCCGGCGACCACAAGCACGAGGGCGAGCATGAATGCGGGCAGGCGGAATCGATCGGAAAGCATGGGGGCGGACCTTTCCGTAAGAACGCTCTGTAAATTTCAGAGCTTAAATTAACTCCCGATCAAAGCCCTGTCCAGGGTTCATCGCCTGGCTGCCCAGAACGCTCAGCAACCGCAACTTCTCCGCACTCTCACTGCCCGGCTCCGCGGTGAAGACGATCAGGGTCTGCTGCTGGTCGCGGTTGTCGATCAGCTCGCAGTACAGCTCCAGCTCGCCGACCACCGGATGCCGGTACCTCTTGGTCCGGCTGTGCGCGACCACCACCTCGTGCGCGTTCCAGACCTCGGCGAACTCAGGGCTCAGCTTCTGCAGTGCCCGCACGATCGAGGCGGCGTACGACTTCGGGCCGTCGATGGTCGCGGCCGTGCGCAGCATCGAGACGAGCAGCCGGCTGTGCGTCGACAGCTCCGGCTCCTGGTAGAGCGCCCGCTCCTCCGGATGCGCGAACCAGCGGTAGACCTCGCTGCGTTCCATCCCCTCGAAGTTGGTCAGCTCGCCGGCGAACGCGACGTGCGCCGGCGTCTGCGCGAGCACCTCGCCGCAACGGTTGAGCAGCATCGCGGGAGTGTCTTGCAGCCGGTCCAGGATGCGCAGCATGCCGGGGTCGACGTGGCACGCCCGCGTCGTGCGCGGCGGCGTACCGTGACCGGCCAGCAGGAACAGGTGGTCGCGCTCCTCGAGCGTCAGCCGGAGCGCCCGGGCGATCGCGCCCAGCATCTCGACCGACGGCTGCGGGCCGCGTCCGCCCTCGAGCCGGCTGTAGTAGTCGGCCGACATCGACGCGAGCGCCGCCACCTCCTCACGGCGCAGTCCCGGCGTACGGCGTCGGCGGCCGCGGGGCATCCCGACGTCTTCGGGTTGCAGGGCCTCGCGGCGTTTGCGCAGGAAGTCGGACAGGTCGGCGTACTCCATGACTCCAGTGTCCACGCGTCGCGCCGGTTAACCACTGCTCGGCGAGCAGTGGTTAAGTGCAGCCTGGTTGCCCCGAGCATCCGGTTCCACTCTGGAGCCATGAGAACAACAGGCAACACGATCTTCATGACCGGCGGTACGTCGGGTATCGGCCTCGAGCTCGCCCGGCGGTTCCGCGACCTCGGCAACACAGTGATCATCAGCGGCCGCCGCAAGGACCTGCTCGACACGATCGCCGCCGAGGACGGTATCGAAGGCATCCTCCTCGACGTCGCCGACCCGGCCTCGATCACTGCGGCGTTCGAGCAGGTGACCAGCAGCCACGACGTCAACGTGCTGATCACGATGGCCGGCATCATGCAGGTCGAGGACCTCCGCGACCCCGCTCACCTGGACACCGCCGAGCAGACCATCGACATCAACCTGCTCGGCACGATCCGCACCATCGCCACCTTCACGCCGTACCTGCTGAAGCAGACCGACCCGGTGATCCTGACGGTCTCGTCCGGCCTCGCCTCGGTGCCGCTGACGATCACGCCGACGTACAGCGCGACGAAGGCCGCGATCCACAGCTACACGCAGAGCCTGCGGATCCAGCTCGCGGACACCGGGATCCAGGTGATCGAGGTGGTCCCGCCCAAGGTCCGGACCGGCCTGCTGGACGAGGACGACGGCGAGGGAGCGATGCCGCTGGACGAGTACGCCGACGAGACCATC
Source organism: Kribbella sp. VKM Ac-2566 (assembly GCF_004366005.1). Lineage (NCBI taxonomy): Bacteria > Bacillati > Actinomycetota > Actinomycetes > Propionibacteriales > Kribbellaceae > Kribbella > Kribbella sp. VKM Ac-2566. The sequence continues at coordinate 40,933 of NZ_SODT01000012.1, read as the reverse complement.
AGCCTGCTGCAGCAGCAGCCGGACGCCGACGAGATCCTCGTCGACCGGGTCCACTTCCTCCGCCACGCCGAACGTGAGAACCGCTACGACCAGGTCATCAGCGCCCTGAACTCACTCGCCTAACGCCTGTTCGATGCGCTCGACCTTCGCGGTCAGCTGGCCGGTGTACCCCGGCCGGATGTCCGCCTTGAGCACGAGGCTGACCCGCGGCGACGCCGCGGCAACCGCATCCACGGCCTGCTTCACCACCGCCATCACCTCGTCCCATTCGCCCTCGATGTTCGTGAACATCGCGTTGGTCTCATTGGGAAGACCGGAGGCGCGGACGACGCGGACGGCCTCGGCCACCGCTTCGCTCACGCCCCCGGTCTCGTCACCGGCCGACGGGCTGATGCTGAATGCGACGATCATGCATCCAGTTTGTCAGGTCCCTCTTCTTCGGCGCGGCGTTCGGCGCCGGAGGTGGTGAGGAGGGCCTTCTCCTTGATGAAGAGGACGGCGATCAGGGCGAGGACCGCGAACGGGACCGACATCATGAACAGGTCCGCGGTCGCCGCGCCGTACGCGTTCTCGACGATGGTCCGTACCTCCGGAGGCAGCTCCGCGATGTTCGGCACCGCGTTGCCGCCGCCGGACGACGCGCCGCCCGGGTTCAGCGTCTCGGCGACGTTGTTCGCCAGAATCGCGCCCAGCACGCTGACGCCGATCGTGCCGCCCATGCTCCGGAAGAAGCTGACCGCGGACGTCGCCGCCCCCAGCTCCCGGGCCGGTACGTCGTTCTGCGCGGCGAGGACCAGGTTCTGCATGACCAGGCCGATGCCGACGCCGAGGACGATCATGAAGCTCCACAGCATGTACTTCGAGGTGTGCGCGTCGATCGTGCCGAACAGCGCCAGCCCGATCGGCAGCAGGACGCTGCCGACGACGAGGTAGATCTTCCAGCGGCCGTACTTCGTGATCAGCCCACCGGCGATCGTGGAGGCGACCATCATGCCGAGGATCAGCGGCAGGCTCATCAGGCCGGCCTTGGTCGGCGTGTACCCCTGGGCGATCTGGAAGTACTGCGCCAGGAACACCGAGCCGCCGAACATCGCGACGCCGACCAGCGCGCTGGCGATGATGGACAGCGTCACCGTCCGGTTGCGGAACAGGTCCATCGGGATGATCGGCTCGGGGTGGCGGCGCTCGACCAGCACCGCCGCGACCAGCGCGACCACGGCCACCGCGACCAGTCCGAAGCTCCAGCCGGAGACCCACTCGAACTTGTTGCCGGCGAACGAGGACCAGACCAGCAGGGTGCTCACGCCGCCCATGATCAGGACCGCGCCCCACCAGTCGATCTTCACCTCGCGACGGACGGTCGGCAGCTTCAGCGTGCGCTGCAGCAGGACGATCGCCGCCAGCACGAACGGCACGCCGACCAGGAAGCAGGCGCGCCAGCCGAGCGGCGAGTCGACGAGGAAGCCGCCGAGCAGCGGTCCGCCGACGGTTGCCGACGCGAAGATCGCACCGAAAATGCCGGAGTACCGGCCGAGCTCGCGCGGCGGGATGATGGCCGCCATCACGATCTGCACGAGCGCGGTCAGACCGCCGGCGCCGAGGCCCTGGAGGACGCGGCTGCCCAGCAGCACCTCGATGTTCGGCGCGAAACCGGCGACCAGCGAGCCGATCACGAAGAAACCCAGCGACAGCTGGACCAGCAGTTTGTTGTTGTAGAGGTCGGCGAGCTTGCCCCACAACGGCACGGTGGCCGTCATCGTCAGCAGCTCGAGGGTGGCGACCCAGGTGTACGACGACTGACTCGCCCCCAGGTCGTGAATGATCCGCGGCAGCGCGGTGCTCACCACGGTGCCGGCGAGGATCGCCACGAACATGCCCATCATCAGGCCGGAGATGGCCTGGATGGTCTGCCGCGGCGTGAGTGTCGCCGTCTCGGTGGTGGTGACCTCACCCACGGGTTCCGGAGTGGGTGACGAGGTCGTCGTCATGAGGTGCCTTTCTTCTGGTGGTCCGGCCCGAAGGCGGCATCGATGCCTTGGGCAAGTAAATGGAACGCTTCGTCCAGCAGATCGCGGATCGGCCGGTCGGGAGCGGACTTGTGCAGCTCCATCACGACGCGGCAGGCGGCGCCGGCCGTGCTGACGATCAGTGCCGGCCGGACCGATCCGGCCGGTTCGCCCATTCGCTCGGCGAGGGCCGCGGTCAGCTGCCGCTCGTCGTCGAGGCTCGACAGCATCAGCTGGTACAGCAGGCTCGGCGAACTCATGATCAGCTCACCGCGGCGCGACAGTTGACCGTCGCTCTCCAGGTCCCGCAGTACGTCGTTGACGATGAACCACATCGTGGTCAGCGGCGACTCCTCGGCCGGCGCCGTCCGCATCCGCTCCAGGGCCCGCTCGAGGTGCTCGGGGTTGCGCGCGAGGATCGCGTACTCCTTGTGCGGGAAGTAGTTGAAGAAGGTCCGCACCGAGACGTCAGCCGCCTCGGCGATCTCCTCGACCGTGACGTGGTCGGGCCCCTTCTCCAGCGCCAGCCGCAACGCCGCATCGGCCAACGCCGACCGCGTCTGCAGTTTCTTGCGCTCCCGCAACCCACCCTCTCCGTGCCTCACGCACACCAGCCTACGGACAAACTTGCACCCACTGCAAACAATTAAACACTGCAACTTTGCAGCCGTGCAGGATCGCGCCGGCTCCTACCCGCCCAAAGCCTTGAACCGCGGAATCCACGCCGGCACGGCTCGGCAGTAGTCCTCGTACTGCCGGCCGTACCGCTCCCGCAACACCGGCTCCTCGTACCAACGCACGAACGACGCCATCACGGCCCACGCGATCACGCCGTACCCGAGCACCCGCCAATCAAGGAAAACGAGTGCCTGCCCGAAGATCGCCGCGACCACCCCGACGTACATCGGGTTCCGCACGAATCGGTAGTCACCGCCGACCACAAGCTCCTCGGTCGGCGCGACAGGAGCCGGCGTACCGCGACCTTCTCGGACGAATCGGACGAAGGCACGCAGTACGACGAACGCACCGGCCGCCACGATCACGAAGCCGGGCCAGAACCGTGCCGCCGCCCAGCCGCTGACCCACCACGGGAGCACGCCGGCGACCACGCACGGCGCGGCGAAGAAGAACAGTGCGCTTCCGAGGATGGCTTTGACCATGGGGATCCCGGTAAAATGTAGACGCAGCCTCCGGCACGGTTCTCGTGCTCGGAGGCTTTTGTGTATGACGACTCTTCTCTACAAGGCCGCAGGTGACATCCGCGGTGACGCCATCCTGCCGCTCAACCAGCTGCGTGTGCACTACCCGGACATCTACACGCGTGAGCTCGCGAAGTACGCCGCTCGCCCGGAAACCCTGCGCACCCCGGTCTACCCGCTCGACTGCTGCTGGGCCGACGTCGTGTTCCTCTCCCCCGTCCACCCGGCCCCGATCTTCGAGGCCATGCAGGAGTCAGGCCGGATCGGCCCGGTCGTGATCGACTACTGGACCCTCGACGCCGACCTTCTCGACCCGGCCCGCACCTGCATCCTCCTGAAGCGCCACGATCCCGAACTCCGCCCGCAACCGGCCGAGGACTTCATCCCCTACACCCCCGAGGCGGCCGCCGCCCTGTCCACTCCCTCCGAGCGTGCACTCCAACGGCTCCGCAACCTCAATGCCACGGAGCCCCTCTACCCCTGGGCCGACATCCCGCACATCCTGCACCGCGGTCCGATCCCGTTGACCGCCTTCCGCACGGCGGCCGGCGCCCCGGTGATCGGTTGATCAACCTCGCCGTACGCGCCCCGCTCGACTCGACCCAAGCGAGTGAAAGTGTTCTGAAAGCGGCTCCGACCAGGCTGGGTCACCCAACCGCACGAAGGGGGATACATGAGCCTGGTACGACGAACACTTGTCGCAGCCGCCGGACTGCTGCTGACTCTCGGCACCGCGACAACCGTGCTGACCACCGCGAACGCAGCGCCGGTCGAGACACCCAGAACCCCGGACAAAGTCGCCTACTACGTCCGGGTTCCGAGTGGCCCGTCGGTGACGCCGGCGATCGCGCTGCCGGAGCCCACCACCAGCCCTGCCGCCGCGTCCCGCAAGTGGTACCCGGGTGGGTCGCTCGTGCCCTGCGAACCCGGCTACGCCTGCGCCGGCGTTCCCTGGGGCAGCGGCGGCTTCGTGTTCAAGTTCTACAGCTATGGCACGTACCGACTGAGCTACTGGCATGGCAGCGGCGACCTGACCAACGCACAGACCGGGACGGCGGCCGTCAGGACCCTCGACCAGAACGGCGTTCAGATCGGCTGCCGTGACCCCCACGAGCGTGCCTTTCCCAGCTGGGACCCCGTCTGGTACATCCGACTGACCTCTTACGGTTGCTGACTTCCTACAGCCGCCGACCTCACGATCACGGCCCCCACCGCTGCCCGGTGGGGGCCGTGATTCTGTTCACTTCCGGGCAGATGCATAGCTTTCCTATGTATATTTGTGGGTGTGAGCACCAGGGATCTGACGCAGCTCGGTGAGGACATGGTGGTGGCGTCGACGCGCTTGTCGCGGCTGGCCACCCGGAACGTGAACACGCTGCCGCACGCCGCGATGCGGGTGCTGGGGCGATTGGACGAGCTCGGGCAGGCCCGGATCAGCGAGCTGGCCAAGGCCGACCGGTGTTCGCAGCCGACCATGTCCAACCTGGTGCAGCGCCTCGAGGAGCAGGGTTGGGTGCGCCGCGTCCAGGACCCCGCCGACTCGCGCGCGAGCCTGATCAGCCTCACCGACGCAGGCCTCGCCGAGCTGCGCAGCGCCCGCCACCAGGCCGGCGGCGCCTTGGCCGCGCACCTGAGTCAGCTCCCGGCGACCGACCTCACGACCCTGGAGGCCGCCGTCGCCATCGTCCACAAACTTCTCACGCTCGAACCCGTGGAGGACACAGCCCGGTGAGCACGTCGTCGTTCCTGAAGCAGCCCAAGTCCGTCTGGGCGGTCGCGTTCGCCTGCGTGATCGCGTTCATGGGCATCGGCCTGGTGGATCCGATCCTCAAGCCGATCGCCGAACAACTGCATGCGAGCCCGTCCCAGGTCTCGCTGCTGTTCACCAGCTACATGGCGGTCATCGGTGTCGCGATGCTGATCACCGGCGCGGTCTCCAGCCGGATCGGCGCCAAGCGCACCCTGCTCATCGGCCTGGCCGTCATCGTCGTCTTCAGCGCGCTGGCCGGCCTGTCCAGCAGCATCGGCATGATCGTCGCCTTCCGGGCCGGTTGGGGCCTGGGGAACGCGCTGTTCATCGCGACCGCGCTCGCCACGATCGTGAACTCGGCCGCCGGTTCGGTCGCGGAGGCGATCATCCTCTACGAGGCCGCCCTCGGCGTCGGGATCGCGGCCGGCCCGCTGGTCGGCGGCGAACTCGGCACGATCTCCTGGCGCGGCCCGTTCTTCGGCGTCGCCGTCCTGATGACGATCGCCCTCGCCGCCACCGCGTTCCTGCTGCCCGCATCACCGCCGGAAGGACGCCGTACGTCGGTCCTCGAGCCGTTGAAGGCTCTACGGCACCGGTCGCTCGCGACCGTGGCGGTCACCGCGTTGCTGTACAACTTCGGGTTCTTCACGCTGCTCGCGTTCACCCCGTTCCCGCTGGCGATGTCGGCGCGGCAGATCGGGCTGATCTTCTTCGGCTGGGGCATCTGTCTCGCGTTCACCTCGGTGTTCGTCGCGCCGCGACTGCAGCGCCGGTTCGGCACCCTCCCGGTGGCGATGACCGTACTGCTGCTGTTCGGCGCGGACCTCGCGGTCATGGGCGTCTACGCGCACCACAAGCCGGTGCTCGCGGCCGGCGTCATCGTGGCCGGCCTGTTCCTGGGCATCAACAACACGCTGATCACCGAGGCCGTGATGGCAGCCGCTCCGGTCGAACGCGGTACGGCGTCCGCGGCGTACTCCTTCGTCCGCTTCTCCGGTGGCGCGGTCGCACCGTGGCTGGCCGGCAAGCTCGGCGAGGAGTTCAACATCCAGCTCCCGTTCTACGTCGGTGCCTTCGCCGTACTCCTCGCGGTCGGCGTCCTCGCCAGCGGCTGGAAGCCCCTCTCCCACCTCCGGGTCCCCACCACCCACTCCGAGTCGGAAGCCGAAGCCCTCACCGCCGCCGACGCCTGATCCCTCGTCCCACCCGATCCCGACCCGCCGGATCCCTCTCCGGCGGGTCGTCTGCGTCTACAGCCCGCCGACCATACCAAACGGTATGGTATGGTCCGCCTGTGGTCAGTCGGACGGAGTGGTTGGACGCAGGGCTCGAGTTGCTCGCGGCGGAGGGTGCGCCGGCGGTGACGATCGAGCGGTTGACCGGTGCCCTGGGGGTGACGAAGGGGTCGTACTACCACCACTTCAACGGGGCTTCCGGGTACAAGGCGGCTTTGCTGGAGTACTTCGAGGCGCGGAACACGACCCGGCTGATCGACGCCGTTGAGGACGGTCGTGACGCGAACGCGAAGCTCCAGCATCTGTTGCGACTGGTGCTGGCCGACCCGGACAGCGCGGCCCTGGAGATCGCCGTACGCGCTTGGGCCTTGCAGGACAGCGAGGTGCGGGCCGCGCAGGAGCGGGTGGACAAGGCGCGGACGGCGTACCTGAAGAAGCTGTGCCGCGGCCTGGGTGCGGACGTGGACCCGGATCGGTTCGCGCAGCTGCTGTACCTGATTCTGATCGGCGCCGAGCAGGTGGTGCCGCCGATCGGCAAGCGGGACGTGCGGGAGATCTACGACCTGGTTCTCCGGCTGATCGACTAGACGCTGATCGACTAGAGGAGCACACATGCCGACCACATTGCACGAGCTCGACGATCTGGTGCCGGTTGTGGACGAGATCGATGTGAAGACGGGCCGGGGCGACGTCACGCTACGGGAGTTCGTGGCGGGGGCTCTGGGGCACAGTCCGTTGTGGGTCAAGGGATTGTTCGCGGTGCGGATGGCAGTGGCCGCGGTCCTTCGCCTCGAGACCACCGGCGTACCGGACTCGCGTCGCCTGCGGCCCGAGACGGTGAGCTTCACACCGGGCGAGAAGAACGCGTTCTTCACCGTCGTGCGCGGCGAGGAGGACCATTACCTGCTGCTGAAGGTCTCCGACAACCACCTCGACGCGTGGCTCGCGTTCATCACCGACAACGAGCGGCCGGCGACGTTCAAGGTCGTGACGCTGGTGCAGTTCCTGCGGCCCGCTGGCCGGTTCTACTACAACCTGATCCGGCCGTTCCACCACGTCATTCTGCTCGGTATGTGCCGAGCCGGTGAGACGTGGCGCGACCGGCAGTGAGCGCCGCGGCGACCCCGACGACCACCAGCGCCGACGCGAAGATCAGTCCGAGCAGCCGCCACGGGATCGCCAACGCAGCAAGGCCGTAAGGCCCCGCCGCGATGCCGGCGAGCGCGGCCGCGGCGACCAACGATCCGAGCAGTACGCCGACCACCACAACGGTCACGGACTCCACGAGCGCGACCATCACGACCTGTGCCCGCGTCAGACCGGCCAACCGTGACAGGTGAAACTCCTGCCGCCGGTCAGCTGTCGACATCACGACCGCGTTGACGACCGCGACCGCGGTGAAGATTCCGGCCAATCCAAGGAGCGCGGCGAACAGTCCCGAATTGCTGCGCTGCTGCGCCTCGCCACGCGCCTCCGCCCATTGCTCGACCGACCGGCCGTCCAGCGTCGCACCAGGCGCCAGCTTCACCAGCGTCTCGGTCCGCCCACCGGCCGGCAGCAGACTCCTCGGAACGAAGAAGTTCTCGCTCACATCGAGCGTCGCCTGCATGATCGCGACCACCTTCACGGCGATCGATCTGTTGCCCAGCGCAACCTTGAGGGTCGATCCGAGCCGGTAACCCTCGGCGGCCATCCCCGGCCCGATCGCGATCGTCCGCCCGGTCAGCCGATCCAGCGAGCCTTTCCGGGGCCGCAGCTTGTGGGTCTGCTGGTACGCGGCCGGATCGATGCCGATCGCCTCGGAGTACAGCGTTTTCCGTCCGCGTGTCACAGCGATCGGTACGGCGGTCTGCGCCGAGGCCGCCGCGATCCCCGGTCCCGGACGAACGACGTGATCGACCACGACATCCGCCGTGATCAACTGTTTCTGCTCGACCCCGACCGCCTTCGCCAGCGACCCGAACGTGCCCCACAGCCCGATGACCAGCCCGACGAGCACGATCAACGGCGCCGCGGTCGCCGCGCTCCGGCGTACCGCGTGCAGCACACCGGCCCGCGCCAGATCCGCGATCAAGTTGCCACGGACAACGATCGCGGGCAGCCGGCCGACCAGCGGTACGACGACTGGGCTCAGCTGGCTCAACGCCACGGACCCACTGATCATCACGACCAGCCCGATCATCAACCCGGCCACGAGGTCCCGCGCCGCCTGCGCCACGATCACCAGCAGCACCGTGCCGAACGCGGCCGACAGCCCCCAGAACCACCGCCATCCCGTCATTACCCGCCGCGAAGCCTGTCCCTCCACGATCGCCTCGAGCGCATTGACCCGCGACGCCCGCCAGGCCGCAGCGAGTACGCCGCCCAACGCCGTACTCACGCCGACGATCATCGCCGCCCACACCGCACCCTGATCCCACGGCGCGTCGAACCACTCCGGCAGCATCCCCAATCGAACCAGCAACCACGACTGCGCCCAGGTCGCCAGCACCCCCAACGGCAGCCCTACCACACTGCCGACCACTCCGAGCAGACCCGCCTCCGTCACGACCATCAAGCACAGGTAACCCCGCTGCGCTCCGACCAGCCGAAGCAGCCCGAACTCACGCCGCCGTTGCACAGTCATGAAACCGAACGTCGTGCTGACGATGAACACGCTCAGGAAAACAGCCAGCATGACCGACATTCCGAGCAGTGTCGCGGCCCCGACGTACCCCTCCCGGACCTTGGCCCGCTCGTACGCCGACAGTCCCGCGGGCAACACCGGCCTGTCGGTCGCGGCCAGCATCTGCAACCCGGACTGCACCAAACCGACCCCGAGCGCAACAGCCGCCACCGCACCGGCGAACAGCTGCCACCTGGTCCTCAGCGCCCCGACAGACAACCTCAGCATGCACCCAGCCAACAGCCCGCGACAGGAACAGGCGCTGGCCTCAGCACCCGACCTCAGGTAGCTCAGGCGCTACCGGGCAGACAGCAACAGGTTGACGGTGCTGTGATTGGCCAGACCTCCGAGCGCGCCGAGCGCCCGGAAGGTCAACGTCACGTCGACCACGGTGGGTGCGTCGAGCCGGACCCGGAAGGCGGCCTCCTGACGATGCTCACCGGTCAGTTCGTGCACCGGCAGATCCAGTTGGAGTCCGCTGACCGGTTCGGCCTCGACGGCCAACGGCCCGGTGACGAAGGCGTCGTTGACGACCGTCACGGCGAGCGTGTGCCACTCGCCGGGCTTCAAGGTCCCGATCGGCGCACCGCTGCGGGTCACGTTCACCCGCGCCTCCGGGTTGATCGTCACCGCGAGCGGCGCATCGGTGTCGACCGGCCCGCAACAGCCGACGGCAGGTGCCTGGTGAGTCATCAGTCGGTCTCGCATTCTGCTCGCCGCGACCGGTAGATCGCCTGCGCCTCGTCGTACGCCTGCCGCGCGGCAGCCTGCTCGTCCTCCCGGATGAACCCCGACTTCACCTTCCACAGTTGATCGACAGAGTCGTGCAGCCACTGGGCGCTGCGGCGGGAGGCCCGGATGGGCCGGCCGCCGACCTCGAGGAAGATCGGCTGGGTGTGCACACTGCGCAGGATCCGCAGCGCAAGCCAGGACGATTCTTCCACCGGTACGTCGAACGCGACCTCCTGCTCGGTGCCATCGGCAACCACCTCCTGCGAGGCCACTACGACGCCGTTCAGCACTGCCTCCACCAGCACGGACCGGGACGTGCCGATCCGCGCCCGTTCGAGGTGCCAGCCGACCGGCGCGCTGTACACGGGACGCCCCGCCGGCGGTGGCGGCGGGACCTCGGGCAGCCACGCGGCAACGGTCGCGCTGACCCGCACCGGGCCGGGAGTGTCCAGCGGGTGCTCACGAGAGACGTCGCCGTCTACCGCGAGATCGAAGACATGGCTGCGGCCGTCACCGAAGTACGACGCGCTCTCCCGTAGACCGGTGATCCACGCCTCGATCGCCTGCGGGCCCGACGGTGGCTCGGTCAGTCGCACGTACGTACGCCCGACGCCCGGTCCCTCGTCGTACATGCAGGGATAGTCGGTCTCGCCGAGCATCAGGGTGCGGAAGCCGACGCTGAGCAGGTGGTACCAGATGTTCAGCTCGGCCGCCGGCGCGAACTGGCCTCCGCACTGGAAGTCGGCGGCACCGAGGGGTACGTCGACCACGATCTCGTTGGAGCCGATGCCTTGGAAGGACGGCACGATGTAGTTGGGCAACTCCTCGGTGCCGACCCCGAGACCGACTCCGCAGTGCGCGTACCCGACCAGTGCGTTCTGTTCCTTGGCCCAGCGCAGGACGGGCAGGTTCCACGACGGCCAGTCCTCGATCAGGCTCGTCCCTGGATAGTCCTGGTCGGTGAGCCCGAGCAGGATCAGGTGGCCCGAGTGACTGGACGGGAACCCGGACACTTCGACGTCGTACCGCAACGCGCTCTCGGCATCGCGGTCCGTCGGCTGCGGAGTCCAGGTCATGCCCTGGGCGGCCTGCATCAACGGGTCCTCCAGGTCGGCCGGCGGGCTGATCGACTCACCGCTGAAGAACTGTTTCTGGTGGTAGTAGCACGGCGCCCAGGTGAGCACACTGCCCAGCCAGAGACCTTCCCCGCGGACATGCCGGATCATGGTTTCGGGCGTGACGCCTTCGCTCGGGACGTTGTAGTGCGAGCAGCCGCCGGCGTGGATGTGCGGGTCGCCCGAGTAGTAGCCGCGGCCCGCCGGATCGACCCAGCGGTCGAGGGTGATCGGAATCGCCTCGGTCCCCGCGCCGACCTCGGTCTCCAGGAGCACCGGTCGATACTCCGGTCCGCGGATCGCGGTGACCCGGTACCGGCCCTCGGGCAGCCGGATCATCTCGCCGGTCGCCCGGTACACGTGCTCGTGGAAGAACATGTCCGGAGCCAGTCGCATCGCCTTGGACGGGTACGAGCGTCCCTGCCCGTCCTGCACCGTGATCGCGGCCATGCAACTGCGGCCGTCGGGCTCCCGGATGTCGAGCCGGATCTCGCCGGCCGGTGCACAGTCGAAGTCGAACGAAGCGGCGTACTCACGCAACTCGAAGTTCGTCCGGAAGCCCGCGACGGCGAGCGGTGACCGGCTCAGGCTGTGATGGTTGTGCTCGTCCGCGGCGAAGACCGACAGTCCGCCCTGCTGGATGCCGTCATCGCGGGTGTAGAGGCTGATGACCTTGTACTCGACCTCGAAGCCGGAAAGCTCACTGGGTACGGCGATCTTCGCGTCCAGCCACGCGTCCTTGATCCGCGGAACGACAGTCAGCGTGTCGTGCAACGCGATCCGCGCGGAGTGGCTCAGGTAGTCGATCACGCCGTACACACCGCTGTTCCCCGCGGACAGCTTGGCTTCGATCCGGTGCGGATTCGCCACCCGTACGAGGAAGCTGCGCCAGCCGTGTTGCACCAGTCGCGGCGGCGCGGCGCCCGGAGTACACGACGCGATCCCCTGCTCGTCGATCGACACGTCCAGCAGGACGAACGGCCGCAGCAGGGTCTCGAGCTGGGTACGGCGCTCCGCGTCGCTCAGGGAGCTGCTCTCCAGCCTGGACAGCTGAGTGACCACCTCGGCGGGCAGCGGATCGCCGAGGTCCTGCAGTTTCCGGACGGCGCGGGCTGCGGATGCGAACAGTGGCTGTACTGGGGGCTCTGACACCGAGGACCTCCCTGTTGGCGAGTTCCTTCGCGACAGTACTCGGCGCGGGCTACCTCAGCACCTCCAATAACGCGGCGACGTCGGACTGGTCGAGGTCGCGGGCGCCGATCAGCGCCTGCATCAGGAGGCCATCCAGCGCGGCAACCAACAGCCTCGCCTTCTGGGGATCCGCGGTGAACGCCCTGGCGATCTCGGTCAACGGCTCCAACCACGCGCCGGCCGTCTCCCGCACCTCCGGTCGCCGAGCCGCGTACAGGTACAACTCGTAGAGCGCCAGCGTCCGGCCACGGCGCCGTACGACGCTGTGCTCGATCAGCCGCGCCAACTCGTCCGCCGGTCGCGCGCCCAACTCGCTCCCGCGACCGTGCAGCTCGACGGCGAGGTCCTCCGCGGCCGACTGGAGGGCCGCGACCAGGAGGTCGTCCAGCGTCGGAAAGTGGTAGGTGATCGAGGCGACCGAGACATCGGCCACCGCGGCCACCGCGCGATGGCTCACACCTGCGACTCCGTCGCGTTCGATCACGGTCAGGGTCGCCGCGAGCAGCTCGCTCCGGCGCTGCTCACCGCGCACCCGGCGCCCGTCGACACCCCGCCTGACCTGCACGAACAGCAAACTATCAGGACGTCTGTACGGATTGATTTTGCTGTCCGGAATCGCGGGATCCAGCGATTTCCGCGATTTAGGCTCGGATTTCGTGGCCCCTGATCTGACGACAGCGATGCGGCGCGCCCTGAAGCGCGCGGACGACGGCAAGACCCTCGACCCGGCGGAGGTGGAGGAGCTGCTCGGCGCGAGCGGCGACGCGCTGACCGCGCTGATGACCACTGCGGCGAGGGTCCGCGACCAAGGGCTGGCCGATGCCGGCCGGTCGGGGATCATCACGTACTCGAAGAAGGTCTTCATCCCGCTGACGCGGTTGTGCCGGGACCGCTGCCATTACTGCACCTTCGCGACCACCCCGGGTCGGGTGCATTCGCCGTACCTGTCGCCCGACGAGGTGCTGGAGATCGCGCGGCAGGGAGCGGCGCTGGGCTGCAAGGAGGCGCTGTTCACGCTGGGCGATGCGCCCGAGGAGCGGTGGGACGCGGCGCGGCAGTGGCTCGACGAGGCCGGGTACGACAGCACCCTGGACTACGTCCGGGCGATGGCGATCCGGGTGCTCGAGGAGACCGGTCTGCTGCCGCACCTGAACCCCGGCGTGATGTCGTGGCAAGACCTGCAGCGGCTGAAGCCGGTCGCGCCGAGCATGGGGATGATGCTCGAGACCACATCGCGGCGGCTGTTCGAGGAGAAGGGCCAGCCGCACTTCGGGTCACCGGACAAGGACCCGGCGGTCCGGCTCCGGGTGCTCGAGGACGCCGGGCGGTCGAACGTGCCGTTCACGACCGGGCTGCTGATCGGCATCGGGGAGACGCTGCCGGAACGTTCCGACTCGATCTTCGCGTTGCGGAAAATCGCCCGGCAGTACAACGGCATCCAGGAAGTCATCATCCAGGGTTTCCGGGTGAAGCCGGACACCGCGATGCGCAACGACGCCGACGTACCGCTGGACGAGTGGCTGGCCGCGATCGCCGTGACGCGGATCGTGCTCGGGCCGCGGGTCCGGGTCCAGGCGCCGCCGAACCTGGTCGACCTCGCCGAGTGCCGTGCGCTGCTCGACGCGGGCGTGGACGACTTCGGCGGGGTCTCGCCACTCACGCCGGACCACGTGAACCCCGAGCGCCCCTGGCCGCAGATCGACGACCTCGCGAAGGTGACCGCCGACGCCGGGTTCGAGTTGCGCGAGCGGCTCACCGCGCACCCGGAGTACCTGCGGGAGCCGTGGCTCGATCCGCGCCTGATCTCGCACGTCGAGGCGCTCGTCGATCCTGCCACTGGCCTGGCCAACGAGGCCGCGAAGCCGGTCGGCCTCCCCTGGCAGGAGCCCGACGGCGGCTGGGACAGCGTCGGCCGCACCGACCTGCACACCGCGATCGACACCGAAGGCCGTCGTACCGAGACCCGCTCCGACTTCGACGCGGCGTACGGCGACTGGGACGTATTGCGCGAAGACGTCGCGGCACGGCGTGCGGCCGAAGCCGCCGCGGGCTCCGCGTCGGGCGGTGCGCCCGAGCGCATCGACGCCGAGGTGAAAGCGGCTCTCGCCGCCGCCGAGCGCGATCCCGCCGGGCTTTCCGATGCTCAGGCGTTGACGTTGATGACGGCCACCGGTCCCGCGCTCGACCAGCTCGCGCACCTTGCCGATGAGTTGCGGAAGGCAACGGTCGGCGACGATGTGACGTACGTCGTGAACCGGAACATCAACTTCACCAACGTCTGCTACACCGGCTGCCGGTTCTGCGCGTTCGCCCAGCGCCGCACCGACGCCGACGCCTACTCCTTGTCGATGGACGAGGTCGGCCAGCGCGCCGAGGAGGCGTGGGTGATCGGCGCGACCGAGGTCTGCATGCAGGGCGGCATCCACCCCGACCTGCCCGGTACGGCGTACGCCGACCTGGTCCGCGCGGTGAAGGACCGGGTCCCGGAGATGCACGTCCACGCGTACTCGCCGATGGAGATCGTGAACGGCTCGGTGCGCACCGGCCTGTCGATCGAGGAGTTCCTGATCTCGGTGAAGGAGGCCGGACTGGACAGCATCCCCGGCACCGCGGCCGAGATCCTCGACGACGACGTCCGCTGGATCCTCACCAAGGGAAAGTTGCCGACGGCTTCGTGGATCGAGGTCATCTCCACAGCCCACAAGGTCGGGCTCCCGTCGTCGTCGACGATGATGTACGGACATGTCGACGCGCCGCACCACTGGGTGCAGCACCTGCGCACGATCGCCGCCGTACAGGACCGGACCGGTGGTTTCACCGAGTTCGTGCTGCTGCCGTTCATCCACCAGAACTCGCCGATCTACCTCGCCGGTGTCGCTCGGCCGGGCCCGACGTACGACGAGAACCGGGCGGTGCACGCGATGGCGCGGATCATGCTGCACGGCCGGATCGACAACATCCAGTGCTCGTGGGTGAAGCTCGGCGTGGACGGCTGCGTCGCGGTCCTGAACGGCGGCGTCAACGACATCGGCGGCACGCTGATGGAGGAGACCATCAGCCGGATGGCCGGCTCCAAGCACGGCAGCCGCAAGTCGATCGCCGAACTCACCGCGATGGCCACCGCCGCCGGCCGCCCGGCGCGCCAGCGCACCACGACGTACGGCGACGTCCCCGTCCGGCCGTCGCTGGAACTCGCCTGACGCTCCTCCCTCCGGGAGCGCCAGGCGACTGTCACCTGAC
This sequence comes from Kribbella sp. VKM Ac-2566, assembly GCF_004366005.1. Lineage (NCBI taxonomy): Bacteria > Bacillati > Actinomycetota > Actinomycetes > Propionibacteriales > Kribbellaceae > Kribbella > Kribbella sp. VKM Ac-2566. Next base: position 25,800 of record NZ_SODT01000012.1, on the reverse strand, counting down.
CGGGTCGAGGTCGACGGCCCGGTTACGGCGCTTGCTGCCGACCCGGTGCCCGAGCGCGACCAGGAGGTTGCCGACGACGTAGATACCGGCGGTCACGAAGAGGTACCCGAACGGCCAGGCGTTCGGGTCCGCCGGGAACGCCTGCGAGCGGTCGCCGACCCAGCTGCGCATCAGGTAGACCAACTGGAACGTGAAGCAGTAGCCGAAGATCGCGACGTACGCGACGTGGGCGGAGAGCCGGTTCCGCAGGAAGAAGCCGAGCGGAAAGGCGAACAGGACGGTGGCGATGGCGATCACGGGAATCCCCTCCTCGAGTAGCTGATCCCCTCACGATCGCTTCGCCGCACCGCCTTCGGCATCAGTGCTGTCGCCGGACTTCGGTCGTGGCCGGCCACTAAGTGCTGGCACGGGTGCGCGAGCGGCGGTCCGCGGTCATCATGTGGTTGTGCTCCGGCCTCGGCGTCTGGTCGTCGCCGCGACGGTCGTGTTCGTCGCGGCCGCCGCCGTACGCGCGGTGCTCGCCTACGGTCCGCCCTCGGTCGGGTCACCGGCAGACTGGCCCGTCACCACCGTCCTGCTGTTGCCGGCGTTCCTCCTCAGCTGGCTGGTTGTCGTTCGCGTTCCGGCCAGTCCGATCGCGCCGGCGCTCGCGCTGACCGCCACGATGCCCGCGCTGGTCTTCACCGTCGAGGACTGGGGCGCGACGGCGCGAACCTCTCGGCCGTGGCCCTGGGCATCCGCTCTGGACGCGATCGCGGACGGCACCTGGCCGTGGATCTTCCTCGGGTTCGTCACCTTGGTCCTGCTGTTCCCGGACGGCCTGCTGCCAGGTCGGCTCTGGCGGTGGGTCTGGGCGGCGACGCCGGTCGCGGCGGCGCTGGTGACTCTCGTCGTGTCCCGGGAAGGGGCCGCGCGGACCAGCCCGACGCCGTTGCGCGTGGTGCTGATCGTCGTTGCCTTCGGAGCGTTTCTGACCACGTTGCTCGCGGCCGCCTCCAGCCTGGTGGTGCGGTACCGGCGGGGCGATGAGCTGACTCGGCAACGGCTGCGCTGGCTGATGGCCGCGGCCGTCGCGGTGCCGATCCTGCTCGCCGCGAGCTGGCTGGCCACCGCACTCGGCGTCCCCGGGACGTTGGCCTACACCTGGTTCCTGGTCGCCATGCTGTTCCTCGTCCCGGGCGCGATCACCGTCGCAATCCTGCGGCACGACCTGTTCGACATCGACCGGCTGCTCGGTGCGACCGTCAGCTGGCTCGTCACCACGCTGATCTCGGCGAGTGTGTTCGCGGTCGTGGTCCTCGTGGTCGGCGGATACCTCCCCGACCGGGTCGGCATCACGACCGCTGCCTTCGTCACCGCGCTCGTCCTGCTTCCGCTGTACCACTGGATCCACCGCGCGATCGGCAGGCTGGTCGACCCGGACCGGACCGTCGCGCTGGCCCGGATCCGCGCCTTCGTCCGGCGGGTCCGTGACGGCGAGGCCGAGCCGGAGGAGATCGAGTCCGTCCTGCGCTCCGCGCTCGACGACCCCGGGCTGCGGGTGCTCCTGCGTCGCCCCGGAGCGGAACTCGCCGTACCCGACGACGCGATCCCGTTGCAGACCGGCGACTCAGTGGTCGGCGCGTTGATCCTCGGTACGACGTCTGCACGCCGGGTCCGGCGAGCACGCGAAGCGGCCGTGGAGGCTCGGCTGCCGATCGAGGTCAGCCGGTTGCGGCTGGAGCTCCGCGAAGCCCTGGCCGAGGTGCGGTCGAGTCGGGCCCGGCTGATGGACGAGGTCAACGCGGAACGACAGCGGCTGGAGCGGGACCTGCACGACGGCGCACAGCAGCGGCTGATCGCGATCGGGATGCGGCTGCGATCCGTGCAGTACCAGTTGTCTCCCGGCGTACCGGCGTACCGGGAGCTCGACGAGGTGGTGGAGACGCTCGAGCACACCGTCGCGGAGCTCCGGCGGATCGCGCACGGGGTCCGGCCGAGTCGGCTCGACGACGGTCTTGCCGTCGCGCTGCGGGACCTGGTCGCGGACAGCACGCTGCCGGTCGATCTCGTCGTACCCGAACTGGAGGTCGGTGAGAGTGCGGCGACGACGGTCTACTTCACGGTCGGCGAGGCGATCGCGAACGCGCTCAAGCACGCGCGGGCGACCCGGATCTCGATCTCGGTCGGCGTGACCGACCAGGTACTGCGGGCCGTCGTGCGCGACGACGGTGTCGGCGGAGCCCGGGAGGGGTTCGGGCTGACGTCACTGCGGGACCGGGTCGCGTCGGTGGGCGGGGAGTTCACGGTCGACAGCCCACCCGGGGCCGGGACCTCGATCACCGTGGAGATCCCGTGCGCATCGTGATCGGCGAGGATTCCGCCTTGTTCCGTGAGGGTCTGAGCCGGCTGCTGACCGAGAACGGTCACGACGTCGCCGGTACGGCGGAGACCGCGGACGCACTCGTCGACGTGGTGCGCGCGCTGGATCCCGACCTGACGATCATCGACGTACGGATGCCGCCGACGATGACGGACGACGGTGCACGGGCCGCCGTGACACTGCGCGCGGAGCAGCCGGACCGCCCGATCCTGATGCTGTCGCAGCACATCGAGACCCGGAACGTGGTCGGGCTCGTGGGCACCGGCGGGTTCGGGTACCTGCTCAAGGACCGGGTGCTGCGCGTCGGCGACTTCCTGGACGCGATGCGCCGGGTCGTGGACGGCGGATCGGCGCTCGATCCGGCGATCGTCGCCGCCCTCGTGACGCCGACGCGGGCGGGCGATCCGCTGGCCGCGCTGTCCGCGCGGGAACGCGAGGTGCTGGCACTGGTGGCGGAGGGGCGCTCGAACGGCGCGATCGCCGCGCAACTGGTGCTCGCCGAGCGGACGGTCGAGAGTCACATGCGGAGCATCTTCCAGAAACTGCGCATCGACGACGCCCCGGACACCCACCGTCGCGTACTCGCCGTTCTCACCCAGCTTCGCCAATGACCACAGGAAAACTTGACGAGTGGTTAGTTGTTGCAGAAGGCAACATCTGCACGGAAAGTGAGGGAATTTTCACTGAGCGTTGCTTACTTCAAAGGCAATGCAAATGTTTGAACCGGAGGATTCCCGGTAAGGCGGGCCGCGTGACAACGTTCTCGTGTCGGCGGCGGACGGGTCGCCGGCACTAGGTCCAGGTGGATTCCGCAGTACTCCCGTCCGCGACCGGACTGTACCTCCCCTGCCGGTCACGGAATGAGACGCGGGACCGCCCTCCTTCGGGCCACTGCCCTCTTGGGGCAACAGCAGGACGCCGGCCGTGTCGGTGGGGTGTTGGTCGCCAGTGAGGTGGCGACCAACGCCCGGCACGGTCGGCGTTTCTTACTGAAAAACCGCCTCGCTGTACTGGTGCTGCTGGGGACCAGTACAGCGAGGCGGTTCTGTTTCCGGGCTGGTTTTTCCCGGCCTAGTACGGATAGGTGTCGTCGCGCCGGGTCGGGTCCAGGTCCCACAGGGAGAACTGGACGATCTTGTGGGATTCCTCGCCGCCGCCGGGGACGAGTCCGAACGACTCGTACTCCTTCGAGCCCAGCCCGTCGAGGTAGCAGAGCAGCTCGAACGCCGACTGCGCGTCCTCGATGTCGTCGACCACCTCGTCGTTCTGCGCCTCGTCCGCGCGGCTCCGCACGTACCGCACGAAGGCGTCCGGGTCCGTCACCACGTAGTCGTACCGCGCCTGGTAGCTGAGCCGGACCCCGTTCTCCGGCAGCAGCGGCTCCAGCTCCTCGAGGTCGTCCAGGGACCCGCCCTCGACGATCTCCCGGTAGTCCGCGGGGTCGTCGAAGTCGTCCGGTCCCAGCGGCAGGTCGTCCAGCTCGTCGGGGTCGTACGAGTCGATCCCGAGGAAGATGTCACCCCAGCCTCGTTCGTGCACGGCGTCCGCGAGCGCCCGGGCCTGGACCCGGACGTTCTCGATCGCGCCGGTGGCCCGCAGGTCGTGCAGGTCCAGCGCGTCAGCCTGCTCCAGCAGCACCCGGGCGAGTTCACGGGCGGCCTCGGCAGCCGACGCGGGTTCGGTCGACTCACTCATGCTGTGACGGTACAACCATGGGCACCTCCGTTGCCGAGCCCGGTACTCCGAAAGCGTCGACGAGCTCCACCGCGGCCGGACGGACGACCGCGCACAACTCGTTGACGAGCGCGGTGATCGCCTTCGACCGCCCCGGTGACAACCGCCCGTGCTCGAGGTACCACGCGCGTTCCGCCTCGATGGTCGCCAGCGCGTGCAGGTCGTACACATCCTGCAACCGCGGCCGGATCTCCTCCGGCGCGTTCCGCACCGCGGTCTGGAACGCCTCGAGAACGATCCGGTCCACATGCGCCCGTCCGGCCGCGATCACGTGGTCCTGGCACCGGTTGAACACGTCGAACGGATCGTCCCCGGCGTCGATCCCGCCCTTCAGCCGCCGCGCCACCCCGGACAGCATGTGCTGCTCCCGGAAACGCAGCAGTCCCGAGTGGTACGCGTCGTCCCGCAGCCCGCCGTCCGGGTCCGCCGCATCGCTCCGATTCGGCACTACGTCTCGCAGCCGTTCGATGAGCGGACGCAGCGCGGCCTTCTCGACCGCGATCTCCACCGCCTGCGCCGCGACGAACCTCGCCGTACCCAACGGGTCGAGCTTGCCGAACGACTCGCGGTAGTCCGTCAGCAGACCCTTGGCCACCAGCTGCAGCAGGACCGTGTTGTCGCCCTCGAAGGTGGTGAACACATCGGTGTCCGCCTTCAGCGCCGCCAGCCGGTTCTCCGCCAGGTACCCCGCGCCGCCGCAGGCTTCGCGGCACATCTGGATCGTCTCGGTCGCGTGCCACGTCCCGAGCGCCTTCGTCCCGGCCGCCTGCGCCTCCAGCGCCCGCCGGTCGTGCTCGCCCTCGTCGTCGTCGAACACCCGGGCGAACTCTTCCACCAACTCGGCCTGCGCGAAGTGCAGTGCGTAGGTCCGCGCGAGCAACGGCAGCAGCCTGCGCTGGTGCATCCGGTAGTCGAGCAGGATCGCCTCCTCGCTACTTCCCGGAGCACCGAACTGGCGCCGCTGAGCGCCGTACCTGATCGCGATCGTCAGCGCCACCTTGCTCGCGTTGATCGCCGCGCCGCCGACCGACACCCGGCCCTGCACCAGCGTGCCGAGCATGGTGAAGAACCGGCGGTCCGGGTTCTCGATCGCGCTGCTGTAGTTGCCGTCCGCATCGACCTGCGCGTAGCGGTCGAGCAACGCGTCCCGCGGCACCCGGACCTGGTCGAAGACGATCCGCCCGTTGTCGACCCCGTTCAGCCCGAGCTTCGGCCCGCAGTCCGACAACGTCACGCCCGGTAGCGCCGCACCGTCCGCACCCCGGATCGGCACCAGCAGGCAGTGCACACCATGACTCTCGCCGCCGACGATCAGCTGCGCGAACACCGCGGCCATCCGCCCGTGCCGTGCCGCGTTGCCGATGTAGTCCTTGCGCGCCGCGGCCGACGGCGTGTGGACGACGAACTCTCCCGTCGCCTCGTCGTACGTCGCCGTCGTGCCGAGGGCCTGCACGTTCGACCCGTGACCGGTCTCGGTCATCGCGAAGCAGCCGAGCAGCCGTCCGCTGATCGCATCCGCCAGATACCGCTCGTGATGCTTCTCGGTCCCCAGGTGCTGGATCGCGCCGGCGAACAGGCCGAACTGCACACCGGCCTTCACCATCAGCGACAGGTCGCCGAACGCCAGCGTCTCGAACGCCGCGATGAACCCGCCCAGGTCCGCCTCGCCGCCGTACTCCTTCGGATAGCCCCGCGCGGGCAGCCCGTCCTTGGCGGACTGCAGCAGCAGGTCGAGGATCCGGTCCCGGTACTCGTCCCGCGGCAGCCGGACCGCCAGGTCACCCAAGTCAGCGTGCGCGCCCAGCCCTGCCCGCACGACGTCCCGCGCCGCCTTGTGCGGCCCGTCCAAGTAGTCCCGCATCGCCGATGTGCTCATGTCCTCTAACTTACGAGGAATCGCCACTACTTTCCGTCACCGCTTCGCGACTGTGGAAAACCTGGCATCAATCCGCATCTGCGGCGGTAGGCTGTCTTCCGTGCCGAACTTGCGGATCAGTGAGGCGGCCGCCCTCCTCGGGGTCAGCGACGACACCGTGCGTCGCTGGATCGATCAGGGCCGGCTGCGGTCGAAGCAGGAGAACGGCCGGATGGCCGTCGACGGGCAAGTGCTCGCCGCGTTCGCGCAGGAGCTGGCGGACTCGCCGGAGCCGGGTCACACCGCCGCGGCGTCGGCGCGCAACCGGATGCGGGGGATCGTCACCCGGGTGCTCAAGGACGGTGTGATGGCCCAGGTCGAGATGCAGGCCGGGCCGTTCCGCGTCGTGTCGCTGATGAGCCGTGAGGCCGCCGACGAGCTCGGCCTGGAGCCAGGGGTGGTGGCCGTCGCTTCCATCAAGTCCACCCATGTCGTCGTCGAGATCCCGGAGGCTTGATGTTCCGCCGTACCGCGTTCGCCGCCCTTGCCGCGGTCGCTGCGGTCGCCGTTGGCGGGTGTGGCGGCGACACGCCGGTGGCATCGTCTCCGTCGACCAGCTCGTCGGCGTTGTCGGGCACGGTGAACGTCTTCGCCGCCGCCTCGCTGACCGGCACGTTCACCCAGCTGGGCAAGGACTTCGAGGCCGCCCACCCCGGCGTGAAGGTGACCTTCAACCTCGGCGGCAGCTCCGCACTCGCGCAGCAGATCAACTCCGGAGCGCCGGCGGACGTCTTCGCGTCGGCGGCGCCGAAGAACATGGACGATGTGAAGGACAAGGCCACGCCGACGAACTTCGTGAAGAACACGCTGGAGATCGCCGTACCGAAGGGGAATCCGGGCAAGATCACCGGGATCAAGGACTTCGCGGACAAGAACAAGAAGCTCGCGATCTGCGCGGCCCAGGTGCCGTGCGGCGCGGCGGCCGCGAAGGTGTTCGCGGCGGTCGGCATCACCGCGCAGCCGGACAGCCTCGAGCAGGACGTGAAGGCGGCGCTCACCAAGGTCAGCCTCGGTGAGGTCGACGCGGCCCTCGTGTACAAGACCGACGTACTGTCCGCCAAGGACAAGGTCGAGGGCATCGAGTTCCCGGAGTCGAGCAAGGCCGTCAACGAGTACCCGATCGCCACGCTGACCAAGGCCCCGAACCCGGACGGCGCCCAGGCCTTCGTCGACTACGTCTTGTCCGACAAGGGCAAGATGGTCCTGACCGCCGCGGGCTTCGACGCGCCGTGAGCCGTCGTGGCAGGAGCACCAGCGGGCGGCTGCCTCTAGTACTCCTGCTGCCTGCTCTGCTCGGTCTGGCGTTCCTGCTCGTCCCCTTGGTTGGTCTGCTGATCAAGGCGCCTTGGTCGACGCTGCCGGACCGCCTGTTCAGCGCCGACGTGTGGCAGGCGCTGCGGCTGTCGCTGGTGTGCGCGACTCTTGCCACTGCCTTGTGCTTGCTACTAGGTATTCCTCTGGCCTGGTTGCTCGCCCGTGGCGGGTTGCCGGGGCGGAGTGTGATCCGCGCGTTCGTGACGGTTCCTCTAGTGCTGCCGCCGGTGGTTGGTGGCGTTGCGTTGTTGCTGGTGCTCGGACGGCGCGGTCTGGTCGGTCAGCACCTCGACACGTGGTTTGGCGTATCGCTGCCGTTCACCACTGCCGGTGTGGTTGTTGCAGAAGCCTTTGTGGCTATGCCGTTCCTGGTGATCTCCGTGGAGGGCGCGCTGCGTGCTGCTGACCCGCGGTACGAGGAGGCGGCCGCAACACTCGGTGCCGGACGCTGGCTGACGTTCCGGCGCGTGACCCTGCCTTCGATCGCACCTGGCGTTGTTGCGGGGACGGTGCTCTGCTGGGCTCGGGCACTGGGTGAGTTCGGCGCCACCATCACGTTCGCGGGCAACTTCCCGGGCCGTACGACGACCATGCCGCTGGCCGTGTACTTGGCGTTGGAGACGGATCCCGAGGTGGCCGTCGTACTGAGCCTGGTGCTTCTGCTGGTGTCTGTCGTCGTACTGGCGTCTCTCCGCGAACGCTGGATCGGTGGGCTTCGTTGACTCTGTACGCCGATGTGCAGGTGAGCCGTGGCTCCTTCGAGCTTGCTTTGGACCTGACTGTCGAGCCAGGTGAGGTTGTCGCGCTTCTCGGCCCCAACGGAGCCGGCAAGACCACAGCGCTCCGTGCCATCGCCGGACTGCTCGCGTTGGACCGCGGACGCATAGCCCTGGACGACACGGTGTGGGACGAGCCGCCGCGCACGTTTCGTACGCCGGACCGTCGGCCGATCGGCGTGGTGTTCCAGGACTACCTGCTGTTCAACCACCTGAACTGCTTGGAGAACGTGGCGTTCGGTCTTCGCGCCCGCGGTGTAGAGAAGCAGACCGCCCGGCTGGAGGCCTCGCGCTGGCTCGAAACAGTCGGCTTGTCGGAGTACGCCCGTACTCGCCCCCGCGCTCTGTCCGGCGGGCAAGCCCAACGCGTGGCCCTGGCCCGCGCGCTGGCCACCGACCCCGAGCTCCTGCTGCTCGACGAACCACTGGCCGCACTGGACGCCGGTACGACGCTTCATGTCCGAGCCGAACTGGGCCAGCACCTCAACCGCTTCGAAGGCCGCACCCTGCTGGTCACCCACGACCCGCTGGACGCCATGGTCCTGGCCGACCGCCTGGTCATCATCGAGCACGGCCAGGTAGTCCAGGAAGGCAAACCCACCGAGGTGGCCCACCGCCCCCGCACCGACTACGTAGCTCAACTAGTAGGCCTGAACCTCTACCGCGGCGACGCTTCAGGCACCGCAGTCAGACTGCCCGAGGGCGGCACGATCACACTCGCCGAGCCAGCCACCGGCCCAGTCCACGTAGCCTTCCCGCCCACCGCCGTCAGCCTCTACGTAGAGCCCCCGTCCGGCAGCCCGCGCAACACCTGGCCCGCGGTGGTCACCGGCATAGAACAGCACGCCCACACAGTCCGAGTCCGCCTGGACGCCTCCCCCAGCGGCCCCGCCGACCTCCTCGCCGACATCACCCCCGCCGCAGTAGCCGACCTCCACCTCACCCCCGGCCAACCCCTCCACACCACCCTCAAAGCCACCGAGGTCCACACCTACCCGGTCTGATCGCGCCGGCTGTACGACGAAGACCGACGGAAGTTACGGGCCGTGATGTTCTTGCGGTGGATTGACATGTTGTCGCGGGGTGATTTGCGCTCAGGATACTCGATTCGGTAACGAAGAGTGTCTACTTACTCACTCGTAGTGTGTGCGTTCTTCACGTAAGAGTGATGACATCGTGCACTACGCCGACCCCTCCCGGGGCGCCCAAGATGTGGCGGGACCACGAAAGGGGGGTCGGACAGTCATGCACGAGAGTTACGAGTTCTACTGCCTTGCGGATCGGCGGTTCTACGAGACGCCGGCCAACCGTGGTGCGCAGCATCCGGATTTCGCGATCACACAGCGGCCGGTGCCGAGCGGCTGGCAGCACGTGCCGGGCGAGCAGTGGATGCACTACGCGCCCGACGGTCTCCGGCTTCCCCAGCAGGGCTGGAAGATTCACGTCTCGGCGCGGCTCCAGGACGTCGGGCCGACGCTCGAGGCCGTGTGGGAGTACTGCGTCCCGCGCGGCATCGCGTTCAAGTTCCTGCGCAACGAGGCCGTCCTGGTGATGACGAACTCGAAGGCCGCTCCCCGCGGGTCGAGCGGCAAGTTGGTGACGATCTACCCGACCGACGACACGCAGCTCGAGCTCGTGCTCAAGGAGCTCGACGAGGTCCTCCACGGCGTCGAAGGCCCCTATATCCTGAGCGATCTGCGCTACGCCGAGGGTCCGCTGTTCGTGCGGTACGGCGCCTTCGTCAGCAGATACTGCCTCTCCCCGACCGGGGAACGCGTCCTGGCGATCGAAGACGCGCAGGGCAATCTCGTCCCCGACCACCGCGGCCCGACCTTCGTCCTGCCGCCCTGTGTCGAGCTCCCGGACTTCCTGCGGCCGCACCTCGAAGCGCGCAATGCCGTCACCACCAACGACCTCGCGTACACGATCGACGGCGTCATCCAGTTCTCCAACGGCGGCGGCGTGTACCTCGGCCACCACAACGAGACCGGCGACCGCGTCGTACTCAAGGAGGGCCGCCCGCACGCGGGTCTCGACATGGCCGGGCGGGACGCGGTCGCGCGGATCGCCCACGAGCGCGACATCCTCGAGCAGCTCGACGGCCTCGACGCCGTACCGAAGACGCACGACTACCTGCAGCTGGGTAACCATCACTTCCTCGTGCAGGAGCACATCGACTCGGTGTCACTGCAACGTGAGCTGGTACGGCGTTACCCGCTGACGCATCCGGACGCGACCGAGGCCGACAAGGCGGCGTACGCCGAATGGGCGACCGCGATGATCGCCAAGGTCGGCGAGGCCGTCGGCCAGTTGCACGAGCGCGGCGTGGTGTTCTGCGACCTGCATCCGGACAACCTGCTGCTCGACGTGAACGGCAAGCTGACGCTGATCGACTTCGAGGTCGCGACCAAGGCTGAGGACCACGCGCGCTCGACGCTCGCCCATCCCGGGTACGCCGCTCCGCAGGACCGGCAAGGTGTCGACGTCGACCGGTATGCGCTCGCCTGTATCGCGCTCGGCGTTTACGCGCCGCAGGCAACGATCTTGCTGAATCTCCACCCCGGCAAGGCGTTCCAGCTCGCCGACATGATCGCGGACACGTTCCCGGTGCCGCGCGCGACGCTCGACGAGGCCGTCCGGACGATCGTCGGCGCCAACACCACCAACGAGCTCGAAGACCTGGCCCTGCCCGGCGAGGCGGAGTGGACCGACGTACGCGCGGCACTCACCAAGGCGATCGTCGCGGCAGCGACCCCGGAACGCACCGACCGCCTGTTCCCCGGCGACATCGCGCAGTTCCGCGACGGCGGCGGCATCGACCTGGCCACCGGTGCGGCCGGTGTCCTCTACGCGCTCGCCAGGACAGGCGCCGGACGCTTCCCGGAGTACGACGACTGGCTGCGCAAGCAAGCCCTGAACACCGCGGCCGGCCCCGGCCTGTACGACGGTCTGCACGGCGTCGCGCACGTCCTCGACGAGCTCGGTCACCGGCAGGACGCGCTCGACCTGATCGAACGCACTCTCGCCGACGACTGGAGCTCCCGCGAGCTCGGACTGCACTCCGGCCTGTCCGGCATCGGCCTGAACCTTCTGCACTTCGACACCGAGCCGGCGTTGCGGGCCAAGGCCGTCCGAGTCCTCGACCTGGTCGCAGACCGGCTCGACCAAGACGTACCCGAGATCAGTGGCGGTCAGCATGCCCGTGCCGGCCTCATGTACGGCGCTTCCGGTCCGGCGCTGCTGTTCCTCAACGCGTTCGAGCAACTCGGCGACACCGGTCTGCTCGACCTTGCGGAGATCGCGATCCGGCAGGACCTCAAGCGCACCGTGCTCACCGAGGACGGGATGCGCCAGGTCAACCAGGGCTGGCGGACGTTGCCGTACCTCGAAGAGGGCTCGGCCGGTATCGCTCTCGTGCTCGAACGCTACCTGCGCCACCGCCCGTCCGAAGAGTTCGCCGCCACGCTCCAGGAGCTCAAGCGGGTCACTCACTGTTCTTACTACGTCCAGCCCGGCCTGTTCATGGGTCGCGCCGGCCTCCTCCTCACCGCCGCTGCGCTCGGCGAGGACCAGGCGACGGTCGACGACCTCGTGCACGGCCTCGGCTGGCACGCGATGCCGTTCGAGGGCGGTCTCGCGTACCCGGGCAACCAGTTGCTCCGTCTCTCGATGGACCTGGCCACCGGATCGGCCGGCGTCCTGCTGGCTCTGGGTACGGCGCTGCACCATGCGGATCCTGCGCCGGTGTCCCTCCCGTTCCTCGGACCTCCCCAGTGGTCCGAGTCCTCATCCCGACGACTTGCACCGAAGGAGGTGTAAACACATGGCACTTCTCGACCTTCAGGGTCTGGAGACCCCGGGTTACGGCCACGGCGGCCACCACCACGGCGGCTCCACGCTGACCGTGCTGGGCTGCGCTTCGCAGACCCCGAGCAACCTGAGCCTGCTGCTCTGCCACTGATAACGGCACCTGTATGTCAGGTAGTGAGGCCCTGGGCGGGCAGTACCCGCCCAGGGCCGACCTGTCTCCGGACCGGTAGCCCCGGGCCCGCGGGCTCGTTGTGTTGGTGGACAAGGGCGTGGCTCTCAACCTCACGCCGTCGCGAGCAGGTGCTCGGCGGAGTGCCTCGGTGAGCGGGAGCGGAGGGGTCGATGTGGTGTCATCGTTCCCTTCGCTCCCGCTCGGCGAGGTGCCCGCCGAGTGCCGCGCAGTAGGCGTGAGGTTGAGAGCCACGCCCTAGGAGAGTGAGGTGATTGTCTCCGTGCAGGCTTATCCATGCGCCGAGCGTCTGACGCTCGTGGAGCAGGTGCACGGTTGTACCGTCGCGGACCCGTACCGCTGGCTCGAGGATGCTTCAGCCTCCGAGCACTGGCTCCGGGACCAGGACGACCTGTGGCTGACGTACGCCGCGTCCCTGACCAGCCGGTTCCGCTGGAAGAACCGCGTCCGGCAGCTGTCCGACGTCCGCAGCGTGTCCACGCCCGTCTGGCGCGGTGGCCGCTGCTTCACACTGCGCCGCGAGACCGGGCAGCAGTACGCCGTGCTGTACGTCGACGAGACGCCGCTCATCGACCCGAAGCAACTCGATCCGAGCGGCCTGACCACGCTCGACGCCTGGCAGCCCTCTGCGGACGGCACCAAGCTGGCATACCAACTGTCCCGCGGCGGCGACGAACGCTCCTCGCTCCACGTCCTCGACCTACTGACGGGCGAGCTGATCGACGGCCCGATCGACGGCTGCCGCTACTCCCCCGTGGCCTGGCTCGCGGACAACGAGACCTTCTACTACGTGCGCTTCCGTCAGGTACGCCGCCACCGCGTAGGCGACCCCGACGACGCCACGATCCTCGCCGACGAGGCGTCGTACGGGCTGGAGATCAGCGCGGACGGCCGCTGGCTGACGATCTGTACGACGACCGAGGTGTGGCTCGCCGACCTGACAACGGACGCGCCGCCGCGGCACCTCCCGCAGGACGCGACCACGATCATGTCGGTCGGTCCGGACGGCCGTTTGTACGTCGTCACCACGCAGGACGCGCCCACCGGCAGAATCTGCGTCGGCGACCCGACCGAGCCAACGGTCTGGCACGACTACATTCAGCCCAACGCGCCGCTGACCGGTCTCGCCGTCCTCGACGACGTCGTCCTGGTCAGCACGGCAACCAAGATCACCGTCCACGACCGTTTGACGGGTGAAGGGCAAGGCAGGGTCGAGCTGCCCGGTGCAGGATCGGTTGGTTCTTTGACGGCGCACGGGAATCGCGCTTGGTTCAGTTACACAGACAGCGTCACGCCGCCGAGGGCCTACTGCTACGACGCGAGCACCCACAACACAACGGACTGGGGTAGCGCGGAAGGCGGTGGGCACGAGGCCGAGACGCATCGGCTGACGGCTGGTTCCGGTGTCGAGCTGAGGGTGATCGGCAAACCAGGACCGCGTCCCACGATTCTCTACGGGTACGGCGGGTTCGGGCAGGCGCTCACCCCGACGTACTCCGCCTTCGCGCTGGCCTGGGTCGAAGCAGGCGGCTCCTTCGTCACCGCGACACTCCGTGGCGACGGCGCATCGAGCACCCGCCACGACAAGCAGGACACCATTGACGACTTCATCGTCGCCGCCGAGCACCTGATCGCCGAAGGCTGGACCACCGCCGACCAACTCGCCATCTGCGGTGAGTCGAACGGTGGCCTCCTCACCGCGGCTGCACTCACCCAACGCCCGGAGCTGTTCGCCGCCGCGGTCTGCTCGGCACCGCTGACGGACATGATCCGGTACGAGCTGTCGGGGCTCGGCGAGCGATGGATCGCGGAGTACGGCTCGGTCAAGGACCCCGACGACTTCAAGACCCTCGCGAGCTACTCGCCGTACCACCATGTCACCGACGGCGTGAAGTACCCGGCCGTGCTGCTGACGGCCTTCGGGAACGACACCCGCGTCGATCCACTGCACGCGAGGAAGCTGTGCGCGGCGCTGCAGCACGCGACGGCGAGCAGCCGGCCGGTGCTGCTGAGATTCGAGCCGAACGCCGGACATACGACCGGCGGCATCAACCTCGCCGCCGACATGCTCGCCTTCATCGCCACCGAGACGGGCCTGAGCCAATGATCACCTTCAACCAAGTGGCCAAGCACGGGCGGGGCTGGTTGCCGCTGATCGGGGTCAACGCGCTCATCGGCAGCGCCGTCACGCTCGCGCTCCCGACCATCCTCGGTCGTTCGGTCGACTCGATCGTGGCCGGCACCGGGTATACGCGCTGGCTGATTGTCGCGGCAGGGCTGATCGGGCTCGGGATCGCGGCGAGCATCGTCGACGCGTTCGCCGGTGCGGCCTGTGTCGCCGAGACCACGGCCTGGCTCCGCCATCGGCTGGTCCGGCACGTCGTTCGCGGCGGCCCCGGCGGTACGCGCGACTTCGAGACCGGCGACCTCGTCACCCGTGTCTCGGCCAACGCCACCGACGCCGCCCAGGCCGGACCGGCCGCGGTGACCGCGATCGCCGCGATCGCGCCCCCGCTCGGCAGTCTCGTCCTGCTGGCAGTGATCGACCCCTGGCTGGCTGCCGCGTTCTTCGGCGGCGTCCTGCTCGTGGTCCTTGTCCTCTGGACCTTCGCCAAGCGGACCGCCGACGTCAGCCTCGCCTACCAGGAAACCCAGGGCCGCATCGCCGCCCTGCTGTCCGAGTCGCTCACCGGCATCCGCACCATCACGGCCGCCGGTACGACGGAACGCGAGGAGCGCCGCATCCTCGGTCTGCTCCCCGAACTGCACCGCAACGGCGTCGTCACCTGGCGGATCCTGGCTCGCTCCGGCGCGCAGGCCGCGGTCGTCGGCCCGCTCGTCCTCGTCGCCGTCCTGGCCGTCGGCGGACTGCAGCTCGTGGCCGGCAACATCACCGCGGGCGAGCTGTTCGCTGCCTCGCAGTACGCCGTGCTCGGCGCCGGCCTCGGCAACTTGACCGGTGTGCTCGGCGAGCTCGCCCGGGCGAAGGCCGGCGTCCAGCGGACCGGTGAGGTGATCGCCGTCGAGCCAGTCGCCCACGGCACCTTGACGCTGCCGGCCGGTCCCGGACAGCTGACGTTCGACGGTGTCAGCGTGGTCGCCGACGGGAGCGTCCTGCTGGACAACGTGAATCTCGATCTCCCGGGTGGGATCACGATCGCTGTCGTCGGCCCGAGCGGTGCAGGCAAGTCGACGTTCGCAGCGGTCGCGGCGCGGCTACGGGACCCGTCGACCGGACAGGTCTCGCTGGACGGCGTACCGCTGCAGGCCGTCAGCCGGCGCGCGCTGCGCAGCGCGGTCGGATGCGCCTTCGAGCGTCCGCAGTTGGTCGGCCGGACCGTCGGCGAGGCGATCGACCCGCACGCGGTCAGCCCGGTCCGTACGCTCGCCGCCGCCCGCGCCACCCACGCCCACGACTTCGTCAGCCGCCTGCCCGACGGGTACTTCACTTCGTTGCGCAAGGCACCGATGTCCGGCGGCGAACGGCAACGCCTCGGCCTGGCGCGTGCCTGGTCGGCCGGTCGCCTGCTGGTCCTCGACGACGCGACATCGAGCCTGGACACCGCGACCGAACGCCAGATCAGCCGCACCCTCACCGAGGACCGGCACCATCGCACCCGCCTCATCGTCACCCACCGCCCGGCCACCGCCGCGCGCGCAGACCTGGTCATCTGGCTCGACCACGGCCAGGTCCAAGCCATCGCTCCGCACGCCGACCTCTGGCACAACACGTCCTACAGAGCTGTCTTCGGATGAGACGAGAGCTGTCGTACGGCGCTGCCGCGCTGCGGAAGCGGGCCACGGTCAGGTTGATCGGGTGGTCGGTTCCGGAGATCCTGCCGACGGCGGTGTACGGGATCGCGGTGGCGCGGGCGACGGACAGCTTTCTCGACGGGCATGCGTGGCAAGGAATCGCCTGGCTGGGCGGGCTGGTCGCGACGGCTTGTTTGGGTGCGGCCGGAGCGCGGCAGGTGTACGGCCGGCTCGGAGAGCTGGTCGAGCCGTTGCGAGACGATCTGGTACGCCGGGTTGTCGGCGGCGCTCTCCGCTCCGGAGACGACGGGGCGGTTGCGCGACTGAACCGGCAGGTGGAGATTGTCCGCGATACGTTCGCGGGTCTGGTCCTCGTGCTACGCAGTTTTGCGGTCACGTTGTTCGGCGTACTGACCGGGTTGTTGTCACTCGCTCCGCTCGTCGCCGCATTCGTCGTACCGCCGTTCTTGCTGGGATTTCTCCTGTCGCTCGCGGTGCTCGGGATGGCAGCGGACCGGGTGCGCGCCTCGCTGACCGCGGACGAGGAACTCGCCGCGTCGGCCGGGATGGTGTTCGGCGGAGTACGCGACATCTCCGCAGCCGGGACCGAGGAGTACGCCGAGTGGTTGGCCGGCCAGCCGATCGAGGCCCACGCGGCGGCGGAGCGCGCCCTGGCGAAAGTGTCGGCGCTACGGACGTTGTGCTTCGCGGTCGGCGGTTGGCTTCCGTTGCTGATCCTGCTCGCGGCGGGGCCGTGGCTGGTGGGGCGTGGAGTCAGCACGGGCACGCTGCTCGGCGGGCTCACCTACGTCCTGATCGGCTTGCAACCGGCGCTGAACACGGTGATGAACGCTCTGGGCGACAGCGGCCTGCGGTACGTGATCACGCTCGGCCGGATCCTCGACGCCTCGACACCGGCCGAGGATCCGCGACCGGTCGACGAGCTGAACGGCTACCAGGTCCGCCTGCGTGCGCTGACGTTCGCATACGGTCCCAAAGCCGAGCCGGTGCTCGACCAACTCGAGCTGACGATCCCCGAGGGTGAACACCTCGCCGTCGTCGGCCCCAGCGGCATCGGCAAGTCGACGCTGGCCGGCCTGGTCTGCGGCATGCTCACGCCGACGAGCGGTCGCGTGCTGGTCGGTGGCGCCCCTCCTGCCGAGGTGACTCCGGAACGGCTCGCCAAGACCCGCGTACTGATCCCGCAGGAGGCCTACGTCTTCAGCGGCACCGTCCGCGACAACCTGGCCTACTTGTTGCCTGATGCAACAGATCACCAACTCGAGCTCGCCGCGAAGGCTATCGGCGCCGAGCAACTCGTCGAACGCATCGGCGGCCTGCACGCCACCGTCCGGCCGAACGAGCTCTCCGCCGGTGAGAAGCAACTGCTCGCGCTGGTGCGCGCCTATCTGTCACCCGCACCGCTCGTAGTGCTCGACGAAGCGACCTGTTTCCTCGACCCCGAGGCCGAACGGCAGGCCGAGGAGGCGTTCGCGAAGCGTCACGGAACGCTCATCGTGATCGCGCACCGCATCAGTTCCGCCCTGCGCGCGCGTCGCATCCTCGTCCTGGACGGCAACCAGGCCGCGCTCGGGACCCACGTCACCCTGATGCGCACGTCCCGCATGTACCGCGATCTGCACGGCAGCTGGACACCCGCACCCCGGACAGCTGCTCAGATCCAGCCGGCGTCCTGAGCCTTCCGGATCGCCTCGATCCGGCTGCGGGATCCGGTCTTGGCGAGGATCCGGGACAGATAGTTCCGCACAGTGCCCGCGCTGAGGCTGAGCGTACGGGCGACCTCCTGCGCGGTCGCGCCGGTGGTGACGTGCCGCAGTACCTCGCACTCGCGATCGGTCAGCGGGTTGTCACCGGCCTTCAACGCCGCCACAGCCAGCCGTACGTCGACCACGGGCAGCCCCTTCGCGACGTCGCGCACCGCCTGCACGAGGAGGTCCGTGGTTGCATCGGTCGCGATCAACCCGATCCGCGGCGCCTGCTTCACCAGCGCCAGGCTGGTCGCCGCGATCGCCTCGTGGTCGATCAGCACCAGCACCCCGCGCCCGGCGAGTTTGCGGCACAGCTCCTCGATCCGGATCCGGCCGGGCAGCTGCGGGTCGAGCAGGAACACGTCCGGACGCCGCCCGGCCACCTGGAGCACGTCCTCCGAACGGTCCAGCTCGGCCACCACGTCCAGGTCGTTCTCTCTTGCCAGCACCGCAGCCAGTGCACCACGCACCAACGTGCCGTGATGGCCGAGAGCCACTCGGATCACCGCTTCCGCCCCCATCACATCCGTCGCCTCATCCACCGGCTGCCACGCCGCGATCGCCGGACCGCGGCACCCGTGTCTCGATAACGAGCGAACCGCCCGGACGACACGGGACAACGCCGCCGAGACAGCCCCGGACAGCCGATTCCAAGCGGTGGTAAACCGATCGGTTCCGCCCATCGTCGCCCTGCGCGCCGAGCCCGGAAACCGTTCTGTTGTTGGGGTTTCGGAATGTCAGGCCCTGGAAAAAGTTCGGGGCAGATCGGAATCTGGGGTTGCGTTTCCGCCGAACGTCCCACAGGATGACTCAGGTCACGCCGTTACCGGGGCGTGACCGTTCGGACGCCGTCCTGTGACCTGTCCGAGTGCCCCTCTCCCCTGCACGGGGGGCCTGGTGCGTCCCACCATGCCCAACCTCACAAGGAGCGCTTTTCAGATGTCCAAGGCCCGACATGCGCGCACCCGGCGAAGTACCCGCCGGGTGGCTCGAACCCTGTCCATCGCCGGTCTGGGAGCCGGCATCACCGCAGCCGGCGCCGGTGCGGCGTTCGCGACCGACTACCAGGTCAAGTCCGGCGACACCCTCTCCGAGATCGCCCAGGCCAACGGCACCGACTGGCACGAACTGGCCCGGATCAACAACCTGAAGGACCCCAACCTCATTCTGATCGGTCAGACCCTGACGCTGGACGGCGTGAAGAAGGCCGCCGCCGCGCCGAAGAAGGTCACCACGAAGGCCGAGAAGACCTCGAAGTCCGAGAAGACCGAGCGCAAGGCCCGGCCCAACCGTTCCGAGGACCGCCCTGCGACGAGGAGCGGCAAGGCCGACCTGAGCGGCGCCTGGGCCAAGGTCGCGAACTGCGAGTCCAGCGGCAACCCGCGCGCTGTGAACCCGGCCGGCTACTACGGGCTGTTCCAGTTCGACCTGCGGACCTGGCGCAGCGTCGGCGGTTCCGGCAACCCGGCGAACGCCTCCGCGGCCGAGCAGTTGATGCGCGCGAAGAAGCTCTACGCGCAGCGCGGCGCCTCCCCCTGGCCCGTCTGCGGCAAGTACCTCCGCTGACCCGGCAGCCGGGCGGGCCGGTGGCAGACCGTCCTCCCACCACCTGCCCGGCACCCCGGACGGCTTTCCCAGTGGATCAGGTGCGGGTGATGACCAGCATCTGGTCGGCGCCTACCTGGAACTCGTAGGGCACCTTGCGGATCTCGTAGGTCACCCCTTCGAGCGAATCCAGCAGGTCCGGCAGCCACGGGATCGGCTCGCCGGCCCCTTGCAGCACCAGCGGGAAGATCCGTACCTCGGCGTTACTGACCCGGATCAGCTCACGCAGCGCGGCCGCGTGCCAGTCCCGGTCGTACTTGTCGGCCCACGTGAACAGCAGGTGCGAGCACAGCACCAACTCGAACCGCCGATCGCCGAACGGCAGATCCGGCAGTCCCGCGGCGACGTACCGCTCCGGCGCGGCGGCGACGTCCTGCAGGAACCGGTCGGCCGCCTCGATCCGGAGCTGGTCCTTCCGCTCCGGCGATCCGTACCAGTGCCAGACGAAACTCCCCTCGTGCTCGCCGACGATCCCCGACGTCGCCGGCAGGCTGCGCCGGACGCTGTCGACGAGTTCGGGATGGTCCAGCTCGTACGCCGGATCGGCGGCGATCGCGTCCACGCCACGGGCCGCGGCCTCGGCGGTGAAGCCGGCACCACCCGCGCAGCAGTCGAGCACGGAGTCGGGGAGTTCCTTCAGGTCGAACATCGCTTCGTACTCGGCGTACGAGCGCGAGGTCACCAGCACGGGTCTACCTTTCGACGGTGGTCTTCCGGCGCAACCTGCCGTCGAGGGTGGTCGCCCCCGCCGCCAGAGCCAGGAACAGTACCGCCACCAGCAGACAGTTCAGTAGCACCTTTCCGTACCCGTGCTCGTCGACGTTCACGAACGGATACGGATAGAAACCGACGAACGCGCCGCGGACCAGCGTGAACACCAGCCACAGCACCGGGTACACGATCGACCAGCCGACGATCCCCCAGTCGGTCCGGCCACGCGGCCCGAACACCAGCCAGCCCAGTACGCCGACGACCGGCGCCGCGGTGTGCAGCAGCAAGTTCGCGACCGACCCCCATCCGTGCAGGTCGTCCGTCCCGGCCAGTACGGCGTGGTAGACGATCCCGGTCACCGCAATGCACAGGACGCCGTTCAGCCGCAGAGTGTCGAACAGCCGGCTCCGCGGGCGGTCCGGAAGTGCGGCCAGCATCAGCGCGGTCCCACCGAGCAGCAGGTTCGACTGGATCGTGAAGAACGCGAACACGTTGAACACCCGCTCCGGGTTGTCCGGGAAGAACCCCTCGTGTCCGGTCGCCGTCACCACCAACTGGATGACGATCCCGCACACCACGATCAGCCCGGTGATCGCCGCCCAGATCCGCCCGACCATTGTCATGCCGAGAATGTACGACGAGTTACCGGGCGATCCCGGGAGGTCAGGCGGACTGCTTCTCCCGGGACGCCCCGTCGAACGAGTAGCTGAACGAGACGACCGCGTCGATCGCCAGCACGAGCGTCCAGGTGCCGGCCGCGGCGAGGACCGCGTCGTACCCGCGACCGGAGAGCAGGCCGAGGCCGATCATGATGCCAACGCCGACGACGTACGCGAGCAGGTGCCGGAACCAGCCGGCGCGTTCGCGGCGCGCGCGCTCCGGGCCCTTCTTCGGCGGCTTCACCGGACGCGGCGCGCCGCCCAGGAAGTGCGCCGCCCACTGGTCCGCCCACTTCAGCGTCTGGTGCCCGAACCCGACGCTGACGCCGATGAAGATCGCGGCCAGCGAGTGCTTGAACGCGGGCTCCGCTCCCCGGTGGATGTCCAGGACGCTCGCGACCAGCATCACGACGTCGACCAGCGGTACGCCGGCCAGTAGGACGAGACCCGCCTTCGGCCGCCGCAACAGGTAGCGCGTCACCAGGCCGCCGGCGAGCAGGACCCAGAATCCGATCTCGCACGCGGCGATCACAGCGATCAGCACGGCGTTCCCCTTCCGAGAAAGTTTTCAGTACGACTGTGTTGTAAAACGAGACTAACACAGCTGTGCTAAAAAGGACGGCATGCCGAAGATCGTCGATCACGCCGTCCGTCGCGAGGAGATCGCCGAGGCGCTGTGGCGGGTGGTCCGCCGGGACGGGATCCGCGCGGCGTCGGTCCGCACCGTCGCCGCCGAGGCGGGCTGGTCCGCGGGCGCGGTGCGCTACTACTTCCCGGACCAGGACGGGCTGCTCAGCTTCGCGATGGACCTGGTGTCGCGCCGGGTGACGGAGCGGGTCAGCGCGATCGAGCCGAAGGGCAGCGCGATCGCGATCGCGCTGCGGTACCTCGAGGAGGCCCTCCCGCTGGACGCCGAACGGCGCGCGGAGTTCGACGTCTGGATGGCGTTCATGGCCCAGGCCCAGGCCGAGACCGGCGCGGGCAGCCTGCACGAACACGTCGACACCGTGCACGACGGACTACGCCGGTTGTGCGAGTCGCTGCTGAACTCGCTCGCCGACGACGGAGCTCTCAAGAACGGTCTCGATCTACGCCGCGAGGCCGAACGCCTGCATGCCCTGATCGACGGCCTCGCCCTGCATGCCGCAATCCAACCCGAACGCAGCACGGCGACCCGGATCCGGCAGATCCTGCGGCATCATCTCGAGACGCTCATAGCCTGAGTAACCCCTTACAAACCTGGGTTTTCGGAGAAGAATCGCCGAGACCGGACTAAAACCTCGCGGCACGTGGCACGATCACCGCATGGAGTCAGAGGGGGTGATCGTCGTCAGTGGAATCATGGCGGCGGGGAAGTCGTCGGTGTCCCAAATGCTCGCCGAGAGATTCCAGTACGGCGTGCATCTTCGGGGGGACGTTTTCCGGCGGATGATCGTCAGCGGTCAGGCCTCGATGGCCGACGATGTGCTCGAGGCACAACGCCAACTGCAGCTGCGCTACCGGCTGGCCTGCAAGTCCGCCGACGAGTACGCGAACGCCGGCTTCACGGTGGTCCTGCAGGACGTGGTGATCGGCGAACTGCTGCGCGAGTTCCTGGACGGCATCCAGACCCGGCCGCGGTACCTCGTCGTACTGACGCCGCGACCGGAGATCATCTCGACCCGGCTCGGCGGCGGCGCGCATCATCTGGTCGACGAGCTCGACTACGAACTGCACGCGTTCAGTCCGCGGCGCGGCCTGTGGCTGGACAACTCCGACCTGTCGGTCGGCGAGACCGTCGACGCGATCCTCGGGCGTCTCGACGAGGCACGCTTCGACTGACGCCGTCACCAACTTGACGCGCAGCGACAAGGTGACCCGTCTGCTACCCGGGGGTAGTTTGAGTGGATGACCGTACGACGGACGTCCTGCAATCTCTGTGAAGCGATCTGCGGTGTCCTGGTGACCGTCGAGGACGGCAAGGTCACCGACATCCGCGGCGACGAGTCCGACCCGCTGTCGCGCGGTCACATCTGCCCGAAGGCGGTCGCACTGCGCGATCTCCAGGAGGACCCCGATCGACTGACCACGCCGGTACGACGTACTCCCGACGGCTGGCAGGAGATCGGATGGGGGGCGGCGTACGAGCTCGTCGTCGACAAGCTCACCGGGATCCAGCGCGAACACGGGCGGAACGCGGTCGGGGTGTACCTGGGGAACCCGAACGTGCACAGTCTCGGCGCGCTCACGCACCTACCGACGATGGTCCGGCAGTTGCGGACCCGGAACCGGTTCAGTGCGACCTCGATCGACCAGTTGCCGCACATGCTGGCGTCGTACCTGCTGTACGGGCATCAGTTGATGGTCGCGGTGCCGGACATCGACCGGACGTCGTACCTGCTGATGCTCGGGGCGAATCCGTTGGCGTCGAACGGCAGCATGATGACCGCTCCCGGGTTCGGAAAACGTTTGAAGGAGTTGCGGAAACGCGGCGGAAAGCTGGTCGTCATCGATCCCCGCCGGACCGAGACTGCAGCGGTTTCCGACGAGCACCATTTCGTCCGTCCGGGGACGGACGCGGCGTTTCTGCTCGCGCTGATCCACGAGGTGATCACGCAGGGCTCCGCGCGGCCGGCGGAGTACGTCGACGGATTCGAGGCCGTGGAGGCGGCGGTCGAGGCGTGGACCCCGGAGCGGGCAGCCGGGATCACCGGGATTCCGGCGGACGTGATCCGGCGGATCGCGCGGGAGTTCGCGGCGGCCGACCGGGCGGCCTGTTACGGGCGGGTCGGGGTGTCGACGCAGCAGTTCGGCGCGATCTGCCAGTGGGCGATCCAGGTGCTGAACATCATCACTGGAAACCTCGACCGGGCCGGCGGGACGATGTTCCCGCGGCCGGCGGTGAACACGTTGCTCGGGCTCGGGCGCGGGCATATCGGCGTCTGGAAGAGCCGGGTGCGCGGGTTGCCGGAGTTCGGTGGTGAGCTGCCGGTATCGACGATGGCGGAGGAGATCCTCACGCCGGGTGAAGGCCAGATCCGCGCGATGGTGACCGTCGCCGGGAACCCGGTGCTGTCGACACCGGACGGGCGGCGGCTGGACGAGGCGCTCGGGTCGCTGGACTTCATGGTCGCGGTAGATCCGTACATCAACGAGACGACGCGGCACGCCGACGTGATCCTGCCACCGGCGCCGCCGCTGGAGCGGGACCACTACGACATCATTTTCCACCAACTCGCCGTACGGAACACCGCGCGGTGGAACGACGCCGTACTCCCGAAGCCCGCCGAGGCACGGCACGACTGGGAGATCTTCCGGGATCTC
Organism: Kribbella sp. VKM Ac-2566; assembly: GCF_004366005.1. Classification (NCBI taxonomy): domain Bacteria; kingdom Bacillati; phylum Actinomycetota; class Actinomycetes; order Propionibacteriales; family Kribbellaceae; genus Kribbella; species Kribbella sp. VKM Ac-2566. Next base: position 1,899 of record NZ_SODT01000012.1, on the reverse strand, counting down.
GGGCTAGCTTTGATACGGCGTACTCCCTGGAACCGGCGCCGGGTCGAGACGACGGCACGACTGCGACTGTCGCCGCGGTGGATCGTGGACGCGGGGTTGCGGATCGGGCCATATCGCTTGTCCGTCGGGAAGTTGCGGCGCTCGCCGGGTGGGGTCGACCTGGGTCCGTTGCAGCCGGCGTTGCCCGAAGCTCTGCACAAGAAGTCGAAGCGGATCGACCTCGCGCAGCGGATGATCCTGGACGACCTGCCGCGGCTGGACGCGTTGACCACCGTTGCGGCCGACGAGCTGCTGCTGATCGGCCGCCGGCACCTGCGCAACAACAACTCCTGGATGCACAACTCCGCACGGCTGGTGAAGGGGAAGCCGCGCCACCAGCTCCTGATGCATCCGCACGACCTGGCCGACCGCGACCTCGCCGACGGCCAGGTGGTGACAGTGACCTCCGCGGCCGGTTCCATCTCGGTTGAGGTTGCCTCTAGCAACGACATCATGCCGGGCGTGGTCAGCCTGCCGCACGGGTTCGGCCACAACCGTCCCGGCACCCGTCTGACGGTCGCCAATCAGCTCGCGGGGCCGAGCGCCAACGACATCACCGATCGCAGCCGCATCGACCCCACGTCAGGCACCGCGGCCGTCAACGGAGTCCCCGTGACCGTCACCGCGGGGCAGAACTCTCCCGAATGAGCAGCAGCGGCGTCGAGTACAGGTGGGACTGGGGTTGCGCCCCCGCCAGGACATCCAGCAGGCGGTGCGTCACCTCGGCGCCGTAGCCGACCACGTTGTGACTCAGGGCCGTGAGGGTCGGATGCGTGATCCGGCACAGGGCCGAGTCGTCCCAGGCGACCAGCGTGATGTCGTCCGGGATGCGGAGGCCGAGCGCCTGGATGACGGCCAGACCGGCCACCGCCATCAGGTCGTTGTCGTAGATGATCGCCGTGGGCCGTGGGGTGGCGGCCAGTACGTCGCGTGTCGCATCGGCGCCCTGCGCCGCCGAGTAGTCGGTGTGATGGACCGAGGTCGTCAAACCGAGCCGGCGGGCGGCCACGTCGTACGCCTGGTCACGGATCCAGACGTCGCCGAACTCGGGCGGACCGGCGACCCGCGCGATCACCCGGTGCCCGAGCGACTCCACATGATCGAGCGCCGCGGTCATCGCCGCGGTGCCGTCGGTCCAGACGCACGGCATCCCGTCCGCGAGCGCGGGATCGCCGACCAGAACGGCCGGCAGACCGAGCTTGCGCAGTACCGGGATGCGGGGATCGGCGACCCGGAGGTCGACGACGATCACGCCGTCGACGCGGCGCTCGGCGGTCCACTTCCGGTACGTCGCGACCTCCTCGTCCAGGTCGGCCACGACCTGCAGGGCCAACGCGAACGACTTCTCCGACAGGACCGACTCGACGCCGCCGACGAAACCCATGAAGTACGGCTCCTCGATCAGCGTCTGCGCGGACCTGGCGAGCACCAGCCCGAACGTCTCACTGCGCGCGGCGGACAGTTGCCGCGCTGCTCGGTTCGGCACCCACTCCAGCTCGGCGGCGACCTTCAGCACGCGCGCCCGGGTCGCCTCCGACACCCCGGGCTGGTTGTTGAGCGCGTACGACACCGCTCCTTGGGAGACCCCACAACGCCGGGCGATCTCCTTGATGGTCACACGAGACACGACGACACCCTCCTCACGGGCGGCCGGATCGCTGACGGTCGATCCAGCACCCTTCAGTGTGACGCCGTTTCAACCCTCTGTCATCACCTAGGCACACAAAGTGACCGTTTGATCAAACCGTCCCGCTCCCCACCAGCGGGGATATCCGGCTCTTCTGCTGTATGTGTGGGTGATTTGAGCGTGCCTGGAGTGGCGCACGCCGTTCTCTGTCTAGGTTTCTGAGCTGTCTAGGA